>NZ_FOAS01000045.1 GCF_900109735.1 Atopomonas hussainii
AAAGACAAAGCCCCTGAGCTTTTGCTCAGGGGCTTTGGTTTTAGGTGCTTGACGATGACCTACTCTCACATGGGGAGACCCCACACTACCATCGGCGATGCACCGTTTCACTGCTGAGTTCGGAAAGGGATCAGGTGGTTCCAGTGCTCTATGGTCGTCAAGCAATTCGGTTGGATATCCGTATTGCGTACGTCTATCCGAATTGGGTATGTGATTGGTATTACGAGTTCAACAAGCTTTCGGCTTTGTTTCGTTTACCACTGCAATCTCAGATTGCTTGGGTGTTATATGGTCAAGCCTCACGGGCAATTAGTACTGGTTAGCTCAACGCCTCACAACGCTTACACACCCAGCCTATCAACGTCGTAGTCTTCGACGGCCCTTTAGGGGAATCAAGTTCCCAGTGAGACCTCATCTTGAGGCAAGTTTCCCGCTTAGATGCTTTCAGCGGTTATCTCTTCCGAACATAGCTACCCGGCAATGCCACTGGCGTGACAACCGGAACACCAGAGGTTCGTCCACTCCGGTCCTCTCGTACTAGGAGCAGCCCCTCTCAAGTCTCAAACGTCCACGGCAGATAGGGACCGAACTGTCTCACGACGTTCTAAACCCAGCTCGCGTACCACTTTAAATGGCGAACAGCCATACCCTTGGGACCGGCTTCAGCCCCAGGATGTGATGAGCCGACATCGAGGTGCCAAACACCGCCGTCGATATGAACTCTTGGGCGGTATCAGCCTGTTATCCCCGGAGTACCTTTTATCCGTTGAGCGATGGCCCTTCCATACAGAACCACCGGATCACTAAGACCTACTTTCGTACCTGCTCGACGTGTCTGTCTCGCAGTCAAGCGCGCTTTTGCCTTTATACTCTACGCACGATTTCCGACCGTGCTGAGCGCACCTTCGTACTCCTCCGTTACTCTTTAGGAGGAGACCGCCCCAGTCAAACTACCCACCATACACTGTCCTCGATCCGGATAACGGACCAGAGTTAGAACCTCAAATTTACCAGGCTGGTATTTCAAGATTGGCTCCACGCAAACTGGCGTCTACGCTTCAAAGCCTCCCAGCTATCCTACACAAGTAAATTCAAAGTCCAGTGCAAAGCTATAGTAAAGGTTCACGGGGTCTTTCCGTCTAGCCGCGGATACACTGCATCTTCACAGCGATTTCAATTTCACTGAGTCTCGGGTGGAGACAGCGCCGCCATCGTTACGCCATTCGTGCAGGTCGGAACTTACCCGACAAGGAATTTCGCTACCTTAGGACCGTTATAGTTACGGCCGCCGTTTACCGGGGCTTCGATCAAGAGCTTCGCTTGCGCTAACCCCATCAATTAACCTTCCGGCACCGGGCAGGCGTCACACCCTATACGTCCACTTTCGTGTTTGCAGAGTGCTGTGTTTTTAATAAACAGTCGCAGCGGCCTGGTATCTTCGACCGGCGTGGGCTTACGCAGTAAATACTTCACCCTCACCGGCGCACCTTCTCCCGAAGTTACGGTGCCATTTTGCCTAGTTCCTTCACCCGAGTTCTCTCAAGCGCCTTGGTATTCTCTACCCGACCACCTGTGTCGGTTTGGGGTACGGTTCCTAATTACCTGAAGCTTAGAAGCTTTTCCTGGAAGCATGGCATCAACCACTTCGCTCTCTAAAAGAGTGCTCGTCATCAGCTCTCGGCCTTGAGATTCCGGATTTGCCTAAAATCTCAGCCTACAACCTTAAACACGGACAACCAACGCCGTGCTGGCCTAGCCTTCTCCGTCCCTCCATCGCAGTAATTAGAAGTGCAGGAATATTAACCTGCTTCCCATCGACTACGCATTTCTGCCTCGCCTTAGGGGCCGACTCACCCTGCGTCGATTAACGTTGCGCAGGAAACCTTGGTCTTTCGGCGTGGGAGTTTTTCACTCCCATTGTCGTTACTCATGTCAGCATTCGCACTTCTGATACCTCCAGCAAGCTTCTCAACTCACCTTCACAGGCTTACAGAACGCTCCTCTACCGCTCACACATAGTGTGAACCCGTAGCTTCGGTGTCTAGTTTGAGCCCCGTTACATCTTCCGCGCAGGCCGACTCGACTAGTGAGCTATTACGCTTTCTTTAAAGGGTGGCTGCTTCTAAGCCAACCTCCTAGCTGTCTAAGCCTTCCCACATCGTTTCCCACTTAACTAGAACTTTGGGACCTTAGCTGACGGTCTGGGTTGTTTCCCTTTTCACGACGGACGTTAGCACCCGCCGTGTGTCTCCCACGCTGCACTTCCAGGTATTCGGAGTTTGCATCGGTTTGGTAAGTCGGGATGACCCCCTAGCCGAAACAGTGCTCTACCCCCTGGAGTGATACGTGAGGCGCTACCTAAATAGCTTTCGAGGAGAACCAGCTATCTCCGAGCTTGATTAGCCTTTCACTCCTATCCACAAGTCATCCCCTACCTTTTCAACGGGAGTGGGTTCGGTCCTCCAGTGCCTGTTACGGCACCTTCAACCTGCTCATGGATAGATCGCCCGGTTTCGGGTCTATACCCAGCGACTAAACGCCCTATTAAGACTCGGTTTCCCTACGCCTCCCCTATTCGGTTAAGCTCGCCACTGAATATAAGTCGCTGACCCATTATACAAAAGGTACGCAGTCACAGAACAAAGTCTGCTCCCACTGCTTGTATGCATACGGTTTCAGGTTCTATTTCACTCCCCTCACAGGGGTTCTTTTCGCCTTTCCCTCACGGTACTGGTTCACTATCGGTCAGTCAGTAGTATTTAGCCTTGGAGGATGGTCCCCCCATGTTCAGACAAGGTTTCACGTGCCCCGTCCTACTCGATTTCACTTCTAAGACCTTTTCATATACGGGGCTATCACCCACTATGGCCGCACTTTCCAGAGCGTTCTATTAAGATCAAAGAAGCTTAAGGGCTGCTCCCCGTTCGCTCGCCACTACTTAGGGAATCTCGGTTGATTTCTTTTCCTCGGGGTACTTAGATGTTTCAGTTCTCCCGGTTCGCCTCTTACACCTATGTATTCAGTGTAAGATACCTAGCTTATGCTAAGTGGGTTTCCCCATTCAGAGATCTCCGGATCAAAGGTTATTTGCCACCTCCCCGAAGCTTATCGCAGGCTATCACGTCTTTCATCGCCTCTGACTGCCAAGGCATCCACCGTATGCACTTATTCACTTGACCATATAACCCCAAATAATCTGGAGTCAGTCAGTAAACTTTTTGACATTCGCCGAAAACTTGCGCTTGAACTCGCAAATTTTACCTTGGCTTAACTAATTATCAGTGAAAATAATTAATTAGCCACTTCTATCACATACCCAAATTTTTAAAGAACGTTCCGGTCAAAGACCAGACAACAAAGCTTTAATAACTTTAAAAGCTTTCCTGTCTGTGCTTTCCCTTCTCTTCTAACCCGGCGAATCTAGCAAGTTGGTGGAGCCAAGGAGGATCGAACTCCTGACCTCCTGCGTGCAAGGCAGGCGCTCTCCCAGCTGAGCTATGGCCCCAATTTCGGCTGGCTGTTACGCCCACTAAAATTGGTGGGTCTGGGCAGAGTTGAACTGCCGACCTCACCCTTATCAGGGGTGCGCTCTAACCAACTGAGCTACAGACCCAATCGCCTTCGCCTTCGAATCAAGCAATTCGTGTGAGTACTTACAACAATGTGATCTTTCGATTAAGGAGGTGATCCAGCCCCAGGTTCCCCTAGGGCTACCTTGTTACGACTTCACCCCAGTCATGAATCACTCCGTGGTAACCGTCCCCCCGAAGGTTAGACTAGCTACTTCTGGAGCAACCCACTCCCATGGTGTGACGGGCGGTGTGTACAAGGCCCGGGAACGTATTCACCGTGACATTCTGATTCACGATTACTAGCGATTCCGACTTCATGGAGTCGAGTTGCAGACTCCAATCCGGACTACGATAGGTTTTGTGAGATTAGCTCCACCTCGCGGCTTGGCAACCCTCTGTACCTACCATTGTAGCACGTGTGTAGCCCTGGCCGTAAGGGCCATGATGACTTGACGTCATCCCCACCTTCCTCCGGTTTGTCACCGGCAGTCTCCTTAGAGTGCCCACCATAACGTGCTGGTAACTAAGGACAAGGGTTGCGCTCGTTACGGGACTTAACCCAACATCTCACGACACGAGCTGACGACAGCCATGCAGCACCTGTGTCTGAGTTCCCGAAGGCACCAATCCATCTCTGGAAAGTTCTCAGCATGTCAAGGCCAGGTAAGGTTCTTCGCGTTGCTTCGAATTAAACCACATGCTCCACCGCTTGTGCGGGCCCCCGTCAATTCATTTGAGTTTTAACCTTGCGGCCGTACTCCCCAGGCGGTCAACTTAATGCGTTAGCTGCGCCACTAAGCTCTCAAGGAGCCCAACGGCTAGTTGACATCGTTTACGGCGTGGACTACCAGGGTATCTAATCCTGTTTGCTCCCCACGCTTTCGCACCTCAGTGTCAGTATCAGTCCAGGTAGTCGCCTTCGCCACTGGTGTTCCTTCCTATATCTACGCATTTCACCGCTACACAGGAAATTCCACTACCCTCTACCGTACTCTAGCCACGCAGTTTTGGAGGCAGTTCCCAGGTTAAGCCCGGGGATTTCACCTTCAACTTACGTAACCACCTACGCGCGCTTTACGCCCAGTAATTCCGATTAACGCTTGCACCCTCTGTATTACCGCGGCTGCTGGCACAGAGTTAGCCGGTGCTTATTCTGTCGGTAACGTCAAAACAGCAAGGTATTAACTTACTGCCCTTCCTCCCAACTTAAAGTGCTTTACAATCCGAAGACCTTCTTCACACACGCGGCATGGCTGGATCAGGGTTTCCCCCATTGTCCAATATTCCCCACTGCTGCCTCCCGTAGGAGTCTGGACCGTGTCTCAGTTCCAGTGTGACTGATCATCCTCTCAGACCAGTTAACGATCGTCGCCTTGGTAGGCCTTTACCCTACCAACTAGCTAATCGTACCTAGGCTCATCTAATAGCGTGAGGTCCGAAGATCCCCCACTTTCTCCCGTAGGACGTATGCGGTATTAGCAGTCGTTTCCAACTGTTGTCCCCCACTACTAGGCAGATTCCTAGGCATTACTCACCCGTCCGCCGCTGAATCCAAGAGCAAGCTCTCTTCATCCGCTCGACTTGCATGTGTTAGGCCTGCCGCCAGCGTTCAATCTGAGCCATGATCAAACTCTTCAGTTCAAATCAATCTGGGTTTTGAGAAAACCCTAAACTTGGCTCAGTAATCGCAAATAAACTCATTGTGAATTCACAGAGTTACTTACTCTTACTGATAATCATGCGATCATCATTCATCGTAAGCACCCACACGAATTGCTTGATTCAGGTTGTTAAAGAGCAATTTGGCTAAGCAGCTCGCTTAACCGAGG
>NZ_FOAS01000044.1 GCF_900109735.1 Atopomonas hussainii
GCTAGTCATGCGGGGAATCGAGCTGGTTTTCTGATTTTGCGCTGCGAATCGGCACTGGTGCTGGTGTGAGGCTTAATAAATCAGCGTTTCCTTAGGTTTAAGTGACTTTAATAATTTTATTGCTTCGTCAAAGTTTTCGTGGTTGTCACGGTCAAAGACGCAGTAAACCTTGTCGAAAGGTTCGCTTGTTCTGGCAGCATCCCTGAAAAGCTCTTCTCCGTGTCTTACAATGCTCACGGGGTCCGAGCCGCATTCGCCGCTTATTCTAATGTTGGCTGTGTCGATCTCGTAATGATCTTTTAGCTCGTTAAAGTAATTTGGCTCGGTTTTTGAGCCTTCGCATACAATTAAAACTTTCTCGTATAGTTTTCGTGAGGGTTTTTTTCGCTCTAGTTTTTTGGCCCTCCGCTTGTGAAATAAATTATCTGTCCCCATCAGCCTGCCCTCGATGAGCGAATGGGTCTCACGTACGGCAATGCACCATATCGACCAGACAGATAAGCGTCTTCTAAATTTTCTCTACCTTTTCGCGGGCTAAAGTCAGTGAGAGGATAGAGGCTGGTTGCTTGATCCTTGTTTTTCTCGCAGAACCAGATCTGGTCCCTGCGAAAAACATCTTGATTAAGGATCGACGTTTCGTGAGTGGTGAAAACTAATTGAGCGTTTTTTTGGTTAGTCTCGGAGTTATGAAAGAGATCCACCAGAAAATGAACTAACCTTGGGTGTAAGTTGTCATGAAGCTCGTCAATTATTAGTACTTTTCCTGTTTCAAGAACATTTAACCATGGGCCTGCATAGGAGAATAGTTTTTGAGTGCCGTCGGATTCGTCATCGAATTCAAATGCTACAGCTTGATCTTGAGTTCCTGCGTGAATGGTTTTGATATCATAAAAGATATTGTCCTTCATGTTTTCAAGGATGTCTTTTTTGATTTCTTCTGGGAGAGAGTCGGGTAAGTGTTTTGCGGAGAATTTTTCAGATTGAATATCTAAATCTTTGATGTCTAGGGAAACGCTGATTTATTCCTCAGCAGCTCTCTTGGCTGGCACAATCGCGGGAAGCCCATCGCCTGAGTCAGCCGCATGCAAAAAACCTTT
>NZ_FOAS01000042.1 GCF_900109735.1 Atopomonas hussainii
AACGAGCCATCCTAACAATGCGCTTAAGGCCGCTCGCTCCGCTCACTGGACGTCAAAAAGCTCCGCTTTTTGCCGCCCCTTAGCTTATCGTTAGGTGCACTACAAAATATGAAATCTATCTTCAGATATATAGTGGCAATATCAACAGCGCTGTTTGTAGTGCTTTGGCTGCTGCCGTTTTTCGATTATTTGTGGTTATCGCCAGATGAACTTAACTTAGCCTCAGCCGATGGGTTCGGTTCATATATTCCAAGCCATATCGCAATATACTGGGGTCTTTTCATTGCGTGGTTCATCAACTCAATTGGCTTATTCTTTTTCTCACGTATTGCGCGAACATCATTTCTCATACTTCTGGTTGCAACGACTATAGCTAGCTTCTTTTCGGGGTTTTCCGTTATGACACCGCTAAGCGCCGGTATAAGCAGCATAGTCATGCTGTCTGACGGCGCCATAATAACAATGGCGTACCTCACCTCTGTTTCAAAATACTTTGTGGAAAGCACCTAACAAGTGGTTCAAGTCGCTCGCTTCGCTCACTGGGACGTCCAAAAGCTGCGCTTTTGGCCGCCCCTTAACCAAACGTTATGCCCTAGGTGCCCCCAATGCCATGGTATGCAATAAGAAATGTTTATCACTTCGGAGTTAAGGCAGATGGGAAAAATATCTTTGAGGAGCGAATTGTCTGTTTCGCTGCTGAGTCCGCAACTGCGGCCCACAAGCTAGCAGAAGTCGAATCGAGAGATTACGCCATATCAAATAATTTTGTAGGGCATGATGAACAAGTTGGCTATGAGCTTGACCCTGATGACTTAATACAAGGGCATGAGGTCTGGTCAGAGTTATTTGAATCTCTTGACTCGCTGGAAATTTTCTATCAAAAGCGCTACCTCGATTATGTTTATACTCCGGACTGAATTCAGGCCTCATCGTTCAAGGCATAACAATTGGTTCAAGTCGTTCGCTACGCTCACTGGGACGTCCAAAAGCTGCGCTTTCGGCCGCCCCTTAACCAAACGTTAGGGCGCTTCACATAATGCTCGGAAACCACCTAGCCACAACGAATCCACACGCCGCTTTTCAGCGCGTTGTTTTGTCGTTAGCTTTACGGTTTTCTGACAGTT
>NZ_FOAS01000040.1 GCF_900109735.1 Atopomonas hussainii
TCAATCTTTGGCCTAACACCTGGTTCAAGTCGTTCGCTTCGCTCACTGGGACGTCCAAAAGCTTCGCTTTCGGCCGCCCCTTAACCAAACGTTAGACCTAGATCATGAACGGACTCACCCGCGAAAATTCATCAACCATTGCCTTTGTCGTGAATTGCTACCTAAGCAACTCAATAAGCACAGATGAACTGCAGCAATGGGCTATTCAAATCATGGAGTCACCTGAAGCATACCCAAACTACATAGCTGAGTTGCTTAGCTTTGATGCTCCGCGCTTCCATATCTATAAAACAATCGGCTTCAGCCCTGACCGCAGCTTTACAAATCAGGAGGACGAAGCAATTTTTGGCATTGCATACCTACGTAATCGCGAGGTGTTTGACGGCCCCGCTAGAGAGCATGCTATAAACTCGCTACATATGAACCAGGCTATCCTTACAGAATTCAGAACTGCTTTTCCGTTCATCCAAGTAGCGGTGTAAGGTCTAACAAATGGTTCAAGCCGTTCGCTCCGCTCACTGGGACGTCCAAAAGCTGCGCTTTCGGCCGCCCCTTAACCAAACGTTATATGCCATTGCAGTCGGTCATGCGGAGACCAAGGATGAAACTACTACGCGAAGCTGGTGATTTCCCGAACAAATCCACTGTCGAGTACGCAACAATAAAGGTGGAAATTCCACATAAGCTGATTCCATCCAACATGGTCAATCCGCATTATAGAGACGAGGATATAGTGCAAGGGCTTTATCCTAGTCCGACAGGTCGCCTTTCCTACAAGGTCTTGTATCTAAACAGCGTTGAGCTTGCCGAGAATTTTGTGGAATATCTTCATTCTTTATTCAAGAGCAGGCCATACGCCAGTAGTTATACTTTAAGAATCGAAGTAAAAACCACAACAGAAAAAGTAACTGCAACAAAGGGTAAAGCCAAACACTCTGCACAGGTTAGCGAAACTCTTGTTAGTGCAAGCAACGTCATATAACTACTGGTTCAAGCCGTTCGCTTCGCTCACTGGGACGTCCAAAAGCTGCGCTTTCGGCCGCCCCTTAACCAAACGTTAGGGCGCTTGAAAAATGTTCGGAAACCACACCGCCACAACGACACCACACGCCGCTTTTCAGCGCGTTGTTTTGTCGTTAGCTGTTGGTGTTTCGCGCAGCCTCCGTGGCGCCGCTTGTAGGTTCGCCGGCGGGTTATTTGCGGTAAGCATCGGAAGGTTTTGACAGCATGGATCAAGTCGCAAATAACTACTTTAGAAAGTCATCACTTC
>NZ_FOAS01000036.1 GCF_900109735.1 Atopomonas hussainii
ACGAGCCATCCTAACAATGCGCTAAACGCCGCTCGTTTCACTCGCTGGACAGTCAAAAGCTGCGCTTTTGCCTGCCCGTTAGCTTATCGTTAGGCCTTAGGAGTAAAGATGGCGGATTCATTTGCCAGTCGGTGGGGTCAGAAGGAAAGAGCTCTCGGCTTTGAAGCCATAGCATCCGAGATGGTGGCTTTTGGAGCGTGGTCTCTTCCTGAGTCAGCCGCTCCGTGTTTGAGCTTCACGGCCGCAGCTCGCCCACAACCTATATATGAATGCTTTGGCTCTCGCAGCGATTGGACTGATAAAGATCGAGCGCGCTTGAAGCGCTTTCTTGTCATAGGCAGTGATGGCGCCGGCAACCCTATTTGTCTAGAAAATAAATCCGGCAACGTTGTGCTACTTAATCACGAAGATAATTTTGTTACGCAACAGTTTGTTAACTCCAGCATTCAGCAGCTAGCTGAGTGCTTACTCGCCTACCTCGGCGAAGAAAAAGCATCTAAATTCCAGGCTACCGTCCAAAACATAGATCCGGCTGCGCTCAAGCATGGTTCACTATGGAGTTGCGAGCTGTCACAACTTAATTAAAGGTCAACATCGTGGCACCGGCCTAACAACTGGTTCAAGCCGTTCGCTTCGCTCACTGGGACGTCCAAAAGCTGCGCTTTTGGCCGCCCCTTAACCAAACGTTATGCACCTTCGGAGTAACACCGTGAAAATCCTGAAGGAACAGACCATCTGCGAATGGAAGAATGTTGCCCCTCAAAAACCAGAGAGCGGCTCAAAACTTGGAATCGCTCTAAGTACCTTGGGTCAGCTTCCAATTAACGGACTGAGGCATAAACCAGAAAATGGCACTAATGGCTGGTACATATGGTGCGGCACCGAGCTATCCGAAGCTGACGATTTCTTTTCTCCGTTGCATATAGAACACATCGGCAGCTATCTTCCAGAGGTGGCCGGCTATCTTGATCTACCTTCCGGCTACCGCTTTCAGATCGACGGCAACAATTTCGAAGACGTGTGGTTTGATCCCGAGCTACTCGATGCATAACAACTGGTTCAAATCGCTCGCTCCGCTCGCTGGGACGGGCTAAAGCCCGCCCCTTAACCAAACGTTAGGCATAAAAATGAGCTTCGATGTACTGATCATCAAACCAAGCGAAGTTTCAGTAGAAGACCTCTCCGAGGTTGCAGCTGTAGATCCACTAGGAGACATAAGCTTTGTTGAGAGCGCGATAAATTTAGTATTTCCAGGAGCAGTTAATGGCGTTTGGTTATCCGAGGAGTTTTCTGTTGAGGCTCTAATCAATGGCACACCCGCAGAGTCAGCGCAAATAACACTTCGATTTGGCAATTCATGGTCCGAAGCTAGCGAGGCAAATTTTTTAAGCTTCCTATCATCAATTTGTCGAAAAATAGATGCAGTTGCTTTCGCTGTGTCTGACAATTCGAAATTGGCACCGTAGTTTATGCCTAAGGAAACGCTGATTTATTCCTCAGCAGCTCTCTTGGCTGGCACAATCGCGGGAAGCCCATCGCCTGAGTCAGCCGCATGCAAAAAACCTT
>NZ_FOAS01000035.1 GCF_900109735.1 Atopomonas hussainii
CAAATCGGGAACCTGAAAAGGCTTGTTCCGTTGTGCGCAGGGCGCTTCAAACCAAATAAAACCCGCACGCCGCCTAACGTTTGGTTAAGGGGCGGGCAAAAGCGCAGCTTTTGAACGTCCCAGTGAGCGAAGCGAACGACTTGAACCAGTAGTTAGAGGTTACTCTTGTACGGAGAAGTGCTTTTGAGCCAGCTCTTTAGCTAGCTGCAAACCCTCTTCTGTTAAGTAAACGGACTCTGATTTGCCTTTGGGGTCGCTGATATAGCCTTTTTCAAATAGCTCATCGAAAACGCTGAATTCAAACCGCTTCCAAACCCTACCGTTCTCAAACTCAAATACTCCAAGCAGTGCTAGAACAACTTCCAAAATTTTCTGATCGTCGTATTTCATGGTTGTTGGCCTCGATGTGCGTGAGTAGCCTCTAACGATTAAGCTAACGGGCGGCAAAAAGCGTAGCTTTTTGACGTCCAGCGAACGAAGTGAGCGGCGTTGAGCGCATTGTTATAACTCCGGCACTCTGGACCATAAATCAAGATCGCTGCCACAGGCGGCAACAATATAGTTTCCGCACCATGAGAACCCACAAGCCCTTATGTGTTCTGTGTAGATTATTTTGCATTCAGATTGATGCCCCGGTATTAGAGCGCTTTTGAACGGCTTGCTCAGGATTAGATAGCTCTCTGGCCACCTAGGAGAAACTATCTCTAGACCTTCTCCTGCTTTGTTTGTCAATGGCAAGCCCCCACCATTGATCCCGCACAGTGGGATAGTCTCGCCTTCAACCACTCCGATGCCTTGGCAATGAAGTCCGAGGTCGCTTAAGCCAGCGTACTGCTCGTAATCGCGCTCAATTTTTTCGCCGGTTTTACAGTGAATGACGCTGCGACCAGAGCTGGAAACGACTAATAGGTAGGGGCCTTTCTGTGAGAAGCCAACAGAAAGAAGACCGCCGACCGCTAACGACCCTACATGAGTCCACCCCTCAGGGTTTAGATCAGTGGATATTTGGTCGATGAGATTTATTAATCTGTTTCTGTTCTCTTGTTCGTATGAGCTCATGTTCTTAACGGGTTATAACGATTAAGCTAAGGGGCGGCAAAAAGCGCAGCTTTTTGACGTCCAGTGAGCGGAGCGAACGGCCTTAAGCGCATTGTTAGGCTGTGCCGTTGTGGCTGTGAAGCCGGAGGCAACAGCCGAACCTAAATGAGCGCTGCACTCAGCCTTCAGACCGATAAAGTAGTTATTTGCGACTGTTCCCATCACGTTCAAAACACTCCATTGCTTCGCGCAAATAACGCACCTTGAGCTGGAAGCCCCCCTAAGTTTTCGTGGGCCAGACCGCACGGCGTGAAGCTTGGAAGAGCAGGTTGGCGCTGCACGAAAACGGCGGTTCTGCTGCGACACGTTACCGACAAAACTTGATGCTGAAAATGGCTTGCGGAGAAGCGTTGTGCGCACGGCACTTACAACCACCATTTCAGACGACGCCTAACGATTAAGCTAACGGGCGGCAAAAAGCGTAGCTTTTTGACGTCCAGCGAACGAAGTGAGCGGCGTTGAGCGCATTGTTAGGATGG
>NZ_FOAS01000034.1 GCF_900109735.1 Atopomonas hussainii
TTCACTCGCTGGACGTCAAAAAGCTCCGCTTTTTGCCGCCCGTTAGCTTAATCGTTATGAACCACCAAGGTTGAACTGTGTCGCCCACTGAAATAGAAGAAGAACTAACTAATTACATTCATGATCTATTTCTGAACTGTGAATATATAGATTGGAGAAAAGACATAAAGTCAGCTTCTGAAGGAAAGTGGCATTCCCTAGTCTCTAGCTTAGCCATGCATAGCGCACCCACTCACCAGGCACTGAGTTTCGGAGAGGAAATTTCCTCAAAATTAGTTTTTAATTACACAAAAGCGCCTGACTACAAAGCATCACAGATGCTCATGGTGCAGTTCACCGTATCCGGCAGCATGTGGCATAGCATTGTCTGGCACTGCCCCGAGCGCAATTGATGGCTCATAACAACTGGTTCAAGTCGTTCGCTTCGCTCACTGGGACGTCCAAAAGCTGCGCTTTTGTCCGCCCCTTAACCAAACGTTATGCGCTGGTAAGAAACGAACCATGAAGCTACTCGCAATTCTTGCAGTTCTTGCATTATCACCAAGTACCTACGCAAGCGACTATTTTGAAAACATCAGCGGCATTGAGTTCTCAGCCGACTCAACGGAAAAGTGCTTTAACTTTGACAGCCTTCGCACATATAACTGCATACAGCATTTCTACACTGAATCTCAAGAGGCACTAGAGAGAACATTTAAGCGCATATCATCTGAGGTCAAGCGGGATAATACCCTGCTAACAGACTCTCAAGAAAAATGGCTTGCCTTTAGAAAAAGCGAATGCAAGTTACGCGCTGCAAGTGCCAGTGCGTTTCAAAATCCCACTGCCCAAGGGCAACTTTTCTTTGAAGCCTGCGCAACAGAACTTAATAACGAGAGAGTTAATAAGCTCAACAGCATTCAACTTGGCTGCGATTCATGCCTGCAATAAACCTTGTGCAAAGGCATAACAATTGGTTCAAGTCGTTCGCTTCGCTCACTGGGACGTCTAAAAGCTGCGCTTTTAGCCGCCCCTTAACCAAACGTTAGGTGCCACATGGATCGTCGCCACATCCCACTCCTTCTTATATTCTTCGCATCCTGCGCCAACGCTGAGGTATCTGACAAAATCGCGTCCGTATCAAATATGTGGACTGTGGCACTACTTTCCGGGCTAGTGGCAAGTGCTCTAACACTCTGGAAAAAGTGGTTTCTACTCTTGGGTGTGGCATTTTCAGCACTTTATTTAAGCGCAACAATTGATTTAGCATCGGATCAAAGTCTTGCCAAAGCAATCATCGCAGAGCAAGGCAGCCTATATTTTCCACAAAGCTATATCACTTCACTAATTCCGTTGCTCATGGTTGTTGCGTCATACCTGTACGTTCGAAAGAAGAATCGTAGTGCAGCACCTAACTAGTGGTTCAAATCGCTCGCTTCGCTCACTGGGACGGGCTAAAGCCCGCCCCTTAACCAAACGTTAGGTTTCAGTCATGACGAAGCATGAGAAAAGAGTCCTTCATGGCCTGCTAAAAGCCTTGGATGATGAGAGTTACATTTCCAAGCTTGCTCGCTACAAAA
>NZ_FOAS01000039.1 GCF_900109735.1 Atopomonas hussainii
ACGAGCCATCCTAACAATGCGCTCAACGCCGCTCGTTTCACTCGCTGGACAGTCAAAAGCTGCGCTTTTGCCTGCCCGTTAGCTTATCGTTAGGGTGCAAATGATGAAGCATCGCATTGCAATTATTTCCGTAATGGCTTTGTGTATCGCGGCTCTATGGTTATGCGGTTCTCAAATATATTATTCTCCATTACCTCTGAGGGTTATCGACCAAGATGGTTCGGGGATTTTGTCAATTTCTGAAATACTCAACGCTAGAGATGTTGGTGCTAGGGAAGTGGCAGGTAAACCTGAGTGCATCGAATATTTTTGGTATAAAGATGGTTCGCCGGCATTTGAAAGTTGCTCAGGAAAGTAAGGCTCAATGAATACCAAGAATATGGACATTGTTGTTTTCCATTGGCCGTTGGTAACTCTGGCAACGTTTCCTCTTTGGTTTATTGAACCAATAATTCAAAATCCAATTGCCATCACAGGTTGCATCGCATCATTTCTAGGCTTGTTTTTTTCATTGGCATATGCCATTTTTCGTGTTTCAAGGCTCCATGTCAGCACTGTCAAAAAAACTTTGTGGTGTTTCCTCTTCATATGGGTATGGCCTTTGGGATGTCCAGTAGGCTACTGGGTCTTAATCCGCAGGAGTTGCAAAGGCGAACATGGAATTGCACCCTAACAAATCGCTCAAGGTCGCTCCCGTTGGTCGCTGGACAGTCCCAGTCGGCGCATGCTTCGCATTATATGCGCCGCCTGTGCCTGCCCCTTAGCTCAAACGTTAGGCTTTCCATGAACTACATCAGTGCCGAAGAACATGAGCTTCTTAGCTTCTTCGAGGTTGAGCCGGAACGGGCAAGCCACGATATTCCTTGGCCGTATAACGATTTCTCCTATCGTGTCTCACTCGGCGCATATGACATAGCGTTTGGAATCTACCCAGCTTACAAAGACCTATCGTTAACCATTCACCACAACGACACCGAGTTTTATAGTTTTGTAGCTACCTCCGTTAAGGACGTTCGCTACCTTCAAGACCCACGTATTGAAACGTTGGAAATATTAATTTCAGATCGTGAGAGTATTTGGCTAAGGCTTCGCCCTACGGTACTAGTAACCCAAAAATTTTCCGGAGAGGCCTAACAAATGGTTCAAGTCGTTCGCTTCGCTCACTGGGACGTCCAAAAGCTACGCTTTTGGCCGCCCCTTAACCAAACGTTAGGCGGCGTGCGGGTTTTATTTGGTTTGAAGCGCCCTGCGCACAACGGAACAAGCCTTTTCAGGTTCCCGATTTG
>NZ_FOAS01000033.1 GCF_900109735.1 Atopomonas hussainii
GAATAGGCACATAACAATGCGCTCAACGCCGCTCACTTCGTTCGCTGGACAGCCAAAAGCTACGCTTTTGCCTGCCCGTTAGCTTAATCGTTAGGCATATAAGAAACATGGATGCTAGCTGGGAACTATTTGTTGATTGCACTTCCGAAAAATCCGCAATCACTGTGTCTAGGAAGTACCTAGAAAGAATCGAAAAGGTAGAGGCCTCACCACAAATCGAGGCATACCACAAAGGTGGCTTCAAGGTTATATTTTCAACCAAGCACAAATCGACTTCATGGCCAGATTTTATTTATGAAATTATGAGCACAGCCCAAAAAGCAAGCAGAAACTGGGTGATCTCAGGATCTATTGCAGAAGAAGTTGATCTCTGGTCAAACGAGCACTCTGTCATTGGCGTTACATCTGTCCATTTGCAGGCAACACGTGTATACGCCTAACAATGCGCTCAACGCCGCTCGTTTCACTCGCTGGACGTCCAAAAGCTACGCTTTTGGCCGCCCGTTAGCTTAATCGTTAGGTGCAAGGAGCATCAGTGAACAAAAGAAAAGTTGGAGCCATCGAACTCCCTATCGACGTTGCATTATCTGGCAATATGATCTGCCCAAACTGCGGAGATACCAAATTCGGCTCTACAACCCAACCAAATGGCGAACTACTCCGCACATGCCATGGCTGGGAAAATTCAGAAAAACCCTGTACCTTTAAATGGTTGGAGTCAGACGATCATAAGTATTTCTTCGTACCTATTATTTTTTTGCAACAACCGAAGCAAGCACCTATCAACTGTCTCAAGTCGCTCGTTTCACTCGTTCGAGGTTGGCTTAAGCCAGCACCTTAACCAAACGTTAGGTATTTTTGTATGGCTCGCCGTAAAGACTCTGGGCTAATGCTTCTAGCTGGTACGCTTATCGTTCTTGGTATTGGCGTCCTTATAAAAGCCGAAAGCGGTTCCGGCTCTACAATTATTGCAAGCAAATTAATGAACACATCAGCTGCATCACCTGAATTTAGTACATTCTCTGCAATAGTTATAATTTCAGTAGGCGCGTTCATTTTATACAAGGCATGAAAACACCTAACAATGCGCTCAACGCCGCTCACTTCGTTCGCTGGACGTCCAAAAGCTGCGCTTTTGGCCGCCCGTTAGCTTAATCGTTAGCCATAGCCGTACAATGAAGCTCTTATTGAAGTTTTACATAAGTGGTACTGATTGGAGAGCGAAGCTTAGCCGCAATGAGGCGATGTCTTGGCTATGGACATTCCTCGTGCTCGGCGTTGGGTTAGGAATGTCAGTACTGCTACTCTCTCTTCTATTTAACGGTTTCGACCCAGAGGTTTCATTGGTCGCGATAGTCATGATCATGGCAGGTATCATATTGGCACGTTTATTTGTACCTCGTGCCAGAGAAATACACGAAAAAAGGAGAAAGGAGCGCGACCCGATCCTCTTTCCCGATACGGCGATGACTTCAAATAGCTTAGCGATTGATGCAGCTAATTTGGCTATATCGTACGGCAGAAAAAAACAAGCGCTATCAATATTGCGTGATGAAATAAAAAGCAATCCCGGCAATCTTTCGGCAAAAGAATTGCTAAATAGAATCGAAAACACTGAAACGTAAAACGGCTAACAAGTGGTTCAAGCCGTTCGCTTCGCTCACTGGGACGCCCAAAAGCTGCGCTTTTGTGCGCCCCTTAACCAAACGTTAGGTTCAGTCATGACGAAGCATGAGAAAAGAGTCCTTCATGGCCTGCTAAAAGCCTT
>NZ_FOAS01000032.1 GCF_900109735.1 Atopomonas hussainii
CGGTTACCACGGAGTGATTCATGACTGGGGTGAAGTCGTAACAAGGTAGCCCTAGGGGAACCTGGGGCTGGATCACCTCCTTAATCGAAAGATCACATTGTTGTAAGTACTCACACGAATTGCTTGATTCGAAGGCGAAGGCGATTGGGTCTGTAGCTCAGTTGGTTAGAGCGCACCCCTGATAAGGGTGAGGTCGGCAGTTCAACTCTGCCCAGACCCACCAATTTTAGTGGGCGTAACAGCCAGCCGAAATTGGGGCCATAGCTCAGCTGGGAGAGCGCCTGCCTTGCACGCAGGAGGTCAGGAGTTCGATCCTCCTTGGCTCCACCAACTTGCTAGATTCGCCGGGTTAGAAGAGAAGGGAAAGCACAGACAGGAAAGCTTTTAAAGTTATTAAAGCTTTGTTGTCTGGTCTTTGACCGGAACGTTCTTTAAAAATTTGGGTATGTGATAGAAGTGGCTAATTAATTATTTTCACTGATAATTAGTTAAGCCAAGGTAAAATTTGCGAGTTCAAGCGCAAGTTTTCGGCGAATGTCAAAAAGTTTACTGACTGACTCCAGATTATTTGGGGTTATATGGTCAAGTGAATAAGTGCATACGGTGGATGCCTTGGCAGTCAGAGGCGATGAAAGACGTGATAGCCTGCGATAAGCTTCGGGGAGGTGGCAAATAACCTTTGATCCGGAGATCTCTGAATGGGGAAACCCACTTAGCATAAGCTAGGTATCTTACACTGAATACATAGGTGTAAGAGGCGAACCGGGAGAACTGAAACATCTAAGTACCCCGAGGAAAAGAAATCAACCGAGATTCCCTAAGTAGTGGCGAGCGAACGGGGAGCAGCCCTTAAGCTTCTTTGATCTTAATAGAACGCTCTGGAAAGTGCGGCCATAGTGGGTGATAGCCCCGTATATGAAAAGGTCTTAGAAGTGAAATCGAGTAGGACGGGGCACGTGAAACCTTGTCTGAACATGGGGGGACCATCCTCCAAGGCTAAATACTACTGACTGACCGATAGTGAACCAGTACCGTGAGGGAAAGGCGAAAAGAACCCCTGTGAGGGGAGTGAAATAGAACCTGAAACCGTATGCATACAAGCAGTGGGAGCAGACTTTGTTCTGTGACTGCGTACCTTTTGTATAATGGGTCAGCGACTTATATTCAGTGGCGAGCTTAACCGAATAGGGGAGGCGTAGGGAAACCGAGTCTTAATAGGGCGTTTAGTCGCTGGGTATAGACCCGAAACCGGGCGATCTATCCATGAGCAGGTTGAAGGTGCCGTAACAGGCACTGGAGGACCGAACCCACTCCCGTTGAAAAGGTAGGGGATGACTTGTGGATAGGAGTGAAAGGCTAATCAAGCTCGGAGATAGCTGGTTCTCCTCGAAAGCTATTTAGGTAGCGCCTCACGTATCACTCCAGGGGGTAGAGCACTGTTTCGGCTAGGGGGTCATCCCGACTTACCAAACCGATGCAAACTCCGAATACCTGGAAGTGCAGCGTGGGAGACACACGGCGGGTGCTAACGTCCGTCGTGAAAAGGGAAACAACCCAGACCGTCAGCTAAGGTCCCAAAGTTCTAGTTAAGTGGGAAACGATGTGGGAAGGCTTAGACAGCTAGGAGGTTGGCTTAGAAGCAGCCACCCTTTAAAGAAAGCGTAATAGCTCACTAGTCGAGTCGGCCTGCGCGGAAGATGTAACGGGGCTCAAACTAGACACCGAAGCTACGGGTTCACACTATGTGTGAGCGGTAGAGGAGCGTTCTGTAAGCCTGTGAAGGTGAGTTGAGAAGCTTGCTGGAGGTATCAGAAGTGCGAATGCTGACATGAGTAACGACAATGGGAGTGAAAAACTCCCACGCCGAAAGACCAAGGTTTCCTGCGCAACGTTAATCGACGCAGGGTGAGTCGGCCCCTAAGGCGAGGCAGAAATGCGTAGTCGATGGGAAGCAGGTTAATATTCCTGCACTTCTAATTACTGCGATGGAGGGACGGAGAAGGCTAGGCCAGCACGGCGTTGGTTGTCCGTGTTTAAGGTTGTAGGCTGAGATTTTAGGCAAATCCGGAATCTCAAGGCCGAGAGCTGATGACGAGCACTCTTTTAGAGAGCGAAGTGGTTGATGCCATGCTTCCAGGAAAAGCTTCTAAGCTTCAGGTAATTAGGAACCGTACCCCAAACCGACACAGGTGGTCGGGTAGAGAATACCAAGGCGCTTGAGAGAACTCGGGTGAAGGAACTAGGCAAAATGGCACCGTAACTTCGGGAGAAGGTGCGCCGGTGAGGGTGAAGTATTTACTGCGTAAGCCCACGCCGGTCGAAGATACCAGGCCGCTGCGACTGTTTATTAAAAACACAGCACTCTGCAAACACGAAAGTGGACGTATAGGGTGTGACGCCTGCCCGGTGCCGGAAGGTTAATTGATGGGGTTAGCGCAAGCGAAGCTCTTGATCGAAGCCCCGGTAAACGGCGGCCGTAACTATAACGGTCCTAAGGTAGCGAAATTCCTTGTCGGGTAAGTTCCGACCTGCACGAATGGCGTAACGATGGCGGCGCTGTCTCCACCCGAGACTCAGTGAAATTGAAATCGCTGTGAAGATGCAGTGTATCCGCGGCTAGACGGAAAGACCCCGTGAACCTTTACTATAGCTTTGCACTGGACTTTGAATTTACTTGTGTAGGATAGCTGGGAGGCTTTGAAGCG
>NZ_FOAS01000027.1 GCF_900109735.1 Atopomonas hussainii
ATAGGCTGGGTGTGTAAGCGTTGTGAGGCGTTGAGCTAACCAGTACTAATTGCCCGTGAGGCTTGACCATATAACACCCAAGCAATCTGAGATTGCAGTGGTAAACGAAACAAAGCCGAAAGCTTGTTGAACTCGTAATACCAATCACATACCCAATTCGGATAGACGTACGCAATACGGATATCCAACCGAATTGCTTGACGACCATAGAGCACTGGAACCACCTGATCCCTTTCCGAACTCAGCAGTGAAACGGTGCATCGCCGATGGTAGTGTGGGGTCTCCCCATGTGAGAGTAGGTCATCGTCAAGCACCTAAAACCAAAGCCCCTGAGCAAAAGCTCAGGGGCTTTGTCTTTGTGCGGTTGAAAAGCAAAATTGGCTGTTAGTTACCTCAGCTGAGAGCATATCTCCCGCACTGATATTTAAGTCCGCTCTTACTACGCTTTTTTTCGGAGCGATTTACTGCGGGTATCCGGTTTCATCATGTCTGATCAGTGTGCTTTGCTTGAAGCATAACTATGTTTCAGGTGCCAATGAGCCAGTGTCCTGAGCGCATTGATTGCGTATCAGTGCTTAAGTGAATGGGCCTTTGGCCGCACAACATTTCATCTCATCGCTGGAATATAGGGAGGAACTTCGCGGGTGGTGGTAGCGGCGTTAGCTGGTGACGTCAGCTTCAGTGCTGATCCGGGTGTCCGCATGACGGTCGAAGTCCTTGCCGGTTCATTCCACAAGTTTGCGCAGGCTGCCGAAATCTAACAGGTCGCCCCAGCCCCCTTTGTCCTTGAAGTAGAGCATGTCGTCGCTCAAGGCGACCTGTCGGGCAGGCGCAGGATCAAGGGGGCTTTGACTGAGCGTTTGGTCGGAGGCGATATTCCTACTGCTTGTCGCCAATTTTGCGGCCTTTAAACGTCCAGCCCACGTTCGCGCTCCAGGTCAATCAACCGGGTATGTTGTGGCTCAATGATTCTGGACACCCCGATAGGGCGTTAAGCTTCGCCCAACGATGAGGTGTTAGTGTGATCAGAAGAGCATTCAGTACAGATTTCAAACTTGAGGCAGCGAGCCTCGTTCTCGACCAGGGCTATTCCATCACGGATGCCTGCAAGTCCGTGGGTGTTGGTCCGACGGCTATGCGCCGCTGGGTCGACCAGCTGCGCGATGAGCGTGGCGGTGTCACCCCGCAGCGCAGCAAGGCGATGACGCCGGAGCAGCAGCGTATTCAAGAGCTAGAAAGCCAAGTCCGTCGCTTGGAGCGGGAGAAAGAAATCCTAAAAAAGGCTACGGCGCTCTTGATGTCGGACGGTCTGAATCAATTGCGCTAGTCGAAGCATTGGGCAAGCGGTATCCACGCGCAGAGCTCTGTCAGCTCTTTGGTGTGCAGCGCAGTACGTTGTACGACGTTCGTAAGCGACGCCTGCATGTTGACCATCAGCGCATGGCTTTGCGGCAAAAAGCCGTCGAGCTGCATGCACAAAGTCGTGGCTCAGCTGGGGCCAGAACACTGTCTGCTGCCCTGCGCATGGAAGGCATATCCGTTGGACGCTTCTTGGCTGGCCGCTTGATGAAAGAAGCACACTTATTCAGCTCGCAATGCCGTAAGCATCGTTATCGTCGGGCGGACGGCGAAAGCGTGATTGCGTCAAACGTACTCAACCGTCACTTCACCGTAAGCGGGCCTAATCAGGTCTGGTGCGGTGACGTGACGTACATCTGGGCAGGGAGCCGCTGGATCTATTTAGCGGCGGTGATGGACTTATACGCTCGGCGCATTGTCGGTTGGGCACTATCTGACCGTCCCGACTCAAAACTGACAACACGTGCGCTGCGCGTGGCTTACGAAGCGCGCGGTTGCCCATCGCAGCTGATGTTTCACTCCGACCAAGGCAGCCATTACACCAGCATCGAATTCCGGCAAATGCTTTGGCGCTACCGGATCAAGCAAAGCATGAGTCGACGCGGCAACTGCTGGGATAACGCGCCCATGGAGCGATTTTTTAGAAGCCTGACAACAAAGTGGATACCCGAGCATGGCTATGTCAGCAAGGAGCAGGCTGAAGCCGATGTGCTGCGCTATCTAACCAGCTACTACAACCACCAACGAGCGCACAGCTACAACGGATATAGAACGCCAGTGGCGGCAGAGTCACTGTATGGATAAGACACTAAACCAGTGTCCAGTTTTTGTTGACCACAACAAGGCGACCAGGGCGCAGCAGTCCGCCTTTAGGAGCCTCACTGTATTTCTCATAACCCGGTAGTAGCCCCATCGGCAGCACAGCAAGAAAAGTGTTTTGCTGGATGCGCTCTTCTTCCCCATTGCTGCGCATTCCCACTTCGACTGGGATCTGCAGCTCGCCGCCGTCGCTGCGTCCGATATTCAGCGCCAGCCGCGCACGGCGGCTATTGTCGTATTCGGTGCGCTTGCGGGTGCCTTCGTTGATAGGCTGATCTTTGAGTTCGCTCATGCGTCTGCTTCCGGTTCGAGCAGGGTGACTTGGCTGCCGAGTTGAGGGTCACCCCAGACATCTACGATCAGCTCTGCTTGCTTGGCGCTCCGCTTTGGCTGCGGGTGTTCGTGGCTTGCACGCGCTTGGCAGGGCTGTTGATCGGCGCGGTGTCGGTTAGCTGGCCGGTTAGTGCGGTATCCGCAGGGGTTGGCTGTTTCGGCAACAGCGGTTTAGCCCCCGAGCCCTTGCCGGGGCTGCCGCCGGAGTTGATTTTGATCAGTGGGCCGATCAAGGTGATGCCGCTGGCGTCGAGTTTGATAAAGCTGCCGGCGGCTTTGAAGGTGAGTTCGCTGCCGGCTTCGAGCACTACTTTGTGGCCGCTGGAGAGGTGGATTTCCTGCCCGGCCTGGATGAATTGGCCGCTGCCGATCTTGATGTGCTGGTTGTTGCCCACGGTGAGGTGGTCGCTGGCTTTGACCTCGGTTTTGCGCGGTTGCACGGTGGTGCGGTGTTCTTCGCCGCGAATCTCGGTGTGGCAGTTGGCCTCTACGGTGTCGTGGCGTTCGTGGCCGATGCGGATTTTTTGGTCGTGCTCGATGTTTTCGTCCCAGTCGCGCTGGGCATGCAGGTAAATCTGCTCTTGGCCTTTCTTGTCTTCGATGCGCAGCTCGTTGTAGCCCGCGCCGCCAGGGCTGGAGAGCGTTTTGAACACGCTGCGGGTTTTATTCGCCGGCAGGTCGTACGGCACTACGTGTTCTTTCTGGTACAGGCAGCCGGTGATCAGCGATTGGTCAGGGTCGCCTTCTAAGAAGGTCACCAGCACTTCCATGCCAATGCGCGGCAGAGAGAGAGCGCCGTAGCCATCGCCGGCCCAGCCGGTGGCTAAGCGCAGCCAGCAGCTGGTGTGTTCGTCGGCCTGGCCTGCACGGTCCCAGTGGAATTGCACCTTGATGCGGCCGTATTTGTCGCAGTGGATTTCTTCACCTTGCGGGCCGGTGACTACGGCGCGGAAGGGTACGTCCCACGGGGTGGCCTTGTTCTAAATCTGTAGCCCTAGAAGCTTCTAGATGGGTTTTTGCGTGTGTCCACGCGCGAAGCCCTTAGGCAGTTATGGACTGTTTACGTGTTCGTTGTGCGTTTGATGGGGTTGTTTGTTGGCTTGGCTGAAATAGTCCGGAAAGCTTTGCCCATTGGCGAAGGCTTTTTCGATGGCGGCGGATTGGGCGAGGAGTTCGGCGCTGGGTTTGGCCCACTGTTCAGCGGGCAGTGTTTGTGACCAAGCTGTAATGCTGTCTGGCATGGCTTTCATGCTGTAGCGGTGATCCCACTCGGCTACCCAATAGGGGAAGCGCCACCAGGTGACGATGTTGCACAAGTACCACCAAGGGACGCTAATGGCTGAGGTGTAGCCGTCGCGATAATTCTCGTGCACTGATTGGCGTTTTTCATCAAAGGTGTGCAGGCCTTCGTAGGGGGCCGTGCCTGGACAAAACTCGGGGCCTTTTTCCATGTAGACACGAATGGCCTCCCATTTGCTGAGGCCGTGGATTGGCGTCATTACGCCTTGATTAAACACGTGGGTTAGCCCTGTGGCAGCTTCGGGGAAGGCGATGCCGAAAGTGTAGGTGCTCATGATGGCTTCGCCGGTCGTGCCAGTGCTGGTGGAGACCCACGCGGCCACTTCCTCCCAAGGGCAGATGATTGGCTCGTCGGAGCGCTCGAGGAAGAAACACACTTCGCGGCGCTGGCGGTTAAAGCGAATCGGGCGAGTTTGGGCTTTTTGCAGTGTGGTACGTATGACGGCGGTGCCGCCTAAAATAGCGGCAAAGCCGCCGCCTAAAAGTGCCACTACTGAAGAGAAAGCGAGCATATCTAGCGCAGACATCACATGTGTCATGAAGGGGCGCTGATGCGGGTCGAAAAACACGCCGGAAAGTACGATTAGGGGCAAAATGATTAAACAGGAAATTAATACACACATGAGCCCCCAAACCACGAGTTGTACTTGGAAGGCTTTATTAAAGTTGCTTTGTCCAACGTCGATGTAGGTTTCGTTCACTTCAATAAAGCTGCCGCCAAGGTCCATGGCCGGGCTGCCGGTAGGTAAAGGCAGTGGGGCGAGAAACAGCGCTTGACCGGTGGCGAAATGACGCACTTCACCTGCGCAGGGCGGCTGTTGTTTGAGGTCAAGGGCGTTTTCGTTGTTGTCGGTCATAGAGTTGCTCATTAAGACTTGCTGGGCTCATCGATTAGTGTGTCGCGGGTCAGCGGCAGTATAGGAGCATCCGGGTTGCGTACCCGCAGAAGAGCTACTTCTGACAAGGCTTTTCCCTCGTGAGCATTGAGGGTTAGAGTTTCAAAGCGCTTGACTTCCATGGTGCGACTGCCCGGCAGTGCTGGGTAGCGCACTTCAATGCCCAGCCCGTGCTGGGCATTGGCTTCATTAGGGAAGATTTCTAGGCTTAAGCGCAGTGGCTCGTGGGCTTGGCTCAGCTGCTTTACTTGGTAGAGCAGTTGTTCCGTCCAAGGTTGCCAGTGATTACGTTGCATGTCGGTAAGCCAGTATGTGGCTCTGGTTACGTTAGTAATAGCAGCAAGTTCTTCAGCATTGCTAAGCCCCCCCAAAGCCTTGACGTAATAACTGGTCGACTTGGAGGTTGCAGTAATATGCAGCTTAGTTTGGGTGTTTAGCCACGGTGGATGTTGCCGTAGTCATCACCATTTGGGGTGGCGTGAATACCTTTAGCTTCTTGTTGTCTGTAGTAAGTCTCAATCGTCAGGCTAGGGTCAATTTTGGCTTGGAGGATGCAAGGCTGCTCTTGCCACTTGTAGTCGCGATTGCGCTTCATCATCTCCGCACGGCCACGACGCTCCCAGGCCCGGTAAGGCATATCGCGCCAGCGGCGCGGGTCGCGCTTGCTCTGGAGGTCATGCTCGGCGGTGGTCGGGTCGAGATGGCGGAACTGTTCGAGAATAGGCAGCTCGGGTAAGGGCTGGGTTACGTCCATGTAGCGTTGCAAGGTATCCCAGAACGCCAGGGCCTCTTCTAGGCTCATGCCTAGGGATTGAATCTTGGCGCCGAGAAAAACCTCGACGGTGGTGTAACGGTGGTGCAGCCAGATGGCGAAACCGCTATTGCCGTGAGGGCCGGGGCGAAATTCCAGGGTGGCATCGAACTCGTAGAACGGCGCGCTAAAGGGTTTCTGAAAGCGCCGACCGATGGTGAGCATGCCGGTCTGCCGGTTGAGGCCGCTGCCGTCGTGGGCGAATACACGAAGATAGAGATCTTGTAAGTAATCCCAGCCGATTAGGCCCATAAAAACGCTAAAGGCCATGGCTCCGCATATCCAGAATAACTCTGTGCCGTGAGGATCGTCTTGAAATGTAAGTAAAGACGCAATTAGTGCAACAGCAAGTCCCGAGCCCACTTGTATCAGGTATTTCTTGTAGCGCGGATTGTCGGCCCACATATACCAAGAGCTGAATCCGATCATGACAAAAGCAAGCAAAATTACGGCAATTGTAAGGGCTAAGAATGAGTTGAAGTTGTGACTTGGAAAGAGCCACGATAGGAATACGTCACCTGCTGATCCGAGAACAAGTATCCAGCAAAGCCATGGTATGTATAGAATTGATGACCACTTTAAATATGGCAATAGAATCATCAGTTTGCTGGTGTTGTCGAAGTTCCAGCGTTTTTGATTTATATACAAGTCGTCTTCTTGGTTGTCATTCAAATAATCGGGCTTGCTCGGTCTTAGCTGGGCATCCACATCCTGCCAGGGCTCCAGGTTGGCATAGTGCCCCCAGCGCAACTGAACTCGTGTAGGTCCGGAACGATTGGCATCTTGCGACCACTTATGGGGCGGCTGGCTGGGGATTGCATTACTTCGGTAGGCCGAGGCGGCATAGGCCGCCTCGGGAACGATGGGGGCATTCATACGTAGGCAAAGTCCCTTTGGGTGATTAGCCAGTAGGGTACGTCATCGGCACTGTCGCGGTCTTTGGGTGTTTTTGTTGTGAACGCTTGCCAGTTACGGGCCTTGGGTTGGGGCAGGATGATGCGGTTATAACCTGAGAAAGGGTCGTCCGCGTGACAGATGGCTTCGCCGAGGTGGAACTGCCCGCAGACCTTAAGGCTGTACTCAATGGCCTGACGATAACGTAGCGGGTCGCCTTCCGAGGGCACGGCAAACTGTGCAGGCAGTACAAAGAGCAAGCGGTTGCTGTCGAGCACTACTGCTCCGAGTTTTTGTTTGGAAATGGGCTGATATCGGTAATTCCAGCCAGAGGTATGGTTGCGGCTGCGCACCACTTCCTTGGCGAACAGTTTGAAGT
Organism: Atopomonas hussainii; assembly: GCF_900109735.1. Lineage (GTDB taxonomy): Bacteria > Pseudomonadota > Gammaproteobacteria > Pseudomonadales > Pseudomonadaceae > Atopomonas > Atopomonas hussainii. Next base: position 6,791 of record NZ_FOAS01000027.1, read on the forward strand.
CGACGCCATTGCGGAACTGGCCCAATAACGGGGTGCTTAGCTCTACCACCCAGTCTTGTGGTGCTAGGTAAACGCGCGCTTTAGTTTGCGCATCCAGCAGGCGGGCTTTGTCTGCCGCGCCGGCTTTTTTCTGCCATAACTGCAGGCGTTCAATCTGCACGCGGGGTTCACCCAGCGCGCCGAGAAGTTGCTGGTAGGCCAGCAAGGGATCGTTCATCTGCGGCAAGCGCTGCTTGGTGCCGAAGGGACCGTGTTTGATCGCTTGCTCCACAGCGCCATCGGCCAGTAACACAGTTCCAATAACCCCTGCTACCAGCAAGCCGACGCCCAGACCTAGTAGCCAAGGACTCGCCAGCAGGCCAATGGTATAGAGCGCCCAGATGCTGGAGCCGCTGGCCGCGATCATATTGGCCATGGCGACATCGTCATCGCCATCACGCAGGGAGCGGCCGGCATCCCAGACAAACAAGCCTGCGGTAATAATGCCCATCGCGGCAAATGAGCCAATACGCGAATGACTCAACAGGCTTTTGCCAGTACGTTTTTTTAGATTCTCTGCCCAGAATCCCGTTGTTTGTATACCTCGTTTTTCCCAGAAAACATGCCAAGGATTAGCCGTACGTTTGGCATCGGTTAGTAGCTTTAGTGCAACGTTGTTTGCCGCTACTCCAAGATCAGTTAGGCCGCCGACTAGGTTTGCGATGGAGCGCCATTTTTCTCCGTTTTGATAGAGAGCCTGCGCCGCCACTGTATTCGCATACAAACTAAACCCCGCACACACAGTCGCCAGTACGGGTATCAACTTACTGTTGGCGAGGGCCTTGGCCGTCTCCAGGTGACCAGCCATCGAGCGCCATTGCTTGTAGTCGGCGACCAGCGGATCGTTGGCCTCGGCTGCCACCACCATGACTTTTCCTAGGTCCTTCTGGGCAAAACTCAGGCGCTCGGCTAGCTTGCCGCTGCTGGTGGCGAGCACCTGACCATTTTTCGCTTCCAGGTTGGCATAGAGGTAGTTGTCGCGAGTCAGGGTAGCCCGCTCGGCAGCGGTGATGCCGAAACTGAAGCCGTCGCCATGCACGCCCAACACCACCATATTCTTGGCCAGGGCCTCGCCCTGAGGCATCAGCTTCAATCTTTTGGCTCGGCTGTGCAGTTGGCTCAGCACATCGAAGGTGGGGGCGAAGCTGCGGTGCAGCTGCACTTGGCTAACTGTGCTGCTTTTGCTGATGCGCTTAACCGCTAGCGCGCTGGCCGTGGCGACATGGTTAAGCAGCTCGTCGAGGGCTGCTGCTAGGTTCTGACCGATATAAGCCTTGTTGAGAAAACTCAGGGCACTCAGTCCTAAACGTTCAGGTTTGACGGCCATACCGCTGGCCGCAAGGGCCTGTAGGCGTCTGGCGGTTTCGGGCAGCTCGCCCTGAGCATTAGCCAGCAATCCCTTGGTCAAGGCATGGGTGGCCTCGACCAGTTGGTGGCTGAGCCTGTCTACGGCGGCGCTGACCTTGCTGTCTTCGGCTTCGATGCAACGCGGGTCGCATCCTTTGGGGGAGCGATTAAGTACCTCAAGCAATTCGGCCAACTGCGCGTAAGGCTCGAGTAATCGCTCATCACGGCTGTGCAGATAATCATTCCATATCGGTGCGAGCCGTTTGACTAGGCTGAGTATGCGTTCTTGCTGGCGATACAGCTGCTCACGGGCTTGCTCGCGCTCGGCGTGCAGGGTGGCTTTTTTTAGTGCTGTGGTATCTACGTGGATTTTAAAGTCTTTCAGTGGGCCATTGGCGGGCATGACTTCTTGATAGAGCAGCTCGGCATAGCGCCCAAAAGGTTGGTGCGGCACTAACGCATTGAGTGTTTGTAGCAGCTCAGCGCATAGGCGTGATTGCGCCACGGCATGGCGTAAAGCAAAAAGAGGGTCGTCTAGCATCACGCCCACTAATTGCGGATAGCCGCGCAGTTGGTTCTCGCTAAGTAGATCTTTGACCTCGGGTAAAGCAGGTAGCGGCTCTGGTGCGGGGCTGTTGAGGTACGTGGCAAGCTCTTTCTGCCTTTTCTCAAGCTGCATCACCAGTGAGTCAGTTGGTAGGGCACGGAGTCCTGTATTGAACAGTAGAGGGTCTTCTAGCAGTGTCTCAAGATGCAGTTCGCGGGCGCATAGGCCCTTGCTGATGCGTGTGATCTGAATGGCGGGCATAGCTTGGGTCGCCCGCCACTGTTCAGGGCCGACGACGGCGGCTGCCCATGCGTGGGCGATATTGTCGCAGCGCTGGGAGACACGGCTGGCGTTGGCCTCTAGCCAATTAATGTATTCCCACGTCCAGGGTAGCTCACTGTAGGCCATTGCCAGCTGATCGCCCACGAAGCGCCCTTGAAGCAGCGTAGGTACGAGCACTACGTGTTGCTTCACACCGACAGGAGGCCGGGCGTCTGCATTGCCGCCACGCTCTGCGGTTTTGCGCCAGTGAGCGAGGTCGACTTCAAAAAGTTGCCCTTTGCCGTCGCTTTCAAGTTCGCGCCACAGTTTGCCTTTGCGAAAAATATAGAGGTAGCCCGGGCGCAGGATTCCGCCTTTGGGCGCTTCGTTGAGCTTGTCGTAACCCGGCAGTCGCCCCATCGGCAGCACAGCAAGAAACGTATTTTGTTGTATGCGTTCTTCTTCTTGGTGGCTGCGCATATCCACTTCGACCGGGATTTGCAGCATGCCGCCATCTTGGCGCTGGATGTTCAGGGCTAGTCTTTCGCGCCGTTCGTTGCTGTATTCGGTGCGCTTGCGGGTGCCTTCGTTAATAGGCTGATCTTTGAGTTCGCTCATGCGTCTGCTTCCGGTTCGAGCAGGGTGACTTGGCTGCCGAGTTGAGGGTCACCCCAGACATCTACGATCAGCTCTGCTTGCTTGCTTGGCGCTTCGCTTGGGCTGCTGGTGTTCGTGGCTTGCACGCGCTTGGCAGGGCTGTTGATCAGCGCGGTGTCGGTTAGCTGGCCGGTTGGTGCGGTATCCGCAGGGGTTGGCTGTTTCGGCAACAGCGGTTTGGCCCCCGAGCCTTTGCCGGGGCTGCCGCCGGAGTTGATTTTGATCAGTGGGCCGACCAAGGTGATGCCGCTGGCGTCGAGTTTGATAAAGCTTCCGGCGGCTTTGAAGGTGAGTTCGCTGCCGGCTTCGAGCACAACTTTGTGGCCGCTGGAGAGGTGGATTTCTTGCCCAGCCTTGATGAATTGGCCGCTACCGATTTTGATGTGCTGGTTGTTGCCCACGGTGAGGTGGTCGCTGGCTTTGACCTCGGTTTTGCGCGGCTGCACGGTGGTGCGGTGTTCTTCGCCGCGGATTTCGGTGTGGCAGTTGGCCTCTACGGTGTCGTGGCGTTCGTGGCCGATGCGGATTTTTTGGTCGTGCTCGATGTTTTCGTCCCAGTCGCGCTGGGCATGCAGGTAAATCTGCTCTTGGCCTTTCTTGTCTTCGATGCGCAGCTCGTTGTAGCCCGCGCCGCCAGGGCTGGAGAGCGTTTTGAACACGCTGCGGGTTTTATTCGCCGGCAGGTCGTACGGCACCACGTGCTCTTTGTGGTACAGGCAGCCGGTAATAAGCGGTTGGTCGGGGTCGCCTTCTAGAAAAGTCACCAACACTTCCATGCCGATGCGCGGCAGGGTGAGGGCGCCGTAGCCGTCGCCCGCCCAGCCGGTGGCTAAGCGTAGCCAGCAGCTGGTGTGCTCGTCGGCTTGGCCTTCACGGTCCCAGTGGAATTGCACCTTGATGCGGCCGTATTCATCGCAGTGGATTTCTTCGCCTTGCGGGCCAGTGACCACGGCGCTTTAACTCTGGACTCGCTACACCCTTGTATCTCGACCTGCGGCCAGCTGGCGCGGCTCAAGTTGGCTGTTCTGCCGGTTTGGGCACTCGTAAAGGAGGAGTTGCTGCGTTGCCCATTGATTGGTGATCGCCATCATGTAGGTGGCATAGCAGCCGAGGCTAGGGTGCTGTTTCTTGTTCGAAGTCGCCGGCATGTGGTAAGCGATCGTATTTATTCTGCGACATGCACATCCTTTGCGTTACTCAGCGGCGACAACGGCCTCGGGCGGTTGTTCGGTGAATTTAATTTTGTAGTAGTCGAGCATGGTTTGGCCTTTGGTGTAGGCCTTGCGGACTTCGGCGCTTTCTTTAAGCAGGGCTTCGCTGGGATGGGCGTGTTGCGCGCTGGGCAGCGGTTTGGACCAGTCGAGTACGCTTGTGGGGAACAAGGCTTTCGGGCGGCGGTTGATCCACTGGGCGATGTGGCAGGGGATAGTCCAGCCGCTACAGAACTGAATGACTAAAAAGCCCCATACGTAGCGCGGCCACCAGTGCCGGCTGCGGTAGCCGCGACGGCAAAAATGGAAATACGCCACGGTGCCTTCTTGAAACTGCTCATCACTGAGCACAGGTGTGGGCAAGGCTTCGGGGCCTTCTTCCATGTATTGCCGAATAGCCTCCCACTCCCCAACAGCATGGCTGAGGGTGCCGCTAGGGATGGTGACCCAGTAGACATCGCCGCTTTCGGCATTACGCAAGCCGATCATCAAAGCAAAGCTGGGCATGACCGCGTATTGAGTGACTATTTTACTGGCGGAAACGCAGGCGATCACCTCTTCCCAAGGGACAATGACCGGCGGATCGCCGCGGTAGATTAATGCCACTTCACGGCGTTGGCGGTTAAAGCGAACCGGCGAGCGTGTGCTAATACCGCGGATAATACGGAACATACAGTAGCAATAAAAAATGACAAAACAGCCAATAATGCCCCACATGTAGGGGTTTAATTCATATAGTAGCCAGCTAGACCAGAAAGGCTCTTTATCACGCCTTAACCATGCGCCGAGCCCCGCAGCAAATGTGTGTGCACAGATCAGGGCGATAATTGATCCGGTATAAGCGCGCACAGCAAACTCGACGTTGCCTTGGCCGGAGCCAACATCCAGATATACAGAGTTAGGGAAACGCTGATTTATTCCTCAGCAGCTCTCTTGGCTGGCACAATCGCGGGAAGCCCATCGCCTGAGTCAGCCGCATGCAAAAAACCTTTTCCGAAGCCGAATATGCCGGCAAGAAAAAGCTGACACGCCGCGATCGATTTCTCAGCGATCTTGAGCAGCTCACGCCTTGGACCTTGCTTGAAGCTCAGATTGCCCCCTTCTATGCAGACAACACGGGCAAGCGTGGGCGTCCCAGCATTGGTTTGCCACGCATGCTTCGCTTGTACGTTGTGCAGCAGTGCTTTGGTCTTTCGGACGAAGGCACAGAAGATGCGGTTTACGACAGTCAGGCTATTC
>NZ_FOAS01000024.1 GCF_900109735.1 Atopomonas hussainii
CCTGACTGTCGTAAACCGCATCTTCTGTGCCTTCGTCCGAAAGACCAAAGCACTGCTGCACAACGTACAAGCGAAGCATGCGTGGCAAACCAATGCTGGGACGCCCACGCTTGCCCGTGTTGTCTGCATAGAAGGGGGCAATCTGAGCTTCAAGCAAGGTCCAAGGCGTGAGCTGCTCAAGATCGCTGAGAAATCGATCGCGGCGTGTCAGCTTTTTCTTGCCGGCATATTCGGCTTCGGAAAAGGTTTTTTGCATGCGGCTGACTCAGGCGATGGGCTTCCCGCGATTGTGCCAGCCAAGAGAGCTGCTGAGGAATAAATCAGCGTTTCCCTAGATAATTATTCTACGAAGCCTGATGGCCGTTCAGGCCAGCGCCTCGGTTGCTGGGTGCAACTGATACTGCGCTTCTAGCTGCTGGCGCTTGGCCGGTTCGAAGTTGATGCGGCTGCTATCGCCTTGCACTTGTTGGATCAGGCGCGGGTTCATCACGGCAAACCACAGCGGCGGAATGTAGGCAATTAAATACATGCCGAAATAGCCGTTGGGCAGGCGCGGCAGGTTGGCGAAGTCGCGTAGCGACTGATAGCGGCGCGTGGGGTGTGCGTGGTGGTCTGAGTGGCGCTGCAGATGAAACAGCGCCCAGTTAGAGAACAAATGGTTGCTGTTCCACGAGTGATGCGGCTGGCACTGTTCGTAGCGGCCGTTGTCGCGCTTCTGGCGCAGTAAGCCGTAATGCTCGATGTAGTTGGCCGAGGTGAGCTGAAAGGCGCCCCAAAAAGCGGTCATTAATAGAAAGGGCAGCAGCTCTAAGCCGAACAGGCCGATGAGTACGGCGTAGAGCACGACGCTGATTAGCGCCGGTTGCAGCACTTCGTTTTCTAAACTCCAAACTGAGCGACCGCTGCGATACAGGCGTTCGGCTTCTAAATCCCAGGCGCGGAAAAACGCCCCCGGTAATTCACGAAACATAAACCGATAGATGCTTTCGCCCATGCGCGACGAGGCCGGGTCTTCTGGGGTGGCGACATCTTTATGGTGGCCGCGATTGTGCTCGACAAAAAAGTGCCCGTAGCAGCCCAGCGCCAAGGTGATCTTTGCCAGCCAACGTTCAAGGCTGGTTTTCTTGTGGCCGAGCTCGTGGCCAAGATTCAGGCCAAAACCGCAGGTGCCACCGGCACTCAGTACAACAGCGAGAATGCCGTGCCAAGGTAGCTCGACACTGCCGACAAACGCGGCGTTAACGATAAAGCTCAGCCACAGAATCGGCACTAAGGCATAGGTGATGTAGCGGTAATAAGGGTCTGCCTCGAGCGCCGGCACGGCTTCTTCGGGCGGGTTGCTGGTGTCTTCACCGAGCAGCACGTCAAGCACAGGGATGGCGATATAGGCAAAGCCCGGGGCAATCCACAGCCATAACAGGTTAGGGCTGTGCCATAGATACAGGGCTGGGCCAACCAAGGCCAAACAGGGCACGAGTAGCGACACTAGCCATAGATAGCGCTTGCGGTCGTGGTAAGGGGCGGCGAGGGTGGTGTTCATGCTGTGCTCCGGCTTTTTTTATTGTGTCCTTGATGCTGCGCATGGCGCAGTAGCTTGCCAGTTCAGTTAAGCATGAATTGTCGGATTGTCCTACATTGTTTGCGCGATTCCGACGCCTGGTGTGACAGCTGAGTCTGTCGTGGTGGCTGTCGAATGCCCGTGCACCCGTTGCGTGACTTGCTGCTGCAGGCTAGCGGCCAGGGCGCGGCGACTGTCTGTGCTGCAGGCTTGTCGGCACGGCAATAAATGCACTTCGACGTCGGCTACCGGCGCTTGCAGTAACCGCCAGAGGTGGCGCAGTAAGTCGTCATCGCCAATAAAGGGCGCCAAGGTGTCGCGCTGCTGCTGGCGTCGGTAGCGTAGCGCCAGTGGTTGGATTAGCGCGTTGCGCTCTAGCGCACTGGCCAGTAAGCGCGCATGAAAAGTGCGTACGCTGGCGCCATCGGTGGTGGTGCCTTCGGGGAATACCAGTGTCGGCAGGCCGAGTTTGAGGCGTTCGGCAATCTGCTGGCTGAGCTGTTGGCCGTCACCCGAGCCGCGCTGAATAAATAAAGTGCCGGCTTGTGCGGCCAGCCAGCCGGCAATCGGCCAACGGCGTACTTCGGCCTTAGAGAGAAACGACAGGGGTGCAATACTGCCCAGCACCGCAATGTCGAGCCAAGAAATGTGATTGGCCAACCACAGCGCGCCCTGTTGCGGTAACTCGCCAAGGCGCTGTACGCGATAGGGCAGGCAGGCGCAAAGGCCGCGTAGCCAAAACTGGGTGAGCTTTTGCCGATGCGCCAAGCTGGCTGGCAAGGTCGCACTGCGCAGGCTTACCCAGCACGCCAGTAGCAAGCCCACCAGCACCCACAACAGCAGGCGGGGTAGGCGCCACGCCAAGCGGCAGTAGCCGATCATACGGCGGCCTTGAAGTGGCGGGCGTAGCGTGGGCAAAGATCTTCGCGCTTGAGCAGAATGAACACATCGGCGACCTGAAAGTCTTCATCCCACGCCGGCTCACCACACACTTTGGCGCCCAAGCGTAAATAGGCTTTGAGCAGCGGCGGCAGTTCGGCGGTAACGTTCTCGCCCAGTTGCAACGCCGGCAGAGCGCGACGTGGATTAGCGCGCAGATGCTCGTGGCACAGGTAGCGGCCGCGAATACGCTGCATGATGGCATGCGCTTGAATGCCGCCATCACGCATGGAGATGCTCGCGCAGCCCATCAGGTAGCGGTATTCGCCGCTGTTCAGCACCTCAGCAAGCCCGGCCCAGAGCACGGCAATGGTGGCGCCGTTACGGTGTTCGCGGGCCACACAGGTGCGGCCGATTTCTAAAATCGGGCCATCTAATTGTTGCAGGCCATCTAACTGAAACTCTTGCTCACTATAAAAGTGGCCAAAGTGGGCGGCGGCGCGGCTATCTAGCAGGCGGGTGGTGGCGACCAGCTCGCCGCTGCGCTCGTCACGCACACCGATATGGCGGCAGGCTACATCGAAGTGATCGCAGTCCAGACCCAGCTCGGCGCCATCGAGCTTGGCTTCGTATTCTTCGCTGAACACCGTGAAGCGCAGAGCCTGAGCTTCGCGCAATTCGGCGGGGGTCTGCAGTTCAACAAACTGCAAACGGCGGGTGGGGGTGGCCACGGCCTGAGTTTGGGTTTGTGCTTGCATGACAGGGCTCTCCTGGAACATGGTTGCCGTATTCGGCTTATGTGTTTATGCACCTTGAACGCTAAAAGCCCGGTGTGTCAGCGCTATGAATAAGCTGTGATGCTTGTATGACAGGGGGATGGATGGACTGGACTGAATGGTTAGCCGCGCAGCCGCGCTTGAGTGCCGAGCAAGGCTTGGCCGCTTGGTATGAAGCGCTGTTGGCGCATGCCGGTAACGAGCCTTTGGCCTTGGCCTTGTTTGGCGGCAAAACCGCTGCCAGCCCCGGCTTGGCATTTTTGGCTGGTTATCAGGCGGCGCTGCGGGTGCTATGGCCCGCGGCGCCTGAGGGCTTGGGCGCGCTGTGTGTGACCGAGCATAAAAGTACCCGGCCACGTGATTTGGATTGTCGTTGGGACGGCGCGCAGCTCAGTGGGCGCAAAGACTTCGTCACCGCGGCAGATGCGGCGCAGTGGGTGCTGGTCGCCGCGCGCTGCGAGGCTGAGGGCGAGGAGCCTGCCATTCGTTTGTTAGAGCTGGCCACCGATACCCCCGGCGTGCAGGTTGAGCTATTGCCGCCCTTGCCGGTGATGCCGGATATCGGTCATGCGCGGATTCACTTTAACCAGTGCCGAGCGCGGGCTTTGGCGGGCGATGGCTGGAGTGATTATGTAAAGCCGTTTCGCAGCATTGAGGATTTGTACGTGCTGGCGGCGACCACCGCGTGGTGCTTTGGCGTGCTGCAGAAGCAAAACGCGGATGAAACGCTACAGCTGCGGCTGTTGAACCTGCTTAGCAGTGTGGCTGATCTTGCCCGGCAGGATGCGCGCAAGCCGGCGATGCACTATTTATTAGCTGCCGCGTTTGCTCAGTTTCAGGCGCTGCAGCAGCCATTGGCGGCGGCTATGGCGGTAGGTGATAGCACACATGCGGCACTTTGGGCGCGTGACCAGGCGCTGTTGCAGTTCGCCCAAAAAGCACGCGATATGCGTTTAGAAAAGGCGCGCCAGAGCCTTGGCCTTGATATGAATCAATAATTGCCCGCAGGGCTTGCGTCACAGTTCGCCGTCTTTTTTAAGCCATACCGCTGCCGGTGTTGTCACCGCAAGGAGAGCTTCTATGACTCGGCGTGAGCCCCGCGTACTGTTTGATAACGGCAGCCACAGCTGCCTGTGCTTCGATAATTTGGTCAGTGGCGATGGCGTGCAGTCCAACCAGTTTCTGATCACTGACCACAATGAATATGCGCTGCTCGATCCGGGCGGCAACCTGACCTACACGCCCTTGTCGCTGGAGTTGTCTAAGCATATTCCGCTCAATGAGCTGACTTACATTCTGGCCTCGCACCAAGACCCGGACATCATCGCCTCACTGGACAAGTGGCTGCTGCACACTAAAGCCACGGTGGTGTGCTCGAAGCTGTGGGCGCGTTTCTTGCCGCACTTGACTGCCTCGTACCTCAACTTAAGCCACGGTATTTCCACCTACGACCGCATTCATGCTTTGCCAGACCGTGGCGAGCGGCTGCGTTTGGGGATGAGCGAGATTCACGCGATTCCCGCGCACTTTCTCCATTCGGTGGGTAACTTCCAGTTTTATGATCCGGTGAGCAAGATTCTCTTCTCCGGTGATATGGGCGCCTCGATGGTGGATGACGCCGAACCGGTGACCGATTTCGCCCTGCATGTGCCGAGCATGGAAGGCTTCCATCGCCGCTACATGAGCGCCAATAAAGTCTGCCGTTTGTGGGCCGACATGGTGCGCCGCATGGATGTCGAGATGATCGTGCCGCAGCATGGCCGGCCCTTTGTCGGTAAGGCCATGATCACGGCGTTCCTCGACTGGATCAGCCGGCTGGAGTGCGGCATCGACTTGCTCGGCCCAGAGCATTTCCGTCAGCCGGCTTAAGCTAGACGCTGTTTGGCCTGCGTGAGCCGCTGTCTTGGGGGCGTCACGTTGGCCGTGCTACCTTCTGCCCATTGTTCGACAAGACAACAATAAGAAGGACGCCACACATGCGAGCTGTATTCTCCGCTGCCGCGCTGGCCGCGACGTTGTTAAGCCCAGCGCTGTGGGCGCAGGAGCATTGGCCGGTGCCAGCGTGGTCGGTGGCCCCGGCCGCTGCCTCGCCAGCGCTAGAGGCGCTGAATGCCTACGCTTTTCCCACCCGTGACGACGCGACCCGCCAAGGCGTGCGTAGCGACGCACTGCTGGTGATTAAAGACGGGCAAATCGTTTACGAACGCTACGCCGGGGAAAACACCGCACAAACGCCGCACTTGCTGTGGTCGGTGAGCAAAAGTGTTTGGGCCACGGTGCTCGGCGTGGCCTATGGCGAAGGACTGTTTCAGCTCGATCAGCCGGTGGCTGAGCACTATCCGCCGCTGAAACAGCACCCCAAAGTCACCTATCGCAATCTGCTGCACTGGGCCTCGGGGCTCGCGTGGGCGGAGGACTATGAATACGCGCCGCTGCAGTCCTCGGTGGTGGCCATGCTGTATACCCGTGGGCATACCGACATGGCCGCGTTTACCGCCGCGCATAGCACGGGCGTTGCGCCGGGTACACGGCATGCCTATTCCAGTGGCGATAGCAATTTGCTCGGTGCGGCACTCAAAGGCCCGCTGGGCGAGCGCTATGCCGAGTATCCGTGGGCGGCGCTGTTCACTCCGCTGGGCATCAGCAGTGCGCGCTTTGAGGCAGACGGCCAAGGTACTTACGTCGCTTCATCTTATGCCTACATGACGGCGCGCGATTTGGCGCGCATTGGCCTGCTGATGCAGCGCGATGGCCGCTGGCAAGACCAGCAACTGCTGCCTGCAGACTGGGTGCGTTTTAATCGCACCCTGTTTGCCCATGCTGAGGCTGACCAACCCGGCGAGGCCTTACCCGGTGGGCAGTGGTGGCTCAACGCTGAACTGAACGGACAAAAACCATGGCCCGATGCGCCGGCGGATGCCTTCGCTGCGTTGGGTCATTGGGGGCAAACGCTGACCGTGCTGCCCAGCCAACAACTGATCGTGGTGCGCTTTGCTGATGACCGCGACCACAGTTACGCGCACAACACCTTGCTGCGTTTAGTGCAGGCCGCCTTTGTGCCGGGGGAGGAATAAGCATGCGCGTACTGAAAGTGATGGCCGTGTTGCTGGCGCTGCTTGTGCTCGTGTTGGGCGCGTGGAGCTGGCAGAACCGTGAGCACTTAGCGGCCTTCCCGGATATCTTGAGTGCTTACACGGCTAAAGAATATTGCTCGTGCCGCTATGTCAGCGGGTATTCGGCGCAGTACTGCCAAGGCTTTGTTAAACAATGGCTGCCGCTGGATAGCTTTGCTGCTGACGATAGCGCTCGGCAAGTCACGGCAACCGGCCTTGGGCGCAGCAATACCGCGCGTTGGCTGAATGAGCGGCAAGGTTGTCGTCTCGATCCGTGACATCTGGCTAAGGCACTTCTTAGTGTGAGGATGAGCTGAGCATGCATAGGCGCCCAGCATGAGCATTGATGCCCCCGTGTTGCCCTGGCGGGCCGATAACCAGTTTGAGCTGTTGGTCGACGGAGTGCAGTTTATGCCGCGCTTGCTCGCTGCTTTGCAGCAGGCGCAGCGGCACATCGATGTGTGTCTGTATCTGGCCGAAGACGGCTTGTGCGCGAGTGCCTTGTTTGACGCCTTATGCCAGCAAGCTCAGCGCGGCGTTCGGGTGCGCGTGCAGCTGGATGCCCTTGGCAGTCGCGCCCTAGGGAATACTTGGCGGCAGCGCTTGGCCGCAGCGGGCGTTGTGCTGCGTTGGTTTAACCCGCTGAGTTGGCGGCGCGGGCTGAATATCTTTCAGCGCGATCATCGCAAACTGATTCTGATTGATGGCCAAGCCGGTTTTGTTGGTGGCATGGGCGCCACCGACGAGTTTTGGACGCCCGAGCCTTGGCCGCTGCAATGGCATGAAGTCATGGTGTACATGACAGGCCCGGTGCTGGCGGATTGGCAGGCGCTGTTTGATAACCATTGGGATAACAAGCCGAGCCTGAGCTGGCGCACTTTGCGCCGGGCCCATCACCCCTGGTGGCCGCAGTCGGCACAGGGTTTGGGCCGTGTGGCGTTTGCCGGCTGCGAACGGCAAGGCGACATCCTCTGGAGCTTGTTACAGCGCTTAAAACTGGCCCAGCGCCAAGTGTGCTTGGCGACGCCGTATTTTTTACCCACTTGGTCGGTGCGTCGGCAGCTGATTAAAGCGGCTAAGCGCGGCGTACAGGTGCGCTTGTTGCTCACCAGCAGCTATACCGATCACCCGCCGGTGCGTTATGCCGGCCAGCGCTACTACCGGCGTTTGCTCAAGGCGGGGGTAGAAATCTATGAATACCAGCCGCGCTTTCTGCACCTTAAAGCCGTGTTGGTGGATGACTGGGTGAGCATCGGCTCGTGCAATTTCGACTATTGGGGCTTGTTCTTTAACTTAGATGCCAATTTAGAAAGCCAAGACCCCAGTCTGGTGCAGGCTGTGGCCGATATGTTGGCCAACGATTGCCAACTCAGCCTGTCGGTCAGTTACCAACAGTGGCAGCAACGCCCACGCAGCGTGCGCTTAAAACAGTGGTTATGGAGCTTGCCGGATCGCCTGTTGGTCAACCTGCTCGATAGGCGGCAATGATCCCGGCCTTTGGATGGGTGAGCCGCTTGGGCTTTGCTCGGTACGCTTAGCCAATAAACCTAATAAAAGGATGGCAATTCATGTGCCGTTGGCTCGTACTCGGAGTGCTATTGGCCCTCACTGGCTGCAGCACCCCCGGAGCATTTTTTAGCGAGGTCGAAGGCCCCGTTTTTAGTGCGCAATCGGTTAGCCCCGATCAGGTGCTGGTGGTGCTCTACCGCCCGCAAAGCCAGTGGGCGGATGAAGAGCTAGAAGCGCCTGGCTTGTTTGTGAATAACCAGCTCGCTGGCGCATTGCCCAGTAATGGCTATTTAGTGCTTGAGCTAGAGCCTGCGGTCTATCGCGTTGAAATGCGTCGCCCTTTGGCAGGTAGTTACTGGACACTGCTGGCCGAAGGCCCGTTCGACTTCAACCGCATCGCCAGCTTTGAGTTAAACCCCGAAGTCGGCGAGGTCTATTACCTGCGTTATGACGAGCTGAACCCACCGCCCAAAGTTAGCCAACGCGGCGGCGTGGGCGAAGGCCCGTTGCAGTTGGTGGATGCCGACGTAGCGTTAGAAGAGTTACCGCCCACCAAGCGCGTGCAGGCCCGGCAGAAAGTCGCCGCCAGTGATGAGCTGGAACGTAAGCAAGAAGGCTTCTGGCGTAAGGTGGGGCGTGCGCTGGATAAGATCGGAATCTAGGGAGGCGGTGATTGACTGTCTGCACGCTTTAATCACTGTGTTGTGCGGAGCTCACCAGCTCGCCTACCCGTCGGTATGCCTCGCTTGCTGTGCGCCGTACGCCTTGTGCTTAAAGCGTTCGCCGATTAAATCAATGCTCCCTCGTGCGCTAAACAACAACGCCCAGCAGTGCTGGGCGTTGTTGTGTGTGCCGGCTGAAGTGTTAGGTGAAGGGTTACTTCACTTCCACCGCCAAGCTTTCGGCAATCTTCTTCTGCCACAGCGCCGGGCCAGTGTTGTGCACCGACTCGCCGTTGACGTCGACCGCTACAGTCACGGGCATGTCTTTGAGTTCGAACTCGTAGATCGCTTCCATACCCAGCTCGGGGAAGGCCAGCACTTCGGACTTCTTGATCGCCTGCGCCACCAAGTATGCCGCGCCGCCGACAGCCATCAGGTACACCGCTTGGTTGTCCTTGATCGCTTCGATGGCAATCGGGCCGCGCTCGGACTTGCCGATCATGCCGAGCAGGCCAGTGCTTTCCAGAATCTGCCGGGTGAACTTGTCCATCCGCGTTGCTGTGGTCGGGCCAGCGGGGCCAACCACTTCGTCACGCACTGGATCAACCGGGCCTACGTAATAGATAAAGCGACCTTTGAGGTCTACCGGCAGCTCTTCGCCTTTGTTCAGCATGTCGACCATGCGCTTGTGCGCGGCGTCGCGGCCGGTGAGCATCTTGCCCGACAGCAGCAGGGTTTCGCCCGGCTTCCAGCTCTTCACGTCTTCGCGGGTGATGGTGTCGAGGTTAACGCGACGCACGCTGTCGCCTACTTCCCACACCACATCCGGATAAGCGCTCAGGTCCGGCGCTTGCAGCTCGGCCGGGCCGCTGCCATCCAAGGTGAAGTGCGCGTGACGGGTCGCCGCGCAGTTGGGGATCATGCACACCGGCAAGCTGGCGGCATGGGTCGGGTAATCCTTGATCTTGATGTCCAGCACGGTGGTCAGGCCGCCCAAACCTTGCGCGCCGATACCCAGTTGATTGACCTTCTCGAACAGCTCCAAACGCAGCTCTTCGACACGGTTTTGCGCGCCACGGGCTTGCAGTTCGTGAATGTCGATCGGGTCCATCAGCGATTCTTTGGCCAGCACGGCAGCTTTCTCGGTCGTGCCACCGATGCCAATGCCGAGCATGCCCGGCGGGCACCAGCCAGCACCCATAGTCGGTACAGTTTTCAGCACCCAGTCGACGATCGAGTCAGACGGGTTGAGCATGGCCATCTTGGATTTGTTTTCCGAACCGCCGCCTTTGGCCGCGACGTGGAATTCGATCTCGCTGCCGGGCACGATTTGGTAGTGAATCACCGCCGGGGTGTTGTCTTTAGTATTCTTCCGCGCACCGGCCGGGTCGGCCAGAATCGACGCGCGCAGCACGTTGTCCGGGTGCGTGTAGGCGCGGCGTACGCCTTCGTTGATCATGTCCTCAAGGCCCATGGTGGCGCCTTCGTAGCGCACATCCATACCGACTTTAACGAACACAGTGACGATGCCGGTGTCTTGGCAAATCGGCCGATGGCCGGTGGCGCACATGCGCGAGTTGATGAGGATTTGCGCCATGGCGTCTTTCGCCGCTTGCGAGGCTTCACGCTCGTAGGCCTCGTTCATGGCCTGAATAAAATCTACCGGGTGGTAGTAGGAAATGAACTGCAGGGCGTCGGCGACGCTCTGGATCAAATCGTCTTGCTTGATGGCGGCCATGCTTGGCGTGCTCCTCGTCAGGCAGCCCGAAACGGGCAGGGGGCTAAAGGGGCGCTTGGCAACCTGCGGCGCAGGTCGGAGCGCTCTAGGGCGCCTCATTATAGCTCTAGCTGGCGTGCTGGCCTACCGCTGAGAAAATCAGCCAATAGTTTGACGCTGGCAGACTGCCGGTTTGGAGGGTAGAGTGCTTGAGATTCGCGTCGGGGGATGGAACCCATGAGCCTGCAACGCCAGTCTAATAACACGCATGCTATGCAGACCTTACGTCTGCGACGTTTTGCCCTAGCCGCCGCTAGTTATGTGCTGGTGGTGGCTATCGTTTGGGCGACTTATTTTACCGGGCACTACCGCGGCGGCTTAGCCTTGCTGTCATGGAGCACCATGCTGGCGCTGAGCTTGCAGGTGCTGCTTTACGTGGCGTTTGCCCGCGGCTGGAACTTGCGCTGTGCCGACCCCAGCCTGACCTTGCCGCAGGTGCTTTTGGGCTTGGCCTGGCAAACCTTCTTTATTAGCCAGCTTGATGAGTCACGCGGCTCGATGCTGGTGATTTATTTTCTGATTCTGCTGTTTGGTGCCTTTGAGCTCGCGCCACGGGTTTTTAGTGCCTGTTGCGCTCTGGCCTTTATCGGTTTTGCTGGCGTGCAGTTGCCGGGGTTTTTGGCCTCGTCGGGCAGTGAGACGGTAGGGCTATCGCTCGATCTCTTAGTGTTTGCTGCGGTGCTGGGCTGGCTGGTGTTTTTTGCCAGCTATGTGCAGCGCTTACGGGCGCGGATGAAAATGCGCCGCACCGCGCTGCAAGCCCACCAAGAAACCCTGCGCGGCATGATGCGCCAGTTGCAAGATTTAGCCTCTACCGATGAGCTGACCGGGCTGTGCAATCGCCGCGCGTTTGTCAAAGTGGCCGAACAAGAGCTCAAGCATTTATCCACCCAAGAACAACTGGGCTTGGCCTTGATTGATCTGGATTACTTCAAGCGCATTAACGATCAATTTGGCCATGATGCCGGTGATCGCGTGCTGCAAACCTTCGCCGCGGTGGCCGGTGCGTGTCTGCGTGAGAACGATTTACTGGCCCGTTACGGTGGCGAGGAGTTCGTGCTGTTGATGCGCGATGCCAGCCAAGATCGTCTCGATGCCTGTTGCGAGCGCTTACGCGAAGCCTTTACTCAAGCCGAGCCGGTCGGCCTGATTTGTCCGCAGCTGAGTTTGTCCGCCGGGATGACTTTGCTGTATGCCGATGAAAGCCTCGATCAAGCGTTAAAGCGCGCCGACCAAGCGCTGTATGACGCTAAAGCCAACGGGCGCAATTGTTGTTGCGCACGTTGGCGCGATACCGCCCATGCCCGTACTTGAGATCAACGCTCGTCAGCTGTCAGTGCAGTCTGGCGAGTTGCTGCTCGACGCCTTGCTGGCGCAAGGCGTGGCAGTGCCGCACAGCTGTCGTGCCGGCAGCTGTCATGCGTGTTTAGTGCAATGCACCGCTGGTGAGCTGGATGACCCCGCGCCGGAGCTGCTCAACCCACAGCATTACGCGCAAGGCTGGCGCTTGGCGTGTCAGTGCCGCATCGTTGGCGATGCCCAGCTGGCGCTGTTTGATCCGCGGCATGCCGCCATTCCGGCAACCGTTGAGCGCTGCACTGTGCTGGCGGGCGACGTGCTGCACTTAGAGTTATCCCCTCAGCAGGGTTTGCGCTTTCAGCCGGGGCAGCATGTGCAGCTGTACGTTGGCGGTGTGGTGCGCCCGTATTCGTTAGCCTGCTTGCCGGGTACGGGGTTGCTGGCGCTGCATATCGATATCAGTCACGCAGGGGCGATGAGCCAGCAGTTACGCCAAATTGGCGTAGGCGATAGCGTGCATGTGGGCATGGTGCATGGCGGCGCATTGGGTTATCGGTCTGAGTGGCAAGGCCAGCCGTTAATCTTGCTGGCCTCTGGCACGGGCCTTGCGCCGTTGTGGTCAGCACTCTTAGCCGCTGAACAGGCCCAGCATGGCGACCCTGTGCAGTTGCTGTTTGTCGGGGATGATTGCTATTGGCAGGCAGAGCTAGCCGCCTTGGCTGCCCGCTGGCCAGTCTTTACCTGGGCGCAGGTGCCTAGGCCGCAATGGCCGCAAGCTTTGGCTGATATGCAACTTGTTTCACGACGGGCGCACGCCCTAGTCTGCGGCTCCGATCATTTTGTGCAGGCGGTGAGCAAGCGATTGTTTCTTGCCGGCCTGCCGCGTCGGCAGCTGCATTGTGAAGCGTTTTTGCAGCCTAAGACGCCTGAATAACACAGAGCGCTGTCTGCGCTGTTAAACGTTTTTAGGAGTGCAGCCATGAGCGATGCCGTTGTAGTTAGCCAAGCCGAAGGCGTGATGACGCTGGCCTTTAACCGCCCAGATAAAAAGAACGCACTCACCGCCGCCATGTACAGCCAAGCGGCGCTTGCCCTGCAGGAAGCCGATCAGGCAGCGGCTGTGCGCGCCGTGGTGATTCAGGGCGATGCGCAGTGTTTTACCAGCGGTAACGACATTCAAGACTTCTTAAAAAGCCCGCCGGCTGGGCAAGAGGCGCCGGTGTTTCAGTTTATGCAGGCTTTGCTGGAGTGCCGTAAACCCGTCGTTGCCGCCGTGAATGGTTCGGCGGTGGGCATTGGCACCACCTTGCTGCTGCACTGCGATCTGGTATTTGTGGGGCCGGATGCCAAACTGAAAATGCCTTTCGTGGGCTTGGGTTTGTGTCCGGAGTACGGCTCCAGCTTTTTATTGCCGCAGCGCTTAGGGCACGCCAAGGCTGCGCAGCTGCTGTTGCTCGGCGAGTCGTTCGATGGTGCGCAAGCCGTGGCGCTGGGTCTTGCCAATGCGCAACTAGCCAGTGGTGAAGCCTGTCTGGCGCATGCGCGCGAACAAGCACTGCGCTTTACCCAGCTGGCACCGCAAGCCGTGCTGCAAAGCAAGGCTTTAATGCGCGCCCCTTATCTGCAACAGCTTAAGCAAGTGATCGCCGAAGAGGGCGCGCTGTTTGTGCAGCGCCTGCGTAGCCCCGAGGCGATGGAGGCGCTGAGTGCCTTTATGCAGCGCCGCGCGCCAGACTTCTCACGGTTTGCTTGAATCTTGGCCAAAGCCATCGGGCTTGAGAATCAGCAGCTCGCAATCCACTTGATCCAGCACGCGCTCGGCGGTGTGGCCGAGCAGGGCGGTATCCAGCTGCCCGCGCGACACCGCGCCAATCAGCAGCAGGTCGATACTCTGTTGCTCAATAAACGCCGGCAGCACGTCTTCGGTATAGCCTTGCAGTAAGTGGGTTTGTGGCAAGGGCACTGGTCGCTGGCTGACCAGTTTCTCGAAGGCTTCGCGGTGCTGGAGCTGGCAGCGCCGTGCGTAGCCGTCGTAGTCGGCAACCAGTTCGGCGTCAAACACCAGCGTGCGCGGCAGCGGCATAAAGGCGTGCAGGTAGTGCTCTTCCATGTTCAGTAGTTCATGTAAGCGCGCCGCCCAGTGCATTAGCTTGCGATCAAGCCCGGCGTAGCCTTCTTGGCTGTGCAGCGGGTCAACGGCAGCGACCAGCTTGCCGGCATGCCAGTCGCCCTCACGCACGAGCCACAGTGGTACGGGGCAACGACGAATCAGTTGCCAGTCGCTGCCACCAAACAGAAAGCGTTTGATCGCCCCGGTTTTATGAGTGGCTTTGATCAGTAAGTCGCAAGGTGTGTTGCCTAGGTGGGTGAGCAGCACGTCAACCCAGTCACGCCCCCATAGGCACGCGCTGCTGACGTGAATGCCCTGCTTGATGGCTGGGCTAGCCAGCTCGTTCAGCTCGGCGATTTTCTTGCTGCAAAAGCTTTCGCGCAGCTTTTCTAGGTCTGTCAGATCAAACAGATGGCTGCTGTCCAACTCGCTGCGATAGGCAATGCTCAGTAGCTGCACTGCCGCGCCACTGGCTGCGGCCAGTTGGCTGGCGCGGTTAATCGCAGGGGTGGCTTGCTGGCTGTGGTTGGGGTCAACCAGCACGATGATGTGACGTAGGCTCATGGCCGCCTCCGGCAGGTGGGCATAGCCTCACCTTATGCCTTTAGCGCGGGGTTGTGTTGATATGCGTCACGTTGAGCGTTATTGCCTGTTCAGCGCTTGGTCGAGATGCCGTGCTGCTTTGCCGGCCAGGGGGCTGTCAGGGTATTGCACGAGCAGCCGGCGCAGATAGGCGATGCCTTTGTCACGATTGCGTCGTGGGTTATCGCTAGCCAGTTGCATCAGGCCCAGTTGGTACAGGGCGTCCTGCTTAAGGCTCGGTTGAATGGCCGGGTCACTCAGGGCAAGCAAGAACAGCTCTTCAGCTTCGTCGACGCGGTCTTTCAAAATGGCGCGACGCGACAGCATGGTCAGATCGGGGTCTAAGCTCGGCCGGTTGAGGTCCATGGCTTGGCTGGGCTTCCAGCGGGCGAGCAGCTCGCGCGAGGTTTTTTGCACTGTGCTGTCGCTACGCTGGCGAATCATCATGATGCGTGCTTCTGTGCGTTCGGCAGCGCGGCTGGTGGGAAACTCGTTGAGCAACTTGTAAAACACATTCAGTGCATGTTGATCATCGCGTTCGTCGTTGTAGCGGCTCATGTACATCAGGCCAATCTGATACAGCGCAATAGCGCGCACTTCGTCGCTGTATTGCGTGTTGTAGTAGCCGCTCATGTACAGCTCTTCGGCTTTTTTGCTCTTGTTGTCGCGAATCGCTTTGGCGGAATAGGTGAACAGGTCGCCTTCTTCTTCCAGCGCTGCGGCCATCTTGCGGCTTTTCAGTTCTTTCCACTGTTCCACTTCGTGGGTGGTGACTTGGGCGATAAACAGCGGTGTAGTCGGTGCACAGGCGGCTAGGCTAAACGACAAGATCAAAAGCAGCGCGTAGCGCATGGCGAACTCCTTGTGGCGCGGGCTGGAGATTTGCTTCAGACGGCCGATACAGCGCTAGGCTTAAGCAATCATGCCTGCTCTGTGGGCATACCTGAGGGAGTGTTCATCATGCGTATTTTTTGCCTTGTGGCTACCGCGCTTTTGATTAGTGGCTGCATGCGCTGGTCGCTGGATCGTTACTTAGATTCCGCCTATGAGGCGTATGAGCTGGGCGATTGCGCCAAGGTGCGCTTGCTGCTCTCGCAAGCGGATCGCGAGGCGCGTTCGCGGCCGTATATGCAGCCGGAAATCTCTTTGCTGCGCGGTCAGTGTCTGGAGCGTGAGGGTTTATACGCCGATGCCCGCGAGACCTATCAATACATCATCAGTCGTTATCCGGTGAGTGAGTACGCTTACCGTGCCAAGGCGCGTTTGCAGACCTTGGATCAGTTGGGCTATGGCGTGGGCGCGCGTACAATCCCGCAACCTGTACCCAAGCCAGAGATGAAATAAATGCCACGGATGACCAAAACCTTGCTTGCCCTAGCCCTGTTGCCAGCACTGGCCAGTGCCGAGATTTACCGTTGGGTCGATAGCGAGGGGCGCGTGCATTTTGGTGAGCGTCCGCAAGGCACTGGCGCGCAGGCGGTGGATGTAAAGCCGCAGGTAGTGGAAAACGACGCTGCAACGCGCGAAAGCCAAGAGCGCATGCGGCAAATCCTAAAAGCCCGCGAGGGCGAGCGCGCCGATCAGCGGCAGCGCCAAGCAGAAACGGCAGCGCAAAATGCGCAGCAGCAAGAGCGCTGCAGTGAGCTGCGTGGCGAGCTGGAAAATATCGCCCGCGGCGGCAATTTCTATCGCTACGACGAAAGCGGTCAGCGCCAGTACTACAGCCAAGAAGAAATCGCCGCGGCCAAGCAGCGCATGCAAGACAACTATCAGCGCTACTGCCAGTAAGGTGCTGTAACGTTTCGGCCAAATAGGGGTCTAGTCTGCTAGGTAGGCAGAGGAGTCCCCCATGCTATTAAAAACATCCCGTTCAGCGCTGCGTTGGTCTTTGCCTGAGTCGCAGGTCACCAGTGAAGCGCTGTATCTCAATCGTCGCCGTTTTCTGGCTGCCAGTGCCGGAGCTGCGTTGGCAGGTACAGCGCTGCCAGTTTTGGCGAACCCTTACGATGCCGAGCCGGCCGAGCCAGCGCCGGCTTGGTTCAAGGCTAAGCAGGCGGGTATCCAGTGGGGCGCCATCAAAGCGGATGATGCGCTAACACCGTTTGCCGATGCGGCGCGCTATAACAACTTCTACGAATTCGGCACTGATAAGGGCGATCCGGCGCGTTTTGCTGCCAGTTTGCGGCCTGAACCATGGTCGGTGGTTATCGATGGTGAAGTAGCCAAGCCCGGTAAGCTAGCGCTGGAAGACCTTATCCAGCCGCATCAATTAGAAGAGCGTATCTATCGCCTGCGCTGTGTGGAGGCCTGGTCCATGGTCGTGCCATGGCTAGGCATTCCGTTGTCTGTCTTGCTTAAGCGTGTGGAGCCAACCAGTAAAGCGAAGTACGTACGCTTTGAAACCTTGGTTGATCCGGAGCAAATGCCGGGGCAGCGCTCAGCTTTCGGGCTGATTGACTGGCCCTATGTCGAAGGCTTGCGTATGGATGAGGCAATGCATCCACTGAGTATTTTGGCGGTCGGTATGTACGGCCGTTTTATGCCCAAGCAAAACGGCGCGCCGATCCGCTTGGTGGTGCCGTGGAAATATGGTTTTAAAAGCATCAAGTCCATCGTGCGCATCAGTCTGCTGGAAAAACAGCCGCGCACTACGTGGGAAGCCTTGGCGCCCAACGAATATGGCTTCTACGCCAACGTGAATCCTGAGGTCAGCCACCCACGTTGGAGTCAGGCAACGGAGCGCCGTCTGCCGAGTAGCCTATTTAGTCCTAATCGCATCAAGACTCAGCTGTTCAATGGTTATGCCGAAGAGGTGGCTAGCCTCTACAGCGGTATGGATCTGCGGGTGAACTATTAATGCTGCTGTGGCGATTGGCGGTGGCCGCGGTTGCTAGCTTGCCATTTTGGTATGCCATAGCAGGCGCGGCGGGGGCGGTGGACTTAGGCGTTGACCCCGGTAAGGAGCTTACCCTGCTGCTCGGGCAGGTAGCATTAGCCGAGTTGCTAGTGACGTTAGCGATGACGCCGTTACGACAAATCACTGCTTGGGCAGGTTGGCTGCGTGTGCGTCGCCAGCTTGGCCTGTGGACATTCTTTTATGCCACGCTGCACGGCTTGGCTTTTCTGGCTTTCTTATTGGGCTGGCAGTGGGCTGATTTATGGCGGGAGATCGCGGAGCGTCCCTATGTATTAGTGGGTAGCTTGGCGTGGTTGGGTTTATTACCGCTAGCACTAACTTCATACAAAGCCGCCATGCGTAAGCTCGGCAAGCGCTGGAAGACCCTGCATCAATTGATCTACCTCATTGCTGCGTTGGCGTTACTGCATATGCTCTGGGTGGTACGTGCCGACATGACGCAGTGGCTGCTTTATGCCCTGCCGGCAGCCTTATTGCTGGCGTGGCGTGTGCCCGCGGTGAGTACATGGATAGTGGCTTGGCGCGGCCCAATGAAAAAACTCGCAAAAAACAGTTGACCGCAAAAATGCCGTCCCTATAATGCGCCCCACTTCGCAGCGAGTCGTAACTGATTGACTTAGTTAAGGTT
>NZ_FOAS01000023.1 GCF_900109735.1 Atopomonas hussainii
AGCACTGCTGCACAACGTACAAGCGAAGCATGCGTGGCAAACCAATGCTGGGACGCCCACGCTTGCCCGTGTTGTCTGCATAGAAGGGGGCAATCTGAGCTTCAAGCAAGGTCCAAGGCGTGAGCTGCTCAAGATCGCTGAGAAATCGATCGCGGCGTGTCAGCTTTTTCTTGCCGGCATATTCGGCTTCGGAAAAGGTTTTTTGCATGCGGCTGACTCAGGCGATGGGCTTCCCGCGATTGTGCCAGCCAAGAGAGCTGCTGAGGAATAAATCAGCGTTTCCCTAAGCCTCGCAAATAAGCTGATGCAATAGCGAAATGTCAGGACGTTTGAGTTTTTTTTTGTATGCTTGCGCACAACCGACAGCCCTTCCCCTGCCAAAAACAACGCTGGGCGTCATTCAACTCTGCTTGCCGTGTGATGGAGATTTTTCGAGCTATGCATTCGGTTCCCTACGCACTGGAACACCCTCTCTGGCACGCTTTGCAGCAAGAACGCGCAGCGCTTGAGCACTTCTCTTTGCGCGATGCCTTTGCCCAAGACCCGCAGCGTTTTGAGCGCTTCTCTATTAGTACCTGCGGGTTGTTTTTGGATTACTCCAAGAACCTGCTCGGCGCAGACACCTTAAGCAAGCTGGTGGCGCTGGCCGAGGCCTGCCAACTGCCATCGGCCATTCAGGCTTTGTTTAAAGGCGAGCCGTGGAATAACTCGGAAAAACGTCCGGCGCTGCATACTGCACTGCGCCGCCCGCTGGGCGATAAAGTACTGCTTGATGGCCACGACATCATGCCCGAGGTGCAATCGGTGCTGCACCGCATGAGCGAGATGGTCGGCAAGATCCACAACGGCCTGTGGCGCGGTTATAGCGAAGCGCCGATCACCGACGTGGTGAACATCGGCATTGGCGGCTCGTTCCTCGGCCCGCAGCTGGTCTCCGAAGCGCTGCTGCCGTTTGCTCAGCACGGCGTGCGCTGTCATTACCTGGCCAATATCGACGGCAGCGAATTCCGCGAAGTCAGCAGCCGCCTTAATGCCGCCACTACTTTATTCATTGTCTCGTCGAAATCCTTCGGCACCCTGGAAACCCTGAAAAACGCCCAAGCCGCGCGCGATTGGTATCTGGCCAAGGGCGGCGATGTGCAGCTGCTGCACCGCCACTTTATCGCCGTGTCGAGCAACACGCAGGCGGCGCTGGAGTTCGGTATCGCCGAGGAAAACATCTTCCCCATGTGGGATTGGGTCGGCGGGCGCTATTCGTTGTGGTCGGCGATCGGTTTGCCGATTGCGTTGGCCATCGGCATGTCCAACTTCAAAGAGCTGCTCTCCGGCGCTTATTGCATGGATGAGCACTTCGCCAGCGCGCCATTGGCAGAGAACATGCCGGTGATCCTCGGCCTGTTAGGCGTGTGGTACATCAATTTCTGGAATGCGCAGAGCCACGCGATTCTGCCGTACGACCACCACCTGCGGAACTTCACCCGCCACTTGCAACAGCTGGATATGGAGTCCAACGGCAAGACGGTACGCCGTAACGGCCAGCCCACGCAGAGCAGCACCGGCCCGGTGATCTGGGGTGGCGTCGGCTGTAACGGCCAGCACGCTTATCACCAGTTGCTGCACCAAGGCAGCCCGCTGATTCCCGCCGACTTTATTGTGCCGGTGACCAGCCACAACCCGCTGGCCGACCACCATCAGTGGTTGTACGCCAACTGCCTGTCGCAAAGCCAAGCGCTGATGCGCGGCAAAACCCTCGATGAAGCCCGCGCCGAACTACAGGGCCGTGGTTTACCTGCGGAAGAGGTAGAGGCGCTGGCACCGCATAAGGTGATCCCCGGCAATCGCCCCTCCAACACCCTAGTGCTGGAGCGCGTGTCGCCACGTCGCTTAGGCGCCTTGGTGGCTCTGTATGAGCACAAGGTGTTTGTGCAGAGCGTGATTTGGGACATCAACCCCTTCGACCAATGGGGCGTGGAGCTGGGCAAAGAGCTGGGCAAGAGCGTTTACGGACGCCTGACCGGGCATGACGACAGCCCCGCCGAAGATGCCTCCACGCAGGGCTTGATCAACTTCTTCCGCGGCCGCCATCGCGGTTAAACGCCGGTAGCACCTCACACAGCCCCACCCTAATGCGTGGGGCTGTTTTTTTTGCGCCCGCTACACTGAGCGCAAGCAAGCCAGGCTTTAAACCAAGCAGATGCTTGGTTACCATCCAGCACAGCCCCGCATAACAACAACAGGGAGTGACAAGCATGTTTGCCATCGAGCGCCATCCCGTCAGCGACAGTGTGCGCGCCCAAGCGCTGGTCAATAACGAGCAATACCAACAGCTCTATCAGCGTTCTATTAACGACCCCGACGGCTTCTGGCGTGAGCAAGCCGCCAGCCTCGACTGGTTTGCCCCGTGGCACACCCTAACCGAGAGCAACTTTCAAGAAGGCCAAGCCGCCTGGTTTATCGGCGGCAAGCTGAACGTCACCCACAACTGCATCGACCGCCACTTAGCCACCCGCGCCGATCAAGTGGCGATCATTTGGGAAGGCGACGACCCGCACGAATCCGCGCACATCACCTACCGCCAACTGCACGATAAGGTCTGCCGTCTAGCCAACGCGCTGAAAGCCCGTGGCGTGGAGAAAGGCCATCGCGTGTGCATTTACATGCCCATGGTGCCGGAAGCCGCCTACGCCATGCTGGCCTGCGCACGGATTGGCGCGATTCACTCGGTAGTGTTTGGTGGCTTCTCGCCCGATGCCCTGCGCGACCGCATTCTGGATGCCGATTGCACCTGCGTGATCACCGCTGACGAAGGCCTGCGCGGCGCCAAGCGCATCCCGCTGAAGAACAACGTCGACCAAGCCCTCAAGGACTGCCCCAACGTGCACACCACGCTGGTGGTGCAGCGCACCGAAGGCGATATCGCTTGGCACGCCGAGCGCGATATTTGGTACCACGACGCCGTGCGCGCGATGCCCAGCAACTGCCCGGCCGAGCCGATGGACAGCGAAGACCCGCTGTTTATCCTCTACACCTCCGGTTCCACCGGCACACCCAAAGGCGTGCTGCACACCACCGGCGGCTACCTGCTCGGCGCCAGCCTCACCTTCAAATACGTGTTCGACTACAAAGACGGCGAAATCTACTGGTGCACCGCCGATGTGGGCTGGATCACCGGGCACAGCTATATCGTCTACGGCCCGCTGGCCAATGGCGCGACCACCCTGATGTTCGAAGGCGTGCCGAATTACCCCGATACCTCGCGCTTCTGGCAGGTGATCGACAAGCACCAAGTAAACATCTTCTACACCGCGCCCACCGCCATTCGCGCCCTGATGCGTGACGGAGAAGCGCCGGTGAAAAAAACCAGCCGCGCCAGCCTGCGTTTGCTCGGCTCGGTGGGCGAACCGATCAACCCCGAGGCCTGGGAGTGGTACTACCACGTGGTGGGCGACACCCGCTGCCCGATTGTCGATACCTGGTGGCAGACCGAAACCGGCGCCATCATGATCAGCCCCCTGCCCGGCGCCACCGACCTCAAGCCGGGCTCCGCCACGCGTCCGTTCTTCGGTGTGCAGCCGGTGCTGCTGGATGAGCAAGGCCAAGAAATCGACGGCGCAGGCTCCGGCGTGTTAGCCATCAAAGCCAGCTGGCCGAGCCAGATTCGCAGCGTGTATGGCGACCACCAACGCTTGATCGACACCTACTTCAGCGCCTACCCCGGCTACTACTTCACCGGCGACGGCGCGCGCCGCGATGAAGACGGCTATTACTGGATCACCGGCCGCGTGGATGACGTGCTGAATGTCTCCGGCCACCGCATCGGCACCGCCGAGGTGGAAAGCGCCCTAGTGCTGCACGACGCCGTGGCCGAAGCCGCCGTGGTGGGCTACCCGCATGATGTGAAAGGCCAAGGCATCTACGCCTATGTCACGCCCATGGCTGGTATCGAACCGAGCGCCGCGCTGGAAGACGAGCTGCGCCAACTGGTCAGCAAAGAGATCGGCAGCTTCGCCAAACCAGACTTACTGCAATGGGCCCCGGCGCTGCCGAAAACCCGCTCCGGCAAGATCATGCGGCGCATCCTGCGCAAGATCGCCTGCAACGAGCTGGATAACCTGGGCGATACCTCGACGCTAGCCGATGAAGGCGTGGTCAATAGTCTGATCGACGCGCGACATAATCGTTAAGCGGCTTAGCGCGCTAACCGCGCCGCCTGTCCCAACGACCAGC
The DNA here is from genome assembly GCF_900109735.1 of Atopomonas hussainii. Lineage (GTDB taxonomy): Bacteria > Pseudomonadota > Gammaproteobacteria > Pseudomonadales > Pseudomonadaceae > Atopomonas > Atopomonas hussainii. Next base: position 4,228 of record NZ_FOAS01000023.1, read on the forward strand.
CAGACTGGCCGGTCGCAAGCAGGGCCTCTATCCTAGAGGCCCTTTCTTTTGCCTGTGGACTATCGCCATGCAAGAAGTCGTCATCGTCGCCGCCTGCCGCACCGCCGTGGGTAGCTTTCAGGGCAGCCTGTCTGCCATCCCCGCTCACGAACTGGGCGCTGTGGTGATCCGCAAGCTGCTCGCCGACAGCGGCATTGCCCCGGAAAGCGTCGATGAAGTACTGCTCGGCCAAGTGCTCACCGCCGGCAGCGGGCAAAACCCGGCGCGCCAAGCGGCGATTGCCGGCGGCCTGCCGCACAGCGTACCGGCGATGACCATCAACAAGGTCTGCGGCTCGGGCCTGAAAGCCCTGCACTTAGGCGCGCAAGCGATTCGCTGCGGCGACGCCGAAATCATCATCGCCGGCGGCCAAGAAAACATGAGCCAAGCCCCGTACCTGATGCCCGCTGCCCGCACCGGCCAGCGCATGGGCCACGGCAAGCTGGTCGACAGCATGATTCAAGACGGCCTGTGGGATGCCTTTAACGACTACCACATGGGCATCACCGCCGAGAACTTGGTGGCCAAGTACGACATCAGCCGCGAAGCACAAGACGCCTTCGCCGCCGCTTCGCAGCAAAAGGCCGAAGCCGCACAAGCCGCTGGCCACTTTGCCGCCGAAATTGCTCCCGTGAGCATTCCGCAGCGCAAAGGCGAGCCGGTTGTGTTTGCCAGCGACGAGCAAATCCGCCCCGGCACCACCGCCGAAAGCCTCGGCAAACTGCGCCCCGCATTTAAGAAAGACGGCACTGTAACGGCTGGCAACGCGTCCACCCTTAACGATGGCGCCGCCGCCGTGCTGCTGATGAGCGCCAGCAAAGCCGCCGAACTGGGCCTGCCAGTGCTGGCGAAGATCGCCAGCTACGCCAACGCCGGTGTCGACCCCGCCATCATGGGCATTGGCCCCGTGTGCGCCAGCAACCGCGCGCTGGAAAAAGCCGGCTGGACAGCTGCCGAGCTGGACCTGATCGAAGCCAACGAAGCCTTCGCCGCGCAAGCCATCAGCGTGAACACCGAAATGGGCTGGGACACCAGCAAGGTCAACGTCAACGGCGGCGCCATTGCTATCGGCCACCCGATTGGTGCCAGCGGCTGCCGTATTCTGGTCACCCTGCTGCACGAAATGCAGCGCCGCGATGCCAAGAAGGGCTTGGCCACGTTGTGCATTGGTGGTGGGCAGGGTGTGGCCCTAACTTTGGCGCGCTAAAAAGACACTGATTAACTGGCTACACCGCACAAGCACTGCGTTACGCGGTGCTCGCCAGCTCGCCTAGCAAAAGCTATGTCTCACTGGCTGCGCTCCGGGCGCCTTGTGCTTGAGCCGTTCGCCAACTTAATCAGCGCCTTAAACGCCTATAAGCGCCCCTTGGGGTGCACAGCAACGGCGGCTAAACTCGGATTAGCCGCCGTTTTTATTGCTCGCCATAAAGCGCGCAACGCAGCGATATCTTTTGTGCAGCTTTAAGGACAATGCATGCTCAACCCCGTTCTTCTGGCCATCGCGGGCGCTTTGCTCGGTGGTTTCACCCCCGAACCCGCCCTTGGCGTGCCCACCTTTGCCCTGCTCGGCTACCTGTTTGGTCGCCAACGCGAGCAAAGCAGCCAGCTTGATGCCCTCCGCCAGCAGCTAGAGCAGCTCAAGCGCCGCGCTGATAAGCCGGAGGCTAAAGCCGAGCAGTCCGAGGTTAAGCCGGCACAGCCCGCCTTTAGCCAAACGCCCGCGGCGAGCAACATGCCCCCTGAGCAACCCAAGCCGGCGGCCAGCGAAGAACTGGATTGGAGCCTGCCCGAAGAACTCGTCCAGCCCGCCGCCAGCATTCGCAAACCGACCACCAACGACCAGCCTATAGCCCCGCCTCAGCCAGAACCGGCTGAACTGGATTGGCTTGAACGCCTGCTGCAACAAGGCTGGCAATGGCTGATCGGCGGCAACCCGGCGGTAAAAGTCGGTTTAGTGCTGCTGTTCTTCGGCGTGGGCTTTTTGCTGCGCTATGCCAGCGAGCACATTGAGGTGTCGATCGCCTGGCGCTTAACCGGCGTCGCCGCTGGTGCGTTTGGCTTACTGGCGCTCGGTTGGTGGCTACGCCACAGCCAGCGGCTATACGCCTTACTGCTGCAAGGCGGCGCCATTGGCTTGCTGTACATGATGGTGTTTGCCGCACTGCGCCTGTATCAACTGCTCGACCCCACGCTGGCCTTCGGCCTGCTGTGCGCCTTGGCGGTGCTCAGCGCCACCCTTGCACTGCGCCAAGATGCCCGCGCACTGGCCAGCTTTGCCTTAGCCGGCGGCTTTCTTGCGCCTATTTTGGCCAGCACCGGGCAAGGCAGCCACGTTCAGCTGTTTGCCTATTACGCAGTGCTCAACCTGTGCTTAGTCACTATTGCTTGGCGCAAACACTGGCGCGAGCTGAACCTGCTGGGTTTTGCCTTCACCTTTGTGATCGGCGTGCTGTGGGGCGTTAACCAATATCGCCCGGCCTTGCTGGCCAGCACCGAGCCGTTCCTGCTGCTGTTCTTTGCCATCTACCTAGCCATCAGCGTGCGCTTTCCGCTGCAAAAAGCCGGGCAACCGTGGCTGGATAACACCTTGCTGTTCGGCACCCCTATGGCCTTTACCGGCTTGCAGTATTTGCTGCTGTGGGATCAGCAAGATTGGCTGGCCCTAAGCTGCCTACTCAGCGGTGCCGTATATGCCGGTGTGTATTGGCTGGTGCGCCAACAAGCGCCGCAACTGCTCAAAGAAGCGCTGCTGGGGATTGCCTTAGTGCTAGCCAGCATCAGCATTCCGCTGGCCCTATCCGGCGATTGGACGGCCATCACCTGGGCGCTGGAAGGCGCACTGCTACTGCGTTTTGCCCTGCTGCAACAGCGGCACTGGTCGATCATCATCAGCCTGCTGCTGCAAATCGGCGCGTGGCTCAGTCTGCTGGATATGCCTTACCAAGCGCACAGCTGGCTGGATAGCCGCTTCTATTGCGCGCTGATTCTCAGCTTGTGCCTGCTGTGCAGCGCCTTGTGGTTGGCGCGCCATAGCGGCCAACTGGCGTTAGCCGGGCTGCGTTGGGGCGCACTCAAGCTACCGCTGCTGATCTTAGGTTTTGCCCTGTGGTTGATCAGCTGGGGCTGGCAGCTCGACGCCCTGCTCAATCACCAACTGCGCTGGTTGGCCTTAGCGTTACTGCTAGTCGCCAGCACGGCGCTAGGTCTGCTGGCCGCGCGCCTGCTGCGTTTTAATGGCTTTGCCCTGCTACAGGATGCCAGCGCTTGGCTGCTGGCCGCCCTCACGCTGATCTACGCCAGCCAATATCAGCTGCTGGATGGCCACGGCCTGTGGCTCTGGCCACTGCTGGCCGTGGGCCACAGCGCACTCTTGTTGATCAGCCAAGGCAGCCCACGCGCGATTATTAGCCGGCACTTTAGTAACGGCCTATGGCTGCTGCTGTTAGGCGCGTTAATGCTCGATCAAACCCTCGCCGACACACTGCTCAGTCTTGGCGAGCGCCTGGCCATTCAATTGCTGCTGTTTAGCGCCATCACTGCCGCCTTGCCCTATGCGCCCCTGCAACTCGGCCAGCCGAGCTATCGGGCGCACTTGCCTAAACTCAGCGCCGTCGTAGCCTTAGTGCTGTGGTTGTTACTCTGCGAGCGCGACCCCAGCCAGCAAGTGTTAAGCCTACTGCCGGTGTTTAACCTGCTGGATATCAGCCAAATCGCTGCCCTCGTGGTGCTCTGGCGCATGGCCCAGCAAAGCCTCCCTGCCGAGGCCAACAAGCTCGCCCTCGGCGCCGGCTTTGTGCTGCTGAACCTAATTGGCCTGCGCGCCGGCACCTTGGTTTGGCAACTACCGTGGCAATTGGATGTCCTATGGGCGGATGGCGCCGTGCAAACCCTACTGGCATTTTTGTGGACGGCCGCCGGCATGCTCGCCATGCTGCTGTCACGGCAAAAAAATTCCCGCGTCTACTGGTTTGCCGGCGCGGCGCTGCTGGGGCTCACCGTCATCAAGTTGTTTGCCATCGACTTAGGGCAAAGCGGCACCCTGACCCGTATCATTAGTTTTATCGGCGTGGGCGTGCTCTTGTTGGTCATCGGCTACCTTTCCCCGTTACCGCCCAGCCAAACCACCGCTAAGGAAGCGCCATGAACCAAGCCACCAAACCCGCCAGCCGCTGGATTAGCCGACTCCTCGTGCTATTCAGCCTGTGGTGTTTATTGGGCTTTTTAGTGGTGCCCGGCGTCGTACTGCATGTGGGCAAACAGCAGCTTGCCCAATGGGTAAAAGTGCCCAGCAGCCTAGAGCGCGTGGGCTTTAACCCCTTCACCTTAGAGCTAGAAGTGCACAACCTCTGGCTGGGCGAGCCCGAGCAACCCATCACCGGCTTTCGTCAACTCAAAGCCAATGTCGCGTGGCGCAGCCTGTGGTCTGGCGTGCTTATTCTCGAGCGCGTGCAACTCAAAGGCCTGCGGCATAACGCCGTGTTTAACCCCGAGGGCCAGTTCAATCTGCTCGCCGCACTCAACCTGCCAGAGCGCGACGAAAGCCCCAAAGAAGATAGCCAGCCCTTCCCGCTACGCATCGAACACATCCAGCTAGAAGCCGACAGCATTGCCTTTAACGATCAGCGGCAAACCCCGGCGGTCGCGTTCGACCTCAGCCCGCTGTCGCTCAGCCTGCATAACCTCAGCACCCTGCCGGATGAGCAAGGCGAACTCACCTTGAGCGCACACAGCCCGCATGGCGCCGAGCTGAACTGGCAAGGACAGCTGAGCCTGCTGCCGCTACGCAGCCAAGGTCACCTGAGCATTGCCAACATTCCCCTACCGGTGTGGTGGCCCTACGCGCAAGACAGCGTGGCGCTGAACCTCAGCCAAGGCAGCTTAAGCGTGGCCAGTGACTACCAGCTCGACCTGCGCGAGGCCTTTGAGCTGCAATTAAGCCAACTGCAAGGCCAGCTGAAAAACCTCGCTGTGGCGGTTAAGCCGCAGCCTGAAGCCAATGCCCAGCTCGCCCAACTGAGCATGACAGGCGCCAGCCTTAACCTGCAAAAGCGCCGCCTGCACTTAGGCACGATTGAAAGCCAAGGCCTCAAACTGGCCGCGCAGCGCTTTAAAGATGGCCGTATAGACTGGCAAGCACTGGCCGGCAGCAACACTGACGAGAAACCCGCCGAGCCTAAAAAGCCTGCCAACAACGACGCCAGCCCCGCGTGGCAGATCAGCCTGAAAAAGCTCAGCGTGAGCGACTACAACGCCCTCCTCATCGACCAAGTGCCGGATAACCCCGTTAAGCACACCGTCGGCCCGCTGAGCCTGTCGGTGGCCGATTACCGCAGCGATAAAGCCACCCCGCTGCCAGTCACGCTAACAACCGAGCTGGGCAAAAAAGGCACGCTAGAAGTCAGCGGCCAACTGCAACCGGCGCCGCTTAAAGCCACGCTGAGCGCCAAAGCCACGCGGCTGGATTTACGTCAGCTGCAGCAATACATAGCGCCGTTTGTGCGGGTAGAAATCCGTAGCGGCTGGCTCGACACCAGCCTTGCCATTAACGCCAGCGACAGCCCCAAGCTGGCGATTAACGTGCAAGGCCAAGCCAGCATCGACCAGCTGCACACCCTCGACACCCTCAAGGGCCGCGACTTACTGCGCTGGCAGAAGGTCGAGGTTAACGGCATCGACTTTGCCCATGAGCAGCACGCCAAGATCAGTGAGATCGTCCTGCACAAGCCCTTCGCGCGCTTTATCGTCAACGAAGACCGCAGCACCAACCTAAGCCAACTGGTGATCGCCCAAGAGGCCACCGGCCCTAAGCCAGAAAACCCCAACCCATTGGCCATCGAGCTGGGCAGCATTCGCTTGGTCGATGGCAGCGCCAACTTTGCCGACTTCTCGCTAGAGCCCGAGTTTGACGCCGGCATCGAGCAATTAAGCGGCCATATCAAAGGCATCAGCAGCACCAGCAAAGCGCCCGCGGTGATCGACATCAAAGGCAAAATCGACCGCTACGCGCCCGCCCTGTTCGCCGGCACCCTAACGCCCTTCGACCCGCTGAATAAGCTCGATATGCAAGTCAGCTTTAACAAGGTCGAACTGACCACGCTCACCCCCTATTCCGGCAAGTTCGCCGGCTACAGCATCCGCAAGGGGCGCATGAGCCTGAACCTGAATTACAAAATCGAAGACGGCCGCTTAAAAGCCGAGAACAAAATTCTGCTGGAGAAGTTGCAGCTCGGCGAACAGGTCGATAGCCCCGATGCCGTCAAACTGCCGGTGCGCTTAGGCCTAGCGCTGATGACCGATGCCGACGGCAATATCGATCTGGATATACCCATCACCGGCAACCTCAACGACCCGCAGTTCCGCGTTGCGCCTTTGGTGTTTAAAGCCATTGGCAACCTAATTGCCAAAGCTGCCGCCAGCCCGTTTAAGCTGCTCGGCGGCTTGCTACCGGGGGATAACACCAACCTCGGCGAAGTGGCCTTTAGCGCCGGCTCGTTCGAGCTGAATAACAGCGCGCAAAAAAGCCTCAGCCAACTGGCCGAAGCACTGAAGCAAAAGCCCGTGCTGCGCTTAGAAATTGAAGGCGTGGCCGCCCGCGACCCAGACAGCCTGCCCGAAGCGCAAAAGCGTCTGGAGCGCGAGCTTAAACGCGGCTACTACCGCATTCTGCAGCGCCGTGGCGAAGACGTGCCCGACAGCCGCTTAGCCGTCACCGTGCCCGATGACTTCCGCCCCGCCCTGCTGGCAACGATTTACCGCGAGCGCATCGGCCAGCCACCCGCCGACTGGCAAAATCGCAGCGACAGCGAACAAGCCCAGCAGGCCGAACAGGCACTGGTGGCCTTCTGGCAAAACAGTGAAGTACTGCTGCGTAAACTCGGCCAAGCGCGCAGCACCGCGATTAAAAACTTCTTGGTGGATAGCCAAGGCCTCGCGCCCGAGCGCCTGTTCCTGCTCGATGCGCGTATTGTCGAAGCCGGCGATAAACAGTCCGTCACGTCGCCCCTGCACTTGGAGGTGCAATGAAAGCCATCCCGCTTAGCCTCACCCTACTCGCCGGCCTGCTCATGGCCAGCCAAGCCCACGCCATGCGCTGCGGCAGCAAGCTGGTCAACGAAGGCGACTTAGCCTTTGAAGTGCTCGAGCGCTGCGGCGAGCCAAAGAGCCGCGACATCGTCGGTTACACCTTAAGTTACGACCAGCGCCGCGAGTTCAAGATCGAAGAGTGGATCTACGGCCCCAAAAGCGGCGTGTACTACATCCTCAATTTTGAAGGCACCCGCCTGCACCGCATCGAAACCCGCCGCAAACAGTAAGGACAGCCATGCACAGCGCCGCCAAGCCCCTTCAGGGTGTCAAAGTCATTGAACTCGGCAGCCTCATCGCCGGGCCGTTTGCCACCCGCATCATGGGCGAATTTGGCGCCGAGGTGATCAAGGTCGAATCGCCCGATGGCGGCGACCCGCTGCGCAAGTGGCGCAAGCTCTACGAAGGCACCTCGCTGTGGTGGTTCGTGCAGGCGCGCAACAAACAGTCGCTGACCCTTAACCTCAAGCACGACAGCGGCAAGCAGATACTCCGCGAACTGCTCGCCGAGGCCGATGTGCTGGTCGAAAACTTTCGCCCCGGCGTGCTGGAAAAACTCGGCTTCGGCTGGGACGAGCTGCATAAGCTCAACCCCAAACTGGTCATGCTACGCATGAGCGGCTTCGGCCAGACCGGGCCGATGAAAGACCAACCCGGCTTTGGCGCCGTAGGCGAATCGCTCGGCGGCCTGCGTTATATCACCGGCTTCGATGACCGCCCGCCAGTGCGCACGGGGATTTCTATCGGCGACTCCATCGCCGCGCTATGGGGCGTGATCGGCGCGCTAATGGCGCTACGGCACCGCGAAGTGAACGGCGGCCTCGGGCAGATGGTCGATGTGGCCCTGTATGAAGCCGTGTTCGCGATGATGGAATCCATGGTGCCGGAGTTCGACGTGTTCGGTTTTATCCGCGAGCGCACCGGCAACATCATGCCCGGCATCACCCCCTCGTCGGTGCACACCAGCGCCGACGGCAAACATGTGCAGATCAGCGCCAACGGCGACGCCATCTTCCAACGCTTTGCCCGCGCCATGGGCCGCGACGATTTAGCCAGCGACCCCACGCTGGCCGACAACGCCGGCCGCGACGCCCGCCGCGCCGAGCTATACAGCTTGATCGACGCCTGGGTAGCCAGCCTGCCGCAAGCCGAAGTGCTGGCCAAATTGGAAGCCGCCGAAGTACCCGCCAGCCCCATCTACAACATCGAAGACATGCTGCGCGACCCACAATTTCTCGCCCGCGAGATGTTTATCCAAGGCGAGCTACCCGGCGGCAAAGCCTTCAAAATGCCCGGCATCATCCCCAAACTCTCCGCCACCCCCGGGAGCAGCGAACACGTCGGCCCCGCCCTCGGCGAGCACAACCAGAGCATTTTGAGCCGCTTGGGTTACAACAGCGAAGATATTGAGCGGTTAAAGCAACAAGGGGCGATTTAAACGTAGGGCGGGTTAGCCAAAGGCGTAACCCGCCGAGCGGTGGTTAGGCCCGCGCAATCGTTACGTTATGTGTCGCGATTAAGATGACCGATGCATAACGTGAAACAGGGGCTGCGCGGGTCAAATGACCCGCACTACATGGTGGCTACATGGCTAAGAACAAGTGGGGCCCAAGTTGAGGACATGACAATCAAAGCAGATATCCCCCAAGCAAGAGAAAGAAAAATCAAGGCGGAACCATGGCCCAAGAAATAAGCCAATGTGAACGTATTGGGACCAATCCGAAGTGGCCTTCCTACAAAAGCGTGCTGGCCCGAATTAACAGAGTGCCGGATCACGAAGTATTTCATCGAGATTCCATTCGTGAGTACGTTATGCGTGAAGATGTACTGCCGACGCGACAGATGCCTAACAGAAGCAATATCACAGACAGTACGGCTGAATGGCTTGCGTGCATTCAAGCACACCGCGCATTGGCAACAGCACCTTGTAATCCAAAGTGGGTATCAGAGTTAGCGTACTGGATGCGCTACTACCAAGTAGGTATCGGCCAAGATTATTTCTGGCATCAGCAATATCGCACTTTGTCTCCCGAGCAATCGATTGAGGCGGGGCTCCGGATGTTTAGCATCCAAACCGCCACCAATATGATGGCCGCCATGGCAATTCTGGGTTGGAAGGACGCTGTTATTCATCAGGGTTACCTCACCCATGCTGCACTCAATCGTGGGTATCAGCTGGTGATTGAGTACGAAGAAGAGCACAGGCGCGCCCATGCCTTTATGTTGCGACTGTTTGCCGATTGGGTCGGTGATACTTCACACCAGTGGCCTGATTATGCTTACGACGAGCCAATCTATGAGGCCTTACTATCCCGCTGGCGCACTCTTAATCCCGACGATCTGCTGCCCTGCTTGCTAGCTGCCTGTGACCGCCACACGTGGCAAACCGGCAAAGTGAGCCAGAAAAACGCCTACGACTTTAATCAAGACTGGCACTTGGAGCGTGTGCCGGTGGAGATCCTCTACATCCTGCGCTTACGCGAATGGGAGGGATTGCCCAATCCACAGAAGATTGAGCACCCACTTATGACCGCACCTTTTGACCAACTGCCGCCAGAGCAGCCAATCCCCAAGCTAGATGAGCTCATGCAAGGCGTACTGAAACGAGCCCGCGAAGACTGGCCGCAATATGACGCAGTGCTCTCGTTAGAAGCGCTTAAACAAGCACTGTAACCCTGTAGGGCGGGTCATTTGACCCGCGCGGGCTTTCTTCTCGACACACACCGAGTGTGCTTGATGTGGCGCCTAACGTGGCTTATCCACCCGCCGAACCACCGCTCGGCGGGTTACGCCTGCGGCTAACCCGCCCTACATATCCCCCGCTGGTTTAACCCGCTTACTCGGCCGCACCGCTTTGCCCGCGACGATTTTATCCACCGCCTTGGCCACCGCTGCAAAGCCAAAGCTGGCGGTAACCATAGTCACGGCGCCAAAGCCGCCGGCGCAGTCTAGGCGCACGCCTTCGCCGGTAAAGGTTTTTTGCTGGCACACCGAGCCATCGGGCTTTGGGTAACGCAGCTGCTCGCTGGAGAACACGCACGGCACGCCCCAGTTGCGCGAAGGGTTGCGCGAGTAGTGATAGTCGCGGCGCAGCAGCGAGCGCACTTTAGCGGCCAGTGGGTCGTTAAAGGTTTTGTTTAAATCGGCCACTTGGATTTGCGTGGGGTCCACCTGCCCGCCCGCGCCGCCGGTGGTGATCAGCGGAATCTTGCGCCGCTTGCACCAGGCAATCAGGCCGACTTTGGCCTGCACGCTGTCGATGCAGTCGATGACAAAATCCAACTCATCGTGCAAGCAGGCAGCCATGGTATCGGCGGTAACAAACTCGGCCACCGCGTGCACACGGCAATCGGGGTTAATGGCTTGAATGCGCGCGGCCATGGCATCCACCTTCAGCTCGCCCACGCTGCCGGCGAGCGCGTGAATCTGCCGGTTGGTGTTGGTCACGCAAATGTCGTCCAGATCAATCAGGCTAATCTCGCCCACGCCGCTGCGTGCCAAGGCCTCCGCAGCCCAGCTGCCCACCCCGCCAATGCCCACCACCGCCACGTGGCTGGCGGCCAAACGCGCCAAGCCTTCTTGGCCGTATAACCGGGCAATGCCGCCAAAGCGTGGGTTGTCGTGCTGCATGAGTGGCTCCGCTGGCTGGGATTGGATGGCCGCGCATTATAGGCATTCTGGTAACATTCGCCCCGCCTTACCTGCCGAACAGCCCTGGAGTTTGCATGACCACCCTGACGCCCACCCTGGAACTGGCCTTCGATCTGATCCGTCGCGCCTCTGTCACCCCAGACGACGAAGGCTGTCAGGACGTGATGATGCAGCGCCTCAAAGCCTGCGGCTTTGAGCTTGAGCCGATGCGCATCGAAGAAGTGGATAACTTCTGGGCCAAGCGCTCGGGCCAAGGCCAAGACGGCCCCGTGCTGTGCTTCGCCGGCCACACCGACGTGGTGCCCACCGGCCCACTCAATGCGTGGCAGTACCCGCCGTTTGAGCCGCTGATCGACGAACACGGCATGCTCTGCGGGCGTGGCGCGGCAGACATGAAAGGCTCGCTGGCCTCAATGATTATCGCCGTGGAGCGTTTTGTCGCCGACTACCCCGCGCACAAAGGTGCGATCAGCTTTCTGATCACCAGTGATGAAGAAGGCCCTGCCCTACACGGCACCCGTGCGGTGGTCGACCGCCTTGCGGCGCGTAAAGAGCGCTTGGACTGGTGCATCGTCGGCGAGCCATCGAGCACCTCGCAGCTGGGCGATATCGTGAAAAACGGTCGCCGTGGCTCGCTGAACGGCAAGCTCACCGTGCGTGGCACCCAAGGCCACGTGGCCTACCCGCACTTGGCGAAGAACCCCATCCACCTCGCCGCCGGCGCTTTGGCCGAACTGGCCGCGATTGAGTGGGATCAGGGCAACGAGTTCTTCCCGCCGACCAGCTTCCAGATCTCTAATCTAAACAGCGGCACCGGCGCCACCAACGTGATTCCCGGCGAGCTGAGCTGCCTGTTTAACTTCCGCTTCTGCACCGAATCCACGGTGGAAAGCCTGCAACAGCGCCTCACCGCTGTGCTGGATAAGCACAACTTGGATTGGCACATCGACTGGCAGCTGTCGGGCCTGCCCTTCCTCACCGAGCCGGGCGAGTTGCTTGCCGCGGTGAGCGACAGCATTAAAGCCGTGACGGGCCGCGACACCACGCCCTCCACCACCGGCGGCACCTCAGACGGGCGCTTTATTGCCACCTTAGGCACCCAAGTGGTCGAAATCGGCCCGCTGAACGCCACCATTCACCAGCTTAACGAGCGCATTAAAGCCAGCGATCTCGACCTGCTGACCGAGATTTACTACCAGACGCTGGTAAGGCTGCTCGCCTAATGCTGCTCGCCTGCCCCCTCTGCCAAGACCTGCTAAGCCCTGCCGAGCAAGGCCTAAGCTGCGCCAACGGCCACCGTTTTGATCGCGCGCGGCAGGGCTATTTCAACCTGCTGCCGGTGCAGCACAAGAAAAGCCGCGCCCCCGGCGACAACCCGCAAATGGTCGAGGCGCGTCGACACTTTTTAGCCGCTGGGCATTACGCCCCACTGGCACAAGGCTTGGTCGAGCGGGCGCAAACGCTGAACCCCAAGCGCTGGCTGGATATCGGCTGCGGCGAAGGCTATTACACCGCCGCCATCGCCCACGCCCTGCCACAGGCCGATGGCCACGCGCTGGATATCTCCCGCGATGCGGTCAAACGCGCCTGCCGTTTAGCGCCCGAGGTAGCTTGGCTGGTCGCCAGCATGGCCCGCGTGCCGATGCCCAGCGCCAGCTGCGACTTGCTGCTCAGCGTGTTTAGCCCACTGGATTACGCCGAAGCCATCCGCCTGCTCGCCCCCGGCGGCCACTTGCTGCGCTTAGGCCCCACCAGCGAACACCTGCTGGAGCTGCGCGAGAAGATCTACGACGAAGTGCGCCGCTACGATGACGCCAAGCATTTAACCGATCTGCCCGCGCAGCTAGCCCTCACCGACAGCGGCCAGCTGAGTTTTGAGCTCACCCTGAACAACCCCGCAGACCGCGCCAACCTGCTGGCCATGACGCCGCACGGCTGGCGCGCCAGCGAGGCCAAACGCCAAGCGGTGATCGCCGAGCCGCTCGTGGTGCGCGTGGCGGTGCGCTACGATGTGTTGCAACGCTTACCTGAGTAAACCGCATGACGCCGGATATTGAGATCTACATCAAAGAGGCCGACTTCGCCGCCGTGCACGCCTGGCTAGTCAGCGCTATCGGCACCGGCAGCGAGGTTATCCGCAAAGGACAAACCCAACAGTGCACGCTGGCCGGCATACCCGTGATGTGGACAGCAAAGGCCGCCGGCCGCTGGCACAGCCTGTGGCTGCAAAGCGACAACACGCCGTGGGCCGATGACCTCGCCTGCGCCACGGCCGCCAGTGCCGCACTGGGCGTGCCAGTACGCTGCGTACCCGGCAGCTGGAACGAGGCCGATGGCGAGGCCACCGCCGATGACTGGCTGGAAGTTAAAGACGGCAGCGCTAACCCCATCACCTGGCGGATATAAGGTTAAACACCAACTATCCGCCTCACTCCGGCATCGCTTGAAACGGCACGTGTCTAGCTTTCGGCTAGCAGCCTCTAGTTAAGGCAGGCTGCTAGCAAAAAAGAAAACCCAACCGTTTTCACCGCAAACATCCAACGTCTTAGCGACTTAGATAGCAGTAGCGCCGCCATCAACCGGCAAGGCAACGCCGGTGGTGAAGCCGGCAGCGTCGCTGCACAGATAGAGCACGGCAGCCGCCACTTCTTCGACCTTGCCCACACGACCAACCGGATGCATGGCAGCGGCGAACTCGGCTTTTTTCGGGTCGGCTTCATAGGCACGGCGGAACATGTCGGTGTCGATCACTGCCGGGCAGATGGCATTGACGCGGACTTTTTTCTTCGCGTATTCGATGGCGGCTGACTTGGTCAGGCCGATCACCGCGTGCTTGCTGGCGCTGTAAATAGACATCTTCGGCGCCGCACCTAAACCCGCCACCGACGCGGTATTCACGATCACCCCGCCGCGCTCGCTAAGCAGCGGCAGCTGGGCACGCAGGCACAGCCAAACGCCTTTGACGTTAACGTCCATGATGGCGTCGTATTCGGCTTCAGTACCGAACTCCAACTTACCCTTTTCAATCTCGATGCCGGCGTTATTGAAGGCGAAGTCCAGCTGGCCGTAGTTATCCAGCACAGCTTGGTGCAGCGCGGCTACGTCTTCGGCTTTGCTCACGTTGCAAGCCACAAACACGGCCTCGCCGCCGGCCTCACGAATCAGCGCGACGGTTTGTTCGCCGCCCTGCGCATCCACATCACTGACCACGACCTTGGCGCCGGCCAGCGCAAATGCCTGCGCGGTGGCGCGGCCAATGCCGTTAGCCGCTCCTGTAATTAACGCAACGCGTCCAGCAAATTGTGCAGACATCACCACCTCCAAATTGATAAAAGCCTTAGCACGCTAAGCCAGCCTAGGCTTTAGTAAAACCACCATTAACTGTGACGACATAGCCCTATGCGCACCACGAATGCTTTGTTGGGATTTTTCCCCCATGTCTGCCTGCTGGCGGCTCTCCTCTTGTTGCCAAGTGTGCAGGCGAGCACTGTTGCCAGCATGGATATCAGCCAAGAGCTACACACTGATGACTTCGAGCAAATCCTAAAACGCCGCACCCTGCGCATTCTGGTGGTTTACAGCCCCACGTTTTATTTCATCGACAAAGGCCAACCCAAAGGGTTGACCTACGAGGCCATGGAAAGCTTCGTTAAACAGCTCAACCAAAAACACCACACAGGCAAGCTACCGATTAAGGCCATGTACATTCCCGTGCACCGCGATGAACTGATTCCAGCCCTGCAAGCAGGCCGCGGCGACATTGCTGCGGCCAACTTGACCATTACCCCAGAGCGCAGCAAGCAGGTGGCGTTTTCCAAGCCCTTTGCCGACCACGTCCACGAGGTGTTGGTGCAAGGCAGCGCGGCGAAGCCCATCACCAGCGTGCAAGGTTTAAGTGGCGCGTCGGTCTATGTGCGCAAAAGCTCTAGGGAAACGCTGATTTATTCCTCAGCAGCTCTCTTGGCTGGCACAATCGCGGGAAGCCCATCGCCTGAGTCAGCCGCATGCAAAAAACCTTTTCCGAAGCCGAATATGCCGGCAAGAAAAAGCTGACACGCCGCGATCGATTTCTCAGCGATCTTGAGCAGCTCACGCCTTGGACCTTGCTTGAAGCTCAGATTGCCCCCTTCTATGCAGACAACACGGGCAAGCGTGGGCGTCCCAGCATTGGTTTGCCACGCATGCTTCGCTTGTACGTTGTGCAGCAGTGCTTTGGTCTTTCGGACGAAGGCACAGAAGATGCGGTTTACGACAGTCAGGCTATTCGCGGCTTTGT
>NZ_FOAS01000009.1 GCF_900109735.1 Atopomonas hussainii
TAGTCATGCGGGGAATCGAGCTGGTTTTCTGATTTTGCGCTGCGAATCGGCACTGGTGCTGGTGTGAGGCTTAATAAATCAGCGTTTCCCTAGCTCATCGACACTCATGATGAAGGTACTGCGGGAATAATCGAGTTGGTCGGGGCGGGCCACAATTATGGCGAATAACGTGCCCTCGGAAAAGTTTGCAATTTTGGTGAACTATCTGCATTTTATTAAATAATGATTGTTTTTGTCTTGGGGTGAATTGTTTTTACTTGCTAAATAATATTGAACAAAGTAAGGATTGATGTTTTTTTATGTTTAGAGGTGGGTGTTTAGTGTTGGCTAAGGCGGAGATAAAATACAAAATTCCCATGAGTCATGTTTTGCTGTTTATAGGTTTTTTGTTGATATTCGTACTAGGCACGCATGGCTATATCGGCGAGTCTTTCTCACAGTCCACGGATGCTCAAGTATTCTCTTTTCTATCAAGTGTCGTCGTAGGCGCATGGCTGGCTGCCTCACCGAGAAACAAGAGCATCGTTATTTCAGAAAGTGGAATCGAAATCCCGAGAATACTTCTGCCGCCCTATAATACAAGCAAAATATGTTGGCATGATCTATACGCTGCAGAGACGAAAATCAATCAGAATGGAACATATGCGGTTATTTTGAAAAGCAAAAAACAAACTTTAAAGATTGAGAGCTGGCTTTGTTTGGGCGATTTTGAACTCGCCATGTATCCAGACGCTTTCTATGAGCTTGAGACTGCCATAGAGGTTTTTCGTCACGAACATAGAGCCTCTAGGCTCAAACAGGTAAAATAGAGCGGCTTTATTTTTTCGTAGTTGCTCGGGGCATCTCAATGCTTAAGCTGACTATTGGAGTACAACGAAAAGTACTTATTTCGCCTCCCGGCGACTTACTATTCTTTGCGAAAGAATAGTAAGCACAAGAAACAGGCCCCCAACATTGGCTCGGCTGCGCCGAGTTCCCTCGCTCCAGACTGCTTCCAGAGGCCCAGCCCGAAGGGCCATCCATGGCCCATCGGGCTTTGCGCGGCATCCCTGCCGCTTAACCTCTTCCAGCAGTCTTCCACTCGGCCTGCTGGAGGGGGCATTGGTGCAGGTCGATGGTTTGGCGGTTTGCAAGTTTGGCATTTGAACTGCAAAAGCTTTTTGGCGAAGCCATCACCTAGCGTGCGGCTTGCACCAATCGCCCCTTTTATTCGGCTGAGTGTAGGCTGGCTGTAGTGGGGTAAGCCGCAGGGATGCGGCGCAAGCGGCGATGGGCTAGGGATAGCCCTTCGCCGTGGCCCCACGTAAGCCTGCCGGAGCGAAGGGACTCGGCGAAGCCGAGCCGGATAGTGGGGCAAGCGTTTTGGGTTACTTTTGCCGCGACTGGCAAAAGTGACTCGCCCGGGAGGGGCGAAACAAGAGGGTTCGACACGCTCAGCAGCCAGCTTGGCACCGTGCGTAAACCAACCTGTTGGGCGGGGCACGGGCTGCCGGAGGTGGTTTATTGCTCGCCCCAGCAGGCCTGCGCCCTGCCATCCGGGTTACGCCTGCGGCTAACCCGGCCTACAAGCCTACAAATCCCGCCACCATTGCCGATCTTTATCGGCTTTTGTGCCGAATAAAAACAGAATTGCAAAAACAATATGCTACCAAAGCCGATATTTATCGGTTATAAAGTGCCCAAACGCTGCATCTGCTAGTGTCAGATGACGCCCACTCACCGACTTTCGAGGTGCTCTATGTCACGCATGGTTACCGTCGCCGCCACTCAGATGGCGTGTTCTTGGGATTCACAGGCCAATATTGCCAACGCCGAGAAGCTGGTGCGCACTGCCGCCGCCAAGGGCGCGCAGATCATCCTGATTCAGGAGCTGTTCGAAACCCCCTACTTCTGCCAAAAGCCCAACGCCGACTACACCCAGCTAGCCACCCCAGTGGAGGAAAACCCAGCGATTCTGCATTTCCAGAAAGTCGCCGCCGAGCTAAAAGTAGTGCTGCCGATCAGCTTCTTCGAGCGTGCCGGACGTGCGCGTTTTAACAGCATTGCGATCATCGATGCCGACGGCAGCAACTTGGGCGTGTACCGCAAGAGCCATATCCCCGATGGCCCCGGCTACCACGAAAAGTACTACTTCAACCCCGGCGACACCGGTTTTATGGTGTGGGACACCGCCTACGCGAAAATCGGCGTGGGCATCTGCTGGGACCAGTGGTTCCCTGAGTGCGCGCGCAGCATGGCGCTGTTGGGCGCGGAGATCCTCTTCTACCCCACCGCCATCGGCAGCGAGCCGCACGATGCCAGCATCACCTCGCGTGAGCATTGGCAGCGCGTGCAGCAAGGCCACGCCGGGGCCAACCTGATGCCGCTGATCGCCAGCAACCGCATCGGCAAAGAAGAGCAAGACGGCTACGACATCACCTTCTACGGCAGCTCGTTTATCGCCAACCAGTTTGGCGAAAAAGTGCAGGAGCTGAACCAAACCGAAGAAGGCATTTTGGTACACAGCTTCGATTTGACCGAGCTGGAGAAAGTCCGCACCGCGTGGGGCGTGTTCCGCGATCGTCGGCCGAACCTGTATTGGCCGATCGGCACCTTAGATGGCGAGATGGCTTCCGAATAAGCCCGGCCGTACGCGGCGCAGCCTGAGCCTGCGCCGTTTTTGTTGATTCTGATGGCGGTAACCCTATGACCACGCTAACCAGCACCCCGCGCGCCGATGGCTTTCGCATGCCCGCCGAGTGGGAAGCCCACCAGCAAACTTGGATGGCTTGGCCCGAGCGGCCCGACAACTGGCGCTTAGGCGGCAAACCGGCGCAGGCGGCGTTTACTGCCGTGGCGGCGGCGATTGCCCGTTTTGAGCCGGTGACCGTGTGCGCCAGCGCGGCGCAGTATGAAAACGCCGTGGCGCGGCTGGCCGAGTACAGCAACATTCGCGTGGTGGAAATCAGCACCGACGATGCCTGGGTGCGCGACACCGGCCCCACCTTCGTGATCAACGATCAAGGCGCCGTGCGCGGCGTGGACTGGGCCTTTAACGCCTGGGGCGGCCTCAATGGCGGCTTGTATTTCCCCTGGCTGCGCGACGACCAAGTAGCGCAAAAGATCTTGCAGATCGAAGGCTGCCAGCGTTACCGCACCGAAGGCTTTGTGCTGGAAGGCGGCTCGATTCACGTCGACGGCGAAGGCACCCTGATCACCACCGAGGAATGCCTGCTCAACGCCAACCGCAACCCGCATCTGACCCGCGAGCAGATCGAAGCGCTGCTGGCCGAGCACTTGGCTGTCGATACGGTGATCTGGCTGCCGGACGGCCTGTATAACGACGAAACCGACGGCCATGTGGATAACTTCTGCTGCTACGTGCGCCCCGGCGAAGTGCTGCTCGCTTGGACCGACGATGCGAACGACCCCAACTACCCGCGCTGCCAAGCCGCCCTGCGCGTGCTGGAAAACGCCCGCGACGCCAAAGGCCGTTCGCTGACCGTGCACAAAATCGCCATCCCCGGCCCGCTGTATGCCACGGCCGAAGAGTGCGCTGGGGTGGATTGGGTAGCGGGCAGTCAGCCGCGCGATCCGTCGATTCGTTTGGCCGGTTCGTACGTGAACTTTCTGATCGTCAACGGCGGCATCATCGCGCCTAAGTTTGACGATGCGAAAGACGCCGAGGCCGAGGCCACCCTCAAGCAGATCTTCCCCGAGCATGAGGTAGTGATGGTGCCGGGCCGCGAGATTCTTTTAGGCGGCGGCAATATCCACTGCATCACCCAGCAGCAGCCCAGCGCCCAGCGCCCAGCGCTAAGTTTTACCGGCTACACAGCAAAACGCCGCCCCCTGTTCGCAGCAGGGGGCGGCGTTTTTTTGCCTTGGGGTTTTACAGCGCCAATTTGCCTTTAACCGTAGGCAGTGCCGGCTGGCCGTCGAAGGTGGTGACGTTATTCAGCCACGCTTCCAGCGTTTGCGGGTTGGCTTTTAGCCACTGCTTGGCGGCTTCGCGCGGGTCGAGGTCTTCATCCAGAATGGCGGCCATCCAAGCGTTCTCTTGCGCCACGGTGAACTGCAGGTTGCTCAGCAGTTTGCCCACGTTCGGGCACTCGGCGGCGTAGCCTTTGCGCACCACGGTATGCACTTCGGCGCCGCCGAAGTTGGGGCCGAACCAGTCGTCGCCGCCGTCTAAGTAGCGCATGTCGAAGTACTGGTTCATCGGGTGCGGCGCCCAGCCGAGGAACACGATCCAGTCGTTACGGCGAATCGCGCGTTTGGTCTGCGCCAACATGCCCGCTTCGCTGGATTCCACCAGGCGGAAATCTTCCAAGCCAAAGGCATTGGCCTTGATCATGTCGCTGATCAGGCGGTTGCCATCGTTGCCCGGCTCGATGCCGTAGATGCTGCTGTCGAACTGCTCGGCGTGCTTGGCCAAGTCGGCAAAGGTTTTCACCCCGGCGTCATACACATAGGCCGGCACGGCGAGGGTGTATTTGGCACCGGTCAGGTTAGTGGCGTGCACGTCGAGGCTTTGCTTGTCCAGATACGGGCGGATGTCGTTTTCCATGCTCGGCATCCAGTTGCCGAGGAATACATCCAAGTCGCCATCGTGCATGCCGCGGAAGGTCACTGGCACCGACAGCAGCTGGGTTTGCGGCTGATAGCCCAAGTTATCGAGGATTTCGCTGGCCATCGCGGTGGTGGCGGTGATGTCGGTCCAGCCAACATCCGAGAAGCGTACCTTCTGGCACTGCTCAGGCTCGGCGGCCATGGCGCCGGATGTTAGGCCCAAGGTGAGGGCGGCGGTGAGAAGGGTTTGGGGCAGGTTCATGCAAGCTCCTAGGGTTTTTTACTAGAGCGCTGGCTATTGGGCTACAGCATCACTGCGCACGCTGAGTCGTGTGCACTAGCCGCAGGCCGATAGGCAGCGGGCACGCCATGCGCGGCGCGCCGGATGAATGGGTTAACGTTGAGCGGTCTCCCAGTGCGGGTGCACCCACACTTCGGCGTGTTCGGCTGGCAGTTGCTGGCCGAGGATATGGTCGGCGCATTTCTCCGCCAGCATGATGGTCGGCGCGTTGAGGTTGCCGCTAACGATGCTGGGCATGATCGAGGCATCCACCACGCGCAGGTTGCCGACGCCAAACACGCGGGCTTGGTTATCGACCACGGCCAGCGGGTCGTCGGCGCTGCCCATCTTGCAGGTGCAGCTGGGGTGATAGGCGCTGTCGGCGTATTGGCGCACAAAAGCGTCGATGGCGCTGTCGGACTGCACATCCACACCCGGGCGCAGCTCTTCGCCACGGAACGAATCGAACGCTTTCTGGGCGAAGATCTCGCGGGTCAGCTTTACGCTCTGGCGCATCTCCCAGCGGTCGCGGTCGGTGGCCAAGTAATTCGGCTCGATGCGCGGGTGCTCTTCAGGGTTGGCCGAGCGCAAGGTCAGCTGACCACGGCTTTCTTGCCGCATCGGGCCGACGTGGGCTTGATAGGCGTGGCATTCCGGGTCTTTACGGCCGTGATCGATCACCTGTGACGGCAAGAAGTGGTACTGCAAGTCGGGGTGCTTCACCCCGGCTTCCGTGCGGATAAACCCGCCCACTTCTAAGTGCGCGGTGCGGCACGGGCCCCAGTCGTTATTGATAAACCACTTGGCGCCAGCAATCGGCTGTCCCGGCAAGCGGGTGTAGCGATACAGCGTGACTGGCTGTTTGCAGGCTTGCTGTACGTACAGCTCCAGATGGTCTTGCAGGTTCTGGCCCACGCCCGGCAGGTGCTTCTGCACGCTAATGCCGTGCTGTTTGAGCTGCGCTTCGTCGCCTATGCCGGAGAGCATCAGCAGTTGCGGGCTGTTGATCGCACCGCCAGCCAGAATCACCTCGCGCTCGGCGTAGGCGCGCTTGAGTTGGCCGTTCTGGCGGTATTCCACGCCCACGGCGCGCTCGCCGTCGAACAAAATCCGCGTGGCCAGTGCGCCGGTTTCGGCGTGCAGATTGCTGCGGTGCAGCACTGGGCGCAGGTAGGCTTGCGCGGTGCTCCAGCGCTTGCCTTGGCGGATGGTCATGTCCATCTTGCCGAAGCCTTCTTGCTGGCGGCCGTTCATGTCGTCGGTGACGGGGTAGCCAGCCTCTGCGGTGGCATCCAAGAAGGCTTGGAACAGCGGGTTGGGCTCGTCGCCGGTGTGCACGTTCAGCGGGCCTGCGCTGCCGCGCCAAGCGTCGCCGCCTACTTCGCGGCTTTCGGCGCGCTTAAAGTAGGGCAGCACCTCGGCGTAGCTCCAGCCGCTGGCGCCTTCGCTGGCCCAGCGGTCGTAGTCCAGCGCGTGGCCACGGATATACACCATGGCATTCAGTGCGCTGCCGCCGCCCCACACTTTGCCGCGCGGCCAATACAGGGTGCGGCCGTTCATGTGTTCTTGCGCTTCGGTGTGGTAGTACCAGTTGTACTTGCTGTCGGCGAGGTTGTAGGTCAGCGCCGCCGGCATGTGGATTTTCCACGTGTTGTCGCGCTTGCCGGCCTCAAGCACCAGCACGCGGTGGCTAGGATCGGCGGATAGGCGATTAGCCAGCACGCAGCCGGCCGAGCCGGTGCCGACGATCAGGTAGTCGTAACGGTTATCTTGCATAACAGGCCCTTAAAACGGTGATTGCAGCGGCGTCATGCCGACGTACACGCTTTTGATCTGGGTGTAATGGCGCAGGGTTTCCACGCCGTTTTCGCGGCCAAGTCCGGACTGCTTGTAGCCGCCGACGGGCATCTCGGCGGGCGAAGCGCCGTAGCTGTTGATCCAGCAAATGCCGGCTTGCAGCTGGTGGATCACCCGATGCGCGCGGCGCAGGTCGTTGCTGTACACCCCAGCGGCAAGACCGTAGTGGGTGGCATTGGCGCGGCGGATGACCTCGGCCTCATCGCTAAAGCGCAGCACGCTCATCACTGGGCCGAAGATTTCTTCGCGGACGATGCGCATGTCGTCGTGGCAATCGACAAACACGGTCGGCTCAACAAAGTAGCCTTGCTCACAACCGGCCGGTTGCGCGGCTTGGCCGCCGGCTAGCAAGGTGGCGCCTTCGCTCACGCCGCTTTCGATGTACTCCAGCACCTTGTCGCGGTGCTTGGCGCTGATTAGCGCGCCTAAGTTGGTGCGCGGGTCTTGCGGGTCACCAAGGTGGATATTGGCTAAGCGCGCCTTGAGCTTGGCGACAAACACATCGTGGATGCTGTCCTCAACGAACACGCGGGTGCCGTGGGTGCAGACTTCGCCTTGGGTGTAGAAGTTGGCCACCAGCGCCGCGCCGACCGCTTCGTCCAAGTCGCTGTCGGCGAAGATGATTAGCGGCGACTTGCCGCCTAGTTCCATGGTGACTTCTTTCAGGCTGCTGGCCGCGGCGGCCATAACCTTTTTGCCGGTGCCCACTTCGCCAGTGAACGACACTTTGGCGATGCGCGGATGGTGGGTGAGCAGCTCGCCGACGCGGTGATCGCCCTGCACCACGTTAAACACGCCATCCGGCAGACCCGCTTGCTGAAAAATTTCTGCCAGCTTGAGCGCGGTGAGTGGGGTTTCTTCCGAGGGTTTAAACACCATGGCATTGCCGCAGGCCAGTGCCGGCGCGGCTTTCCAACAGGCGATTTGCAGCGGGTAGTTCCATGCGCCAATCCCCGCCACCACGCCCAGCGGCTCGCGGCGGGTGTAGAAGAAGTCGCCGCCTAAGTCTTGTTGCTCGCCATGAATGCTGGCGGCTAAACCGGCGAAAAACTCGATGCTGTCGGCGCCGGTGGCGATATCCACGCTGCTGGCTTCTTGCCAAGGCTTGCCGGTGTCTTGCACTTCAAGGCGGGCCAGCTCGTCGTTGTGTTCGCGTAATAGCGCCACGGCGCGCAGCAGAATGCGCGCACGTTCCACGGCGGGCATGGCTGACCACACGGCAAAGCCTTGCTCGGCGCTGGCGATGGCGGCTTCTACGCACGCTTCGTCAGCCTGCTCGACCTCGGCCAGCGCTGCGCCGGTGGCCGGGTTCACGGTGATAAAACGCTCGCCGCCAACGGCGTGGTAGTGCCCGCCAACCCAGCTATGGGCCAGTGGCAGGGTGGGCTGAGTGGGGTGAGACATCAGGAATCCTTGTATTTCAGTTGTTGCGCCAAGTAGTCGCGGCATAGCGCTTTGGCCTGTTGCGTGTCGATGCCGCCTTCCAGCGCGCCGCGCAGCCACACACCGTCGATCAGCGCGGCGAGGCCTTGCGCCACCAACTGCGCACGCGCGGCGGGCAGCAGTTGCTTAAGCGCCGCACGCAGATTGCTTAGTAGGCGCTGCGCATTGACCTTCTGCAGGCGCGCCAGCTCTGGCTGGTGCATGGCTTCGGCCCAGAAGGCCAGCCAGGTTTTGCACGCCGCGGGGCTGGTCTGCACCCGATCAAAGTTGGCCTCCAGCACCGCCATCACGCGGCCTTCGGCATCGTCCGTGGACACCTTGGCTAAACGCGCCTTATAGGTGTCGCCCAACTCTTTAAGCAGATGGCGCATGCTGGCTTCGAGCAGGCCATTTTTGCCGCCGAAGTAGTGGCTGATGATCCCGCTCGACACCCCGGCCAAACGGCTGATGGTGACGATGGTGGTGTTGTGCAAACCGTGCTGATCAATCGAGGCCAAGGTGGCATCAATCAATTGGCGACGGCGCAGTGGCTGCATTCCGACTTTGGGCATAAATTCTTTTTAATTGAACGATCAATTAACAAAAAGGGTAAAGCAAATTTGCCAGCGGGGCAAATCAGTGGCTGGGTGCGGAGGGGGGGCGGTAAAGCAACAGGGCGCCTTGCGGCGCCCTGTTGGAGTGTTGTGCTTAGGGTTCGCTGCGCTTGGGCAGCACTTGCAGCACTTTGAAGTATTCGCCCACGGCACTGGGGAAGTACACGCGGCCGCCGAAGCCCGGCGGGGTCAGCGAGTTGATGGTCAGCGGGGCAAAGAAGTCGGACTCGGCCAGCACTTCGCCGGTGGCGGCGTCATGCCATTTCAGCTGTTCGGTGTAGTTGCTGGTGAACACGGCCATCTTTATTGGCTCGTTGGGGGCATTCAGCTTCATGTGGGTCAGCAGCAGTACACGCTGGTCTTTCGGGCCGATCACCGGCTGGAAGGTCGAGGTGCTGTTGTTGACGATGAAGGCGTTCTGCATGGCGCCGGTTTGCGGGTCGAACTTGATGCCGGCCACTTTGCCGATGCCTACGTCGGCGGAGTAGACCATGTGGTTTTCCGCATCGCCGCCCATTTTCGGCGGCGCCCAGCTCCACTGGCCTTCTTCTAGCTCGCCAAACGGGAAGTGGGTGACCATTTTGCTGGCGTCATGCTGGTTGATCAGCACCACGCTGGAGGCCTTCACACTGCTGCCGATGCCGTTGAGCTGGAAACCCACCCAGTCGCCAACGATGGTCGGCGCGGTGGCTGCACCCTGACCTTCCTGCATGGGGAAGGCTTGCCAGCTCTCGTCGAGGCTGAGCTTCTTGCTGGCCGGGTCCCAGAAGGCGCGACCTACGCGGGTGGCCATGCCGATATAGATAGTGATTCTGCCCTCGAACTCGACAATGTTGTGCGGCGACACGGCCGGCTCCGGCAGGGCCAGCTGGTCAAGAATTTCCAGGCTGTCTGGGTCGACGGCCACCACGACCGAGCTTTTCGGCATCAGGCCCTGATCGACGCACTTGAGAATCGCCATGGTGCCTTGGCCTTGGCAGCCGGCAGGGCGGGTCTGGTCCTTAAGGATCAGGGTGCCGTCCGGGGCGATGGTTAGGTGCTTGAAGTTGACGTCTTCCGCTGCGGCCGGGCCGCTGGGCAGGGTGTTGTGCTTGAGGATTTCACCGCTGTCGCCATCAAGCAGCACGATCTGGTTCGACCACGA
This sequence comes from Atopomonas hussainii, assembly GCF_900109735.1. Lineage (GTDB taxonomy): Bacteria > Pseudomonadota > Gammaproteobacteria > Pseudomonadales > Pseudomonadaceae > Atopomonas > Atopomonas hussainii. Next base: position 9,869 of record NZ_FOAS01000009.1, read on the forward strand.
GAACGGGATATTGCCGTTTTCCAGAATGTTCAGGTTGGCGTTGCCAATCCAGCGGCCCGAGGCATTGGGGTTATCCACATAGGTGCGCCAGATTTCCTTGCCGGTGGTGGCATCGGCCTTGGCGATGTAGGGGCCTGCCGGTACGAGGTCTTTCAGAGTTGGGTATTCGCCGCCGACGATATACAGCTCACCGGGCTTGCGGTTGTTGATGTAGGAAATGCCCGGATAGCTGTCGACGCTCTGCCAGGCGTAGACCTGATTGTTACCCTCGTGGCTACCGGTGAAGCGGGCGCAGGGGAATACGCCGCTGCGCTGTGCATCGGCAATTTCCGCACCGTTGAGGGTGGGGTAGTAACCCGGGGTGGGCAGCTGTTGCGAACAGGCCAGTTCTTGCTGATAGAGGCTGACTTCACCTGGCAGCGGGCCGTTGGCGGCCAGCTCATTGGGGCTCAGGCCAATCTTGTTGATTTGGCCGGCGGTAAACAGGCCGATCGCCGGGGCGAACAGTTTGTAGATGATCAGGCCTAGGGCGACGAGCAACAGCAGGCCGAGCCATTTGAGGGTGCGTTTGAGGGGCATGCGGTGTTCCTTACTCAGAATGACAGGGCTTCGAAAGCTTCGGTGGTCATGTATTCGCCGCGCGGGTAGTAGTCACCCATCACGCGCTCTTCATCGCCGGGCTTGCTGATGTGCTCGGGGCTTTGCTGCCAGCTGGGGTCGTTGGCCATAAAGCGCAGCATCAGCATGGCGAAGTCTTCCCGGTTGCCTTTGCCGTGCAGGCCTTCGCCGCGCGGGCTCCATTCCAGCCAGGCGATGCCGTTCTCTAGCGTGGCGTTTTTCGGCCGGTCGGCGGCGCGGCTGAGCACTATGGTGTAGTTGCGCTGGGCGTCGAGCGGCACCTGCATGTCGGTCAGGCCGTCCACGCATTGGCCGGAGGGTGCTGATTCACAGCTAACCAGCGACCAGTACTGGGTTTGCCCGGCGGGACGGGTGCTCAGGCCCTGGCCGGTTTCGCCAAAGAAGGTGTCGGGGAAGGTCGGCATCTTGCCGCGCATCACATACACCGGGCCGAACTGGCGCGACAGGTGCAGCAGCATGTACTGCGTGCTGGGGTCGCCACCGCCGTCCATGGCACTGGCGTAGGGCAGCGCTTGGCGGGCCTTAGGGCTCATGAAGGCGCCGACGATGGAGTATTTGAACGACCAGTACTTTTCCCAGCGGGGCTCTTTGCGTGCCGGAGCAGTGGCGGGGTCGAGCGCTGGGTCGTTATTCGGGTTATTGACCAGCCCCTGCCATTGCTCGGCGGTGACGGGTTGTTCCAGTGCGCCGCTCATCGGCAGGCTGAACTGCGCCACCACCTGCTCGGCATTCAGACGCGTGCCATCGGCCAGCAGGCCGTGGTAACGCGGCAGGCCAAAGCCCGGCTCGGGGGCATGCGCGCTGCCGAAGCCGGCGCCATCTTTGCCGTTATCGGGCAGGTAGATACGCATTACCATCTGGATTTTGTCGCCCTGCGCGCCGGCGTACAGGGTATTGCGTTGGCGCTGGGCGGGGTCTTTCGGTGCATCGGCGGCGAGCACGGTAAGGCGGAACTGGCGCTGCGGGTCTAAGCGCGGCGCGCCCACCACGAAGGGGTTCACCGAGCCGTGGTTGGCGACGATGTCTGGCCCGGCCAAGGCTTCGCCGGTGGAAACAAAGGTGTTGTCTTGCCAGCGGTACAGCGCCAGCTTGAAATAGCGCGCGTAGGGGTACTCGCCATCGAAGATCAGCTGGCTGCCGGCGGGCATGCGCAGGGTAGAAAGAAAGTAGGTGGACTGCGTGTCCGGCCACAGGTTGGGGTTCTGGATCGGCGCCGGGTAAGCCAGGTCGCGCCAGTAGCCAACGCCGCGCGGGCCGTGGAACAGACCGTCATGGCCGTAACGCTCGTCAGTGCGGATCACGCTTTCCATACTCTTGTCGCCGGGGCGCTTGGCACCCTTGGCGCTCAGCTGGCTGATGGCTTCGATCTTCGGCGGTTGCCAGTCGCCTTGCCCCACGGGCAGTACGCTGGGTGATTCGCTTTGCGGCCAGTAAATGCGCATGACCAAGAAGATCGGCCCGTTGGGCGCCGGCAGCCAGTTGCTTTCGTGGGCCTTGCCTGGGCTGTGCTGCTGCAGGAACAGGGTCAGCGAGCCATCGGCATTGCGCTTGAGTTGATCGAGCATGGTGCTGTTGATCAGGTAGCGCTTGATCGGGTTGTTGACCAGAAACTGCGTGTTGGCGTCGTACACCGTGATCGACCAGAAGGCCTTGGCCGGCGGTAACTGGCCGGGGGCAAAGGTCAGGCTGTAGGCATGTTTGCTGCCATCTAGCACGCGCCCATGCAGGTCTTGTTTGGTGAACGGGTAGGTGGCTTCGGCGGCGTCGTTGCCATAAATACCGGCTCGTGAACCGGCGGCGCGCAGCAGCCAGTTGTCGTTGAAGAAGGCTCGCGAGCCGGCCGCCGTGCCAATCTGCCAGCCGTTATGCACGCTGCCCAGCTCCGCCACGGCGCGGTTGATCGCGCCCATTGCGCTCTTCAGACCGCTGGCCCAAGCGGCCTGCACGGCTTTGTCTTTGAGTGCGGCGGGGTTGCCGATGCCCAAAAGATGCATCTGTTCGCGCAGTTTTTTTTCCGCCGGCGAGGCCAGTTCCAGCGGCATGAATGGCTGCAGGAAACTCAGCAGCGCCGGCATGCCGGTGGTGAAGATGCTCTTATCGGCAGCCGGCCAGCTGATCGGCGCGGCAGCCGGCGCGGCGGGCTGTTTCAGGTAGGCCGATAGCGGCTGAATACTGTAGCCGGCCTGCACTTGCTGCACGGCGGGCAGGTCTTCGGGCGATTTCAGCTGAGTGCGGAAGATCACCATGTTGAAAGCGGTTTCGCTACGCAGCACCTGCTTGATGCCGTCGGGCGTGCTGCCTTGCCACTGGCTATCGGTCAGCAGGAAGCAGCCAGCCTGATTGCCGGTGGTGCGCGAGCCGATATAGCCGTAGTTATGCGTGTACATATCGACCAGTTGCACGCTGAAGTAGCGGTCCTGCGGCACGTCGGCATGGCAGAGCACCTGCGGCTCGCTGCGCAAGTCGGTGCCGAGCAGCGAGTAGGGGGTGTCGCTGTTGGGGGTTTGTACTGTGGTGTCGTCCGGCGTGTAGGTACGCGCGGTGTGGTGAATCTGGTTGAGCGGGCCTTTGTAGCCGGCGGCGCTGCTGTCTAAAAAGGTGTCGTGGAACACCTTGTAGTTCATCACCAGCGGGAAACCGTAGATGCTCACCTGTTCGGCAAGCTGCGGTAAATCTGGCGCGCTGGCGGCGTGAGCGGTGGTGGTGGCCAGCAGCGCGCAGGCCAAACCGAGGGGGCGAATGCTGTGCATGATAGGGCTCTCCTTGCTTAATAGCGCCAGGTCAGGCTGCTGCTGATGGCTTGCATCCAGGCGTTTTCGTAACTGCCGCTGACTTGTTTGGGGTCGCTGATCGGCAGCGCTTTGCTCTGCTGCACCGCCATATCGCCCATCCAGATGAACTCATAGCTGAGGTTGAGGCTCAGGTCTTGCTCCAACGCATAGTCGATACCTGTGCCCAAGCGCCACGCTTCGCCCATGGGGTTGGTGACGGTGCGGTACTGATCGCCTACCGGCGAGCTGTCGTAGGCGGCGCCCAGGTTCCAGCGCAGCTTTTGGCTGTGCTGATATTGAGTGCCGAGCGAGACGTGCCACGAGTCGCGGTAATTGGCATCCAGCGTGGTGCTGGTGGGATTGCGGGCGTCGAGGTCGAGGCCGATCTCGCCAAAGCGCGACCAGTCTTGCCAGTTGGCGCTGGCCAGTAGCGCCCAGGCGCTGTCGAGCTGGTGGAACAGGCTGACGGTCAGGGTTTGCGGCACCTGCATATCCAGCGTGGTTTTGGCGTTGGTGAGGCCACCAGCGTTCCACAGGTTTTGCTCCACGGCGCTTAAGCCTTTGGGATCGAGCTTGTCGCTAAAGCTCAGGTCGATCGCACTGGTATACGCCAGTCCCACGCGAGTCGCTGGGGTGGCTTGATAGAGCACACCGAGGTTAACGCCAAAGCCCCAATCGTCGGCCTTGTACTCAAGGCTGCCGTCGGGGTGCGTGCCTATACCCAGCGGGTTGTTGTCCAGCGCCAGTTCGCTTTCGCTGAGGCCGTACAAAGCGCGCAAGCCGAGGCCAAATGACCACTGCTCATTGGCCTTGAACGACAGGCTGGGCATCAGGGTTAGGCCCAGTAACGTGCCGTTCTGCAGGTAGTAGCGGCCCGCCCAGTCATCGGAGTAATCGATGCCTAAGCCAAAGTCGCCGTAGTTGGCAAAGCCAACATGCCACTGTTCGTTCAGCGCATGGGTGATAAACAAGCTGGCGCCGGGCGACAGCGGCATGGCGTTGTGACCGCCACCACCGGAGAGATTGTTGCTGCTATCGGTATCGAAATTGACCTGTCCGGTAATCAGCTGGGCGCCCGCGGTAATCTGCGTACCATCGAGATAACTCATGCCGGCGATATTGCTGGCCAGGGTAGACGGGCCTTGGGCACGCGCCGCCGCGCCAGCATTGGCTAGGCCCGTGTTGTCGGTACCGATTTCATACAGGATTAGGCCAGAGGCTAACGCCGAAAGCGGCGCCAGCGCAGCCAGCAGGCAGGCGCCAGAGGCCAGCCGCAGGGCCGGGGAGAATGTGCTCATGATGGTTGCGTTCTAGTTATGAATGATGAAAAGAAAAAGGTGAGGTTGCGCACCCATGGCGATGTCGCAAATGCATAGCTGCATGTCGCCTGCGGTGCATTGTGCGGCGATAGACGGTGATCGTCAAAAAAACTATGAATAACGGTTCATTTCTTCTTTGCGTCAGCTTTTCGCCGTCTGTTGGAGCAAAACCTGAGCTTGGCGGGCTAAACCGTAGCCCGGGCCAATAGCGCTGGGGCGTTTAGCGCGGGGTTGCACAGGCGGTCGCTCTCTACACACAAGGCGCCTGCGGCAGCCGCCAAACGCAGGCAGTCGGCCAGCGGATAGCGGTTGAGATGGGCGTAGACGAAACCACTAAAAAAGGCATCGCCAGCGCCGTTGCTGTCGCGTAGTTGGCTGATGGGCAGGGCGGCTTGTTCCAGCCAAGTGCCGTCGGCGGCGAGCAGACTGGCGCCGCGCTCGGCGTGGGTGCAAACCACCAGCTGCTTACCCTCGGCGATGCACTGCTGCATAAAGGCGCGGTAGTCGGGTAGGTTGTCGCTGGCGAGAAAGATCACCTGTGCGGCGTCGATAAAGGCTTGGTGGTAGGGGTTGCCGAGGTCGTAGTCGTGCAGGTCGGTCCAGATCGGCGTGCCGAGCGCGCGGGCTTGCGCAAGGCAGGGGCGGGCGTAATCGAAGATATTGATGATCGCCACATGGCAGCACGCCAAGTGCTGCGCGGTAGCGCTCAGGTCGAGCCCGCTGGCTGCTGGCGGTTGGGTGAAAATCGACAGGCGCCGGCCGTGGCTGTCCATCAGGTTGGTGTGTTGCTCGGTGGCGGCACTGCTGCGGCAGAGGTGCTCGGCAAGGCCGTGTTCAGCAAGCGCGGCATGGATGGCGTCGCCGGCTGGGTCGGCGCCAATCACGCTGTGCAGGCTCACGTTACAGCCCAGCGCCTTGAGGTTCAGCGCTTTGCCCGCGCCTGTGCTGCCGAGGGCCTGATAGCTGCGTGTGGCCCATAGGGTTTGCGCGCTGGGCGCCGGCAGTTCGGGCAGGTGGATAAGGGTGTCCCAGGTGGTGCCGCCGATCACACATAAAGGCTGCATGCTGCGTCTCCATGATTGCATCAGCAGGCAGCGTAGCGAGCTTACCCCGCCAGCACCTGCGCCTTGGGTGGGCGCAGGGCGGGGGCGCAGGTGTTGGCTGACTCAGCGCTGCGCGAGGTACTGCTGGTAGCGCTTGGTCAGGCGCGACAGGCGCAGGCGATCGAGCAGCAGCGACAGTACGGGTGAGGCTTCGGGCTTACTCGCCTTGCCTGCGCCAAGACGGCGTAGTTGGCGGCGCACCAACGCCATGGTGGCGACGGCGGCGAGGGTCTTGTCGCCCCAGCTGACGGCCGGCAGCTCGCCGATGCGTGCTTCACCGGCTTGCCAGCGCTTGGGCAGGTCGGGCTCGACCGCCAAAGCGGTGGCCATGCCGACCACGGCCACGCCACTGTCGATGACTTGCTCGGCAATCGGCAGGCGGCGCACGCCGCCGGTGGTCATCAGTGGCATGCGCGCGACTTTAGCCAGTTCGGCGGCAAATTCTAGGAAGTACGCCTCGCGTGCCAAGGTGCGGCCATCGGCGGTGCGGCCTTGCATGGCGGGGCTTTCGTAGCTGCCGCCGGACAGTTCCAAGAGATCGATGTTTTCTTGGTTAAGCAGCTCGACCACCTCGCGCGCATCGTCGGCAGTAAAGCCGCCGCGCTGGAAGTCCGCCGAGTTGAGCTTCACCGCCACGGCAAAACCGGGGCTAACGGCGGCGCGCACGGCACGGACCACCTCGATCAACACGCGGGCGCGGTTGGCGAGGCTGCCGCCGTAGTCGTCATCGCGCTGGTTGCTCAGTGGCGAAAGAAACTGCGAGAGCAAATAGCCGTGCGCGGCGTGAATCTGCACGCCATTAAAACCGGCTTGCTCGGCCAGTTGCGCGCTGCTGGCGAAGCGTTGCACCAGTTCGGCGATGTCGAAATGAGTCATCGGCGTGGGTGCGGCGAAGAGTTTCGAGTGCTTGCCTAAGTCCAGCGCGACGGCCGAGGGCGCCCAGCGCAGGCCGCCTAAGCTGGCGTAGGTTTGCCGGCCGGGGTGATTGAGCTGCATCCAGATCTGCCCGCCGCCGCTTTGCCCGGCCTGTGCCCACGCGCGAAAGGCCTCCAGCGCGCTGCCTTGCTCTAACACCACGCCGCCGGGGCCGGTCATGGCGCGGCCGTCGATCATCACGTTGCCGGTCAGCAGCAAACCGCTGCCGCCCTGCGCCCAGCGGCGATACAGTTCAATCAAGGTGGCGCCGGGCTGTTGGCCGGGCGCAGCGAGGTTTTCCTCCATCGCGGCTTTGCCGATGCGGTTGGGTAATTGGCTGCCGTTGGGCAGGGTGAGCGGGGTAAACAGGGCGTGCGGCATGCTGGTCTCCTTGTCGCGGTGAGCACAGGCTAAGCTTGAAGTGCTGTTTAAGGTCAAGCCCACATGGCAATGCTGCTTTGCAGTGCCTAAGCTCAGGAAATCGCAGGCCCTGCCGTTAACCGTTCGGCAGGAAGAGGTGCAGTATGTTTCGACAATTGGGGTGGTTAGCCGCTGGTGTGATGGCGGCGCTGACGGCGCAGGCCGAGGTACGCGTGCAAGTGGTGGATGGCCAAGGCCAACCGCTGGCCGATGCGGTGGTAAGCATTCAGGCCCCCGGCACGCCGGCCAGCACGGCGGTGATGGATCAGGTGGGCAAGCAGTTTGTGCCGCGGGTGTTGGCGGTCAGCACTGGCACGGCGGTGGCGTTTCCTAATCGCGACGATATCCGCCATCACGTGTATTCCTTTTCGGAGCCCAAGCGCTTTGAGCTGCGTCTTTACCACGGCACGCCCAGCCAGCCGGTGCAGTTCGACAGCCCCGGCTTGGTGGTGTTGGGCTGCAATATTCACGATTGGATGGTCGGCTACATCTATGTCAGTGCCGACCCATGGCTGGCGGTGACCGATGCACAAGGCATCGCACGCTTTGCTTTGCTCGCCGGCGATTACCCGCTCACCCTCTGGCACCCCGATTGGCCGCAGCCGCAACCTTGGCAAGGCCGTGCGGCGCTATCGGCCAACACTCCGGCGCTGCCGTTAGCGGTGCGCATCTCGGCCGCCGCTCCGGCCGCTGCGCCGAGCAACCCGTTTGCCGAAGCCTTCCAGCGTACTTTGCAGCAGCATGCGGATTAGTTTTTTTGCCCGGGTCAGCCTGGGGGTGATGTTGCTCTTGCTGCTGGTCATCGGCAGCTTGGCCGGTGCCCTGCAGCAGGCCGCACAGCAGGCGCTGGAGCGTCACGCGCAGGAGCAGTTGAATATCGGTGCGCGGGTTTTCGAGCGCTTGCTGGCGCTGCGCAGCCAGCAGTTGCAGGACGAAGTGCGTATCCTCAGCAGCGACTTTGGTTTTCGCGATGCGGTGGCCTCGGCGGATGTGCCGACCCTGCGTTCGGCACTGCGTAATCATGGTGATCGCGCCGAGGCCAGCGAAGTGCTGCTGCTCGATCTCCACGGGCAGATCAAGGCCAGCACCAGCGCGGCGTTTGCCGAAGGGCAGCCCTTTGCCTATGCCCAAGCGCTGCTAACCCAGCTGCAAAACCCGCAGCATCTGCTGGTGGTACCGGTCGATGGCGTGCCGCACTTGCTGGCCGCCGCCACGGTGCGCGCGCCGTTGCCGGTGGCGGTGTTGATCATGGGTTTCGAGATCGACCGAGCACTGGCCGACGAACTACGCCAGCTTACCCACCTAGAGGTGACCTTGCTGGTGCAGACGGACAACAGCAAACCGCGCTGGTTGAGTACCTTGCTGAATGCCCCCGCGCAGCAGTTGGAGCTGCTGCGCCAACTGGATAGCGACAGTCGCCATTGGCAGCCTTTGGCGTTGGCCGGCGAGCATTATTTGAGCTTGGCGGTGCCGCTCAGTGAAGCGGCGGATTACCAGATCAGTGCCTTTTTGCATCGGCCGTTAAATGCCGTGTCTGCCGCGCTGCTGGGGCTGCGCGAACGCCTGTTGAGCATCGCCGGCTTGGCCTTCGGCGCGTCGCTGTTGTTGGCCTTGTTGCTGGCGCGCACCGTGGCTAGGCCGCTGGAGCGCTTAGCGCGCAGTGCGCAACGCATTGGTCAGGGCGATTATCAGGCGCCGATCGAGCGCCTGCGCGTGCCAGAGCTGGCCGCGCTGGGCGCTGCACTGGGGCAGATGCAGCACGGCATCGCCGAGCGCGAACGCCAGTTGGCGCACAATGCCCTGCACGAACCGCACAGTGGCCTGCCCAACCGCACCTTGCTGGAAGAGCGCATCAACAGCGCCATCGCCGCCGAGCGGCCCTTAGGGGTGTTGTTGATTGGCGTGGCGAACTTTTCCGAATGGCTCAGTGCCCGTAGCGGCGATGCCGAGCAACAGCTGGCGCAGGCCTTGGCGCAGCAATTACTCGAGCTGCGCCGGCCGGGCTTGAGCGTGGCGCGTCTGTTGGATGACCGTTTCGCCGTGTTGCTTGAAGAAGCCAGCGCCGCCGAGCTGATCACCTTGGCCGACCAATGCCAGCAGCGCCTTAGCCAACTGCGCGACTGGCAGGGCGAGGCGCTGGGCTTGCAGGTGCATATCGGCGTGGCCAGCTACCCGCAAGACGCGCACAGCAGCGAAGCCTTGCTGCACTGCGCACTGGCCGCCCTGCATGAGGCGCAAATGCACCACGAACCGGTGCAAGTCTATGAGCAGGCTAAAGACGCCGCGCGGCAGCGGCAGATCATTCTGGTGCGCGACTTACGCCAAGCCGCCGAGCGTGGCGAATTGCAGCTGCATTACCAGCCCAAGCTGAATCTGCGCGATGGACAGATTCGCCAAGCCGAGGCCCTGCTGCGTTGGCAGCATGCCGAGCTGGGTTGGGTGTCGCCGGGGGAGTTTATTCCCTTGGCCGAACGTACCGGCAGCATTGCCGCGCTGACCCGCTGGGTGATCGAGGCCGCCGTGGCGCAAATAGCTCAGTGGCACGCGCAGGGGCTGGTCATGCAAGTGTCGGTGAATGTTTCGGCTGCCGATCTGGCCGCCTTCGATGTCTGTCAGGTGGTCGAACAGGCGCTCAGTCGTCATCAGCTGGCAGCGCAGCAGTTGGTGCTGGAAATCACCGAAAGCGCGGTGATGCAAGATCAACAACACGCCCTAGCGGTGTTGCAGGCGCTGCGCGAGCTGGGCGTGGGTTTGTCGGTGGATGACTTTGGCACCGGCTATTCATCGCTGGCGCAGCTGCGCCAGTTGCCGGTGCAGGAGTTGAAAATCGACCAAACCTTTATCCGCCAACTGGGCCCGGAAGGCGATGACGCGGTGATCGTCCGTTCGACCATCGAGATGAGCCATCGCCTAGGCCTGAAGGTGGTTGCCGAAGGCATCGAAAGCGCCTTGGTCTTGGAGCTGCTGCGCGACTGGGGCTGTGACGTAGCGCAGGGCTATTACATCAGCCGGCCCGTGCCGGCCAGCGCGCTGCAAGCTTGGCTGGCCAGCGACGCGGCGCAGGTTCTGCAAGGTTAACGGAGGTAAACATGCGACGAATAACGCTCTTGGCCTGTGGCCTGTGTTGTGCCCTCGGCGCGAACGCCGAGCAGGGGCGTTTATTGGCCACCGGCGGTGCCAGCATGCTCGAAGGGGCGGCCGGCGGCGGTATCGTGCCGTGGGCGGTGCTCACCGGCTATGGCGAGCAAGATGAGTGGGGCGGCAGCGCCTTTGCCACCCGTGTCGAGACCGGCGACTACCGCTTGGATGCCGGCGGCGTGGCGCTGGCTTATGGCAATCGGCTGGAGCTTAGCTATGCCCGTCAGCACTTAGACTTGGGCAGTTTGGCGCGTGACCTCAACCTGCCGGATAACAGCGTCAGCCAAGATATCTTCGGCCTTAAAGTGCGCCTGTTTGGCGATCTGATCTACGACCGCTTGCCGCAAGTGGCGCTGGGCGTGCAGCACAAACGTCAGCGCGACTTCCGTGTGCCTAAGCTGGTCGGCGCGCAGCGCGACACAGACACCGAAGGCTATCTGGCCGCCAGCCGTTTGTGGCTCGGCGCCGCGTTTGGCTACAACCTGTTGGGCAATGTCACCGCGCGTTATAGCCGCGCCAACGAGCTAGGCCTGCTGGGCTTTGGCGGCGACCGTCGCGATCAACACCAATGGCTCGGCGAAGCCAGCTTGGCGGTGCTGCTTAATCCACGTTGGGCGGTGGGCGTGGAATACCGCGAAAAGCCCGACAACCTGAGTTTTGCCGGTGAAAGCGACTGGCAGGATGTGTTTATCGGCTATTTCCCCAGCAAACATGTCTCGCTGGTGCTGGCCTATGCGCGGCTCGGTGAGATCGCCACCTACGACCATCAAGACGGCGTTTACCTGTCGCTGCAAGGGAGTTTTTAACCATGCGAGCTTGGTTATTTAGCGGGCTGCTGGTGCTGCTGGTCGGTTGCGCCACGCCGGCCCCGGACAGTCTCTATCAGCAGCTTGGCGGGCAGACGGGGATTACCCGTATCGTCGAAGACATGCTGCTGCGCGCCGCCGCCGATGCGCGGATAAAGCAGCACTTTGTTGAGGTGGATATCGTCCGGGTGCGCGACAAACTGGTTGAGCAGCTGTGTGAACTGAGCGGTGGCCCTTGCATCTACAGCGGCGACAGCATGGAAGAAAGCCACACTGGCTTGCACATTAGCCGCAGCGACTTCAATGCGCTGGTCGAGCTGCTGCAAGCGGCGATGGATCAACAAGGCGTGTCGGTGCGTGCGCAAAATCAGCTGCTGGCGCACTTAGCGCCCATGCGTGGAGAGATCATTGAACGCTAACAACCCAGCAGGCGGCGCGGCCTTGCGCATTGGTGAGCTGGCCGCTGCCACCGGGGTAAGTACCTCGGCGCTGCGTTTTTATGAAAAACACGGCCTGCTCGGCAAAGCGGCGCGCGCCGGCAATGGCTATCGGCAATACCCGCCCGAGGCGGTCGAGCGGGTGGGTTTAATTCGCTTGGCGCAGCGCTTGGGTTTTAGCCTTGAGCAAGTGCACAGCATCTTAGGGCGCCCCGGCGAGCCGTTGGATCATGAGCAGATTCTGGCCGGCTTACAGGCCCGCTTAGGTGAAATTGAGCAGATGCAGGCCACGCTGGCGGCGCAGCACAGTGGCCTGACCTGCATGCTGGGTAAATTACAGGCGCAGTGGCAGCTAAGTAGCTGCCTGCCGTTGGCGCGCTTGCTCGACGGCGAAACCGCCGCCGAGCCGCCTACTGCGCAGCGTAAAGCGAGCGCGCGTTAAGCCGACGCCGCCTGATCGGGCAGGCGTTTGCTGTGCCCCATGCCCCACACGCTGAGGGCCACGTACGCGGCGCTCAGCCCCAGCCAGAAGGCCGCGCCGCTGAGCAGGCCGCTGGCTAACAGCCACAGCACCGTGGCTGTGCTGGCCAGCAGGCGTAGACCTTCGAACAGGCGGGCATGGGGGCGGTCTTCCAGCCAGACGCCGGTGGCATACAGGGTAAAGGCCACCCACGCCGAGAGCAGCAGTGCCGCGCCAAGGCCCAGTTGCTCGCCCGCCGCCATCAGCCCCACAGTGCCGAGCACAGTCACGGCAAACTGGCATGCGGCATACACCTGCTGCGAGCGACTTAAGGCGATATCGAACTTACGGAACTGGCTTAAATCCGGCGTGGCCATCGGGTAGCGCGCGGCGACATCGGCGGGGCGCCAGCCGGTGCGGCGAAACCAGATGGTGAGTTTGTCTTGCCAGCGCTCGGCGCGCACGGCGTCGTGCCACAGTTGCACGTAGAACTGCGCGTTGGCCCACAGCGGGTTCCAGCTGGCCAGCGGCTTAGTCACGCCGAAGATCACCGGCTCGCTGTCCTGTTCTTCATGGAAGGTGCCGAACAGGCGGTCCCAAATAATGAACACGCCGCCATAGTTACGATCGATATACAGCGGGTTTTGCGCATGGTGCACGCGGTGGTTAGACGGGGTAACGAAGAACCACTCATACCAACCTAGCTTGCCGATGTGCTGGGTGTGCACCCAAAACTGATAGAGCAAATTCAGCGCCGCCACGGTGATAAACACTTCGCCGGGAATGCCCAGCACGGCCATCGGCAGGTAGAAGAGCCAGCTGAACAGCCAGCCGGTGCTGGTTTGCCGCAGCGCGGTGCCTAAGTTGTAGTCCTCGCTCTGGTGGTGCACCGAGTGCGCGGCCCACAGCACGTTCATCTCATGGCCCAGGCGGTGGTTCCAGTAATAACAGAAGTCATAGGCCACAAACGCCAGCAGCCAGACCCACAGGCTATCGGCCGATAACTGCCACACGGCCAGATAGTCGAGGCTGAGCAGATAAATACCCACCGTGGCGAACTTAGTGAGAATGCCCACAGCGCGGGAGAGCACCCCGGCACTCAGGCTATTAATGGTGTCGCTTAAGCGGTAGGTGCGTTTGCCGCTGCGCCAGTCGGCGATCAGCTCGAGGGCAATCAACAGCAGAAAAAACGGTACGGCGAATAAAATCAGATTCATGGTATGCCTCGTGGCTTGGGCGAAACCCGCTGCTCGGCTAGCATGGGGCCACTTCATCCTAACCTCATCGATAAAAAGCCTAGGCGCCGTGCATGCCAGGGCAAATCACCAATAACGACAAGGAACACTATGAAAGGTTTACGTTGGCTAGTGGCCGTGGTGCTGGTGGCGGTCACCGCCTCGCTGGTGGGTTTTTGGCCGTACCGTGCGGCGTTGTTCCCCACCCCGTCGCAGCAGGCGCAAAGCGTTGAGCGGCTAAAAGAGGCGCTGACCTTCGTGCCGGCCAGCGACCATGTCGGCCCTACCGTGCTGGTGTTTCATGGCTGCTCGGGGCAAACCGCGCAGTACGTTGAGCACGTGACTAACTGGCTGCAACCTAAGGGCTACCACCTCGTGTTTGTCGACAGCCTTAAAGCCCGTGGCATTCCCCTGAGCAACAAGGAATACCCGGTGTGCGACGGCAAAGTGCTGTGGGGCAGTGAGCGTGCGCAGGATGTGTTTGCCGCGCTGGCGCTGTTGGATAACTACCCGTTGGTCGACCAACAAGCCTTGGCGCTGTTGGGTTATTCCCACGGCGGCTGGACCATTTATGACGCCCTCAGCCAAGTGGGCCACGAAGGCCACGGCTACACCGCGCCAGCGGCAGAGGCACTGGCCGGGGTGCAGGGCGTGATCACCTATTACCCGTTCTGCGGCTTCCCCGCGCAGCATGCGCAAAGTGGCATTGCGCTGGATATCCCAGTGCTGATGTTCTTGGCCAGCGCCGATACGGTGGTCAGCCCGCAGGAGTGCTTAAGCGCGGCGGCCAACTTCGCCAGCCAGCCGCTGGATATTCGCCAGTTTGCCGGTGCGCAGCATGTGTTTGACCAGCCCAGCGGCTTGAACAGCGAAGTACCAGCGTTTGCCCGCGCCGCCGAAGCGCAGGCCGAGGCCTTCTTGGCGCAGCACCTGAGCCAGCATGAGCTGGTTAGCGCCTCGCCCACCCATAAGGAGTGACCGATGAGCAAGCAAGTAGCGGTAATTTTGTCCGGCTGTGGCGTGTTTGATGGCGCCGAAATCAACGAAGTGGTGCTCACCCTGCTGCGCCTAGAGCAGCAAGGCGCGCAGTACCAGTGCTTTGCCCCGGATATGGCCCAGCATCATGTGGTTAACCACATCACTGGCGAGGAGATGAGCGAGACGCGCAACGTGCTGGTCGAAGCCGCGCGTATCTGCCGTGGCGCCATTAAAGACGTGCGCGAACTGGATGTAACGGCCTTCGATGCGCTGATTCTGCCCGGCGGCTTTGGCGTGGCGAAAAACCTCTCTGACTTTGCCTTTAAAGGCGCCGAGTGCCGCGTGCAGGCCGATGTACTGGCGGCGTTAAAAGCCTTTGCCGCAGCGGGCAAGCCGGTAGGGCTGGAGTGCATTGCCCCCGCGTTGGCGGCCAAGGTGTTTGGCGCGGGCGTGGTGTGCACCATCGGCAACGATGCCGACACTGCCGCAGCCGTCGAGGCCAGTGGTGCCCAGCACCAAGCCTGCGTGGTTAGCGATATCGTCGAAGACGCGCAGTGCAAGCTGGTTACCACGCCCGCCTACATGCTCGCCGGTTCGATTCTTGAGGCCAGCCAAGGCATCAACAAATTGGTCGACCGCGTGTTGGCACTGGCGTGAACTTCTCTGCTTAAGGACAGCCCATGACAGACACCACAGCGCAATTAGAGCCGCACGTTAAACAAGCCATTGCCGGGTTTATCGAGCAGATTCCGTTCAACAAGCTGCTGGGCATTGAGCTGCTGAGCATCAGTGAAGAGGCGGTGGAAATGCGCCTGCCGATGCGCCCGGAGCTGGTGGGTAATTTCCTCCACGGCATTCTGCACGGCGGCGTTACCGCGACCATACTGGATGTGGCCGGCGGCTTGATGGCGCTGGTCGGTGCTACGCTGAAAAGCCAGCATCTGAGTAACAGCGAGCGCATGGCGCGGTTGTCTAAACTCGGCACCATCGACTTGCGTGTCGACTACCTGCGCCCCGGCCGTGGCACCGCGTTTATTGCCCGTGCCACGCCGCTGCGTAGCGGCAACAAAGTGGCGGTGATCCGCTGCGAATTGCATGCCCTTGAAGGCGACTTGATTGCAGTGGGGACGGGCACTTACCTGTGTGGCTGACCCCCGCAGGGGGAGTGTGTGGCGCACAACACAGGCTTAACACATTGGCTGTTGCGGCACGCCAAGCTGGTGCTGGGGCTGATTGCCTTGGTGGGCCTGCTGGGCGTGTGGTTTTCGTGGTTGCTCTGGCAGTTACTCAGCAGCAAAGAGCACCAAGTGGTTGCCGAGCAGCAGCGCAGCGCCGCCACTCTGCTGGTCGAGCGTGTTCAGGAAGACCTAGAAGAACAACTGCGCAGCTTCGCCCGCTTTGGCCGACGCATCGAAAGCCTTGAACAGTTCGATACACACAGCTGGCAGCATGAGTCGCACGTGCAGCTGGAGGACTTTTCCAGCTGGCATGTGTTGGTGCTGATCGACCGCCAATACCGCCTACGCCACGTGTTCACTCGCGCCGGTGATCTACCGCTAGAGCAAGCCCACTATCAACAGGTGCTGCGGCGTTTTAGTGGCCTAGCTGAGCAGGCCCGCGAGCAGCGGCGCGATGCCATGACGCCACCGCATCTGACGCGGCACAACCGTTTAGGTCAGGGCCATCTGGTGCCCTTGTATGACCCGCAAGGTGCGTTTATCGGTTGGTTATATGGCGGCTTTTTCGTCGGCGAACTGATGGCCAGAGCCTTGATCCCGATGATCGAGCAAGGCTATGTGATTCGCCTGCAGCAAGGCGAACAGGTGATTTTTGACAACGACCCCGAGCGGCGCTTGGGCAACAGCCAAGGCGTGGCCACACACAGCCCGCTGTATCTGCGCGATACCCGCTATGACATTTGGTTGGAGCCCAGCGAAGCCCTTGTCAGCGCAGGTTTTACCGATTGGCCGCAGTGGGTGTTGCTGGCCAGCCTGCTGAACACCGCGTTGTTAATGCTGGCGCTGTTCTATAACTATCGCCGCTTGCAGGCCGAGCAAGCGGTGCGCCAGAGCAAGTTGTTGGTGCAAGAGTTGCTGGCGCTAACCGGGCAAGCGGCGGACGCCTTGCTGGTGATGAAACCTGAGGGGCGGCAAGTGCTCTACGCCAGCCCGCGCTTACTAGAGCTCACCGGCCACGCCAATGAAGCGGCGATTCAGCGCTTGCTTAAAGAGCGGCCCAGCGCCTTGACCCCCGAACCTGAGCGTTGGCAGGCCGATTTTACCCCCGGCAAAACCCACGAGTTTCGTGCCCAGTTGGCGCACACCAATGGCAGCTTGCGCACAGTGGATGTGAGTGCCCGTGGTGTGCTGTTCCACCGCGAGCGGTTTGTGCTCTACAGCTGCCGCGATGCCAGCCAGCGCATGGCGGTGGAGCAGGCCCTTAAGGAGCAGTCGTTGCTCGATGGCTTAACCGGGCTGCATAACCGGCGCGCTTTTGATCAAGCCATCGCACGCGCCATAGACGGCTTGCAGGCGGGCGCGCCGTGCACTTTGGTGATGCTTGATGTGGATTACTTCAAGCGCTTTAACGACAGCCTTGGCCATCAGGCTGGGGATGACTGTTTACGTGAACTAGGCCAGCTGCTTAGCGACAACACCCGTCGCGATAGCGAGCAAGCGTTTCGTTATGGCGGCGAAGAGTTTGCCCTGCTGCTGGAGGGCGACAGCAACGCGGCGGGCAAAGCCGCCGAGCATATTCGCCTTGCCTTGCAGCAACGTGCCATCACCCATCCGCAAAGCCCCCTGGGGGAGGTGACGATCAGCTTAGGCTTAGCTGAGGGCCTCGCGCAGCAAAGCGCCGAGGCGTGGCTAAAAGCCGCCGATCAGGCCTTGTATCAGGCCAAACAGCAAGGGCGAAACTGCGTGGTCAAGGCTGACGCCTGATCGGTTTGCGGGGCGTGGCACAGCTTTGCAGCCCACAGGGCATAGGCCCTTGGTCGATTTTTTAAGGCTTTCGGCGGTGTCTTGCGCGGGGTTGGCTAAGCTGAAAACAGCTTATCGTTGCGAGGCCAACGCATGCGCGTTTTGTTAGGTATTGATCTGCCGGCTGGCATGTTGGTGATCCCCTATCAGCATGATGTGTTTCTGGTCATGGTGGCCCTGTGCATTGCCGTGGCTGCCGCCTTTGTCACGCAAAGTTTGATGGAACAACTCACGGTCATGGCGCGCACTGGGGTTAGCGCGCTGGCGTTGCGCGTTGGCTGGTTATCGTCGGCCTTCTGCATGGGCGGTGGGGTTTGGGCGCTGCATTTCATCAGTCTGCTGGCGCTGCGGGCGCCTATTCAGCGCGACTACGACGTCGGTTTAACTGTGCTGTCGTTACTGATCGTGATTGCCGCCAGTGCTTGGGCGCTGCACCTGCTGCAGCATGCGCGGCCGCGTTGGGCTTTATGGCAGGCGGCGGTGGTGTCGGGACTGGGTATCGTGCTCATGCATTATCTGGGCATGCTGTCGATGCGCATGGTCGCCGTGCAGCTGTACAACCCCGGCTATGTGTTGCTGGTGCTGCCGTTGGCTATGGGCACGGCGTATTTGGGGTTTTACCTCGTGCAGCATTTGCACGATAACGCCTCCACCGGGGTGTATTTGTCGCTCAAGTTGGCCACCAGCTTAGTGATGGCGCTAGGGGTGGCAGCGGTGCACTTCGTTGGCATGCACGGCATGCGCCTGATCCTCAATATCGATGTGCAAGCCTATGTGCAGCGTGGCCCGGCGGCTGATACCGAGATGGGCTTAGTGGTGGGCGTTGTGGCGATGCTGATCATGCTGATCGGGCTGATTTCCGGAGGCTGGGTGCAGCGCTCGTTGTATTTGCAGCGCAATGCGCTCAGTCAGACGGCCATGCGTTTGCAACAAGCCAGCGATTACGACCCGCTAACCGGCCTGTACAACAGCCGCGCGTTTCGCGAGCGCTTAGAAATGCGCTTGGCCGCCCTGGGTGAAGCACACAATGCGCTGATCCTCTGGCTCGATCTGGATCAGTTCAAACGCATTAACGACAGCCTAGGGCACGCCCAAGGTGACGAGCTGCTCGTGCAAGTGGCGCTGCGTTTGCGCGGGGCGTTACCCGGCGGGGCTATTTTGGGTCGTTACGCGGCCGATGAGTTTTGCGCAGTGATTAGCGATGGCGACGTGGCCAACTTGCAAGATATCCCCCAGCGCCTACGCGAGCAGCTGGAGCCGCCGCTGCAGCTTAGCGATACCGCCCTGCAACTGAGCGCCAGTATTGGCTACACCTATTACCCCGACGATGGTCGCAACAGCGCCGAGCTGCTGCGCGATGCGGGGATTGCGTTGGGCTGGTGCAAAAAGAACGGGCGCAACCGCAGCCAGCGTTTCAGCCTAGAGCTGGCCGGCGAAGCACAGATGGACTTGCGTCTGGAGCAAGACCTGCGCCAAGCCATCGACCAAAACGAGTTGCAGGTCTACTTCCAGCCTATCGTGCGCGGCGATAGCGGCGAGGTAGAGGCGCTAGAGGCGCTGGTACGCTGGCCGCATGCCGTGTTTGGCATGATCAACCCCGAGCGCTTTGTCGGCTTGGCCGAACAATGCGGCATGATTGGTGAGTTAGACGCTTGGGTGATGCAGCGCGCAGCCCGTGAGGTGCGCGAACTGCACGAGCATGGCCGCAAGATTCGCGTGGGGGTGAATTGCTCGGCGCTGAATTTGTCCGACCCAGAGCTGCCCATGCGCGTCGAGCTGGCGCTGCGCAGCTCGGGCTTGCCGGCCACTTACCTCACCCTAGAAATCACCGAAAATGCGCTGATGGGCAATGTGCTACAGGCGGCAGAGAGCCTGCAAAAAATCCGCGAGTTGGGGGTGAAGGTATCGATTGATGATTTCGGTACGGGTTATTCGTCGCTGGCGTATTTACGCAAACTGCCGGTCAACGCATTAAAGATCGACCGTTCGTTTATTCGTGAATTAGACATCAGCCGCCAAGACCAAGAGCTGACCGGGGCGATTATTGCCATGGCGCACAAGCTGCAATTGCGCGTGGTGGCCGAAGGGGTGGAGTCGCTCAAGCACGTGGCCTTACTGCGCGAGCAGCAGTGCGACTTACTGCAAGGCTTTTGGTTTAGTCGGCCGTTACCGATGAGCGAGTTGCGCGAATGGCTGAGCCTGTATCGCCCGGTGGATGTATTGCCGCCCAACCAGCAAGCCAGCTGATTGGGCGTTGGTAATGGCTGATTAGGCTTCTTGCTGCACGGTGGTGAGCAAACCGGCAGCCAGCACAAAGCAGCCGCCAAACACCCGGTTGAGTAACTTTTGCTGGTGCGGGCTGCGTAGCAGGCGCAGCACCTTGGCAGCCAGCGCGGTGTAGCCGGCCATCACCAGCAAATCGACGCCAATCATAGTCGCCGCCAGAATCAGGTATTGCTGAGCCAGCGGCTGGCTGGGGTCAATAAACGGCGGCAACACGGCCAGAATAAAAATGATCGACTTAGGGTTGCTGGCGTTAATCAAAAAGCCGCGCAGCAGCAGGCTTAAGGGGCGGCCAATCGGGCGCGCGCCGTCATCGCTGACCAAAGGCGCAGGCTCGGCGCGCCATTGGCTGATGCCCAGCCACAGCAAGTAAGCCACGCCAAACCACTTGATCAGGTTAAACGCCAGCTCCGAGGCGGCCAGAATGGCGCCTAAGCCCAGCGCTACCACTAGGGTTTGCAGGGCTAACGCCACCTGCAAGCCAATCGCCGTCCAATAGCCGCGCACAAAGCCGTAGCGCACGCCGCTGCTCATCGAGGCCACCGCACCGGCACCGGGCGACAGGCTCAGCAACCAACAGGCGGCAAAAAAGGTTAACCACACCGACAGCGCCATCACGGCTACTCCCAAAAAGACAAACCCCAGACTAGCTGGGGTTTGTGCTTGATACACCGATACAGTTACGGGGTATTTTTGCGTAACTCCACCGCGGCTTTGGCGGCTTTCTTGCCACGCATGCGGATATTGAGTGCTTCCACCGCCAGCGAGAACGCCATGGCGAAGTACACGTAGCCCTTGGGCACATGCACACCGAAGGCCTCGGCAATCAGCAGGGTGCCGACGCAGATCAAGAACGACAGGGCGAGAATTTTCAGCGACGGGTGCTTGTCGATGAACTCACTGATGGTGCCGGCTGACAGCATCATCACAATCACCGAAATGATGATCGCCGCCACCATGATCGGCACGTGCGACACCAAGCCCACCGCAGTAATCACCGAATCCAGCGAGAAGACGATATCGATGATGGCGATCTGGATGATGATGCCCATAAAGCCGCGCGCCGCTTTGCCGGTATCCGCTTCTTGGCTTTCTTCTTCGCCTTCCAGGCCGTGGTAGATCTCCATGGTGCTCTTGAACAGCAAGAACAAGCCGCCGAAGAACAGAATCAGGTCGCGGCCAGAGATGCCGTGCTCAAACACGGTGAACAGGTCGTCGGTCAGGCGCATCACCCAGGTGATCGACAGCAGCAGCAAGATCCGTGTGCCCATAGCTAACGCCAAGCCAAAGAAGCGCGCCTTGGGTTGCATCGCCTTGGGCAGGCGGCTTACCAGAATGGAAATAAAGATGATGTTGTCGATGCCCAGAACGATTTCCAGAGCAGTCAATGTCAGAAAGGCAACCCAGATTTCTGGGCTGGTCAGCCATTCCATGTCACAAATCCTTGCAGGGGGCGGCGAAATTGCCGGCGCTTATTCTAGGGGGCGTAGAAGGTGCTCGCTACTGAGATTGCGAAAACTCAGCGCGAGCATATCCGCGACGCTATTGAGCGGGTCGCTGCGTAGGGGCTAGCACGTGATAGCCGGTTGCTTGCTTTGCTGCAGATGGTCCTGGGTGGTTAAGGCTTCGATCAGTGGATGTTTAGATAGAGTGAAGTTGTGGTGGGCAATCAAGGTAGCGGCCTCAGCATGCGGCTTGCTATGCGTGGTGTGCGCGTCACTGATTAGGCTCACACGATAGCCTTGGCTGGCCGCGGCAAAGGCTGTGCGGTCGATGCAAAAGTCGCTGGCATACCCGCAAATGATTAGGTGTTGCACGCCGTATTCATCTAAGCGCTGTTTCAGCGTGGTGTTTTGAAAGGAGTCTGCGGTTTGCTTGCGTAAGCGCTGATCCTCGTGACTGAGATTCAATTTTGCGGCGAGTTGCCATGGATCGGTGTCAGGCAGCAAAACACCGGGAATTTCGTGCTGGATAAAAACAATCGGTGTTGAGCTGTCGCGGGCGTTGCCGATGAGCTGGTTAATGTTGTCCAGAGTCTCGTCGGCATAGGGCGGTGGGTTGTGAGCAAAAATACCGTTTTGTACATCGATTACGAGTAGTGCTGATTGCATGCTCATCTCCTTGAGCGGGCTGATTAAGCCGCATAACACGCGGCTTTTGACTGTTTAGCGCAGTGCTTTATGGCCGTCTAGTTGGATATTTTCTGGCCTGATCAAGATGGGGCGTTGGCTGTCTGTAGCTTGTACAAGATTTTTTGTGCAGTGCTGGTACGCAGGGGCTTAGGTGACGGCGCTAGGTGTCCGCTTTGTGTTAATGGATGAGATATTTCTTGTACAAAGCTTGCAATATTGTACAAGTAGCTATACAAAAAAGCCCTCTTGTTTAGTTTTCTGGGTGATTAACGTCATGCCTGCTTACCGCGCCCCCTTACGTGATATGCAGTTTGTCTTCGACGAGCTGCTCGATGCTTATGCCACCTTGCAGTCGCTGCCCACGCAGCGCGAGTTCAGTAATGACCTCGGTGGCGCCATTTTGGAAGAAGCCGCCAAATTGGCGGAAAACGTGCTGGCGCCGGTCAACGGCCCGGGCGACAAACAAGGCTGCCAGTACGACCCGGCTAGCCACAGCGTGAAAACCCCCGAAGGCTTTAAAGCCGCTTACCAGCAGTTTGCCGAAGGCGGCTGGACGGCGCTGGCCTGCGAGCCGGAGTTCGGCGGCCAAGGCCTGCCACACGTGCTTAACATGATGGTGGAAGAGATGGCCTGCTCGGCCAACCTATCGCTGGGCATGTACCCCGGCCTCACCCACGGCGCCATTAACGCACTGACCGCGCACGGCACTCGCGAGCAGCAAGAGCGTTACCTGCCCAAGCTGATTAGTGGCGAGTGGACCGGCACTATGTGCCTCACCGAGCCTCAGTGCGGCACCGACCTTGGCCTAATTCGCACCCGCGCCGTGCCGCAGGCCGATGGCAGCTACGCCATCAGCGGTACCAAGATTTGGATCACCGGCGGCGAGCATGATCTGGTGGATAACATCGTGCACTTAGTACTGGCCAAGCTGCCCGACGCGCCGGACAGCGTGAAAGGTATCTCGCTGTTTTTAGTGCCTAAGTTCCTCGATGACGGCAGTCGCAACCCGGCCTTCTGCGGCGGCCTTGAGCACAAGATGGGCATCAAGGGCTCGGCGACCTGCGTGATGAACTTTGAAGGCGCCAAAGGTTGGCTAATTGGCGAAGCCAACAAAGGCCTCAAGTGCATGTTCACCATGATGAACTCGGCGCGCTTGATGGTTGGCATGCAAGGTTTGGGCATTGCCGAAACGGCGTATCAGGTGAGCCTCGGCTTTGCCAAAGAGCGCCTGCAAAGCCGCTCGCTGTCTGGCCCGAAGGCGGCGGACAAGCCGGCCGACCCGATCATCGTGCACCCCGATGTGCGCCGCATGTTGCTGCGCCAGAAGGTGGTCATCGAAGGCTGCCGAGCGCTGGCCTATTTCACCGGCCTGCACTTGGATGTGGCGCACGATCACGAAGACCCGGCGGTACGTCAGCAAGCTGATGATCTGGTGCAGCTGCTCACCCCAGTGGTCAAGGCCTTCTTAACCGACGAAGGCTTCACCTGCGCCAACGAAGGCTTACAAGTGCTAGGTGGCTCGGGCTTTACCGAAGATTGGGGCATTGAGCAGCTGGTGCGCGACTGCCGTATCACGCGCATCTATGAAGGCACCAACGGCATTCAGGCGCTCGATTTGGTCGGTCGTAAATTGGCCTTGGGTGGCGGCCGAGCGGTGCGCAGTTTCTTTGTGATGCTCGAAGGCTGGTTAAAAGCTAACGCCGATGCGCCGCACACCGCAGCGGTGGGCAAAGCGCTCAAGCAGCTGCAAGAAGCCACGATGTGGCTGGCCAGCGAAGGCATGAAAGACCCCGAGCAAGCCGGTGCGGCATCGGTGCCCTACCTGCGCTTGTTTGCCCTCACCACGCTGGCGTGGCTGTGGTCGCGCATGGCCTTAGTGGCGCAAAACGCCCTGGCGGCGGGCAGCAGTGAAACCACCTTCTACAACGCCAAAGTGAAATCAGCCGACTTCTTTATGGCCCGCGTACTGACCGAAACTGATGGCTTGCTGGCCGAGGTGAAAGCAGGCAAGGACACCTTGATGGCCTTCAGTGAGGAGGAGTTTGCTGTCTAAACGCAATGCGTTTTGAGTCAGCTCGCGGCATCGAGCTGACTTGATAAGCCCTCTGCGCACGCCGGCAGCCGCTCCCCCCTTTAAGCTGCCGGTTTTTTTATTCGCCTTGCAGCTGCGCTTCCAGCGCTTCGAGTTCTTCCAGCGCGAGCATCCAGCTTTCTTCTAATTCAGCCACTTGGCTTTTTAGTTCGGCCTGTTGGTTGAGCAGGGTTTTCAGCTCGTCTTTGCGCGCCGCCTCGTAAACGCCGGCATCGCCGAGTTGCTCTTCCACGTCGCTGAGCTTGGCTTGGGCTTTTTCCAGCTGTTGCTCCAGCTTGTCGCAGGCTTTTTTGTGCGGCGCGAGTTGCTGGCGTAGCGCGGCGGCGGCTTGCCGTTGCGCTTTGCGGTCGACCTTCGGCGCTTCGCTGCTGAGGCCGGCGGGTGCCAGCTGTGCGCTGCGGTAATCGGCCAGCCAGCGGCTGTAGTCGTCGAGGTCGCCATCAAAGGGCTGCACGCGGCCTTCGGCGACTAGGAGGAATTGGTCGGTGCAGCTTTTCAGCAGATGGCGGTCGTGCGACACCACCAGCACCGCGCCCTCAAAGGCTTGCAGGGCCATGGTCAGCGCGTGGCGCATTTCTAGGTCGAGGTGGTTGGTCGGTTCGTCGAGTAGCAGCAGGTTTGGCCGTTGCCAAGCAATCAAGGCCAGCGCCAAACGGGCTTTCTCGCCGCCGGAGAACGGCGCGACGGGGGTTTCCACCCGCTCACCACGGAAATCGAAGCCGCCTAAGAAGTCGCGCAGAGTTTGCTCGCGTTCATCCGGGGCGATGCGTTGCAGGTGCAGCAGGGCGCTGGCTTTAGGGTCGAGGCTGTCCAACTGGTGCTGGGCAAAATAGCCAATCGCCAAGTGCTCGCCGCTTTGCCGCGTGCCGCTTAACAGCGGCAGGCTGCCGGCGAGGGTTTTGATCAGCGTCGATTTTCCCGCGCCATTCGGGCCGAGTAAGCCGTAGCGATCGCCGGGGGCGAGCTGCAATTTCACCTGCTGCAAAATGGTCGTGTCGCCGTGGCCGAGGTTGGCTTCTTGCAGGTCAAGCAAGGTGCTGGACACCTTCAGCGCCTCGCGGAAGCTGAACTCAAACGGCGAGTCGGCATGCGCTGGGGCGAGGTCTTCCAAGCGCTCCAGCATCTTGATGCGGCTCTGCGCCTGCCGTGCTTTGGTGGCTTGAGCGCGGAAGCGGGCGATGTACTTTTCTAAGTGCGCGCGCTGCGCTTGCTGCTTCTCGAACATCACCTGCTGCTGCGCCAAACGCTCGCCACGGGTGCGCTCGAAGGCCGAGTAGCCGCCGCGGTAGAGGGTTAAGGTCTGCCGCTCGATATGGATGATGTGATCGACCACCGCATCTAAAAAGTCGCGGTCGTGGGAGATCAGCAGCAAGGTGCCGGGATAGCGCTTGAGCCAGTCTTCGAGCCAGAGGATGGCATCGAGGTCGAGGTGGTTGGTGGGTTCGTCGAGCAGCAGCAAATCTGACGGGCACATCAGGGTTTGCGCCAAGTTCAAACGCATCCGCCAGCCACCGGAGAAACTCGCCACCGGGCGCTGCATTTCTGCTTCGCTAAAACCCAGGCCTGCCAGCAAGCGGCGTGCGCGGCTGTCGGCGGTGTAGCCGTCGGCGTGTTCAAACTCGGCGTGCAGGCGCGCCAAGGCGGCGTTATCGTGGTTGGCCTCGGCTTGCTCTAGCTGCTGCTGAATGCTGCGCAGGTGACGGTCGCCGTCGAGCACGTAGTCCACGGCGAGGCGATCCAGTGCTTCGACTTCTTGCAGCATGTGCGCAATGCGCCAGCTGGCCGGTAGCTCGCAGCTGCCGGAATCGGCGCCCAGCTCGCCACGCAGCAAGGCAAACAGGGTTGATTTGCCCGCGCCGTTGGCCCCCACTAAACCGGCTTTCTGGCCGGGGTGTAGGGTTAAATTGGCGTCCTCCAGCAGGCGCAGGGCGCCGCGTTGCAGGGTCAGCGAGTCGAGTCGGATCATGGGCTGGCGCGGTCAAACACAAAAAGGGGGTGAATTATGCGTGATCTGTGGGCATTCGCCACGCACTTGTACGCCCAAGCGGGCATTGAAGAGGCCTGTTTAGCTTGGCAAGAGAGCGGCGGCGACGTGTGCCTACTGCTCTGCTGCGCCTACCTTGAGCAGCGGCAGGTGGCCTTGCAGCCCGAGCGCTTAGCGCTACTGCAGCAACACGCCGCCGCGTGGCAAAGCCAGTGGCAAGCACCGCTGCGCAGCCTGCGTGTGCAGAGCAAAACGTGGGCAGCGCAAACAGCCGAGCAGAACGGCCTGCGCGAACAACTCAAAGCCTTAGAGCTGGCCAGCGAGCGGCTGCTACTAGAGCAACTGGCGGCGCTCACCAGCGACTGGCCGCCAACCACGGCTCCAGCGCCGTGGCTCAGTGCGCTGGGTGCATCGAGCGCCTTAGTCGCGCTGCTGCGCGAGAAACTCTAGATAGGCTGCACTCACGCCTTGCGGGTCTTCCACCTGCGGGTAGTGGCCGATCTGCGGTAGTTCTTTGAGGTAATCCAGTCGGCAATTCAGTGCTTGATAACGCGCCACCATGTGCGCGCCAGACACCGGATCGACCGAGCCATTGATCAGCGCCAGCGGCACCGGCGACTGCTGCAAGGCCTGCACCCAACGCTCGCGGTGCTGCTTGCGGTCGTTCATGTAGGTGATCAGGTTGTGGAACAGGTGCTTGCCGTCTTTGTAGTTAATCAGTGCCCAAAATTCGTCCAGCTGAGTGCTGGTGGGCTTGGTCGCCGCGCCAAACACTTTGCTAAAGGTGCTGTCGAATTTTTCGCGGCCAAACAGGCGATTGACCAGCGGCCCCAGTGGGCTGAGCAGCAGCTTTTGCGTGAGCAGCGCCTGGTGCGTCTCGGGGAATAGGCCGCCGTTTAGAAAGCAGCAGGAGCGCCAGTTTCCTGCGCCTGTGCCATCCAGCTGGCGGGCGAGTAGCTCTTGCGCCACGGTGTCGCCGTAGTCGTGGGCCAGCACGTCGAACTCACTGAGTTGTAGCTGGTTTATCAGTGCCTCAAAAAAATCTGCCTGCTGATGGATGCTGTACTGGCGGCGATTGGGTTTGTCGGAGAAACCAAAGCCGAGCATATCCAGCGCGACCACACGATACTGCTGGCGCAGGGTGGCCCAGATCGGCTGCCAGTCGAAACTGGAAGTAGGAAAGCCGTGAATCAGCAGAATCACCGGCTGCTCGGCGCTGCCTTCGTCGATGAAAAACATCTCGTGACCGAGCAACTGGGTAAAGCGCCCGCGCTGTTGCCAATCGGCCAGCGCTGGGGGTAAGGCAATCTCAGGGGCTGTACTCACCGGACGAACTCCGTGTTTTTGTTTGTCGCCATCCTGCGGCGAGCCAAACTTGACGTCAAGTTCAAGTTTGGCTGATATTTGAGCAACTCTTGCCTTATCACTGGTGCCTTTAGTGAGCTTAAAAGCCTTACCCACGCAAACCCGCGCGCTGAAAAAGCGCCGCGATTTGCTCGACGCCGCGTTGTTGGAATTCGTCGATAAAGGCTTCGACGCCACCACGGCTAAGTCGATTGCCGAGCGCGCCGGGGTGGCCACGGGCACCTTCTATCAGTACTTCAACAACAAAGACGAAATGCTCTTGCTGGTGGCCCGCGAGCGCTTTGCCGAGGTGCACGCCAACGTGCGCCTGCCGGGTATAGAACAGGTGGATCAGCGCAGCGGGCACGTGGATATCGCAGCGTTTTTTCAGCAGGTATTGAGCTGGATTTACGACTTTCACGCCCGCGATAGCCGCCTGCACGAAGTGCTCGAATACCGCCGCAGCGTGGATGCCGCGCTGAATGAAGAAATGCACAAAGGTGAGGCGATTCTGCTCGAGCGCGCCCGTCAGCTGGTGCATGCCTTTGGTTGCGCAAACCCCGAGGCGGTGGCGTTTTGTTTATTCGCCATGGCCGAAGGCATCGTGCATCGCCATGTGTTTCACCCACAGGCGCTGAGCAAGGCCGAGGTCGTCGAGACCGGCGCGCAGATGCTCAGTGCCTATTTTGAAACTTTAAAAAGTAGCGATGAAATAGGCGAACAGCTCAAGCACAAGGCGCCCGGAGCGCAGTAACCGAGACATACCGTCTGGTAGGCGAGGTTGTGAGCACCGCGCAACGCAGTGATTGAGCTGTGCAGCCATTTCATTCCGAACGCAGAAAGCCGTCGCGATAACACCATAAAACCCGAGGCCTCATCATGCGTAACCCCGAGCAATTCGACACCCTGATCCAAAACGCTACTGTGTTTAACCCCGGCGAGCCGCCGCGCGTGGAAGATATCGCCATCGCCGATGGGTTCATCGTCGCGCGTGGCGCCGGGCTGTCTGCCGAGCACGCCAAGCAAGTGATTGATGCCAGCGGGCAGTGGGCTATGCCCGGCTTGTATGACATTCACACCCACTATGACTTGGAGTTGGAGGTAGCGCCCGGCCTGCCCGAATCGCTGCGCCACGGCACCACCACAGTGGTGATCGCCAACTGCTCGCTGGGCTTGGCGTTTGGCAATCAGCGTAAAGACGGTGCCGATCCGATTGTCGATTGTTACGCGCGGGTCGAAAACATTCCCAAAGCGGTGCTGCGTCAGTGTGCCGATAAAGTGGATTGGCACACGCCGCGTGAGTACTTGCAGCACTTAGACCGGCTCAATTTGGGCCCCAATGTGGTGGCGCTATACCCGCACTCGATGCTGCGCGTCGAGGTGATGGGCTTTAACTCCAGCATCAGTCGCGACCCCAGCGCGGCAGAAGTCAGCCAAATGCAGCAGCTGCTTAAAGACGGCCTCGCCATGGGCTATGCCGGGTTTTCCACCGATGCGCTGCCGTTTCATTACTTGGCCAATCAGCCCAACTGCGCTAAGACCATCCCCACTCAGTTTGCCCGCTATGCCGAGATCAAAGCGCTGACTGATGTGGTGCGCGAGCAAGGCGCGCTGTGGCAGGCCACGCCGCCGAAAGACAGCGTGCTCGGCACGCTAAAAACCTTTCTGCTCACCAGTGGCCGACTGCACGGCAAACCGCTGAAAACCACTGTGGTCGCGGCGCTGGATGTGCACAACAACCGCAAAATTATCCGCCTCGGTCGCTTAATGGCGCGGGTGCTGAACTCACGCTGGCTGGATGGGCGCTTCTACCTGCAAGCGCTCGCCGCGCCCTTTAAAACCTGGGCCGATGGCGCGATGACGCCGCTGGCCGAGGAAATCCCCGAGCTGCGCCGCTTAAACGAAACCGATCTTGAAGATCGCACCGCCCGCCAGCAGATACTCGCCAACCCGGAATTTATCCGCGCCTTCCGCGCCATGTGGCTCAAGGGTAAGCAGGGCTTTAGCGTGGCGGCTATCAAGCGTAAATGGCGCTTGGAGGATTACGCCTTCAACCGCGAGCTGGCCGACATGACCATCGACGTCTGCCCCTATGCGCCGTGGCAAAAGCTAACTTTTGCTGAGGTGTTTGCCCGGGTGACGGCAGTGAAGACCGGTGAGGCAGCGGCGCAGGATGAGGAAGAAGCGCGCCTGTGCCGTGAGGAGTTCTTCTGGGTTGGCGATGAGGCCGATTTTGTTCTGCAAATGCTGCGCAGCTTCGACACAGAGCTGAGCTGGTACACGGTTTCTGCCAATCGGGATTTGCACACCGTGCGCGAACTGCTGATGGACCCTCTGCTGCTGCCGGGCTTTAACGACAGCGGCGCACACCTGACCAACATGGCCTTCTACGACTGCAACTTGCGCGCGCTGAAACTGGCGGCCGAAGGCGGCGAGGCGGATGTGGCCTATATGGTCAAACGCCTGACCCGCGATGCCGCCGAAGTGCTGGGTGTGGAAGGCGGCACATTAGATATCGGCGCGCGGGCGGATCTGATTCTGCTCGACCCGCAAGCGCTGGCCCGTTATGACGGCGAAGCCAATGTGCAGCGCGTGTATCGTGAGGCGTTCCAGCACGATCAGCTGGTTAACCGCTCCGACGGTGTGGTGCCGTTGGTGATGGTGGGCGGGCAGATCGCGTGGCAGAACGATGCGTTTAGCGCCGCCTGGGGCCAACAGAAGCTAGGTACGCTGCTGTATCCACAGCATGCCAACGCTGCTGCGCTGGCGTCGGATGCCCGCCAGGTGGCGTAACGTTTGCCGGTAAGAAACCGCGAGGCGTCGACGTTACAACGCCTCGCGGTGGGTATTACTCGGGCTTAGCGGCTGGCGCCGGGCTAGCTGCAGCAGCGGGGGCGGCGGGCTTAGCCTCGGCGGTTTTAGCGGCTGTGGTTGCAGCAGTGCTTGGCTTGGCAGCGGCTGGTTTCTTCGCTGCCGGTTTACGCGCCGCCGGCTTTTTCGCCGCAGCGGGTTTTGCTGCCGCAGCCGGGGTGGCTGGCTTGGCGGCTGCTGGTTTAGCCGCGGGTTTCTTCGCAGCGGGCTTGGCAGCTGGCTTCTTGGCGGCTGGCTTTTTTGCCGCAGAGGGCTTAGCTGCCGCAGGCTTTTTCGCCGGTAGCGGTTTTACCGCGGCTACCTTGGCGGCGGGTTTTGCCGGCGCTGCTTTAGGGGCTGCCTGCGCCGCTTCAATTTCCGCTTTGGCTTGGTCGCCCACGGCAGCAATGCCTTCGGCCAGCTGCAGGGTTTTTTGTGTGTCACCTTGCAGTTGGTTGAGGTAATTACGGGTGTCTTGCAGACGCTCTTGCAGGTTGGCGAGCAGGCCGTCGATGTCTTTGAGTTTTTCTTCCGCCTTGCTGCGCGCTTTGCTCTTGCCGGCGGCGAGGGCTTCTTCCAGCTTGGCATGCGCTTTGGCGCGTTTTTCTTGCGCTTTCGTGCGCTGCTTTTCCAGCGTCACCAGCAGGCTTTCGGCTTCTTTTTGCGCGGCGGTGCAGGCGTGCGCAAGGTGCGAAATCAAACTGGTGGACAAGTCAGAGAGCAGGTGCAGCGGGGTGGTGACGCGAAGCTTTTTCTTTGACATGACAGGGCCTCCTGGCGGCTGGGTCTGGGCCCACTATAGGCACGCACAGCGGCGGCGACCAGTGTCTATTTCGGTTAGCATCAAGGCCATTGCCATAGATCAAGGGGATGATCATGCGTGTGCCTGTTGCCTGCGCCCTGTTATTCAGTTTTAGCCTGCCGGTGGCGGCTGAAACGCCGCAAGACCCGTTGGCTTACAGCCTAGGGGTTAAGCTGGGCGAGCGCTTGCGCGATGAAGTGCCGGGCTTGGCGTTGGATGACTTGGCCGCCGGTTTGCGTGCCGCCTATCAAGGCGCACCGCTGGCGCTTGAGCCTGCCACCATCGAACGCTTGCTCGCCGAGCAAGAGGCCGCACAAGGCGATAGCAGCGCCGCCAGCGAACGCTTAAAGCGTAAGGAAGCGGCGTTTATTGCTGAATACAAAGCCAAATACCCCAACGCCAAAGTGCTCGATGGCGGTGTGGTGGTGCGTGAGCTCAGCCAAGGTCGCGGCGCTAAGCCCAAGGCCGATGCCACGGTGAGCGTGCGTTACAAGGGCTTGCTTGCCGATGGCAGTGTGTTTGATGAAAGCGCCGAAGCGGTGCGTTTTAGCTTGAATTCGCTGATCCCCGGCTGGCGCACGGCGCTGGCCGCGATGCCGGAAGGCTCGCACTGGGAAATTCTCGTGCCGTCAGCGGCGGCGTATGGCGCCGAGGGCGCTGGCGATGTGATTCCGCCCTATGCGCCCTTAGTGTTCGATCTGCTGCTGGAAAGTGCCCAGTAGCGGCGCAAAACAAAACGCCTCAAGCACCGTAAGGGCTTGAGGCGTTGTGCCGGATAGTCCGGTGTTAGCTCTTAGGCTTGCGCGGCCATGGCTTGTTCGCGGTGCGCGTTGTGCAGCACTTCGATCAGGCAGTCTTCTAGCTCAAAACGTTCGTGCAGCTGCTGGCCCAAAATCGCCAGCGCGGTGCTTAAACCGTGCTCGCGCAGGTCGCCGTTATCGATGCTGTCGTTAAATTTCAGCGCTTGGTTAGTGATCGACTCAATGCGCGGATAAATCTGCTTGGCCAGCTCCAAGGCGCGGGTGTCGTTAAACGACTCGGCTTCTTGGATCAGTTGCTCATACACCTCAAAGTGCCCAGCCGACACGTAGTCGAGCAGAATTTGGCAGAACTGCAGTGGGGTGACTTTTTCCTGATCGTGGGTCTGATCAGTGAGCACCGAATACGCCTCAATCAACTGATGGCGCTCGTTAAGCCAGCGGTCGATCAGTTGGTGAACGCCGCCCCAGCGTTCTTGGGCATTACGACAACTCTCTAACATAAGCACCTCCCCGGTGTTGTTATTGTGGCCAGTGCCTTGGCGGGTGAGGAAACTTCGGAGAAGTTCCGGGAAATGGCGTTGTCATGGCCGGAAGATCAGGGTATGCCAGTGGCCAGCCGCCAGCAACCAGGGCTACGGGCATTTTTCATACGCCTGTTTGATTGTGCTCAAGCGACGCGGCGCAGCAGTTGCATGAGGGCAACTAAGGCCAGACCGCAGAAGGCCAACAAGCTTAATTCTGGAATGCTCAAACCCAGCAGTGTCCAGTCGACTTTGGCGCAGTCGGCGGTGCCGCTGAGCATCTTGCTGAGGATTTCCCACAGCGGGAAGGCTTCAAGCATGTAATCCAAAGGCGGCAAGCACGCCGGCACTTGGTCGGCGGGCAGCGTGGTGAGGTAGACCTGGCGCCCGGCGGTGGCTACCCCTGCGGCAGCGATAAACAGTGCGAGGCCGGCATACACGCGGCGACCGACACCTGCGGGGTTATGCACTGCGGCCAGCAGGCAAACCAAGCCCATGGCGATCACTTCGATGCGTTGAATAATGCACAGCGGGCAGGGTTCTTGACCGAGCACATGTTCCATGTACAGCGCGCCGCCAACAATGGCCAAGCAGGCGAGGAACATCAGCAGAAACAGCGGGCGAGGGGCGAACAGCGGCATGGTAGCTCCTTGAGACAAGGCGCGAACGTTAGGCAATCGAGCCGCACCTGACAAGACTTGGCCGCCAGCATAGGGACGATTGGTGCGCTTGACCAGACGAGTACCGTTGGCCGTCACCCTACCAAGGTTGGGCGGCTGCGCGGGTGAGTCTGCTAATCTGCTTTGCAGCGGACATGAGACACGTCGTACATGCCGAGCATAAAAATAATAATCAACGCGTTATTGCTGTGCCTTGCGTTAAGTGCGCAAGCGCAGTCGTTCGTCCTCGATTTGCGTCACGGTCCGAGTGAATGGCACCTGCCGGCGCAATTGCAGCATCAATGGTTAGCGCCGCAAGCCGGCCTCGACGCGCTCGATGAGGCAGCCTGGCAGGCGTGGACTAAACCCTCGATCAGTCTGGTTAATCAAACCCAAGCCCTGTGGCTGCGGATTCCCCTGCAGCTCGATGCCTCGCGGCCATGGCGTGTGGTCAGCGAGTGGCCGCAGATGGGCGACATTGCGGCCTTTTGGCAGGCCAGTTCAGGCCACGTCACGGCGCTCAGCCTTGAATCTGGCTGGCGCTACCCGGTGTTTGCCTTGCCGGCAGAAACCGGCCAAGGCGTTTTGCTGCTGCGTGTGCACTATCCACAGATTGCCGTCTTGCCGCTGCGCTTGCTCACCGAACAGGCCTTGCAAGACAGTCGCGCTACTCAGCACGCATGGCTAGGGCTGTTTTTTGGCATTGGTGTGGCGGTGGTGTTGTACAACTTGTTTTTGTGGGTCAGCACGCAAGTCACCTTGTACCTTTGGTATGTGCTGTTTCAGCTGGCGGCCTACACCTTCGAGGCGATTCGCTTTGGCTTGCACGAGCCGTGGTTGGGGCCGTTGAGCTCCAGTAGCGGGTTTATCTTAAGTGCCGGGCTGAGCTTTCTGTTGGTGAATGTCTTCTCGGCCGTGCTGCTGAGTGTGCCGCGTTTGGCGCCGCGCTTGTGGCGTTTTTATCGCGCGCTGATGGCCTTGTTCGCGGTGTTTATTGCCGCTTTGCTAACCCCGCTGGGGCCGTGGGTGATGTGGCTGGCGCTGCCCTTGGCCAGCGTTGGCACGCTGATGCCGCTGGTGGCGTTTTATCAGGTGCGTACCGAGCATCACCGTTACCTGTGGCTGTACGGCGCCAGTTGGGCGCTGCTGATTGCCGGCACCTTGTTGTTCAACTTGGCCTTGATGGGCGTACTGCCGATCAATCAACTGACCAGTTACGCGCAGCTGTTTGGCCTGTCCACCGAAGCCCTGTTGCTGTCGTTTTTGCTGGGCTTGCGCCTGAGTGATTTACGCCGCCAGCGCGCCGAGATGGCCGAAGAACTGCTGCAGGTAAAAAGTCAGGCCAATGAGCATCTGCAAGCTGAAGTGGCGCGTAAAACCCAGCGCCTTAACCAAGCCTTGCGTGAGCTGCAGCAGGCGCATCAAGCGTTGAATGAAAAGGCCATCCGCGACCCGCTCACCGGGCAATTCAACCGGCGCTTTTTTGATGACACCCTAAGCCGCGAGCTGCAGCGCGCCGCGCGGGAGAACAGCACGCTGACCTTAGCGCTGATCGATATCGACCACTTCAAGCCCTTTAACGATAACCACGGGCATCTGGTGGGCGATGATTGTCTGCGCAGCGTGGCGCAGTGTTTGGCCGAACAGCTGCGCCGCCCGGAAGACGTACTGGCACGCTATGGCGGAGAAGAGTTCGCGATGATTTTGCCGGCCACCCCAGACAGCGGCGCGCAAGCGCTGTTGCAGGCGACGCGGCAAGCGGTCGAGCAATTGGCCTTTTGTGTCGACGGCCAGCGCCTGCCGGTGACGGTGAGCATTGGTTATGTCTGCGTGGCCGGTGGTGAACCTAGCGCGGTGATTGCCGCCGCCGACCAGCACTTGTATGCGGCCAAAGCGGCGGGGCGCAATCGGGTTATGGGTGCGGCGTCAGCGGCGGTTGCGCCTTGATGGCCAGCAGCGCAAACACCACGGCAAACAACAGATCGTTGAGGCCGTAAATTGCCAGAAACAGCGTCGCCAGCGGGTCGCTGGCCCACAGCCCCAGCCAGTCCGGCAGGCTGATGACGAGGCTAAGCCACGCGCCGACATACAAGAGCTTTTCCAGCGCGAACACGCCCAGCAAGGTGCGATTAGGCGTGGCGCTGACACTGGCGGCCAGATACGCCATGCCCCACAGCATGATCGCCAGCAAGCCCCAGACACTCAGCACCCCCGGCTGTACAGCGCCTAATGTCTCGCTTTGCAGGCCTTGGCTAAACAGCAGCACGCCGCCGATATTGGCAGCCCCGCCCAGCCACAGCCAAACACGCCAAGGAAATAACAGCCGCATCGTGAGTCTCCCGCGTTTTTATTTTGCGCCCAGCATACCGGCAGCGCGGCGCAGGCGCCTAGCAGACCAATGGTGCGGTGGCTGGTTTGCTGCTGTCTGTGGCTTGGGCTAATTTTTTAATTATGAAAAGAGAAAGCCTGTTTGATTACGACGCTGGCTTTGATGTCTCTGTAGCTGGCCGTGTGTTGTTTGCCCGTTATTGGGGCACGATGACGACACAAGGCTTGCGTGACTTCTTTGCCGATTATCACCAACGAGTGCAAGCGCTGGACGTAGCACCGTGGGCTGAAATAGTCGATTTTCGCCAAGTAAGCTTAGTGGCCCCCGAGGTGTTTAGCGTGGCGACCGCTCTGTATAGCGAAACCTTTTGTGTGCGGCACTGCGCTACGGCGTATCTGTTTAGTCGCCATACCGATCCACGCTTGCGTTTGCTGCTGCAGCGCTTAGAAGACCCACAGAGCTGGGGCACCAGTTGCTGTAATTTCGCCGGCGATTTTCGCCCGGCCCTTAACTGGGTGAATGGCCGCCTGAGCCTGTATGGCGAAGGGGTGCAGCAGGTTCGTTAATGTGAGCGTCGCTGGTTTGCTGGCGGGTTAGCTTTCCAGCAAAAACGTCACCGGCCCGTCATTGAGTAAATGCACTTGCATGTCGGCGCCAAAGCGCCCGCAGGCGACCTGTGGGTGGCGTGCTTGGGCCTGTTCGCGCAGGTAGTCGTAGAGCGCTTCGCCCTGTGCCGGTGGCGCGGCGCTAGAGAAACTCGGACGCAGGCCTTTTTGCGTGTCGGCAGCCAAGGTGAACTGCGACACCAGCAACAGCCCGCCTTGGATGTCGGTTAGCGACAGGTTCATCTTGCCGTCGGCATCGCTAAACACGCGGTAGTTGAGCAGTTTGTGCAGTAGCTTGTCGGCGCTGGCGTGGTCGTCGTGCTTTTCCACCCCGACTAATACCAGTAAGCCTTGGTCGATGGCGCCGACAATCTCGCCTGCCACTTCTACGCGGGCGTGGCGTACCCGTTGAATCAGTCCCTTCATTCGACGTTCTGCGGCAGGTCGAGCAGGCGGCGGGCCATTTGGTTGGTGGCGCGCACCAGCGCATCGGCAATCCCCGGCTCACCGGCAGCGTGGCCGGCATCGCGCACGATCACCAGCTCGCTGTTGGGCCAGCGCTTGTGCAAGTCCCACGCGTTATCCAGCGGGCAGACCATGTCGTAACGGCCATGCACGATCACCCCCGGCAGGTGCGAGATCTTGTGCATATCGCGCAGCAGCTGGCCTTCTTCGAGGAAGATCTGGTGCATAAAGTAGTGGCACTCGATACGCGCCATGGCCAAGGCGCGGCGCGGGTCGCCAAAGCGCTCGACCACATTCGGGTTAGGGCGCAGGGTGGCGGTACGGCCTTCCCACACCGACCAGGCTTTGGCCGCGTGCATCTGGGCAATTTGATCGTCGCCGGTTAAGCGTTTGTAGAAGGCGGGGATCAGCTCGCCACGCTCGGCGGCGGGAATCGGCGCGATGTAGTCCTCCCAATAATCGGGGAACACATGGCTGGCGCCTTCTTGATAGAACCACTGCAAATCTTGCGGACGGCACAAAAAGATGCCGCGCAGCACTAAGCCCAGCACGCGCTCGGGGTGCGCTTGCGCATAGGCCAGCGCCAAGGTGGAGCCCCAGCTGCCGCCAAACAACACCCACTGCTCGATGCCTAAGTGCTCGCGGATTTTCTCCATGTCCGCGACTAAGTGCGCGGTGGTGTTGTTCTCTAGGCTGGCGTGCGGGGTAGAACGGCCGCAGCCGCGCTGGTCGAAGGTGACGATGCGGTACAGCGTGGGGTCGAAAAAGCGTCGGCTTAAGGCATCGCAACCACCGCCCGGGCCGCCATGAATAAACACCACCGGCAGGCCTTCGGGCATGCCGCTTTCATCCACATACAGCTCGTGCGGGGCTTCCACCGCAAGGGTATGGCGGGCGTAGGGTTTAATCTCTGGGTAGAGAGCTTGCATGGGGCGCTCCTGCGACAAATGCACAATGGCGAGCGGCTGCTCGCCGCGGCGGGCTATCCTGCGATCATACTGTCGTGAGCAATGAAAGAAAGGCATTTGTATGCACAAGGTAGCTTTACGTCGCTGGGTGGTGCTGTGCTTGAGTGTGCTGGCATTAAGCATGACGGGCTGTAGCAAACCCGATCCGCTGGCCCAATTAGAAGAAGAGGCGCGCCTGCTGGCGGATAACCTCGACAACAAACGCACCAGCAAGGTGATGGATCAGCTGCATGCGCAGTTTCACGCGCAAGGCAGTGAGTACGACCGCGACTGGGCCAAACGCACCATGACGCTGCTGTTCTTGCGCCACAACAACGTGCATGTGTTGCCTTTGGGCGTGCAAAATCGCGTGCTGAGTGCCGAGCGTGGCGAAACCACCGCGCAAGTCACCCTCGCCGGCGCCGCGCAACTGTTGCCTAACGCCGCGAGCAGTTATGCGGTGCGCTTGGAATGGTGGCGTGAAGGCGACCGTTGGCAGTTGGCACGCCTGACGTGGGAGTAACAGCAGCTAAACTCTCAATATCACCAGCGAGGGGCGAGCATGCGGCGTTGCTTAGTGGGCTTACTGTGTTGGCCGCTGTGGGCCAATGCCGACACCTTGTTGGTCGGGGTCGAGGCACTCAACATGGCGCCGGTCTATCGCCTTGATGCGCGCGGTGAGTACCAAGGCTTTGCCAATGATTTGCTGCGTGATTTTGCCCAGCGCAGCGGGCATGAGTTGCAGATCAGGCCTTGGCCGGTGGCACGTTTGTACCAAGAGTTTTTTGCCGGGCGCATCGATTTAAAGTTTCCCGACTCGCCACTCTGGGAAGAGCAGCAGCGCACGCAATTGCAGATTGCTTACAGTGCGCCGGTTTTGGCGTATCTGGATGGGATCATGCGTTTGTCGCCAGAGGCCCATCAGCACACGCCGGGCAAACCTTTTCGGGTGGGGGTGATTCGCGGCTTTAGTTCGGTCGACTTTCTCTACGCCGCAGAGCGCTACACCTTAGTCCGTGCCAGCAGCTTGGAGCAGCTCTACCGCTTGCTGGCGAAGGGCCGCGTCGACGGGATTTTCTTTAATGCGCTGAGCATTAATTACCAGTTACGGCACGACGCCAAACTGCTCAAACAGCCCCTGCATCTTGATCAGCATTTGCCGTATCTGCAGGGGCATTATCGTTTGTCGAGCATTCAGCGCCCGGATGTGATTGCCGAGTTTGACCAATACCTGATCGAACATGCGGCGCAGGTGGCGCAGCTCAAACGCAAATGGGGCATGCCCAGCACGCTACCTTAGCGGGGTGACGTTGCTTACAGGCCGTGCCCAGAAAACAGCAGCACTTTATCGGCAACAAACTGCACGCTAATGCCGCGCTTGTCGTCGCCCCACGTGCAGCTGGTTGCGCCCATGGCACCTTCGCACTGGCCATCACCCAGCAGTTGTTGCACCTCGGCTTTGCTCATGCCGACTTTGAGTTGGTCGTAGTTGGCTTGATTCACCTTGCTACAGGCGGTGAGTAAGGTGAGGGCAGCAAGGCCGCCGAAGGCCAGCAGGGATGAGCGCATAGAAACTCCTTAATCAGAACGATGAACCGGGCTGGCGCAAAAAGGCCAGCTCTTCCGGGGTGGACGGTCGGCCGAGCAGCGCATTGCGGTGCGGATAGCGGCCAAAGCGGGCAATCACATCGCGATGGAGCTCGGCGTAGTGCAAAAAATTCGCAAAGTCTGGCGCGGCAGCGGGTTCGCAGCGCTCAACCTCGTGCAGCAAATCGTTAAACACCTGCACCGCCTGCGTTTGGCTGGGCAAGTGCTCGTGATGCTCCAGCACTAAATAGACAAACACCCGCTGTAGCGGGTTAAGCGACTCTTGCCAGCCTTGCGCTAAGCCGTGGGCTACCCAGCGCTGCGCCAAGGCATCGCCGCTAAAGGCTTGGCCGCTGTCACGAAACAGCATGCGCGGCAGTTGGTCGAGCAATAGCAGCAAGGCCAGCCAGTGCTCGGCGCTGCTCACGTGCGCATCCAACTCACCGGCTAAGGCGCGTGCAACGTCGTGGCCAAAGCGTTGGCGGGCGTCATCATCCTGCGCATCGCGCTTGCCAAACCATAGGCCGTGGCGGGCATCGATTTGCGCTTTTAGGCTGCCGGGTGGGCCAAACCACCACTCCAGCAGCGCGCGGGGTTGCCACATTAGGCTTGCCTCCGTGATCGGTTAGCTGCAGGGTAAAGAAAACCCGCCGGCTTGCCCACCGGCGCGAGAAAACCATAAAGCACGCCAGCGCTATGGCGTTCGGCCACGCACACCCTGTTGCGTACCGAGCGTCAACCTCGCGGAGCGTGGCGGAGGACGCGATGAAAGCCTTAATGCCCTACCTTGCCGCCGGTTTGGCTAGCCCATGGTTGAGCCAATCGCGCGAGCAATGGGCCGATCTCAAACAGCATCTGTTGCGTCAGCCGGCCACCGTCGAGGTGTATCTGGCGATTGATGACCCCTACAGCTATCTGCTCGCGCAAGTGTTGCCGCGCTTGCAGGCACGCTTTGCGGTTAAGTGGCGGATTTACACGGTGCTCAATCGCGAGGCCGAGCATTATCCCGCCCCTGCACAGTGGTACCCCAATGCTTGCCACGATGCCGAGCACTTGGCGCGTCTCTATCAACTCAGCTGGCCGCAGGATTTGCCCAGCTGGAGCACCGCGCGGCGCGCAGGCTACACCCGCGACTTGCTGTTGGCCGAACAGCAGGCCGACAGCGTGGCGCACGTGGCTGAGTTATTCCGCCGTGCCTGGCAAGGCGCCGCCGCCACGCGGGTGTGGCAACTGGCCGATTGGCAGGCCTCGTTAGCGGCCAATGAGGCGCGCCGCAAACGCCACAAGCATTACGCCAGCGCCATGCTGTATTACGCCGGGCAGTGGTATTGGGGACTGGACCGCCTCGATCACCTAGAGCACCGTTTGCTGCGTGAAGGGCGCGCACTGTGCCAAACCGCGCCGCAGTTTGAGCGCACCTGGCGCGACTTCTGTACCCTGCCGGCGCCCGAGCAAGCGCCGGAAGACACTGAGCTTGAAGTGTTCTTCTCCATCCGCAGCCCCTATTCGCACTTAGGCTTACTGCGCGCCGTGCAGTTGGCCGAGCACTATCACTTGCCGCTCAAAGTGCGCCCGGTACTGCCCATGCTGATGCGCGGCCTGCCGGTGCCAGCGAGCAAGAAGTGGTACATCTTCCACGACACCAAACGCGAGGCGCGCAAGCTCGGCATCGCCTACGGCAAAGTGGCCGATCCACTGGGTGCCGGGGTAGAGGCTTGCTACCAGCTGTACGCCTGGGCCGAAGGGCAGGGCAAAGGCTTGGCTTATTTGCTCAGCGTTAGCCACGGCGTGAACAGCCAAGGCCTGCACGCCGACCAACCCCGCGACTTAAAAAAGATGGTCGAACGCGCTGGCCTCAACTGGACCGAAGCCCAGCCGCTGCTGGGTAACAACGACTGGCGCAGCTGGGCGCAAGACAACCTCACTGCCCTGAATGACGCCGGCCTATGGGGCGTGCCGAGCTTTCGCTACGGCGATTTACGCTTCTGGGGCCAAGACCGGCTGGGTATTTTGGAGCAGGCGCTGCGTAAGCGTTGGCGGCTTAAGCCTTATTAGGTTGCGGCGGCGGTCAGCTGCTCAGAAGGCGCCCACGACCTTTTCGTTATATTCCAGCAGATGGGCGCGAAGGTAGCGCGCACCATTTTGGTAGGGCTCGAGAAAGTATTCCCAAGAAGCCTCTTGGATAAGCACTCGGCGGATGTCAGCGATCTCGACTAAGCATTTGCTGAGCACCTTGATGCGTATGTGCGCGTGAACATCGTCGCTGGCCGGGGTAAAAGACTCCAGCGTAGGCCGCAAGAGCACCGCCTTGCAGTTCATAAACGCCCACGTGGCCATGGCGCGTATCCCTTGAAAATTCACCACTTCGCCGGGCTCGCCAAACGCCATAAAACTGGGCGAGTACAAGGTGAGCAGCTGATTAATATCGCGCGCTTCGCTGTAGCGCTGCTCTTGTTTAAGCAACGCCTCGGCCATGGCTTGGGTGACGGAAGCGGCTAGGCTGGCAGAACTGCCTGCTCCCAGCACGCACAACAGCAAACAACGCAACAACATTAGGCTCATCCTTGAGGCGGTGACGGTGCATTATCCGCAACTAACCCAGCCAAGGCCAAGCGGCGCGTGCTGTTTAGCTGTGCGCCGCGTTGTAAGCACCGCTGGCGTAATGCAGCTCATAACTGTGGCTGTAAATTTCCAAAATATTGCCGAACGGATCTTCCATATAAATCATCCGGTAGGGCTTCTCGCCGGGGTAGTAGTAGCGCGGCGCCTTCATGCGCTTTTTGCCGCCGGCAGCGACGATTTTCTCTGCTAGTTCTTCGACGTTCGGGTCTTGAACGCAGAAGTGGAAGATGCCGGTTTTCCAGTACTCGAAGTTATCTTCGGGGTTTTCTTGGTTCTTGAATTCGAACAGCTCAACGCCGATGCGGTCGCCAGTGGACAGGTGCGCGATGCGGAAGCGCTCCCAGCCTGCGCCGAACACGTCGGTGCACATTTCGCCGATGGCGGAGTCGTCTTCAGTGATCTCGGTGGGCGGCATGATCAGGTACCAGCCGAGCACTTCGGTGTAAAACTTCACTGCGGCTTCAAGGTCCGGTACGGAAATACCGATATGGGAAAAACTGCGTGGGTAGGTGCTCATAAGGGCCTCCGGTGATTAACGAGGCCTAGCTTAGAGAGGTGTCTGGCTAATAAAAAATTATCATTTATTATCTTTTTGATAATTATTTGTTGGTTGTGGGCATGCTTAACCCCCAGTGGCTGTACACCTTTAAAACCTTGGTCGACACCGGCCATTTCACCCAAACCGCCGAGCGTCTGCACATGACCCAGCCGGGCGTGACCCAGCAGGTGAAAAAGCTCGAAGAGACCTGCGGGCATGCGCTGCTCAAGCGTGAGGGCAAACGTTTTAGCCTCACCGAGCAAGGCCGCTTGGTGTATCAGTACGCGCTGCAGCAGGCTGCCGATGAAGCGCACTTGCTGGAGCAATTAAGCCGCGATGACCCCACCGCTGGCGTGTGCCGCTTGGCCTGTTCCGGCGCGCTGGCGCTGACCTTGTACCCGGCGCTGCTGGCCTTGCAGGCCAAATATCCTAGCTTGGTGATGCAGCTGGAAGTAGCGCCCAAGGCGGCGATTACCCGCGCGGTGCTTGCGGGCAACATCGATCTCGGTTTAGTCACCCAAGCCGCCGAGAGCCCCGAGCTGGATTGCAGCGCCGTGGGCTGCGAGCCGCTGAGTTTGATCCTGCCGGCGGGTGCCGAACTTACCGGCGATATCGCTGCCGACTTGCTCAGCTTGGGCCTGATTCGACACCCTGACGCGGAACACTACTTAGCCCTGTATCTGGCCCAGTGCGGCGCCCAAGCGCTGCGTAACTTGGCGCCGAAAGATGTGCCCGAGCGCGGCTATATCAACCAGTTGCAGCAGATCTTGCTGCCCGTGGCGCAAGGCTTGGGCTTTACCGTGTTGCCGCACAGTGCGGTGCAGGCCTTTGCCGAGCGCGAGCAATTGCAGGTTTGGCCCGCGCCTCAGCCAGTGAGCGAGCCCTTGTATTTGCTCAAGCGACGCGGCCGCGAGCTGCCGGCGCGCTTTAGCGAGGTGTTGGCGATTATTCAGCGCTTATTGCAGCGCGCCGAGGGGCATTAAGCACTGGAATTTCTTGCGGTATTCGCTGGGCGTGAGGCCCACGCGCTGCTTAAACAGGCGGCGGAACGAGTTGTGGTCGTCATAGCCCACTTGCAGGGTGATCTGGTCAAAGGCGCTGTCGCTGCTTTCCAGCAGCAGGCGCGCACGCTCCAAGCGTAGGTTTTGCAGGTAATGAATCGGCGTGTGCCCGGTGGCGTCTTTAAAGCGGCGGATAAGGTGCCGCTGGCCGATATTGAACTGCTCGGCGAGCTGTTCGATCACGATGCTCTCGTGCAGGTGGCGCTCTAGCCACAGCTGCACATTAAGAATATCGCCATCGCCGTGCTGCTTTTTAAAGCTGGCGCTGGCGTAGGGCAACTGGGTCTGCTGGGTGCCGTCGATCAGCAGGTGCTTGCCGCAGTCGGCAGCTAACTGCGGCGAGCCGTATTTGCGGATCAGGTGCAGCAACAAGTCGCCGCCGCTGTTCGCCCCGCCGGAGCAATACACATGGCCATCTTCGGTGAGGGTGCGCTCGGCATGCAGCTGCACCTTGGGGTAGCGCCGCGCAAACTGCCCAGCAAAGGCC
Source organism: Atopomonas hussainii (assembly GCF_900109735.1). Lineage (GTDB taxonomy): Bacteria > Pseudomonadota > Gammaproteobacteria > Pseudomonadales > Pseudomonadaceae > Atopomonas > Atopomonas hussainii. The sequence continues at coordinate 53,140 of NZ_FOAS01000009.1, forward strand.
CAGTGCGTGGTGGCTTGGCGTCCATCCAGCAAGCCCGCCTCGGCATTGATAAACGCGCCGGTGCACAAGCTGGCCAAGGCGCTGCCTTGCGCGTGCACGCGGCGCAGCCAGTCATATAGGTTGTCCAACGTGGGCAGCACGCGCAGCACGTTGAACATATAGCCCGGCACCATGACTAAGTCCGCTGGCGGCAAATCGGCCAAGCTGTATTGCGGCACCAGTTGCAGGCCGCCGGTGCAGGGCACAGCGTTGCCATCGGGGCTGGCGGTGAACAACTCGAACAAGGGCTCATCCAGCTGGCGGCTGTGGCAATACAGCGCATTGGCCATGTTAAAGGCCTCTAGCGCGGCGGATACGCTGATCGACGCGCAGCCATCACTCATCAAAATGGCCATCTTCATAAGGGCACCTGCGGTGAAAAGGCATGCGTAAAAATCGCATGTAACAAGTCATTTTTCGCCGTAGAGGCGCCAAGGTCAATCGCCCAAGCTAGCGGCTACTGATGTTTAAGGAGCCACACAGCATGAAATTGGCCTTCTACCGTGCGTTTAAAAAACCGTTCTTTGGTCGCTTTATGAAGCCTTGGCGCTGGCCCGAGGGGGTGGAGCAAAGCCAGTGGCAACGCTTGGCCGTGGCCAGCCGCTCTGGCGCTACCTTGTCGGCGCTGGTGGCCGAAAGCAGCAGCCCCGAGCCGGCCAAAGGCGCGGTGCTGATGGCCCACCCCATGGGCGTGGCGGCCAAAGGTTTTTGGCTGAAATACGGCCACGCCGAGTTACTGCGTCAAGCGGGCTACCACGTGATGCTGTTTGACTTGAACGGCTTTGGCGAAAGCACCTCGACCACCATGGACTACCCGCTGGACGTGCTCGCTGCCGGGCAAGCTCTGCAAGCGCGTTACCCCGATTTGCCGATTGCCGTGGTCGGCGCCTCGATGGGCGCGGCGATGACCACTTGCGCACTGGCCGAGCCGGGGCACCCGTTCCAAGCCGTTGTGCTGGAGGCTGCCTTCCCGACCCTGCTGCACTTCTGGTCGCGCTACCCGGTGCCTAAGCTGGGCATTCAGCTCTCCAAACTGGTTTACCCCGCCGGGGAACGCCGCATGCGCCCAGTGCACGCCGCCAGCCGCTTGGTCGGCCAACCGCCAGTGCTGATGATTTACGGCGAAGCCGATCAGTTCACCCCGGTACGCGACGGCCAACTGCTGCACCAAGCCCTAAGCGCCAGCACCGCCGTGCAGTTCTGGCAGGTGCCGAATGCCGAACACACCCATGCCTACGCGGCAGAGCCGGAAGAATACGCCGCGCGGGTGCTGAACTTTTTGGGTGAGCATTTGCGTGAAAGGCGGGTGTTGGCGTGGTAAGCCTCCCGGTTATTCGGGGGCTTTCACCATAATGTAATTAATTAAAAAATATTCGGCATTCAGGCAGCTGCCACGAAAAGCTACTTTGGCTTTGGTGGCCAAGGCCTGCATGGCTAACGACTGCACATTAGTATTGGCGGGCAGGTAGGCATAAATTGCATTAGCGCAACCGGCTGCTCCCCAGCCCGATTCATTGCGGATATATAGCGTGCCCGATGTGTCGTATTGGATGGCTTCAATTGTTTTGTATTGCGTTTCTGCCGCCATGCCGTACAAAGGCGCCACTAGCAACAGTGAGGCTAAATAAGAGTTAAAGCGCATAATTGCCCCTCATAAATATCAGAATAATATTGCACGTGTTGCGAGCTTGCCTCACTCAACATGCTGCCTAGTGTAAGTGGCCCGCAAACACCATTGATGCGTGCGAGCGTGCCCTTGCTGCAAGATCATTAATTAATAATGATGTAATCAATTTTCATGTGTTCGGCGTTATCGCAGGTGCCAGTAAATGTCACCATGCTGCCGCTTGCCTTGGCTTGCATACCTAAACTTGTCAGGGTAGCTAAGCCCGGGGTGCTGGCCTCATGGGCATAGGCATACGTGGCATTCGGGCAGCTTGGCGCCCCCCAGCCAGTGGTTGAAGCAAAGTAAAGCGTTTTGTTGGCTGCACTGTATTGAATACGGGTAATTTCTTGGGGCTTGGTGGTTTCGTCAGCCTGCGCCCAGGCAGAAACCAATAACGCCGCTAAGGTTAAAACACGCCATGAATTTCGCATTGTCATTCCTTTGTAGATAGTTTGGCTCGCCCTTAAGGGGCCAGCTGTTTAGTTTTGCGCGGCTCCAATGCCCCTCGCAGGCTAATGATCACCGCATTACAGAATCTGTAGGGCGGGTTAGCCAAAGGCGTAACCCGCCGAGCAGGGGGTGCGCCCCCCGCAATAGTCACGTTGTGCACCCCATCAATCACGCCCTGCGTTGCGAGAACAAAATCCGCGCAGGTCAAATGACCATGCCCTACATGGCTAATTTGAGCGGCCATATGAGGCGGATAAGTAACAAATGGCAATCCAAAAGGCAATCCAATTGATGTTCTTATTGCCAGCCCAGTCGCTATCGGAAAGTAAGTATAAAAAAACGCCAAAAAATATAGCTAAAGAGAAATGGATGAAAAAACCAAAATCATTCCGCACATTTTTTCTAACTATATTCAAAATTCGCGCAAATAAAAACCCAAGCAACAAAATTGCTAATGCCTCCACTTACCTAGCTCTCCCATAAGCATCAATGACTGTCGTGGTTGACAATATGCCCTCCGTCACTAATAAGCCAGAAGAAGTTTGTCTCCATGCTCTTTCAAAAAGCATGGGATCTCTTACAAAGAGCGATCGCCTTATATTCGGCTCCTGAAAGTAATGCCTACTGCTTATGGAGATATCTGACTTTAGCGGGACCATTCTGCTAACCCCGTACGCTGAGGTTGAAAGGTCTAGCGCCGCATTGGTCAAAATAGAATATCTCTTGATCTCCTCAGTAGTAAGCTGGCCCATGTTTTGGGCGGACATCCAAGTGAGCCCTTGCTCTAGTCCTTTTTGAGCATAAGTATCTTTTCCTCTGAAGGCTGCTATAACATTGTCAAGGCCTTTCAAAGTGATTGCGCCTCCAATGGAGCAGGTTATAACTCCAGCGCAAGTCTGTATTCCTAGTGCAATCTGTCCAGTGCCGCCCGCTACTGCTGCGCCTCTTAATGCAACTCCTTTGGCGTCAAAGTTTTTTCCGGTCGAGTAATAGCTCTTGAGATCCATGTATCTTTCAATGTTGTGCAGTGCCTCTAGGTCTGTCAGACCATAGTCTCTATGTGCTGGTAGCTGTTGCCCTGAAAGTCCATTTAATAAGAAGTTTGGCTTTTGCATGAGGTTTTTTTCGGGCAAATCATTCAGTTCATAGCCTAAAGGAATGTCAGTAAACGGTATATTCAATCCGCAAAAACCAATACAAAAATACCCCGTCGGATCTACCCCACTAAATGGCGAGTTAAAGACATAAGAATAACGATTAAAGAACTGCGCATTAGCGGTGTCTTGATAAACGATATCCGCACTTAAGAAGCGTCCCAGCGCGGGGTCGTAGGCGCGGCCGTTCATGTGGATCAGGCCGCTTTCCGCCAGGTGTTCGTGGTCGGTAAAGCCGCGGCGGGTGGTGAGCAGGGCTGCTGGGGTGTTGCTCCAGTCGGCGCCGCGCACACCGCCGAAGGGGGCGTAGCTGCGTTTTTCCAGCAATGCGCCGTTGGCGTCGGTGACGGTCTCCAGGGAGCCCAGCTGATCTTGCAGCTGGTAGTTGAGGCGCAACTGGTTACTGCCCGGGTCACGCTGCACTTGCAGGTAACCGTCGATATAGCTGTTTTGCCAGCGTTTGCCGTTGTCGAGAATCTCTTCGAAGCGGCCTTCGTCCAAGTACACGGTGATGCGCTGCGGGCTGACCTGCAGGAAGCGGCGGCGCTCGGGGTCGTACTGAAAGTCGCTGTGCTGGCCGTTGTGGGTAATGCGCAGCGGCTTGTCGTACAGGCTGTAGCTAACTTGCCGGTTTGGCGCGGTGATTTGGTTGCCACGGCTGTCGTAGCAGTAGTAACCCGCCGTGCTTTTCAGTACGGCATGCGGCCCAGGCGGTGTTTGGGCGCCTTGCGCCGCACAGTGGCTTTGCCCGGTGGCGTCGTACTGGCCGTAATCCAGCTGGGTGAACTGCGGGTTTTGCAGCAGGTTGCCGAGGTTGTCGTAGCGGTAGGTGTCGCTCAGGGTTTCACTGCCCAATACGCGGGTGCTGCTGGTGAGGCGCTGCAGCAGGTCGTAGTTGAAGCTTTCCGTTAAGCCACGGGCATCGCTACGGCTGAGCAGTACGCCATTTTGGCCGTATTGATAGCTGAGGTGTTGTACCGGGCCGGCTTGGGTGCCGCTGATGATTTGTTTCAGCCAGCCGGTGTCGTCGTCGTAGGTTTTTTCGCTAACGATGCCGTTGCCGTAGGCAATACGGGTGGCTTGCCCGCGCGCGTTTTGCGCGAGGATTTGTCGCAAGGGTTTGCTGTCGGCGTGGTTGCTCTCGCCTGCGAGATAGCCGTAGCCGTTGTAGTGCATGGTGTAACGGAAGCCACTGGCGTCTTGTACCGTGCTGGGCCGGCTAAAACCATCGTATACCTGCCCATCGTTGTAGGTGAGCACTTGGTCATTGGCGCGGATGCTGGTTTGGCGCATCTGCAGACGGCTGAGCTGGTCATAGCTATAGACCTGCAAGAAGCTTTGGTTGTGCTTACCCATGGCCGAGAGCAGGCCGATGCCATTGGCGGCTTGGTCGTACTGCCACGTGGAGGCGTCTTGCACGCTGCCATCACCGGCTAGGTCTTCCCGCGTGGTGAGGCGGCTGAGCGGGTCATATTGGTTGACGATTTTGCTGCCATCGCTGGCTACGGTTTCGCGCAATTCACCAAAGGCGTTGTAGTGGTAACGCTGCAGGCCGCTGTTGGGGTCGCTGAGGGTGATGCGGTTGCCGGCTAGGTCGTAGCTCATCTGCACTTGGGTGCGTGGATCAGCGTTGATTTCGACACGGGCTAGGTTGCCGTCAGCATCGTATTGGTAGCGGGTTTGGTTGGCTTCGGCGCTGCCGGCAGCATTCACGCTGAGCACCAACTGGCCGAGGGCGTTGTTTTCGCGACGCTCTACGCGGGTTTTGCGCCCGTTTTCTTCGTAGCTCAGGCTGTATTGCCGCCAAGTGCCGCCGGTGCTGTTGGCACCATAGTCGAAACTTAATGTGGCGCCGCCGGGTAGCTGGCGCTGACGTGGACGGTCTTGGTTATCCCAAACAGTCACCAGCGGCGTGGACGTTTGAACATAGGGCTCGGTGGTGTGGGTAATACGGCCTAGGGCGTCGTAGGTTTGATCCACTTTGACCCAGTTGCCGTCAAAACTCTGATGGCGGGTCTGCAGGGTGCGGCCTAGCTGGTCGAGGTACTGCCACTGTTCCGGCGCGCCCTGTTGGTCACCATTGCTGTTGGTGGTGCGTTGCTGTACGGCCAACTTGGCCCGCGCAGGGCAAACCACTGCGCCTTGCCCACAGATTTTGTAGGCCGTGGTGTGCAGGCTGCCGTCGGGGTTGAGGGTGCTGAGCACCCGGCCAAAGGCATCGTAACGGTTGGTGGTAGTCAGGTCGTTGGCATCGGTGCTGGTAAGCACTTGCCCGGTGGCACGATCGTAGGTTTTGCGCAGGGTATGGTTGAGCGGGTTCTTAACCGTTTGCGGCCAAGGGCCTTGGTAGTCGCTCAGGGTGGTGGTGCGAGCGGGCAGGCCGGCTGCACTCTGCGTGCTGCTGGTTAGGCGGCCTTGGCCATCGTAGGTAAAACTGGTTTGTAACGCGTTGTCTGCATCGCCCAGATATTGGGTCTGGCTTGCCACCGCGAGGGTGCCCGGTTTGGCTTGGTAGGTATGCGTGCGAGTCCGGGCGACGCCGTTGGCGCTGCTGGTATGGGTTTCTTGGCGTAAGAAGCCAATCAACCAATCGGCGCTGTCGTTTTGGTACTGCCGGGTTACGGTTACTGTGCGTTGCGGACTGCCCAGCCCTGCTGCTGTGGCAGCGGTTTTCTCGATGGTGCTGGTGAGCGTGCCGTAATCAGCATCGTATTCATAAGCGGTACTCTGTGCGGCAACAGCTACGCCCGCTTCAAATTGCTCGTTAACGGCATTGGCCAGATAGGGGAAAAACACCTTGCCAGCCACGCGTTGCTTGTCGGCCCAGGTATTGGTGACCCGTAGGTTGAGTTTGTCGGCCAGGTATTGCTCTTCTTGCTTGAGCGCGCCGATATATGGGAAATCTTGGCGCAGCTGCCGCACAACCCGGCTCTCACGGGCCTGATCCTGTACTTCGATACTGGCGAAGCCCAAGAAGCCGCGTCCTTGGCGATTGAGCTTAGCGCCTTGATAGCGATAGCTTTGGGTGCGCGTGCCGCCTACGCCGTCACTGCTGAGCAGTTGCTTAACCACCGGCTTAGGCGCGCGATAGGCGACATCAGGGTATACCGCGTCATTAGCTGCCGTTGCCACACTGGTGTCGTGGAGGGTGGTGTACTCATAAGAAACCACGTTGCCAGCGCCGTTATCGACCTTGCTGAGTAGTTCAGGGAATTCGCGCGACTGGGTGTAAAGGTGCCATTTGTCGCCGGAGTAATATGTTGTTGCTGCATTGAGCGTCGTAAAAACAGGCGTGCCAACAATAATGCTGTCTGCTCCACTGCCGGTGAAGTTGCCGATGTAATACATCGCAGGGTCACCATGCATCCCGTCGGGGTTATAGGCACAGGTTCCTGCATATATGAGATCTAGCATGCTTCTGAATGCAGCTTTTGCGGCTGGATCGGTTATTTGAGATATAAAACTATTAAACTGGTTTATTTGCGTTTGGCAGCTGGCGCTGAGTTTAGAGAAGTCATTGACGAACATGCGGCTTGTGCTGATGCCAAGCGGGGCGGCTGTAAGCTGTTCGTTATTGAAACTCAGCCTTAAGTAGCGACTGTCTTTGGCTGTGTAAATGATTTCTTGTCGTCCGTCACCGTTTAAGTCCGCTGCCTTGGCTGGGTAGTCACCTTCTGATGAGCGATACTTAAAGGTGGGCAACACCTCTGAGGCGTCAAAGCTGGTGGGCACTTTTTTGAACAGATTGGCTGATAGTGCGCCACCCGTGTTAAGCATGACGGTAACTTTATTGCTGGCGTCAGGCACAATGAAGTCCTGCAAGCCATCGCCGTTTAGGTCTGCCCCTGCGCTGCGGTTAAGTGTAACTCCTAAGTTAATTAAAGCGCTTGGGGTGGTTGTGGTGTTATCTCGAATAACAGCTGCATGCAGTTGGCTTGCCTTGTTAGTAGTTATTTGTGCGCCGCCTGCAGGATCGCTTCCGAGCGTGCCAATCCATGGGTATTCTTGAGTGGTAAAGCCTGATAGTGCCGGCTTGTTTGTGAAATTAAATGCCCCTGCGGTGCTGGTGCTAATAAAGGCAGTCCATTGCCCATTAAACGGCAGGATCAAGTCAGTCCGGCCGTCATTGTTGATATCTGTTGACGTGCCTTTTAGAAATAAGCCGTTAGCATTGCTGATAGTATAACTGGCCATCATGCTCAAGGCGGGAGCTTGCCATTGGCCCGTAATTGGCTTTATGCCAGCTTCGCTAGCCATCAGCCATTGCATGGTCCAGTACTGTGTTGAGCCAACGTTGCTTTGGCTAATTAACTTTAGAAAGTAAACTTCGTCTTTGCCATCGCCATCGAAGTCGGCTTTGTCTGCGGAAAAGGTCAGTAGTGGCTCTTTGTATATTGTCTTTTGCGTATAGCTACCGTCTTTTTTGAATATGTTTACGGTATGGATGTAGTTGCCTATTTGGCCTTGAGAGCCTACCTCCATCGTGGTGGTAAACATGTCGTCGATGCCGTCGCCATTCCAGTCCAGCGAAAACATGCTGGGGTTGGCCATTTTTCGGGTCATGCCACCCAAAGTATCTGTAAATGGCTTGGCCGACTGCAGCTGGGTGCTTGCATCTGAGTAATCAAACGTCGCAGGCGCTATGCAGGATTTTTCGCCGTTGCTCCACGCGCATGATTGAATATGCTTTAGTACATGCTGTTGACTATTAAGGGTGGATGCGCCGTAGCCCAGTGTCACATTGGAAAGACGTTGTGAGCCAGCATTAACGTCAATGGTTTTTAATAGTTTGGTTGACTCGCTAAAGCCACCGCCAAAGTATTTTGGAAGCTTTTCGGTGCCATCGGCATAGGTGAATTTGACTTCGATGTCGGCATAGCGGATTTCGCTGGGTACTAAGCTGCTGGCCGATTCTTCGTAGCTATAGTTAATGTTATTGCCAAAGCGATCACTGGCTGTATTGATGGCCCAAAGGTATTCCGTAACTTTGCCTTGACTGCGAATACTGGCGGTTGCGCCGCCGTACTCAATGATTTGGCCGCTTTGGGTTTTAACCTCAAAGATTGGATTGTTGGCTGTGCCTTTTTGGGTGATGCGGCTAAAGCTGTCTAGCTCGGTGTAATAAACGCTTCCTGGCTGCAAATATTGGCCGCTTGCCAGTTGTAGGCGCATGCCATCGAGGCATAGACGATCCGAGCTTGCTAGGGCAATCGGAGCATAGGCCCCATCTTGAGCGATGGTTTTTGCGCAGCGGTAGATAGCTGAAATACCGCCTAGAGCCCAAGCGCGTCCGACGAGGCTCGGCTCGTTGTTGCCAATATAGTTAATGCTTAGTTGCGGTGTGAGGCCGTTAATGCCCTCTGGCAAAGACACTGGGTAGCCGTATTGCGCATCGCCGCTGGCAGAAACCCCGGCGGCAGGCAAGGCAAGGTTTAGCGCCGAAAAACTTTGTGGGCTGTCGTCAAGCTGGCCTGGTGTAGATGGATTGCTGGGCGTCGTCGGAGTATCAGACTGCGCGACAAGCTCGCCATTGATTAGGGAAAAGCTTTTTTGCCCTTGTGTTGGATGCTTGATGCGCAGGTCGAGTTTGCCGTCGGCGTTCCAGTCACCTTGTGTGACGGTCACGCCATTGCTGGCAGCCAGCTCTATGCCTAGCCCCTGCGCGCTTTGTGTTGCAAGCAGTCCTTGGCTTTGTGGGTTGCCACTGACAATGAGTAAATCACTGCCTGCTTGCTGTGGCTGCATGATTAGGTCGGCCAAACCATCGCCATTCACATCGCCAGTCTGCAACTGATACGCCAATGGCTGCCAGTTGACCTTGTTGAGCTCGCTTAATGGTGGGTTGTAGAGATGGCTGTAGCCCGCGCCATTCTTTAGTAGCACCACTGGCGGAAAGGGTGCTTTGAGAGGAATTGCTGCGGGTAACTCAAGGCCGATCAGGGCAAAACCGTCACGTGGCTTTAAGTAGATGTCGGGCTGACCATCGCCGTTGTAGTCCCCGGTTAATGCTTGAACGCGGGCGGTATTCCATTGCGCAGCATAACTTGGCGTGGAAAGGGCAAATGTGGCGGTGGCGAGAATAGGCAGCGCCAGACGCAGAGCGTGACGGTTCATGCAGTCCCTTGCTTGAAAGTGGATTCTTGCAGGGTTTTAGCAATAAGAGCTCTGTTTGGCTATATGCTTATAGCTAAATATACAAAATCAGCCTCGCGCCATACCTTGGTTGGGCCTTTGGTTTTGTGTGAGTTAGCGCAGTTCTTGGCTGCTTTTAGTGCAAAACCGATTGGCTTGATCGGCGCTGCTTAAGTAACCGAAATCGCGGCTGCAGGCGGCGAAGCTGTTGTAGGGCTTGAGCGTGAGGCGCTGGCGGTCGATGTGCACGAGGTAGGATTTTCGGTAGTCGCGCCGCTCTTCCCAGCTGCTAATGCTTTGCGTGCTGGTGGCGCAGCGGTATTGGATGTGGGCGGAAAAGCCTTGAATCAGGTCGCGGCGAAAGACGTGGAAGTAATGCGGCCAGTCGCCTTGTTGGCCAGACTGCCAAGCGGCGTTGCACTGATCCAAGCTGGTCACGGCGTCTTCGTGGAGGAAGATGCTGTAGCTCATATTGCTGCCATCGAGTTTGAGTTGGCCGATGAGGTAGATCGGCTCGCTGCGGTCGGCTGGCGGTTCTTCCACGGCGAACGCGGTAGCGCTAAGGCAGGTGCAGAGCAGCGAGATGGCAAGGTGCTTAAGCATGGGGTGACCTGTGTTTTTTGCGCCAGAGTAGCAAAGTAGTCGTGCGGTGACCTTGATGGTGTTTTAAAAATCACCCCACAGTTGCTGCGCCAAGCTGAGGGCGACAATCGGCGCGGTTTCGGTGCGAAGCACGCGTGGGCCGAAACAGGCTTGGGTGAAGCCAGCGGCGCAGGCAGCGTTCACTTCGGCGTCGGTGAGGCCGCCTTCAGGGCCGATCAGTAAGGCCAAACGCTGCGGCTTAGCGAGGCTAGCAATCGGCTGGGCGTGCTCGGGGTGCAGCACTAAACGCAGGTCTTCGTCGCGTTCGGCTTGCCAGTCGGCCAGTGCTTGCGGAGCGAGGATTTCTGGCACGCTGGAGCGGCCGCATTGCTCGCAGGCGCTGATTGCCACTTGCTGCCAGTGTTGCAGGCGTTTGTCTTGGCGCTCGTCCGAGAGGCGTACTTCACAGCGTTCGCTAAACAGCGGGGTGATGCGATTGACGCCCAGCTCAGTGGCCTTCTGGATCGCCCAATCCATGCGCTCGCCGCGCGACAGTACTTGGCCCAAGTGCACGTGCAACGGTGAGTCCGGCTGGCCGGTGAACTGCTCGTTAAGGTCGGCCTGCACGGCCTTCTTGCTCACCTCGCTGAGCACACCGCGAAACTCCTGCCCGCTGCCGTCAAACAACTGCACCGCATCGCCCGTTTTTAAGCGCAACACTTTAGCCATGTAGTGCGCCGTGGCTTCCGGCAGCGTTTGCTCGCCGAGGTGTAGGGCTTGGGCAATATAAAAACGGGACAAACGCATGATGCAGGCTCGCGGTGTGGGGTGGGCAGTTTACCTGTGCCTTTTAGACTAGGTAACCGCCGTTGAAAGCGCTTTGGATCTAGGAGGCGCTGATTTAATCGGCGAACAGCCCCAGCACAAGGCGTACGGCGCGCAGCAAGCGAGACACACCGTTTGGTAGACGAGCTTGTGAGCACCGCACAACGCGGTGATGGGGCTGTGCAGCCATTAAAGCAGTGCTTCCTCAACCGGGATGAGTGAAATCGGGGTAGAGATCCGCATCCACACTCACGCTAACTTTCTGTGAAGTAGCCTTGTCGATGCCCTCGGTGGCCACTTCGGCCAAGAAGTCGATTTGCTCTTCGCTGATCACATACGGCGGCAGGAAGTACACCACGTTGCCCAGCGGGCGCAGCAGGGCGCCACGGCTGAGGGCGTGCTGGTAGACGGCGAGGCCGCGGCGTTCTTGCCACGGGAAGGCGGTCTTGCTGGCTTTGTCCTGGACCATTTCCATGGCGATGGCCATGCCCATTTGGCGTACTTCGCTGATGTGCGGGTGGTCTTTGAGGTGCGCGGTGCTGCTGGCCATGCGCGCGGCGAGCTTTTTGTTGGCGTTGATCACGTCATCGTCGCGGAAGATGTCCAGCGTGGCCAACGCCGCGGCGCAGGCCAGCGGGTTGCCGGTGTAGCTGTGCGAATGCAAAAAGCCGCGCAGGGTGTCGTATTCGTCGTAAAACGCTTGGTACACAGTATCGGTAGTCAGGCAGGCGGCCAGCGGTAAGTAGCCGCCGGTTAGTGCCTTGGATAAACACATAAAGTCTGGCGTGATGCCCGCTTGCTCGCAGGCGAACATAGTGCCGGTGCGGCCAAAGCCGACGGCGATTTCGTCGGCAATCAGGTGCACGCCGTAGCGGTCGCAGGCTTGGCGCAGCAGGGTGAGGTAGATCGGGTCGTACATGCGCATGCCGCACGCGCCTTGCAGCAGTGGTTCGACGATCACTGCGGCCACTTCGTGGTGATACTCGGCCAGCGCTTGTTCCATGTGCGCAAACATAGTGCGCGAATGCTCGGCCCAGCTCACGCCCTCGGGGCGCAGGTAGCAGTCGGGGCTGGGCACCTTGATGGTGTCCATTAGCAGCGGTTTGTAGGTGTCGGTAAACAGCGCCACATCACCCACCGACATGGCCGCCACGGTTTCGCCGTGGTAGCTGTTGCTTAAGGTGATAAAGCGTTTTTTCTCGGCTTTGCCGCTGTTGCGCCAGAAGTGGTAGCTCATCTTCAGCGCCACTTCGATGCACGACGAGCCGTTATCGGCGTAGAACACCCGGTTCAGCCCCGGCGGGGTGATTTCTACCAAGCGCTCGGACAGTTCAATCACCGGCTGATGGCCAAAGCCAGCCAAGATCACGTGTTCCAGCTGGTCGAGCTGGTCTTTGATGCGCTGGTTAATGCGCGGGTTGGCGTGGCCAAAGGCATTCACCCACCACGAGCTCACGGCATCCAGATAGCGCTTGCCGTCGAAGTCCTCCAGCCACACGCCGTCGCCGCGCTTGATGGGGATCACGGGCAGGGTCTCGTGATCTTTCATCTGCGTGCAGGGGTGCCAGAGCACGGCGAGGTCGCGCTGCATCCACTGGTCGTTCAGGCTCATGGGGGGGCTCCATCGGTGCATGTGCTTCACAGCCTATGCAATCGGCGCTGTGCTGGCCAGCCTAAGCCATTGATCAGACTGTGAAACCTGCGGCTGCTAAGGTCGCACGGCTGCAGTATGCTGAGCACAGTAAAACGGGGGAGCGGTGATGGTGCGGGCATCTTGGGGTTGGTTAGTCGCGGCATGCTTAGCTGTGCCGATGGCGCAGGCCGCTAATAAACCTAGCGCGATTGTGGTCGGCGCCGGTTTGGCGGGGCTGTCTAGCGCTTACGAGCTGGAAAAGGCCGGTTGGCAGGTCACCGTGCTTGAAGCGCGAGACGAAGTGGGGGGCCGCAGCGGCCCGCAAAGCGGCGAGTGGATTGGCTCGAAAAGCGCCATGCCAGTGCTGCATAACTACATCGACCTGTTCAAATTGAGCACCCACAAGGCGCCCGGCGAAGTGCAGCGCCCAGCGTTTTTGGTCAATGGCCAATACCTCACCGAAAGTGAGCTGGCCAAACAGCTGCCGCGCGATGCGCAAGCCATCGACAAGGTGCGTGCTGAATTAGCAACGCTGGCGCAGAAAATCACCGACCCGAGTAACCCAGCGCCTGACCGCGATTTACTCACCCTCGACCAAACCACCGTGGCGCGCTGGCTGGATGGCCAAGGTTTGCCGCCTACTGCGCGCGCCCTAGTTAACCAAATGCTGCGCTCGCGCTTTGACGAGCCCAGCCGCATTTCGCTGCTGTATTTGCTGCAGCAGTACAGCGTGTATCAGCAGATTGGCGAGAGCGAACGCCGCGCCGCGCGCCTAAACGGCGGCTCGGGTGTGTTGGCGCAAGCCTTTGCCAAGCGCGTGAGGCAGATCAAGACCGGTCAGTGGGTGTCGCGCGTGCAGCAGCAAGGCGAGCACGTAGTGGTGCAAGCCGGCAAACACGAATACCGCGCCGATTACGTGGTGCTTAGCGTGCCGCTGCCGGCGCTGGGCAAGATCAGCCTTAGCCCGAGCCTCGACCCGCTGCGCAGCGCGGCGATTAAAGACATCAACTACGGCTGGCGCGACAGCATGCTGCTCAAGTTTAAAAAGCCGGTATGGGGGCAAACGCGTTTGTCTGGCGAGATCTACAGCGACGAAGGCCTTGGGGTGATCTGGCTGGAGCCGGCGCTGAAGGGCGGGGCGAACTTGATGGTCACTTTGGCCGGCGACAACGCACGTCTGCTGCAAACCTTGGGCGACCGCCAAGTGGTCGATCAGGTGTTGTTCAAGCTGGATAAACGCTACCCCGGCGCGCGTGCGGCGTTTAAAGGCTACGAAGTGACTCGTCCGGGTAAAGATCCGCTGGCGGGCGGTGCGTGGCTGGCTTACGGGCCGGGTGAGATGAGCCGCTACTGGGGCTTGTGGGAAAAGCCCATGGGCCGGATGTATTTCGCCGGTGAGCACACCGATAAACTGTTCCCTGGCACTCTAGAAGGCGCCCTGCGCAGTGGCCAGCGGGTGGCCCAGCAGTTGCTGTCGGCTCAGCGCTAGACAAGCCCAGAGGTAGGCAACTCAGGGCTAGGCAGCTCAGCGATAACGCTGCAGCAATGCCTCACGCTCGCGCTGAAAAGCTTGGCTGTGCAGGGTTTGCTCAATGCGCTCAATCAGCACGGCAGCCTGTGGATGGCTGCGACGAATACCGACATGAAAAGGGATTTTCGCGTCGGGGATAAAATCCACCGACTGCATGGCCAGGTCGCGGGCATAGCCGAAGCCTTTGGCCAGATACACCGCTTGCTCCGGCTGCATGATGGCAAAGTCGCCATCGCGGCGTTTGAGCAGCAGGTGCATCACTCCGTCGAGCTGATTGGCATACAGACGGTTGATCGACGCGGGCACATTTTGCTCTTCGAACTCGGCGCCCTGCTGAGCAACAAAGATAAAGCTTTCGAGGTCGGCGAAGCTTTTCGCCGCTTCCAGCTGTGCCCGCTTGGGGTGGTCTTTGTGAAAAATCAGGTAGCCGAAATCTAAGTGATACGCCGGCGTGGCGGTGAACAGCGCATAGGCTTTACGGCTATCCGAGGGGTAGGTGAGCAGAGCATCTAACTTGCCGCGCTCAACATCATATTGTGCGCGCGCCCAAGGCAAAACGGTGCCTTGGTATTGCAGCTCTGGGGTTAAGCGCACCACCAGCTCAGCCAATTCGGGAATCAAGCCGCTCGCCACCCCGCCGGCCTGGGTGCTAATCGGCGGCTCATTGGCGGCAAAGGCAAACTTCAGCACTTCAGCTTGCGCGGGCAGCAGGTAAAGAGCGAGTAGTACTGTCCATAAGATGCGCATGGCTAAGCAGCCCCCAACAGGTTATTACGCTTTAACTGTAGAACACTTTACGGTGCGGTTTGTCGGTAGCGGGCGGTGATGGCCTCGCGCGCTTGGCGAAAGGCCGCGCTGTTCAGGGTTCGCTCCAGCGCCGCCAGCCACTGCGCGGCTTGCGGCTGTTGCCGGGAGATGCCCAAGTGCAGCGGAATGCGCGCATTGGGGATGAAATCGACCGAGCGGTATAACAAGGCTTCGCGGTAACCCAATTGCTGCGCCGAATAGAGTGCTTGCTCGGGTGGCGCGAGGGTGAAGTCGCCATGCCCACGACGAAATAACAAGTGATATACACCATCTAAGTGCGTGCTGAGCAAACGCTGGATGCTGTTTGGAATATTGTCGTCGATATATCCCGTGCCGCGCTGAGCCACTAAGGTCATGCCGGCCAGATCCGCCAGCGATTGCGCCTGCTCCAAGCGCGCCCGCTGCGGGTTGTGCCGGCTATAGATCAGGTAGGACGAATCCAACAGATACACCGGGCTTGCGCTAAAGAGCGCATAGCGCTGTCGCTCCGCCGATGGATAGGTCAAAAACGCATCCAGTTCGCCCTGCTCAACTTTCTGCTGTGCTCGCGGCCAAGGCAGGCCTTCGCCATAAAAGGTGAAGTCGCCGCTGTGCTCAACCAGCCATTGCGCTAACTCAGGAATCAAGCCCTTGAGCGCGCCATCTTCGCGCATCGACAAAGGCGGAATGTCATCAGCAAAGCCCATCCGCACGGTTTGTGCGTGTGCGGCGGCACTGACGAGGTACGCCACAAAACACACGGCGTAAGTGAGGCGATTAAGCAGGCTTGGGCGCAAGGGCGTCTCGATCATCGGTTAGTGACAGGCTGAAGCTCAGACAGCGTAGCAGGCCTTTGGGCGTCGTTCTTAGTCCCGGCTGTGCAACTTTACGCCGGCCTTGGCGTCACACAGGCAGTCCAGTAAATCGCGATGCATCTAAAAAGCTGATGCTTTTGACGTTATTTTTGCGCTTTTAATCAGTTTTGTAAGGGCTATGCTCAGTCTCGTTAAATGAGGAAAGACGATGGCACTGAAAAACACCGCAGACCGTTATGGCTGGTTGAGCATCACCTTGCACTGGTTGGTGGCCGTGGTGGTGATCGGCATGTTTGCTTGGGGCCTGTGGATGATGGATCTGGGTTATTACGACCCGTGGCGTAAAGACGCCCCCGAGCTGCACAAAAGCGTGGGCCTGTGTTTGTTCGCTGTGATGCTGCTGCGCTTGGCGTGGCGCCTGTTCACCCCGCAGCCGCAGCCGTTGGCCAGCCATTCGGCACTGGTCAAATTGGCGGCTAAAGGTGGGCATATCGCCCTGTATGTGCTGCTGTTTGCGCTGATGATCAGCGGCTATCTGATCAGCACGGCCGATGGTCGCGGCATTGAGGTCTTTGGCCTGTTCACGGTGCCTGCGCTGCTCAGCGGTTTGCCGCAACAAGAAGATATTGCTGGTTGGCTGCACGAAGTACTGGCCTGGGGCTTGATCGCTCTGGTCAGTGTGCATGCGCTGGCCGCGGTAAAACACCATGTGATTGATCGTGATGCCACGCTGCGCCGCATGCTCGGCGGACGTGGCCAATAACAACCCCGAAGGAGAACCCTCCATGTTGAAGAAAACCTTTGCTGCTTTGGCGCTGAGCGCCGCGGTGATCGTCCCGCAGGCGCTGGCCGCCGACTACGTGATCGACAAAAAAGGCCAGCACGCCTTTATCAACTTCAAGATCAGCCACCTAGGCTACAGCTGGCTATACGGCACGTTTAACGACTTCGATGGCACCTTCAGTTACGACGAAGCGGCGCCAGAAGCCAGCAAAGTGCAGGTCACCATCAACACCGCCAGCGTCGACTCCAACCATGCCGAACGCGACAAGCACCTGCGCAGTGGCGACTTCCTGAATGTGGACAAGCACCCGCAGGCCAGCTTTGTGTCGACTGGCGTGGCGATGACCGGCGAGAAAACCGCCGACATCAGCGGCGACCTGACCTTGAACGGCGTGACCAAGCCGGTGGTGATCAAAGCAGCGTTGACCGGCATGGGCCAAGACCCGTGGGGCGGCTATCGTGCCGGTTTCGAAGGCACCACCACGTTAAAGCTGAAAGACTTCGACATCGCCATGGACTTAGGCCCCGCTTCGCAAGAAGTGCAGCTGATTCTGTCGGTTGAGGGCGTGCGTCAGTAAGCACGACGCCGCAAGGTAAAAAACGGCCCCGCGTCAGCTTGCTGCGCGGGGCCGTTTTATTGTGGCCGCAGATGGATTGCACGGGCAGGCGTCCGTCGGCACTGCCCTGTACGCCGTTTGTGGGTATAATCGCCGCTTAACGCGTGGCGGCCGCCGCGCGCCGGGCAAGCCACGAACGGCCGGAAGCACGCGATTGATTTCCGGTGACGCCGTGGCTTGTTGACTTTCTAGCGCCCCGCGGGCGCCCAGCAAGAGGCCTACGTAATGACTGCACGGGTTGGCGTGATCATGGGCTCCAAGTCCGACTGGTCCACCCTCAGCCACACTGTCGAAATGCTCGACAAGCTCGGCATTCCTAATGAAGTGCAGGTGGTTTCTGCCCACCGCACCCCCGATCTGCTGTTTCAGTACGCCGAACAGGCGGAAGGTCGCGGCATCGAGGTAATCATCGCCGGCGCCGGTGGCGCAGCGCATTTGCCGGGTATGTGTGCGGCGAAAACGCACCTGCCGGTGCTTGGCGTGCCGGTGCAGTCGTCGATTTTGTCCGGTGTCGATTCGCTGTTGTCCATCGTGCAGATGCCTGCCGGTGTGCCGGTAGCCACCTTGGCCATCGGTAAAGCCGGGGCGATCAACGCGGCACTGTTGGCGGCGAGCATTCTGGGCAACAAGTACCCGGAATACCACGCCGCACTGAAGGACTTCCGCGATAACCAGACGCAAACCGTGCTGGATAATCCGGACCCCCGCGACGCCTGAAACAACGAGGTTTAAGCATGAAGATTGGTGTAATCGGTGGCGGCCAGCTGGGCCGTATGATGGCCATGGCGGGGTATCCGCTGGGCATGCAGTTTGCGTTTCTCGACCCCGCGCCAGATGCCTGCGCGCAAGTGGTGGGCGAGCATATCCGCGCCGATTACAGCGATCAGGATCACCTGCGCCAGCTGGCTGACGAAGTCGATCTGGTGACCTTCGAGTTTGAAAGCGTGCCGGCGGAAACCGTGGCGTTTCTTTCTCAGTTCGTGCCGGTCTATCCCTGTGCCGAGGCGCTGCGCGTGGCCCGCGACCGTTGGTTTGAGAAGTCCATGTTTAAAGACTTGGGCATTCCCACCCCGGCGTTTGCCGATATCCAATCGCAAGCCGATTTAGATGCCGCCGTGGCCAGCATTGGCCTGCCAGCGGTGATGAAAACCCGCACCTTAGGTTACGACGGCAAGGGCCAGAAGGTGCTGCGCGAAGCCGCCGATGTAGCTGGTGCGTTTGCCGAGCTGGGCAGCGTGCCATGCATTCTGGAAGGCTTCGTGCCGTTTAGCGGCGAAGTCTCGTTGATTGCCGTGCGCGGTCGCGATGGGGAAACCCGTTGCTACCCGTTGGTGCACAACACCCACGAGGGCGGCATTCTCAAGCTGTCCATCGCCAGCAAGCAGCACCCGCTGCAAGCACTGGCCGAAGACTACGCTGGGCGCGTGCTGGATAAGCTCAACTATGTTGGCGTGCTGGCGTTTGAGTTCTTCGAGGTCGATGGCGGCTTAAAGGCCAACGAGATTGCCCCGCGTGTGCATAACTCCGGACACTGGACCATCGAAGGCGCCGAGTGCAGCCAGTTCGAAAACCACCTGCGCGCCATCGCCGGCTTGCCGTTGGGTTCCACCGCCACCGTGGGCGAGGCGGCGATGCTGAACTTCATCGGCGAAGTGCCGGATGTTAGCGCGGTGACCGCCATCGACGGCTGCCACCTGCACCACTACGGCAAGGCGTTCAAAGCCGGGCGCAAAGTTGGCCACGCCAACCTGCGCTGCGCCGACCGTGCGCAGCTCGACAGTACCATCGCCGCCGTGCAGGCGCTGATTAAGGCCTAAACATGCGCGCGGTCGTTCTGGCGCTGCTGCTTGGCTGGGGCGCTCTGGCAGCGGCCGCAAGCCTGCAGCTGAGCTACCAGCCGGCCACGGAGCCGGCCTTGCAGCGCATCGCTGAGCGCGTGCAACACGAGCAGTGGTTAGAACGCTACCAGCCGAGCGTTGCCGACCTGCACCTGCCGCAACCCTTGTGGCTGGCGTTTGCCCAGTGCGACGAAGCCAACGCCTATTACAGCCGTGACGAGCAGCGCGCGCAGATCACCCTTTGTTACGAAGACGTACAAGACAGCGAAGCCCGCTATGCCCAATGGCTGGCAGAGGGCGACGTCGAGGCAGAGGAAATCCCCGCGCTGATCCAGCAGTGGTTCGACTACAGCTATCTGCACGAGCTGGGGCATGCGTTGATCGACTTGCTGGAACTGCCGGCGTTGGGTCGGGAAGAAGATGTTGCCGACCAACTGGCCGCGTACTTCATGTTTGCCGATGAAGACGGCGAGCTGGCGCTGCAAAGCGTGCTCGATGGCTACAGCGAAGAAGATGAATTGAGCGATGAGGCCTTAGCCGATCCGCACGCACTCAATGCGCAGCGTGCGTTCAACATGCTGTGCTGGGCCTATGGCGCCGATGCCGAGCGTTACGCATGGGCGGGCGAAGAGTTGCCCGAAGCGCGGCGCGAAGGCTGTGCCGATGAGTATGCGATTTTGGCCGATTCGTTCGAGCAGCTTTTAGCGCCGCACTGGCGGGAGGCCGCGCCATGAAGATCTGCTGGGCTGTACCGTTACTGTTCTTGCTGCTGGGCTGCGATAGTCGCGAGCAAGCGGCTGGGCCGGGCAGTAGCGCGGCGGATTTCGACTATTACCTGTTGGCGCTGTCGTGGTCGCCGGACTACTGCGCCGCCAATGCGCAGCGTGATGCGCAGCAGTGCGGTCGCCCCTACGGCTTTGTCTTGCACGGCCTGTGGCCGCAGCACGAGCGTGGCTGGCCGAGTAACTGCAAAGGCGACTGGATGGACAAAGCGCTGATGCGCCAATACGCCGGCCTGTACCCCAACGACCGCCTGTTTGTGCATGAGTGGCGCAAGCACGGCACCTGCTCGGGGCTATCGCCTGAGGGTTATCTGAGTCTGTCGCAGCAGCTCAAGCAGCGCGTGCAAATTCCCTCGGCGTTTCAACAACCGCAGCAAGCGCAACGGTTAACGGCTGCGGAGTTAACTGCCGCGTTTACCCAGGGCAATCCCGACATGCCCAGCGAGGCCGTGGCGAGCTTTTGCTCCGGCGGCGGGCGCTTCTTAAAAGAGCTGCGCGTGTGTTTTGACCGCAGCGCCAACGACTACCGCGCCTGCTCGGCAGAAGTGCAGCGCGCGGCGCGTAAAAGCTGTGGGCAGGGTAGTTTTGTTCTGCGCCCGGTCAGGTAGGAGCCTCAATGCGTCATAGCTGGTTCGACGATGCCCAAGCCCTGTTGATTGGCACCTTAGTGGTCGCCCTCGGCGTGCATTTGTACTTAACCGCCGGGCTACTCACCGGCGGCACCTCGGGCATCGCCTTCTTGATTCAGTACGCCGCGCCGGTAAATTTCGGCACCGCCTTCTTCGTTATTAATCTGCCGTTTTATTACTTGGCATGGCGGCGCATGGGCTGGGGTTTCACCCTGAAAACCTTCGCGGCAGTGAGCTTGCTGTCGCTGTTCACTGAACTAATGCCGCACGTGCTGAGCATTAATAGCCTGAATCCGATCTACGCGGCGGTAATCGGCGGCCTGTTGATTGGCTTGGGCATGCTCTTGTTGTTCCGCCATAAGGCCAGCCTTGGCGGTTTGAACATTCTCGTGCTGTACCTGCAAGACCGCTTCGGCTGGAGTGCCGGCAAAGTGCAGATGGGCGTGGATTGCTTGATCGTGCTGTCGGCGCTATTCGTGGTGGATTGGCAGCAAGTGCTGCTGTCGATTCTCGGTGCCGTAGCGCTCAATTTAGTGCCGGCGATCAACCATAAGCCGGGGCGTTACGCCGGGGTGAGCTGGGGATGAGCGAGGTGTACACCTTAAGCCCCGTGGGTTATGTGCGTTCGTGCTTTGCCGAGAAGTTCGGCATCCCGCGCCAGCCACAGCTAGCGCCCGATGCCCGCGCGCAGCTAATCCTCACCCCACCGTATGACGCGCCCGAGGCCGTGGCGGGGCTGGAGCAAGTCAGTCATGTGTGGCTGCTGTTCGTGTTTCACCAATGCCCCTCGGGCCCTGCGCATATTCGCGTGCGCCCGCCGCGTTTGGGTGGCAACCAAAAGCTTGGCGTATTTGCCAGCCGCGCCACCCACCGGCCTAATCC
The DNA here is from genome assembly GCF_900109735.1 of Atopomonas hussainii. Taxonomy (GTDB): domain Bacteria; phylum Pseudomonadota; class Gammaproteobacteria; order Pseudomonadales; family Pseudomonadaceae; genus Atopomonas; species Atopomonas hussainii. The sequence continues at coordinate 74,284 of NZ_FOAS01000009.1, forward strand.
GCTGGGGCAATCGGTGGTGCGTTTAGACAAAGTCGAGCCCGGCTGCTTGTGGCTCTCCGGGGTGGATTTGCTCGACGGCACCCCGGTGCTAGATATCAAACCCTACGTGCCCTACGCCGACGAAGTGCCCGGCGCGTTTAACCACATCGCCAGCGCACCGCCAGCGTTATTGCCAGTACAGTGGACGGCCGAGGCACGCGCGCAGGCGCAGGCACAAGGCGAGCGACTTGGCCAGCCCTTGCTGGCGCTGATCGAACAGTGCCTTGCACAAGACCCGAAACCCGCTTACCAAACCCCCGACCCCGCGCGCCGCTACGGCATGCGCCTGTGGGATGTCGACGTGCAGTGGCACTACCCCAGTGCAGCGCAAATCTGCGTGCTGGCGGTTAACACGGCGCCCTGAAACATTTGCTAACGCTTTGCATTGGGCGGCAGCCAGCGGCTGCGGCAGGATGCACACAATCAACGACGGAGAGTTCCTCGATGCAAAAATTGTTGTCCTTAGGTTTGGCCCTGTGCCTGAGCCTGACCTTAAGCATGGAAGCCGAAGCCAAGCGCTTTGGTGGCGGCAAAAGCTGGGGCAAAGCCCCCACTAGCCAACCCATGCGCCGTGCTGATAGCCCTGCCGCTGCACCGGCTGCGGCGCCCGCTGGCGCTGCTGCCGCCACCGCAGGCCGTGGTGCCGCCGCGAGCGGCGCATCGCGCTGGTTAGGCCCGCTGGCGGGTATTGCTGCCGGTGGTCTGCTGGCCGCCATGCTATTTGGTGACGGCTTCGAAGGCCTGCAGCTGATGGATATCTTGCTGTTCGCCGGTATCGCTTTCTTGTTGTTCAAGCTATTTGCCAGCCGCCGTCAGGCGCCGAGCATGGCCAGCGCTGGGCAAAGCATGCCGCAGGGCATGGCCCGTCAGCCGGTGAGCGACAACCTATTTGGCGGCAGCGCGGCGCCTGAGCGCGGCGCGATCAATGCCCCCGCTTGGTTCGACGAGGCGCGCTTTGTGGCCGCTGGCCGTGAGCACTTCATGAGCCTGCAACAGCACTGGGACGCTAACGAAATGGACAAAGTCGCTGAGTTCGTCACCCCGCAGCTGTTCGACTACCTGCGTGATGAGCGCGCCAGCCTTGGCGAAGGCTACCAAGCCACCTACATCGACAATCTGCAGGCGCACCTCGATGACGTGCAACAGCAGGGCGACACCACCGTGGCCAGCCTGACCTTCATTGGCGTGAGTAAGACCTCGCGCTTCGACCAAGGCGAGCCCTTCAGCGAAACCTGGCGTATGGAGCGCGAAGGCGACAACGCGCCGTGGTTGATCGCCGGTATCCGCCAGAACTAAGGCGGTTGTCGGTAATAAAAAAGGCGCCTGCGGGCGCCTTATAATTCTGCGCCGGCTCAGGAGATCACCGGTTGTTTGCTGTCGCTCAGCTGACTAGTAGGAAAGTGACAGGTAAAGGTGCTGCCTTGCCCCGGCACGCTGCTGATCTCTAAGCGGCCTTTGTGGCGCAGCAGTACGTGTTTGACGATGGCTAAGCCAAGGCCGGTGCCGCCGGTGGCGGAGCTGCGGCTGGCGTCGACGCGGTAGAAACGTTCGGTGAGGCGTGGCAAGTGTTGTGGCTCAATGCCGATGCCGCTGTCGCTCACGCTCAGGTGGCCGCCTTGTTCGTCTTGCCACCAGCGAATGCTGATCTGCCCTTCGGCAGGGGTGTATTTCACCGCGTTAAAAATCAGATTAGAGAAGGCGCTGCGCAGCTCGGCGCTGCTGCCCTTGAGCTTGCCCCGCGTGCTGTTGTCGACGCTGATTTTATGGTGCGCGCTGCCGGAGAGGGCGATGGCATCTTGCTGAATCGACAGCAGCAACAGGTCTACCGCCACCGGCTGGCTGTCGGCGGGGTAGTCGGTGGTTTCTAGGCGCGCCAGCAGCAGCAAGTCATTGAGCAGGTTTTGCATGCGCCCGCCCTGCTGTTGCATCTGTTGCAGGGCGCGCTTCCAGCGCGGGTTGAGGTCGTCGCTGTTGTCCAGCAGGGTTTCCAGATAGCCGGTGATTACCGTCAGTGGGGTGCGCAGCTCGTGACTGACGTTGGCGACGAAGTCTTTGCGCATTTGCTCCAGCTGGTGCATGCGGGTGACGTCGCGCACCAGCAGCAGGCGATCGCCTTGGCCATACAGGGTGACGTGAAACTGCAAACGCAGATGCGGCTTGCTCGGCGCGGGGATTTCTAACGGCTCGCGGTAGTCGCGTTTGTCGAAATAGTCTTTAAAGCGTGGGTCGCGTACGAGGTTGCCAATCGGCTGGCCGCTGTCTTGCGGGCTGCGCAGGCCCAGCAGGGTTTCCGCGGCGCGGTTCCACCAATCGAGAGTGCCTTCGCTGTCGACCATGATTACCGCATCGCGTAGCGCGGCGGTGGATTCCTGAATACGGTCGATCACCGCCTGCATGCGGCCACGGACCTTTTGGTCGCGACGTTGCAGGCGATAAATGCGATCGAAGATCTCGCCCCACAGACCGAAGGAGTCCGGCGGCGGTTCATCGCTGATCGGGCTTTCCAGCCAGCTGTTTAGGCGCAGGGTTTGGCTGAACATCCACGCCAAATAGCCACTTAAACCTAACACGAGCATCCACGCATATTGGCCAGTGATAACGCCAGCCAATAGCGCGAGCAGCAGCAGGCCCAGCAAGCGGCGTAGTGCTGCCCAAAGCCAAGGGTTGTTCACAGTGCTTATGCCTTGGTGGAGAATCGGTAACCTGTTCCGCGCACAGTCTGCACGAGATTCTCGTAGCTTTCACCCAAGGCTTTGCGCAGACGGCGGATATGCACGTCGACGGTGCGCTCCTCAACGTACACATTGCCGCCCCAGACTTGGTCGAGCAGCTGGCTGCGGGTGTAGGCGCGCTCTTGATGGGTCATGAAAAATTGCAGCAAGCGGTATTCGGTGGGGCCCATTTCGGCGGCGCTGCCATCGATGGTCACGCGGTGGCTGACCGGGTCGAGCAGCAGGCCGCCCACTTCCAACGGCGCTTCTTCATTCAGCGGCGCGGCGCGGCGCAATACAGCTTTTAAGCGCGCGACCAGCTCGCGGGGCGAGAAGGGCTTGGTGATGTAATCGTCGGCGCCGACTTCCAGACCTTGGATCTTGTTGTCTTCCTCACCTTTGGCGGTGAGCATGATGATCGGCACTTCGGCGGTGATTTCATCGCGCTTTAAGCGCCGCGCCAGTTCAATGCCGGTGGTGCCGGGCAGCATCCAGTCGAGCAAGATCAGATCAGGCTGGCGGTCGACCACCAAGCTGTGCGCCTGCTGGGCGTTTTCCGCTTCTAGGCATTCGTAACCGGCCATTTCCAGGGCCACGGCGATCATTTCACGGATCGGCGCTTCATCGTCAACGATCAGGATGGATTTGCCGTTCATAGCAAGCTCCGCTTGTTGGTTAGCTGTTGTGCGTGGCCATTAGATAACCAAATTATTGCAGCTATGTGACAGTGCTGCAGGGCTATCCCCGCTCTCAAGCACGCGGCTTCGCGCCGTCAGTAAGCAAGTGGGCAAGCGCTGGGCGTTTTGTAATGTCATGTGCTTGGGCTATATACAGGGCAAAGCAACGAGGGTGTGGCGGATGAACAAAGTAGGCGTGTGTGCAGTATTGCTGTCGTTATGGGGGTTAACGGCGTGTAGCCAGTTGCCAAGGCATCAGGCGGTACCGGCCCATTTAACCCAGCAGGCAGAGATTCCCGGCTTGGCGCAGGTGCGCTATCACGTGGGGCTGGATGACCAGGCTTTGCAGCAGGAGGCCATGCTGTCGTTCCAGCGTGAAGCCCAGGTGCTGCGTGCCCAAGGTGTGCAGCAATTGCCGCCGGCGAATTTTTTAGCCATCTCAGGCGGCGGCGATGACGGCGCGTTTACCGCCGGTTTGCTCAATGGCTGGAGCGCGCATGGCTCTCGCCCCGAGTTTAAGTTGGTGACTGGGGTGAGTACCGGGGCGTTGATTGCCCCGTTTGCGTTTTTGGGTCCGGCTTACGACGCTCAGCTGAAACAGCTGTATACCGATGTGACCCCGGCGGACATTCTTAAGCCGCGATCGCTCTGGGCGGCGATCACCAGCGATGCGATGGCCGACAACGCGCCGCTGTTTGCGCAGCTGGAAAAAACCGTGGATGCGGCGATGCTCAAGGCGATCGCTGCGGAATATGCCAAGGGCCGGCTGTTGATGGTGGCGACCGCCGATTTGGATGCGCGCCAAGCGGTGCTGTGGAACATGACCAAGATTGCCGCGGCGGGCACGCCTGAGGCGCTGCACTTGTTCCGTTCCATCATGCTGGCCTCAGCGGCCATTCCGGGGGCATTCCCGCCGGTGATGATTGATGTCGAAGCCGCTGGCCAGCGCTATCAAGAGATGCATGTTGACGGCGGCACTATGTCGCAGGTGTTCGTCTATCCGCCGAGTTTGCAGGTCGCCAATATCAGCCAAAGCCGCCATGTACAGCGCGAGCGCGTCTTGTACGTCATCCGCAATGCGCGCCTCGACCCGCAGTGGGCACAAGTCGAGCGGCGCACGATGGATATTGCCGGGCGCGCGGTGTCATCACTGATTCAAACCCAAGGGGTGGGCGATCTGTACCGCATCTTCCTCACGGCCCAGCGCGACGGCTTCGATTTTAATCTGGCCTATATTCCTGCCAGCTTTAACGTCGAGCATCAGGAAGATTTCGATCAGCGCTATATGCGCGCTTTGTATCAAGTGGGCTTTGAGCGAGCTCGCGAAGGTTATGACTGGGCTAAGCAGCCGCCGGGCTATTGAGCGCGCGGTATTTTTCGCCGAGGGTGACGCGCTACGCGGTTTTAGCGCAGCGCGTAATCGGCGACTAAGCCAGCAAACAGCAGCAAGCCGCTGATGTGGTTGTTAAGAAACGCGCGCAGGCAGGCGCCGGGCTCGCGTTCGCGGATTAGCCAGTGCTGCCACGCAAAGGTCAGCAGCATGCCGACAAGGCCTAGGTGAAAGTACAGACCGAGCTTGAGCTGGCTGGCGGCGACGATTAAGAACAGCAGCGCTAAACCTTGCAGCAGGCCGATCATTAGGCGGTCGGCCTCGCCGAACAGGATGGCGGTGGATTTCACCCCGATTTTGAGGTCGTCTTCCCGGTCGCACAGGGCGTACTGCGTGTCGTAGGCCACCGTCCACAGCAGGTTGGCGATATACAGCAGCCATAAGGTGGCGGTTAAGCCGCCGGTTTCGGCGGCAAACGCCATCGGCATCGCCCAGCTAAACGCGGCGCCCAGCACCACCTGCGGGTAATAGGTGTAGCGCTTCATAAACGGGTACAGCGCCGCCAGCAGCGCGCCGCCGAGCGATAGCACAAGGGTGTAGAGGTTGGTGAACAGCACCAGCACCAGCGCCAGTGCCATCAGCACGGCGAACAAGATCAGCGCTTCTTTGGGCTGCACGCGACCACTGGCCAGCGGGCGTTCGCGGGTGCGCGCCACGTGGCCGTCGAAGTCGCGGTCGGCGTAGTCGTTAATCACGCAACCGGCGGAGCGCATCACCACCACGCCTAAGGTGAAAATAATTAGGTTCGCGGTGCTCGGCACGCCTTCGGCAGCTACCCACAGTGCCCATAGGGTGGGCCAGAGCAGCAGATAAATGCCGATCGGGCGCTCCAAACGCATCAGCTGAATAAAGTCGAAGGCGCGAGGGTGAAGGTGGTTTAGGCGTTGCAGCAGCGCGACGTACATGACGGGGTTCCTTAGGCGACGCGGCGATTATAGCTGGCCGAATAAGCTCGGCAGGAACACCTCGCACACCAGCACGCTCAGTCGCTCACGAGCAAAGCGCGAGCGCCGCGCCCATAGCTGTTCGGCGCGCACGCTGCTGGGCAGCCAGTCGGCAGGGTAGTGCGCTAGCTCAATCGGCCCGCGCTGAAACACGGGGCTGGTGAACAGCAGCTCACCCAGCGAGCGACTGCCTAAGTGGGCTAAATCAAACCCCGAGCCTTTCAGTGCCTCGCGGCTGGCCACGCTGCGGGCAAACACCCAAGGCTGCTCGTGGCCGCGCAGCAGCACTTCGCGCACCCAGCCTTGGCTGCCGGGGGCGACGCCCAGCGCACGGGCCTCATCAAGACGTAGGTTGTGCCAGCCTTCGTTTAATGGCTCGACCCGAAAGGCACCGTCTGCCAGCGCTTGCAGACGCCGCGTAAGCGAGCCCTGCTCCAGCAGCCAGTCGCGCTCGATGGGCGTTGGGCCGGGATGCAGTTGACTGGGCAAGTGCCAGTGCAGGGGCAGAGAGGATAACGACACGACGTGATCAGTCCTTTAATTGGCGCAGCTGGCCGCGCTGGCCGGCGCGCGGCAGGTTACCATGATCGCGATAACCACGTGTGCGCCCGGCCTAACTTGGGTAGGGTGGCGCCGAGTGAGTCTTGATCCGACCAAAAAAATTGTTGGACAATTTTAATAGTGCTCAGTGAGGCACCCGTAATAACGATGAGGACAGAGTGATGAGTAAGTGGCAGTGCGTAGTTTGCGGCCTGATTTATGACGAGGCGCAAGGCTGGCCCGAAGACGGCATCGCTGCCGGCACCAAGTGGCAAGACGTGCCCGAAGACTGGGTATGCCCCGACTGCGGCGTGGGCAAAGCCGACTTCGAAATGATCGAAATCGCTTAATCAGCGACCGTCATAGGCCTTTGCAGTGGTTGCGCAAGCAGCACGCGGAGGCCCTGTTGCAGCACAGGAGAGAGCATGAGCAGTAAACCTTTGGTCATCGTCGGCACGGGGCTGGCCGGTTATAACCTCGCGCGCGAATGGCGCAAGCTCGATAGCAGCACGCCGCTGCTGCTAATCAGCGCCGATGACGGGCGTTCGTACTCTAAGCCCATGCTCTCCACCGGCTTTGCGAAAAACAAACAAGCCGATGAGCTGGTGATGGCTGATGTCGGTGCCATGGCCGAGCAATTAAATGCCGAGATCCGCACCCACACCCCTGTCACGCGTATCGAGCCAGACGCCAAGCGCCTGTGGCTGGGTGCTGAGGCCATCGACTACCGCGATTTAGTATTGGCCTTAGGGGCTGATCCGATTGCCTTGGATATCCCCGGCGATGCCGCCGATCACGTCTACGCAATCAATGATCTTGAAGACTACGCACGCTTTCGCGCCGCGATAGACGGCAAGCAGCGTGTGCTGCTGATGGGCGCCGGTTTGATTGGCTGTGAATTTGCCAATGACTTAACCAGCGGCGGCTTGCAAGTGAGCGTGGTGGCGCCCTGCGATCAGGTGATGCCCGGCTTGATTCAGCCGCAAGCCGCCGAGGCAGTGCAGCACGCGCTGCAAGCATTAGGCGTGGCATTTCACCTAGGCCCGGTGGTCAGTCGCTTAAGCCGCGATGGCGCAGCGCTGCGTGCGGAGCTATCCGACGGCACTGTGCTGGCCTGCGATGCGGTGGTGTCTGCCGTGGGCCTGCGTCCGCGCACGCAGCTGGCCGCAGCGGCAGGGCTGACATTGGGCCGTGGCATTGCCGTGGATCGTCAGCTGCAAAGCAGCGCCGCGCACATCTACGCCTTGGGCGATTGCGCCGAAGTTGCTGGGTTAAACCTGCAATACGTGATGCCGCTGATGAGCTGCGCGCGCGCCCTGGCGAAAACCTTAGCTGGCGAACCCACGGCGGTGAGCTATGGCCCCATGCCCGTGGTGGTGAAAACCCCTGCGTGCCCCTTGGTGGTGTCGCCGCCACCGGCTGGCAGCGCTGGGCAGTGGAGCGTTGAAGGTGAGGCGCCAGACCTGCGCATTCTGTGTAAAGACGCCAGCGGCGCGCTGCTGGGCTTTAACCTGACCGGCGGCTGCGTGAGCGAACGCATGGCACTGAATAAGTCGCTGCCTGCTGTGTTGGCATAAAAAGCTGGCGTTTTGGCACGTATGTCATGTGAATGGCCGCGCAAAATGTAGGACAAGGCTGGCGCGGGCGCGTATCCCGTGCCATGCTCCAAAGCGTTCTTTCGTGCTGCCGCCACGAGAGTCAGACTGACGTCGACCAGGAAGAGTCGGCGCGCAACAACAACAAAAAAACCGTCAACGAGGCTGTTATGCGTAAACCGGAACTTGCTGCTGCAATCGCCGACAAGGCTGATCTGTCTAAAGAACAAGCCAATCGCGTCCTGAATGTCGTTCTCGACGAAATCACCAACGCTCTAAACCGTAAAGATTCTGTGACCCTAGTGGGTTTTGGCACCTTTGCGCAGCGCCATCGTGGTGCGCGCACCGGTAAAAACCCGCAGACCGGCGCTCCGGTGCAAATTAAGGCCAGCAACACCGTTGCCTTTAAGCCCGGCAAGGCCCTGAAAGACGCCGTTAATTAAGCGGCTCGCGCGCGCAGTCGGCGCTACCTGACTGCCCTCCACGCAAGCGCCCAACTTAGGTTGGGCGTTTTTATTGGCGGGCTTTTTAGAATCGCAGGTCCTTTTTCGCCGCTTAAGGGGCTGTCGATGAAATTCCGTTTTCTGCTGTGGATGATGGGCCGTATGTTGGCCAAGGCCAGCAAAACTAATCCGGCCATGCAGAAGCAACTGGAAGGTCAGGACATGGTGTTCCAGCTGCACACCTTAGATGGCAAAGTGGCGCGCCACTTCGTGGTGAAAAACCTGCGTATCACCAGTCACGGCGGCAGCCATCCGCAGCCGGCGTTCTCACTGGGTTTCCGTGACAGCGCTTATGGCTTCGCGACCATGACCGCGAAGAACAAGCAGCTGGCTTTTATGCAGGGTGTGCAGAACAAAGACATCCAGATTCAGGGCAACCCCGGTCTGGTGCTGTGGTTCCAAGGTCTGACCAAGTACTTGGCGCCGAAGAAGAAAGACTCCTCGAGCAAGAAAGCCGCGTAACCCACAGATGGGTGCAGGCACTCAGGCCGCAAGAAAGCCCGCGAGCGAAGGCTAGGCAAGGCAAAAACAGGTGAAAAGCGCAGTTTACGTGCGGTAAATGAGCATTTGAGCCTGTTTTTAACGCCGCATAGCCGAGTGCAGCTGCTTTCTTGCGGCCTGATTTGTGTGTCTGTCGCTTGGCGGTTCCTCTACATTTCGCTAGGCTCAGCGCGCAGTTGTTGAGGGTTTCTTCATGCGCGTATCCGGTTTTGCCTCCTTGCTGGCGCTGATGGCCAGTGTCGTTTCCCTAAATGCTTTCAGTGCCGAACAGCCTGCCGCCAGCAGCACGATTAACCGTGCCTTTGAGGTGGCTGGTATTCATTTGCTCTGCGAGCAAGCCGCACCGCTGCTGCAGCGTGGCCTGCCGGAAGCGTTAAGCCAGCAATACCAAGCCAGCCTTAACCAGCAATTTGCCGCGCGCGAGTTGTGCGCCAGCCTCGCTCGTGATGTGCAGTTGACGCTGAATGAAGAACAGCTGGCCAAGGTCACTGTGCTGCTGGATAACCCCATTGCCGCCACCATGACCGAGCAAGAGCGTTTAGCCACTGGCCCCGGCCCAGAGGGCAGCTTGGGCTTGGCGGCCTATCGCAGCAAAGTGCTGGAGCAAACCCCGCGTGGTCCACGGGTGGACTTGGTCGAGCGCTTAGATGCCGCCGCGCAAACCAGCGCACTGACTAGCCGTTTGCGCTATGAGGTGGGTAAAACCCAAGCGCTGCTTAACCTCAAAGCCCAAGGCGCCGAGTTAAGTGAAGAAGAGCTAAGCCGCCAGACTGCCGAACAAGGTCGCAAGCTTGACGAGATTAGCCGCGAGCAAGTGAAAGTCTTTTTGCTTTACGCCTACCGCCGCGTACCCAGCGAAACCTTACAAACCTACGTGGAGCTGTACGAACAGCCGCCGGTTAAAGCACTGATGCGCACGGTGAAAGACAGCCTTAGTCACGTGTTTGCCGAGCGCCGAGGGCAGCTGAAATAAGCTGCGTAGGGAACTTAGAGTCTGCTAGCGTTCACTCAGCGCTAATCGCCCCGCTAAGGCCAACAATACCCCACCCAGCAAGCGGTCTAGCCACAAGGCCGCTTTCGGTTGTTCGCGGAAGAACCGCGTCGCGCGCCCAGCCAGCAGCACAAAGCTGCCTTCCACCAACATAGCGACCACAATCACCAGCAGGCCGAGGCCGATCAGTTGCAGGGTCGGTTGGCCGTGCTCGGGGCGCACAAACTGTGGCAAGAAGGCCATAAAGAAGATCGCCACCTTGGGGTTAAGAATGTCCACCAGCACGCCTTCGCGGTACGCCCGCCAGGCGCTGCGCGGTGCATCTTGAGCGGCTTTGGGGGTAAAGCTGCTGCCGGCGCTGCGTAGGGTTTGCACGCCTAAATAGACTAAATAGGCCGCGCCTAAGTACTTCACCACGCTAAACGCCAAGGCCGAGCTGGCCAGCAGCGCGGATAAGCCCAGCGCGGCGGCCAGCACATGCACCACCGCGCCCGAGCACACGCCCGCCGCCGAGGCCAAGCCCACGCGGGTGCCGTGCGCCAAGGTGCGCGAGAGAATAAACAGCAGATCAGGGCCGGGGGCTAAGTTCAGCGCCAGTGCGGCGCTAAAAAACACCAGCCAGTAGGTGAGGTCGTCCATGAGTCATTACCCAAGCAAAGAAAGACCGCCGGTCCAGACTGTGTGAAAACGTCGCGAGCGTAGGCTAGGCAAGGCAAAAACAGGCGAAAAAGCGCAGTTTACGTGTGGTAAATGAGCATTTTGAGCCTGTTTTTAACGCTGCATAGCCAAGTGCAGTAGTTTTCACCCAGTCTGGGTTGGCGGTCTTGTGTATGAGGTCTGGCTAGTTTAACCGCCGCTTTGGTGAAATTGGCTAATCAGTTCGCGCAGCGCCACTTCGGCATCCATCACCTTATTGACTGCCTCCAGCGCTTTATCCGGTTCGATATTCAGCGCTTGATATAGCTCAGCGGGGATCGGCTCTTGGCTATCGCCACCGATACCGCGTTGGTGCAGCAAGCGTGTGGCGAGGCAAACCAAGTTGGCATAGGCGTGATGCGCACCGCGATAGCTGGGGTCGTGCTGAAAGCGCAGTGCGGTGGCGATTTCTTCGGGCATGTCCCAAAAGCGCATCAGCCAGCCGCCCATTTGCTCGCGGCTAATGCCCAGCAGGTGTTGCTCCAGCACGTTGTGCGGCACGTGCGGGTTGGCCTCCATGTGTCGGCAGATCAGCGAGAAATGTGGCGGAAACACATGCGCCAACACCAGATAACCGAAGTTATGCAGCAGGCCGGCGAGATAGCTCAAGCCGGCCTCAGGGCGCTGAGGGCGTGGAATGGCGCGGGTCAAGCCTTCGATAACCGCGGCGGTGTAAATGGCTTGGTCCCAGTAGGGAATGCCCTTTTGCGGGCCGTCTTTGGGCAGGCTCAGGCTTTTGCCCAGGGCTAGGCCCAGCGCCAGATTAATCACCAAATCAAAACCCAGCACGCGGACGATGGCGTCTTCTACCGAGCGAATCTTGCCCGGCGCGGCGTAATAGGGCGAGGCTGCCCAGCTGACTACTTGCGCGGCCAGCGCGGGGTCGGTTTCCACCACGCCGGTGATGTCTTCTACGGTGGCATCGGGGTCGACGCGCAGCTTGATGATTTTCTGCGCGGTTTCTGCTAGCGGCGGGATTTCTAAGGTTTCTTCCAAACGCTGGCGAATACGCCGGGCGGTGAAGTTTTGCACCGCTTGGGTGATTTCTTCGCGGTCGTCGTCGGGGCGGTCGAGGTTTGGTTGGATTTGCGCCAGCGGCACGGCAAAGCGCGCTGAGCTGGCTTTGCTGAGCAGACTTTTAAAGTTGGGGGTGGGCATCTCCAGCAGCACACCTTTGTGCCCCGAATCGATCAGCACGGTGGGCGGGGTGAGTAAGCCTTCCTCATAAATGCACGGTGAGCTGGTCAGCGGCGGCAGGCCCGGTAAACCGTCGAGCTTGTGTTTGCCGAGCATGCGGTCGAGGCGCTCTTGGCGCACCGGGTTGAGCTTGCGTCCGGTGAGCTCGTTGAGTGCGGCCAAGTCGAGCAAATGGCTCTGCGGGAAGAGCACCAGTAACGCGCCCACTTGGTCATCCAGCAGCATGGCTTGCACACGCTGGGCGGCGTCGATGTTGGGGTTATCCAGCACCATCTGATAGGGCAAAGACAATTTGCTCATCAGTTGCTGAATGATGCCGGGAACGGCAGGCGGAGGGATCTGGGCGTCGGTCATGGCCAGTGGCTCGCTCATCGCGCATACCTTTTGCTGAGTTTTCTTGCAGTATAAACAGCTTGCAGCGAATTGCCCCCACCGGCTAGCCGCCAGTGGTGCGGAAAACTTGACCACTGACAAGGACAACGTCGGCATGGCTTGCCTAGCCTGAGCCTATTCACCTAACCAAGCTGGAGAGGCGCCATGCGCACACTGGTGATCGGCGTGCTGCTGGGTTGGCTTAGCCCAACGCTGGCGGGGCAGCCCCTGACGGAGTATCAACCGCTGCTGGATGAAGGCTTGCGCGAGCGCTTGCAGGCGGCGGATAGCGCCGCTGGTGAGGCATTTTTTGCCCGCAAATGCGCGCAGTGCCACGATGCCGCCGGCGATGGCATCGACTTCACCGGCCCGCTGCTATGGAACGTGGTGAACCGACCGATAGCCGCGCGGGCGGGGTTTAACTACTCTGCGGCCATGCGTGCGACTAGCGGCCGTTGGGACTTGCCCGCGCTGGATTACTACCTCGCCGATACCAAGCGTGCGATACCCGGGCGCAGCATGAACTTTGGCGGCATTAGCGACGCCGAGCTGCGCGCCAGTGTGTTGCTGTATTTACGCAGCCTGAGCGATGCGCCGGTGCCATTGCCCTGAATAAAAGGCTGAACTCAGACCTGCCCGTACTGCTGCCCGTGGCGCAGCCAGCGTGCTAACAAGGGGCTCACGGCCTGCGGTTGATTGGCCAGCAACTCGGCGGCGGCATCGCGCACGGCGGGCAGCAAGTCGGCATCGCGCTGCAAGTCGGCAATGCGGAACTGCAAGAGGCCAGTTTGCCGCGTGCCGAGCATTTCGCCGGGGCCGCGCAGTTCTAGGTCTTTCTCGGCAATGATGAAGCCGTCGCAGGTCTCACGCATGATCGCCAAACGCTCGCGGCCGATGTGCGACAGCGGCGGGTGATAGAGCAGCACGCAATGACTGGCGGCGCTGCCACGGCCTACGCGACCGCGCAGCTGGTGTAGCTGGGCGAGGCCTAGGCGCTCGGGGTTTTCGATAATCATCAGGCTGGCGTTGGGCACATCCACGCCCACTTCGATCACCGTGGTGGCGACCAAGAGTTGCAGCTCGCCCTGCTTGAAGGCGTCCATCACCTCGGCTTTTTCCGTGGGCTTCATGCGCCCGTGGATCAGACCGACGCGCAGCTCCCCGAGCGCCAGCTGCAGCTCTTCATAGGTGCTTTGCGCGGCTTGGCAGGTGAGTTCTTCCGACTCTTCAATCAGGGTGCACACCCAATAGGCTTGGCGGCCTTCTTGGCAGGCGGCGCGCACCCGCTCGATCACCTCGCCACGGCGGCTATCGCCCAGCACTAAGGTGTTCACCGGCGTGCGCCCGGGCGGTAGTTCGTCGAGCACTGAAGTGTCTAAATCGGCATAGGCGCTCATCGCCAGCGTGCGCGGAATCGGCGTGGCGGTCATGATCAGCTGATGCGGACACAAACGGCCGCTGACGCCTTTCTCACGCAACGCCAAACGCTGCTGCACGCCGAAGCGGTGTTGCTCGTCGATGATCGCCAAGGCCAGCGACTCGAACTGCACTTCAGCCTGAAACAGCGCGTGGGTGCCGACCACCATGCGCGCGCTGCCGTTGCCAATGCGTTCCAGCGCGGTGGCGCGGGTCTTGCCCTTGAGCTTACCGGCCAGCCACGCGACCTCGAGCCCCAGCGGTTGTAACCAGCGCTGAAAGTTGACGTAGTGCTGCTCGGCGAGGATCTCAGTGGGTGCCATTAGCGCCACTTGGTAACCCGCCTCCAGCGCTTGCAGCGCAGCCAAGGCGGCGACCACGGTTTTGCCCGCGCCCACATCGCCTTGCACCAAGCGCAGCATGGGTGCGTCTTGCGCGAGGTCGTAGGCAATCTCGGCGGCCACACGCTTTTGCGCACCGGTGGGGGCAAAGCCAAGATTAGCCAGATAGCCGTCCACCAAGCGCTGGCTCGGCGGCAAAGCCGGTGCTTGCAGGGCGCGCACTTGTTCGCGCAGGCGCTGTAGCGACAGCTGGTGGGCGAGCATTTCTTCAAACGCCAAACGCTGCTGCGCCCAATGCGCGCCTTCGGCCAGTTGCTCCAGATTGGCATCCGGCGGCGGTTTATGCAGGTAGCGAATCGCCTCGGCCAGCGGGCCTAAGTGATAGTCGCTGCGCATGTGCTCGGGTAGCCAGTCCGGCAGCGTGCTGTCGGTGAGGCGGGCTAGCGCAGCATCGGCCAGCTGGCGCAGGCGCGCTTGCGATACGCCCTCAGTGGCAGGGTAAATCGGCGTGAGGGTTTGCGCCACGGGCAGCGGCTCGTCTTCTTCCAGCACGCGGTACTCGGGGTGGTAAATCTCCAGTCCCGAGGCGCCGGGGCGCACTTCGCCATAACAGCGCACCCGCGCCCCTCGGGCGAAGGCGTTCTTCTGCGCGGCGCTGAAGTGATAGAAGCGCAAACTCAGCGTGCCGCTGCCGTCTTGTAGGCGTACCAGCAGGCTACGGCGGCGACCCATCAGCACATCGGCACCGGCGACGAAGCCTTCCAGCACCGCATCTTGGCCGGGCCGCAAAGCGCCGATCGGGGTGATGCGGGTGCGGTCTTGGTAGCGCAGCGGCAGGTGAAACAGCAGGTCTTGCAGGTTCTCCAGCCCCAGGCGGGTGAGTTTTTCTGCCTGCGCCGCGCCGACGCCTTTGATCACCGTCAGCGGGATGGCTGCCAGATCGGTCATCGGCTTAGCCTCTGGGCTTACTGACCGAACACAGACGCATGGAGTCGGCCAGCACCTCGATGGCCTGATGGCGCGGGAAGCTCGCCCGCCAGGCAATCGCCACGGTGCGTAGCGGCGCCGGGGCGCAGAACGGCCGCACCTCCAAGATACCCGGCGCGTAATGGTGGCTCTCCACCGCCGAGAGCGGCAGCACGCTAACCCCAAGCCCGGAGGCGACCATATGGCGGATGGTCTCCAGCGAGGTGGATTCGACCGTGGTGTGCTTGTGTTCGTCGTCTTGCGGGCGGCTCAAGGTGGGGCAGGCTTCGAGGATTTGATCGCGGAAGCAATGCCCTTCGCCAAGCAGCAGCAGGCTCTTGTCATTCAGCCACTCGCGTTGGATTTCGCTGTATTGGCACCACGGGTGGCCAGCCGGCAGCAGCACGCTGAATGGCTCGTCGTAGAGCGGCTTGGTCAGCACATCGGCTTCTTGGAAGGGCAGCGCGATGATGATCGCATCCAGCTCGCCGGTGCGCAGTTTGTCGCGCAGCACGTGGGTGAAGTTTTCTTCGATATACAGCGGCATATCGGGTGCGACACGGTGCAGCTGCGGAATCAGGTGCGGGAACAGATACGGCCCGATGGTGTAGATGGCGCCGACCTTGAGCGGTGCTTTGAGCTGATCTTTACCGGCTTGCGCCAGCTCGCGGATGGTCTGCGCTTGCTCCAGCACCTTCTGCGCTTGGGCAATCACCGGCGCGCCGACTTCGGTGACGCGCACCGCGCTTTTGCTGCGCTCAAAAAGCAAAATGCCCAGCTCGTCTTCGAGCTTTTTCACCCCCACCGAGAGGGTCGGCTGGCTCACATGGCAGCGCTCGGCGGCGCGGCCAAAGTGGCGTTCTTGGGCGAGGGTTACGATGTAGCGCAGTTCGGTCAGCGTCATAGGTAAATTCCATTGATCTGCGGCGAAGCATAGCTTTGCTGTAGTGCAAGACCAAGTGTCTGGCATCATGGAATAAAGGAAGCGCTGATTGAAGCGCCGAAGGGGTCAAGCACAAGGCGTACGGAGCGCAGTCACCGAGGCATACCGCCCGGTAGGCGAGGTTACGAGCACCACACCGCGCAGTGATTGGATCGTGCAGGCATTAAAGCAGTGTTGCCTAAACACAACAGGAGTCAGTTCATGGCACAGGTAGTCATTGTCGGTTGTGGCGATGTTGGCAGTCGTTTGGCAGCGCAGTTGCAGCAGGTCGGGCACACGGTGACGGGCGTGCGCCGTAGCGCCGTGCCGTTGCCAGCGGGCGTGCAGGCGCTACAGGCGGATGTCGGCGTGGCAGCGTGTCCGGCCGATTGGCCGGCGCAGGTGGATTATCTGGTGTATGCCGTGGCCGCCGGTGCCGGCGGCGAGGCGGCGTATCAGGCCGCGTATGTCGAGGGCTTGCGCAATGTGCTGGGCTGGCTGGCGCAGCGCGGTCAGCAGCTCAAGCGCCTGTTGTTTGTTTCCAGCACTGGGGTGTATGGGCAGAGCGACGGGCAATGGGTGGATGAAACCTCGCCCTCCGAGCCTGCGGGCTACAGCGGGCGCATTCTGCTCGCTGCCGAGCAATTGGCACTCGAAAGTGGCCAGCCGGCCAGTTGGCTGCGCTTGGCGGGTATCTATGGTCCAAGGCGGGGTTACTTGCTCAAGCAAGCGCAAAGCGGTGCGCGGGCCGAGCCGCTGCAGTTCACTAACCGGATTCATGCCGACGATGCGGCCAACTTGCTCGCCACCCTCATCGCGCAAGCGGAACAGGGCGCTGCGCTGGAGGTCGGTTACCTTGGCGTGGATGACGAACCAGCGCCGCTGGATGAAGTGCTGGCGTGGCTGCGCGCCGAGCTGGGCATTGCCGCAGGCACAGGCGAGCTGGCCAAGCGCCGCGCGGGCAGCAAGCGCTGCAGCAACCAGCGTGCGCGGGCCTTAGGTTGGCAGCCGCAGTACCCCAGTTACCGCGAGGGTTATCGCGTCTTGTTAGCTCAAAACGCTTTGTAAAGCTTAAGCCCCAACGCCATGCAGCAAGTGTTGCCCAGCCCAGCCGAGCATATAGCCCGCTAGCGTACCGAGCGGCGGGCCCCAGTGTTGGCGTAGGGGGATTTTTGGCGCGATGTCTTGGAACATCAGGTACAGAATGCCGCCGGCGGAAAACAGCATTAGCCACCCCAGTAGCATGGGGGAGCTGTGCAGATAACGCATGCCCAGCCAAGCGCACAGCGGCCCCAACAGGCTGAGCACGGCAAACAGCCCGAGCAGTGCGTGGCGATGGGCCGCCACGGCAGGCAGGCGTTGCAGTTCACGCTGTGCATTAAAGCCTTCAGGCAGATTTTGCAGAGCAATCAATACGGCCAGCAACAATCCGGCCTCGGCGTGTTGCGGCAGCAAAGCGCCCAAGGCCATCGATTCGGGGATAAAGTCCAGCAGCATGGCCAGCAGCAGCGGCAGGCCGAGCCCGGTGCGCGGCAGGTGTTTTTCCAGCAAGAGAAAGGTCACGCCGCCAAGGCTCAGCGCCAGCAGTTGTTGCCACAGTGGGATGAAACGGGCGCCTTCAGGAATCAGCACCAAGGTGACAGCGGCGAGCAGGGCGCCGGCGCCGAACGCCAGCAGGGTGTGGCGTAGTTCGCCATCCAGCCAGCGCGGGAATAACTGAGGACGCCCGGCGAGCCAAGCGCCCAGCGGGATGGTCAGGCCGCCTAGCCAGGCGTATGCAAGCGCCGTGACCAGAGGGCCTGAATCGGGCATGGCTTACGCCAGCACCAGAATCGCGTCCATTTCCACCGCAGCGCCTTTGGGCAGGGCCGCTACGCCGATGGCGGCGCGGGCTGGGTAGGGCTGCTGGAAGTAACGGCCCATCACTTCGTTAACGGTGGCGAAGTGGCTCAGGTCGGTGAGGAAGATATTCAGCTTGGCGATGTCGGCAAGCGAGCCGCCGGCGGCTTCACACACGGCCTTGAGGTTTTCGAACACTTGCACGGTTTGCGCTTCGAAGCCTTCGACCAGCTCCATGGTGGCCGGGTCGAGGGGGATTTGCCCGGACAGGTACACAGTGTTGCCCACTTTCACGGCTTGCGAGTAGGTGCCGATGGCGGCGGGGGCTTTGTCGGTGCTGATAATGGTCTTGCTCATGGCAGTTCCTTGTCTTGATTGAGGCCGGTAGGCCTCAGTTACGAATGCGTTGGATATGCATCACGCCTTTTAAAGCGCGCAACTTTTTGATGACGCGCGAGAGGTGCAAACGATCACGCACGCTGATGATCAGGTGCACCACGCTGACGCGGCCGTCGCGCTCGTCCATGCCGATCTTCTCGATATTGGCATCGGTGGCGGTGATGCCGGTAGCGAGCACGGCGATCAGGCCGCGCTGGTGCTCCAGCTCGACGCGCAGCTCGACATTGAACTCGCCGCTGACGTCTTTCGCCCAGGTCAGCGGGAAGCACTTCTCCGGGTTGTGGCGGATGTCCGTGATATTGCGGCAGCTGTCGAGGTGAATGACCATGCCTTTACCGGCGGACAGGTGGCCGATGATCGGGTCGCCGGGAATCGGCGTACAGCACTTGGCGTAGCTGATGATCAGCCCCTCGGTGCCGCGAATCGCCAACGGGCTGTCGGGGTTATGCGCCGGCTCGTGGTCTTGCGCCAACAGGCGGCGGGCCACTACGTACGCCATGCGATTGCCGAGGCCGATTTCTTCCAGCAGGTCGTCACGTCCGGCGAGCCGATATTCGCTGAGCACGGTGTGCAGCACGTCGTCGGCGATTTGCTCCAGCTTTAAGTTGAAGGCGCTTAGCGCCTTATTCAGCAAGCGCTCGCCAAGCGAAATGGACTCGCTACGGCGCTGCTGCTTGAGCGCATGGCGAATGTGCGTGCGCGCCTTGCCGGTGATCACGAAGTTCAGCCACGCCGGGTTTGGCCGTGCGCCGGGCGCGGTGATGATTTCCACGGTTTGCCCGCTTTGCAGCGGCTCAGACAGCGGCGCCAAGCGCTTGTCGATACGGCAGGCGATGCAGCTGTTGCCCACGTCGGTGTGCACGGCAAAGGCGAAATCCACCGCCGTCGAGCCCTTGGGCAGCTCCATGATGCGGCCCTTGGGGGTGAAGATGTAGACCTCGTCGGGGAACAGGTCGATCTTCACGTTCTCGATAAATTCCAGCGAGCTGTCGGCGTTCTTTTGCAGCTCCAACAGGCCCTTTACCCACTGGCGGGCACGGGCGTGGCCTTGCTTTAAGTTCTCGCCTTCGGCGGATTTATACAGCCAATGTGCGGCGATGCCTTGGTTGGCCAGCTCTTCCATCTCGCGGGTGCGGATCTGGATTTCCACCGGCACGCCGTGCAAGCCAAACAGGGTGGTGTGCAACGACTGGTAGCCGTTGGCTTTGGGAATCGCGATGTAGTCTTTAAAGCGCCCGGGAATCGGCTTGAACACGCCATGCACGCTGCCGAGCACGCGGTAGCAGGTATCGACCTTGTCGACCACGATGCGGAAGGCGTAGACGTCCATGATTTCGTGGAAGGCGCGCCGCTTGCCGCGCATCTTCTTATAGATGCTGTACAGGTGCTTCTCGCGGCCGTGTACTTCGCCTTCTAAACCGTCGCGCTCTAAGGCGGCGCGCAGCGATTCTTCGAGCTTGGAGAGAATCTCTTTGCGATTGCCGCGCGCCCGGCGCACCGCGCGCTGAATGCGGTCGGCGCGCATCGGGTGCATGGCTTGAAAGCCTAAGTCTTCGAACTCGATGCGCATCTGGTGCATGCCCAGACGGTTGGCAATCGGTGCGTAGATCTCGAGGGTTTCTTTGGCAATGCGGCGCCGCTTGACCGGCGGCATCACGCCTAAGGTGCGCATGTTGTGCAGGCGGTCGGCGAGCTTAACCAGAATCACGCGGATATCGCGGGCCATGGCCAAGGCCATTTTCTGGAAGTTTTCCGCCTGTGCCTCGGCCTTGGTCTCAAACTGCATTTGGGTCAGTTTGCTGACCCCGTCGACCAGCTCGGCGACGGTTTCGCCAAACTGCGCGCTGAGCGCTTCTTTGGCGATGCCGGTGTCTTCGATCACATCGTGCAACATGGCGGCCATCAGGCTCTGATGGTCCATGTGCATGTCGGCGAGAATATGCGCCACCGCCAGCGGGTGAGTCACATAGGGTTCGCCGCTGCGGCGGCGTTGGCCGTCGTGGGCTTGCTCGGCGTAGTAAAACGCGCGGCGCACCAAATTGACTTGCGGCGCGCTTAGGTAGCCGCTGATGCGCTCAACAAACGCGTCAAGCGTGGGCATGGCGAGGCCTCCGGTCGGCTGGCTGACCGCGCGAGATACCGCGCCATGCGTGATCCACAGAGTTACAGGGCCTCGGCGTTCTCGTCGTCGAAGGCATAAATCGGTTCGTCTTCAACCAACTCCTGCTCTTGCACGTATTTCATGTCGACCAAGCCGCCAGCGATTTCGCGCAGGGCTACTACGGTGGGCTTGTCGTTTTCCCATTCAACCTTCGGCTCTTTGCCGCCGGTGGCCAGTTGGCGAGCACGTTTGGAGGACAACATCACCAGTTCAAAGCGGTTGTCGACGTGATCCAAGCAATCTTCTACGGTTACGCGGGCCATGGTGTTCCTCAGGCTGTCAGTTCAGGGCCCGAAAAACACGGGCAGACCTGATAGTTTAAAAAATGTACAAAGTTTATGACAAGAGGCTAGCCAACAAGTGCGCATGGCGCAGCTGCTGGTGAGCGACCGTCAGGTGGCGATTGCGGAAGATGGCTTTGAAGTCTTCCAGCGCTAAACGGAAATCGTCATTGATGATTAAGTAGTCGTATTCGCCGTAGTGGCTCATTTCTTCCACGGCTTGGGTCATGCGGTGTTCGATGACCTCTTCGCTGTCTTGGCCACGATTGTTCAGGCGGTGGCGCAGCGCCTCACGCGAGGGCGGCAGAATAAAGATCGACCGCGCCTCAGGGATCAGGCGGCGAATTTGCTGTGCCCCTTGCCAGTCGATTTCCAGAATCAGATCAAAGCCATCGGCCAGCGTGTCGCGCACCCACTCTTCGGAGGTGCCGTAGAGGTTGCCGAACACTTCGGCATGCTCCAAAAAAGCGGCACGCTCGATCATCCGCTCGAACTCGCCGCGCTCGACGAAGTGGTAGTTCACCCCGTCCACCTCACCCGGGCGCATGGCGCGGGTGGTGTGCGACACCGACACGCGCACATCGCTGACTTGCTCGATCAGCGCTTTCACTAAGCTGGTCTTGCCCGCGCCAGACGGGGCGGAAACGATATACAGAGTGCCGGGGGTATGAGCCATGAAGCTGTCGCCGATAACGCCAATTGGCCCGCTAGTGTACGCAATGCGAAGCGATTTGTGAGGCCCGCAGGTCACAGCGCGTGGCGTTGGCCGCTGCTGTGACCTGTTTGTGCGCGCTTTTTATTTGCTTTGCGCCACGTGGGTTGGCGCGGTTTTGGGTTTGATCAGGCTGAAATCGATCAGGTTTTTCGGTTGCTCCGGGTTGCCGATGAGCAGTGGCTGGGCGACAAAGCCGGCGTTGACCAAGCTCTTGCTGGGCTCGAAGCGATCAAAACGCAGCTCGCTAAGATCGGCCAGGGTGTGGATAAAGTTCATGCTGCTATAGGGGCGTTGCAGCATGCTGCTGAAATCACGCGGGTGGGCGCTTTGCCACGCCGCTGAACGCCAGACGATAAACGGCACGGTGTACATGGGCGCGGTGGGGCGGCCTTCGTTACGGCCTAAGGTGGCGTCATCCGGGGCGTCGAACACCGCTTCGCCGTGGTCAGACAGGTACACCAGTAGCCCTTTATTGCTGCCGCTGTCGAGACGTTCGATCAGCCCGGCGACCACGTGGTCGTTGAACAGCACTGCATTGTCGTAGCTGTTGTAGGTTGGCAGTTCGTAGTCATCCACCCACGCCGGTGCACCTTGGCGATCGGTAAAGCGCTCGTAGTTTTGTGGGTAACGGTATTGGTAGCTCATGTGGGTGCCCAGCAGGTGCACGACGATAAATTTGCGTGGCGCCGGGTCGTTTAGCGCCTTGGCGAACGGCTTGAGCACGTCATCATCGTACTGGCGGGCGTTCTGCTCGCGGTTGTTATTCAGGTACACCTGCTCGTCGGCCTGCTGCGAGAAGGTGGTCAGCATAGTGTTGCGCGCGGTGATGGTTTGCTGATTGGTCACCCAGTAGGTCTTGTAGCCGGCCTGTTTCATCAAGTTGACCACTGAAGGGGTGGTGAGATAGTCGTTAGGATGGGTTTGGTCGGCGAAGGTCAGTACCTGTTGCAGCGCTTCGATGGTGTAGGGGCGCGGGGTGACGACGTTATCGAACACGGCCAGCTGTGCGCGGCGTTTTTGTAGCTCGGGCGAGGTGTCGCGGCGATAGCCGTACAGGCTCATGCGTTGGCGATTGGTGGATTCGCCAATCACCAGCACAACGGTTTGCGGCCCGTTGCCGGACAGGTCCTTGAGCCCCTCCAGCGGTGGTAGTGCTTGGTTTTGCGCGAGCAAGTTTTGCATGTTGTGCAGCTGTTCGCGGTATTGCGCGTAGCCCATTAGCAGTTGCCACGGTACCGCCGGTTCTAGGCGTTTTTCTAAGTGCACGCGGGCGCTATGCAAGTCGCCGGTGGCGAGGAATTCTTTACCAAACGGATAACCAACGCTGCTTATCAACACCAGCACGGCAATCATCGGACGCCAGTGTTGTGGGGCATAAGCAGGGCGAATCTTGTAGCGCCAGATCAACCACGCGCCGGCGATGTAGGCGGCAAAGGCGGCCGCGTTGCCAAGGCTAAGGTACTGAACTAAGTATTCGCTGCCCTCGCGCAGGTTGGACTCGAACAGAATGAAGATCACGCTTTGCGAGAACTCCTGCCCGTACACCAAGTAATAGCCAAAGCTCAGTAACGATAAGCTGCCGAGCAGCAAGCCGAGCACGGCGGTGATGCGTTTGGTTTGCGCCGGCCACAGCAAGGTTGGCGTTAGCCACAAAATGCTCATGGTGGTGGCTTGGCGAAAACCGCTGAAACCCGCATCGCCGTTGAGCTGAATGAGCAGGTGGGTTACGCCGGAGAAATACCAAAAGAACAAGAATTGCCAGCCCAGTGCGCGCCAATCAAAACGCGGCGTGCTGGTCGATTGCACGGTGTGCTGCATAAAGACTCCTTAAGCTGCGCCGTGGCGGCTTACAGCAAGATGACCGCCCAGGTGCTGGCAACGATCAGCAGGGCAAAGGTTTGTGCGGCGCTGCCCATGTCTTTGGCTTGCTTAGACAGGGTGTGACGTTCGAGGGAGATGCGGTCGATAGCCGCTTCGATGGCCGAATTGAGTAGCTCAATGAGTGGGCACAACAGTGCGCTGGCGATCAGCAAGGCGCGTTCGGCGCGGCTGACGTTGAGGTAACAGGCCAGAGGAATTAACAGGGCATTGAGAGCGATCAGCTGGCGGAACGCAGCTTCACCGCGCCAGGCCGCGCACAAACCGGCCCACGAGTAACCCGTGGCGTTAAGAATGCGGCGCACACCGGTTGCGCCTTTGTACGGCTGTTGCGTTAAGGCAGCTGAATGTTTGAGGGAGCTTGCAGGCATGAAAGACCTCCGCGTGAGCCTGAGAGTGTTCTGCAGGCTAACGACGGCGGTATCACGACAACGTCAAGCGAATGTGAAGAAAGTGTCAATGCTCATGATTTTAGGCGCACGCTAAAGCAGCTGCCCTGCTGTGGCTGGCTGCTGACCTCAATCTGCCAGCCTTCGCGCTCGCAGATTCTTTTGACCAAAGCTAGACCTAAGCCCAGACCCTCGCCACGGGCGTGGCGGCCACGCACAAAGGGCTCAAACAGTTGCGCTTGTTCCTCGGCGGTAATGCCGCCACCGCTGTCGTGCACGGCAAAGCCGTGTTCATGTAGCTCTAAGCGCACATGGCCGTTTTCTGTGTAGTGCCAGGCATTGCGCAGCAGGTTATTCAGCACGGTGCCGAGCAAGCTGGCGTCGTAGTGGCTATCGGCGGCGGCATGGCCGCTAAGGCTAAAGTCCAAGCCTTTGTCGAGCATGGCTTGGCGCCAATGCTCGACGTGCTCTTGCGCAACCACGCCAAGGGTGGCGCGCCGGTTAGCCAGCGCGTGGCGCGGGTCGCGGGCTAATTGCAAGAAGGTATGCACCAGCTCTTGCATGCTCTGGCTGGCGCGTTGAATACGTGCCAGTTGGTTGCGCTGTGCTGGTTGCAGGTCGCTTTGCTCAAGTAGTTCGCACGAGCTACCGATCACCATTAAGGGCGTGCGCAGCTCGTGGCTGACATCGCTGGTGAACCACTGTTCGCGCTGTAGAGCGTCTTGCAGTTGCGCCAAGGTGGTGTCGAAGGCGCGTGCCAGCTCGCCGATTTCATCGGCGCTGTAGTGGCGTTGCAGCGCGTGCAGCGGGCTCTGCCCGGGGCGCAATTGCCGGACATCGTCGGCTAGCCGGCTGACCGGGCGCATCACCTGTCGCGCCATTAACCAGCCCAGCGCCCAAGCCAGAATCAGGGTGACGATAAACCCGGCCAAAACAATGTTGAACAAGGCTTGTTCACGTTGCTCAAACTCGTCTTGCTGCTGCAGCAGCACATGACGTTGACCATTGCGCAGCAAGGTGTAGGCGTAGAAGGCACGATCTGGCTCGAACACTTCACTGAAGCCTTCCGGCAGCTGGGCGTAGGCTTCTGGTAAGGCGTAGCGTGCGTCTAACGTGGTGAACAGCTGGCTGTGCGCGTCTAAGCGCGGCTGCTGCTTTAGGGCAATGTCTTCCTGCAGGGCGGTATTGAGGTCGCGCAGCATGTCGTTGGCAACCAGATGCTCTTCGACCAAGTGCACGATGGCGACGATGCTTAGCGAAAACACCCCGCTGACAATGGCGGTGAGCAGCACATAGGCCAGCAGAATGCGGCGAATAAACGGCAGATGCATATCAGGGCTTCAAGCAGTAGCCAATGCCATGCACGGTATGCAACAGGGCGTTGGCGAAGGGTTTGTCGATGGCTTGGCGCAGCTGGTGAATGTGGCTGCGCAGGCTGTCGCTGTCGGGGCTGTCGTCGCCCCACAAGGCTTGTTCAAGGGCTTCGCGACGCACCACGCCGGGGCTTTTTTGCATCAGCACTTGCAGCAGTTTTAGGCCCAAAGGGTTTAAGCGGATGGCTTGTTGCTGACGGCTGACTTCGAGCGTATCGAGGTCGTAAACCAAATCAGCCACTTGCAGCTGGCGCTGCCGATTGCCTTGGGTGCGGCGCAAGATGGCCTCGATCCGCGCCACCAATTCGGCCAGCGCAAAGGGCTTGATCAGGTAATCGTCGGCTCCGGCACGTAGGCCTTGCAGGCGGTCGTCTAGTGCATCGCGGGCGGTGAGCATAAGAATCGGCACACTGCTGCGCGCTTCGTTCCGTAGGCGCTGGCATACCTGCAAGCCATCGAGGCCGGGCAACATCAGGTCGAGCACGATCAGGTCGTAACTGTTTTGGCTGGCTAAGTGCAGGCCGCTTAAGCCATCGCGTGCGCAATCGGTGGTGAAGCCTTTGAGGTTCAGGTAGTCGAGCACGTTGGCGAGGATGTCGGGGTTGTCTTCGATCACCAAAATACGCATGAAGCCTCACATGACATTTTTTTCACATGGTCTTAACGGGGTGCTGACGTGCGCCGCCAGACACTGTTCGCCTTGCTGGTTGAACAGAGGATCCGAGCATGTTGAGCGAACGTACTGCCGTCGTGCGGTTGGGGTTATTGCTATTGGGCACTTGGCTGGCGCTATTCAGTGTGACGCGCCTAGTGTTGCTCGTACAGTTTTTCAGCGTGGCAAGCATCACCATGCGCGACGTGCTGCAGGTGCTTGCGTTAGGCCTCGCTTATGACGTGAGCTTTTTGCTGTATGCCGCGCTGCCACTGCTGCTGTTGCTCTGGCTGCCCGAGCGGCTGTGGCGCCGCCGCGCTATGTTCACTGCGCTACAGGGCGTACTGCTGCTGAGTGTGTTTGTGATGCTGTTTGTCGCCGCGGCCGAGTGGTTGTTTTGGGATGAGTTCGGCGTGCGCTTTAACTTTATTGCCGTGGACTACTTGGTTTACTCCGATGAGGTGCTGAACAACATTCTTGAGTCATACCCGGTGTATCCCTTGCTGGCTGCCTTGGGCTTGCTGGCGGTGACGATTACCGCGGCACTCAACCTTTGGCTGCGTCGCGCGTGGCAGGCGCCGTTAGCGACCTTGCCGCAACGGGCGCTACTGAGTGTGGGTTTAATCACAGCGGTGTTTGCTGTGGTGTTGGGCGTTGGGCAAGACTTCCCGCGCCCGGCACAGGGCAATGCCTATCTGCGTGAGCTGGGCAGCAATGGCCTGTATCAGTTTTTTGCCGCGTTTCGCAATAACGAGCTGGACTATCCCAGCTTTTACGCCACTTTGCCGCAGGGCCAAGTGGCCTCGCTGTTACAAGCCGAATGGCAAGAAAGCAATGCCCGTCTAGTGGATGACGGCGTGTTGCCGGTGCGCCGGCAGATCAGCAATCAGCCGTTGGCTAAGCCGCGTAATGTGCTGTTAGTCACCATCGAAAGCTTAAGCGCTAAATACTTAGGCAGCATGGGCGACACCCGTGGGCTGACGCCGAACCTTGATCAGCTGCGTACGCAGAGTGTGTTCTTCAACCAGTTTTACGCCACGGGCACACGCACTGACCGTGGCTTGGAAGCCATCACCCTATCGGTGCCGCCCACCCCGGGCCGCTCTATTGTGAAGCGCTTGGGTCGTGAAAGCGGCTTTGCCAGCCTAGGCCAGCAACTGACCGCACAAGGCTACGACAGCGTGTTCGTCTATGGCGGGCGCGGTTATTTCGACAACATGAACACGTTCTTTGCTGGTAACGGCTACCGCGTGGTCGATCAAAGCAGCGTGCCGGATGCGGACATGTCATTCACCAACGCGTGGGGGATGGCCGATGAAGATCTGTATCGCCAAGCCATGCAAATCGCCGATCAGGATTACGCCACGGGTAAGCCGTTTTTCCTGCAGTTGATGACCACCTCGAACCATCGCCCGTACACCTACCCAGAAGGGCGTATTGATATCCCCTCTGGCGAGGGGCGCGAGGGCGCGGTGAAGTACACCGACTATGCCATTGGCGCATTTCTGAAAACGGCACGCACTAAACCGTGGTTTAACGACACCCTGTTTGTGTTTGTGGCCGACCACACTGCCGGTAGCGCCGGCATAGAAGACTTGCCCGTGGCTAATTACCACATCCCCTTGTTTATCTATGCGCCGGGCTGGCTGGCGCCACGCGAGGTTGATCGGTTGACCAGCCAGATCGACCTGGCTCCGACGCTGCTGGGCTTACTGGGGATGAGCTATACCTCGACCTTCTTCGGCGTAGATGCCCTGCGCGCCGATGCGCCGCCGGGGCGTGCCCTGATCGGTAACTACCAGCATTTAGGCTTGTTCGATGGCCGTGATTTGGCGATTTTGAGTCCGCAGCGCTTAACCCGTCGTCACGACGATGCGCTGGGCTTTAGTCACGAGCACGCCACCGACAGCAGCGACCCTTTGCTACGCCGCGATATTGCCTACTACCAAGGCGCTAGTTATGCCTACCGGCAGCATTTACTCAGCTGGCAAGCGGGGGCGACTTGGCAGCAAGCACACGCGCGCCGCTGAGGGCGCGCATTGGCTGCGCAGGCGCTGGCTTACTCGATGTTCTGCACTTGCTCGCGCATTTGCTCGATCAGCACCTTGATGTTCACCGCAGCTTGCGTGCTGCGCGGGTCGATGGCCTTGGAGCCTAAGGTGTTGGCTTCGCGGTTGAGCTCTTGCATTAAGAAGTCTAGCCGGCGGCCGATGGCGCCTTTTTGCTTGAGCACGCGGCGTACTTCGTCGATATGCGTGCACAGGCGGTCGAGTTCTTCGGCGACGTCGCTTTTTTGCGCGAGGATTACCAGTTCTTGCTCTAAGCGCTGGGTGTCGGGTTCCAGTTGCAGCTCGGCGCAGCGGTCTAAGATGCGCTGCTTTTGCGCGGCGAGCATTTCAGGCAGCAGTGGGCGCAGGGTGCTGACCTCGTCCAAGATGCTCGCTAGGCGCTCTTCGAGCAGCGCGGCCAGCGCGGCGCCTTCGCGGGCGCGGGCTTCGCCGAGTTGCTTAAGGGCTTGTTGATACAGGCTCAGAGCCTCGGCGACCAGTGCTTCTTGATCGGTGGCATCGGCAATCATCACGCCGGGCCAGTTGAGCACGGCCAAGGGGTCTATCGCCGCAGGGCTGGCAAGCAGGCTGCTGACTTGCTCGGCGGCGCTGATCAGCGCTTGTGCGCGTTGGCGGTCGATTTGAATGCCGCTGGCCTGATGGTTGGGGGTAAAGCGCAGGGTGACTTCCACCTTGCCGCGCGACAGGGTGTTGCGCAGGCCGTCGCGCACCGCCGGCTCTAGCTCGCGCAGGTTATCGGGCAGGCGCAGGTAGGGCTCCAAATAGCGCTGGTTGACCGAGCGCAGCTCCCAACTCAGGGTGCCGAAGCTGCTGGCCTGCTCGATGCGGGCGAAACCGGTCATGCTGTGCGCCATGGGATGTCCTCGTGTGCAAAGGGGCCGATTGTAGCCGACCCCGCCGAGCAGCCCAACCGCACACGGGCGTCGCTTCGGCCTATAATGGCGGCGATCCACGTTTAGACCTGACAGGTACCTTGCTATGAAACGTCCCAGCGGCCGCACCGCCGATCAGTTGCGCAACGTGCGCATTACCCGCAACTACACCAAGCACGCCGAGGGCTCGGTGTTGGTCGAGTTCGGCGATACCAAGGTGATCTGTACCGTGAGCGTAGAAAGCGGCGTGCCGCGCTTCCTCAAAGGCCAAGGGCAAGGTTGGCTGACCGCCGAATACGGCATGCTGCCGCGCGCCACCGGTGAGCGCACCCAGCGTGAAGCCAGCCGTGGCAAACAGGGCGGCCGCACCTTAGAAATTCAACGTTTGATTGGCCGCTCGCTGCGCGCCGCGCTGGATTTACGCAAGCTCGGTGAGTACACCCTGTATGTCGATTGCGATGTGATTCAGGCCGACGGCGGCACCCGCACCGCGTCGATCACCGGCGCCACTGTGGCGATGGTCGATGCCCTGCGCGCAATGAAAAAACGCGGCGCGCTCAAGCAAGACCCGCTCAAGCAGATGATCGCCGCGGTGTCGGTGGGTATCTATCAGGGCCAGCCGGTGCTGGATTTGGACTACCTAGAAGATTCCGCCGCCGAGACCGACCTCAACGTGGTGATGACCAACCAAGGCGGCTTTATCGAGGTGCAAGGCACCGCCGAAGGCGCGCCGTTTACCCCCGATGAGTTCAACGCCATGCTGGCGCTAGCGCAGGACGGCATCAACCGCCTGTTCGAGCTGCAACAGCAAGCGCTGGCCGATTAATCACCGTGTAAGGAGGCGCCATGAGCCAACCCAGTCAGGAAGTCCGTCAGTGGGCAATGCTCTGCCACTTTGCGGCGTTCTTGTGGCTATTGGCGCCGATGATCGGCAATGTGATCGGCCCGTTGATTGTTTGGCAGATCAAGAAAGAGCTTGATCCGCTGGTGGATGAGCAAGGCAAAGAGGCGCTGAATTTTCAGCTCACGGTGAGCCTAGCGATGATCATCTGCGGCATGCTCACGGTGGTGGTGATTGGCTTTCCGCTGTTGGCGGTGGTGAGTATCGCCGCGCTGGTGCTGACCATTATTGCCGGCATCAAGGCCAATGAAGGGCAGAGCTATCGCTACCCGTTCTGCATTCGCTTTGTGAAGTAAGCACTACTGCTCATTATGTTTTAACGGCGATCGCTGTCCCTGACAGCGCGTCGAGCAGTAACGCACTTCGTCCCAGCAACGGGCCCATTTCTTCCGCCAGCTAAACGGCCGCCCGCAACAGGCGCAGGTTTTGCTCGGCAGGTTGGCCTTTTTCACCCCACGCATCACAACGCCTCGCCGCTATCGAGCTTGGCCAGCAGCGTTTCGCCGCGCGCCCACAGGGCTTGGCGTTTGCTGTCGGCCATCTTGTCGAGGGTGCGATAGGGCATCGCTAGGCGCGGGTTCTTGCCCAGTCGCGGGCGTTGGCGCATTAAGAAATGCCAATACAGCGCATTGAACGGGCAGGCGTTGCTACCGGTGCTGTCGCGCACATCGTAGGCGCAGCCTTGGCAGTAATCCGACATGCGCTTGATGTATTGGCCGCTCGAGCAATAAGGCTTCGAGCCCAAATAACCGCCATCGGCGTGCAGTACCATGCCGAGGGTGTTGGGTAGCTCGACCCAGTCGAAGGCATCCATGTACACCGCCAGATACCAATCGCACAGCTGCGGCGGCGCCACGCCGATCAGCAGAGCGAAGTTGCCGGTCACCATCAGGCGCTGAATATGGTGCGCGTAGGCGGTTTGCAGGGTCTGGCCGATGGTTTGCGCTAGGCAGCGCATACGGGTCTGCCCGGTCCAGTAAAACGCGGGCAGGGCGCGTTGGCCGTCCAGCGCGTTGCGTTGGGCCTACTCGGGCATGTGCAGCCAGTAAATGCCGCGCACGTATTCGCGCCAGCCGAGTAGCTGGCGGATAAACCCTTCGGCGGCATTCAGCGGTACGCGACCGGCCCAGTAGGCGGCTTCGACATCGCTGATCAGCTGGCGCACATCGAGCAGGCCGATATTCAGCGCCGCGCTGATCCGCGCGTGAAATAAATACGGCTCGTCGCAGGCCATGGCGTCTTGGTAGTCGCCAAAGGCGGCCAGGCCGTGGTCGAGAAAATAGCCCCACAGGCGCTCGGCATCGGCGTGGGTGATCGGGTAGTGGAAGTCGTCCAGCGAGCCGTAGTGATGGCTAAAGCGCTGGCGGACGAGCGCCAAGACTTCTTCCGTGATGGCATCCGGAGTCACCCGCAGCGGATAGGGCGGCTTGGCGTTTTTCGGCAGCGCTTGGCGGTTGTCGGCATCGAAATTCCACGCGCCGCCCACCGGGGTGCCATCGGGGTTGAGCAGAATGTTCAGGCGCTTGCGCTGCTCGCGGTAGAAGAACTCCATGCGCAGCTGTTTTTTGCCGGCCGCCCACGCGGCAAAGCGCTCGCGGCTGCACAAGAAGCGCGTGTCGGCGTGCCAAGTGATGGGTAGGTCGGCGTCTTTCAGGCTTTTTTCTACCCGCCAGTCGCCGGTTTCGCACAGGTGCACGGCGGTAAACGATTCGGCAGCTAGCTGGCGTTGTAGCTCGCCGAGCAGGCTGCCGCTGTTGGCGGGGTCGTCCAGCGTCACGTAGTGCACCTGATAGCCACGTTGGCGCAGTGCTTCGGCAAAGTGGCGCATGGCGCTGAACAGAAAGGCGATCTTCTGCGGATGGTGCGGCACGTGGCTGGCTTCTTCGTGCACTTCGGCCAACAGCACCAGATCGCGCGCGGGGTTGAGCGCCTGCAGGCTGGGTAGGTTAAAGCTCAGCTGATCGCCGAGGATCAGCGCCAGTTGCCGTTGGCTCATAGCGGGATGACCTCGCACGTGGGGTTGGCCTGTAAATGGCGCAGGAGGATGTGATAGCTGTCTAGGGTGGCGCAGGCGGTCGTCTGCTTGAGTGCTTGGCGCACTTGGCGGCGTTGCTTGACGCTGCCGAGGTAGCGCCAGTCGTGCACCACATGCCACTGGCTAAGGCGGTGCTCGCGGTCGTGCTCGGCAATCGCAATGGGCCCCGGCCAAGGCCAAGCTTGGCGGCGCCGCGAAGCCAGGCAGGCCAGTAAGCGCTCGTCATGACTGGCGGGGCTTTCTTGCCCACAGCAGACGCCGAGGCACTGCCCCAGTTGCACGGCAAAACAGGCACCGTGACCTTTGCTCAGGCCAAGCCGTTGCGGGCACAGCTGCGCGTGTTTGGCTTGTTGTTGTAGCCATGTACGTGCTTGTTTAGGCGAGCGGAACACGCCGCTGCTGGCCGCACCGGCATCGTCATGACTGAGTAGCTGTAAGCGTGCGGTTTGGCTATCCCAGTGCCAGCTAAACAACCGCCGTTGGCGGCGTAGCAGGCGGTTATACAGCGGTTGCAGGCGCTGGATTTCAGCGGCTTCTAGCAGCAAGGCGCCGAGTTCGCCGGCACACGGGGTGACGGCAATGCGCCGCACTTGTTGGGTCATCTGTAACTGGCGGCGGCTGTGGTGATCGGCGTAAAAGTGGCTGTGCACGCGCTGGCGCAGTTGGCGGCTTTTGCCGATGTAGAGCAGCGCATCGTGCTCGCCATAGAAGTAGTACACCCCAGGGCGCTGTGGCAGGGCGGCGAGGTTTAGTTCGTGCCGCACGGCGGGCGCTGATTGGTTAGGGCGTAGTGGCCATAAGTGCTGCAGCAGCTGCCAAGTGGCTTCGGCATCGCTAGGCGCGCGATGGGCGGCAAAGTGGGCAATGCCCAGCTGTTGGCACAAGGCTTCCAGACTGTGGCTGGCGGCGTTGGGCAAACACTGGCGGGCCAAGCTCAAGGTGCACAGCTGGCCACGACTCGGCAGCTTGCCCGGCAAGGCGCGGCGCAAAAAAGCCGCATCAAAACGCAGGTTGTGCGCCACCAGCGTACGACCACGCAGGGCCTCGTTCAGTGCCGGGGCAATCTCAGCAAGGCTAGGTTGCAGGCGCAGCTCGGCGTGGCTGATCTGACACAGGGCTTCGATACGGGGTGGTAGCGGTATGCCGGGGTTAACCAGCCAATGCTGGCGCGCCACCAAGCAGCCATCATCCACCTGCACGACCGCGATTTCCCACAGGCGATCACGTTGCGGGTCGAGGCCGGTGGTTTCTACATCAATAATCGCGAGACGCGACGGCAGGGCGGCAGCATTCATGCCCTCAGCATAAATATCTGTACATAAATTTCAATCTTGTACAGATATTTGTTGAGGTCGCTGAATGGCTCGGTGGGGTAGATGCGCGCCTTAGATGCTCAGTTTCCAGTCGTAATCAATCACCAGCGGGCGATGCTGCGAGTAAGCCGCTGCGCGAACGATGCGGGCGTTGTTCACAAAGCGACGCAGGCCGGGGGTGAGGATCTGGTAGTCGAAGCGAAAGCCCAAGTTCAGCATCTGCGCTTGCTCGGTATCTGGCAGCCAGCTGAACAAATCGCCTTCGCGGGTCACTTCACGCAGGGCATCGACATAGCCCATGTTGCCGAACACTTCGTCCATCCATGCGCGTTCCGGCGCTAAGAAGCCGGGATGCTGCTGGCAGTCGCGCCAGTTTTTCACGTCTTGCTTGTGGTGCGCCATGTACAGCGAGCTGCAATAGATAAACTCGCGGCGCTTGCGGCGTTGTTTGTTGAGGTATTGGGTGAAGTCCTCAAGAAACTTAAATTTGTGGTTGAGCGCGGCGTCGCCGTCCATGCCCGATGGCAATAGCAGGCTGGCGATGGAGACTTTCTCGAAGTCAGCCTGCAAATAGCGGCCATAGCGGTCGCAATGCTCGAAACCCAAGCCAAAGATGATCGCCTTGGGTTGCAGTTTGGAGTAAATCGCCACGCCGCCTTCATTGGCGTTTTCGCCGTCCACGGCATATTGGAAGTAACCGTCGAGCTGGTACTCGGGGCCTTCGATATCGTAGGTGCGGATGCGCGTGTCCTGCAGACAGATGACGTCGGCGTCCTGCGTTTTCAGCCAATCGAACAGACCGCGTTCGACTGCTGGCTGAATACCGTTGACGTTGACACTGATGATGCGCATGCATGGCCCCCAAAAAAGCGTCTGTGTATGATACCGGACGATTCCAATTTTAGGTAAACCCAAGTATTTCGGGGCCTTGCATGCAAGAGTATCAGCGTCAATTTATCGAATTTGCTATCCAGCGCGGCGTGCTGCGGTTTGGTCAATTCACCTTAAAGTCGGGCCGCGTTAGCCCGTATTTCTTTAATGCCGGTTTGTTTAACTCAGGGTTGGCGTTGGCCAAACTGGGTGGCTTTTATGCGCAGGCGATCAAAGCCAGCGGCCTGCCTTTCGACGTACTCTTTGGGCCTGCGTACAAAGGCATTCCCTTGGCGGCGGCGACGGCGGTAGCCTTGGCGCAACAGCATGATATCGATTCGCCATGGTGCTTTAATCGTAAAGAGGCCAAAGCCCACGGCGAAGGCGGCACCTTAGTGGGTGCGCCGTTGGAAGGCCGGGTGATGATCGTCGATGACGTGATCACCGCCGGTACAGCGATTCGCGAGGTGATGCAGATCATCCAAGCGCAGCCCAATGCACAAGCGGCGGGCGTGCTGATTGCGCTGAACCGCGAAGAGCGCGGCCAGGGCGAGCTGTCGGCGATTCAAGAGGTTGAGCGTGATTTTGCCTTGCCGGTGGTGAGCATTGTCTCGCTGACGCAGGTGTTGGAGTACTTGGCAGAAAACGCCGAACTCAAACAGCACCTGCCGGCCGTTGAGGCCTATCGTGCGGAGTATGGTATTAAGGTTTAAGTGGCGCTGAAGGAGCCCGAGTTGATGGATAAACGCTGGATAGGTTGGCTAACTGTGCTGGCAGTGCTGCCGGTGCAGGCTGAGCTGTACCGCTACGTCAATGATAAAGGCGTGACGGTGCTCGACAGCAATGGCGTGCCGGCGGCGTATATCGGCAAGGGCTACGAGGTGCTGAACAACCAAGGCATGGTGATCAAGGTAGTGCCGCCGGCGCCGACCGCCGAAGAGCTGGCGCAGCGTAAGCTGCAAGAGCAGCAGGCGGCCAGCGATGCCAAGTTGATGACCTTGTACACCAGCGTGGATGACGTTGACCGTGCCGAGCAGCGCAAGCTGGCGGAAATCGACAGCGTGATCGGCATTACCCGCGGTAACTGGCAGCGCTCGCGCACTCAGCGCGATAACTTGCAGGCGCAAGCGGCGGACATGGAGCGTGCTGGGCGCCAAGTGCCCGAACACATCAGCCAGCAGATCGTCGATCTGAACAAAGA
The DNA here is from genome assembly GCF_900109735.1 of Atopomonas hussainii. Classification (GTDB taxonomy): domain Bacteria; phylum Pseudomonadota; class Gammaproteobacteria; order Pseudomonadales; family Pseudomonadaceae; genus Atopomonas; species Atopomonas hussainii. The sequence continues at coordinate 109,033 of NZ_FOAS01000009.1, forward strand.
AATGGACCGCCTTAAGGGCGAGATCGACGGTTACCGGCAACTGAAAGAAAAAGCCCGCGAGCAATTCGCCGCCGACCGCGGCCATGTGGCGCGCCTAACCGGCGAAGAATAAGTCTTTGGGTTAAGCAAAACGGGCCGCTTAAAGCGGCCCGTTTGGTTTGCGGCGCGGTTTAAACGCGACGGCGATTGCTGATCAGCGTACCGACGCCGGAGTCAGTAAAGATTTCCAGCAGCACCGCGTTAGGCACGCGGCCATCGATGATGTGCGCGCTGGTCACGCCGCCGTTGACGGCCTCTAGCGCACAGCGAATCTTCGGCAGCATGCCGCCGTAGATGGTGCCGTCTTCAATCAGGCGGTCGACTTGCTCGGTGGTTAGGCCGGTCAATACCTCACCTTGCTTATCCAGCAGGCCAGAGATATTGGTCAGCAGCAGCAGTTTTTCTGCTTTCAGGGCTTCGGCTACTTTGCCAGCGACTAAGTCGGCATTGATGTTGTAGCTGGCGCCATCGTCGCCCACGCCAATCGGTGCGATCACCGGAATAAAGTCGCTGTTGACCAGCATGTTGAGCAGCTGCGTGTTGACGCTGGCGACTTCACCGACATGACCGATGTCGATGATCTCGGGGCGGGTCATTTCCGGCGTTTGTCGGCTGACGGTCAGTTTGCGCGCGCGGATCAGTTCGGCGTCTTTACCGGTCAGGCCGATGGCGCGGCCGCCGTGGCGGTTGATCAGGTTAACGATGTCTTTGTTCACCTGGCCGCCCAGCACCATCTCGACCACATCCATGGTGGCGCTGTCGGTGACGCGCATGCCGTCGATAAAGTGGCTTTCGATGTTTAAGCGCTTGAGCAAGTCGCCAATCTGCGGGCCGCCGCCGTGGACTACCACGGGGTTAATGCCCACGGCTTTCATCAGCACGATATCGCGGGCAAAGCCGGTTTTTAGCTCGTCGCTTTCCATGGCGTTGCCGCCGTACTTGACCACCAGCGTCTTGCCGGCAAAGCGTCGAATGTAAGGCAGGGCTTCGCTAAGCACTTTGGCGACATTGGCGGCATCGTTACGGCTGAGCGTCATGGTGGACTCCTCTTCAAATGACACAAGCTCGCGGCAGGTCTTTAGTCTGAAAGGTTAGGCTAAAGACCTGCCAGCGAGATTAAAAGGGCAGCGGCAGCTTGGGCGCGATGGCCTGCAGTTGCTCGCGGAACACGTTCTGCACGCGCTCCAGTTCTTCTTGGCTGTCGCCTTCAAAGCGCAGCACCAGCACTGGCGTGGTGTTCGAGGCGCGTACTAGGCCCCACGCTTTGGCGTAATCGACGCGCACGCCGTCTAAGGTTGAGACATTGCCTTGGCCCCAGGTGGCTTTCTGTTGCAGCGCTTCAATCAGCTTGAACTTGTGGGTTTCCGGCACCTGAATGTTGATTTCTGGCGTGGAAATACCGCTGGGGAAGGCCGCGAACACGGTGTCGGCATCACGGCTTTCCAAGCTTAAGATTTCCAGCAGGCGCACGGCGCTGTACAGGCCGTCATCGAAGCCGTACCAGCGCTCTTTAAAGAAGATATGGCCGCTCATTTCGCCAGCCAGCAGGGCGCCGGTTTCTTTCATTTTTTGCTTGATCAGCGAGTGGCCGGTTTTCCACATCACCGGGCGGCCACCGTAGCCGCTGATCAGCGCGGCCAAGCGGCGCGAGCATTTGACGTCGAAGATGATGTCGCAGCCGGGGTTGCGCGATACCACGTCTTTGGCGAACAGCATCATCAGGTGATCGGGGAAGATCATCTTGCCGCTGTTGGTCACCACGCCGACGCGGTCGCCGTCGCCATCGAAGGCTAAGCCGATGTCGGCGCCTTCGGCTTTCACACGCTCGATCAGGTCTTTCAGGTTGGCCGGCTTGCCCGGATCGGGATGGTGGTTGGGGAAGTTGCCATCCACCTCGCAGTACAGCGGGATCACAGTGCAGCCCAGCGCCTCGATCAGCTGCGGGGCAATCACGCCGCTGGCGCCGTTGCCGCAGTCGACCACCACTTTCATCGGACGGGCTAAGGCGATGTCATCGCGCACGCGCTTGAAGTAGCGGTCGAGGATTTCGACCTGTTCCAAGCTACCCACACCGTGGGCCAAGTCGTTGCTCTTAATGCGCTGATGCAGGGCCTGAATGGTGTCGCCCGACAGGGTGTGACCGGCGATCACAATCTTCAGGCCGTTGTATTCCGGCGGGTTGTGGCTGCCGGTGACCATCACGCCGGACTTGCCTTGCAGCTCGTGGGTGGCGAAATACAGCACGGGCGTCGGCACTAGGCCGACATCGGTGACTTGGCAGCCTGAGTCGACTAAGCCTTGTGCCAAACGCTGCGCCAGCTCCGGGCTGGACAGGCGCCCATCGCGGCCGATGTTCACGTGCGGCTCGCCCTGCGCCAGGCTTTCGCTGCCGATGGCGCGGCCAATCCAGTACACGCCATCTAAGGTGAGGTCTTCACCCACAGTGCCGCGAATGTCGTAGGCGCGGAAGATAGTGTCAGGCAGTGCGGGGATTTCGATTTCTTCGAGCATAGGTTGGTTATCTTGCAAGGGTTCTACTTGGTTAAGACCAAGAAAGTCGCTGCCATCGTCCAGGTCGTCGATATCCAGAATGTCGGCGTCTTGGAACAGCGGTTGGTCGGCACTGGCGGCGGCGCTGGGCGCTTCTTCGATCAGCATGGGTTGTTCGGCAGGCTTGGGGGCGGCCCGTTTGGGGCTGTCGGCTTTGCTGTTCTGGCGCATGCCTAAGCGCGCCATGCCTTGGGTGAGGCGGCTAAGTGGCGCAAGACGCAGTGCCGGCGGGCTGCCCGACTTACCTTTTTGCAGCTCGGCTAGGTAGCTGCTGAGCTGCTCAATATCTTCGCCGATGATGGCCAGCCAGCGCTTGTTCATCACGAAGGTGGCAGCCAACAGGCCGCCGATCAGTAACAGCACGACTAAGACCAGCCATACCGGCGAGAACAGTGCCTGCGAGAGATCGCTGGCGGCGCTGTACTGCAGCTTCCAGTTGCTATTGCCGCTGCTTACGTCGAGTGCGTTGCTGGGGTCGTATTGGCCGATTTGAAACAGGTTTTGCTCTGGGCCTTTGCCAAAGTTTTGTAGCAGCGCAAAGCCGCCAGCGCTGGGGATGGGGAGCAGGCCGGTGTAGCTGCTCAGCTCATAAGCCAGCAATAACGTGCCTTGCAGTGGCTCGTTGGCATTGAGGCGCACCGGGGCCACGACATAGACCAGCCAACGGCTACCGATACGGTAGGCTTCGGGGGCGACGCTTTGGCCATTTTCGGTGCGCCGAATCATGTCCAGCGCGGCGTAGTTGATCGGTGCGTTGCGCTGATTATCTAAGCGCGCCTCACTTTTGCGTGCCAAATAGGCATCGATTACGCCGCTTTGGTAGGTCATGGCGCGTTCGCTGGCGGCCCAAGCGCTGCGGTCATTACTTTGCAGCAGGCTGAACAGCTCCGGGTTCTGCGCGGCGGTTTCGGTGTTGCGCTGCAGCTGGCGCACCGCACGTTGGCTGGCGTCGGCCAATAACGCGGCGGTTTGTTGGTCGAGCTGGTTTTGGTGCGCGCTTTGGCTGGGGCTTAACAGCAGCACCCAAAGCACTGCCACAGCGGCCAGCACACTGGCCAGACCTACCGCCAGCGCTTGTTGCAGCGGGGCGCTGGGCGTGGCCGGGGTCTTTTTGCCTTCTGCCTTGAGCGGTTTTTCCTTGGCGGTACGTTTGAGTTTCACCGGTCGCGCTCCTGTTGTTCTTAGTGTTTGCCGCTGTGGCCAAAGCCACCGGCGCCGCGCTCGCTGGAGTCAAAGCTGTCCACCAGCTCAAACTTAGCCTGCACCACAGGCACAAGCACTAATTGCGCCAGGCGCTCGCCAATCTCAATGGTGAACGCCTGCTGGCCGCGATTCCAGCACGACACCATCAGCTCGCCTTGGTAGTCCGAATCGATCAAGCCGACCAAGTTACCCAGCACGATGCCGTGCTTATGGCCCAGGCCCGAGCGCGGCAGAATCAACGCGGCAAGGCCCGGGTCGGCAATATGAATGGCTAAACCGGTGGGGATCAGCTGGGTCTCGCCGGGCTGTAAGGTCAGCGCCTCTTTAAGCATGGCGCGCAGGTCGAGGCCGGCGGAGCCTTCGGTGGCGTAAGCAGGCAGCGGAAATTCGCTGCCCAAGCGGGGGTCGAGTACTTTGGCTTGCAGGCTGTGCATAGGGCTTATTCTTGTGGTTGCAGGCGTCGAGCGATTAAGGCTACCAGTTGGCGGGCAATCTTGGCTTTGCTGGTCTGCGCAAAACGGTGTTCGCCGCGTGCGCGGTCGATCACGGTGAAGGCGTTATCGTCACTATTAAAGCCAATCGCCGGGTTGGCGACGTCGTTGGCGACGATCAAGTCGAGGTTTTTGTCGTTCAGTTTGCGCGTGGCGTATTCCAACAGGTTTTGCGTTTCGGCGGCGAAGCCAACGCAGAACGGGCGGTCGTCACGTGCGGCCAGCGTGGCGAGAATGTCGGGGTTGCGCACTAAGCGCAGCAGCAAGCCATCTTCGCTGGCGGGGTCTTTTTTCAGTTTGTGATCGGCGATCACTTCGGGGCGGTAGTCAGCCACTGCCGCGGCGGCGATCAGTACGTCGGCGGGCATCGCCTTTTCGCAGGCGGCGAGCATGTCGCGTGCGCTGGTGACGTTGATGCGCTGCACGCGATCGGGAGTCGGCAAATGCACCGGGCCGGCGATTAAAGTCACGCGTGCGCCGGCTTCAATCGCCGCTTCGGCTAAGGCAAAGCCCATTTTGCCGGAGCTGTGGTTGGTGATGTAGCGCACGGGATCAATCGCTTCGGCGGTGGGGCCGGCGGTGATCAGCACATGACGGCCGGTGAGGCTGCCGTTGGCAAATAGCTCGGCGGCGCGCTGGGCTAGCTCTAAGGGCTCCAGCATGCGTCCGGCGCCGGTGTCGCCGCAGGCTTGACTGCCGATGCCGGGGCCAAACAGATGCAGACCGCGCTTTTGCAGCAACTCGGCATTGGCTTGGGTGGCTGGGTCGCGCCACATGGCTTGGTTCATCGCCGGCGCCAGTGCTACCGGGGCATCGGTGGCCAGCACTAAGGTGGTCAGCAGATCGTCGCCTTGGCCAGCGACGATGCGCGCCATGAGGTCCGCAGTGGCGGGGGCGATGAGTACTAAGTCAGCCCAGCGGGCTAGCTCGATATGCCCCATGGCGGCTTCGGCGGCCGGGTCGAGCAAGGAGTGGTGCACGGGGTTGCCAGACAACGCCTGTAAGGTCAGCGGGGTGATGAACTCGCACGCGGCGTGGGTCATCACCACGTGCACTTCGGCACCGTGTTCGCGCAGACGGCGAATCAGCTCGGCACTTTTATACGCAGCAATACCGCCGCTAACACCCAAAACAATGCGTTTTCCGTACAAGCGCTGCATACATCGGCCTTGCTGTCAGTTGGCGGGTGGCCACGGCAGGGCGCGGCGCAAAAGTTGCGCTAAGATACCACAGCACCCGTGCCGGCACAGTGCTGGCGCGGCTCACAGGGAGGTGAGCATGAGTATTCGCGACTGGCCAGCCAACGAGCGGCCGCGAGAGCGTTTATTGCAGTTGGGCGCACAGGCGCTGACCGATGCCGAGCTGCTGGCGATTTTTCTCCGCACCGGCGTGGCCGGTAAAAGCGCGGTGGATTTAGCCCGCGAGTTGTTGCAGCAATTTGGCGGTTTGCGGCCGTTATTGCAGGCTGACTTAGCAGGGTTTAGCCAGCCGCTGGGCTTAGGGCCGGCTAAGTTCGCCTTGCTGCAAGCGGTGCTGGAAATGGGCCGCCGGCATTTGGCCGAGCAACTACAGCGCGATTCGGCGCTGGAAAGCCCGCAAGCCGTGCGTGATTACCTCAAAGCGCGATTACGCCACGAGCCACACGAAGTGTTCGCCTGCCTGTTTATGGACAGCAAACACCGTGTGCTGGCTTTCGAGCGCTTGTTCGAAGGCAGTATCGACGCGGCGGCGGTGTACCCACGGCAAGTGCTCAAGCGCGCCCTGGCCCACAATGCGGCAGCGTTGATCATCACCCATAACCACCCGTCGGGAGTCGCGGAGCCCAGTGAAGCCGACCGGCAGCTGACGCTACGCTTAAAAGAAGCCTTGGCGCTGGTGGATGTGCGCTTGCTCGATCACTTTGTGGTGGGCGAGGGCGAGCCGTTGTCGCTGGCCGAGCGCGGCTGGTTATAGGGTACAAATCACGCTATTTTTTCTGCGGGAAAATTTGCTTAGGGGTAGGGCTTCTGGTATAAAGCACCGCTCATTTTTGGCCGCCCTCGCGTCTTGTTGCGTTTGGGGTGACCTAAGAGAAAGATTTCGTTCGTTAAGCTACCAGCCCGCCCATGGGTTGGGTCGAGGTTGAGAGGGCTTTAGGCATGTCTCGAGTATGTCAGGTGACCGGTAAGGGTCCGGTGACTGGGAACAACGTATCCCACGCCAATAACAAAACCCGTCGTCGTTTTTTGCCGAACTTGCACCACCATCGTTTCTGGGTTGAGTCCGAGAAGCGTTTCGTGAGTCTGCGTGTTTCGGCTAAAGGTATGCGTGTAATCGATAAGAAAGGCATCGACGCCGTTCTGACCGAAATTCGCGCTCGTGGCGAGAAGATCTAAGGAGCATTACCATGCGTGATTTGATTCGTTTGGTGTCTAGCGCCGGTACCGGCCACTTCTACACCACCGACAAGAACAAGCGTAATACCCCGGACAAACTGGAATTCAAAAAGTTTGATCCGGTTGTGCGTAAGCACGTGATCTACAAAGAAGCCAAGATCAAGTAATTGATCGCTTCGGTAGATGAAAAACCCGCGCCTAGCGCGGGTTTTTTGTGCCTGCGGGTTAGGCGCAGGCTTATTGTTTAAGCAGCGCCCGAATCCCCGCCAGCGCCGCCTTGCCGGTGGCTTGCTTGACCTCTACGGGGGCTTCTTCGAGGCCTTCCCAGATCAAATCTTCCGGTGGTAGTTCGTCGAGGAAGCGGCTCGGCAGGCAGTCGATAATTTCGCCGTATTGTTTGCGCTTGGCGCTAAAGGTGAAGGCCAGGGTTTTGCGTGCGCGGGTGATGCCCACGTAGGTTAAGCGGCGCTCTTCTTCGATGCTGTCGGCTTCGATGCTGGAGCGGTGCGGGAGGATTTCTTCCTCCATGCCGATGATAAATACGTGCGGAAACTCCAAGCCCTTGGAGGCATGCAGGGTCATCATTTGCACGCGCTGGTCGTCGGTGTCTTCTTCGTTCTGCCGTTCGAGCATGTCGCGCAGCAGTAATTTGGCTACGGCTTTGGCGAGGTCCATGTCGCCTTCTTCGTCGTTCTCGAAAATCCATTTCAGGCTGTCGAGCAGGAACCACACGTTGCCCATGCGCGCTTCGGCCACTTTGTCGCTGGAGCTGTTCTGCCGCAGCCAGCTTTCGTAGTCCAAATCCATCATCAGGCTGCGCAGGCTGGCCACGGCATCGCCTTCGGCACATTGCTGACGCACCTTGTCGAGGCCGCTGGTAAAGCGCTGTAAGCGTTCGACAAAGCGCTGTTCTAGGCACTCATTCACACCCAGCTCGCTGGCTGCGTTATAGAGGCTGACGTTGCGGCCATTGGCGTAGTTGGCGAGCTTCTCTAGCGTCGCCGGGCCGATCTCACGGCGCGGCACGTTGATGATGCGCAAGAAGGCGTTGTCGTCATCGGGGTTCGCCAACAAACGCAGGTAAGCCATGATGTCTTTGACTTCTTGGCGGGAGAAAAAGCTGGTGCCGCCGGAGAGGTGATAAGGCACCTGATGCTGCTGCAGCTTCATTTCCATCAGGCGCGCTTGGTGGTTGCCGCGATAGAGAATGGCGAACTGGCCGTAGGGCACGCTGGTCTTTAAGTGCTGAGTAAGAATCTCCAGCGCTACGCGTTCGGCTTCGGCGTCTTCGTTGCGACAGCGAATCGCGCGCAGCTCGTCGCCTTTGCCCAGCTCACTCCACAGCTGTTTTTCAAACACGTGCGGGTTGTTGGCGATCAGCACGTTGGCGGCGCGCAGGATGCGACTTGTGGAACGGTAGTTTTGCTCCAGCATGATGACCTTCAAGCTGGGAAAGTCTTCTTTAAGCTGCACTAAGTTTTCCGGCCGCGCGCCGCGCCAAGCGTAGATCGACTGGTCGTCGTCGCCCACCACGGTAAAACGCGCCCGCTCGCTGACCAGCTGTTTAACCAACAGGTATTGGCTGGAGTTGGTGTCTTGGTATTCATCCACCAGCATGTAGCGGATGCGCGCCTGCCACTTGGCGAGAATCTCTGGGTGCTGGCTAAACAGCTGCACCGGCAGGCCGATCAGGTCGTCGAAATCCACCGCGTTGTAGGCACGCAGCATGCGGTTGTAGTGCTCGTAGATGATCGCCGCGGTTTGCTCGCTGGGGTTGCGGGCCTTTTCCAGCGCTTGGGCAGGGGTGATCAGGTCATTCTTCCAGCTGCCGATCTGGCTCTGCACTTCATCCACGCCGTCATCGCCGGCGTATTCCTTTTGCATCAGTTCGCGCAGCAGGGCCTTGATGTCCTGCTCGTCAAAAATCGTGAAGCCGGGCTTGTAGCCTAAGGTGGCGTGCTCCTTGCGGATTATGTTCAGCCCAAGGTTGTGGAAGGTCGATACCGTCAGGCCCTTGGCTTCGCTGCTTTTTACCAGGCTCATGACGCGCTCTTTCATTTCGCGCGCGGCCTTGTTGGTGAAGGTCACCGCGACAATGTGCTGGGCGCGGATGCCGCAGTCGCGAATCAGGTAGGCGATCTTGCGGGTGATCACACTGGTCTTGCCGGAGCCTGCGCCGGCTAATACCAGCAGCGGGCCGTCAATATAGTGAACCGCTTCTTGTTGTCGCTCATTGAGTCGTGACATGGGGGGTAAGGCGTGCTGTAAAGACAGGGTGGGCGATTCTAGCAATGAATCCGCTGTTCGGCTGGGGCAACTGCTCAAGCGGCGCACGGAGCCCCTCGGCAGGATGCACAGGTTCGAAATTGGCTGGCGGCGAATGGCTACCCTTGGCGCCGGCGAAAATTTCGGTAGGCTATGCACCGATTTCGTGCGCTGGGGAGAGAGGGTTGTCGCTGAGTCCCGCGATTACGCACCTGCTGTTGTTGGCTCGTGAGCCACATTGGGCGGAACGCTTGGGCGAGTTGCTCGGCCCGCGCTTGGCTGCGCGTCTGATTACCGCGCCGAGCTGGGAGGCCGCCAGCAGTCTGTTGGATGAGCGCCCCGGCATCGTCTTGGCCACCCCAGGTTGTCGTCCACCAGCGGCGGCGTGCAATTGGCCGCTGGTGCTGTTGCTCGACCACCCACCTCTGATTACTCCGCGTGATGCCAGTGATTGGCTGGCCAGCAGTCAGCTGACCCGAGATGCCGTGCAGCGTTGTCTGCGTTATGCCTGCGAGCGTTTTAGCCTGCAGCAGCGCCTGCAGCGTTTGGCGGGGCGTGATGCGTTAACCGGAGTGATTAACCGCCAAGGCTTTCAAGCGCTGCTCAATGCGCGCTTGGCGGAAACCGGCGGCGAAGGCTGGTCGCTGGTGCACTTGGATATCGACCATTTTCATCAACTCAACGAGCGCTGCGGGCATCGCGGTGGCGATAGCCTGATCCAGCAACTCGCACAGCGCTTGCAAGAGGCTCTCGGCCCCGGTGACACCCTGTCGCGCTTAGGCAGCGATGAGTTCGCCATTTTGCTCGATACCCGTGGCGAGCCGCAGCGTGGCGAACGCATGGTGCAGCTGTTGTTGGATGAGCTCTCTGCTGCCTTCGAAGTGGACGGCCAGCCGCAGCTGCTTAGCTGCAGCCTAGGCTTGGCGCACGGCATGGACGGCATCGAAGCCGACCTACTGCTCAGTCACGCCCACATTGCCCTGCAGCAAGCGCGCAGCTTAAGCGGTAACAGCTATCGGATTTTTGATGCGCGGCATTTAGACGCCGGACGCAGCTTGGCTGATTTAGAAGCCGACCTGCGCCGCGCGCTGCGCCGCGATGAGCTAGAGCTGCACTATCAGCCGCGGTTGGCGCTGGAAAGCGGCGCGATTATTGGTGTGGAAGCCCTCGTGCGTTGGCGTCATCCGCGCCGTGGCCTGCTGCAGCCGCAAGACTTTATCCCGCTGGCCGAAGAAAGCGGCTTAATTATTCCGCTCGGCTACTGGGTGATTGACCGCGCCTTGCGCGATCTGCAGTGGCTGAATGGTCAAGGCCATTTGGCGCTGCACTTGGCGGTCAATCTGTCGTTCCAGCAATTCCAAGATGGCCAGCTGCTGTCCACCTTGCAGCGCTTGTTCCGTGATCGAGGCCTGCAGCCGGGTTGCTTCGAGTTCGAGCTGACCGAAACCGCCGTGATGCGCCGCAGCAGCCATGTGCTGAGCACTATGGAGGCGCTGCAAGAGCTGGGCGTGCGCTTCTCGTTGGATGACTTTGGCACGGGCTTTTCGTCGTTCCAGCATTTGGCGACCCTGCCGATCAGCCTGCTCAAGCTGGATAAAGGCTTTGTGCAGCGCATGACCGAGCACGCTGCTGACAGACGCTTAGTGCGCGCGATGATTAACCTCGCCCACGACCTTGAGCTGCCGGTGGTGGCCGAAGGGGTGGAAAACGCCGAGCAACTGGCCTTGTTGCGCCAATTTGGCGCCGACCAGCTGCAAGGCTATTGGATTTGCGCGCCGCAGCCGCTGACCGAGCTGAGCGCGTTTTTACGCCGCCATGCGCTGAGCCGTAGCCTGCACGCCCAGCGCTGACGGTTGCAGCTGCTGATGCAGCAAACGCTCGAAGGCGACTATCAAACCCACGGCGGTCAGCGACAGGCCCAGCGCCATGCCCCACCAGATGCCCTCTGCGCCCAGCGGGCTAAGAAAGCCCAAGGCCAGCGCCGCGGGAATCCCCAGTAGGCAATAACCCACCGCGCCGATGGCGAAGCTCCAGCGCGACTGACCCAGTCCGCGCAAGCAGCCCATGGCAATGCACTGGCTGCCATCAAACAGCTCAAACCACGCGGCAATCGCCAGCAAGCTGGTGGCGAGCACCGCCAGTTCGCGGTTGGCGGGGTTGTTTAAGTCAATAAACAACCCCACCACGCTTTCTGGCCACAGCCAGAACAGCGCGGCAAAGCTGAGCATTAACAGTGCGCCGCCGCCAATGGCTAAACGGCCGGTGATCAGTGCTTGCTGTAAGCGCCCAGCGCCGAAGTGCTGGCCAATACGAATGGTCGCCGCATAGCTGATGCCCACCGGCACCATAAACGCCACGTACACCGCCTGCACGGCGATTTGATGCGCCGCCAGCGGCAGGTCGCCCAAATAGCCCATGGCTAAAGCAGCGACGAAAAACAAGCTGGTTTCCACCGCATAGGTGCCGCCAATCGGTAGGCCCAACGCCAGCAAGGCGCGCATCGCTTGCGCTGGCCAGCGGCTTAAGCCGCCGAGTAAGTCATAACCGGCTAAGCGGCGGCTGCGGCGCAGAAACAGCATCAGGGTTAGCGCCATGCCGCTCATGACTAGCGTGGTGGCTAAGCCAATGCCGAATAAGCCCCAGCCCAGCTCAATAAACAGCCAATTCAGCAGCAGGTTCAGCAGCGCGCCGAGTAAGGTGATGTGCATGATTGGCCCGGCGTGGCCTAAGCCGGCGGCAAAGCCGCGCAGGGCGACAAACAGCAGCGCGGCGGTCATGGCCCAGATTAGGCTGGCGAGATAATCCAAGCCGCCGCTTACGCTGATCGGCGAGAGGCCCGCCAGCGGCAACAGCCAAAACGCGAGGGCGAGCAGCAGCATATTGCCGCCGGCGAGCATCAGGGCCAGCCACACGCCAGCTTGGGTGAAACCGCGCACGCCGTCGCGGTCGCCGGCGCCGTGACGAATCGCCACGCCGTTAGCCACGCCAGCCAGCACGCCGCTGGCGCAGATAAACAAAAAGTTATACAGGCTGCCGCCCAGCGCGCCGCCGGCCAGTGCCTCGGCACCGACGCGGCCCATCATCAGGGTGTCGGTAAACACCATCGCCACCTGCGCCATTTGCGCGGCAATTAAAGGGCCGGCGAGTTTAGCCAGCGCCGGTAGTTCAAGGCGACTAGCGCGCAGTAGGTGTTGCCAACGATGAGTTAAAGGCATCGCGCGTAATCCAATAGATTCACAGATAGGCGCTTAGTGTGGTGATGCTGGGCTTGGCCGACAAACCGAAAAAAGCCATGCTAGACATAACTAAAACTCATACTAAAGAGTGCTCGCCATGCGTAAGCTGCCGCCGTTGTATGCCCTGCGCGCCTTTGAGGCCGCCGCGCGGCACTTGTCGTTTAGTCGTGCCGGCGATGAGCTGGCGCTGACCCAGAGCGCGGTGAGCCGGCATATCCGTACGCTGGAGGAACACTTCGACTGCCAGCTGTTTGTTCGCCAAGGGCGGCAGGTGAGTTTGAGTGCCGCCGGCGAGCTGCTGTTGCCGGGCTTAAGTCGCGGCTTCGATGCGCTGGAGCACAGCTGCGCGCAGCTTAAGCACAACGCCAAAGTGATCCGCCTCAAAGCCCCGCCCAGCTTGACCATCCGCTGGTTGCTGCCGGTGATGGCGGGCTTTCGTCAGCAATATCCCGAGTACGACGTGCAGCTCACCAGCAGCTGGATGCACAGCGACTATGTGGATTTCCACAGCGAGCCGTTCGATGGCGCGGTGCTGCTGCAAAACAGCGCGCCGCCGCCGGGCGTGCAAGTCACCGACTTGTTTGCCGAGTGGCTGCTGCCGGTGGCGCGCCCGCAGTTGGTGGGTGAACAGCCGTGGCAGCTGGAAGACTTACAAGCCGCGGCGCTGTTGCACCCAACTCACGACCGCCGTGATTGGCGCCTATGGCTGGATGGCATGGGCTTGCTCGGTAAGGTCGACCTTAATGGCGGGCAAGCCTTTGACACCATCGACCTAGCGATGGAAGCTGCTGCTCTCGGTTACGGCGTGGCGATTGGCGATTTGACCATGCTCGCTGAAGACACTGCCTGTGGTCGCGTGGCTTTGCCGTGGCCGGTGGCGGTGGCTAGCGGCGCGCGCTATGTACTGATGCTGCCCAGTGAGCGGGCCAATCAGCCGGCCCTTAAAGCCTTGGCGGAGTACTTAGCCACCCAAGCGCAGCACCAGCGTTTACCCGAAGTGGAGCGGCTGGAATGACGCGGCGCACGTGATTAACGGCTTATTCGTGGCTGAGGCGGTACTGCAAGGCCTCGGCCAGCATGGCGCGCTGAATCTGCTCGGCAGCGGCTAAGTCGGCCAGTGTGCGCGCTACTTTCAAGCAGCGATGACTGGCGCGCAGGCTTAAGTTCAAACGCTGGCAGGCGGCCTCGAACCAGGCGCGGTCTTCTTCATGCAGTGCACAGTGTTGTTGCAGCTCTTGCAGGCTTAACTCGGCATTGGCCTTGCCTTGGCGAGCCAGCTGGCGCTGCCAAGCGGCGGCTATCTGTGCGCTGGCTTCGGCGCTGCTGGGTGTTCCGGGCGTTGTGGCCAGCGGGCTATGGGGCTCGCGCGGCACGTTTAAGTGCAAGTCGATGCGATCCAGCAGCGGGCCAGACAGCTTAAGTTTGTAGCGCTGGATTTGCTCCGGCGAGCAACGACACTGGCCGCTGGGGTCGCCGTGATAGCCGCACGGGCAGGGGTTCATCGCCGCAATCAGCTGAAAGCGCGCGGGGTAACGCACCTTTTCGCGGGCGCGAGCGATTTCAATCGCGCCGCTTTCCAGTGGCTCGCGTAAAACCTCCAGCACTTTGCGGTCGAACTCCGGCAGCTCATCCAAAAACAGCACACCGTGATGGGCCAAGCTGATTTCGCCCGGTTGCGGCGAGCTACCTCCACCGACCAGTGCCGCCGCGGAGGCGGTATGGTGCGGCTGACGAAACGGCCGACTCGGCCAGTGGCTTAGGCTGGCGCTGCTGTTTAACGAGTGCAGCGCGGCGACTTCCAGCGCTTGTTGCTCCGACAGTGGCGGCAACAGCGCCGGTAAACGGCTGGCCAGCAGGGTTTTGCCGGTGCCCGGCGGGCCGCTAAACAGCAGGTTGTGGCGGCCACTGGCGGCGATAATCAGCGCGCGCTTAGCTTGTTGCTGGCCTTGCACATCGGCCAGCTCCAAGTGCGCTTGCGGGCTGGGCTCTAGCGTTTTGCCGCTGTAGGGCTCCAGCGGCTGTGCACCGCTTAAGTGCGCGGTGAGGGCGAGCAAGTGCTCGGCGGCGATAATGGTTAAGCCGCGTGCCAGTGCCGCTTCGGCGGCGTTGGCGCTGGGCACCAACAGGGCGCGCCCCGCATCGCGCGCGGCCAAGGCGGCAGGCAATACGCCGCGCACGGGGCGTAGCTCGCCCGACAGCGCCAGCTCGCCGATACATTCGTAGTTGTCTAAGCACTGCGCGGGGATCTGCCCGCTGGCGGCGAGTAGGCCCAAGGCAATCGCCAAATCAAAACGCCCGCCGTCTTTAGGTAAGTCGGCGGGCGCTAAGTTAATCGTGATGCGCTTTTGCGGAAACTCGAAGCCGCAGCTTTGCAGGGCGCTACGCACGCGGTCTTTGCTTTCCCTGACGGCGGTTTCCGGCAGGCCGACCAAGCTCAGTGCTGGTAGACCGTTGGCGAGGTGCACTTCAACGCTCACCGCTGGTGCATGCACGCCCAATTGGGCGCGGCTGTGGCTGTGGGCCAGTGACATGATCGCTCCTTGATCGTGCCAGCCTGAGGTCAGGCGTTGTCGTTAGGCGGGCTGAGCTGCTGTTCCAGTTCGGCCACTTTGGCTTCTAAGGCTTCGAGGCGGCTGCGGGTGCGCGCCAGTACTGCCATTTGCCCATCGAACTCTTCGCGGCTGACTAAATCGAGCTTGCTGAAAGCGCTTTGCAGCAAGGCTTTGAGCTGCTTTTCTAGTTCGCTGGGGCCTTCGCTTTGCGCTTGTGCGAACAGGCGCGCAGCTTGCGAGCTGAGCAGGTCGATAACGGCTTTAGGTGGCAGCATGGGGAAATCCTCAAAAATCTGCGGCGAGTGTAGCACGCAGCTTGCGCAGGGCTGTGTCGTGGGCTTTGAACAAAAAATGTGCAGTTATGGTGCGCGGTGAAAAATTATGGTGCGCGATTTTGGTGCGATATGCGGCTGTAAGTTGCGTTGATGGGCGGCGAAAGCTGGCGAAATGCCGCGCTTAAGCGCTTGGTCATAAATTGGCAAGGTATCTGCATTGTCTATGGCACGGCGGCCCCAATGGGGTGGTGCCCAACGAGGCGAAGCGCAGATTTCGCCCTTGCTTGGCACATATGCCTGACCTAGCCCCGCTAAAGAGCAGGGTAGCGCGTTACAAGAAGCTGTTGCAGCGCTTAGACTTGTGCTCGGTTAATCCGGGGCGGGTCAACTAAAAACGGGAGAATGTTCATGAAGCTAGTCACTGCCATCATCAAGCCTTTCAAGCTGGACGACGTGCGTGAATCCCTGTCGGAAATCGGTGTGCAAGGCATCACCGTGACCGAAGTAAAGGGTTTCGGTCGCCAGAAGGGCCACACCGAGCTGTACCGTGGCGCCGAGTATGTTGTTGATTTCCTGCCCAAGGTGAAGATCGACGTTGCCGTCGACGACGCCCAGCTGGATCGCGTTATTGAAGCCATCACCAAAGCGGCTAACACCGGCAAGATCGGTGACGGCAAGATTTTCGTGGTCAATCTGGAGCAGGCCATTCGTATTCGTACCGGCGAAACCGGTAACGACGCGATCTGATCCGCGCCAACACAACGTAATACCTCCACGCCCCGGGAGCACCGCTGACTCTGCGCATGTCGCAGGGCTAAGCCCCTTGCAGCCTGCAGTCACCGGATAGCCGCTTTCGAAGCGTGGAAATGGGGATTTACCCCACTCATTTTTGGGAGCGGCGTCAGCTCTGCTGATGCCTTAACGAAGCGCTTAACGCGCAACGCAAGAGGTACTCCGCGATGGAAAACACTGCTGTGATTCCGATGCAGTATGCGTTTGATACGTTTTACTTTCTCGTCTGTGGCGCCCTGGTCATGTGGATGGCTGCGGGTTTCGCCATGCTTGAAGCTGGTCTGGTGCGTTCGAAGAACACCACCGAAATCCTCACCAAGAACATTGCGCTCTACGCAGTAGCCTGTGTGATGTACATGGTGGTGGGTTACCACATCATGTATTCCAGCCCAGAAGGCGGCATCCTGCCGAGCTTGGGCTTCCTGATTGGCGACGAAAACACCGCTGACGCCGTATTGGGCGGTGGCGATGACGCGCCTTACTACTCCAGCCGTTCGGACTTCTTCTTCCAGGTGGTGTTCGTTGCCACTGCGATGTCGATCGTTTCCGGTGCTGTGGCTGAGCGTATGAAGCTGTGGGCTTTCTTGGCCTTCGCCGTCGTGATGACTGGCTTCATCTACCCGATCCAGGGTTTCTGGAAGTGGGGTTCGGGCTTCCTGAACGCTCAGGGCTTCCTCGACTTCGCCGGTTCTGGCGTGGTGCACATGGCCGGTGCTTCGGCTGCTCTGGCTGGCGTGCTGCTGCTGGGCGCTCGTAAGGGCAAGTACGGTGCTAACGGCCAAGTGAACGCGATTCCGGGTGCTAACCTGCCGATGGCTACGCTGGGTACGTTCATCCTGTGGATGGGCTGGTTCGGCTTCAACGGTGGTTCGCAGCTGAAGATGAGCGACATCGACAACGCTAACGCCGTTGCCAACATCTTCGTTAACACCAACATGGCTGCTGCCGGTGGCCTGATTGCCGCGCTGGCAATTGCCCGCATCATGTTCGGCAAGGCCGACCTGACCATGGCCCTGAACGGTGCTCTGGCTGGTCTGGTAGCGATCACTGCTGAGCCGCTGACTCCGACTGCCCTGCAAGCAACCCTGATCGGTGGCGTAGGCGGCGTGCTGGTGGTGTTCTCCATCCTGGGTATGGATAAGCTGAAGATCGACGATCCGGTCGGTGCTATCTCCGTACACGGCGTGGTAGGTATCTGGGGCCTGCTGGCTGTGGTACTGACCAATGGCGACGCCACTCTGGGCGCTCAGCTGCTTGGTATCGGCGTGATCTTCGCTTGGGTATTCGGTGCTAGCCTGGTGACCTGGTTCATCATCAAGCTGATCATCGGCCTGCGTATCTCTGAAGAAGAAGAGTACGAAGGCGCTGACTTGGCCGAGTGCGGTATGGAAGCCTACCCGGAGTTCACTCGCAAATAAGCGGTGAGCTACGAGTACACAAAGGGCGCTTCGGCGCCCTTTGTTGCGTTTGGGCAGAAGAAAAAGTCGGCAGGCTGTCTTTTCAGCGCTGTGTAGATGAATACAATGCCGGCCAACGACAACACCTGATTTTGCTATGTGGCAACAGCGAACCTTAAGCCTGCGCCCGCGTGAGCGCGGCTTTCACCTGATTACCGATGAGATCGCCCAAGCACTGGCGGAGATGGCGCCCGTGCAGGTCGGCTTGCTGCACCTGTGGCTGCAGCACACTTCGGCCTCGCTCACCGTGAATGAAAATGCCGACCCACTGGTGCGTGGCGATTTCAGCCGCTTTTTTAGCCGCTTAGTGCCCGATGACACAGCGTATTTTCAGCACACTTACGAAGGCGCCGACGACATGCCCGCGCATGTATTAAGTTCGCTCTTAGGTTGCAGCCTCCAGCTGCCGATAAACCAAGGACGCCTCGCGCTAGGCACCTGGCAGGGCATTTATTTAGGCGAGCATCGTGTGCATGGCGGTAGCCGGCGTGTGGTGCTGACGCTACAAGGTAACGACTAATTAATCCGCCGATCAGACTTGCACATGCGCTCTGACGGTCTATATACAGCAAACAGCAGTACCCAGTGACAGAGGTAAAAGGCATGAGCGACGACGATATCGAACAGGATGACACCGAGCTGGAAGACGGCGATGACGATAGCCTTGATGACGACGATGGTGTCGATGGCGCCGACGACTACGAAGGTGACGATGGCGACGACGGCGATGGTGCGCCGCGTGCCAGCAAGAAGAAAAAGAAATCCAGCGACGCTGACGACGAAGGCGATCACTCCTTAGCCGCGAAAAACCGCGAGCGGGATGCCCTGCAGGCACAGATCGAAGCCTTCTTAGCCAAAGGCGGCAAGGTGGAAGTGGTTGGCGATGATGTCAGCGCTGATCCGCCGAAAAAGCCGGCGGTGAAGTACGGCAGCCGGCCGATTTAACCCGCGCATTAAACAACGAACCCGCCATATGGCGGGTTCGTTGTTTTTACAGCTTGGCGATGGCCGAGGGTAGTTCGCTTAAGCGCTGCACCTCTGCATCGGCGGCGTGGCTGCCGGTGAAGGGTTTGCGCTCGGGGTTAAACCAAATGGCCGCCAGCCCTGCTTGCTTGGCGCCGGCAACGTCGTCGCTTAAGTGATCGCCAATGTGCACGCAGCGTTCGGCAGTCAGCCCAGCGCGGTTTAATACCGCATCAAACGCCGCCGCATGCGGTTTGCCGATGCCTAAGCCGTCGGCGCTTAGAATCACCTCAAAATGATGATCCAGCCCCAAGCGGCGCAAATCGGCATTGCCGTTAGACAGCACCGCCAAGCGGTAATCGGCTTTTAGCGCTTCTAAGGTCGGCAGGGCATCGCCGAATAAAGTCAGCTGATGGCGTGCGTCGAGAAACGCCTGAAAACCGCCTTCGGCCAGTTCGCCGGCCTCACGCTCGGCATAGCCGGCGGCTTGCAGGCCGTGCTGCAGCACGCGGCGACGTAGCTCGCTGAGTTGATATTGCAGCTGTGGATTGCCGCTGAGCACGTGCTGACGCCACGCTAGCCAGTCGTCCAGCTGCGGTTGGCCGAGTAGCGGCGCCTCACGGCCGAGCCATTCGCGCAGGTGCTTTTCGGCGGCGCGCATGGTGTCGTGAATCGGCCAAAGGGTGTCGTCGAGGTCGAAGCAGACCAGCTCAATACGGCTCATTTACGTTTCGCTCGCGGGTGCGCTTGGTCGTACACCTTGGCCAAGTGCTGAAAATCTAAGTGGGTGTAAATCTGCGTGGTGCTGATGTCGGCGTGGCCGAGTAGCTCTTGCACGGCGCGTAAATCGCCGGAGCTTTCCAACAGATGGCTGGCAAACGAGTGGCGCAGCATGTGTGGGTGCAGCGGCTGGCCGAGGCGCGTGCTGCCAGCGCGGCGAATGCGCAGCTGAATGGCGCGCGGGGTCAGCGGTTGGCCTTGTTGGCTGATAAACAGCCACGGGCTATCGGGCCTCGCACAACTGGCACGTTCGCCAAGCCAAGCGCGAATCGCCTCGCGCGCCACGCTACCCACCGGCACTTCGCGTTCTTTGTTGCCTTTGCCGATTACGCGCATCAGGCCTGCGGGTAAGTCCAGCTGGGCACAGTGCACGCTGGCTAGCTCGCTTAAGCGCAGGCCGGAGGAATAAAACAGCTCCAGCATGGCTTGGTCGCGAGCGGCGAGAAACGGGTTGTCTTCGCAAGTCGGTGTGTCGAGCAGCTGCTGCATGCGGTCGGCGTCGAGCACCTTGGGCAGCTTGCGGCCTTGCTTGGGTGGGCGCACGCCGGCGGTAGGGTCAGCGGGCAGCGCTTGCTCGCGAATCAAATAGCTGAACAGGCCGCGAATGGCCGATAGTAGCCGCGCCAAGCTGCGCGGGCTTAAGCCTTCGCCGTGGCGTTGGGCGAGCAGGGCGCGAATGTCTTGGCTGTGCACGCTGGCAAAGTCGTCGATCTGCCGAGCGGTTAAGAAGGCGCAGAAGGTATCTAAGTCGCGCTGATAGGCGTTTAAGCTTTGCGGCGACAGCTGGCGCACCTCGCGCAGTTGGCGCAGGTAGCGGTCCAGCGTGGTTTGCAGCATGGCTAGCGGGCGGAACGTAGCGGTTTGGCGAAGCGCGGCAGCACGCGGCTCAGTACCTCGGCCACATAACCTAAAAACAGCGTGCCCATGCTGCTCTTGTAGTGGTTGGCGTCGGGGCTGCCAATCGCTAATACGCCGTGCAGGCCTTGATGGCTGAGGCTGGCGACCGCCGCAGAGCCAATCTGCCCACGTGGCTCGGCGGGGAATAAGAAGCTCAGCTCAGCTGGGCGCAACACGCCGCTGGTGGTTTTGCCGGCACTCAGTAGGCTGCCGATTTGCTGGTGCGCTTCGGCGCTCGACACCCAGCGGCCGACGCTTTGCGGGTTGTCGCTGAACAGAATTAGGCTGACAAACGGCACCTGAAACTCTTGGCGCAGACTGTCTTCCACTGTGCTGACCACGTCTTCGAGGCTGTTGGCATCCAACAGGCCGAGCACTAAACGGCGGGTTTTATCGAACAGGCGATCGTTGTCGCGGGCCACGTCCATCAAATGCGACAGGCGATGGCGCATGTCGATGTTGCGCTCGCGCAGCAGTTTGACCTGCCGCTCGACCAGTGATACCGCTTCGCCCGGCTGATGCGGAATCAGCAGCTCGGGGATCAGCTCGTCGTGCTCAACAAAAAACGCCGGGTGGTCGCGCAGGTAAGCGGCGACTTGTTCAGCGCTGATGGCGTGGTCCTGCGGCTCGCTCATAGGCGGATTTGCCCTTCGTAAACTCGGCTAGCGGGTCCGGTCATCATAACGGAGTGACCGGGGCCTGCCCACTCAAGGGTCAGGGTGCCGCCTGGCAGGGTGATCTGCACCGGCGATTGCAGCAAGCCTTGGCGAATGCCCGCCACCGCTGCCGCGCACGCGCCAGTACCGCAGGCGAGGGTTTCCCCAGCGCCGCGCTCCCACACGCGCAGTTTGGCGTTGTGCGCATCGACGACCTGCAAAAAGCCGACATTGACCCGATTGGGAAAACGCGGGTGATGCTCAATCGCTGGGCCCAAGCGCTCAACCGGCGCGCTGGCTACATCGCTAACGATCAGCACAGCGTGCGGGTTGCCCATCGACACGGCAGCCAGCTGCACGGTTTCGTCGCGCACTTCCAGCGGATACGTGATGGCCTCGCTAGGTGCGTCAAAAGGCACGCGTAGCGGCTCAAGGATCGGCGCGCCCATGTCGACGCTGACTTGGCGATCTTGCTGCAAGTTCAGCTCGATCACGCCGCTCTTGGTTTCGACGCGGATGCGTTTCTTGGTAGTCAGGCGTTTGTCGCTCACAAAACGTGCGAAACAACGTGCGCCGTTGCCGCACTGTTCTACTTCGCTGCCGTCGGCATTGAAGATGCGGTAGCGGAAATCGACACTCGGGTCGCCCGGCGGCTCGACGATCAGCAGCTGGTCGAAGCCGATGCCAAAATGCCGGTCGGCCCACTGCTTAACCTGAGCGGGCTTGATCTGCGCGTGCTGGCTGACCAGGTCGATGACCATGAAGTCGTTGCCTAGCCCGTGCATCTTGGTGAATTTCAGCAGCATGAGTTACTCCGCCGGCAGCAGGCGTTCCCCGGCGAACAGGGATTGCAGCGTTTCGCGCTCGCGCACTAAGTGTGCGTTGCTGCCATCCACCATCACCTCGGCGGCGCGGCCACGGGTGTTGTAGTTTGAGCTCATGACAAAACCGTAGGCGCCGGCCGAGCACACCGCCAGCAAGTCGCCTTCGGCCAGACACAGGTCGCGGTTTTTAGCCAAGAAGTCGCCGGTTTCGCAGATCGGGCCGACCAAGTCGTAGTTGCGCAGCTCGCCGTCACGCGGGGTCACCGGCTGCACGTCCATCCACGCTTGGTACAGCGCGGGGCGGATCAGGTCGTTCATCGCCGCATCAATGATGGCGAAGTCTTTGTGCGCGGTGTGCTTTAAGAATTCTACTTGAGTGAGCAGCACGCCGGCGTTGGCGACAATCGAGCGGCCCGGCTCGAACACCAGCTTGAGGTTACGCCCAGCAATGCGCTCGCGCACCGCTTGCACATAGTCGCCGGCCAGCGGCGGCTGCTCGTCGCGGTACTGCACGCCCAAACCGCCACCTAAATCGAGGTGGTGGATGGTCACGCCTTGCGCGGCCAAGGTGTCGATTAAGGCCAGCAAGCGGTCGAGGGCGTCGAGGAATGGCTCGATCTCAGTCAGCTGCGAGCCGATGTGGCAGTCCACGCCTTGCACGTCGATATTCGGCAGGCTGGCGGCGCGCAGATACACGGCCGGCGCTTGCTCGATGTCGATGCCGAACTTGTTCTCTTTCAAGCCCGTGGAGATATACGGGTGGGTCTTGGGGTTCACATCCGGGTTAACCCGCAGCGATACCGGCGCTTTAACGCCCAGCTCAGCGGCGACTTCTTGCAGGCGCTCCAGCTCAACGTCGGACTCGACGTTAAAACAGTGCACGCCCACTTCGAGGGCGCGGCGCATGTCGTCGCGGCTTTTGCCCACGCCGGAGAAGACAATCTTGCTGGCTTGGCCGCCGGCGGCCAGCACGCGCTCCAACTCGCCACGCGAGACGATGTCGAAACCTGCGCCCAACTGCGCCAGCACATTCAGCACGGCTAAGTTGGAGTTGGCTTTTACTGCGAAGCACACCAGATGCTCGCAGCCTTCTAGCGCTTGGGTATAAGCGCGGAAGCTGGCTTCAATGTGTGCGCGGGAATAAACATAGGTGGGCGTGCCGAACTGCGCGGCAATCGCCGTCAGGGCCACGCCTTCGGCGTGTAATACGTTGCCCTGGCGGGTAAAGGCTTGCATGGCGGTCCCCTTACAGCTCGTAAACGTCTTTGTCGTGCTCTTTGGCAGCTTTTTCGTCATCCGGCAGATACAGCGGGCCTTTTTGGCCGCAACCGGCGAGCAATACAGCGAAGATCAAGGCCAGCAGGGGCAGACGCTTCATGGGGACGATCCTTTTCTTCAAGCGGAAAAATGCCCGCAGTATACCCGTGCAGGCCGCGCATTGCCTACGCGCGCGGCGGCTGGGCTTGCCAGGCGGTGCGGGTTAGGATGTGCCGCAGCGATAAGTAGAGGCGCAGCAGCGCCCAGAGGATGTTGCCTGATGAGTGAACCTGCGGCCTTTGCCAGTACCGTGTCGGTGGCGTATGTCCAAGGGCTGGTCGATTACCTAAGCCGAGAAGGCCACGACAGCAGCGCGTTTTTGCGCGAGGCAGGGCTGTCGGTTGAGCTGTTGGCGCAGCGCGAACAGCGCATCGCCGCCAGTCGTTATCTGGACTTGCTCGGCCGTGCCGTGCAGCTGACCGGCGACGCGCACTTAGGCTTGCACTTGGGCGAGGCGATTCGCCCCGGCTACTACGGCGTGCTGGGTTATTTGGTGATGAGCTGCGCCACGGTGGCCGATGCGTTGCACCGTCAAGCGCGCTATGCCGAGTTGGTTGGCAACTTAGGCCGCATTCTGCTGCAAGACGAACCCGCGCATGACGGTGAAGCGCAGGTGGCGCTGACCTGGGTGCCGCATTTACCGCAGCAGCGCGCGCAAGTCTGCGAAGAAACCTTAGCGAGCTGGCTGACCTTTGGTTATTGGATCAGCGGCGTGCAAGAGGCGCCCACTGCCGTGCGTTTTCAGCATGCCGCGCCGGATGACACCGGCGAGCACGAACGTATCTTTCGTTGCCCGCTGAGCTTTGCCCAGGCCGATAACGCCTTGGTGTTCCCCAAGCGCATCTTGGCCACGCCCTTGGGGCAGGCGGATTCGCAAGTGCGGCGCATGCTCGACGCCTATGCCGAGCGCTTATTGCAGGGCCTACGCCAAGGCGACAACGTGCTCGATCAAGCGCGCCAGCGGCTGGCTCAGCAGTTGCCGCAAGACAGCGTCAGTTTGGAATGGCTGGCCGCCGAGCTGCACTTAAGCGTGCGCACCTTGCAGCGCCGGTTGGCCGAAGTGGGGCTAAGCTTTTCGCAACTCTTGGATGAGACCCGCCAGCAGCTGGCCTTGCATTACCTGCGCGACCCCGCGCTGGAGCTGGCCGAGATTGCCTTCTTGGTCGGCTTTAGCGAAAGCGGCTCGCTAACCCGCGCTTTTCGTCGCTGGACGGGACAGACCCCTGCGGAGTACCGTCGCCAGCTTCCGCCAATCTGCAACCTTGAGGAGTAGTTGCCATGGCCCTAAATAGCGCCGAATTTCATGACCTGATCGATGCTGCGCAAAACGCCGTGGAAGACGTGCTGGACGACAGCGATCTGGATGTCGATGTGGAAAACTCCGGCGGCGTGCTGACCCTGCGCTTTGCTAATCGCTCGCAAGTGATCTTGAGCCGCCAAGAAGCGCTCGGTCAGCTGTGGGTAGCGGCGCGTAGCGGCGGTTTTCACCTTAATTACGACGCCGACGCGGCGCGTTGGTATTGCCCCGCCAGTGATGAAGCGCTTGGCGAGCTGTTAACCCGCGTGGTGGAAGAGCAAACCGGCGAGCAGCTCGATTTTGCCGAGCTCTGATACGCCGCGCCCAGCGCCGGCCAGCCCCTGTGTGCGGCGCTGTTGTTTGGATGAGCAGGAGGTGTGCCTAGGCTGTGGGCGCACCTTGGCGGAAATCCGCGAGTGGTCGCAAGCCAGCAACGCGCGGCGCGAACAAATCCTTCAAGACGCCAAGCGGCGCGTGCCAAAGCAGCCGCTCTAGATCGGGCTTTTCTGCGTTTTTATCGCCAAACCAAAGTTAGGCTTTGTCGCCAGCCCACGGCTGGCGCGGGTTGAGTAATAAAGCTGGCATTTTGCCGGTCGAACGCTTGTTTGAAATGCGACGCCTTTGCATTAGCGTGCCTCTTTTGCGTGCTCTAAGGAGGTCGTCATGCAACGTCGTCACCTGCTGCAATGGTTTGCAGCATCCCCCGTACTTAGCGCGTTAGCGCTGCCCGCGCAGGCCGCCAGCGTGCGTCCGGCGCTGACCAGCTGGTTGCCGGAACAAGGCCAAAGCCATGCCATTGGCCGCTTGTCGCGCTCGATTAGCCCCGAATGGATTAAGAACTGGACTCACGATCGCGGCACCCCGGCCGGGAGTTTTCTCCGCACCGCCGCCGTGGACTTGCCACAAGGCCGTTACGGCGTGGTGTTTCAGCTGTGGCACAAAAGCGCACCGGGGCAATTACTCGGTGAGCTGCGCGCGTGGCAAGGCGGTAGCTTGCTGGCCCGCCAGCCCTTGTATGCCGAAGACATTGCCGATAAACACGCCGGCGGTTATCAACGCGCCTTGCTCGAGGTAACCCTGCACGGTGACAGCCGTGGCGTAGAGTTCGAGCTGTACTTCGCCGCCCAAGCGGATCTGTGGACCGGCATGGTCAGCGTGACCCCGCTCGACAGCCCGCGCCCCTTCTACAACATCGCCCACCGTTGCAGCACCCAAGCCAAAGTGCGCGAGAGCGTGGCCGCCGGCGCCAATGCCATCGAGTGCGATTTAACCCCTAAGGAGTTGGGCGATGACGTGGGTTTTTACGTCTACCACATCGGCGATTTGGCCTATACCCACTACCGCGACTTCGATGCCTACCTGCAGCAGCTCAAGCAGTTACTGGATAGCGGCGCCTTGGCCATGGTGATGCTCGATTGCAAGCAAGACAAAGCCATTGCCCCAGCCACTTACGCCAAGCGTTTGGTCGAGCGCCTGCTGGCCGTGGGCATTGCCCCGCAGCAGGTGGTGATGTCGGTGCCGGGCAATACCGCCGCGGCCTTCTATGCCACCTTGGCCGCCGGTGAAGCGCCCTTGTACCCCTGCGTGTTTGATTCGTATCTAGAAGACTACGGCGACCTCACGCCGGCCAGCTGGGTGCAGCAAGTGGAAGCCACCGGCGCGACCTTTATTGGCGTGGGCGCGGTGGTGTACGACATCTTCAAGCCCATGCCGCACTGGATGCCGTGGCTGCAAGCGCTGACCAGCCGTCGCGATGCGCTGGGGCAAATCCGCAAGAGTTTCTTCTGGACGGTGGATCGCCCGCAGTCGATGCGTAACGCGCTGGATGCCGGTGTCGATGCGATCATCACCAACAAGCCCGGCTGTTTAGCGCAAGTGCTCAAGGAAGCGCCCTACGCGCAGATTTTGCGCTTGGCGACAGGGCAGGATGACCTCACAGCGCGGCACGGTGACGCGCCACTGCGCTAAAAATTGCCAGCGGCGGACGGCAAAAAATCTGTCATTGCCTAAACTTAGTCTTAAACAAGCCGCGACGGGAAAGCGCGGCTTTTTTGTCAGCGCAGGCTGCTCAGCACCATCTGCGCTAGAGACTCTCGACGGAGGTGGCTATGTCTGGATTGCCCTTGTTCTATCCGCCGCATTTTGAGCCGGGTAAGGCACGTTTTGCGCTGCGCTGGTTGCAGCAGGCCTATGGTCAATACCAGCAGTGGTGCGAGCAAGGGAAGCCGCGCCACGCCGAAGATTTCAACTGGCAAGCGCCGACGGATTTGGGCTGGCATTTTTCTGCTCCCTTGTGGGCTAACGAGCGCGTGCTGGGCCTTTTGGATGACAGCGAGCCGTTTGGCTTTACCGTGCAAGAAGGCGGCGCCAAAGTGTTTGTCGTGCTGCGCGGCACCTGCAGCGCCGAAGACTGGTTGGATGACCTAGAAGCGCGGCAAGTGAACTGCCCGTGGGATATTCCCGGCGGCAAAGTGCACCACGGTTTTCTTAAGCTGTATCAGGCGGTGCAAGCCAGTTTGCTTAAGGCGCTGGAGCGCTACCCGGTGCAAACCCCGCTGGTGCTGTGTGGGCATAGCTTAGGCGGTGCGTTGGCGGCGTTGGCTTTGGCCGATTTACGCCAGCGTTGGCCGCAACGCAGCTTGGATTACTACAGCTTTGGCGGCCCGCGCGTGGGTAATCCGGCCTTCGCTGCTTGGCTGGATCAGCACTGCTTGCATGCCTTTCGCTTGGTCAATGACAGCGACTTAGTGCCGCAAACCCCCACGGCGGTGTGTGGCGATTGGCGCTATCAGCACCATGGCCAAGCGGTGGAGTTTGCCGCCAGTTACGCCAGCTTTAGCGACAACCACAGCTTGGCGGGCTGCTACGCCTATGCCCTGCAGCATTCGCAGGCGCCAGTGAATGATGCTCAGCAGGCTTAAGGCAACAGGTCGGGGGCAGCGGGCTCGGTAGGCAGAAAGCGTTGCCAGCGGGCGATGATCTGCTGGTATTGGCCGCTCAAGCGCAGTTGTTTTAACCCAGCATCGAACTGGCGTTTGGCCTCGGGACCTTGTGGGTGCTGCCGCGAGAAGGATAAGTGCAGGGTGGGCGTGGCTACCACAAGGCTGGCGCGTACGTGTTTTTGCAGCTTGGGATAACGCTCAAACAGTGCCAGCGTGGTGCCTAAATACGCCACGCTGTAGTCCACCCGCTGGTTAGCGAGCATGCGTAAGCCGTATAGGTCTTTGCGTACGGGTATGCGATGTATGTCGGGGTATTGATCAAACAAGGGGCCGTATTCGTAGCCCAAAGTCACGGCCACTTGTTGCTTGGCCAAGTCGCTTAAATGCCGCGGTTGGCGGGGGTCGTCTTTGTGCTGCCAGAGCACAATCGGCGCGCTAAATAACGGCTCGGCAGAAAACGCGAAGTCTTTGCTCAAGCTGGCGTCGGCAGCGGTGTTAAAACAGCCAGCCAGTTTGCCGAGGCGCGCCAAGTGCATGCAGCGGGCATAGGGATACACCTTAAAGGTGATCGGCGTGTTACTGGCGGCAAACGCTGCTTCAACCAACTCGACCGAAAGGCCTTGCAGCTGTTGTTGGTGAGTGCCGGTGAACGGGTACCAATCGTCTTCCGCGCCAATGGCAATGGGCGGGGCTGCCAGTGCTTTGCTGCACAGGCTAAATAGCAGCCCGAATAGCGCGAGGCGCTTAATCGCCACCGCAGCCCCCACCGCTGCAACTGCTATCGCCGCCACAACCGCTGGCACAACTGCCGCAGCCAATATGGCTGGCGCAGTAATCTTGCGTGCCGGGTTGGCAGTTCAGCTGATAGCTAAAACCATCGGGAATCACCAGCAGGGCGTCCAGCGCAAACAGCAGAGGCAAGCGCGTGGGAGTTTTACGGTTGAGCTTTTCATCGGCACAGGCCAAGCGCCACGCGCGGCGGATGCCTTCTTGCGCTTGGCGTTGGCTGTGCATGGCTTCGGCCGGTGTGTGGTGCAAAAAGCGGCCAAAGGCGCGCTGGCAAAATTGCTGATAACTGCGGGTGTGCAAAATAAATTCGTGCCACAGCACATCCACCGCTTGCGAGGGCATGGCCACTTGGCGCTGCCCGGCTTGATGGCAGAGCCGCCAAAACTGCCGCAGGCCGTCTTGCGCCAGCTGCAATTGGGCTTCTTGTAAGTGTGGGTAGCGCTTGTGCAGCGCTTTGCATAGCTGGCTGGGCAGTGGGTACTGATTAATCAGCTTCAGCTGTTGCTGACGGCGCCAGCGCCAATACAACCAGCCACTGAGGAGGGCGGCTAGGCCCAAGGTCATCCATGCCATCGCTACGCTCGCTGCAAGGCTTTGTTGAGGGTGTCTTCAATGTCGCGCTTGTAGCGCAGGTAATGCACGGTTTGCGTTTCGGCTTCGCTAAACAGCCGCGACAGGTCAAGGTCGGTCAGGTGGCAGGGGTAACGCTCACCGTTTTGGCGCTGGCGCAGAATGTGTTGAGCCGCCGCTTGGTAAACCTTGCTGCGATATTCTAGCTCGGAAAATTCGCGATCGTCGCAGAACAGGGTGATATGTTCGCGGCCACTGGCCGGGTGTGGTTCGACCAGCGCCTGCACTTGATAAAACGGCGTCAGCGACTGACTCGGCGGCGCATTGCGCCGCTCTAGGCGCTGCGCTTTCAGCGGCGGCGCGGGCAGCATCTCGTAATACAGCACCTCCGGCGGGCTGGCGATTTCATCCAGCGGCAGCGCATTGAGGCGGCGGTACAGCACAGTCTGCAGAAAGCGCTGCAGCGGCAGCAGCAGGCTGATGTCATCGCGACAGGCCAGCTGCCGGGTCCATAGGCTGTTGTGCTCATCCAGCACGTACACGGTGCCGAGCTCTTCTTCGCGGCGGTAGAACACTTGCACGCAATTGGGGCGGCCCATTTCCAACACTAAATGCAGCTCGTCATCTTCCAGCGCGTGGCGATCGAGGGTGATGGGGCTAAAGCGTGGGCGAGGCTGGCTAAGCGCTTCGAGCAGCTCGGCGCGATCGTGCAGATGAAACGGGCGCGGGCTGGCATAGGCCCAATCGAGCAAATGGAACTGCTCCTGCACTTGGATCAGTAAGCGCTGCGGCTGCTCGCTTAAGTGGCATTGCAGCGCGTCTTGGAATAATTCCTCCAGCCGCTGGCTGATCGCCGGGCCACGGTTGCGGCTAAAGCAGCGCACTTCTAACAGCGGTGCTGGGGCGCCGGCGGGAATGCTGTCGAGCAAATCGGACAAACAATCGAGCAGCGCCTGCGGGCCATCGTGACGGCTGACGAACAGCTCGTTCCAGCTGTTTAGGGTCACCTGATCGAAGGTCAGCACGAGGTTTTCTTTGAGTCCCGAATACCCCAGCGAGTCGGTGCGCGCGGTGGTCAGCTGCAAATTGCGTTGGGTGATGTGCTTGAGCGGGTCGCGGCCGACATTCACCAGCAACAATATTTGCACGGGCCGCGCAGGCTCTAGCAGCGCGCTTTCCACCACTGGGGTAAACGGCAGAGGAAAACTGTGCTGCAGGCTGTTGAGCAGATTGGTTAGCTCCGGGTCGTTCAGCTCGGTTTGCCCCGGATGCAGAGCCAGCCGCGTGCTGGCGTCGATCACCCCGTTGCGTTGGCACCAAGTGAGCAGGTTGATCAGGTCGCGGCTGCGCTTGAGGGGCGCGTAATCGGCGGCTTCGTTAGCGCTCAGAATGCCGTGGAACAGAGCCCACTGCGGCTCGTTGGCGTATTGTTCGCTGTCGAGGCGCACTAAGGTCAGGGTGTCTTCGGCTAAATCTGGGGCGATGCCGGGGTTAATGAATTCGATCTTGCCTGCCTTGCGCTCGAACGCGGCATACAGGCGGCGGCCCAGTACGCCTAAATCGCGTTGATTAAGCTGCACTTCGGCCTGTTGCTGGCGGGCAAACTGGGAGAGAAAGCGGTAGCTGTAGGTCAGCTCGCTGACCAGCTGTTTGCGCTCGCCCAGCACCTGCCGCACCTTCCACTGGCTGCGGCTATCGAGCAGCGCCAGCTGGCGTTCTGACCACTGCCACTGGGTAGCTAAGCGCTGCACCAAGGCGCGCTGCCAACTGGCATAGCGGCTGTTGCGGCTGAGTTTTTGGTTGATCTTTAAATACAGGCAGCGGCGCACCAGCTCTAGGCGATCACGCTCAGCCGGCGCGGCGAGGTATTCCTCCAGCCGCCGATAGACCATCACATAGGGGTCGAGCTCATCCAGCTCCAAGCGCCCGGCATACACCGCCTGCTTAAAGCGCAGCGCGAGGCACTCCACCTTGGGGTGTTCGCTGGCGTAAACCTCAGTGAGCAGCAGCTTGAGCACCGATTTATACGGCGACTCAATGCCCTTAAACAGCTGCCACATGCCGGCGCCGATAAACTCGCCCGGCGGAATGTAGGCCAGATGGCCGAAGTCGATGGTTTCTTCGGCGCGGATAAAACGTTTGTCGATCAGCGTGCGGCAAAACTCGTTGTAGCGCAGCTCGTCATCCACCGGCACCAACCACCACAGCGGGTAGCGCCCGCCTAAGTGCACGGCGGTGCGGTAGAACTCATCGAGCAAGAGAAAATGCTGCGCGCTGCCGCAGTCTTCGGCAGATAACTCGCTGGTGCGCTGGCCACGGGCAAACTGCTGCGCGTTGACCAGATAGAAATTGGTTTCGGCGCCTAAACTGGCGGCCCACAAGGTGAGCAGCTCGCACTTGCGCGACAGCTCGGCCAGCGCCTCGGCGGGCAAGGCCGGGTCGTGACAGACCCAGATATCCAAATCACTATGGTCGGAATGCGCCACGGTGCCGACGCTGCCCATTAAGAACAGGCTCCAGATCGGCGTGGGGGCATTGCGCTGGCGCTTGTAAGAGAACGAACGGGTAAGCCGCGCCACTTCGAGCAGCACGCTGTCATCGGGCTCATACAGGCACAGCCCCGCTGGGGTACTGCCCGAGACATAGCCCGGCAGCAGCGGGTGGTTAACGTGGAACAGCAGCGGCAACAGTTGCAGCACCAGTTGCTGGCGCGTCGGCAGGGCCTCTTGCGCGCGGCTTAGGCGGCCACGGTTGATGGTTAAAAAACGCTCGCGCAGCTGCGCAAGGGTTTTGCGGTCGATGCCCTCGTCGATTTCAAGGCGGATTTCTGGCTTTAGCACCACAGTTCTTTGGCTACGGCTGGGCTACGCGGCCATCCTTGGCCGGCGCGGCGAATTAAGCAGGGGCCGTGGCGCTACGCAAAATGGTCAACAGGCCTTGCGCGTGCTCGGCAGCATCCAGCCCGAGGCTGGTCAGATAGCCGCCATCGGCTTGGCTGATCAGCCCTTTGGCGTGCAGGCGCTGCGCGGCGGCTACGGTGCTGTCGGCCGCATCATGGTGCACCTTGAGGCCGGTTTGGTGATTATCCAGATCGAACAGGGCGAGCAGTTCCACTTCAGCCAGTAACTCTTGGGTAAAAGCCATGGTGACTCCTTAATGGCGGGGGCGTACTGGCTTGAGTGTAGCTGGCCAAGCCATGCCTGACTTGCGCTAAATCAGTCTTCGAAGCTGGGCGGTAAATCCGGCAGGTTGCGCAGGTGGGCTTCGTAGTTTTCTAGGTCAAAACTCGGCGCTTCGTCGCGCAGCATCTGTTCGATGCAGTAGGCCAAGACCAAGGCCATCATCTGCAGCGACTCTTCGCGGGCATAGCCGACTAAGGTCAGCTTATTCAGCACCGCTTGGACAAAGCTGGGGTGGTTATCACGCAGTTGGTTTTCAACCGCTTCGATCAGTTTGCCTTCGCTGAAGGCGGCGTCGTCATCGTGCGACATGCGCTTTACTCATTGAACAATCAGCGTTCAATCTGCCTAAGCGCGGCGGGCTTGGCAAATGCTGGCACTCAATTGCCGCGTCGTTTGGCCGATAGCGCTGTTGGATGGCCTGAATTAAGAAGTCTGCCGGGGAGATGGTTATGCGCTTGAAACACCGACTGATCGCCAGTTTTGTGCTGGTCGGCGTGGTGCCGTTATTGCTCACCTTGGCGGTAGTCACCGCGCAGGTGGGCGAGCGCTTAAAGACCCAAACCGTGCAGCGTATGGAGCAACTGGCGGCGCTCAAAGTGCAGCAGCTGGAGCGCCAGCAACAGGCGTGGCTGGCTCAGCTAGAAATGCTCACGCGTAATTTAGAGAGCAATTACGAGGGCATGGATGACAACGGCATCATCAGCGCGGCCAATTACGACAGCCAGTTCTATCAGCAATTTACTGCCCTGTTTGGCTTTGCCGACATGAAGCTGGTGCGCCCCGATGGGCAAGTGATTTTCACCCTCAAGCGCGGCAAGGATTATCAACAAAACCTCGCCAGCGCTAGCACGGCGCTGGCGCAGTCGTGGCAGCAAGCCAAGGCCGCCGGGCAAAGCCTGCTCAGCGATGTGCAGAGCGAAGCGTGGCTGGATGGCCAGCGCACGGTGTACTTGCTCGCCCCGGTGCGCGACGAAGGGCAGCTGCTGGTTTGGCTGGTGTTGAGCATCGACGAAGCCGGGCTCGGCGCGCTGCACAGCGCCAGCGGTGACGGCAACAGTTTTTGGGTCGGCGCCGATGGCCAGTGGCGGCTCGGTTCTAGCGCTGCGCAGCAACAGGATTGGCGCAGCGACGTGGCGCTGCAGCAAGCCCTGCAAGGCAGCGCGGTGGTGAGTGAGCAGCTTGGGCTAAATGGCGAACCGGCACTGCGTGCTTATCAGGCGGCGCGCTTTGGGCAGCAAAACTGGGTGTTGGTCGAAGAAGTTAGCCGCGAGCAGGCCTTTGCCACGCTGATTTTGCTGCAACGCACCTTACTGCTGCTGGCACTGGCCGCCGCCGTGGTGGTGGCGGTGGCGACATGGCGCATCACTCGTGCGGTGATCAATCCGCTGGGCGCCGAGCCGGCCGAGATGCGCCGTTTGGCGCAGCAGTTGGGCGAAGGCCATTTGCGCGTGTTTGCTGCCGAGAATCAGCACGGCGATAGCCTGATGGCCAGTTTGGCGCAGATGGCCGCGCGCTGGGCCAGTTTGATTGACGAGCTGCGTCAGCTCACCGTGCGCTTAGGCGCCAGCAGCGATGGCTTGGTGGATGCCGCCGGCACCACGCGCCAGCGCGCTACCGGGCAGAAACAGACCTTCGACCAGATGGTGGTGGCGATCGACGAAATGGCTGCCACAGTGCGCGGCATCGCCGAGAACGCCGCTGCCAGCGCGGCGTCTTGCACTACCGCCAACGACAGCTTCGCGCATATGCAAACGCGCATGCAGCACATGCTCGATGAGCAAGGCACGCTGGTCAGCGGCATTCAGCACAGCGAGCAAGTGGTGAAGTCGCTGGCCGAGGGCGCGCAAAACATTGGCAGTGTGTTGCAGGTGATTCAGAGCATTGCCGAGCAGACCAACCTGCTGGCGCTTAACGCGGCGATTGAGGCGGCGCGCGCCGGCGAGCAGGGTCGTGGGTTTGCCGTGGTGGCCGACGAGGTGCGCACCTTGGCGCAGAAAACCCAAACCTCTACCGAAGAGATTGCGCAGATCATTCAGCGTTTGCAGCAAGTGGCGCAAGAGGCCGTGCAAGGCATGCTGCAAGCGGCCAAGCAGAGCCAGAGCCTCGGCGGTGAAACCCAGCAAGTGCAGGATGCCTTGCAGCAGGTGCGCGGCCAGCTGCACACCTTGGCCGCGCAGGCCGGGCAGATTGCCGAAGCGGCGCATCAGCAATCGGCGGCCACCGAAGAAATCACCCAAAACATGCACCAGATTCAGCAAGGCACCGACGACAACTTGGCCGCCGCGCGTGACACCGACCAGCAAGGCCAAGCGCTGCGCGAGCTGGCCCAGCGCTTGGAGCAAAACCTGCGGCATTTCGACTAGCTGGCGGCCTAACCGAGCACCACCAGCACCAGCCCGCCGACCACAATGCTCACGCCGAGTAGCTTGGGCAGCGTCATGCGCTCGCCAAGCAGGGCGATGCCCAGGCCCACGCCGAGCGGGATGCTCACTTGGCGCAGCGCCACCACGTAGCTGACATCGCTGGCGTAGGCCATGGCCCACACTACTAAGGCGTAAGTGACCAGCATCATCACCCCAGTAAACACACTGCTGCGCCAGGCCATGGGCTGCCCGCGCAGTTGCGCGCGTTCGCTGGGCAGCAGCATGGCGAGGCTCGTCCACAGGCTGGCGGTGCCGGCCTGCAGCACCACATACACCAAGGCAATGCCGCCGTCGCTGAGGCCATGGCCGGGCAGTTGGCGCATGGCGCGGGTGGCGATGTCATCGACCAGCGAATAACCGGCGGTAGCGCTGGCCGCCAGCAGGGCGAACAAGGTCGCTTGGTTGAGGTAATTGCGCCAGTGCCAGTCGCTAAAGCGCTGCATGGGCAGAAAAAAGCAGCCGCCGACGATCAGCACGATACCCACCACGGCTTGCGTGCTGATGCGTTCGGCGGTGCCCAACAGGAGGCTGCCGAGCAGCAGCAAAATCAGCGGTGACGAGCGGATCAGCGGGTACAGCGCCGACAGCTCGCCCTGTTGGTAGGCGCGTGCCAGCCCCCACAAATACAGGCATTGGCACAGCCCGGTGAGCAGCAGCCAGCCCCAGATCTCCAGCGTTAAGGCGGTGAGCAGCGGCCAGGCCAAGCCGAGCACCAGCGGCAGGCCAAGCAGAAAGCCCCACCACGAGGCCAAGCAGAAGTAGCCCAGCGTCGGGCTGGCCTTCTTGCCGGCCAGATTCCAACTGGCGTGGGCGATGGCCGAGAGCAGTACCAACAGCAGGCTCAGGCCACTCATTTAGCGGCCGCCGCGCCAGTGTTGGGTGTGTCGGCTGAGCCACGCGCTCAGCGCGCCGTGCAGCAATTTAGCGAGCAAGCAGGTAGCCATGATGGTCACCGCCATGGCCGCTGCGGGGGCGGTGTCGCCGGCTTCGTCCATGTTCAGTACCGCCACGGCGGCCAGCGCGGTGTCCGGGCCGTAGAGGAAGATCACCGCTGAGACGGTGGTCATCGCATTGACGAACAAATACAGGGCGATATCCAACAGCGCCGGGGCCGATAGCGGCAGGGTGATTTGCCGCAGCATGCGCCAGCGCGAGGCGCGCAGCGACTGGCCGACGGCCTCGAACTCGTGATCCAGCTGCTTCAATGCCGTCAGCGCGGTGAGGTGCGCCACCGAATAGAAGTGCGCCACCGTGCACAGCACCAGAATCGCCATGCTGCCGTACAGGCCGTTGAGCGGGTTGCTGGGGTGGTTAAAGAAGAAGATATACGCCAAGCCCAAAGTCAGCCCCGGCACCGCCAGCGGCAACAGGCTGCACAGTTGGAACAGTGCCAGCAGCGGCTTGGGCTGCGGGGTGCGCTCGCTCAGCCAAGCATTGAAGAACACCACGGCGGTGCCGACCAGCATGGTCAGCGCGGCGAGGGTCAGCGAGTTGCCGTAGGCCGTCCAACCGCCGCCATCCATGCGGCCAAATTCGTAGTTACGCAGGCTCAGTTCCAAGTTATACGGCCAGTAGCGCACCAGCGAGGCATAGATCGCCATGCCGATGACTAAGCCAATAAAGCCCAGCACCGGGGTGAGCAAGGCGGCGCCGGTCAGTTCGCGGCGCAGGTTGGCTTTGGGTTGATAAGGCACGGCGCGCGCGGTGAGGCTGGCGGCTTGTTTGCGCTGCACCCAACGGTCGGCGACAAAGGCCAGCAGCGCCGGTAACAGCAGCAACACGCTGATCACCGCGCCCATCTCGAATTTTTGTTGGCCGATCACCTGTTTGTAGATGTCGGTGGCCAGCACCTCGTAGTTGCCGCCGATCACCTTAGGCACGCCGAAGTCGGTAAACACCAGAATAAACACCACAAAGGCGGCACTGACCAAGCCGTAGCGCGCCCCCGGCAGGGTGACGGTGAAGAAGGTGCGCAGGCTGGAGGCGCGCAGCACTTCGGCGGCCTCGTAGTGGCGCGCATCGGCGTGGCGCATGGCGGTGATTAGAATCATCAGCGCATGCGGAAAGGTCCAGAAGCACGAGCCGAGCACTATGCCCAGTGGGCCGTAGATGGAGGTCTCGCCCAGCCAGCTTTTAAAGATGCCTTGCTCGCCGAACAGGTAGATCAAACTCAGCGCCGGCAATAGCGACGGGGCGAGAATCGGCAGCATCAGCAGTGCCTGAATGCCACCGCGCAGCGGCAAACGGGTGCGGGTCAGCGCCCAGGCGCTGGCAAAGGCTAGGCTGACCACGATCACCGTGCTGGCGCTGGCAATCCACAGCGAATGGCTTAAGCCACGGGCAATCCCGCCGCTGGCGAAATAGGCCTCAAAGTTAGCCAAGCCGACGAAGGCGCCGTTGCCATCGGCAACACTCTTAGACAGCAAGCTGTACAGCGGGCCGAGCAGCAGCACGGCAAACAGGCCCAGCGCGGCAACCAGCCACAAGGCCCAGCGCAGGCGCTCGCGTTGCCACGCGGTGAGGGCCCAGCGGGCCGGGGGTAATGCGGTAGCGGAAACAGTCACAAGGTCTTCCTTCAGGCCAAGGCCGTTACGCGGCAAAGCAGCGCAGGGCTTCTTGCGGCAGGCGCAGGCCCAGTTGCTGGCCTTCGGCCAAGGCCAAGGCGCGCGCACTGCGCGGGTCAATATCGACGATCAAACGCTGTTGCAGGCACGGCACATGCACCCGCGAGCGGATAAAGGTGCCGAGAAAATCCAGCTGCTCGACCACCACCGGCAGGCTGTCGGCGCTGGGGCGGCACAGTTCGACTTCTTCCGGGCGAATCGCCAGGCGCAGGGCACTGCCTTGCTTGCCGTGGGTGTGCGCTAAACGCAGCACATGCTCACCGACTTGCGCTTGTTCGGGGCCCAGCAGGGTGGAGTCGACAAAGTTCATCGCGCCAATAAAGTCGGCAACAAAGGCGCTGGCTGGGTGTTGGTAGATCTCCAGCGGGGTGCCGATTTGTTCGATCACGCCGTGGTTCATCACCACCACGCGGTCGGCCATGGTCAGCGCCTCTTCTTGGTCGTGGGTGACCAAAATGGTGGTCACGCCGAGTTGCTGTTGCAGGCTGCGAATCTCGCGGCGCAGGTGTTGGCGCACGCGCGCATCCAGCGCCGAAAGCGGCTCATCGAGCAGCAGTAGGCCCGGCTCCGGGGCCATCGCGCGGGCCAAAGCCACACGCTGCTGCTGGCCGCCCGAGAGTTGATTGGGGTATTTGCGCGCCTGATCGCTCAGGCCAATCAGTGCCAGTAGCTCGGCGACGCGCGCGGCGATTTTCGCCTTGGGCCACTTCAGGCTGCGCAGGCCGAAGGCCACGTTGTCGAACACGCTGAGGTTGGGGAACAGCGCATAGGACTGAAAGACAATGCCAAAGTCACGCTCGCGCGGCGGCAGGTTGCCGATGTCACGGCCGTTTTGTTGCAGCTGGCCGCTGTCGTGTTGCTCCAGCCCGGCGATGATGCGCAGCAGGGTGGTCTTGCCGCAGCCCGAGGGGCCGAGAAAGCACACCAGCTCACCGGCGGCGATATTCAGTTGGATATCGCGCAGGGCGTGGAAGGCGCCAAAGTGTTTGTTGATTCCCGACAGGCTTAATCCATGAGCGTGCATGGCAACTCCTTGTGTAAACGGCCGCGCGCCGCTGCAAGGCAACGGCGCGCGGCGTGGCGAACGGTTATTGCGCTTCGGCTTTGCCTTCGTAACGGCTCTGCCACTGGCTGAGGATGCGCTCGCGGTTAGCGGCAGCCCACGTGAAGTCATTCTTAATCAGCAGCTTTTCCGGCTCGGCGGGGAAGTGCTTAACCGGCTTGGCCACGCCCGGCATGGCCACGATGGCATAGCCTTCGTTGTACAGCTGGTTGGCTTTTTCGCTCACCGCCCAGTCGAGCAGGGTCTTGGCAGCGTCGCTTTGCTTGCCTTTGATGATGGCGGCGGCTTCCATCTCCCAGCCGAGGCCTTCGCTGGGGAAGATCAGCTCCAGCGGCGCGCCGTTTTCTTTCTCGCGGGCACCACGGAAGGCGAACGAGATACCGATCGCGGCTTCACCGCTGGCGGCCATCTTGCAGGGCTTGGAGCCGGAATGGGTGTAGCTCTTGATGTTCTGGTGCAGGCCATCCATGTAAGCCCAGCCTTTGTCTTCGCCAAAGGTTTGCAGCCAAGCCGACACATCTAAATAGCCAGTGCCGGAGGAGGCCGGATGCGGCATGACGATGTGGTTCTGGTACTCCGGCTTGGTCAGGTCTTGCCAGCTGGTCGGCGGGGTCAGGTTGTGCTTCTTCGCTTCGACGGTGTTGAAGCAGATCGCCGCCATCCATGCGTCCATACCAACCCACTGCGGCGGGTTTTGCTTGTCGCGGTACAGCGGGTTCAGCTGCTCGACGCCTTTGGGCGCGTAGCCTTCCAGCAGGCCTTGCTGTTGCAGCAGCATCAGGCTGGTGCCGGCTAAGCCCCATACCGCATCGGCGCGCGGGTTGTCTTTCTCGGCCAACAAGCGGGCGGTGATGATGCCGGTGGAGTCACGCACCCACTTGATGGTGATCTCCGGGTGATCTTGGTTAAAGCGCTCGGCGTACTTTTGCAGGTCTTCGGCTTCCAGCGCGGTGTACACGGTCAGCTCGGTATTGGCCTGCGCGGTGAGGGCGAACAAGGTGCCGGACAAGGCCAGCAGGTGCTTTAACGGCTTACGCATGGTGAATCACTCCTAGGTCGTTATAACCGCAGCTTGGGCTTGCGGGGTGAGATTGAGGGAGGATGCTAGGCAGGCCGTATTGCAGCGGTGTGACGGGGTGGCGGCATATGCCCCAGATTTTCTTGGGGCACTGCTGAGGTCGCCTTGGGCTAGTCCAAGGCTTACCAACGGCGCAGCCCCGCGCCGTGGTGGCGTACTTCGCGCTTTAGCCAGTCGCAGAAGGCCAGTACTTTGGGGCGCTGATCGCCGCGTTGGCAGACTAAATAGTGCCCGCCACGGGTGGCCATTACCCCGGCGTGGGGGCGTACTAAGCTGCCGTCGCGCAGCGCGTCTTCGACCAAAAAGCTGCGCGTTAGCAGCACGCCATCGCCACGCCGCACGGCCTGCATGGCCAAGGTGGTGGTGTCGAACTCCAGCGCCGCTGGCGGTGCCAAGCCGTCCACTTGTTGGCAGGCCAGCCACTGATGCCAGCCTTCGCGGTAGCCGAGCACGCTGTACAGCGGCCACTCGCACAGCTCGCGGGCCGAGCCCGGCGCGCCGCGCTGATCCAGCGTTTCTGGGCTGCATACCACCAGCCAATGCTCGGTGGTCAGGCGCTCGACTTGGCGGTTGCTCCAGTCGCCGTAGCCGTTGCAGATCTCCACATCGGCGTTGCTGTCATCCTCGAACACGGTCCATGGCGATGAGCTGATGCGCAGGCGAAAACGCGGGTATTCGGCGAGAAAGCGATGCAAGCGCGGGGCGAGAAAGTGCTCGGCAAACGAGCTGGAGGCCTTGACCGAGATCTGCGTGCGGCTGCGTTCGCCGAACAGCTCTTCGGTGCTGCTGTGCAGGTTATGGAAGGCTTGGGTCAGCGGCGGCAAATAGCTGCGACCAATATCGGTGAGGCGCAGGCCTTTGGCTTCGCGAATAAACAGTTGGCAGTCCAAGTGCCGCTCCAGCAGTTTGACCTGCTGGCTGACCGCCGCTTGGGTGACATGCAGTTCTTCCCCGGCGCGGGTAAAGCTGCCCAAGCGGGCCGAGGCCTCGAAGGCGCGCAGGGCGTTGAGTGGCGGCAGGCTGGTCATGGTCTGCTTATACCTAGTCAGTCATGTGATGGGTTGGCAGTAAACGGCAGGCGCATGACAGGCATGTGACAAGGGTTAAGCAAAACTTGGTCAGCGGCTAAGGGGTGGTGTCTGGGCTAGGCCAGAGTGGCTGCCGATACTGAGCGGCATGTTTTCGCTGCCCCTTTGGAGACTCACATGCCCGGTGCCAACCTGGCCATTTTCGATTTGGATCACACCCTGCTGGCCGGCGACTGCTCGCAGTTGTGGGGTGAACACATGCAGCGCCTCGGCTGGGTGGAGGCGCAGGCGTTTGCCGCCGCGCACCAAGCCTTGATGGCCGATTACCACGAGCGCGGCCTCGACATGCAGGCCTATCTGGCCCTGACCTTGGCGCCTTTGGCCGGACGCAGCGAGCGCGAGGTCAATACAGAGGTTGCGCTGTTTGTGCAGGAGCACATAGTGCCGCGCCTGTATGCACAAAGCTGGGATTTGCTCGACCAGCACCGCCGCGCTGGCGATGAGCTGTTGCTGATCTCCGCCAGTGAAGACTTCTTGGTCGCCCCGATTGGTCGCGCGCTGGGCTTTAGGTACATCTTCGGCGTGCCCTGTGAGCGCAGCGACGGCCGCTTTACCGGGCGTGGCGCCGGTGAGCCTACTTATGGGCAAGGCAAAGTGCATTGCCTAGAGCGCTGGCTGGCCAGCCGTGGCCAGCACGCCACCCACAGCACCTTTTACAGCGACTCGCACAACGACTTGCCGCTGCTGGAGTGGGTGAGCCAGCCGGTACCCACCAACCCTAATGCGCAATTACGCCAGATCGCCGCTGCACGCGGTTGGGTTTGCTTGCAGCTGAATCAACCGCCGCGCCGCCGCGCGCAGGCATAACGGAGGCCCTTATGCGCGAACCGCTATTGCTGACTCCCGGCCCACTGACCACTAGCCTCGCTACCAAAAGCGCCATGCTGCGCGACTGGGGCTCGTGGGACAGCGCCTTTAACGAGCTAACCGCTGGCATCTGCCGCGACTTATTACGCATCGCCAACGCCGAAGCCAGCCATGTGTGCGTGCCGCTACAAGGCTCCGGCACCTTCGCCGTGGAAGCCGCCGTAGGCACGTTAGTGCCCCGCGATGGCTGCCTGCTGGTTCTGGTCAACGGCGCTTACGGGCGGCGCATGGCGCAGCTCACCGAAGTGATGGGCCGCGCCGTGCAGGTGTTGGAGTTTGCTGACGATCAACCGGCTTGCCCCAAGGCGCTGGCGGCTTACCTCAGCGTGCACCCGGAAGTTACCCATGTTGGGGTGATTCATTGCGAAACCAGCACCGGCTTGCTGAATCCATTACAGGCGCTGGCAGAGGTGGTGGCCGCAGAGGGGCGCGGCTTGTTGGTCGACAGCATGAGTGCGTTTGGCGCTTTGCCAGTAGATGCGCGCCGCCTGCCGTTTACCGCCCTGATTGCCTCCGCCAACAAGTGCTTAGAAGGCGTGCCGGGCATGGGTTTTGTATTGGTTGAGCGACAAGCCTTGAGTGCTGCGCAAGGCAATAGCCACTCGTTGGCGTTGGATCTGTATGACCAGCACGCCTATATGGCGCGCACGGGG
Source organism: Atopomonas hussainii (assembly GCF_900109735.1). Lineage (GTDB taxonomy): Bacteria > Pseudomonadota > Gammaproteobacteria > Pseudomonadales > Pseudomonadaceae > Atopomonas > Atopomonas hussainii. The sequence continues at coordinate 150,281 of NZ_FOAS01000009.1, forward strand.
CAATGGCGCTATACGCCGCCGACCCACGTGCTGGCGGCGTTGCGCAGTGCTTTGGATAGTTATCACGCCGAGGGTGGCCAAGCTGCGCGGCTGGCCCGTTACCGCGATAACGCAGAAGCACTGCTGGCTGGGCTGCGTGAGTTAGGGCTGGAGACTTATCTGCCCCCAGCGTGTCAGGCGCCGATCATCGTTACCGTGCACGCGCCGCGGCTTGCCGGTTATGGCTTTGGCAGGCTGTACCAGGCAGCGCGTGAGCGCGGCTTCATTCTTTACCCCGGCAAGCTTACGGCGCTGGAAACCTTCCGTGTTGGTTGTATTGGCGCCATAAATCGCGCCGATATACAGCAGGCCCTAGCTGCATTGGGCAGCGCTTTAGCCGATATGGGCTGGCAAGCCCCTAAGGAGTGTGCCGCATGAACTCAGTAACTAACCATCGCGGGGCTTTGCAGGCGGTCATCTTTGATTGGGCCGGCACCTTGGTCGACTTCGGTTCGTTTGCCCCCACCCAAGTACTGCTCGACGTGTTTGCCGCGCAAGATGTCCAAGTTAGCCTTGATGAGGCCCGCACTCCCATGGGGCTTGGTAAGTGGCAGCACATTCAGGCGCTGGGTCAGTTGCCAGCGGTAGCCGCCCGTTGGCAGGCCCGCTTTGGCGCGCCGATGAGCAGCGCTGATGTGGATCGCCTGTACGCTGCTTTTATGCCGCTGCAAATCGAGCGGGTGGCCGATTACTCGGCACCGATTCCCGGTGCCCGCGAGTGTTTGCAAGCACTGCGTGAGCGGGGTTTGAAGATCGGCTCTTGTTCCGGCTACCCGCGCGTGGTGATGGATGCCCTACTGCCGCACGCTCGCGCCGCCGGTATCGCCCCCGACGAAGCCATCGCCACCGACGACCTACCAGCCGGAGGGCGCCCCGGTCCGTGGATGGCGCTGGAGAACGTGCAGCGTTTAGCCGTGAGCCATGTCGCCGCCTGCGTGAAGGTGGACGACACCGTGCCGGGCATTCTCGAGGGCCATAACGCCGGCATGTGGACGGTGGGTTTAGCGGCCTCGGGCAATGCCATGGGCCTGAACTGGGCGCAGTGGCAAGCGCTGCAGCAAGCCGAGCGTGAGCAGCGCCTGGCGCTGGCCAGCCAGCCGCTCGCCGAGGCCGGCGCGCATTATGTGATCGCCAGTGTGGCCGAGCTTGGCGCGGTGTTGGCTGACATCGAACAGCGCCTTGCGCGCGGCGAGCGGCCCTGACAGCTGGTCTGGCAGTCGCGCCGAGGCCGACTAGGCTAACAACAAGGGCAGGCCGTTGGGGTCTGCCGTGTTGTTAGCGAGGACCGTACTATGCGCTGCTCTCTGCGTTCTTGGCTGCACTCTTGGCTGCACGGCTGGCTGCGTGGTTTTTTTGCGCTGTGTTTGGCGTTAAGCCCAACCCTTGGGCAGGCTCAAGATACCTATGTAGTTGGCGTCGAAGACCTCGACTACTACCCGCACTACCGCGCCAAAGGTGGCGATTATCAGGGCTTCGCCCGTGATGTGCTGGACCTGTTTGCCGCCCAGCAGGGCATTCGTTTCGACTACAAGCCGCTGCCGATCAGCCGTTTGTACCCGGCGTTTCTGGAAGGGCAGGTCGATTTCAAATACCCCGACAACCCCAACTGGCAACAAGACGCCAAGGCCGGTAAGAGCATCAGCTATTCCGCTTCGGTGGTGCAGGCCATTGACGGGGTAATGGTGTTGCCGAGCAAAGTCGGCGCCGGCGCCGATAGCTTAAAGAGCCTCGGCACTGTGCGTGGTTTTACCGCGTGGGACTATCTGGATCGCATCAAGGCCGGCAGCCTCAAAGTGCAGGAAGTTACCGCTTTCGATGCCTCGTTGCAGCAGGGCATTAATGGCCGAGTGGATGGTGTGTACATGAACGTCGACGTGGCGCGCTACCTGCTGCGCGAGAACATCCAGCAGCCCGATGCGCTGGTGTTCGATGCTGGCTTGCCGCACACCCAAGGCAGCTATCAATTGGCCAGCCTCAAGCATGCGGCGCTGATCGAGCAGTTCAACGCGTTTTTGGCCGCGCAGGCCGAGCAGATTGCTGCGCTGAAGGCTAAGTATCAGTTGCAATGAATGTGCAGTGAGTGTGCCGAAGGCGTGCACAAGGTTGTGCACGCCTAGGGCGCGTTACTTCAAGCCATTACGCGTCAGAATGTCATCGAATGTGCCGTCGGCTTTAATCGCCGCAAGGCCCTTGTTAAAGGCGTCGATGATGTTGGTTTTGTTGGCGTTTTTTTGCCCGGTGGCGATGTGCAGTGGGTTGCTCGACAGCGGCGGGTCGACAAACTCCAGTTGCTCGAGCAGGGCTGGGTCTTTCTTGCTGATCATGCTGCGCGCCACGACTTCGTCTTCCAGCGTCAGGTCAATCCGCCCGCCTGCCAGTTTCAGAATGCTGGGCATTAGCTCGGCGGCTTCTTGCTTTTTGAAGTGGGTGGCATTGGCAAATTCGTCGCCGTAGCCATAGCCGCGTACGGTGCCGATGTTTTTACCTTTGAGGCTGTCGATGCCGGTGTAGGCAAAGCTGTCGCCTTTGCGTTTGATGAACTTGAGGTCATTCGACAGGTAAGCGTCACCAAACATTAAATAGGCTTCGCGCTCTTGGGTGTGCCAAGCGCCGACGAGGATGTCGATGGAGCCGTCTTTCACGCCATCCAACGCACGCTGCCAAGGCATAAAGCTAAATTTCAGGGTGTGGCCTTGGCTGGCCAGCGCGGCCGTGACTATCTCTACCGCTACGCCTTGCTTAGCGTGTTCGGGGTCGAGAAACGGTGGCCAAGGGTCGCCAGCGGCGGTGATGGTGTCGGCCTGCGCTAGGCTGGCGCACAGTAGGGCGATGCCTGCGAGTAATTGCTTGATGGGCATTGGGTGTTCTCCAGCGGTTAGTTTCCTTGAGCTTGTTTAAAAGCGTCGGCGGCGGCCTTGCCGCTGGCGTCGTTGGTGAAGCAAATGTGCAGCGTTTTGTCTTCCAGTAGCGTTGCGTTGAACTGCAGCTGGTCTTTCAGTGCCGCCAGTTTTGGCGAGTTAGTGAGCAGGTAATCCATCACGTTGCGGTCAATCACGGCGAGGTCGAGTCGGCCGTTGGCCAGCTTGATCAGATTTTGTTCGTCGCTTTGCGTGGCATCGGCGTTGAGTTGGCCTTTGCTGGCGCGTTCGTCAAATTCGGCTGTGTTCACGTAGCCGGCCACCACGCCGATGCGCAGACCCTTGAGGTCGTCGAGGTTTTGCCAGCTGATCGGTTTGCTGCTGTTTTGCGCAAAACCCAGTGGGCCGGTGCCGATGGGGTCGGAGAACACGCAGTCGAGGCTGGCGTCGTAATACTCGGGAAAGTAGCCGACGATGCTTGGGTCTGATTTAGCGGTATCCACCGCGCGCTGCCACGGCAGAATCTTCACGCTGACTTTGTGTCCGCCTTTGCCGAAGGCTTCTTTAACGGCTTTCGCCGAGGTGCCTTGCTCGGGCAGTTTGGCGCCGGTGTAAGGCGGCCAGTCGAGGCTGTTCAGTTGAAAGGTGTCGGCGTAGGCACTGGCGCAAAGGCTCAGGCCAAGGGCTAAGGTGGTGAGGCAAGAGAGGCGGCGCATGAGTACTCCTAAACGCTGAAACGGTCGATCAGCCGGTCAAGCTGAGCCGAAAGCTGGTTGAGTTTGTCGATTTCTTGTTGGCCAATGCTGATGCTTTGGGTGTTTTCGTGGTTGAGCTGGGCGATGCGGGTAACGCTTTTGTTGATGCTTTCGGCCACGCTGTGCTGCTCTTCGGCGGCCTGCGCGATGTAGATGTTCATCTCGCGCACCTTGTTCATCTTCTCGTTGATGTTGCTCACTGAGTGCTGCACGTCTTCCGATTCGCGGCCCACATCGCTGGCGTATTGGCAGCTTTGGCCCATGGCGTGCACCACCTTGCCGGTGGCTTCTTGCAGGCGGCCGATGATGGTGCGGATTTCTTCGGTGGAGTTGCGCGTGCGGCTGGCGAGCACACGCACTTCGTCGGCGACCACGGCAAAGCCGCGGCCCATTTCGCCGGCGCGCGCGGCTTCGATGGCGGCGTTTAAGGCCAGCAGGTTGGTTTGCTCGGCAATCGCGTTGATCACCTCGATAACCTTGTCGATTTCGTTGCTTTCTTCGGCCAGCGACTCGGTGAGGGAGGCGACCTGTTGGATATCGGTGACCAGCTTGCCGATGGCCTGATTGGCGTTGTGCGACACCTCGGCGGCGCGATTGACGAAGCTGGAGGCTTCGTCGGTGACTTGTGAGGTTTGCGTGGCATTGCGCGCCACTTCCTCTACCGCGCTGGTCATTTGTGTCACCGCGGTGGCCACTTGATCCAGCTCGCTTTGCTGCGCTTCGATGCCGCGCACATTGGCCTGACTGTGGGTTTGGCTGCTCTGCGCGCTGCTTCTGACTTGCGCAGACAGTCCTTTGATGTCGCGAATAATTTGCTGCAGTTTTTCCAGAAACTGGTTGGTGCTGGCGCCTAAAGTGCCGACTTCATCGAGGCGCTTGATCTTCAAGCGGTGGGTGAGGTCGCCACCGCCTTGGGCCAGCTCGCTGAGCGCGCTGTTCATGTGGTGCAGCGGCTTGAGCACGTTGCTGTGCATCAGGCTCATGAGAATAAAGATGATCACCACATCCAGCACTAGGGCCTGCACCAGCGAGCGAATCAGCAAGCTGCGCAGCTCGCTTTTAAGCAGCGCATCGCTGATCAGCAAATCGGCTTGGCCGACGCGGTTTTTCTCGTCGCCGTCTTGGTAGATGAGGGGTTGGGTGAGAATGCCTTCCGGCAGGCTTTTCGGCAGCTCTTGTAGGGTGCGGATGGTGCCGTCGTCATCCTTGCGAAAGCCGGAGATCAGCTTGCCTTCGTTGCTGATCAGGATCATCGCCACGCTGGGGTCGTTCATCTCGGAGCGGATGGCCGACTCGACAAAGCCTTTCTCGTAATTCCACAGCGGCCCCGGTAACGACAGTTGCAGGCGTTTGCTCAGACGCTCAATCGAGGCGTTGATTTGTTCGCTGCGGGTGGTTTGCGTGTTGTGGTAGCCGTAGTAGGCAAAGCCCAAGAGCAGCAAGGTCACTAGCGTGACGATGAACAGGCCCAAGCGTAATTTCAAACTTTGACGATTCATAAGCGTGTCCTGAATGGCTTATTTCAGGCCAAAGCGCGAGTCGTCCTCAAGGGGAAGTGGCGTCCTGCAAAAGAGCTGGCCTCTTAAGCAGGTTTAGCAGAGTAAGGGGCGTGCGCAAGTTTCGTGCTGTGGAGCTGGGCTTACAGGCGTTGTGCGCTGAAGGTGTCGCATTGGCTGGGTTGGCCGTGCTGAAAACCTTGGCTAAACCAGTGCTGGCGCTGCGCGGCTGTGCCGTGGGTAAAGGCGTCGGGCACCACGCGGCCTTGGGCTTGGCGTTGCAGGGTGTCATCGCCAATGGCATGCGCAGCGTTGAGTGCTTCGTCGATGTCGCCGGGCTCTAGCCATTTATGACGCGCCTGCGCATGATGAGCCCACACGCCGGCAAAACAGTCGGCTTGCAGCTCTTGGCGCACCAACAGGCCGTTATCGCCTTCCACGCGCTGGCCGCGTTGGCGTGCTTGCTGCACTTTGCTCGAGATACCCAGCACGGTTTGCACGTGGTGGCCCACTTCGTGAGCGATCACATAGGCTTGGGCAAAGTCGCCGGCGGCGCGAAAGCGCGTGGCCATCTCGCTGAAGAACTGTAAATCCAGATACACACGGCGATCGCCGGGGCAGTAAAACGGCCCCACGGCGGCGCTGGCAAAGCCGCAGGCCGATTGCACTTGGCCGGAGAACAGCACCAACTTGGGCTCGGGGTAGCGTTGCCCGCTGGCGCTAAACAGCGCCTGCCAAGTGTCTTCGGTATCGCCCAAGATGGCTTTCACAAACGCCACCTCTTCGTTGCTGCCGGTGCTGGCGCTGCTGGGCGCGCTTTGTTGGGTAAGCGCTTGGCCGGCCAGCTTGCCGAGGATTTGCAGCGGGTCTTCACCCATCAGCAAACCGACCACCACCACAATAGCCACACCGCCTAAGGTGAGCTTGCCACCGCCGCGCCGGCCACCACGGCCGCGCGCGTCGATCACGTTGTCACTGGAGCGCGCTTTACGCCAACGCATGGCAGCCTCCGGGCGGTGTTGCTGGTTTAGCGGTTAGCCAGCAGCTCGCGACCACGGCCAACTGCCGCGCGCACTTGCTTGGGTGCGGTGCCGCCGATGTGGTCGCGGGCGCCGACCGAGCCTTCTAGCGTCAGCACGGCGAACACGTCGTCGGTGATCTGCTCGCTGAACTGGCGCAGCTCGTCCAAGCTCATTTCGGCGAGGTCTTTGCCGCTATCGACGCCGTATTTCACCGCTTTGCCGACGATTTCGTGGCAGTCGCGGAACGGCAGGCCTTTACGTACCAAGTAGTCGGCCAAGTCGGTGGCGGTGGAGAAACCACGCCGCGCCGCTTCGCGCATCACTTCAACCTTGGGCTGGATGGCCGGGATCATGTCGGCAAAGGCGCGCAGGCTGTCGCGCAGGGTATCCACGGCGTCGAACAACGGCTCTTTGTCTTCTTGGTTGTCTTTGTTGTAGGCCAGCGGCTGGCTTTTCATCAGGGTCAGCAGGCCCATCAGGTGGCCGTAGACGCGGCCACTTTTGCCGCGCACCAGCTCAGGTACGTCGGGGTTTTTCTTTTGCGGCATGATCGACGAGCCAGTGCAGAAACGATCTGGCAGGTCGATGAAGTTGAACTGCGCGCTGGTCCACAGCACCAATTCTTCAGAGAAGCGCGACAGGTGCATCATCGCCAGGCTCGCGGCAGCGCAGAATTCGATGGCGAAGTCGCGGTCCGACACGCCATCCAGCGAGTTGCCGGAGATGGCCTCAAAGCCCAGCAGTTCGCAGGTGATGCTGCGCTCGATCGGGTAGGTGGTGCCGGCCAGTGCCGCTGAGCCCAGCGGCATGCGGTTAACCCGCTTGCGGCAATCGACCAAGCGCTCGTAATCGCGACTGAGCATTTCGAACCACGCCAGCAAGTGGTGGCCAAAGGTCACCGGCTGCGCGGTTTGCAGGTGGGTGAAGCCGGGCATGATCACCTCGGCGTGTTGCTCGGCTTGGCTCAGTAGGCCGTCTTGCAGGCGGCTGATTTCGGCCAAGATGACGTCGATTTCTTCGCGCAGCCACAGGCGAATGTCGGTGGCGACTTGGTCGTTACGGCTGCGGCCGGTGTGCAGTTTTTTGCCGGTGATGCCGATACGCTCGGTGAGCTTGGCTTCGATGTTCATGTGCACGTCTTCGAGGTCGACGCGCCAGTCGAAGTTACCCGCTTCGATTTCGCCGCGAATGGCGTTCAGGCCGTCGATGATAGTGTCGCGCTCGGCGTCGCTTAACACACCGACTTTGGCCAGCATGGTGGCGTGGGCGATGGAGCCCTGAATGTCGTGTTTGTACAGGCGCTTGTCGAAGTCTACCGAGGCGGTAAAACGGGCCACGAAGGCGTCGACGGGCTCACTGAAACGACCGCCCCAAGACTGATTGGTGTGCTGGCTCATGGACAAAAACCTGCTTATCGATTGGCAAAAGTGCGCCGATCATAGCATTTCAGGGCGTTTTTTTGCCCGCATGGCCTGCGTGGCTTGTCAGTCGCGCTAGGCTCTGCGACAAGAGGCGCCGTGTAACGCGGGCGCAGCCAGCGCACAGCCCTGCACTGGGCGTGCCGGCACCGCGTTAGCCAGTCATTACGCAAGGAAACCCCATGGCCAAGTTGGCGAAGGACAGTGAGCGCAGCCCCTTTCTGGGCGACGATGATTTTTTTGTGCCGTCGCTGTGTACCAGCGAGGCGGTGTTCACTCTAGTAGTGATGGCCGAATTGCTGGTCTTAGTGCTGGTGCTGGCCGAGCCCTTTGCTGGCAGTTTTGACTGGTCGCGCTTGGCACTGACCTCGCTGTTTGTGCAGTGGAATGTGCTGCTCTCGGCGGCCATGCTGTGTGCCTTGCGGCCACGCTTGGCGCTGCTTAGCCCGCGCAGTGCCGGTTTGTTATGCCTGCTCTTGGTGGTGCTGCTGACCTTGGCCTGCACGCTGGCGGCGGAAACTCTGCGCCTTTTTGTGGTGCTGCCGGAATCCGGCGAAGAGCGTTATCTGCGTAATGGCGCGATCAGTCTGATCGTCTCGGCGCTGGTGCTGCGTTACTTCTGGCTGCAATCACAGTGGCGCCTGCAACGCCAAGCCGAACTGCTGGCACGCATCCAATCGCTGCAAGCGCGGATTCGCCCGCATTTTTTATTCAACAGCTTGAATAGCATTGCCAGCCTGATTGCCGTGGATGCCGACAAAGCCGAACAGGCGGTGCTGGATTTATCTGATTTGTTCCGCGCCAGCTTGGCTAAGCCCGGCACGTTAGTGCGCTGGGCCGAAGAGCTGGATTTATGCCGGCGCTACCTGTCGATTGAGCAGTATCGTTTGGGCGATCGTCTGCAAATGCGCTGGGATGTCGCAGGTATCCCCGATGATCTGCCAATACCGCAGCTCACCCTGCAACCCTTGCTCGAGAACGCTTTGATCTACGGCATTCAGCCACGGATTGAAGGTGGCGAAGTGATTGTGACTGGCGCGTGGGACGGTCAGCTGCTACGCCTAGAAGTAAGTAATCCGTGTGCGGCGCAGGAGGTGGTGGAGTCCACCGGCACCCATCTGGCATTGGAGAATATCCAAGCCAGACTTCAGGTGTTGTTTGGCAGCGAGGCCTTGATCTCGGCTCAGCGGCACGCGGGTCGCTACATTGCCACGCTGAGCTATCCTTGTTCGAGACTCATGCCGGAAGCCTGAGCGCTATGAATGTACTGATTGTCGATGATGAACCACTGGCGCGTGAGCGCCTGGCCCGTTTAGTCGGGCAAATCAACGGGTACCGTGTGCTTGAGCCCATGGCCACCAATGGCGAAGAGGCGCTGGGCCTGGTCGAGCGCTTGAAGCCTGACATTGTCTTGCTGGACATCCGCATGCCCGGTCTGGATGGCTTGCAGGTGGCCGCTAGACTGTGCGAGCTGGATGCGCCACCGGCGGTGATCTTCTGCACCGCGCACGATGAGTTTGCCCTTGAGGCATTTCAAGTCAGCGCGGTAGGCTACTTGGTGAAGCCGGTGCGCCTAGAGCAGCTCTCGGAGGCACTGAAAAAGGCCGAGCGGCCCAATCGTGTGCAACTGGCAACGCTCACCAAACCGCTGGAAGACGACGCCGGTCACGCGCAAGCGCGCAGCCACATCAGCGCCCGCACGCGCAAGGGCATCGAGCTGATTCCGCTGGAGCAAGTGCTGTATTTCATGGCCGATCACAAATACGTGACCTTGCGCCACGAAGGCGGCGAAGTGCTGCTGGATGAGCCACTGAAATCGCTGGAAGACGAATTTGGCGACCAGCTGGTGCGCATCCACCGTAATGCCTTGGTCATGCGCGAACGTATCGAACGTCTGCATCGCACGCCCTTGGGGCACTTCCAGCTGCACCTGCGCGGGCTGGAGGAAGACAGCCTGACGGTCAGCCGCCGGCATGTGGCGGGTCTGCGTAAGCTCATGCAACACCTGTAACGCGCAGCTGCGCGGCTACCTGCCTTCAGTCAAAAAGCCGCGCGTTAAGCGCGTGCTATCATCGCCGCAGTTTTGTTCTGGAGCTGCCGCGTTATGGCTCACGCCAACACCCTGCGCATTGCCACCCGCCAGAGCGCTCTGGCGCTGTGGCAGGCCAATTACGTTAAAGACCGTCTTGAACAGGCCCACCCGGGCTTAACCGTCACCTTGCTGCCCATGGTCAGCCGCGGCGACAAGCTGCTGGATGCGCCGCTGGCGAAAATCGGCGGCAAAGGCTTGTTCGTTAAAGAGCTGGAAAACGCCTTGCTGGCCGACGAGGCCGACATCGCCGTGCACTCGATGAAAGACGTGCCGATGGAGTTCCCCGAAGGCCTGGGGCTGTACTGCATCTGCGAGCGCGAAGACCCGCGCGATGCGTTTGTCTCCAACACCTATGCCAGTCTCGACGAGCTGCCGCAGGGCAGTGTGGTCGGCACTTCTAGCCTGCGCCGCCAAGCCCAGTTGCTGGCGCGCCGGCCCGATCTGGAGATCCGCTTTCTGCGCGGCAACGTCAACACCCGTTTGGCCAAGCTGGATGCCGGCGAGTACGACGCGATTATTCTCGCCGCCGCCGGTTTGATTCGCTTGGGCTTTGCCGAACGCATCAAGAGCGCGATCAGCGATGTAGACAGCCTGCCGGCTGGTGGCCAAGGCGCTGTGGGTATCGAATGCCGGGTGGCCGATAGCCGCGTGCAGGCCTTGTTGGCGCCGCTGCACCATGAGCCCACCGCCTTACGTGTACGTGCCGAGCGCGCGCTGAACACCCGCCTAAACGGCGGCTGTCAGGTGCCGATTGCCTGCTACGCGACGCTGGATAACGACCAGTTGTACTTGCGCGGTTTAGTTGGCGAGCCGCAAGGCACCCGCCTGCTGCGTGCCGAAGCCTATGGCCCGGCGCAAGCGCCGGAAGCGTTGGGCGTGCAAGTGGCCGAGGCGCTGTTGATGCAGGGTGCCGGGGAAATTCTCGCGGCTGTGTACAGCGACAACCCGCCGGCATGAGCCCTTGGCGTCTGCTGCTTACCCGCCCGGCGGATGAATGCCAAGCGCAGCTGCCGGAGTTAGCCGCTGCCGGCATTGTGGCCCGGGCGCTGCCGATGCTGGCGCTCAAGCCAATGGCAGAAACGCCGGTACAGCGCAGTCTGCTGCTCGATCTCGACCGCTACAGCTTGGTCATTGTGGTGAGCAAAACGGCGGCGCGCTTGATGATCGAACGGGTCGATCAATACTGGCCGCAACCACCGGCGCGCCAGTTGTGGGCCTGTGTTGGCCCCGGCACGGCAGAACTGCTCGCCGATTACGGCTTAAACGTGGCCTACCCCGCGGCAGGCCGCGACAGCGAAGCTCTGTGGGCGCTGCCCGAGGTGCAAGCGGCCTTGGCGGTACCCAGCGCGCGCGTGCTGTTGGTGCGCGGCGAAGGTGGGCGCGATTGGTTAAGCGAGCAAGTGCAAGGCCGTGGCATCGCCTTGGATGTGCTGGAGCTTTACCGCCGCGAAGCACCGCACTATTTGCCCGGTGAAATAGCGGCTGAGTTGGAGCAAGCGGCGATCAATGGCATTGTGCTGTCCAGTGCGCAAGCCTTAGAGCACCTGCTGCGCAGCACTGGCATCGACTGGCCGGAGGTCTGCGAACGGGTCTTGCTGGTGCCCAGCGAGCGGGTTGCCGAGCAGGCGCGCGAGCACGGTGCGCGGCGCGTGCATGTGCTTAAAGGGCTACGCAGCGACGAGTTATTGGCCAGTCTGCCGGCCGCGCCTGAGGCCATCAGCTTTACTTAAGGTGATCGAGAACGCGCAAGCGAGGAGTACGACATGCTTAAGGTACTGATTGAACGCGAGATTGCCGAAGGGCTGGAAGGCGCCTACGAAATGGCCATCCGCCAAGTGATTCAGGCGGCGGTGAATGCGCCGGGGTTTATTTCCGGGGAAGCCTTTGCCGATCTGCAACGGCCGAACCATCGCGTGGTGATCGTCACCATGCGTGATCTGGCCAGCTGGCAGGTGTGGCATCAGTCGCCGGAGCGTTTGGCCACGGTGGCAGTGATCCAACCAATGCTGGAAGATGAAGAACGCATCACCTTGCTAGAGCCGCTGTAAGGCTCGGCAAGGCATAACAACACGAAGGGGGAGCAAGGGTGAGCGATAAACCTGAACAACAACCGGCGGCTCATGTGGACAAAGCCGCCGAGACGCCCGTGACAGTGGCTAAGAGTGAGCCCACCTCAGCCAAGCCAGCGGCGAAATCGTCGGGCACCGGCCTGTCGTTACTCGCCCTGCTGATCGCCTTGGCGGGCGCCGGCGCGGGTGGCTGGGCCGCTTGGCAAGAATTTCAGCGCCAACAGGTGCAGGCCGTAGCCGCCGAGCCAGAGCCTGATCCAGCGCTAATAGCCGCGCAGCAAACCCTGCAGAACCAACAACAAGCCCTAGCCAGTTTGCAGAGCGAACTGCAGCAGGCCGTCACGCAAATGCCGTCGCAAGCGGGGCTGAGCGAGCAGCAAGCGGCGCTTGCCGCCGTGCAACAGGCGCAGCAACAGTTTGATCAGCGTCTGTCTAGCTTGCTGGACCGTAGTCGCCAAGATTGGCGCTTGGCCGAAGGTGAGCACTTAGTGCGCCTTGCCAGCCTGCGTTTGCAGAGCCTGCGCGACAGCCAAGGCGCCACCGCGCTGTTGCTGGCCGCCGATAATATTCTGCGTGAACAAGACGACCCCGCCGCTTATGGCGCCCGCGAGCAGCTGGCCAAGAGCATCGAAGCACTGCGCATGCTGCCGGCCATCGACCGCACGGGCTTGTTCCTGCAACTCTCGGCCCTGCGTGAGCAACTGTTTGCCTTAAAGCCGCTGCCCTCAGATTACGACGCCGATGCTGAACCGCCGCTGCTTGCCGCCAACGACAGCGACCCAGAGTGGAAGCAATGGCTGAGCAAGCTATCGGCCTATGTGCGCATCGATGTGGCCGCCGAAGAAAGCATCCGCCCACTGCTCGCCGGCGAAAGCTTAGAGCAAGTGCAGCTGGCCCTGAGCCTGACCTTGCAGCAAGCGCAGTGGAGCGTGTTTAACGGCGACCCGGCGGTGTACAAAGATGCCCTCAAGCAAGCCGGGCGCATCATTGAGCGCTATTTCCCGCTGGAGCACGCCGAAGTGCGCAATGTGCGCCAGCGCTTGAAAGAACTGGCCGCACAGCCGGTGGATGTCACCCTGCCGAGCGTTGCCGACACCTTAACGGCCTATCAGCTGTATCTGGCCCAGCGCGAACGCAAAGATTTGCTGCTTAAGCCCGCTCCGGCGGCTCAGCCCGTCGAGCCCGCCGTGCAAGGGGGTGAGTGATGCGCTGGTTGCTCCGCCTGTTCAAACTACTGCTGATCGCCGCGCCGATTGCCTTAGTGGCGTGGGCGCTGACCGAGCACCCCGGCTATGTGCTGGTGTCATACAAGCAAGTGCGCTTCGAGTCGAGCCTGTGGATCTTCCTCGCCCTGTTGTTGGTGTTGTGGGCCGTGGTGTGGCTGCTGCGCTTACTGCTGGGCATGCTCAAGGTATCCAACAGCGCGCTTAACCCGTGGTCGCGGCACCACAAAGCCAAGCGCATTGAGCGCGCCAGTTTGGATGGCTTCTTGGAGCTGGCCGAAGGTCGTTGGGCGCGCGCACTGGTGCACCTGAAAAAAGCCGCCGAAGGCAGCAAGCAGCCGTTGCCGTTCTACTTAGGCGCGGCGCAGGCTGCCAACGAGCTGGGCCAATACGACGAGTGCGATGCCCTGCTGGCGCAAGCACAAGCTGTAGCACCCAAAGGTGACTTGCCGCTGGCACTGACCCGCGCCGAGTTGCTGGCCGAGCGCGGCGACCCCGCGCAAGCCGCCGCGTTGCTCGAGCCGCTGCGGGATAGCCATCCGCGTCAGCCGCAGCTGCTGCGTCAATTGGCCAACCTGTACGAGCACAGCGATCAGTGGAGCAAGCTTTGCCAGCTGCTGCCCGAGCTGCGCAAGCAAGGTATCTTCCCGCCGGCGCACTTAGATGCACTGGAGCTAGAAGCCTGGCATGTGCGCTTGACGGAAGCCGCCGACAGTGGCGAAGGCGAGGGCGAATTGAGCCTGCAGCCGCTCACCCAAGCATGGCAAGCCTTGCCGGCTAAGCGTCGCGACGACCCCGCCTTGTTGGGCCTGTACGCCGAGCAATTAAAACGCCTAGGCGCCGGCGAAGAGGCCGAGAAGGTGCTGCGCAAAGCTATCGAGCAAGACTACCGCGCCGACTTGGTCGCCCTGTACGGTCAGGTGCGTGGCAGCGATGCCGCACGCCAGCTAAAAGTGGCCGAGGGCTGGCTGAAAGAGCATCCGCAAGATGCCCAGCTGCTGCTTACCTTGGGCCGTCTGTGCCTGCGTAATCAGCTATGGGGCAAGGCGCGGGAATACTTCGAGGCTAGCCTGAGCTTCGCCAACTTGCCGCATGCCGCCGCCGAACTGGCCCGCTTGCTGGTGGCCGAAGGCGACCGCGAAGGCGCCTTTGCCTTGCTGCAAAAAGGCCTGTATAGCAACAACCAGTTGCTGGATGTGGATATGCCGGCGGCCTAAGTGGTTTGCTAATAAGACAACGGCGCCTGCGGGCGCCGTTGTTGTTGAAGGGCTGGTTATTGGCCCTCTTTAGGCGGCTCTTCGTCGTCGGGCTCGTCGATATCTTCCAGCGTCAGCTCTAAGCCCCAGGCTTTGCTGTCGGCCATGCTTGGTGCTGCCATGGGTTGTGGCGCAGGCGCTGCCGGCGCAGGTGCGGGGGTTGCTGTGGATGCGGCGGCGGGCTGATCGCGGTGCAGTTTCAGTTGCAGGCGCACATTGTTCGCCGAGTCGGCGTTTTTCGTCGCTTCTTCTTCGCTGATGGCGCCTTCACGGACCAGTTCGATCAGCGCTTGGTCGAAGGTCTGCATGCCCAGTGTGCGGGACTTTTCCATCACTTCTTTGATCAGGTTGAAGTCGCCGCGCTTGATGATGTCGCTGATGGTCGCCGTGCCTAAAAGGATTTCCACCGCCGCACGGCGCTTGCCGTCGAGGGTTTTCACCAAGCGTTGGCTAACAAAGGCTTTGAGGTTGTTGCCCAAGTCGTTGAGCAGCTGCGGGCGGCGTTCTTCGGGGAAGAAGTTAATGATCCGATCCAGCGCCTGATTGGCGTTGTTGGCGTGCAGGGTGGAGATGCCAAATGCCCGGTGTCGGCAAAGGCCAGCGCGTGCTCCATGGTTTCGCGGTCGCGAATCTCGCCGATCAAGATTACATCCGGCGCTTGGCGCAGGGTGTTCTTCAGCGCTGCTTGAAAACTGCGCGTATCCACGCCCACTTCGCGCTGGTTGATGATCGATTTACGGTGTCGGTGCACGTACTCCACTGGGTCTTCGATGGTGATGATATGCCCGCCGCTGTTGTGGTTGCGGTGGTCGATCAGCGCGGCCAGCGAGGTGGATTTGCCCGAGCCGGTGCCGCCGACAAACAGCACTAAGCCGCGTTTTTCCATCACCACTTTCAGCAGCACTTCGGGCAGTTTGAGATCGGCAAACAGCGGGATATCCAACTTGATATTGCGCGCCACAATCGACACTTCGTTGCGCTGCTTAAAAATGTTGATGCGAAAGCGCCCCACGCCCGGCACCGACATGGCGAGGTTCATTTCCAGCTGGTGGTGAAACTCTTCTCGCTGCTCGTCATCCATCACCGAGGCCGCAATCTCGGCCACTTCGCCGGGTTTAAGCGCCTCGTTCGACAGCGGTTTAAGCACGCCATTGAACTTGGCGCACGGCGGTGCGCCGGTCGATAAGTACAGATCCGAGCCATCCTGCGTGGCAAGAATCTTCAGCATGGCAACCAGTTCCATCGCGGTGCTCCGTTAAGGCGGTTACTTCACCTTAGATGAGCCTTGCGCGGAGCGCTGCAAAAAGCGGCTTTAGCGCACCGTCAGCACAATCTTGCCGGTGTGCTGCTTGGCCAGAAACGCCTGCTGCGCTTGGGCGATATCTTGTAGCGGGTAGCGAGCGGCGACCAAGGGTTTGATCTGGCCATGCTCGATACGCGCCACCAGCTGCGCAAACACACCGGGCTCCAGCACAGTACAGCCAAAGAAGCTCAGGTCTTTGAGGTATAAGGTGCGCAGGTCGAGGCTGACATGCGCGCCGCCGATAGCGCCGGACACCGCATAGCGGCCTTGCGGCTTGAGCACGTCGAGCAGCTGCGGCCATTGTTCGCCACCGACCAAATCAATCACCACATCCACGCTGTTATCGGCCAGTTGCTCGTTGAGCGGCTGTTGGCGGTCGAGGGTTTGCTCGGCGCCCAAGGCCAGCAGATCTGCCGCTTTGCTCGCGCTGGTGACTGCCAATACCCGCGCGCCGCGTGCTTTGGCCAGCTGCACCGCCGCCGAGCCCACACCGCCTGAGGCGCCCGTTACCAGCACAGTGTCGCTGGCGCTGACGCGGGCTTTGGTGAGTAAGTTTTCCGCCGTGGAATACGAGCACGGGAAAGACGCCAACTCGCTATCGCTCAGCGCGCTGCGCACGGCATAGGCGTTGTCGCTGGGCACGCAGACGTATTCGGCAAAGCCGCCGTCGCAGTCGTAACCCATGTACCACGGCTGGCTGAGTGCTTGGCCATGCTGCTGCCAAAAACATGGGTCGACCAGCACGCGCTGACCCAAGCGCTCGGGCACTACGCCTTTGCCGATGGCGACAATCTCGCCGCACACATCGGCACCTTGCACGCGCGGCAGTTGCAGCGCTTGGCCGCTCCAGCCGGCGGCTTCGCCATCGCCGTTGCGGTTATACCAGCCGATGCGCACATTGATATCGGTGTTGTTCACCGCCGCTGCGCCAACGCGAATCAGCACTTCCTGCGGGCCGGGTTGCGGCACGGGCAAGTCATTTTGGTAATGCAGCTGATCCAGTTCGCCGTAGCCGGTTAACACAACGCCGCACATGTGGGAGGGAAGGGAATTCATAGGCTCCTCAGTGGTGGTTGATGGTGCTGGCGGATAAAAACGCCGGCACACAAAGACCAATAAGGTGACCAAGCTTAAGCGATTGAGCGCTCACACTTAACCCTTGCAGGAAGTGGCCAGACCAGCGTGCCGCCTGTGTGGGCTGTGAATGCTGGGTGATAAGCGGCTCGCGGGCGTGGCGTAAATCTGCTATCCACTGATAGCTCGTCGCGCGCTCACCGCCCGCGACTCCCTTCATCCACCGCATGCACTGCAAGGAAATGCCATGTTCAGTCACGTGATGCTCGGCGCTAACGATATTCAACAATCGAAAACCTTCTACGACGCCACCTTGGCGGTGCTCGGTTACCCAGAAGGCGTGATCGACCCCAAAGGCCGCTGCTTTTACTTCAGCAAGCACGATGTGTTTGCCCTCACTAAGCCCATCGACGGCCAGCCGGCCAGCAAAGGCAACGGCAGCACCATCGGCTTTAGCGCTAAGAGTGCCGATGAAGTAAACGCCTGGCACGCGGCAGGCCTAGCCAACGGCGGTGTAGCCATTGAAGACGCGCCCGGCGTGCGCGAGGGCGCGGGGATGAAGCTGTACTTGGCCTACCTGCTGGATCCGGCGGGGAATAAGGTGTGTGCGATGTATCGGATGCCGTGATTCGTTAGCTTGATGGTCGTAGGCCGGGTTAGCTAACGGCGTAATCCGGCGTACTGGCCCTTGCTCTGCTTTCCGTGTTTCACGAGGGTTGAGGTGCCAAGCTGATTGCTGATCGCGCTGAACCATTTTTTGCGCCTTCCCGGCGCGTCACTTTCTTCTTGCGTGCCCAAGAAGAAAGTAACCAAAGAAGAAGGGCACCCTGTGTCCGGGTTTGGCCTGCGGCCAAACTCCCTTCGCGCCGGGCCTGCTCCACGGGTCGCGGCGAAGGGCCATCCTGGCCCATCGCCACTCGCTCGACATCCTTGTCTCGCGCCCCGCTGCGCAAACCCTCTGCTCAGCCGAACACGAAGGGGTTGGCGCCTTCGCACGACATGCGTTTTCCAAATATGAAAAATTGAAGTGCGCGAGCTCAAACAGCCTAAATATTGAAACCGCCAAACCATCGACTTGCACCAATGCCCCCTCCAGCAGGCCGAGTGGAAGGCTGCTGGAAGAGGTTAAGCGGCAGGGATGCCGCGCAAAGCCCGATGGGCCATGGATGGTCCTTCGGGCTGGGCCTCTGTAAGCAGTCTGGAGCGAGGGAACTCGGCGCAGCCGAGCCAATGTTGGGGGCCTGTTTCTTGTGCTTACTATTCTTTCGTAAAGAATAGTAAGTCGCCGGGAGGCGAAATTAGGGCTCTCAGTCGCTCACTGTTAAATAGCTAAAGCACGGTGATTACGTGATGGGGTTAATGATTATCGGGAGGATTTTAATAGTTGCAGCGCGGGTCAAATGACCCGCCCTACAAGGTGTATTAAATACGCTGTTGTTGCTTGGTTAAGCATCAGGCAAGCGTTTTTTAAGCAGCTTAATTAATTTGCTCTCATCAAACACCGAATCTTCTTTGAGCATTTTCAGCGCTTTGGGGGCGTAGAGGTCGTGTGGGTTTTCGATAGCCAGCACATCGCCGCCTAACCACAAGGTGGGCACCCAAACCTCACAGCCCGCCTCGCGGCAGGCTGCGATCAGGGTTTGCGCCACTTCAAAACCGGCATGAATATCCCAACCGGCCCACAGGCGGCGGTTGTCTTCGCGCTGTAGGTACACAGGCTCTACGACAAACTCCAGCGCCCGGTAGCAAGCTTGCCAAGGCTCGGCCACATCGTCGTCCAGCACAGGCTTATCGGGGCCCAGAAAGCACTCCACTTGGGCGCAGTGCTCAGCAGACTCACTGCTGAGCAGGCAATAAAAGGCGTTTTCCATCGAAGGTCACTCGTTGATCGGCAGGCAGCGCATCGTAATGTTCGCGGCAAAAACTTAAGAAAGGCTCAGGCAGTTCACCGCTTAGCAATAAGGTAAAAAAGCGCAGCACTGCGGGGTGCTCATAAACCTCTGGACCACCCTCAATAAGATCACCGCGCAATGCAGGCACCATAAAGCGGATTAATGCATCGGCAGTACTTGAGCTCAATACAGAAAAATCGAAGCGCAAAGAGAAATAGTTCAGTAACGGCTCAATTGCAACAAGTGATGCAGGATTAAAATACACGATACTGTGGAAAAACTTTTTCAGCGCATCGCCACCCTTAATGCTTTTAAAGGCATCATGGCGCTCGGCAAACTTTATTAATTCCTGCCAAGCGTCGCTCAGCAGCGGGTAGTTAATCAACCCCCCGCCCATGACCCATTGATAATAATGTGCTGAAAGCTGTGGCAAAACCCCCGGAAAAATCTCCAACTGCGCAAAGCACTCATCCAAATAGGCCTGCGTGACCTCTGGCGCCGAAAGCGCCGCCGCCATAAACGCCTGACTCCGGTAAAAGCCTTGATAAGGCGGGGACAAAAGTTTTTGCCCCGGCGCCAAGCGCACCACCTCGCCAGTGAAATACGTATGTTTTAAATGGCGCACCATATCGGCATCGCTAGGCCCATAAAGCCGCTGCATAAAGGCCAACACTTGCTTATAGCGCTCTTTACGCTCTGCCGTTTTAAGCTCTGGGCTGTTGGCAAACAGTTGAAAACGTTCCACGAGTTGCATGGGGCTTCCTTGTCTGTGGGCTGTGTTGGGCAATAGGCTGGATTGTTCTAAGCCGCTTCAGGATGTTTAGCAAGTGCTGGGCTGGTTGCTGGCCAGCCCGGCAAGTTATGGCTGGCGGCGGTTAGTGCGCCTCATCCCAGTTATCCCCCGCACCCGCTTCCACCACTAAGGGCACGGCCAGTTCGGCGACGTTGGCCATCACCTCGCACAGCGGGGCGCGCAATGCCTCAACTTGGTCTTCGCGCACTTCCAGTACCAGTTCATCGTGCACTTGCAGAATCACCCGGGCATCGAAGCCGCTATTGGGTAGCCAGTGGTGCACGGCGATCATGGCTTTTTTCATGATGTCGGCGGCGGTGCCTTGCATCGGTGCGTTGATCGCGGTGCGTTCGGCGCCTTTGCGTAGCGCGGGGTTGCGGGCGTTGATGTCTGGCAGGTACAGGCGGCGGCCGAACAGGGTTTCAACATAGCCTTGGCTGGCGGCTTGTTCGCGGGTGCGTTCCATGTAGGCCAGCACGCCGGGGTAGCGCTCGAAATAGCGGTCGATATAGGCCTGCGCTTCTTTGCGTTCTACGCCGAGCTGCTTGGCCAGGCCAAAGGCGCTCATGCCGTAGATCAGGCCGAAGTTGATCGCCTTGGCGCTGCGGCGCTGATCGGTGCTGACCTCGTCGAGCGTGACGCCAAACACTTCGGCGGCGGTGGCGCGGTGTACGTCGCGGTCGTGGCGGAAGGCGTCCAGCAGGCCCGGGTCTTGGGCGAGGTGGGCCATGATGCGCAGTTCGATTTGCGAGTAGTCGGCAGCCAGCAGCCGGTAGCCTTGCGGGGCGACAAAGGCTTGGCGAATGCGTCGGCCTTCGGCGGTGCGAATCGGGATGTTTTGTAGGTTCGGGTCGCTGGACGACAAGCGCCCGGTGGCCGTCACCGCTTGGTGGTAGCTGGTGTGGATGCGCCCGGTGTGCGGGTTGATCTGCTCGGGCAGGCGGTCGGTGTAGGTGCTTTTCAGCTTGGCCAAGGTGCGCTGCTGCATGATTACCTTGGGCAGCTCGTAGTCTTGCTCGGCCAGTTCGGCGAGCACGCTTTCGGCGGTGGAGGGCTGGCCCTTGGCGGTTTTGCTGATCACCGGCAGGCCGAGCTTAGTAAACAGAATCTCGCCGAGTTGCTTGGGCGAGTTGAGGTTGAATTCCTCACCGGCCAAGGCGAAGGCTTCGCGCTCCAGCGCTTCAAGTTTTTGCCCTAGCTCTAGGCTGTGTTCGCCCAAGCGCTTGGCATCCACCAGCGCGCCGTTGCGCTCGATGCTGGCGAGCACCGGCACCAGCGGCATTTCGATCTCGCTGAGCACGCGGGCCAAGCTTGGCGTGGCTTGCAGTTGGGCGTGCAGGGCTTGGTGCAGGCGCAGGGTGATGTCGGCGTCTTCGGCGGCGTAGGGTGCGGCTTGCTCCAGCGCAATCTGGTCGAAGGTCAGCTGCTTGGCGCCTTTGCCGGCGATGTCTTCAAAGCGGATGGTGCTGTGGCCGAGGTATTTCAGCGCCAGGCTGTCCATATCGTGGCGGGTGGCGGTGGCGTTGAGCACGTAGGATTCGAGCATGCTGTCGAACGCGAGACCCTGCACGTTAATGCCGGCGCGGGCCAGTACGTTGATGTCATATTTGCCGTTTTGCGCCAGTTTGGCTTTGTGCGGGTCTTCCAGCAGCGGGCGCAGGTCGTTAAGCACTTGCGTGCGGTCGAGCTGCTGCGGCGCGCCCATGTAGCTGTGTGCCAACGGTACGTAGCAGGCTTCGCCGGCTTGCACGGCGAACGACAGGCCGACCAGCTCGGCCTGCATGGCATCCACGCTGGTGGTTTCGGTGTCGAAGGTGATCAGCTCGGCTTGTTGTAGTTTGCCGAGCCAGCGCTGCCAGTCGGCAGGCTCAAGGATGGTTTCGTACTGCGCGGCGGAGATCTCCGGCTGCGCGGGTTCTTCTGCGGTGGCGGGGCTGTCGCTGCTGCCGAACAGGTCATCTTGATTCGGTGTGGCATGGGTAGCGGTCGCCGGTTTGGCAGTAGCGGCGACACCGGCGCGCTGTAGCTCATCCACCCAGCTTTTAAATTCCAAGTCTTGATACAGCGCCAACAGGGCGGCGCTGTCACCATCGCTGGGGTGCAGGGCGTCCAGTTCGACGTCTAGCGCCACATCGGTTTTGATAGTCGCCAGCTGGTACGACAGGTAGGCCATGTCTTTGTGTTCGGCGAGCTTTTCGGGCAGCTTCTTGGCGCCGCGAATGTCCAGCGTACGCACGGCTTCGAGGTTGGCGTAGATCACATCCAAACCGCCGCCTAAACCTTGCAACAGGCCCAGCGCGGTTTTTTCGCCCACGCCGGGAACGCCGGGGATGTTGTCGACTTTGTCGCCCATCAGGGCGAGATAATCGATAATCAGCTCGGGGCCGATGCCGAACTTTTCGGCCACGCCGGGCACGTCCAGCGTGGTGTTGGTCATGGTGTTGACTAAGGTGATGTGGCCGTCGACCAGCTGCGCCATGTCTTTGTCGCCGGTGGAGATAATCACCGGGCGGCTGGCCGCCGCGCTGGAGCGCGCCAGCGTGCCGATCACGTCATCGGCTTCGACGCCTTCGACACACAGTAGCGGCAGGCCGAGGGCGTGAATGCAGGCGTGCAGCGGCTCGATTTGCACGCGCAGGTCATCGGGCATCGGCGGGCGCTGGGCCTTGTAGTCGGCGAACATTTCATCGCGAAACGTGGGGCCTTTGGCGTCGAACACCACGGCAAGCGGGCTGTCGGGGTAGCTTTTGCGCAGGCTGCGCAGCATGTTTAACACGCCCTTCACCGCACCGGTGGGCAGGCCTTTGCTGTTGGTTAACGGCGGCAGCGCATGGAAGGCGCGATACAGGTAACTGGAGCCATCAACCAAAATAAGCGGGGCGTTTGACATGCGGTGGGTCAACCTTTTCAGCAAGGCAGGGGATACAATGGGCGAAACCCCTGCAAAAAAGGACAAGACTACCATGCGCGCACTGACTCGCCTGTTACTGGTCGGCTTGCTGGCTTGGTTGCCCTTGGCACACGCGGAAGACGCCGCCGACGCCGAGCCGGATGTGACCATTCGCCAAGACGGCGACCGCATCATTGAGGAATACCGGGTGAACGGTTTCCTGTATGCCATCAAGGTGACGCCGAAGAACGGCAAGCCGTATTTTCTGGTCCGTGCTGACGAGACCGGCAACTTTATCCGCTCCGATCAGCCGGACATGCTGATTCCGCAGTGGGAAATCTTTAGCTGGTAAACCATGTCTGTATTTACTCCCCTTGAACGCGATGAGCTGGCCGAGTTCGTCGCGCGTTACCCGTTGGGCCGTCTGCGCGACTTCAGCGGCATTGCTGCCGGTAGCGAAAATTCCAACTTCTTTGTCAGTCTTGAACAGGCTGAATGCGTGCTGACCTTGGTTGAGCGCGGCCCGGTGCAAGACTTGCCGTTCTTTGTCGAGCTGCTCGAATGCCTGCACCAAGCTGACCTGCCAGTGCCTTATGCGTATCTGGATAGCCAAGGCGTGGCCTTGCAGCAGCTCAAAGGCAAACCGGCGCTGCTGCAGCCGCGTTTGCTCGGCAAGCATGTGCACACGCCGAATGCGCAGCACTGCGCTGAGATAGGGCGCTTTTTAGCACGCCTGCACTTGGCCACTGCCGATGGCCATTTGCAGCGCCAGAGCGACCGCGGTTTTGTCTGGATGACCGAGCAAGGCCCCGCCTTGTTGGCCGATTTGGATGACGCAGGCCAAACGCTGCTGAATGCTGCGCTGGGGGAAATCCAGACCCTGCTGGCAGATTTGCCGAGCCTGCCGCGCGCCGTGTTGCATGCGGATTTGTTCCGCGATAACGCGCTGTTCGACGGCAATCAGTTAAGCGGTGTGATCGACTTCTACAACGCTTGTAGCGGCTGGATGCTCTACGACGTGGCGATCACCGTGAACGACTGGTGCAGTGACGAACACGGCGTGCTGGATGAACCGTTGGCGCGTGCTTTGCTCGGTGCCTACGCTGCCGAGCGGCCGTTTACCGCGCAGGAAAACGACCATTGGCCGACCGTGTTGCGCGCCACCTGTGTGCGCTTCTGGCTATCGCGCCTGCTGGCGGTGCGTGAGCACCAAGGCCGCCGTGGCGAGGTGTTGGTCAAAGACCCGCGTGAGTTCCAAACCAAGCTCGCCGCTCGGCAGCAGGTGAGCTTGCACCTGCCAATCGCTTTGTAATTACAGCTGTTCTAGGCAGCTGGCCAGCTCGTTACCTAAGTTCAGGTACAGCGCGACGAAGTCAGCGCTGTCTTGGCCGAGTGGGTCGAGCTGGCCAAAGCGCACGGGTAGATCTTCGCCCAGGCTGTGCAGGGTGCGCGGCACCTGTGGCGGCTCGCTAAAAATGCATGCCGCGCCGACGGCTTTTAGGCGCTGGCGCAGTTCGTGTAAGTGGCGGGCGCCGGGCTGTACTTCCGGAGTAAACACAAACACGCCTTGGGCTTTCAAGCCCATGTGCGCCTCGAAGTAGTCGTAGCCTTGGTGAAACACCAGATACGGCTTGTTTTTAAGCTTCGCGAGGCGCTCCCGTAGCTGTGCGTCGGCGGCGTTTAGCGCTTGGCTAAAACGCGTGGCATTGGCTTGGTAGGCGGCGGCGTTGGCGGGGTCTAGGTTGCTGAGCTGCTCGGCCATGACGGCGGCAATCTGCTGGGCGTTGTGCGGGTCGAGCCAGAAGTGCGGGTCGAGGCTGTCGTGGCTGTGATCGTGCTCGTGGTGATCTTCTGCAGCGTGCGCTTCTGCAAAGTGCTTGAGGCGCATGCCTTGGGCGTGCAGCAGCGCGGTGCTCGGCTTGCTGCGGCGCTCTAGCACTTTGGGCAGAAAGCTTTCCAGCTCGGGGCCCACCCAGAACAGCAAGTCGGCCGCTTGCACGGCGCGCATATCCGAAGGACGCAGGGTGTACTGATGCGGTGAGGCGCCGGCTGGCAGCAGCACCTGTGCTTCGCCGTGTTCGCCCAGCACGCTGTGCGCAATCAGCTGCAGTGGCTGAATGCTGCTCAGCACGGTGGTGGCTGCCGCGTAGGGGGCGCAGCTCAGCAATAGGCTAATAAGCCCGGCGCGCAACACGGCGGCGGGGGTGAAACGGGCAAGCAAACGAGGCATAAACAGGCGGCGGCAGTCACTGAGCGGAAGTTGTAATAGAATAACATCCCTTTTGCCGGTGAGGTGCCCCATGCCCCCACGCCTATCTCCGCAAGCGCCGTTGGCGTGCCGTCCGCATGATCACACGCGCTGCGTGAGCCATGCCTTGGATGAGGCCGAGCAGCGCTGCGTAACGCGCGGCGTGCGCCTTACTGAACTGCGCAAACGCGTGCTGGAGCTGGTCTGGCAAAGCCATCAGCCGCTGGGCGCCTACGACATTCTGGAGCAGCTCAGCCAGCAAGATGGCCGCCGCCCCGGCCCGCCGACGGTGTACCGCGCGCTGGATTTTCTCTTGGAGCACGACCTAGTGCACCGGCTTGCCTCGCTGAATGCCTTTATCGGTTGCAGCCACCCCGAGCACGATCAAGCCTGCCAGTTTTTAATTTGCCGCCAGTGCCGTACTGCCGTTGAGTTGGAGCAGTCGGCCATCAACCAAGCGATTAGCGAGGCCGCGCAAGGCATCGGCTTTGCTGTGGAGCAGCCGATGGTCGAAGTGGTCGGCCTGTGCAGCCGCTGCCGGGAGGACGCATGAGCCAAGTGCTGATCGAATTGAGCGGCGTTGGCGTGACGCGTGGTGGACGACCCGTGCTGCGCGATATCAACCTGCAACTCAAGGCCGGGGAGATCGTCACCCTGATCGGCCCCAACGGTGCGGGCAAAACCACCTTAGTGCGTTGCGTGCTTGGTTTGCTCAAGCCGGAGCAAGGCACAGTCAAGCGCACCGCGCGGCTGCGCATTGGCTATATGCCGCAGAAGCTACACATCGAAGCCACCTTGCCGTTAACCGTGGAGCGCTTTCTGCGTTTGGTGCCCAAAACCAGCCGCGCAGAGGCCGTGGCGGCACTCACTGAAGTCGGCGCCGCGCACTTGCTGGATAGCCCGCTGCAACAGGTTTCTGGCGGTGAGCAGCAGCGCATTTTGCTCGCCCGTGCCTTGCTGCATGCGCCGCAGCTGTTGGTGCTCGACGAACCCGTGCAGGGCGTGGATGTCAGCGGCCAAGCCGAGCTGTACCGGCTGATCGGCAAGCTGCGCCAGCGCCACGGCTGCGGCGTGCTGATGGTCTCGCACGATTTGCACTTGGTGATGTCGGCCACCGATCAGGTGATCTGTCTCAATCAGCATGTGTGCTGCTCAGGGCATCCCGAGGCGGTCGGCAACGACCCGGCGTTTGTCGAGATGTTCGGCCAAGACGCCAAGAGCCTGGCCATCTACCAGCACCATCATGACCATAGCCACGACTTGCACGGCGATGTGCACGCCGCCGATTGCGATCACCAACACAGCGGAGGCTGTCAGCATGGCTGAATTTCTGATTTACGCCTTGCTGGCCGGCCTCATGCTGGCCGCCGTGGCGGGCCCGCTCGGCTCGTTCGTGGTGTGGCGGCGCATGGCTTATTTTGGTGACACCCTGTCGCACGCCGCCTTGCTCGGCGTGGCGCTGGGTTTGCTGCTGGAGGTCAACTTAACCCTCGCCGTGTCGGTGGGGTGTGTGCTGTTGGCGGTGCTCTTGGTGCTGTTGCAACAGCGCCAGCCGCTGGCCAGCGATACCTTGCTGGGCATCTTGGCGCACAGCACTTTATCGCTGGGTTTGGTCAGCCTGAGCCTGATGGATAACGTGCGCGTCGACCTGATGGCCTACCTGTTCGGCGACCTGCTGGCGGTGAGTCAGAGCGACTTGCTGTGGATGGCCGGTGGCTGCGCGCTGGTGATGGCGCTGCTGGCGCTGCTCTGGCGTCCGCTGTTGAACATCACCGTGCATGAGGAACTGGCGCAGGTGGAAGGCGTGCCGGTGTTGGCGATTCGCCTAGCGCTGATGCTGCTGATCGCGCTGATCATCGCCTTGGCGATGAAGATCGTCGGCGTGTTGCTGATTACCTCGTTGCTGATCATTCCCGCCGCAGCTGCGCAGCGCCATGCGCGTACGCCGGAGCAAATGGCCTTCGGCGCCAGCCTGCTCGGCATGCTGGCGGTGTGCTTGGGGCTCAGTTTGTCGTGGTTTGTCGACACCCCGGCAGGCCCGTCGATTGTGGTCAGTGCGGCCAGTCTGTTCCTGCTCAGCTTTTGTCTGCCGCGCCGCGCGGTGTAAACTCAAACGCTTGTTTGATCTTTACCCATTCGCCACCGGCGAAGGAGCAGATATGCCGTTGTTCCCCGTTCGTCTCTGTTGTGCTGCTGCCTTGTTGCTGTCTTTCGCCGTGCAGGCCGAAGAGCAAGTGTATGTGCAGGTGGATGAATCGGTTAAGTTGCTGCGCACCTTGGATACTCAGGTTCAGCAGGGTCAATTGGCCGCCGCCGAGCAAACCTTGCAGCAGCTGCGCCAGAAGAACCCGGCCGACACGCGGGTAGAAAGCTATCAGCGCCAACTGGCTGAGGCGCACATGGCGTTAGGGCGTCAGGCGTTAGGGCGTGGCGATATGGACGGTGCCAGCCGCGAGCTGGCCAAGGCACGCAGCTTGATGCCCAACGCGCCGGCGTTGACCGATTTCACCCGCGCTATTGAACAAGCCAAGGCCGAAGACGCCGCGGAAATCGCGGCGCAAAAAGCCCGTGCCGAAGCCGCCCGGCAGGCACAGCTAGCTCAGCAGCAAGCGGCTCAGCGCGCCGCGCAAGAAGCTGCCGCGAAGAAGGCCGCCGAAGCGGAAGCCGCCGCCAAAGCGCAAGCGGCTGCCGAGGCAGCGGCCAAGCAAGCCGCTGCCAAGCCCGCAGCCCCCAAGGCCCGGCATATCGATCCGGCCGCTGCGACGAGTAGCGTGAGCCTAGCGATGCTCGATGACGGCGATAACGACGCCTTGCGCAAGCTGCTCGATAGCGTGGCGCAGGATGTGGTGAACTTTCGCTGCAAGGTGCAGATCCAAGTGCGCGAAGTGAAAGATTTTCAATGGGTTGCCGCGCTGCTTAGCGCACGAGTTAAGCGCCTAGACAGCAACTTCAACCTGGATTTGGCTCAGCAGCTCGATAGCGCGCAAGCGCCGCAACTGCTGCTCACGCCCAAGCGATAAACAACGAGGCCGCCGTGACCGAAGCACGCAACACCCACAACCTGTTATTGGGCTACTTGCTGTGGATTTTCGGCTTCCTCGGCGCACACCGTTTTTATTACGGTAAACCGGTCACCGGCACGATTTGGTTCTTCACCTTAGGCCTGTTGGGCATCGGTTGGTTGATCGACCTGTTCCTGATTCCCAGTATGGATCGCCGCGCCGACTTGCGTTACCACCAAGGCGACAGCAACTACAGTGTGGCGTGGATCTTGTTGACCTTTCTCGGCGTGTTCGGCGTACACCGTTTTTATCTGGGTAAATGGATCAGCGGGCTGATCTGGCTGTTCACCTTGGGCCTGTTGGGTTTGGGCGTGCTGTATGACTTCTGGACACTCAACGAGCAGATCTCCGAGCAGCACGAGCAGCAGCGCAGGGGCGCACTGTAATGGCGACTGTCTGGGTGGATGCCGACGCCTGCCCTAAGCCGATCCGCGAGATTTTATTTCGCGCCGCCAAACGCAGTGGTGTGCCGGTGGTGTTTGTCGCCAACAGCGCGATTGCCGTACCGCCGGGCAGTAATGTGCGCTGTCAGGTGGTGTCTAAGGGCTTCGATGTGGCGGACAACGAAATTGTTCGCCAAGCCGAGAAAGGCGACTTAGTGATCACCCAAGATATTCCGCTGGCCGCCGAAGTGATCGCCAAGGGCGCTGAGGCCGTGCACCCGCGTGGCGAGCCTTACAGCCCGGACAGCATCCGCAGCAAACTGAACATGCGCGACTTTAATGAAACCCTGCGTGCCAGTGGTATTCACAGCGGCGGCCAAGCGCCGTTTGGCGTGCAGGAGAAACAGCGCTTTGCCAACAGCCTCGACCGTTATTTGGCCAGACAGCACTGAGGTGTGCGGCTGTTTGACTGGATTTACATTTTGTGACTGTTCGGTTCGTTTTTAACTGATCTGTGTCTATTGGTAACAACTTGATGGGCGGACAATAGCCATGTCTTCCATATCAACCCGGCTCTACGCCGAAGGACACTGTCATGTTTGCCCTGTCTCGCCCTCAAGAGACTGCCCCCACCGCCGCCCATCCCGCTGTTGCGGCGCAATCCCTTACTTTGCTGGCTACCGCCTTGCTGTGGCGCCGCCGGGCGAAAACCCGCAGCCAATTGGCGCGCTTGAACGAGCGTCAGTTGCAGGATGTGGGCTTGACCCTCGAACAGCGCAACGCGGAAATCGCCAAGCCGTTCTGGCGTTAATCCACGCCCGCTTCGCGCTCGTCAGCGGGTAGCTGCGGGTCAAGATACAGCCAGCTTAAGTGGCTTTGATCCCAGATATGCCGATGTGCCGGCGCCGCTTCGGGCTGGTCCAAGCTGGCTACCGTGATATCCACGCTATCCGGCGTTTTGCTGGTCCACAGTGCGAGCTGACAGCCGCACGTAGCGCAGAACCAGCGCTTACAGGTGGCGCTGCTTTGATAGTGCGCAGGTTCAGCGCTTAGCCAAGTGAAGGCCGCCTGCGGAATAGTCAGCCACGTGGTGACAATGCCGCCGGTGGTCTTGCGACAGTCGCTACAGTGGCAGTGCGCGCAGTCATCCAACGCGGCGTCGAGCTGATAACGCGCGGCACCGCAATGACAACCTCCACTAAGCTGGGGCATGCTGAACCTCAAGTGCTGTCTTAAGACCTATGGCTAACTGTAGTGGTTGATTGTCAGGTTTGCTCGTAGAGTGAGCCTTCACCCGCATTAAGGCAGGCTATGGCTGAGTTATTGCTGCTGCTGTGGCCCATCGTGGCCTTGATTGCCCTCGGCGTTTGGTTAAAGCGCAGCACTTGGCTGGACAGCGGGTTTTGGCCGGCGGCTGAGCGGCTTAACTACTTCATCTTATTTCCCGCCTTGCTGGTGCACAGCTTGGCCAACGCGCCATTGGCGCAGGCCGCGCCGTGGCAGTTGCTCGGCGTGCTGCTCAGTGTGCTGCTGCCTGCCGCAGCGCTGCTGTGGGCGTGGCGGTGGCGTTACCAAGTGGCGGCGGCGCAGTTTGGCCCGCAAGTGCAGGGCTTGCTGCGCTTTAATACCTATATTGGTTTGGCGTTGGCTGGGGGCTTATTCGGCGCCTCTGGCTTGGCGGTTGCCGCGTTGCTGTTGGCGCTGCTGGTGCCTATGGTCAATGTGTTGTCGGTGCTGGCGCTGTTAAGCGACCGTCGCTGGCAGGCGCGCGCGGTGCTCTGGCCGTTGCTGCGGAACCCGTTGATTGTGGCTTGCCTGTTGGGCTTGGCGCTGAACATCAGCGGGCTTGGTTTGCCGCTAGGCAGCGAAGCGCTGCTGAAGTTTCTCGCCGCCGCCTCGCTGCCTTTGGGTTTGTTGTGTGTTGGCGCCGCCTTGCAGTGGCAAGGTTTGCGCGGTGCTTGGCGAGGCTTGCTGGGCAATAGCCTGTTACGTTTATTGCTGATGCCGGCGCTGGCTTTGACAGTGGCTAACTTATGGGGCTTGCCGGCGCAAAGTGCGGCGATCGTGCTGCTGTTTTTTGCCTTGCCCACTGCACCCACCGCGTATGTGCTGACCACCCAGCTGCAAGGCGATGCACGCTTAATGGCTGGCCTCATCACCCTGCAAACGCTGCTGGCGATAGTCAGCTTAGGCTTGTGGCTGGCCTGGATTGGCTCTAGGGTGGCGCCTGCTGTGAGCTGAGGTGCGCCATGCCGGAATTACCTGAAGTTGAAACCACCTGTCGCGGAATTGCCCCGCATGTGCAAGGGCAAACCGTCGAGCGTGTGCGGGTGCGTGAGCGCCGGCTGCGTTGGCCGATTCCCGAAGACTTAGACGTGCGCCTCTCGGGGCAGCGGATTGTGGCGGTTAAGCGGCGGGCCAAATATCTGTTGATCGAAGCCGAAAGCGGCACCTTGATTGTGCATTTGGGCATGTCGGGCAGTTTGCGCTTAGTGCCGGCGGGCACCGCTGCGGTGAAGCACGAGCACGTGGATATCGAGCTGGGCTCGGGGCAAGTGCTGCGTTATCACGACCCACGCCGCTTTGGCGCCATGCTCTGGAGCCACGCGCCGTTAGACCATGAACTGCTGCGCAACCTCGGCCCCGAGCCGCTCAGCGACGCCTTTGACGGCGAGCGCTTGTACCAGTGCTCACGCGGTAAGCGCATCGCGGTAAAGCCGTTCATCATGGATAACGCCGTGGTGGTCGGGGTGGGCAACATCTACGCCAGCGAGGCACTGTTCGCCGCCGGCATCGACCCGCGCCGCGAAGCGGGCGGCATTTCTCGGCAGCGCTACCTGCGCTTGGCCGAGGCGATCAAAGAGATTCTCGCCTACGCCATCGAACGCGGCGGCACCACGCTACGCGACTTTGTCGGCGGCGACGGCAAGCCCGGCTACTTCCAGCAGGAGCTGTTTGTATACGGTCGCGGCGGCGAGTTCTGCAAACACTGCGGCAGCACGTTGCGCGAGGTAAAACTGGGGCAGCGCGCTAGTGTGTATTGCCCGAAATGTCAGCGTTAACTGTGGTAGTCGTAACCTATGGCGACGAAAGTCGCGCAGGCCTTATTGCTCACCGGATGAGGAGTAGACTATGTACATCGGCAAACTCGCCAATCTGACCGGCTGCACACCCAAGGCAATTCGTTTGTATGAGCAGCTGGGTTTGTTTGAAGCGCCGCCGCGCCGGGGGCGCTATCGGATTTATACCCCTCATCATGTGGATATCGTGCGGATGATTCGCACTGCTCAGGCCGCCGGCTTCAAACTTGCCGAGTTAGCCGTTGTGCTGGCAGCCAAGCAACGCGAGCAGCGCTTTCCACTGGAGCTGGTTCAGGCCGGTATTCAGGCCAAACGCTTGCAAGTTCAGGCGCAGATTGCTGAATTGCATGCGCTTGATGCCCAACTGATAGCGTTGGGCCAAGAGACTGCTCGGCTATTCTCCGAGCAGTCGCCGCAGCAGTGCAGCCATTAATCGGTGCGTTGTTGTAGCAAGGCAAACGCTTCGCGCAGAGCTTGCTCTGGTGGGCGCGGGCGAAAGCCCAGCTCAGTTTGCGCTTTGCTGATGCTGTATTCCTGAGGCACACCATGGAACAGGCGTACTTGGCTCATCAGAAGCTGTGCTGGGTGCCCGGTCAACTGGGCCCAGCGCTCCTGCAGCCAGGCCAAGGAGAGTAGCAGCCAGCGTGGTGCAGGAGGCGGCGTGCGATAACCTGGTTTCACTGTGTTTGCCGCCTCGATCAGTGCCCGTAGCGGCGAAGAGTGCTTGTTGGCCAGAATGTAACGCTCGCCTGCGCGCCCTTTTTCGGCTGCCTTGATCAAGCCTTCGGCCACATCGCGTACGTCAACGAAATTGAAGTGAAAGCTTGGGTCGAGCGGTACTTGGCGAGCCAGCACAGTGTTGAGAAAGTTCATGGTGTCGGTCAGCCGCTGAGCGTTGGGGCCAACCATGGCTGCCGGTAGCACGCTAACCATCTCAAGATCTAAGCGTTTTGCGACCTCCCAAGCCATTTGCTCAGACAGAATCTTGGAGCGGTAGTAGGCGTTGTCTTTTTCGTCGTTCCAGTGAGTTTCGTCTAGCGGTTTGCCTGTGTGCCCCACCGCCGCTACTGAACTGACGTAGATCACGCGCTTGACGCCTGCTTTGGCAGCGGCCTCTAAAACATTACGAGTGCCCTCGACATTCGGTGTGATGATGTCCGCTTGCGGATCTCGGGCCCAATGGCGGAACACTGCCGCTACTTGGTAGAGCACGTCGACTCCTTGCAGGGCTTGCTCCAGCGCGTGCTTGTCCAGCAGTTCGGTGTACACCAGCTCGCAATCGAGCCCGGCAAAGGCAGTGCGATCATGGATGTCGCGCACCCCGGCACGCACTCGCTCACCGCGAGCGAGTAGCGTGCGCACCAACGTATTACCCAGATGGCCATTGGCCCCGGTGACCAGACTTAACGGATTCATGGCTGCACTCCCTGTTTCTTGAAGAGGATGCCAGCCTAGAGTCTGTCCCTATGGACAGAGTCAAGCGTCGTTTGCCGATGGGCTGTTCTGGCGGGCCTTGCGCGGTTAGCCCAATGGCAAAAATGTGTTAAATAATCAGCGCTTACCGAGAATAACAATAAGAGGTTAACGATGTCCGGTAACTACTTGCCCGCCAATGCTTTTGTGCAATGGCTGGGGCGCACAACGCTGCGCATGTTGGGCTGGCGAGTGGAAGGCCAGCTGCCTGATTTGCCCAAATACATAGTGATTGGTGCGCACCACACCTCGAACTGGGATTTTGTCTTGTTTATTGCCATCAAGTTTATGTGGCGTTTACGTGCCCGTTGGTTTGGCAAGCACACCCTGTTTGCTTGGCCGTGGGGCTACATCATGCGCTTGTGGGGTGGTTTACCGATTCGGCGCCATTTGCAGCTCAATACGGTGGAGCAGGCGATTGCCGCCTTTGCTGAGCATGAGCACTTTCTGTTGATTCTCTCGCCCGAAGGCACGCGCAAGAAGGTCACTCGCTGGCGCAGCGGCTTCTACCATATTGCCGTGGGCGCTGGAGTGCCGATCGTGACGGGCGCGCTAGACTTCGCCAATAAGCGCGTGGTGATTGGTGCGCCGTTCTACCCAAGCGGCGATCAAACCGCCGATATGCAGCAGTTGCACGCGATATTTCGCCCCTATGTGCCAAAATATCCGCAGTACGCGTATCACGGCGATTGACACCCATCACGCTGACAAGCGTAAATCCGCTGTTATAGTTACGTAGTGCGTTATTGCCAACAACAAGGATCGAACCATGAAGCTCCGTCGCACCACCACGGCCCTGCTGGCCGCTACGGCCATGACTGCCTCGCTGCTGGGCGGCCAGGCTTATGCTGCCGATGCCACCTCAGATACCCGCTATGACACCGAAACCCCGCCGGCCTACAAGATGATCGGCGACTTGGTTATCGCCCGCCCGTTTGCCATTGGCGCTACTGCTATCGGCGCAGCGGCATGGCTGGTGAGCTTGCCCTTTACCATTGGCCGTAACACCAGTGAGGCCACCGATGCCTTAGTGCTGGCACCGGGCTATGAAGCCTTCGTGCGTTGTTTGGGCTGCACCAGTGGTTACGAAGACTGGGCCAAGAGCCGCAAGCACAACAACCATACTCAGCCGTAAGTGCTGGTTTGGGTAAAACAAAGCCGCCTGTTTGGGCGGCTTTGTTGTTTATGGCGCTTCGACCAGCGCTTGGCCAATGCCGCGCGGGTCGCTGGCGGCGCTAACCTTGCCGCTGCGCTTATCCCAGTGCAGCACCATCAGATTGCCGTAGCGGCGACCAACAGGGCTTAAGCTGTGGCCACGCTGCTGCAGGGCAGCACGCTCTTCTAGGCTGAAGGCGTCGTCTTCATGCTGGATAGCATCGGGTAAAAACTGATGGTGAAAGCGCGGTAGCGCGGGCCATTGGGCCACCGGTAGCTGGTCTTGGCGGGCCAGCATGGCCAGCAGCACCATGCTGGGGATGCGGCTGCCGCCGGGCGTGCCGAAGCTGGCAAAGTCATCGGTACTTTCAATAAAGCTGGGGCTCATGCTCGACAGCGGGCGTTTGCCGGCGGCGATTTGATTGGCTCGGCTGCCCGTTAAGCCGTAGGCGTTGGCGCCACTCACATCGGCGGCGAAGTCGTCCATTTCATCATTGAGCAGCACGCCAGTGCCGGGCACGGTGAAGGCGGCGCCAAACATCAGGTTAATCGACAGTGTGGCGGCTACCGCGCGGCCACGGCTGTCCATCACGCTAAAGTGCGTGGTGTGTTCGCCTTCGTGCAGGGTCAACGGCTCTGCTAGCTCGCTGCTGGGCGTGGCGCGTTCGCGTTCAATGCCGGCGGCTTGCTGGCGTAGGTAGTCTGGGGCGAGCAAGGCAGTGATGGGGTTTTGCACGTGGTCGGGGTCGCCCAGCAGGCGGCGGTCGCGGTAGGCCCGGCGCAGCACTTCAGTCACCGCATGCTGGCGATCAACCCGGCTGTCGCTGCGCCACGGTAGCCAGTCGAGCATCAGCAAGCTTTGTGCGAGCGCCACGCCGCCGGCCGAGGGTGGCGGTGCGCTAATTAACGTGTCGCCGTTGTTAAGGCGCACCTGCAGCGGTGCGCGCTCGACCACTTGGTAGCTGGCGAGGTCTTCCATGCTCCAGATGCCGCCGGCGGCGCGTACGCCTTCTACCAAGCGGTCGGCCAACTCACCGCTGTAAAAGCCGGTGTGTCCGTCACGGGCGATTAAGCGCAGGGTGTCGGCCAGCTCCGGCTGATACAGGCGGCTGCCAAGGGCCGGTACTTCGCCGTCGCGCAAGAACAAGCGCGCGCTTTCGGCGTCGGCCTGCAAGGCTTTGAGGCGCCACTGCGCGCGCTCACGGTAGGCGCTGTCGATGGTGAAGCCTTGCTCGGCCAAGGCGATGGCGGGGCGAGTGTGCTGGTCAGCGGCAGTTGCCCGTATTGGCTGGCCAGATAGGCGATGGCCGCAGGCACGCCGGGAATCGCCGCCGCCAGCGGGCCGTTCAGCGATAGCTCCGGCTGCACTTGGCCGCCACGGCGGTATAGGTTGGCGTGCGCCGCTAGCGGGGCGCGCTCGCGGGCGTCGATAAACGGGTAGTGGGCTTTACCGCCGCTGGTGGGCTGGCGCAGCAAATAAAAACCGCCGCCACCAAGGCCAGAACCATAGGGCTCGACCACCGCTAACGCCGCTGTAATGGCAATCGCCGCATCGAAGGCGTTACCGCCTTCGCGCAAAATCTGCAGGCCGGCTTGGCTGGCTAGCGGGTGCGCGGTGGCAATCGCCGCTTTGTCGGGGCTGGCGTGGGCGGCGATGCTGAGGAGCAGCAAACAACCGGCGGCAACGAGCCGGGTGAGTCGGTTCTCGTTGCGCATGGGCGTTCCTCTCGCTTGGGGGCTTGCGGCTTAGGCGTTGCCGGTGATGATCAAATACTTCTGCATGAGTTCATCACGGGTTTCTGCATGGTTCGGGTCCAGCGGGATACAGTCGACCGGGCATACCTGTTGGCACTGTGGCTCGTCGTAGTGGCCGACGCACTCGGTGCACAGGTTAGGGTCGATTTCGTAGATTTCCTCGCCTTGGGAAATCGCCGCGTTGGGGCATTCCGGCTCGCAGACGTCACAGTTGATGCAGTCGTCGGTAATGATCAGAGCCATGGGTTCTCCTCCGGCTGGGCCGGTACTTCAAGCCGCTTATTGGGCGAAGCGCTGTTTGAGCGCTTCGTGCACCTGCGGGTGAACAAATTTGCTGATATCGCCGCCTAATGCTGCGATTTCGCGCACTAAGGTCGATGAAATAAAGGAATACTTTTCCGACGGGGTGAGAAACAAGCTCTCTACCTCAGGCGCCAGCTGACGGTTCATGTTGGCCAGTTGGAATTCGTATTCGAAGTCCGACACGGCGCGCAGACCGCGCAGCAAGATATTGGCGTTCTGCTCACGAACAAAATCGGCCAGCAAAGTGGAAAAGCCCACCACACGCACATTAGGTAAGTGCGCGGTGACTTGCTGTGCCAGTTCTACGCGGGTTTCCAGCGCAAACAGGGGGTTTTTCTTCGGGCTGGCGGCCACGGCAATGATGACTTCTTCGAACAAGCGCGAGGCGCGTTCGATCAGGTCGCCATGACCTTTGGTAATGGGGTCGAAAGTGCCCGGGTATAGCACGCGGTTCATGCGTGGCTCCAGCAGCAGAAAAGTGGGGTGATGTTAGCGCAGCCGCTCGCTCGGGCCAAGCAAGGCCCGCGCGAGGGTGCAGTAGGCGGCCTTAGGCCTTGAGGCGCTCGGCCAACTGGGTGGCGAGTTTGGCGGTTAAGCCGTAGATCGACAGCTGCGGGTTGGCGCCGATCGAGGTGGGGAACAAGGAGCCGTCGTGAATCGACAGGTTTTCCAGCTGATGATGGCGGCCAAGGCTGTCGGTGACGCCCATGCTGGCATCTTCGCTCATGGCGCAGCCGCCCATGACATGGGCACTGCCTAAACGGGCGCGGTACAGCTCCAGCGGCAGGTTGTTGATGGTTGCTTGGGCTTCTTTCCAGCTGCTCGTCCACGGTGCATCGGCGTGCACCGTCCACACCTGTTTGGCGCCGGCGGCGAATTGGATTTCCGCCATGGATAGCCACGCACGGCGAATGCCGTCCCAGCTGTAGTCGGTCATTTGGTAGTCCAGCACAGGAGTGCCGTCGCTGCGCAGTTCGACGCTGCCTATCGAGCTTTGCTCGTGAAAGCCGTCGCGGCCCAGCGCCAACATGAAGTTGATATTCGGCAGGCTGGCCATCGTCTCTGCCGCACGCTGGCCGACATCGGCGAGCACCGTGGAGGCAAACATCGGTTGCATAGGGGCGACTTCGATCTTGTACGACATCTCGCCGGCCGCGCCGTCGTGCCACTGGAAATGGTCCGAATACACCGACTGTGGCGCGCCGCTAAACGGGTTGAGTTGCTGCTCAAAGCGCGCGGCGGAGAAGTTGGTGATGTGCAAGAAGGTGCGTTTGCCAGCCAACTGGTGCGGGTCTGGCGCGTTGGAGCGCAGCAGCACCGCCGGGCTGTTGATGCCGCCGCCGGAGAGCACATAGTGCTTGGCGCGCACGGTGATTTTGCGGCCATTGGGTGCCACGCAACGCTCATCCATGCCCACGCATTCCAGCCCGGTGACCCGGCTGCCGTCGATCAGCAGACGATTGACCCGCGCCAAATACAGTAGCTCGCCGTTGTTATCCAGCGTGGCGGGAATCGTCGTGACCAGCATGGATTGCTTGGCGTTGGTGGGGCAGCCTAAACCGCAGTAGCCCAAGTTCCAGCAGCCTTTGACGTTGCGCGGAATGATGTCGTGTTTCCAGCCGAGCGACTCACAGCCATCGGCAATCACTTGGTTATTGGGGTTGGCGGGAATAGCCCACTTGGCCACGCCTAAGCGCTCTTCCATCTTGGCAAACCACGGCGCCATGCTGTCGACGTCATGGCCGGTTACACCGTGCACATCGGCCCAATGTTTGAGGGTCGGCGCGGGGGTGCGGAAGCTCGATGTCCAGTTCACCGTCGTGGTGCCACCCACGGCGCGGCCTTGCAGAATGGTGATCGCGCCGTTTTTGCTCATCCGCCCGAGGCCTTCTTGATACAGCGCCGGGTAGGACTGGTTTTCGCGCAGCGGGGCGAAGTCGTCGCTGGTGCGCAGCGGGCCTTCTTCGATGATCAGTACCTTAAAACCGGCTGCCGAAAGGATTTCGGCCGTGGTGCCGCCACCCGCGCCGGAGCCAATAATGGCTACGTCGGCTTCTAAGGTTAGGTCTTGCTCAAGGGCTGAGCCGTCGTGGGTTTTCCAACCACGGGCCATGCCTTGGCGGAAAATATCGGGTACAGGCATATCGGTGCTCTCTTGCTGCGTGGTGGTTAGATGGTCGGCGGGCCGGGGTAGCCGCAATGGCCCCACGCCTCAGGGTTGCCGTACCACGCCATGGGAATCAGCTGGGTTAGCGAGCCATACCCCATGTTGAGCAGGCTGATGGCGCTGTTCTTCCAGCGCTCTAGAAAATTGGCCACCTCGGCGGGGCTGGCGTTTTCCCAGCCGCCCCACACGCCGGTGAGCGGGCCGCGGGTGATGCTCATGCCCAGCACATCAAACAGCTGCTGGACCAGCTTGAGCACTTCGGGGGAGAAGTG
Source organism: Atopomonas hussainii (assembly GCF_900109735.1). Taxonomy (GTDB): domain Bacteria; phylum Pseudomonadota; class Gammaproteobacteria; order Pseudomonadales; family Pseudomonadaceae; genus Atopomonas; species Atopomonas hussainii. The sequence continues at coordinate 188,359 of NZ_FOAS01000009.1, forward strand.
CGCCAAGCTGTGGTCGAAGGATTTCAGGGTGATCAGGGTCGACTCGGCAACTTTGTCGGCGGCAAAAGTGCCCTGCATGACCACCGGAATAGTGGCGCTTAAAAACGCCACGTCTTCTTTGCGCAGCACCTTGTAGCCGTCTTGCGGCATGCTTGATGAGCAACCGGTGAGGCTGGCGGTAACGCCAGCGGTAGCGAGCATGGCGCTGCCCATCAGGCTGAATTTCAGCAGGCCTCGGCGGCTAACCGCCAAGGCTATATTGTTATTAGTTTGTTCGGACATGAGTGCCACTCAGCGGATAAACAGCTTAAACACCAGCTTCTGCAGCGCGGTGCCGTACGGCGGGTAGATCGGCTTGGCGCCGTTGTACCAGGTCGGCTTGTCGTAAATGCTCTTGGCATGGCTGAAGGTTTTGAAGCCTTCGTGGCCGTGGTAGTGGCCCATGCCTGAGGGGCCGACGCCGCCAAACGGCATGTCGTCTTGGGCTACGTGCAGCAGCGCATCGTTGATACACACGCCGCCGGAGTGGGTGTGCTCCAGCACGTAGGTTTGCTCTTGCTTGTTGCCACCGAAGTAATACAGCGCCAGTGGGCGGTCGCGGTCGTTAATAAAGTTCACCGCTTGCTCAAGGCTGTCGTAGGGGATCACCGGCAGCAGCGGGCCGAAGATCTCGTCCTGCATGATCTTCATGTCGTCGTTTACGTTCAGCACTAAGTGGTGCTGCAGGCGACGGCCTTGGCAGTTTTTGTGCAGGGCGATGACCTCGGCGCCTTTGTCTTTGGCGTCGGTCAAGTAGCCTTGCAGACGGGCCAGCTGGCGCTCGTTGATGATCGCGGTGTAGTCCGGGTTGGTTTCGATCTCGGGGTAGAAGGTGCAGATTTGCTGCTTCCACGCCTCAACAAACTCTTGCTGACGAGCACGCGGCACCAGTACGTAGTCGGGCGCGACGCAGGTTTGCCCGGCGTTCATTGCCTTGCCAAAGCCCATGCGCTCGGCGGCGTCGGCCATGTTGGCGTCAGTGCCGATAATCGCCGGCGACTTGCCGCCCAGCTCTAAGGTGACGGGGGTCAGGTTATCCGCGGCAGCTCGCATTACGTGACGGCCCACGGCGGTGGAGCCAGTGAACAACAGGTGATCGAACGGCAGCTTGGAGAAGCCAGCGCCCACTTCGGCCTCGCCGAGCACCACGCACACGTGTTTTTCATCAAACACTTGGCCGATCAATTCTTTAAACAGCTGCGAGGTGGCAGGGGTGAACTCGCTCATCTTCAGCATCACCCGGTTACCGGCGGCCAGTGCGCCAGCCAGCGGGCCTACGGCCAAATACAGCGGGTAGTTCCACGGCACAATCACACCGACCAAACCCTTGGGCTGATACATCACGCGCGCAGTGGCCGGCTGGAAGGCCAAGCCGACGCTACGGCGCGAGGGTTTCATCCACTTCTTCAGGCGCTTCGCCACATAGTCGATGCCGTGCAGGCTGGGCATGATCTCGGCCAGCAGCGACTCTTCCCGCGCACGGTTACTAAAGTCGGCGCGCATGGCTTCGATCAGTGCGTCTTGGTTGTCGAACAGCACTTTACGCAGCTTGGCCAAATGCGCGCGGCGCTCGTCGGCGCTGGGCATCGGGTTGGCGCGGTAAGCGCTGCGCATGGCTTGGAATTGGCTATTCATGTACTCCAGCGCATGCTGGGCATCTTGCAGGTAGGCGACGTCGGCGACCATAGTGCTGTCCTCGGGTGGCGGTGGTTCCGTCAGCGGCTACGGCAAGGCTGTCGGACAATCTCTGTGTGGGTGTATTTTTAGAGTTAATGCTCTAAAATGTCAAACCATGCCACCCCAACCTTCTGTGAGTATTTGTAAGCACGCGTTATGGCCCCACGAATGAAAACCCGCGATCGCATCATCGAAGCCAGCCTAGAACTGTTTAACGAGCAGGGTGAGCGCAACGTGACGACCAATCACATCGCTGCGCATTTGGGGATCTCGCCGGGCAACCTGTATTACCACTTCCGCAACAAGCACGAGATCATCAGCGAGCTGTTTGAGCGCTACGCCGCGCAGGTCGAAGGTTTTTTGCAGCGTCCCACCGGGCGCGGCATGACCATGGACGACAAAGCCTTCTACCTTGAGGCCCTGCTGCAAGGCATGTGGCAGTACCGCTTTATTCACCGCGATTTAGAGCAAATTCTGGAAAGCGACAGCGCGCTCGCCACCCGCTACCGGCAGTTTGCCCGCACCGCGCTCAGCAGCGCGCAGCAGATCTACCAAGGCTTTGCCGACGCCGGCATCCTGCGCATTACCCCGGCGATTGCCGAAACCTTAGCCATCAATGGCTTGATCATGCTCACCGCATGGGTGCGTTTTGTCGCCACCGTTAGCGAGCCAGGGCAAGCCATTACCCCGGCGATGCTGCGCCGTGGCGTGCTGCAACTGGTGCAACTGGAAAGCCCGTGGGTCAGCGACGCCTACCGCGCTGAGCTGGATCAGCTGCTGGCGCGGCTTGATGTGCCTTTTGCGGTGATTGTGCCGAAGATCAATAGTGAGCCTGAAATGGCGTAACTAGCTGACACTCTTGTGGCTGTTGCGTTTGTTAAGTGGCTAGCAGGTTAATGTGTTTGTCGTGCGTTGCTAGGGATGGCATGCCTTAGTATGTGCGGTCTTGGCGCAAGGCTAGGTGCGGCGCTATTTTTTTGAGTAACTGGTGTGGTATTCAGGGATGAAAAGAGAAAAGTGGCAGTGTGTTAGTTGTGGGTTTGAAAATGATATCTCTACGGAAATTTGTTCGAGTTGTAAGCGCTCTTCTTATGAGGTAGGTGCGATTGATCGAGAGCCTATCCGCCTATTTGCACAGCCAAAGGACGACTCACCTGAATGGCTGAAAAATTTTCATAATATTATGAAGCATAAGCGCCGCCTGCTGGTGCTTAGGGAAACGCTGATTTATTCCTCAGCAGCTCTCTTGGCTGGCACAATCGCGGGAAGCCCATCGCCTGAGTCAGCCGCATGCAAAAAACCTTTTCCGAAGCCGAATATGCCGGCAAGAAAAAGCTGACACGCCGCGATCGATTTCTCAGCGATCTTGAGCAGCTCACGCCTTGGACCTTGCTTGAAGCTCAGATTGCCCCCTTCTATGCAGACAACACGGGCAAGCGTGGGCGTCCCAGCATTGGTTTGCCACGCATGCTTCGCTTGTACGTTGTGCAGCAGTGCTT
>NZ_FOAS01000008.1 GCF_900109735.1 Atopomonas hussainii
AGTTGCAAGAGCAAATAGAACGCCTGAAAGCCAAAGTGCGCGCCAAAGTCGAGCATCCCTTTCACGTGGTTAAAAATCTGTTTCATTACCGCAAAACGCGCTATCGCGGTCTGACGAAAAACACGGCGCAGCTGTTCAGCCTGTTTGGCTTCGCGAATTTGCTGCTATCCAAGCGACATTTGATGCGTGCTCACGGGATAAATCCGTCTTGCTGACGGGAAATGGCCTCTACGGAGGCTGCGCTAACGCCAAAAGGCGCTAGTCATGCGGGGAATCGAGCTGGTTTTCTGATTTTGCGCTGCGAATCGGCACTGGTGCTGGTGTGAGGCTTAATAAATCAGCGTTTCCCTAATCAAAAGACATAAGCACGGAGGGTAAGAGCTGCGCAGCGGGCGATGGCAGCGCGCTTGCCATCTGGTAGAGTGGCCGGCCACTTAATACAGCTAAACGAGGGGATCGTCGTGGAAATTGCTTGCCTAGACCTAGAAGGGGTACTGGTTCCGGAAATCTGGATTGCCTTTGCGGAAAAGACTGGCATCGAGTCGCTGAAGGCGACCACCCGCGATATTCCCGACTATGACGTGCTGATGAAGCAGCGTCTGCGCATTCTGGATGAGCACGGCTTGAAGCTGTCGGACATCCAAGAAGTCATCGCTACCTTAAAGCCGCTGGAAGGCGCGGTGGAGTTTGTCGACTGGTTGTGCGAGCGTTTTCAGGTGGTGATTCTGTCGGATACCTTCTACGAGTTCTCGCAACCGCTGATGCGCCAGTTGGGCTTCCCGACGCTGCTGTGCCACCGCTTGATTACCGATGAAACGGATCGCGTAGTGGATTACCAACTGCGCCAGAAAGACCCCAAGCGTCAGTCTGTATTGGCCTTTAAGAGCCTGTACTACCGGGTGATTGCTGCCGGTGACTCCTATAACGACACCACCATGCTCAGCGAAGCGCATGCCGGCATTCTGTTCCACGCGCCGGATAACGTGATTGCCGAGTTCCCGCAGTTCCCAGCGGTGCACACTTACGAAGACTTAAAGCGCGAGTTTATTAAGGCCTCGAACCGCACTTTGTCGCTGTAAGCCTTGCCCAGATAAAAGCGCCGAGCTTGGTAACAGGCTCGGCGTTTTTTATGCGCGCTGTTTGGTGCGCTTAACTGAGGGTTTTCTCTAGGGTCTCTAGCAGCACGCGAATCTTAGTCAGCGATTCGTTGTACTCGGCTTCGGGCACCGAATCGGCGACGATGCCGCCGCCGCCCCAGCAGTGCAGTTGGCCGTCGCTGGCTACTAAGCTGCGAATGGCGATGGAGCTGTCCATACGGCCATTCACGTCTAAATACAGCAGCGAGCCGCAATAGAAGCTGCGCCGGCTCGGTTCTAGCTCATCGATGATCTGCATGGCGCGGATTTTTGGCGCGCCAGTGATCGAGCCGCCGGGAAAACTGCTAGCCAGTAAATCCAGCGGATGTTTGTCGGCGCGCAAGGTGCCGGTAACGGCGCTGACTAAGTGATGCACATTGGGATAGCTCTCTAGCGAGAATAGCTCCGGCACCTTAACGCTGCCCAGTGCACAGGCGCGGCTTAAGTCATTGCGCAGCAAATCGACAATCATTAGGTTTTCTGCGCGGTCTTTGCGGCTGGCTTGTAGCTCGGCGGCGTGTTGCTGGTCTTCGCCAGCGCTTGTGCCGCGTGGGCGTGTGCCTTTGATGGGGCGGGTTTCGACCTGGCCATCGGCGACCCGTAAAAAGCGCTCCGGCGACAAACTCAGCAGCTGTTGTGCGCCTAATTGCATAAACCCCGCAAAAGGGGTGGGGCAGGCGGCGCGCAATTGCCGGTAGGCTTGCCAGCTGTTGCCAGTAAACGGCGCGCTGAAGCGTTGCGCAAAGTTGACTTGATAGCAGTCGCCGGCGTGGATGTAGTCTTGAATGCGGGTGATAGCGGTTAAATATTGGCCGCGGTTGATTTGTCCGACGAATGGTTTGAGCAGTTGAAAGTCGTTTGCCACCGTGCTGTTGGCCAGTTGTGCAAGCACTTGGCTGCGGCGCTGCGCAGGGGCATGTGGGTGCATTAATAAGACGCTGAGCTGGCGTTGGTGGTCGCTGAGAATGGCCCAGTCATACAGGCCAAAGCAGGCTTGCACTAGCCCAATGTCGTCGCGGGCTTGGTGGCCGATGGTTTCCAGCGTGTAGCCTAAGTCGTAGCTGCAAAAGCCCAGCAGGCCGCCGGCAAAAGGCCAGTCGCCGCTGTCGGCCGCCGGCCATTTGGCCAAGCTGCGCTTAAGGCGTGTCACAAAGGTCAATCCGTCTTCGTCGGGCTCGGCTTTTAATAGCTCGCAGGGCCACGCGCTGATCAGATCGAAACGGCCGCGTGTGCTGTGAGGGTGCCCACTGTCGAGCAATACCGCGCCAGGGAGGTCGGCAAAGCTCGCGAAGCGTTCGCTAGGATCGGCGAGATAAGGTAGAGGATAGAAAGTACAAGCCGGCATGTGAGGGCACTGTGAAAACCAAAGGCGATTGTAGAGCCTGAGCTGCAGGCTTCCCAGTCTTGAAGCCGGTTTACCCAGCAAACCCGGCTGAATTAGACTGCCCAAACGCACTTGGCATGATGCCAACCACGATAAGCATAAAGAACGACAGGGATAACCATTGGCTTCCGCAGATTTCATCGCCGGCAGTTTGCTGCGTTCGCGCCTGACCCCCCCGTTGGTCAAGGCCGACTATTTGAGCCGCCCGCGTTTACATGAGGCGCTGGTTCATCATCCCGATGCGCGCGTGGTACTGATCGCCGCTCCAGCAGGTTTTGGCAAAAGTTCGGCGTTGGCTGCCTTGGCAGAGCTTAAACGCGAGCAAGGCTGGTCGGTCGCTTGGCTGAGCTTAGAGGCTGGCGAAGATGATCCGCGCACCTTCTGGCAGATGCTGATTGAATCGGTACGTCAGAGCCTGCCGCACTTCGGTCAAGATGCCAGCGAATTTCTCGACAACACCATCAGTGTGCCGGTCGCTGCCTTGGTTGAAAGTCTGATTATGGACTTGCACCACAGCGAGCAACCGCTGCTGCTGGTAGTCGATGATCTGCACGTAATCACCGACAAAGCCACCTTAGATGGCTTGGCGCGGCTGGTGCAGTTTGCCCCGGCTGGCGTGCAGCTGGCGTTTGGCAGTCGAGAGTTACCGCCAATGCCGCTGGCGACGTGGCGCGCCCGGCACTGGATGATCGAGCTAGGCCAAGATGACTTGCGTCTGTCGCAAGAGGAAACCCGCAGTTACCTCAAACGCCACGGCGGCGAGCTGGACGACAAGTTGCTCGGTAAGCTCACCCAACAGACCGAAGGCTGGATGGTCGGAGTGCATCTGGCCGGCTTATGGCTGGGTAGCGAGCAGGCCAAAGGCCGCGAAGTAAAAGCCCTGCCAGAACAAGAGGGGATGGCCGATTACTTGTTGGCCAGCGTGTTTGAGCAACTACCGGCCGACCTGCAAGAGGCTGTTTTGGCACTCAGCGTGGCGTCGCAGATCAACGGCGACTTGGCCAATACCCTCACCGGGCGCACAGACGGTCAAGCCCTGCTGGAAGACTTAGAAGCCAAGCAGCTGTTTTTCGTGCCGCTTGATCGTGAGCGGCATTGGTATCGCTTCCACCACTTGTTTGCTGATTTCGCGCGTAAGCGCCTGCAAAGCCAGAATTTGAAGCGTTTTCGGCAGCTGCACTTCAACGCCAGTCTGTGGTTTACCAATCACCACATGCAGAACTTGGCCATTGAGCATGCTTGCCAAGCGGATGACCCTGAGCTGCTCGCCGCGCTGGTGAATGCCTGCGGGCTAGAGCTGATCAACCGTGGTCAGCTGAATCTGCTCTATCGCTGGCGCTTGAATGTGCCGGATGCGATTGCTCAGCAGTACCCGATTTTGGTGCTGGCTGATGTGTGGACTCAAGCCGCCAGCATGGCGCTGCCGGAGGCCAACCGTTTGCTCGACCAGCTGCTAAAGCGCTGGGGCGATGGCCAAGAGCAGCCTTGGAGTGAGGAGTTTCTTGCCGTGCAGGCCGTGCGCGGGGTGATTGCTCTGCAAAAAGATGACCTGCAAACCTGTATCTCGTTAGCCCGCAAGGTGGCTAAGCAGATGGGCCGCAGTAACAGCTTTCTTGAGGCGGCGATTGTGCTCTGCGGTGGCTTTGCCGCGTGCGTGATGGGCTGGCTTGAGCAAGGCCAGCAATTGCTGCAACTGGCACAGCAGCAAGTACCGTTTCTTAAAGGCAACTTTTTGGCCATGCAGATGGGCAATCTGCAAATGTTCCTTGAGTTGGAGCGTGGCCGTTTAGGCCAAGCACGCCACTTAGCCAGTCAACTGCGGGAACAATACACACCGTGGTTTGGCGCCGACTCCAAGGCTTTAATTCTGCCGGCGATCAGTCAGAGCTTAGTGGCCTATGAGCAGCTAGAGCTTGATGGCTTGAGCAATCGCCTGTGTTGGGCGCTGGCCAATATCGATGTGATCAATCCGATTGACCTGTATGCCCGTGGCACCTTGTGCATGGCGCGCGTGCAGCGTTTGGCCGGTAAAGACAAAGAAGCGCTACAAACCTTGGCGCAAATGCAAAGCTCGGCCAGCCGAGCGCAAGCGTGGCGGTTTTTCTCTTTGGCGTTGGCCGAAGAACTCGCCTTGCTGTTGCAGGACGGCAACGCCGAAACCCTGCGTAAAGTCGAGCAGCGCTTTAAAACCACCGAATGGGCCAAGATGGCCGAGCGCTATAGCGCCGCGCCGTATAACCCGGTGGTCTGGTCGCAAGGTTTAACCCAGGTTCGTCTGCATCAAGCGCGTAGCCACTTTAGCGAGGCTTTACACGAGATCACGCGGCTGCGCGGGTTATTACTGCCGGGTTGGCATGGCTTGCAGCGGCTGCGTTTAGATCTGCTCGCGGCCGTGAGCTATCAGGCACTGGGCTATCGTGACCGGGCGCATAACCTGTTGGTGCAAACCTTAGTGCAAAGCGAGAAAGAAGGCTTGCGCAGCATCTTTATCGAAGAAGGTTTGGCAGTGCGGGATTTGCTCCGCGAGCTAGAAAGCAACGAGCGGCAGCCGGCCTTACAGAGTTTTATTCGAGGTTTGCTGAGCTTTTGGGCGACCGAAGAAGACACTACCAGCGCTGAACAAGTGCAAGAAATGCTCACCGAGCGTGAGCGTGAGGTGGTGGTATTGGCTGCGCAAGGCATGTCTAACGAGCAGATCGGTCAGCAGCTGGATCTCGCCTTGGGCACCGTTAAATGGCACCTGCACAACATCTACGAAAAACTGCGGGTGCGAAACCGCACGCAGGCAATTCGTCGTGCACGTGAACTGAGTCTACTCTGAGAGGGTGGTTAATCGATGAATGCGGCTTTCATGACAGCACCTGTCTTGCGCACCAAATTGTTCCCCCCCGCAGTGCCAACCCAGTTGTTGCCGCGTGACTCGCTGCTGGAGCGTTTGTGGCAAGGGCGGGAAAAGCCTTTGCTGGTGCTCAGTGCGCCGGCGGGATTCGGCAAAAGCACCATTCTGACGCAGTTCCGCCAGCGCTTAATCAACGATGGCGCGCAGGTGGTGTGGCTGACGTGTGAAGAGTCCGACAGCGAGCCACAACGCTTATTGCAATATCTCAGTGCGGCGATTGCCGAGCATGCCCCGGAGCAAATGCAGGGCCTGCAAGCGATGCTCAACACCGACGTATCGCTGCCGGCAGAAGCCTTAATTGATGCCTTTTTGGCCGAGCTGCAGCGTTTGCCGGGGCAGTGGTACGTGTTTCTGGATGACTTTCATCGGGTGCGACACCCCGCTTTGGCGCAGAGCAGTCGGTATTTCTTAACCAAGCTGCCGGCCCACGTGCACTTGGTGACTTCAACGCGTCGGCGCCCGCGTTTTGTCGTGGATGAGCCGGCGCTGGCTGCACAGTGCTTGTGGCTCAGCGGCGAAGACTTGCGCCTTAGTCTGTCGGAAACGGAGCACTTTCTCTGTCAGCTGCGTGGCTTGAATCTGACTTCCGAGGAAGTCGGCAAGCTGCACAAGCGCACCGAAGGTTGGTTAACGGCGCTGCATTTGTTGGCTTTGGCGTTGCAGCGTCAGCCGGACCCGGCCAAGTTTCTGGAGGCCTTATCGGGGACTGAACGCAATATCGCTGATTACTTGGCCGAAGATGTCTTGGTGCATCTGGAGCCTGACATGCAGCGCTTTTTAGAGCTGACCTCGCCGCTCGATGAGTTTTGCGCCGAGTTATGCGACAGCTTGTTGGGGCGGGAAGACAGCCAGCAGCGCATCAATTTTTTACAGCATGCCCAGCTGTTCATTATTCCGCTGGATGAAGAGGGCAAGTGGTTCCGTTATCACCACCTGTTCTCCGAGTTTCTCTTGGCGCGTTTGGCGCGCCATGCTAGCGCGGCGGAGCAGTGCATTCGTGCGTCGCGCTGGTTTGATCAGCAAAACATGGGCGATAAGGCCGTCATGTATGCCTTGCGCGCCCGCGATTATCCGCTAGCAGCCAGTTTGCTAGAACGCGAAGGCGCTGCACTGGTGGCCGGGAGTCGTGTGTATGGCGTGTTGGGCCTGCTGGAAGGGTTGCCGCCAGAGGTGATTCGCGAATACCCAGTCTTCCAAATTTTTTATGCGTGGCAGAAAGCCTTTGAAGGGCGCCATGCAGAGGCCGAAGGGCTGATAGAAGAGGTCTCCGCTCGGCTGCTGCAAGGCTTGGCGCGAGGCTCACGGCCGGCGGCCGAACTCTTGGTGGCTGCGCAGATGCTCAAAGCGCTGGTCTTGTTGTATCAGGACAAACTGCATGCGTGCGTTGAAGTCAGCCGCAATTGGTTGGGCAAAGTGCCTGGTGGCGAACACGTGTTCCGCAGCAGCATGTACAGCGTGCAGGCAGGCGCGCATGCGCTGCTCGGTGAGTATTCAGAGGCGGCGGTGTGTATCGAAAGAGCCCGCGCTTCGCTCGAGCATGTCGATAGCGAATACCTGCATAGCTGGACCAATCTGATCGAGTCTTTGGTGCTTAAAGAGCAAGGCATGCTCGAGAGTGCCCGCAAGCTCTGCGAACAAGCGCGGGCCAGAATTCATCAAGTATTCGGTCGGCACAGTCGAGTAGGCGGCCCATTGGCGCTCGCGCATGGCGATATTTTGTACGAACAAGATCGCCATGCGGCGATCTTGGCCGAGTTGCCCAGCGCAACCACGTGGCGCGATTTAGGCACGCCCATGGAGCTGATCAACCGTGGTCAGCTGGTGATGATTCGCGCGCGCTTTTACGCGGGTGAGTCGCAGCAAGCGCTGCAGGAGTTGGATGAGTGGTTGGCCAGCACGGAAATGCCCGGCTACGAGCGTCTGCATGCCTTGGCCTTGGCCGTTAAAGTGCAGTTTTTGTTGTGGCTGCGTAAGCCGGCCGAAGCCAGTCATGCCGCGGTGCTGCTGGATGGCCTGCAGGCGCGTATCGAGAAGAAACAACTGAATGATGCAGAGTGCGCCTTGCTCCTGACCCGTGCTCGGGTGGCGCTCAGCGAGAAAAATCCCGATTTGATCGTGGCTGACTTAGAGCGTATGGCGACGCACTTAGAGCCACAGGCATCACTGGGTGACCGCTATTTGCGCATTGTCTTGTTACTTTCTGTGGCGTACTGGCAAAAGGGTAACATCGAGAAAGCGCTGCGCTTGCTCGAAAGCGTGATGCAGCGCGCGTGGCCACAAGGCTACCGGCGCATGTTTATGGACGAAGCCATGCTGTTATTGCCCTGCTGGCAAGACCTTAGCGTGCAGCATGGCGAGGTGCTATCAGCGTGGCCTTTGCTCCCAGAAATGCTTCGTGAACAGTGTTTGCGGTTGTTGGTTGATCCTGAGTTTCTTCAAGAGGATCAATGGGTTAGCCATAGAGAGCGGGAGGTTTTACGCTTGGTGGCGGCGGGTATGTCGAACCGCGATATTGCACAGACGGTACACCTCTCCGAAGCCACCATTAAATGGCACTTGCACAACCTGTTCGGCAAGTTAGGGGTGCGTAGCCGCACACAGGCGGTTTTGAAGGGCAAAGAGTTGGGTTTGATCAGTGAGGTCTGATCAGCGAGCCATTTGACTAGCCCTTGGATGGGATGAAGACGGGGCATGCAGGCGGTACTTTGATCCTGCACTTCGGCGCTCACAGTGGCCGTCGGGGGCCACGCCAAACGTCAGGAAGACGCAACTCTGAGCGTGCTGTGATCACCCCGCAGGAAGCCTGGTGAGAACACTACGGGGACAACCCACCTCAACATCTTCTGGAGAATAACAAGATGACCCTCAAGAAACTGGCTCTGGCAACCGCTCTGGTAACTGCTCCTTTCATGGCTCAAGCCGAACTGCAAAGCATGGACGACGCAACTTTGTCTGCTGTAACTGGTCAGGCTGGTATCAGCATTTCCGGTAACTTTAACGGTACTGTTGGTGCCGTTGTGTACACCGACACTGATTGCACCAACTGCTCTATTCGCATGGAAAACGTGCAGCTGACCGGTTTGAATGTGACCGATGCTAACCCAATCACTGTTGACGTTGTTGAGGCCACCATCGGCGGAAACACTGTTAACCAAATCGCTATTGGCCTGCCGTCGATGACTGGTGGTATGACCGTAGGTGCTATCAAAGTGGGCAGCACTTCTGCAGCTAGCATTGGCTCTGTTGGCATTGAAGGCATTAACTTTGCTGGCTCTACTGTTAAGGTTTGGGGCCACTAATCGCTTAGGCGGTTGATCCAAGGCCTTATCAGCCAAGGGCTGGTAAGGCCTTTTTTACAGGGGTGCTGACATGATTGAGTTGTTGGTCGGTGGTGTGATCACCCTTTTGGGGTTTCAAGAAACCGTTGAGAGCAAGCCGCAACCTCAAGGTGCGGTCGTTGTGAACTCTCAAACAGGCGCTATGGCGCAGCGTGAGCGGGTTTCTCTGGAGCCTATGTCGCAGCTGCAATTCCGCAATGTGATTCGGCAAGCCTACGACTACAGCTGTGGTTCGGCAGCATTAACAACCTTGTTGGATTATTACCTAGGGATGAATCTTGAAGAGCGCCAAGTCATGGATGGCCTGTTGCGCTTTGGCGAGGTCGATAAGATTGTCGAGCGCCGAGGGTTCTCGTTGCTGGATATGAAGCGTTTCGTCGGGGCTTTAGGTTACAAAAGTGGCGGTTTTAAAGCTGGTTTTGAAGACTTGGCAGGCCTAGAGCACCCAGCCATCGTGCCTATTCACTATGCAGGCTTTAAGCATTTTGTGGTGGTTCGTGACGTTTATAACGACCATGTTTTTGTTGCTGATCCTGCGCTGGGTAATATCAGTTTTACAGCGGCACGCTTTCAAGAAGTGTGGGACGAAAATATTCTTTTTATCGTGTTTCCCAATGAGGCGCCGCTGAACAGTGCTATGGCATTGAGCGATAAAGATTTGCGCATCCTGGACGATCGCACGGTGAACTGGCTGGCTTTTCGCGAGTTTCCGCAGATTACCAAGTTCATGGAAAACGAGGCTGACGAGCTAAGCTCGGGCGGCGATAAGCATTACATACGTCGCAAATAACTCCGGCGTAAATAACGATAAGAAAGTGGTCTGGGGGATGGATCAATGATGCAGCGATTTCTCGCTGGCATGCTGGCTGTAGCATGCCTGGGCAGTCTGCCAGTACAAGCCGATGAAACGTCTACCGACAAGGCGCGTGATGCTTTGGCGAAGAAAGCTGATGATGCTGATACCGAAAAGGCGCTTGAAGAGGTCTTTCAGGCTGCGGAAAAAAGCTACACCTTGTTGAAAAAAGGTGAGCGCACGTTAACCTTTGCGGCCGATTATTCGTTAGTGCGCGACACTCTGATTGAAACTGTTCGGCAAAACGGCAATGTGTATAGCGTGGTAGGCCGTAGCGAAGCGCAGCATACGTTCACCAATTCATTTACATTCGACTACGGTGTTTGGGATAACCTGACATTCAGCGTTCGCTTACCTTTGGTGGCTAAATACGATACAGGTCGCGATCTCAATCGTTATAGCATTGGTGATGTTTCCACAAGTGCGCGCTGGCAGCCCTGGGAAGCTGTACGTGGTAAGCCAGTTTATACATTGTATGGCACGTTGAGCCTGCCTACGGGTGATAGCCCTTACGATATTAATCCGGATAATGATCTGTCCACCGGCTCTGGATTTTATAGCTTAGGCTTTGGTCTTAATGCTAGCTACATTATTGACCCTGTGGTGCTGTTTGGTTCGGCAGGTTATACCTACAACATGAAGATCAGCGACGTTGATCAGGTGCGCAGTGGGCGCTTGTTGAATGATGTTGATCCTGGTGACACCTTGTCGTTCAGTGCAGGTTTTGCTTATTCCCTTTCTTACGATGTCTCTTTAAGTGCTTCTTATCAGATGTCGCACTCGCTAAAAACCAAATACACCTTTGCCGATGGCTCTGTAGAGGGCGCTGAAGCGACCAGTGCGATAATGAACTTTGCCCTTGGTGTGCGTACCGATCCAGATACGATTGTTAACGTGAATGCCGGGTTTGGTATGACCGAGGATTCGCCGGATGTCTTGCTGGGTATTTCCATGCCCATCGACATCAAAGGCCTGAAGTCAGAGTAGGGGGCTGCATGACACATTTAGCGGCCCGTTTGCTGACGGGGTTGGGGAGTCTCTGCCTGTTTGTTGGCGTGGCTCATGCGCAATTGGCGCAAAACTTAACTATCGGCAACCCTAAGGCTATGGCCTTAGGTAATGCGATTACCGCTGACTCTAGTGGTATCGACGCAGTGCATTACAATCCTGCGGCACTAACTAAGCTCAAAGGTCGGCAGACTCAAATGAAGCTGCTGACTGGTATTATGGATATTCGGGCTAAGTTCGATGCGCCTGCAGGTTATGGACGTAACTTCTTTGGTTACACCAATGATGATGTTGCTGGTAAAAGTAGTAGGACCACTACCCCAGCAATGTATTTGCCGGGCTTTGGTGGTTTAACTGAGATGCCTGTATTGGCGGCACCCTTGGCTGGTATTTCAGTTAACCCGCCTGGTTCTAAGTTTACTTTTGCTACCAATGTTTATGCCCCGCAAGCGCTGGGTTTTTCGCGGGATGATGACGATGACCCGGCGCGCTATCAGGGGCGCAAGGTGGCTATTCAGCGGATTACTTATTTGTCCCCTTCGGTCGCTTATCAAATGAATGATGAGCTGTCGTTTGGTCTGTCGGTGGGTTTTTCTCATCAAGCGATGGCGCTTAACCAAGATTTTCGTGCGCCGGGGCCGCTAACAGGGGTTACTCAGCTGTTTGGTGATGTTTTTAAGGCCGGTGTTTGCGCGACGCCCATTACTATCTTGGTAAATTTCTGTGGGGCATCGTTGGGGCCATTTACAAATATGGCTAATCTGGACTTGGACTTGCAGCAAAAAATGGCACCTTCATGGAATGTTGGTGTGCTTTGGGAGCCGGTTGACTGGTTTGCTTGGGGGGCTACTTACCAGAGTGAGTCGCGAATGCACTTGCAAGGTAAGTACAGGGTAGACTATTCGCATAACTGGCAGAGTTTCTGGAGTGCATTTAATTCGGCCTTGTTGCCGCAATTTATTCCTATTTTTCCTAATGGCGCTGTTGATGAGGAGCGGGGTTCGGCATCTCTTGACTTAACCTACCCGGATCACTTCTCTACTGGCATAAAGTTCAAGCCTCATGATGATTGGCAGGTTAACTTAGATCTTAAATGGACCGATTACGCTGATTGGAATGAGTTTACGATTGAGTTTGATCGAGAGCTTGATATGTTGAGGATCGCAAAGGTCTTTTCTTCTCAAACGGCGACAAGTAGTAGCATTACACTGGATCGTGGCTACGAATCGGTATGGAGCTGGGCCCTAGGTGTGCAATATGACGTTAATGAGCGCCTTTCTTTGCGTGCGGGCTATGAGCCGCGGCCATCATCAATTCCTGGAAATAAAGCAGATGTGCTGGCCCCGGTAGGGGATGCAGTGTTGTACGGATTAGGGATGGGCTACCGCTGGGATAAGGACACAGTTATTGATGTGGGGTTTAACTACTTTGTTAGTGAACAGGATATCCCTGCAGGTACTAGCTGTAATGTGAACTGTTCGGGTATTGATAAAATAGTCTACAACCCCTACGCCGATCTGGACGTGAAAACCAAAACCACTGCCTACATAATGGCCATTACCTATCGCACCACGTTCTGAGGTTGGTTATGCGCCTTTGTTTTGCTTTGCTGCTGTTGTCGTTGCCTGCGTGGGGGGCTTCGGGAAAGTACCTGACCTGGATTGATCAGCACGGCCGTTTGCATAACACCTTTGTGGGTAGCGAGTTCTCTGCGCAGCAAGAGCAGGCGCGTCAGCAGGTGGAAGATCAAGATCGTTTGCGCTTGAGTGGTGATGGCGGTGCAGGTGGCCTGTATCCCGTGCAGTCTGGCACGGAAAGCAAGCGGCGCTACTTTACTTGGGTGGACCAAACAGGGCGTCTGCAAAGTAGCTTCTATGCCAATCAAGTCGGGCAAGGCGGTAACCCGCGCGATTATGTCTTGCCCTCGGGTGAGCGTGCGTCGGATTACATGGATGCCGATGTGCTTGAAGGGCGTGGCTTTGTCCGTAGTGAAAACGGTAATCCTTATTACACCTGGGTCGATGATCAGGGGCGAACGCATAACTCGCCGATCAGTGTCGAAGAGCGCGCGGCGATGTTCGCTAAACCCAGTACGGTGAGCAAGATCGAGTTTAACGAGGGCCGTGAGGTCAATCTTTCCGGTAAAGCACAGCAGCTGCCGGGCCTTGATGGTGCGCCGAATGAGGCCATGCGCCGCTTGCTGGGCGATAGTGCGCAAGTGCAAGGCATCATGCGTGAAATGCAGCAGCGTTGTTGCTTGCAGCTGACCGACGATGACTTTATCGAGCTGTCAGTTGAAGAGCCGCGCTATGAAGAAATGAACAGCTTTTCACCGAGCCTAGCTTTACCCACCGGCAAAACGAGTTATGCGGCATTTCGTTTGCCACGTTCGCAGCGTACCTATGGGCTCAGAGTGCGCAGCTTTGCCAATAAAACCGTGGTGTACCCCAGCTTGCTGTTTTTAAACGAAGGCAAGGTGCCGACGCGGATGGTTAGCGACGCGGTGTACCAACTGCATCCCGAGACTTGGTATCGCTATGCGTTTCTTGAGGGCACCGTGGCGATTCGCCCCGAGCGCGGCGAGCGTTATGTGCTGTTGATTACTACCAGCGAAGATTTGGCGCAGGCAACGCTGGATAACCAGCCGTTTAAGCGCCCGCTGCAAGCATTGACGGTTGATGAGGATGGCTTGCAGCAGCACGCGCATGTTCAGGAAGGTGCTTTTGAGTTGGCAATCGTCCGCTAGCTAGTGTGCATAGGGCATAAAAAGGGCAGCCTTAGCTGCCCTTTTTACTGGCCAGTGTTGTGGCTAGCTGGTGTACACCGGGCCAACGCCAAAGCCCCAGAAGATGACGGAGCAGGCGATCATCGCCACGAGCACCACAAGGCCTACGGCCAGTACGGAGCTAGAGAACAAGAAGCCTTCGTCCTTAGGGATGCGCATAAACGTTGGGATGCCGACATAGAGCAAATAGACCGTGTAGCAAATGGCGGCGGTGCCGACGAACATGCCAAGCCACAAGCTTGGGTATAGCGCTGAAAGCCCAGCAAAGAACAGCGGTGTGGCGGTATAAGCGGCGAAGACTATGCAGCGTGTCATGCTCGGTTTGGCGTCATAGGTGCGCGACATCCAGTGAATAAACGCGCCCATCACTGCCACGCCCGCAAGCATCGCTAAGTAAGACAATATCGTCATTTGTAACGCGCTGGCTTCAGTGAGCTTAACGGCTTCCCCAGTGCCGAAGCTCCAGCCCACTTGGGTGGTGCCCACATAGGCGGAAATGACCGGAATTGCCGCCAATACCAGCACATGGGTGAGATACATGTGGCTGATGCTTTCTTCTTCGCCGCGGATGTCCTGCCATTCTTGATCGGGATGAGTAAAGAGCCCCCAGACATGGTGGATCATAGCCTTACCTCCTCTTTCTTATAATGAGCCGCCCTGATGGCATGCTGGCGGGGCGTGGACAGCACCCGGCAGTGCGCCATCAGCCCAAGCGGCCTTAAGTTCAGTATAGGCAGGTGATTGTTGCTGAGGAGGGCTTGCTTAGAGCAATTGGAAGTTTGCGTCTTAGCAGTAATAACGCTGGAGTATTTCCATCGCTTGATTAATCGACTGCATGCGCGTTTGGCTGCCGCCACGATCGGGGTGATGCAGGCTGACCAACTGCCGATAGCGTTGTTTAATGCGTTGCGGGGTGATGGGGTCTTGCAGCTCGAATAACTCCAGCGCGGCGAGCTTTTCTTCGCCGCTGTGCATGCGCGTCCAAAAGCTGGTGAGCAAACGCTCGACATCATCCCCAGTGGTATTACGCAGATGCGCCTCGTCAAGATAGTAGTCGCGCAGTGGGTCGTGCTGACCAAGCGCCTGCGAGCCGGCCACATAAGGCTGTAGACGAATGCACAGTGGGTCAATGCTCAAAAATGCTTGCTGGGTTTGCCAGAGCTGGTCGCGTAAGCGGTACAACGCATTGAACAAAACAAAGTGACTACGAAACAGCACCAGTTTGTCGCTGAGCTCCAGTTGCGGCAGATGCGAGCTGTGGGCTTTGCGCAGCGCTTGTAGCAGGGCGTATTCAGGCAGACCGTCAGGTTGCTGCTGTAACAGGTACATGGCCTGCTCGCTGAGGTCGGCCTGTTGGGGAAAATCTGCGTACACACGGTTCAAATCGCTCATGCGCTGAGCCTAACATGTAACGCAGCAGTGGTTTTCAACTCTTAAGTGGTCTGACTTCACAGTTAAAGGTGGTCGTGTGCGGATTGGTTTAGCGAGTTTTTTCCTGCTGTTCAGTGTCTTGGCGCTGGCAGCGCCAAAGAGTGAATTGTGGCCAGTGTGGCAAGCGAGCCGCGAGGCCAGCGTGGCCAAGATCGATCACGCCCTGTGGCATGACCTGTTGCGGCGCTATGTGGATGATCATCACCCCAGCGGTATTAATCGCTTTGATTATGCGCGGGTACATAGCCAAGATTTGCGTCAGCTCGACACTTATCTACGCACCCTGACCAGCCTAGACCCGCGCACCTATGCCAAGGCGGAACAAAAGGCCTATTGGATTAACCTCTACAACGCCTTGACGGTGCAGCTCATGCTGCAGCAGTGGCCGGTGAGTAGCATCACTAAACTGGGCCCTTGGTATGCCTTTGGCCCTTGGGATGAAACCGTGGCAGAGGTGGCAGGCCACGCTTTAACCCTGAATGACATTGAGCACCGCATTTTGCGGCCGATTTGGCAGGATGCGCGTATTCATTACGCCGTTAACTGCGCCAGCCTCGGCTGCCCCAACTTGCAGGCCAGCGCCTTTACCGCAGGCAACAGTGACGCCTTGTTGGAGCAAGCCGCTAGCGACTTTATCAATCACCCACGTGGTGTGCGTTGGCAGGATGGCCGTTGGCGGTTGTCGTCGATTTACGATTGGTACAGCGTCGACTTTCCCCACTTAGCTGAGCACTTAAAACGCTATGCCAAGCCCGCACTGCGCCAGCAACTCGACCAGCAGCCGCTAGCAAACCCAAGCTTTGCCTACGATTGGGCAGTGAATGCGCCCTAGGGCTTTGCCGTCTTTGCGCATAGAATAGGCGCCCGTTTTTTCTTTGCTGCGGTCATTCACTATGGGCACCTTGTCGGTCAATCAAAACAAACTGCAAAAGCGTTTGCGTCGTTTAGTCGGTGAGGCGATCACCGACTACCAAATGATTGAAGACGGCGACAAGGTCATGGTCTGCCTGTCCGGCGGCAAAGATAGCTACACCTTGCTGGATATCCTGCTGCATTTGCAGAAAGTTGCGCCGATCAAGTTTGAGATTGTCGCCGTCAACATGGACCAAAAGCAGCCGGGCTTTCCCGAGCATGTGCTGCCGGAATACCTGAAGGCCTTGGGTGTCGATTACCACATCATCGAGAAAGACACATACTCGGTGGTGAAAGAGAAAATCCCCGAAGGTAAAACCACCTGCTCGCTGTGTTCGCGCTTGCGCCGTGGCACCTTGTACACCTATGCCGATGAAATCGGTGCGACGAAAATGGCGCTAGGCCACCACCGCGACGATATGGTCGAGACCTTCTTTTTGAACCTGTTCTACGGCGGCACCTTAAAAGGCATGCCGCCCAAGCTGCTGTCTGATGACGGGCGCAACGTGGTGATTCGCCCGTTGGCTTATTGCAGCGAGAAGGACATTGAAGCCTACGCCGAGCTGAAAGCCTTCCCGATCATTCCGTGTAACCTGTGTGGCTCGCAGGAAAACCTGCAGCGCCAAGTGGTTAAGGAAATGC
Source organism: Atopomonas hussainii (assembly GCF_900109735.1). Classification (GTDB taxonomy): domain Bacteria; phylum Pseudomonadota; class Gammaproteobacteria; order Pseudomonadales; family Pseudomonadaceae; genus Atopomonas; species Atopomonas hussainii. The sequence continues at coordinate 16,389 of NZ_FOAS01000008.1, forward strand.
TCCATGAGTGGGAGCGCAAAAGCCCCGGGCGTACCGAAATCATGTTCCGCGCGCTGCAAAACGTCGCGCCTTCGCAGCTGGCAGACCGCAACCTGTTCGACTTTGCGAGCCTGCGTATCGACAACAACGCCACCCCACGCTTTGTGGATGTGATGAACCTGTAAGCCGCGCTGGTGCGGCGGCACACTGCTAAAGGAACCCCGCATGCGTGATTACGCCTGGCTGCACCAATACTGCCTAAACCGCTTCGGCTCGGCGGCCAAGCTGGAGGCGCAACTGCCGCAGCCTGAAAGTGCCGCTACCTTGCGCGCCCTGAGTGATGATCGCTACCTGTCGACGATCAGCTTGCGGGTGTTTCGCGCTGGGCTTAAACACAGCTTGGTGGATGCCAAGTGGCCGGCCTTTGAAGAGGTTTTCTTCGGCTTCGCTACGGAAAAAGTCGTGCTGATGAGCGCCGAGCATGTCGAGCGCTTGATGCAAGACACGCGTTTAATTCGTCATCTCGGCAAGCTGAAAAGCGTGCCGCGTAATGCCCAGTTGGTCCGCGACATTGCCGCTGAGCACGGCAGCTTCGGTGCATGGATTGCCGATTGGCCCGTCGACGACATCACCGGCTTGTGGACGCAACTGGCTAAACGCGGCACACAGCTGGGCGGCCTCTCAGCGCCACGGTTGTTGCGCATGCTCGGGAAAGACACTTTTGTGCCCACTAATGATGTGGTCGCCGCGCTAAAGGCGCAGGGCATTGTCGATAAAGTGCCGAGCAGCTTGCGCGACAAAGCAGCGGTGCAAACAGCCTTTAATACTTGGCAGGCAGAAAGCGGCCGCCCGTTGTGTCAGTTGTCGTGGATGTTGGCGCACACCGTTAATCACTGAGGGGCCGCATGGACTACGCCGAACAAATCCTCACTGTCGCCGCCGCGCTCAAGAGGGCAGAGCGCATTCTGCTGATTACCGGCGCGGGGTTATCGGCGGACTCTGGCTTGCCCACCTATCGCGGCTTAGGTGGCCTTTATAACGGTTTAACCGACGAGGGCTTGCCGATTGAGCAGGCATTAAGCGGCCCCATGCTGCGCGCACGGCCTGAGTTGTGTTGGAAGTACCTTGCACAGTTGGGCAGTGCGGTGATCAATGCCGCACCTAATGCCGGCCACGCGTCCATAGCTCGTTTACAACAGCTAAAGCCCGAGGCTTGGGTGCTCACGCAGAATATCGATGGCTATCACTTAGCCGCCGGCAGCCCCGCTGAGCGGGTGATCGAAATTCACGGTCAGCTAGCGCCTTTGTATTGCCAGTCTTGCGGGCAAGAAAGCGCCGAGCTTGCCGAGCATTTGGCGCGTCCGTTACCACCGACCTGCGCTGCGTGTGGCGGCATCTTGCGCCCGCCGGTGGTGTTGTTTGAAGAAATGCTCCCCGAAGCGGCGATTGATCAGCTCTACGCGCAAGTGCGTAAAGGCTTTGATCTGGTGTTGTTGATTGGCACCACGGCAAGCTTTCCCTACATCATCGAGCCAGCGCTGCGCTGTCAGCAGGCGGGCGGCATGCTGGTCGAAATTAATCCGGCCGATAGCGGCTTGGCCAAGCGTGCCGATGTGCATTTAAAAGTAGGCGCTAGTCACGCTCTGCAAGATTTAATGACAACTTTCTTATGACTTGTTGATTAAGTCACTTGTCTTAAACGGTCGTTTTTTGCACAGTGGCGTTTTTTCGGGGGAGAGAGCGCCATGAACGTGACGCGTTGCTCGTGGGCTGCGGCTTTTTTGACAGTGTTCTTGACCGGTTGTGTGCAACAACCGGTACAGCAAGCCGTCGTGGTACCGGCAAAGGTGCTCGCTCCTGAACCTGAGCCGGTCACGGTTGAGGTGGAAATCAGCCCGCAAGAAGAGGCGCTGTCACAAGCGCTCGATCAACTGGGTGCCCGTTATCGCTACGGCGGCACCAGCCCTGAAGGTGGTTTTGATTGCAGTGGCTTAGTGCATTACGCCTACCAAAACACCTTGTCGGTGGATTTGCCGCGCTCCTCTAAAGCCATGAGCCGCATGGATTTGCCCGAGGTTAAACGTGACGACTTGCAGCCGGGCGATCTGGTGTTCTTTCGCATTGGTGGGCAAATCAGCCATGTGGGTATGTACAAGGGCGACGGCGAGTTTTTGCACGCTAACCGCAGTGGCGGCAAGGTACGCATCGACAACCTCAGTGACAGTTACTGGCGTAAACATTACGCCTTGGCTAAGCGGGTTGAAGTAGAGCTGAGTGACGAAGAAGTGGCTGCGCTTATTCAGGCGCAGTCTGCGGATAACGCTGCAACTCCTTGAATTATCTCGTTTCAGCGGCCAAGCTAAGGGCATTGCTTAACGCCTAGGAGCGTTGTATGCCTGTTTTCGCCCGCTGGCTTACTCTGTTATTGACTACCGCATTGTTGGCGGCTTGTTCATCCACACCGCCTGCGCCGCCAGTAACGCATACCCCTGTGCCCAGCCCGCCCGCTGCCAGTGGCGCACAAGACGTGCTGTTTAATGCCATGGCGCAAGTGGGCACGCCGTATCGTTATGGCGGCTCGTCGCCGCAGACCGGTTTTGATTGCAGTGGACTGATTCAGTACGTCTATCGCGGCACGGCCGATGTGCATTTGCCGCGCACCAGTCTTGAAATGAGCCGCATTAATAAACCCTCGGTGAGCCGTCAGGCGCTGGCTGCGGGGGATTTGGTGTTTTTCAATATCAGTGGTCGTATTAGCCATGCCGGCATTTATGTCGGTGAAGGGCGCTTTGTGCATGCGCCGAGCTCCGGCGGTTTTGTGCGCTTAGACCGCTTAAGCGACCGCTATTGGAGTAAGCACTACGCCGGTGCCAAGCGCGTGATCGAATAAAACACCGTTATGCCGAACACTAAAAAGCCCGTCGATGCGCGTTCATCGGCGGGCTTTTTGTTGTGCCCGATTACTCGGCGGCTTGGCGGGTCAGGGTGCTGACGTCGGTGTGTTCAAACGTGCGGCCGTAAATCTCTAGCACGGTTTTTTGCTGATAGCGCAGCACGTCGCCTTCTAAGGTGAAGGTGCGCTCAAACGACACAGTGCGGGCTTTCTCTTGCAGAAACGGCGATTGCGCCACCGGCCATTCGGCGTTGCCGGCGGTCACGCTAAGCACCAGTGCGCCGTTTTCTTCTTTCACGCTGCCGCCGGCCGTTAGGGCTAGGCCGCGCGGGATGGCGAAGCTGTTCATCAGCAGTTGATTGTCATCTTCCCAAATCCAGTAGCCGCTTTCGTCGTGGAAGATTTTGTCGTTGCTTTTGCGGCTCACCAGCTGGCGGTATTGCAGGGCGACCAGCTCTTGTTCTTCGGCGTTATCCACATCGTCGGCGGCGCTGAAGGTGAGAATTTCATAGAAGGGGCTGCGTTCTTCGCCGTCCGGCTCGGGGGCGCGATCCACACCCTTGTCGCCGACCCAAGTGCCGATCAGTCCAGTGAGGGGGCCGAAGTCGATGGCGTCGAGTTGTTCTGTCATAGGTCTCTCACGGTATTAACAAAAGTATTAAGAGGTAGTCTTTTTTAGTGTGTGGCATGGCCGACGAGGCCCTGTGCCATGTGCGCGGCATAGCTGTCGGTCATGCCGGCGATAAAATCGATCACCCGCAATAGCGCGCTGTACGGAGCAGCGCCGGGTTCAGGGGCATTATTACCCATTAAGTCTAAGGTGCGGCGCTGGCGAAAGGTCAGTTCTTCACTGCGTGACTGGGCCAGCGCCGCGCCGGTAAAGGCTTCGAGCAGAATCTCTAGGGTGCGGTAGGCGCCGATCTCGTGCAGGGTTTTGCGCTTGTCTTGGAAGATTTTTTGCCGCGCCAGCTCTTTGGCTTTGAGCACGCAGCGCTTGGCGGCCGGTTGCATGTGCTCGACCAAGTCGCCGAGCAGTTCGCCGTTAAGCAGCACCGCTTGTTGCTCGACAAAGGCCGTGGCTGCCGCGTTGGTTAGGTGCTCGATGGCTTTGCCGCGCAAAATCGCCAGTTTGCGGCGGATGGAATCGTGTTCGCCCAGTTGGCGATAGGTTTGCGGCAGGTCGTCACCGACTAAATCCAGCAGCAGGGCTTCTACCTCAGGGTAGGCGAGTAGCTCCATCTCGAGGCCGTCTTCGAGGTCGATCAGGCCGTAGCAGATGTCATCGGCGGCTTCCATCAAATACACCAATGGATGCCGCGCCCAGCGATTGGGCTCGACTTCCGGCAACGCTAAGCGCTCGGCCACTTGGCGCAGTAGCGGTAGCTCCGACTGATAGCAGCCGAATTTGTGCTTTTTATAGCCTTGGGTGTCGGCGTGCTCGGCCGTCCACGGGTATTTCAGGTAGGTGCCTAAGGTGGCGTAGGTCAGACGCATGCCACCGTCGAAACGGTGGTATTCCAGCTGAGTGAGCACGCGAAAGCCCTGCGCATTGCCTTCAAAGTGCAGCAGGTCATTGCGCTCGGCGTCGCTCAGGCAGTCCAGCAGGCCTTGCTCGGCAGCTTGCTGAAACCAGTGGCGAATGGCGTCTTCACCGGAGTGGCCGTACGGCGGGTTGCCGATGTCGTGAGCCAAGCAAGCCGATTGCACGATGACGCCCAAATCAGCAGGGCTGCACCACTCGGGCATATCGGCGCGAAGAATTTCCCCCACGCGCATGCCCAGCGAGCGGCCCACGCAGCCGACTTCCAAGCTATGGGTTAAGCGGGTGTGGATATGGTCGTTACTGGCCACCGGGTGCACTTGGGTTTTGCGCCCTAAGCGGCGGAAGGCACCGGAGAAGATCACTCGATCGTGATCTTTGTGAAACGGCGTGCGGCCTAGCTCATCCGAGCTTTGCGTGGTTTTACCGAGGCGTTCGCGGCAGAGCAGGGTAGTCCAGTCCAAGAGACCTCCGAGTCAGTGGATAAACCTAGCTTAGCGTTTTGCGCAGAAGGGGTGAACGTCTTGTGTTGCTGGATTTTGCGCGATTGTGGTGCGCTTCTTGGTGGGTTGGCGTGCTTTGTGCTTATTCGTGGTGCTGCTTGGCTGGTGCTCTGCGCTGAAATGGTGCTCGATAGCTGCTAAGCAACACATAAGAAACCAAAAATCTCTTGATTAATCAGGCTTTGCGGGGATGCTGCGCAGCAAACGCCGTGCACTGGAATGGAATCGTTTACCTCTGCCAGAGGTCGTGCATAAGCTGCCTGTGTGCCAATTTGGTGCGCCAAGGCAGCTCAATGACTTGTTCTGGTGCGCAAAGCCATTGCGGGGAAAACTGAATGGAAAATCTGCACAGTGCCGTGGAAACCCTGATTCACGGCTCCAACACGCTGTTTATTTTGATGGGCGCGATCATGGTCTTGGCCATGCACGCGGGCTTCGCTTTTCTGGAAGTGGGCACGGTGCGGCTGAAGAACCAGGTCAACGCGCTGTCGAAGATCTTAAGTGACTTCGCTGTTTCAACGCTGGCGTACTTCTTTATTGGGTATTGGGTAGCTTACGGCGTGACCTTTATGGCCCCGGCCAGCGAGCTAACCGGCGAAAACGGTTATGCGCTGGTGAAGTTCTTCTTCCTGCTGACCTTTGCTGCGGCGATTCCGGCGATTATCTCCGGCGGTATCGCCGAGCGTGCGCGCTTCGTGCCGCAGCTGGTGGCGACTGCGCTGGTGGTGGCGTTTGTTTATCCCTTCTTCGAAGGCATGATCTGGAACGGTAACTACGGCTTCCAAGGCTGGTTAGAAGCGCAGTTCGGCGCCACCTTCCACGATTTTGCTGGCTCTGTAGTGGTGCACGCAGTAGGCGGCTGGTTGGCGCTGGGCGCGGTGATCATGCTCGGTCAGCGTAACGGTCGTTACCGTGATGGTCGGGTGATTGCCTTTGCCCCGTCGAACATTCCGTTCTTGGCGTTGGGTTCGTGGATTCTGATCGTCGGCTGGTTCGGCTTTAACGTGATGAGCGCACAAACCGTTGAGGCCATCAGTGGCTTGGTGGCGGTGAACTCGCTGATGGCCATGGTCGGCGGCACGATTGCCGCGCTGGCAGTGGGTCGTAATGACCCGGGCTTCCTGCACAACGGCCCGTTGGCCGGCTTGGTGGCAGTGTGTGCTGGTTCTGACTTGATGCACCCTGTTGGTGCGTTGGCTACTGGCGCGGTTGCTGGTGCCTTGTTCGTGTTTACCTTCACCCTGACCCAGAACCGCTGGAAGATCGACGACGTGCTGGGTGTTTGGCCGCTGCATGGCCTGTGTGGTGTGTGGGGCGGCATTGCCTGCGGCATCTTCGGTCAAGAAGCGCTGGGTGGCTTGGGCGGCGTGAGCTTGGCTAGCCAGCTGGTCGGTAGCTTGGCCGGTGTGGCGATTGCTTTGGTCGGTGGTTTGATTGTCTATGGCGGCTTGAAAGCCGTGGTGGGCATCCGCTTGGATAAAGAGCAAGAGTTCAACGGGGCTGACTTGTCGATTCACAAAATCGGTGCCGTTAACGAGGATTAATTCAACGCCTCCCTGAGCACCCATAAAAAAGCCCGCATCAAACGATGCGGGCTTTTTGCTGCGTGGCTGAATGGTGGGGGCTTACCAGCCCTTAACCCCGCTCATGTCTGGCAGCTCGTGGGCGATGCCCTTGTGGCAGTCGATACAGGTGGCTTCGCCGCTGGCCAAGGCAGTGGAGTGCTGCTCCATGGCGCGTTTGCTTTGGCGGGTGAAGTCCATGTAATCGAAGTTGTGACAGTTACGGCACTCCAGCGAGTCGTTGGCTTTTAAACGTGCCCATTCGTGCTCGGCCAGCTCGCGACGTTTCTCCAGAAACTTCTCGCGGGTGCTGATGGTGCCGAAGATCTTGCCCCAGACTTCTTTCGAGGCCTGCATTTTGCGGGCGATCTTGTCGGTCCAGTTGTGTGGCACGTGGCAGTCTGGGCAAGTGGCGCGCACGCCAGAGCGGTTGCTGTAGTGGATGGTGGTTTTCATCTCTTCAAAGACGTTGTCACGCATCTCGTGGCACGAGGTACAGAACTGCTCAGTGTTGGTCACTTCGAGGGCGGTGTTGAAGCCACCCCAGAAGATGATCCCGGCGATAAACCCGCCGAGGGTTAAAAACCCAAGGCTGTAGTGCACGCTGGGGCGGCGCAGAATCTGCCAATAGCTTTTCAGTAGTTCCCACATGGTACGGCTCCTTACGGCTGGCTGGCGCCGCCCTCAAGCACCTGATCAATGTTCTTGAAGGTGTTGGGGATGGCAGCAGGCGTCTCGTGCTGGGGCACATGGCACTGTTCGCAGAAGTAGCGGCGTGGCGACACAGTGGCCAGCGGTTGCCCGTCACGGTCCATGTAGTGGGTAATGCTGATCATCGGTGCCTGCGACTTAGCTGCAGTCGAGCGGCTGTGGCAGCTCAGGCACTTGTTGCTGTTGGTGTCGACCCGATAGCCGTCGATCTTGTGTGGAATGGTCGGCGGTTGCTCGGGGTAGTTACGCTCGCGCTTTAAGTCTTTGTTTTCCACCTTGGGCATTTCTTCTGCTTGCAGCTCTTGGGCGATGGTGCCGCCTAGGCGGCGGCCATCAGGAGCTGGCGCGTCGAGGCTTTCAGCCACGGCGCCCCAAGACAGCAAGCCCATGCAGGCGGCAATGAGTAGGTGCTTTTTCATCGTGGGCCTCCTCAGACGATGGCTTCAATCTTGACCGCGCACTTCTTGAAGTCGGTCTGTTTGGAGATAGGGTCAGTGGCGTCCAGCGTCAGCTTGTTAACCAAACGCTTGGCGTCGAAGAACGGCACGAAGATCAAGCCCTGCGGCACCTTGTTACGGCCACGGGTTTCAACACGGCCACGCATTTCGCCACGACGGGTGGTGAGCATGACTTCGCTGCCACGACGCACATTGAGCTTCTTCGCGTCATCGGGGTGCATGTACACCAAGGCTTGCGGCACGGCTTTGTGCAGCTCGTCCACGCGGTCGGTCATCGAGCCGGTGTGCCAGTGCTCGATCACGCGGCCAGTACACAGCCAGAACGGGAAGTCGGCATCGGGTGCTTCTGGCGGCGCCTCGTAGGGAAGGGCGAAGATCAGTGCCTTGCCATCGGGCTTGCCGTAGAACTCAAAGCCTTTGCCGGGCTTCACGTACGGGTCATGCCCTTCGGCGTAGCGCCATTTGGTTTCTTTGCCATCCACTACCGGCCAACGCAGGCCACGAGAGTTGTGGTAGGTGTCGAAGTCCGCTAAGTCGTGGGCATGGCCGCGACCGAACTCGGCGTACTCTTCGAACAGGCCTTTTTGCAGGTAGAAGCCAAAGGCATCGGCTTCGTCGTTGGCGTAGCCTTCGGCGATGTCTTCTTTGCCAAAGGCATTCACCTTGCCGTTGGCGAACAGTACGTCGAACAGGGTCTTGCCTTTGAAGTCAGGGTTCTTGTCCAAAAGCTCAGCCGGCCACACTTCGTCGGTGGTAAAGCGCTTGGAGAATTCCACCAGCTGCCAAAGATCGCTCTTGGCATCGCCCGGGGCTTTAACCAACTGATGCCAGAACTGGGTGCGGCGTTCGGCGTTGCCGTAGGCACCTTCTTTTTCTACCCACATGGCGCTGGGCAGAATCAGGTCGGCGGCTTGGGCGGAGACAGTCGGGTAGACGTCCGACACCACTACAAAGGCCTCTGGGTTGCGCCAGCCGGGCAGAATTTCTTCCATCACGTTGGGGCCGGCCTGCATGTTGTTGGTGACTTGCGTCCAGTAGAACTTGATCTCGCCGTCTTTCAGCTTGCGGCTTTGCAGCACGGCGTGGAAGCCGAGTTGATCCTGAATGGCACCGGCCGGCAGCTTCCAGATTTTTTCTGCTTTGGCGCGGTGCTCGGGGTTGGCGATCAGCATGTCGGCCGGCAGGCGATGGGCAAAGGTGCCCACTTCGCGAGCGGTGCCGCAGGCAGACGGCTGGCCAGTCAGCGAGAAGGGGCTGTTGCCCGGCTGGCTGATTTTGCCGGTCAGCAGGTGAATGTTGTAAATCAGGTTGTTCACCCACACACCACGGGTGTGTTGGTTGGCGCCCATGGTCCACAGCGACATGACGCGAATATTCGGGTCGGCATACAGCTTGGCCAGCTTCTCTAGGCGCTCAGCCGGTACACCGGACTCTTTCGCCGCGCGGGCCAAGGTGTAGGGCTTCACAAACTCGGCGAACTGCTCCAGCGAGTAGGGTTCCCAAGTGTTGGCTTTTTCGGCGTTTTTCGCCCGTGCTTCCAGCGGATTGGTGGGGCGCAGGCCGTAACCGATGTCTTCCGCGCCTTTGACAAAGTTGGTGTGCTTGGCGACAAAGTCTTTGTCGATGGCGTCGTTTTCAATCAGGTAATTGGCGATGTAGTTGAGGATCACCAAGTCGGTGTGCGGGGTGAACACCATCGGGATGTCGGCCAGCTCAAAGCTGCGGTGCTCGTAGGTAGAGAGCACAGCCACTTGAGTGTCCGGCGCCGACAGACGACGGTCGGTGATGCGCGTCCACAGTACCGGGTGCATCTCGGCCATGTTCGAGCCCCACAGCACAAAGGCGTTGGCGTGCTCGAAGTCGTCATAGCAGCCCATGGGCTCGTCCATGCCGAAGGTGCGCATAAAGCCCATCACCGCGGATGCCATGCAGTGGCGCGCGTTGGGGTCGATGTTGTTGGAGCGCAAGCCAGCTTTATACAGCTTGCTCGCTGCGTAGCCTTCCCACACGGTCCACTGGCCGGAACCGAACATGCCCACGCTGTTGGGACCGTGGTTTTTCAGGGCGGCTTTGACCTTCTCGGCCATGATGTCGAAGGCTTGGTCCCAGCTGACTTCGGCAAATTCGCCGTTCTTATCGAACTTACCGTCTTTCATGCGCAGCAGCGGCTTAGTCAGGCGGTCTTTGCCGTACATGATCTTCGACAGGAAGTAGCCCTTCACGCAGTTAAGGCCGCGGTTCACTTCGGCCTTAATGTCACCGTGGGTCGCAACCACTTGGTTGTCTTTGGTGGCGACCATCACGCTGCAACCGGTGCCACAGAAACGACACGGCGCCTTGTTCCACTCCATTTGCGTTTGATCACTGCTGGTGATCAGGTTGCTGGCCTCAACCAGTGGGATTCCGGCAACGGCAGCCGCAACGGCGCCGGCCTGAGCTTTGGCAAAATCTCGGCGTGTCAGTTTCATGGTGTGCAACCTTCTGTTTCTTCGACAGGGGCTATTTCGTGATAGATCAGCGCCGCGCTGAGCACGCTGGGCTGGGCGTTGAGGGCGTCTAGGTAGTCAGCAATGCGTTTCTCGTGGTCGCTTTCGCAGACCAACACCAATTTGCCTTGCGGGCTTTGGCTGTGAACTTCGACGTGGGGCAGGGTCAAGGCAAAGGCCTTAACCGCTTCCAGCGCGCTAGGCTGGCTGTGGACCAGTAGGCTGGCGATATGCACGGTATGGGGCATGGAGCTTCTCCGGCTCTCTATTATTGATAGTGGTTTGCTGGGCGGTTAGGCACCGGGTGGGCCGGTGAGGATCTGCATAATCCAGATCAGAAAGCCGTAGCCGCCAACCAGTGCGACCGACAGCAAAGGAAAGAAGCAAACAATCAAAAACAGAAACAGCCGGGTTTCTTTTTGTTTGTTGGCAGCGGTATCACCTGCAGGCATGGTGGTTCTCCGTTGTTGATTCCAATCAAGCCTAGGCCATCAATGTAGACCTTAGAAAAAAAGGGGTTATGACCTGGATCAACAGTTAAGAGCGCACCGCACGGGCCGATACAGCTGCTAACGTTGTTAGCACGCAGCAGGTTTAAGGAAAGCCCAACATGGCGGACAACCAGCAGGGGGCCGCAGACGCTAAGTCGATGCGCCACTTGCTTAACGAGTTGCAAAGCAGTCACCAACAGTTGCAGCGTCAGCTGCGGTTAAGTGCGCTGATCACCCGTTTGCAGGCGCGTTTTATTAACGAACAAGATGCCGATCAGCTGTTTGGTAGTCTGCTGAATGATCTGTTGGATATCACCGCCAGCGAATACGGCTTTATCGGCGAGATAAAGCACGATGCCCAAGGCGCACCGTATTTGCGCACCTATGCCCTGAGCGACATCGCTTGGGATGAAGCCACGCGGCGTTTTTATGATGAAAACGCCCCGCAAGGCTTAGAGTTCACCAACCTCAACACCCTGTTTGGGCACACCGTGGCGACTGGTGAGGCGGTGATCACTAATGACCCAGCCAAGCACCCGAAAAGCGGCGGCTTGCCGCCGGGGCATCCGGCGCTGAAGGCTTATCTGGGCATTCCGCTGCGCTGTGGTGATACGCTGGTAGGCATGGTGGGCTTGGCCAATCGGGCCGAGGGCTATGATCAGACACTGCTGGATTTTCTCGCTCCGCTGATCAGTACCATTGCGCACATTGTTGAAGCGTTTCGCGCTTCCCGTGAGCGTGATCGGTATCAGGCTCGCTTAGAGCAGTCCGAAGCGTTTAACCGCAGCGTGTTAGACACCGTGGTCGACGGCATTATCACCATCGACCCGCAAGGCGTGATCGCCAGTTTTAACCCCGCCGCCACGCGCATCTTTGGCTACAGCGCTGATGAGGTGCTGGGACGCAACATCACTATGTTGATGCCCGAGCCCTACCGCAGCGCCCATGACGGCTACTTGCTGCGTTACCTGCAAACCGCGCAGCGACACATTATCGGCATCGGTCGTGAGGTTGTTGGCCTGCGTAAAGACGGCAGCGAGTTCCCCCTAGAGCTGGCGGTGAGCGAGGTCAAACTCGGCGGGCAGCACTTTTTTATTGGTGCGCTGCGCGACATCAGCCAGAAGAAAGCCCAACAAGCCGCTATTGAAGCGCGCGATGAATACTGGCAACGCTTGACCGAGCGTATTCCCGGTGCTGTGTATCAATTTCGCTTAAGCGCCACTGGCGAACAGCGGGTGGTCTATGCCAGTAAAGGCTTTAACCGCTTGATGGGCATGCCGAGTGCGGATACCAACAAGCACAGCTTAGAAGCGCTCATGCAGCGTATTCATCCGGATGACCATGCAGCGCTGCTCAGCTCTATCCAAGCGTCGATGGCCGAGCACAAAGACTGGCATTTGGAGTTTCGCGTTGTGCACCCCAATGGCGAGGTACGCTGGCTGCGCGGTGACTCCTCCATCGACAGTGAAGGCGAGGGTAACTTCAGCTGGTACGGCTTTTTGATGGATATCACTGCCAGCCGCGAACAACAGGCCGCCTTGGCACAGAGTGATCAGCGTTGGCAATTCGCCTTGACCGGCTCCGGCGATGGTATTTGGGACTGGGATTTGCGCAGCGGCACTGTGTATTACTCGCCGCAGTGGAAATCCATGCTCGGTTATGCCGAAGAGGACATCGGCGACGGCTTAGAAGACTTCGAGCAGTTGATCCACCCGGATGATCACGACAGCTTATTCGCCGATGTGCAGCGGCATTTGTCCGCTGAAACACCCGTGTTCGAGCATGAAGTGCGCCTGCGCGGCAAAGACGGCCGCTACCGTTGGATACTCGATCGCGGCATGGTGGTCGAGCGTGATGCCGCCGGCCAAGCGCTGCGGGTGATTGGCACGCACACCGACATTACCCCGCTTAAAGCCAACGAACAGACGCTGCGCCACGTTAACGCGCAGTTGCAGAACCTGATCAATTCGGCGCCGCTGGTGTCGATTATCGCCACTGACCCGCAAGGGCTGATCACTACTTTCAGCTACGGAGCCGAGCATTTGCTGGGCTATGCCGCCGAAGAAATGGTCGGTGTGCAAACGCCCGGCCTCTTTCACTTGCCCAGTGAAGTCGCCAAGCGTGGCCGTGAGCTGTCACTTAAGCTGGGGCGGCCCATCGAAGGCTTTGAGGTATTTGTCGCACTGCCGGCGCTGAACCAGCCCGAACAGCGCCGTTGGACTTACGTGTGCCGCGATGGTCGGCAGGTGCCGGTTAACCTCAACGTTAGCGCCATGCGCGATGAACAAGGCACCTTGACCGGCTTTCTCGGCATTGCCACCGACATCAGCGAGCAAGTGCAGGCCGAAGTGCAGGCCAAACACAGTATGGCGCGCCTGCAAAGCGCCTTGGCCGAGGCCAATCGCTTAGCGCTGATCGTTAGTCGTACCAGCAATGCGGTGGTGCTGACCGACGCGCAAGGCCTGACCGAGTGGGTTAACCCTAGCTTTGAACACGTCAGTGGTTACAGTTTGGCGGAACTCAAAGGGCAGAAGCCTGGCAAGGTCTTGCAGGGCCCGCAAACCGATGCCAACACGGTGGCACGCATCAGCAAAGCGTTGAAAGCTGGGCAGGGCGTGCGCGAGGAGATCCTCAACTACCACAAGCAAGGGATGCCGTACTGGTTGGACATGGAAATTCAACCTGTGCGTGATGAGGCTGGCCGTGTCACAGGGTTTATGGCCATTGAAACCGACATTACTGCCAGCAAACAGGCTGCCGAGGCGCTGCAAAAAGCCAATGCGCGTACCGAGAGCCTGCTGGAGGCCATGCCAGACTTAATCTTCGAGCTAGACGCGCACGGCATCTGTCTGGATTACCGCGCTCCCGACCCCAGTTGGCTCACGGTGGCGCCGCAAGACTTCTTGCATAAGCACTTTTCGCGTTCGTTGCCGGTTGACGTTGGCGAACAGTTGGCAAAAGCCATCGACGCGGCGCGCACCGACGGGCAAAGCCGTATTGCTGCCGAGTACTCTCACGCCGATCGCAAAGGGCTGGAGCATGACTGGGAAGTGCTGGTTTCGCCGCAGCACACCGGCGGCGTGGTGGTGATTATTCGCGACATCAGTGAACGCAAACGTATGGAGCGGATGAAAAATGAGTTTGTCTCGACCGTCTCGCACGAGCTGCGTACCCCGCTGACGTCTATTCGCGGCGCTTTGGGTTTGATCAACGGCGGTGCATTGGGCGAGTTGCCAGCCAAAGCGGGCGATATGCTGCGCATGGCGCTGGCTAACAGTGAGCGCTTGAGCTTGCTGATTAACGACTTGCTGGATATGGACAAAATTGCCTCCGGCAAGATGGATTTCCATCTAAAACCGATTCAATTGCATCAATTGCTGGCCCAGTCGGTCGCGGCCAACCAAGGCTACGCCGACAGCTGTCAGGTGCGCTTTGTTATCACACAGGTTGACGAGGGGCTGTGGGTCAATGGCGATGAAGATCGCTTGATGCAAGTGCTGGCCAATTTACTGTCTAACGCCGCTAAGTTTTCTCCGCCTAATAGCTGTGTAGAACTGTCGGTGAGCTGTAATGGCGAGCGTTTGCGGGTGAATGTGCAAGATTATGGTCAAGGTATCGCCGAGGCTTTTCAGGGGCGGATATTCCAAAAGTTCTCCCAGGCCGATTCATCCGATACGCGGAAAAAAGGCGGCACCGGGCTGGGTTTGGCCATCAGCAAGGCGATTATTGAACGGCATGCCGGCGAGATTGGTTTTACCAGTCAGCCGGGGCAGGGCAGTTGTTTCTATTTCGAGCTGCCGCGTATGGATGCCCTAAGCCCAATGGCGGGCGAGCCCGATGCCGACATTATCTTTTGCACCGTTGACCCCAATGCTGCGCAGGCCTTGCGTGAGCAGTTAAGTAGCTACGATTACCAGGTGCAGTGGCTTAGCCCCGAAGCATTGTGTCGTTCAAAGCGTTTGCCTGCTAATAGCGTGCTGTTGATCGGCGCCAAAGCCCGCGAGCAACTCACACAAGTCGATCGCGAATATGTTGAAGCGCGCTTTGCCGACGTGCCGGTTCTGCTGGTCGGTGATGTGGTCGAAAGCCAAGTGGAGCAATGGCCCAGCACGCCGGTGGTGCTGAATTGGTTACAGCGGCCCTTCACCGATCAGCGTGTGCAGCGCTTGTTAGGCTGGATCACCCAACAGGTGGACGGCCGCGTGCAGTTGCTGCACGTCGAAGATGATGCCGATGTCGCCTCTTTGATAAGCCAGCTGTGTGAGCCTTTTGCTGATGTGCAGGTGGCTGCCTCTTTGGCCGAGGCTCGTCAGTGTTTGAGTCAGCAGCGATTTGATGTGCTGGTATTGGATCTGGGTTTGCCTGATGGCCGGGGTGGCGACTTGCTGGCTGATATCCAAGCGCTGCCGACACCGCCGGAGATTTTATTGTTCTCCGCCCAGCAGCCGCAGGCGGGGGAGCAGGCGCAAGCCACTGAAGTGCTTATCAAAGCAGCCACCAGCAATAACCGCTTGTTGCAAGTGTTGCATCGACTGGTCAAGAGCCACCGGCGCCGCTACGCTCAAAACAGTGACGCCATGAAACCATCAGGCAAGGAGCAGGTATGAGCGAATTGCAGCGCGTGCTGTACGTTGAAGATGAGCCCGATATTCAAGCCGTGGCCAAGCTGGCGCTTGAGGTGGTGGGCGGATTAACCGTGCAGGTGTGCTCCAACGGCGATGAAGCGCTGTCCAGTGCGCCGGGCTTTGCCGCCGACTTGCTGCTGTTGGATGTCATGATGCCCGGCATGGACGGCCCCACCACCCTTGGCAAGCTGCGCCAGCTAGCGGCCTATGCCGACACCCCGGCCGTTTTTATGACCGCCAAAGTGCAGCCCAGTGAAGTGGCGCACTTGAAGTCGCTCGGCGCGCTAGAAGTGATCGCCAAACCCTTCGACCCCATGAGTTTAGCCACCACCCTAAAGCAGCTGTACGCGAGCACCCAAGCATGAGTGATGAAGACGCCAAGCGGGCGTTTATGCAACAGCAGTTGGCTCAGCTACGCGGCGATTTTCTGCGCCGCCTGCCAGAGCGCATGCGTGAGATTGAGCTGAACTGGAATGCCCTCACCGAGCAATGGGACAGCGAAAAAGTAGAGGTGATGCACCGCGATATTCATACCCTGATAGGCACCAGCGGCACCTTCGAGCTGATGGAGCTATCGCGTGGCGCGCGCGCCTTTGAGCGGTTAATCAAACTGCAAATGGAGTTCGATGAGGCACCTTCGCCAGAGCTGCTAGCCACCATGCGCAAGTCGCTGGGGCAAGTGCTAAAACTGGCCCGGCAAACCCTGCAAGATCACGAGCAAGCCTTGAGCGAGCAACAGCCCGAGTTACCTCCGCGCGCCGTACAGCCCGAGCCTGAGCGAGTGCGGGTGCCCTTGGTATTTTTGGTTGAAGATGAGCGCGCCCAAGCAGAGTTGTTGGCCAGTCAATTGGGTCAGTTTGGCTATGAGATTGTGGTCTTTAACGACCTGCCCAGCATGCTGGCTGAGTTGCCTAACCGCCGGCCGCACGTGGTGGTGATGGATATCGTGCTGCCTAACTGCAAAGAAGCGCAGGTGTTTTCCTTAGCGCGGCAGTTTATTGAGCAAAAAGTGCCGGTAGTAGCGATTTCTGGCAAGGCTGATTTTGCTACTCGCTTGGCGGCAGCCAGGGTGGGCATGGCAGGCTACCAGACCAAGCCAATCGATTTGATAAGCCTGGTTAATCGACTCGACAGGTTGACCAACCGTGTGCCCGAGGCACCGTACCGGGTATTGATTGTCGATGACCAGCGCGCTGTAGCCACCTACCACGCCGCCGTGCTGGAGCAAGCAGGCATGCGGGTACGTACCGAAATGAACCCGCTGCAAGTCATGGCGGTATTGGATGAGTTCAGCCCGGATGTGATCGTTAGCGACGTGTACATGCCCAGCTGTAGCGGTATCGAGCTGGCGGCGGTGTTACGTCAACAAGAGGTCTTCGACCACATCCCGATTGTGTTTTTATCCGGCGAGCAGGATGTCGATAAGCAAATCTCGGCCCTAGGCTTTGGCGCCGATGACTTCATCGTTAAGCCTATCGTGCCGGAGCGTTTTGTTTCCGCGATTAGCGCTCGCGCGCAACGGGCCCGCACTCTCAGTGCGGTGATGACGCACGATGGTTTAACTGGGCTGCTGAATCACAAAAACATCAAAGCGGGGGTGGATAAAGAGTTCTCGCGTGGCTTGCGTGGCAGCAGCCCAGTGGTGATCGCTTTGATCGATATCGACCACTTTAAGTCGGTGAACGATACCCACGGGCACCCCACTGGTGATCGCGTCTTACGCGGTTTGGCGCACTTGATGCGCCAGCGCTTACGCAGCACCGATTACATAGGTCGTTACGGCGGTGAGGAGTTTTTAGTCGTGCTGCCGGACACCACCCTAGAAGCCGCCGAGAAAGTGCTTAATCAGCTGCGTGAGGCCTTTGCCTGTTTGCTGTATCAAGGCGAGCAGGGCGAGTTTTCCGCCACCTTTAGCGCCGGTGTGGCGCAAACCTGCAATTACCCGGATTCAGGCAGCACCATTAAAGCCGCCGACGAGGCCTTGTATGCCGCTAAAGAAGGCGGCCGTAACCAAGTGCGCGTAGCCAAATCTTAAGCATGGCGGGTTTGGCTATTTGCTGGGGCGCGCACTGCTGACCCCTGCCAAGGTGGCAAACGAGGTGTCTTTGGCAGTGAGCAAAAAATCGCGCATAAACGGCGCATCCAGCATGTCTTCACGCAGCGCCGCATACAAAGTGGCGTAAAGCCCTTGCGGCCCCAAGCGCCGCGCGCTGATGTAACCGCGCTCGCTGTATTCGGCCAGTGCCCAGTTAGGCAAGCAGCACACCCCGCGGCCAGAGGCCACTAGCTGCATCATCATTACCGTCAGTTCGGCGGTGCGCACCTCTAACGGGTCAACGCCGGCGGGGTCGAGAAAGTGCTTAAACACATCTAAGCGTTCGCGCTCGACCGGGTAGCTGATCAGCACTTCGTTACTTAAATCCTCCGGCTGCACATAGCTTTTGTTGGCCAGCGCATGTTGATTGGCCACGGCCAGCAGCGCCTCGTAGGTGAACAAGGGCACATAGGTGATGCCGGCCAGTTCTTGCGGGTCGCTGGTGACCACCAAATCGAGGTCGCCACGTGCCAGTGCCGGCAGCGGCGCAAAAGCAAAGCCGGAGGCCAAATCCAGCTCCACCTCAGGCCAAGCATCACGGAACTGGTCGATGGTCGGCATCAGCCACTGAAAACAGCTATGGCACTCAATGGCCATGTGTAGGCGCCCGGCAGTGCCACCGGCCAGTCGGCTTAAATCGCGCTCAGCACCGCGCAGCAGTGGCAACACTTCATCGGCTAAGCGCAGCAAACGTAAGCCCACGCTGGTAAAGCGCACGGGCTTGGTTTTGCGCACAAACAGGCTCTGGCCAAGCTTTTCTTCCAGGTCTTTGAGTTGATGCGAAAGCGCCGATTGGGTCAGGTGCAAGCGCTCGGCGGCTTCAACCAAGCTGTCGGTTTCGCGCAGGGCGTGCAGGGTTTTCAGATGGCGAATTTCCAGCATAACGAGCCCTTATGAGAATTTTTTAAGATCAAGCTGAAGATAATGAGTTTGTCTCATGTTGCTTGGCCTGTCGAGAATAGCCGCCATTGCTGATCAAGGAGAGCAACATGGCACTGGCACATTCTTTAGGGTTTCCGCGCATTGGCCGCGACCGCGAATTAAAAAAAGCACTGGAAGGGTACTGGCAAGGCCAGCTGAACGAAGCGCAATTACGTGAGGTCGGCCAGCAGCTGCGCGCCGAACACTGGCGCGTGCAGGCTGAACAAGGCTTAGATCTGTTGCCGGTGGGCGACTTTCATTGGTACGACCAAGTGCTCACTCACTCGCTGATGTTCAATGTGATTCCCGAGCGCTTTGCCGGGCAGCCAGCGGGCCTAGACACCCTGTTCAGCATGGCGCGCGGGGTGAGCCAGCGCTGCTGTGGTGGCACCCAAGCGCAAGAAATGACCAAGTGGTTCGACACCAACTACCACTACTTAGTCCCGGAGTTTGCCGTAGACCAACAGTTCAGCCTCAACTGGACGCAACTGTTTGACGAAGTGGCAGAAGCGCAGGCCCTAGGCCATCAGGTCAAGCCGGTGCTGATCGGCCCGCTGACCTACCTCTGGCTGGGCAAAAGCAAAGGCGCCGCGTTCGATCGTTTAGAGCTGCTTGAGCGCTTGTTGCCGGTGTACGGTGAGATTCTGCATAAGCTGGCTGAGCAAGGCGTGCAATGGGTGCAGCTGGATGAGCCGATTCTGGCCCTCGACCTGCCGGCCAGTTGGAAAGCCGCCTTTGAGCGCGCGTATCACCTGCTGCAAAGCTCGCCCTGCCAGAAGCTGGTGGCCACTTACTTTGGCGCGTTGGACGATAACCTAGGCTTGGCCACCAGCCTGCCCGTCAACGGCTTGCATGTGGATTTGGTGCGCGCGCCCGAGCAGCTGCCGGCGCTGCTAGATCGTCTGCCCAGCTACAAGGTGCTGTCGTTAGGCGTAGTCAATGGGCGCAATATCTGGCGTTGTGACTTAGACCGTGCCCTCGAGCACTTGGCGCAGGCGCACGAGCGCTTTGCCGATAACCTGTGGGTGGCGCCGTCGTGTTCTTTGCTGCACAGCCCGGTGGATTTAACCCGTGAAGACCGCTTAGACGATGAGTTACTCAGCTGGTTGGCGTTTGCGGTACAGAAGTGTGCCGAGGTGGCCTTGCTGGCCAAGGCGGTCAATCAACCCGCCGATGTGCAAGTACAGGCGCAACTGCGCACCAGTCGCAGTGCTTTAGCGCGTCGCGCCGGTTCGCCGCGTATTCATAAGCCTGCCGTGGCTGCCCGCTTGGCGGCGATTACTGCCAGCGATAGTCAGCGTGCCAGCCCCTATGCCACGCGGGCTCAAGCGCAGCGTGCGGCGTTGGCGTTACCGCTGCTGCCGACCACCACCATTGGCTCGTTCCCGCAGACGGCGGACATCCGTCAGGCGCGGCAGCAATTCAAGGCCGGTGTGCTGGATGCGCAGGGCTATCAACAGGCGATGCAGGCGGAAATTGCCCATGCCGTGCGGGTGCAAGAAGAGCTTGGCTTAGACGTGCTGGTGCATGGCGAGGCCGAGCGTAACGACATGGTGGAATACTTCGCCGAGCTGATCGACGGCTATGCCTTTACTCGCTTTGGTTGGGTGCAAAGCTATGGTTCGCGCTGCGTCAAACCGCCGCTGATTGTGGGTGACTTGCATCGCCCAGCGCCGATGACCGTCGAGTGGATTAGCTATGCGCAAAGCCTCACCAGCAAGCCGATGAAAGGCATGCTGACCGGCCCGGTGACCATGTTGGTATGGTCATTCCCGCGTGAAGATGTCAGCCGTGAAGTGCAGGCGCAGCAACTGGCGTTGGCCTTGCGTGATGAAGTGGTCGATCTGGAACAGGCCGGCATTGGCATTGTGCAAATCGACGAAGCTGCGTTCCGCGAAGGTTTGCCGCTGCGTCAGGCGCAGTGGGGCCGTTATCTGCACTGGGCGACCGAGGCGTTTCGTCTGACCGCCAGCGGCGTTAAGGACAGCACGCAGATTCACACCCACATGTGCTACAGCGAATTTAACGACGTGATTGAGTCGATTGCGGCGATGGACGCCGACGTCATCACCATTGAAACCTCGCGTTCGCAAATGGAACTGCTCGAAGCCTTCCGTGGCTTTGCCTATCCCAACGAGATTGGCCCAGGGGTGTATGACATTCACTCGCCACGCGTACCCACGGTGGCCGAGATGCAAGCCTTGCTGGAACGCGCCGCCGAGCTGATCCCGCTGCAACGCTTGTGGGTCAACCCCGATTGCGGGCTAAAAACCCGCGCTTGGCCAGAAACCTTAGAGGCGCTACGCAATATGCAAGCAGCGACTGAGGCGCTACGCCTTAAGTGGGCCACGGCGGCATAACAGCGTCGGCATGACGGCAGGGCGCAAGAGTGCGAACTGGCTAGCAAAGCGGATAACTTGCTGGGAACGCTTGCGCCCTGCCGACGTCCTATACGTAACCTGCATGAGCAGGGTATGCACAGGAGTCAGTCATGAATAAGTCGATGCTAATGGGTGTGGCGCTGGGTGCTTTGGGCGTAGCGGCCAGCACAGCGATTGGTAGCTATGTGATCAATCGCGCGCCAGAGGCGCCAGCAGCGGCTGCAGTACCTGCCATAACACCGGAGGCAAAGCCCATCTTTGCCCAAGTGTTGGCCGTTGAGCCGGTGAAGGAAACCAGCAAATCGCCGCGCCAAGTGTGTGAGCAAGTGAGCGTCACCCGCCAAGCGCCGGTTAAAGATCAACACCAAATCGCCGGTACGGCCGTCGGTGCGGTGGTCGGCGGCTTGTTGGGTAATCAGGTCGGTGGCGGTAACGGCAAAAAAATTGCCACCGTGGCCGGCGCAGTAGCCGGTGGCTATGCCGGTAACAAAGTGCAAGAAAACATGCAGCAGAGCGACACGGTGACCACCACCGAACAGCGCTGCCACACGGTGACCGACACCAGCGAGAAAGTGGTGGGCTACAACGTCAAATACCGTTACGACGGTGAGGTAAAAACCACCTACATGACGCAAAAGCCAGCCTCCGACCAGCTGCCGGTCGAAAACGGCAAGCTGTTGCCGCAAGGCTAAACAGCTAGGCAGCGCTGCAAGGCAGGAAAAACCGGCTTCCAAAGAAGCCGGTTTTTTTACGCCATTTGCTATGGTTGGCGTAGACCAACAAGAACAACGACAGGAACGTCCATGCTGCACCCTCTGATCTGGATACCCTCACGCTGGCATACCCGTGCCTTTATCGTCTTGTGTGCGCTGGCCCTGGGCATGTTGGTGATTATGCGCTGGGTGCATCAGCCGCTCATTAGCGACGCAGTGCCCGGCGGCATTATCGACTTTGAGCTGGCGGCAAGCCTTGATGCCAGCTTGGCCATTCAGGTGGCGTGGGGTGAGAAGGGGCGCATGTACGCCGCGCTGGGCTTGGGGCTCGATTACCTCTATTTGCTGCTGTACGCCTTGGCCTTGTCACTGGCCTGTTCGCGCTTTGCCTATTGGGGCGAAGGGCAAGGGCGCTTAAGCGTGGCCATGAGCTGGGTGCCGATTGCTGCGGCTTTGTTGGATGCGCTGGAAAATTACGCCCTGGCGCGTCTGTTGTTTGGCGAGGTGCGTGAAGGCTGGGTGATCGTCGCCCGCGATTGCGCGCTGCTGAAGTTTGCCCTGTTAGCGCTGGTTGCGCTGTACCTGCTGTATGCCGCCGCGCAGATGGTCAAAGTGCGTTGGCGGGTTTTCGCTGGATAAAAAAAACCCGGGTTCTGGGGGATGAATCCGGGTCAAGACCATTAGGAGTGAAACAACGGTACACGATCCACGGTACCTAAAACTGGCCGGGCACTTGGGGGGGTATGCCGCGCACCAGTGACTTTAAGTATTGGCCAGATAGCTGGTTTTTCCAGCGTTTTTAAGATGGATTGGTAATAGATCGCAGCTGTTTGAGTCGCAACGGCTCTAGCCTTTGGCCACTATGCTTTTCACTTGTTTAAGCGCCTGATCGAGCGTGGTTTGCGCGGTGTAAAAGTGTGGTGAGAAACGCACGCCACCGCCGCGATGGGCGCAAATAACCCCCGCCTGCATCAGCTCGCGATGCACGGCGGCGTTTTCCTCGCCGGTGCTGAAGGTCACAACCCCCGCGCGGCGTTCCGGTGCAGTGGCACTGATGACGCGGCACTGCGCGATGCTCTGCAGCGCGCTGAGTAGATAGCTGACACGCTCATCGATGAGCCGAGCCACTTCCGCTATGCCGACCTCTTCGAGCAGCGACAGGCTGGCCTCTAAGGCATAAGCGCCGAGCATATTCGGGCTGCCGCATTCAAAGCGCTTGGCGCTACGCGCGGGCTGCCATTCGCTGCGGGTGTAATCGCCGGCGTGTTCCAGCATGTGCCAGCCGTATTCGTGCAGCGTTAAGCTGGCGCGCAGCTCGCTGCGGCAATAAAACACCCCCAAGCCTTCGGGGCCTAAAAGCCATTTATGGCCGTCGGCCATGGCGAAGTCGATGGCGCAGGCTTGCACATCCATCGGCTGCGCGCCGAGTTGTTGAATCGCATCCACGCAAAACAGCACGCCCTTGGCGCGGCAGGCATGCCCTAAGGTGGCCAAGTCGAGCTTTAAGCCGCTGGCATATTGCACGGCACTCACCGACAGCAGCCGGCAGCGCGGGCCTAAGGCGGCAATCAGGTCTTGTTCGGGCTGCTCGCCTTGCAGGCTGACTTGCTTAACGCGCACGCCAAAGCGACTTAAGGCTTCCCACACGATGCGGTTAGAGGGGAACTCCTCATCGCTAATCACCACCTCATCGCCATCACGCCAATCCAAGCCAAAGGCCACAAAAGAGAGGGCTTCGGAGGTGTTTTTCACCAGCGCAATATCGCCCGTGCTGGGCGCGTTGAGCAGGCGCTTTAAACGTTCGCGCAGCGACTGCTCAACCTTCAGCCAAGCGGGGTAGTGGGTGGCGCCGAGGCTGACATTCTCTGCGGCAAATTGCGCCACCGCTTGCTGGCTGCGTAGCGGCCAAGGGGCGACTGCGGCGTGGTTGAGGTAACAGATATGGTCGGCCTGAGGAAATTCGTTCGCAAAGTGACCCATGGTCGGGGGCTCCGTGCAATTTGCGCAAAGACTGGCATAATAGCGCGCTTTGTCTGCTCACTAGCCGTAACTCTTCATGCAGAAAGAATCCCGCAAGCTGCGCGAATTTCGTCGCCGCGAACAAGAAATCCTCGATACCGCCCTGCGCCTGTTCTTAGAACAAGGCGAAGACAGCGTGACCGTTGAAATGATTGCCGATGCTGTAGGTATCGGTAAAGGCACCATCTATAAGCATTTCCGCTCCAAGGCGGAGATTTATCTGCGCCTGCTGCTCGACTACGAGCGCGAACTGGCTGAACTGTTCAGCTCGGAAGACATCGCCCGCGATCAAGAGTCTCTGTCGCGCGAGTACTTTGCCTTCCGCATCCGCGACCCGCAGCGTTCGCGCTTGTTTGACCGCTTTGAAGAAAAAGTGGTGAAAAGCAACCAAGTGCCAGAAATGCTCGCCGAACTGCGCAAAGTGCGCAGTGCCAACTTTGAAAAAGTCCACGAGCTGATCAAGAGCCGCATCTCGGACGGCAAGCTCGAAGACGTGCCGCCGTACTTCCACTACATGGCCGCCTGGGCCTTAGTGCAAGGCGCGGTATCGCTTTACCACTCGCCGCTGTGGCGCGAAGGGATTGCCGATGAAGAAGCCTTCTTCCAGTTTTTGATGGACATCGGCGTGCGCATGGGTAACCGCAATAAGCGTCGCCGCGAAAACGCCGACACCGCCAACAAAAGTGCCGAGTAAGGACTAAGCGTGCAAGGCATTCCGATTCGTTACGTCGAGCCCGTGTTTCGCCCACCGAGTGAGGCGTATTCGCTGATTCTGCCGGTCACCAATGGCTGCTCGTGGAATAAATGCACCTTCTGCGAGATGTACACCGCGCCGCAGAAGAAATTCCGCGCCCGTGACGAAGCCGAGGTGCTGGAAGAAATTCGTCGCTGCGGTGAGCAGCTGATCGTTGATCGCATCTTCTTGGCCGATGGCGACGCCTTAGTGCTGCCAACCCGACGCTTGCTGACGATTCTCGACGCCATTCGCACCCACATGCCGCAAGTGCAGCGGGTATCCAGCTACTGCCTGCCGCGCAATTTGCGCAAAAAGTCAGTCAGTGAGCTCAAAGAGTTGGCCGATGCCGGCTTGAAAATGGCCTATGTGGGCGCGGAGTCCGGTGACGACGAGGTGCTGGCGCGGGTTAACAAAGGCGAAACCTACGCCAGCACCTTAGATGCGCTGCAAAAGCTCGGCGAGGCAGGCATTACTCGCTCGGTGATGATTCTCAATGGCCTCGGCGGGCAAGCGCTGAGCGCGCAGCATGCCCGCAACTCGGCCTTGTTGATGAACGAGGCGCAGCCGGAATACTTGTCCACCTTGGTGGTGAGCTTTCCGCTGGGGGATGAGCGCCTGCGCGAGCAATTTCCCGACTTCGCGCCGCTGAATCAAGCGCAGCTGTTTAACGAAGTCGAGCAGATGCTCGCCCCCCTAGAGCTGAACGACACGGTATTCCGTAGCGATCACGCGTCTAACTATCTGGTGCTCAAGGGCAATCTCGGCGCCGATAAAGCGCGCTTGCTGGCGCAGGTGCGCCAAGCCATCGAGCATCCTGAACAGGCGCATTTGCGTCAGGAGTGGCAGCGCGGCCTGTAATGGCGCGGAATCTGCTTAAACCCTCAGACTGACAAACTACTGACGCGGTTACGCTCATGGCTTTACGTCTGCTGCTTCTGTGCTGCCTGTTGCTGACAGGCTGTATGAAACCGACCGACTTGTACGATCACAACGTGTATTACTTGCGCGATGTCGGCATTCTCGAACACTTCAAAACCCAGCGCCGCGCCAATTGGGTGCTGCAACCCAGCTCGTTTATCTACATCGCACAGGGGCATTTCGTGCCCGTTGGCCACCCTTATGCGCGGCCCAATGTGGTGGCGGAAGAGGCGTTTAAGGGCTTTGTTGAGTACTTTCCGCAAGTGCGCCGCGCGCGGAGCCCCTTAGGGCTGGATGAGGCCCTGCAAGAGGCCAAAGGCTTCGGCGCGCATTATTTGCTCTATGGCCGCTTTGCCAGTGCCGAAGAAAACATCGGCAACTGGGAAGAGTGGGAAGAGCGCGAAGAATTTACCCGTATTGGCCGCGATCATGCCATCCTGCACCTGATGTTGATTGAAACCAGCACCGGCTACTTGGTGGATACAGCGCGGATCAAGAGTCGCGGCGGTTTTCTGACTTTTTACGATAAAGATGCCGAAGACCTGCTGCGCCGCCCGCTGACCGACTATGCACGCCGCTTGCTGGGGTTTGCGGAGGATTAAATGAGCGATTCGGGTAAAGCTAACGACCTGTTGGCGCAAATTCCAAAAGGCGAGAAAAAAGGCCTGCCGCCTGTACACCTGTGGAATCCCCCCTTTTGTGGCGATATCGACATGCGTATCGCCCGTGACGGCACTTGGTTTTATTTGGGTACGCCGATTGGCCGTAAACCTATGGTCAGGCTGTTTTCCACCGTTTTGCGTCACGATGATGACGGCTGCTTTTATCTGGTTACCCCGGTTGAAAAGGTGCGTATCACCGTCGATGACGCGCCGTTTGTGGCTGTCGAGCTCACCGCGAGCGGCGAGGGCGAAGCGCAAGTTTTAACCTTTCGTACCAATGTCGACGATGAAACCGTCGCCGGCCCAGAGCACCCGCTGCGCGTCGAGCTAGATCCAGCCACGCAAGAGCCGGCGCCCTATGTGCATGTGCGCGCCAACCTAGACGCTTTAATTGCCCGCAGCGTGTTTTATCAGCTGGTAGAACTGGCCGTGCCGCAAGAGATCGACGGTCAGCCATGGCTTGGGGTTTGGAGCAGTGGCGTGTTTTACCCCATAGGCCCGGTGGGCGATTGAGGCACTGCACGAGCGCCAGCGCCGCTTAAACTGTGGGTAAGATCACAAAACGTACTGGCTTTGGGCTATTCGTCGCCGCTGGGCGGTTGGCTGCTAAGTCGGTCACATTGTCGATTGTTTGTTTTCCCCTAGACTGAAACTAAATCAAAAACCCAGATGGCGCGTGCCGGCGCTCTAGTTCAAGGGTTTGATGCAAGGGAGTTTCAGGCGGATGCAAAAGAAGCCGCAAATCGTTGAGGCCGTGCTGTTTTTTAATGAGCGCGGCGTCAATAAAGAAATGCTTTATCCCGAGTTCGAGGCGTTGCTCGACGGTGTCGTCAACATGCCCGAATTTGCCGATAAAGAAATGCGCGCGGCTTATGTGCTGATCAACCCTCGCTTGCTGGTGCGCGCTGTCGTCACCTTCATTATCGATTTCGATGAAAACGGCGGCGCCGACCGCGGTTGGAATATTCCGCTGCGCCATCTGGCCGAGCGTGCCGGCCGTGGCCCCGATCTAGGTGCCGGGCCGATTCGTTTGGCCTGCAAAAGCCAGTGCCCAGTGTCGTGGCACCAAATGCACCTCTGGGATCCAGACCTGTCGCCGCAGCATAACGAGCTGCTGCTGATTCGTGATGCCGCCAAGCGTAATCACCTCGGTATTCTGGTCGAAGACGACATGCCGCCGGTGTTCACCCCCGACAACCTGCAAATGGCAGCGGAAGACCAGTGGCGTGCCGGCCAAGAAGATGCCGCCAAGCTCAAGGCGCAAGCCGAGCAGATGGAGCAGGAATACCGGCAAAAATCCGCGCAAATGATCAAGCAGCAGCGCCTGCAGCTGACCTCGCTTAAGCAGCAATATGAAGAAGAAATTGCCCGCTTTAAGCTGGCGCAAAGTGAGCTGCAGAAAGGTTTGCAGCATGAGCTAGCCGAGCTACATCAGCAGCTGCAGCAACAGCAGGCGCTAAATACCAGCCTGAAGCAAAAGCTCAATGTGCAGGCTGAGCAATCACAGCGTCTGCGCGAGCAAATGACGCAGCAAATGCAGGCGCTGCAAAGCAGCGGGCAGGGCGAAGTCGAACTGCTGCGTAAACAGTTTGAGCAAGAGTTGGCCGATAAAATCGCCGCAGCAGTGGCTGACGTACAAGAGCAAGTGTCGATTCGCGATGTCGAGCTGGCCTACCGCAACGAGCAAGAAGCCCAGCTGCAACACGACGTGCAGCAACTGCGTAAGCGCTGTGATGAACTGTCATCCGGCGGCCCCGAGCAGCTGCTCAAGCGCCTGACCGACATGGGCGTGGTGTTCGTTGCTTACCACCCCGGCGCCGGGCATTTAACGATTCCGCTGGCGGATATGCCGCGCTACCAAGAAAACCCCATGGCCTATGCCGCCGCGAAGTGCTTCGTAAACGAGGGCACCTATCGCCAGTGGTTAGCGCATTACCAAAGCCCAGCTTGCGATGCACGGCTGCCCGGTGGTGATCGTTGCGGTATTACCTTAGATCGCGTCGATCAGCCCAGCCGTTTTGTGCCAGGGCAGAGTAACTGCTGCTCAAGGCACCGGCAGGATGTCACCCTGCGCACGGTCGGTTAATGCCCTTCAGTTTGCCCAATCAGTGCCCGTTACAGCCGGTGCAGCTGCCTTGGGTAACCGAAGCCGGTTGCCAGCTAGCGATGCTGCGCTTAGACCAGCTGCACCCACAGGTATCGGGCAATAAGTGGTTTAAATTGCAGCCGTATATCGAACAGATGCAGCGTGAGGGCAAACGCGGCCTGATCAGCTTGGGCGGCCCGCACTCTAATCATCTGCATGCCTTGGCAGGCGCCGCAGCATTGGGCGGCTTCTCTGTGGTGGCTCTAATGCGTGGCCCGGCGCAAGACACGCCCACGGTTAACGACTTACAACAGCAAGGCGTAACGTTGCACTGGTTAACGCGTGAGGCTTATCGGCAGCGTCAACACGCGGCTTTTGTGGCTCAGTGGCAACAACAGTACCCCGACTACGTGTGGGTGCCCGAAGGCGGCGATGGTGTGCTTGGCCAGCAAGGCGCAGGGCAGATAATGCCGCTACTTGAGGCCAGCTTGGCGGCGCTGGATTGGGCTGGCTGCGATGCGCTTTTTACCGCTGTGGGCACTGGCACCACTTGGTTGGGCATGCAGGCACAGAGCAAAACGCCGGTGTGGGGTTTGTTGGCCGTGCCACGCCATTATTTGGCGGCAACGCTGCGCGCGGAGCCGCAATTGGTTGATGCGCATCGGCAAGGTTTTGGCCGGGTTGATGACGAGTTGCTGAGCTTTGTAAACGCCTTTCAGTGCGCTACGGGAATCCCGCTTGATCCGGTTTACACCGGCAAAGCGCTAATGGCATTGCGCCAGATGTTGCGCGCCGGTAAGTTTGCTCGCGGGAGTCGTTTGGTGTTCATCCATACCGGCGGCCTACAGGGAACCCGCGCCACGCCCAACTGGCCTAGACTGGATGAGGTGGCAGCTTGAATAAGGCGAATCTCTTGGATTTTCTCCAGTCGGAACAACTGCGCAGCTTAGTGCCGCTGAATGCCTTGAGCGAGGCGCAGTGGCGCGAATTACGCCCATCGCTACGCATTGAAAGCGTGCTCGCCGGGCAGGCGTTATTGCGCCAAGGCGACTGCGATCAGCAGCATTACTACCTGCTTTCCGGCGAAGTTGAGCTCTTGGATGCACAGGGGCAACGCGAAATCGTCATGGCCGGCTCGCTGCCCGGCTGCCATCCGCTATCGCCGACAGTGCCGCGTCAGCACACTGCGCGTGCGGTCACCGATATCACCTACTTACGCTTGGATAGCGCGCAGCTCGATCGTTTGATTAGCTGGCGTGAGGCCTACCAAGACCTGCTGTTGCAGCAGGCCGACGGGGAAAGCCAGCAGTGGCTAGAAAGCCTGTTGCATTCACCCTTGTTCCGCCGTGTGCCGGTGGCGAATGTGCGGCCCTTGCTGGCAAGCATGCAGCGACTAGAAATGCCCGCTGGCAGCAATGTGATTGTGCAAGGCGACTTGGGCGATTGCTGTTTTTTCCTCTGCCGTGGCCGTGCCGAAGTGATTCGCGACAGCGACTCCGACCGACAAGTGTTAGCCGAGCTGGGCGAGGGTGCCTGTTTTGGTGAAGAGGCGCTGCTCAGTGAGTTGCCGCGCAATGCCACGGTAATCTTGCTGGAAGACAGCCTGCTGCTGCGCCTGGATAAGAAAAACTTCATCGCCTACCTACGTGCGCCCATGGTGGCGGACGTTAGCTTTGGCGAATCTATCCGCCTTCTTGCGCAAAACGCACAGTGGCTGGACGTGCGTCTGCAAGACGAATACGAGCAAGGTCATGCCCACCGTGCGGTGAATATGCCGCTGCATTTATTGCGGCTTAAAGCGCGTTTGCTCAATCCTGAGCTAACCTATTTGTGCTACTGCGATAGCGGCAAGCGCAGCGAAACAGCGGTGTTTTTACTCGGTGAGCTGGGCCTTAAGGCGTATACCTTGCGCGGTGGCTTAAACGCATTGCCGGCGGTGCAGCGTGACGCGCTGATCTGTGAAGTGGGCGCCGGTTATTTGTTGCGTTCCGGTGGTCGCATCGAGCAAAGCCATTAATTCAGCGCGCAAAATGTGACTTGGCTCCCTGCGCAGCGCTTCACTTAATAACTTGACGCTAAGCAATAATTTGTTCGCTTGACAAGTTTCTTGGCTGAAACGTATGTTTCAAACAAGTGTTTGTCAGGCGACTATCTCATGGCCCAGTCGGAAACAGTTGAACGGATTCTCGATGCCGCTGAATTGCTCTTCGCTGAAAAGGGCTTTGCGGAAACCTCGCTGCGCATGATTACCAGCAAAGCGGGCGTCAATTTGGCTGCGGTGAATTATCACTTCGGCTCGAAGAAAGCGCTCATTCAGGCGGTGTTCTCGCGCTTTCTTACCCCTTTTAGTCAAAACCTTGAGCGCGAGCTAGATCGCCGCCAAGCGCAGCGTAATAACGGCCACAAGCCTACGCTGGAAGACATGCTTGAGGCGCTGCTCAGCCAAGTATTGGCGGTTAAGCCACGCTCCGGCGATGACTTGGTGATCTTCATGCGCTTGCTCGGCTTGGCGTTTAGCCAAAGCCAAGGGCATCTGCGTAAATACCTCGAAGAAGTCTACGGCCGCGTTTTCCGTCGTTATATGGAAATGCTGCTGGAAACCACGCCCACCCGCGTGCCGCCGTTAGAGTTGTTCTGGCGCATTCACTTTATGCTCGGTGCTGCCTCGTTCAGCATGTCGAGCATCAAGGCGCTGCGCGCCATGGCTGAGTCGGATTACGGCGTGGATACCTCGGTCGAGCAGGTGATGCGCCTGATGGTGCCGTTCTTGGCCGCTGGCGTGCGGGCGCCGCAATCGCTGACTGATGAGGCCTTAGTCGCCGCGCAATTGCGCCCACGCACGCGTGGCAAATAAGTCGTTGTGCTGATCAGCGGCCGCGCCCAGCGGTTTTGCCAACAAGCTGCCTTTATTGACGGTAGGGCGCTGGGCTAAGCTTGGCGCCCATGACAGCCCGTTTCGATTTTCTGCATATCTGCCTGACTCACCAGCAACTGTTTGCCTATCAAGGCGGGCAGCTGGTGTGGCAGTGCGCCGTGTCCACCGGCGCCAACGGTATTGGCGAAGCTAACAACAGCGGCAAAAC
Organism: Atopomonas hussainii; assembly: GCF_900109735.1. GTDB lineage: Bacteria > Pseudomonadota > Gammaproteobacteria > Pseudomonadales > Pseudomonadaceae > Atopomonas > Atopomonas hussainii. The sequence continues at coordinate 47,251 of NZ_FOAS01000008.1, forward strand.
TCCGCGCGGCTGGCACCGCATTCGCGCACGGATTGGTGATGGTTTGCCTTTGGGCGCGGTGCTGCGTGGCCGGCGTTGGACGGGGGAAATCCTCGACGCGGCGCTTGAGCAAGCCGCCCCTGAGCGCGACTGGATTCTCACCCGTATTCTCTGGTTATGCGGGCTGGAACACGGCTTTAATCGTGGCCCGGGTTGCGACACTTTTCATCGCTATATCTATCTGCACGGCACGCCGGATAGTCAGCCTATGGGCGTGGCTAAATCGCATGGCTGTATTCGCTTACATAACCGCGACATGCTCACCTTGTTTGCGGCGACCCCCTATAACTGTCGGGTGTTCTTGGCCGAACATCCGCTCGATCAGTTAGCGCTAAACGCGCTGCTTAAGGATGTGCAATGCAAGGCTCATTGATGCTGGATATCGCCGGCACGGTTTTAACCACGGCGGACCGTCAGCTCCTGCGCCAGCCCGAAGTGGGCGGGTTAATTTTATTCGCGCGCAATATCGATAGCCCTGAGCAGGTGCGTGCCCTGTGCCGCGAGATTCGCGCCGAGCGCCCCGAGCTGATTTTGGCCATCGACCAGGAAGGCGGCCGCGTACAACGCTTGCGCCGCGGCGTGAGCCGTCTGCCAGCCATGCGCCGCTTCGATGCGCTGCCAGAAGGCCTAACGCTGGCTGAGGACTGTGGCTGGCTGATGGCGGTGGAAATGCTCGCCATTGGTTTAGATATCAGCTTTGCCCCAGTGCTGGACTTAGACTACGGCCGTAGTGAAGTGATTGGCGACCGGGCCTTTGCCGCCAACGGTGCGCGCGCTGCCGAGCTGGCAGAAGCGTTTATTCGCGGCATGCGCTGTGCTGGCATGCCTGCCACCGGCAAGCACTTCCCCGGTCATGGCTGGGCTGAGGCCGACAGCCATGTGGCGATTCCCGAAGATGAACGCAGCCTTGCGGCGATTCGCGCCGAAGACCTCGTGCCGTTTGCCAAACTGGCCAAAGACTTGGACGGCATCATGCCAGCGCATGTGATTTATCCGCAGGTTGATAGCCAGCCGGCTGGTTTTTCCACGCGGTGGCTGCAAGACATTTTGCGCACTGAGCTGGGCTTTAGTGGGGTGATTTTCAGCGACGACCTGTGCATGGCCGGCGCCCACGTGGCTGGCAGCATGGCGCAGCGTGTCGATGCCGCGCTGAACGCCGGTTGCGACATGGTGTTGGTGTGTAATGACCGCGCCGGCGCTATCGAAGCCTTGCAGCATTTACAAAAACGTCAGGTTAGCGAGCCGGCGGTGCTCACACGCATGCGCGCCAGCGCCTATGCTGAAGATTACCGGCAGACGCCGCGTTGGCTGGCGACCGTCCAGCGCTTACGTGCCGCTGGTTTAATCGACTGAGAAGGAGAGGGCAATGGCAAGCTACGCAATCATTGGTGGTACCGGCTTAACAGAGCTGCCGGGTCTGTCGATTCGTGAGGCCATCAATCTAGAAACTCCCTACGGCATGCCGTCGGCGGACATCATCAAAGGTGAGTTCGCCGGCAGTGAGGTGTTGTTTTTGGCACGGCACGGGCATCCGCATCGCATCGCGCCGCATCAGGTGAATTACCGCGCCAACTTGTGGGCGCTAAAGCAATTGGGCGCCGAAGCAGTGCTGGCGGTGAATGCGGTTGGCGGTATTCACCGCGATATGCGCACCGGGCAGCTCGTCGTGCCGGATCAAATCATCGATTACACCTGGGGCCGCGAGCACACTTTCTTCGCCGGCGACATGGAGCATGTCACCCATGTCGACTTCACTCATCCCTATGACGAAGCCCTGCGCCTGCGCTTGATTGCGGCGCTGCGCGAGTGTGGCTGTAGTCATAGCGAGCATGGCGTGTATGGCTGTACCCAAGGCCCACGGCTTGAAAGCGTGGCAGAAATAGCCCGTATGGAACGCGATGGCTGTGACGTGGTGGGTATGACCGGCATGCCAGAAACTGTGTTGGCGCGCGAGATTGGCTTGCCCTATGCCGCGTTGGCGCTGGTGGTGAATGCTGCTGCCGGCAAGGCGCCGGGGCCGATCACTATGGCCATGATCGAACAAGCCTTGCAGCAGGGCATGGGTGATGTGCGCGCTGTATTGGCGGAGTTTCTCGCGGATTAATCCGTTTTCACACATAGGCTGCGCTGCACCTATTGGCTAACAGCCTTAGCGTGCAGCGCTGAAGATTTTCTGTGGGGTAGTCGAGGAAAAATAAAGTCCACAAAAAATACCGGTGTTAATCGCAAATGAGAACAATTAGCATGCGCATCCGCAAATCACATGCAAAAGCGGAGCCTTGCCATGTCTGCCCCAGCTTGCGTCAGCGACCTGCCGACGCGCTTTACCAACGAACACTACCTCTCCCGTCAAGCTCGCATGGAATCGTCCGTGCGCAGCTACCCGCGCAAACTGCCGCTGGCCATCGCCAAGGCGCAAGGCTGCTGGCTGACCGATGTTGACGGGCGCGATTACCTCGACTGCCTTGCCGGTGCCGGCACCTTAGCGCTGGGCCATAACCACCCAAGCGTCGTGCAAGCGATTCAGGACACCCTCACGGCCGGCCTGCCGCTGCATACCCTCGACTTAACCACGCCGCTGAAAGACGCCTTCTGTGAGCAGGTGCGCAGCATTCTGCCCGGCGAACTGGCGCAAGGGCGTTTGCAGTTCTGCGGCCCCTCGGGTGCGGATGCGGTAGAGGCGGCGATTAAGCTGGCGAAAACCGTCACCGGGCGCAGCACTGTGTGCAGCTTCTCCGGCGGTTACCACGGGATGACCCAAGGCACGCTGGCGCTGACCGGCAACCTCGGCCCCAAACAGGCCTTGGGCGCCTTGCAAGCGGGCGTGCAGTTCTTGCCATACCCGTACAGCTACCGCTGCCCGTTCGGCTTGGGCGGCGAGGCGGGTATCGACGCCGCGCTGCATTACGTCGAGCACCTGCTGCAAGATCCGGAAAGCGGCGTGTGTCGTCCGGCTGCGCTGATTCTCGAAGCCGTGCAAGGCGAGGGCGGGGTAATTCCGGCGCCGCGCCGCTGGTTGCAGGGTATTCGTGCGATCACCGAACAGCTCGGCATCCTCCTCATCATCGACGAAGTGCAAGCCGGTATCGGCCGCACCGGGCAATGGTTCGCCTGCAACGATGCGGGTGTGGTGCCGGATATTCTGGTCATGTCCAAGGCGATTGGTGGCAGCCTGCCGATGGCCTTGCTGGCTTACCGCGAGGCGTTGGATGTGTGGCAGCCCGCCGCGCACACCGGCACCTTCCGTGGCAATCAGCTGGGCATGGCCACTGGCTTGGCGACCTTGCAAACCCTTGCCGCGCCGGGCTTTTTGAGCGAAGTGCAGCGCAAGGGTGAGCAGCTGGGCGGGCAATTGCGCGCGCTGCAAAACCGCGTGGGCTGCATTGGCGAAGTGCGCGGGCGCGGCCTGATGTGGGGCGTAGAGATTGTCGATAAGCGGCAGGCAGCGAACCGCCTGGGCAGCTACCCGGCGTTTGGTGAGCTGGCCAAGCGTATCCAGCAGGAGTGTTTTGCCCGTGGCTTGATTCTCGAGTTAGGTGGTCGCCACGGCGCAGTGGTGCGCCTGTTGCCGCCGCTGATCATCAGCGACAGCGAACTAGCGTTGCTGCTGGAGCGCTTGCAGGCCGCCATCGTGGCTGCCGAACAGGCTTTGGCGGTGGCGGCATGAGCACGCCCGAGCCGCGCCCACAGTGGGCGAGTCTATTGTTGGCAGCCAGCACCGCCAGTCGTCAGGCTTATCAGCAGCATATGCAGGGTGCCTTGCAGGCGGTGGATGAGCATTTGTTGGCGCCGCCGCAGATTTACTCGGGGATTACCCCGCAAGCCTTAGCCGAACAATTGGCGCGCTTGCCGATGTGCCCGGAACACGGCGTGCCGCTGGCGCAAGTCACCGACGAGGCCGGGCGCCTGCTGTTGGCCAACAGCGTGCGGGTGCATCAGCCCACCTGTGTGGCGCACCTGCATTGCCCCACGCTGCAGGCCGGGCAGGTTGGCGAGGTCTTGTTGGCCAGTGCCAACCAGTCGCTGGACTCGTGGGATCAAAGCCCGGCGGCCAGCGTGCTGGAGCAACAACTGTGCGATTTTCTTGTGCAGTTGGCTGACCTGCCGGCTACTGGCGATGGGGTGTTCACCGCCGGGGGCACGCAAAGCAACCTGATGGGTCTGTTGTTGGCGCGCGACCTGTATTGCCAGCGCGCGTTTAACCGCGATGTGCGCGTGCACGGCCTGCCGCCTGAGGCGCAGCAGCTGCGCGTGTTGTGTTCGGAGAAAGCGCATTTCTCGGTGCAGCAAAGCCTGTCGCTACTAGGCTTAGGCGCCGAAGCGGCGCTGCCGGTAGCCGTAGGCGCAGACCAGCGCATGGACATGCGCGCAGTGCGCGACACCTTGGCCGCCAGCCTGGCGCGTGGTGAGCGACCGTTTGCGCTGTTTGCGACCGCCGGCACCACCGACGCCGGGGCGATTGACCCGCTGCCGGAGCTGGCCGAGCTGGCCGCCGAGCATGGCCTGTGGCTGCATGTGGATGCCGCGTGGGCCGGTGCGGCGCTGTTGTCGCACAGCCTCAAGCCGCGCTTGGCCGGTATCGAACGGGCCGATTCGATCACCTTGGACTTCCACAAGCAGTTCTATCAGCCGATCAGCTGCGGGGCGTTCTTGCTGCGCGATCGGGCGCACTTTGCCCTGATGCGCCTGAATGCCGACTACCTAAACCCGCTGGAAGACGAAGCCGACGGCGTGCCCAATCTGGTCTACAAGTCGCTGGCCACCACTCGGCGCTTCGACGCCCTAAAACTGTGGCTGAGCCTGCGTAGCGTCGGCCGCGCCGAGTTGGCGGCGATGTTCGAGTATGGCGTGGCGCTGGCTCAAGCAGTGGCGGCGGATATTCAGCAGCGCCCGGAGTTGGAGCTGGGCTTTGCGCCGCAGCTCAATGCCGTGCTGTTGCGTCACCGTGGCCACGGCGGTGAAACCCCCGCTGCGCTCGATGCACTCAATCGGCACTTGGCCCAGCAGCTGTTTGAGCGCGGCTTGGCCAATCTCAGCACCACGCGCTTGCGCGGTGCGCAATTTATCAAGATGACCCTACTCAACCCGCTGACCACCTTGGCTGATCTGCAAGCGGTGTTGGACGCCCTGTGTGCTTTGGCCAAGGGCAAGGTCGGCGAACGTGAGGTTTCCTGTGTTTAAAGATGCTGCCGAACGCCTGAGTGTGCAGGCGTTGTTGAACTGTTATTGGCGTGAAACAGGCTTAGGCACTGTGCAGGCGGTGAGCGAACTGCCCGCACCGCTGGCGGCCCGCTTGGCCACCACGCATTGCATGGCGCTGACCTTGCAGCCCTTGGCGCAACCGGTGTGGGTGCCGCTCAGTTATGTCAGCCCCACGGGGCGACATCGCATTGGCGAGGCGGTATTCAGTATCGGCGATGGCGGCTACTGCGCTTTGCCGGCGGCGCTGTTGTTCAGCTTGCTGCTCAGCGATTTGGCCGAGCGCTACCAAGGCGGCGCGCTGCCGGCGGAGTCGGCGGATATCCTCGGCCTGTGCCTGCAAAGTCTGCAAAACATGCGTGGTTTTATCAGCAGCCGTGAGGCCGATATTGCCCAGCTGTATGGCCCTGAGCTGGATTTCTTCCGTGCTGAGCAAGGCCTGCTGATCGGCCATCAAACCCACCCAGCGCCGAAAAGCCGCAACGGTTTTACCGGTAGCGAGCTGGCCGCTTACTCGCCAGAGGCGGCGGGGCGTTGCCAACTGCATTGGTGGCTGCTGGCGCCGGGCTTGGTTAAACAGCACGGCGTGTGGGCGAGCAGCCCCAGCAGCCAACTGCGCGATTGGCTGACGGGGCAAGTCAGCCCGCGTGCGGCGGCTTTGCTGGCGGCAAACCCCAGCTGGGATGTGCTGCCGCTGCACCCATGGCAAGCACGCCACCTGCTTGGGCGTGAGGCGATTGCCGCGCTGATCGAACAAGGCCAATTGCTCGACTTAGGCGAGCAGGGCCCGGCGTTGTGGCCGACCAGCTCGATCCGCACCTTGGCTGCGCCCGGTGTGCCGTGGATGTTCAAGTGCTCGCTGTCGGTGGCGATCACCAACTCGGTGCGCATCAACCTGTTCCGCGAATGCCTGCGCGGCGAGCTGGGTTGTCGCTTGTGGCAAGGCCCGCTGGGCGACGAGTTAAAAGAACGTCTGCCGACCCTGCGCCCGGTGAATGACCCGGCCTGGCTGACGCTGGAAATCGACGGCCAAGTGCTGGATGAGGCCACCTGCATTCTGCGTGACAACCCGTTTGCCGTGCAGGCGCAAGTCAGCTGTATGGCCATGCTCTGTCAGGATCACCCGCTGCAGCGCGGCAATCGCTTCTCGCAGCTGCTGCCGCAGTTGGCGCAGCGCGAAGGCATCAGCACGCAGGCGGCTGCCGAGCAGTGGTTTGCCGCATTTATTCGCGTGGCGGTCGAGCCCATGCTGACCTTGTACCTGGAATACGGCATGGCCTTTGAGGCGCACCAGCAAAACACCTTGCTAGAGCTAGAAAACCTCTGGCCGGCGCGTTTTTGGGTGCGCGATAACCAGGGCTTCTACTACATCGAAGAGCGCGCCCAGCGCGTGCTTGAGCTGCTCCCGGAGCTGGGCGGCGCGGCGGAATCGGTCGGCCCGCAGAGCTTCGTCGATGAGCGTTTTCACTACTACTTCTTCCACAACACGGTGTTCGGCCTGATCAACGCGCTGGGCCATAGCGGCCTGGCTGATGAGCACGCTTTGCTCGGCCAATTGCGTGCTGCGCTGACGGCCTTGGATGCGCGTTACCCCGGCAACAGCTTGCTGGCGCCGGTGCTACACGCGCCGACCTTGCCCTACAAGGGCAACCTGCTGACCCGTCTTGCCCAAATCGACGAACTGGTCGCGCCGCTGACCAGCCAATCGGTCTACGTGGAGCTGCACAACCCGCTTTATGAGGTGAACCATGACTAACATCCGCGATGTGATCGGCATTGGCGTTGGGCCGTTCAACCTGAGTTTGGCCGCGCTGCTTGACCAGCAGGACATCGATGCCTGCTTCTTCGAACAAAAGGCCGAGTTCAACTGGCACGAAGGCCTGCTGCTGCCCGGCACCACCTTGCAGGTGCCGTTTATGGCCGACTTGGTCAGCATGGTGTGCCCGACTAGCCCGTACAGCTTCTTGAATTACCTGCAAGCGCACGACCGGCTGTTCCACTTCTATTTCCACGAGAACTTCTTTACCCCGCGCCGCGAATACAACCACTACTGCCAGTGGGTAGCGGGCCAGCTGCCGAGTCTGCACTTTGCCCACCAAGTGCTGGATGTACGCGTCGAAGGCGAGCTGTACCGTGTGGAAGTGCGCCATGGCGCTCAGCAGCGGGTGGAATATGCGCGGCATATCGTGCTCGGTACTGGCTCGGTGCCGAACTTGCCGGCTTGCCTGCGTGAATTGGCCTTGGCGCACCCCGAGCAAGTACTGCACAGCGCCGAGTTCGCCACGCGCTTCTTGCCGCGCCTAGAAAGCGGCCAAGCGCCGGACAGCGTGCTGGTGCTGGGCAGCGGGCAGTCGGCCGCCGAGGTGTTCCAAACCCTGCTCGAACAGCAGGAAGACCGCCACGGCAAGCGCCATTACGACCTGCATTGGCTGACCCGCGCGCAGGGCTTTTTGCCCATGGAGTATTCCAAACTGGGGCTGGAGCACTTCACCCCGGCGTATACGCAGTATTTCCAAGCGTTGCCGCAGCCGCTTAAAGACCAGCTGCTGCCCAATCAAGGGCTGTTCTACAAGGGCATCAGCTTCGCCACCATTGGCGAGATCTTCGATTTGCTCTATCACCGCACCGTCGGCGGCGCGCCAACCCCAGCCGAGCTGATGGGTCACTGCGAACTCACTGCTGCCAAACGCACCAGCGCTGGGCGTCTGCGCCTGACCTTCCAGCATCGTCAGCAGCAAGTCAGCTTTACCCGCGAGGTCGACGCGCTGGTCGCCGCCACGGGCTACGCGCACAAGCTGCCGAAGTGTCTGCAAGGCTTGGCTGGGGCGATTCAGTGGGATACCCACGAGCGCTTGCAGATCGACGGCGACTACCGCGTGGCCCACCAAGGCCCGGGGCAGTTGTTTGTGCAAAACGGCGAGCTGCATACCCATGGCATGGGCGCGCCCGATTTGGGCTTAGGGGCGATTCGTGCCGCGCACATCGCTAACCAGCTGCTGGGCCGTGCTGCTTATCGCCTGCCTGAACAGAGCGCCTTCCAGCGCTTTGGGGTGGCTGCGTGAGCGCTGCGGGCATCAGCCCTTGGGTAAGCCGCACTTTATTGGCGTGCGGCTTCCTGTTTGTGTTTACCGAAACCTTGCTGTCGCCGTTTTGGCCGCAGTTCTTTCAGCGCGTGTTCGGTGTCGAGGCGCTGGAGGTCAGCGGCCATTACATCGCCCTGTGCCGCCTTACCGTGCTGATCGGCGCGCCCTTGTGGGGCTTGCTAGCGCGGCGCTTCGAGCCCATGTGGCTGTTGATCATCGGGCAGGGCGGGGCAGCGTTGTTCACCTTGCTGTGCGCCTTTGTCGATAGCCTCGATGAGTTCGTGGTGTTGTCGGTGCTGCTGCTGCTGTGCAAGAGCAGCTACTTGCTGTTCTACAGCGTGCTGATCGAACTCAGCGGCCAGCGCGGTCAGGCACAAGTGGTTGGCCGGGTGCAGGCCACCGTGCATTTGGCGCTGATCAGCTCGACAGCCGCCAGCGCCTGGCTGCTGCAACTGGATAACCCGCTGCGCCTGTTTATGCTCGCTGCGGCGTTGGATGTGCTGCAAATCGTCCTGTGCGCCTTTGTGCTGAAACGCCGAGGCCCACGGCAAGCCGCTACGCCCAGTGCTGAACGGCGCCGGGTTTGGACCTGGCGTGCTGTGGGGGCCTTTGCCGCCGCCGTGTTGCTGTTCAATTTGGCCGGCAACGTGGTGCGCCCGTACTTCACCTTGTTCAGTCAGCAACAGTTGCACTTAGAGGCCTGGCCGGCGGCGGTGGCGTTCTTTCTGCCTTCGGTGATGGTGCTGTTATGCATGCCATGGGTGCCCACCTTGTGCCAAAGCGGTCTGCGCCGCGTGGGTTTTAGCGTCAGCGTGGCGCTGATGGCGCTGGCCTTGCTCGCTCAAGCGATGGCCGACAGTTACGCCGCCTTGCTGGCCGCGCGGGCCTTGTTTGGCGCTACGTTGCTGCTGGCGCAGGCCAATCTGGAGCTGCACCTGTTTGAAGGCGCCGGTGACGATGTGCACTGGCAATACAGCTTAGCCAGCGTGGTGCAGAACCTCGCACAACTCTTGGCCCCCTTGCTGGCCGCCGCGCTGGTCGCCGGCTACAGCTTGGCGAGCCCCTTTATCGCAGCCGCTGCCTTGCTGCTGCTCACACTTGTGATCGCTCATTACGGGGTGTTTGCCGCGCCGCGCCGCCCCCCGCCTGTAGGAGAACCAACCCCATGAATGCCCCCATGCTGCTGCCCGAGGCGCAAGTCTCGCAACACCTTGGCCAAGTGCTGAATCCAGCCGATTGGCACGCTGCCGGTCGTGCGCTGGTGGAAAAGTGCCTGGCCGAATTCCTCTACGAAGAAGTGCTCAGCGCCAATCCGCTGGAGCAAGATCAATGGGCCGTGGTGCTGCCGGCGGCCACCTACCGCTTTACCGCTCGCCAACAGCAGCTTGGCCATTGGCAGCTGGCCCCCGGCAGCGTGCTGCGCGATGGCGAGCCGGCGTGGGATTTGCTGCTGTTCATTCGCGAACTGGCGGCGGTGATTAGCATCAGCCCCTTCACTTTGACCTACCTGCAGCGCGAGCTGAGCAATACCTGGTTGGCCGATGCGCACCTGCGCGCCTTGTCGCGCCCGAGCAGTGCCGAGCTGATTCAGAGCGAAGATGCTGAGGTATGTCGGCACCTGAGCGGCCACCCGTGGATTGTGATGAGCAAAGGGCGGATTGGCTTTTCCTACGCCGACTATCGTCGTTTTGCCCCGGAATGCGCCGAGCCGCTGGCTCTGCCGTGGGTGGCGGTAAAACGTGAACGCGCGCGCTGGCAGGGTGTTAATGGCTTAAGCGAGCAAGCTCTGCTGGATGCGCAATTGGATGCCGACTGCCAAGCGCGCTTCACCGCTGTGCTGGCTGAGGCCGGCGTGGCAGCCGAGGATTACCTGTGGCTGCCGGTGCACCCTTGGCAGTGGGATAACTGGCTGATCGGCTCGTTTGCCAGCGAGATTGCCCAGCGCGAACTGATCTGGCTGGGCGAGGCACCTGAGCGTTATCAGCCGCTGCAGTCGATCCGTACCTTCGCCAACCGCGAGGCGCCGCAGAAGCCGCACATCAAGCTGCCGCTGTCGATTCTGAACACCGCGGTGTATCGCGGCTTGCCCGGCGAGCGCACCGAGCTGGCTCCGGCACTCAGCCAATGGCTGGCCGATAACCTAGGACAGGATGCGCAGCTGAAAGCCTATGGCCTGGTCATGCTGCGCGAGATTGCCAGCGTCAACGTGCCGCATGTGGGTTACGAGGCCACCGTGGGCAGCCCGTACCAGTTCCGCGAGCTGTTTGGCTGCCTGTGGCGCGAGAGTGTCGATAGCCTCTTGGCCGAGCACGAGCAGGCCATCACCCAAGCCGCGCTGGTGCATGAAGATGCGCAAGGCTATCCGCTGCTCGCCAGCCTCATTGCACAAAGCGGCTTAACCAGCGAAGCCTGGCTGGCGCGCTACTTTGCCGTGTGCTTGCCGCCGCTGCTGCACAGCTTGTACCGCTTTGGCTTGGTGTTCTCGCCGCACGGCGAAAATACCTTGCTGATCCACGAGAACGGCGTGCCCACGCGCTTGGTGCTGAAAGACTTTATCGACGACATCAACCTGATCGATCAAGACTTCCCCGAGCTGGCCAACCTGCCGGATGCCTTAGGCAAGGTGCTGCTGCGCCACCCGCCGGAGGTGCTTGGCCACTTCATCTTTACTGGCCTGTTCGTGGTGCATTACCGCTACCTGTCCAACATTACCCAGCTGCTGGGCATCAGCGAACTGCGTTTCTGGCGGCTAGCGCAGCAGGCGGTGGCCGACTACCACCAAGCGCATCCAGAACTGGCCGAGCGCATTGCTTTGTTCGACTTGCAGCGCCCGTTGTTTGAAAAGGTCTGCCTGAACCGCGTGCGCCTGTTCACTCAAGGTTATGCCGATGATGCCGAACGCCCGGTGCCGGATGTGTTGGCGCCGATCTTAAACCCCATCAGCCCATCCACTTTAACGGCGTGGCAGGCCAAAGGCGCCGAGCAGCCAGCAGCGGGCTTATTAGCGCGGGAAGATTTTTACTACCGCCGCGCCGATTTGCCCAGTGGCCATGTGGTGAGCCTGCGCCCGGTGCAGCTAGGGCGTGACTTGCCGCTGTTGCATCGCTGGATGAACACCGAACACGTGATCGAGCAGTGGCAACTGAATAAGCCTATCGAAGCGCTGCGCGAGCATTTTGCTCAAGCGCTGGCCGACGACCACCACCGCCTGTGTTTGGTCAACGTTAATGGTGTGGATATCGGCTACACCGAGATCTACCACGCCCCGCGTGATCGTTTGGCGCAGTTCTACCCGGCCGATGAACATGACTGGGGCTGGCATTTGCTGATCGGCGAGCCGCAGCGGGTGGGCCAAGGCTATGCCGAGGCGATCATCCGGGTGACGACCCAGCTGATTTTTGCTGCGACACCGGCGCAGAAAGTGGTCGGCGAGCCCGATCACCGCGTCAAACCCTATGCCGTGTTGGCCGAGCGACTGCATTACGAGCCGCAGGGCTTAGTCGAAATGCCGGAGAAAACCGCCATGCTCTACTACTGCTGGCGCGAGCGCTTTCAGGCGGCGTGGGGCGCATAGGTTTTTTGCGGTTAAACAAGGCAAGCGCTGCACTAAGGCCTATGCTGAAGTGTGAGTCCCGCCCTTTGCGGGCGGGCTGTTCAGGCTGACGAGCGGGCAAGCCCGCTGCAGGAGTTAGCAATGTGGACTTGGCATAACGCCTTATTGCTCAGCACAGGCCTAGCCCTTGGCTTATTGCTGTTGCCGCCTGTGTTATGGCGTTTGCAGCAGCGCTGTGTACAAGCGTTGCTGCAACCCAGCGCTGTGCTGCCCAGTGCCGCCGCAAAAGCCCTCAGTGTGCAGCTGTATTGGCCCTTGCACGGACAAGCGGAGCATGTGGTCGCGGGCTTAGATAAGGCGCGCTTATGGCACTACCCGCGGGCGCAGTGGCAATTACTGCTGCATAGCACCACCGCAGACGATGCCAGCGTGCTGGCGGCCGATTGCCTGCAACAGCCGGGTTTTCGCCAGTTGCCGGTGCGTTGGTTAAGCGCCGGCCAGCGCCCGGTCGATGGCTTAGATGACAACGCGGATGTGCTGCTGATTAACACCAGCGCCACCACGTGGCACAGCCATTGGCTGAATGACTTGGCCGCGCGCTTTCAGCGTGCGCCACTGATGGCTATTCAACTGGCCGAACAAGGCTGGGCGCTGCGTTTAAGCGTGGTGCGACCATGGTTGGAGCGCGGTATTGAGCCGCACACCTTGCCGGCGCTATTGGCCGCGCAGGGTTACGAGCTGCAGCGTGAACAAGCCGTGCCGGCTGAAGGCGGGCGTGAAGCACGGCCGCTGTTGCGCTCGGTATTAAGAGCCTCGCTGCGTGGTGTGCTGCTGTTGAGCAGCCTGCTGCGTGGCATGCGCCCTTGGTTAGGTGGGCTGCTATTGCTGGGCTTGCTGGCGGCGGCGTGGCAACAGGCGCTGCACGGTTGGTTGTGGTTGGCCTTGCCGCTGGCGGCTTTGCTGCTGCGCCAGTCGGCCACTCGCTGGGCAAGGCGTTGGCGGCGTCTCAGCGGGGCTTGGCAACAAGCGCCAATGCTGCGCGTCGGTTAAATCGGCCGGCATAAAAAAGACTCAGGCGCCCAATGGCGCCTGAGTCTTTTTTAGTAACGCGCGTAGGGCGCTTACAGCGGGCTAACGCGAATCAGCAGGCCAATGCTGCCGTGGTCAAAGTAGTTCAGCTCTTTGTAACGCAGGCGGCGTTCTTGCTTTAGGCGCTCGCTGGCGGCCAGCAGGCCGTCGTCGGCGAAGTGGTTAACCCACAAATCCACGCCGGCATCGATGTAATTCACTTTGCGCAAATCCAGCTTCAGCTCTACCGGCTGGTGACCGTCTTGCAAGTCGCCGCCACCAATGCTGACGCTGGCTGGTTCGGCGCTCACGGCTTGCTTCCAGCTTTTTTGCATCAGCAACTGATAGCCATTGGCCGGGTTGTTCAGGCGGTCGGCTTCGCCAACCAGCATCGGGGTCATTTCCATGTCCGGTCGCACGGCTTGCGCGCCATCGGCCCAGGCATCGCTCACTGGCTGGCTGGCCAACAGCGGTTGCGCTTGGCGAAACACCAGCACTTCAATCTGGTACAGCGATTGAGCAAAAGCTGGGGCGGCCAGCAGGGTGGAAAGAACAAGCAAGGTGCGCAGCAGCGACATGGGCAATCAGTCCTTATTGGGTTTAGCAGAGCGGGCCAGACGTTCGAGCAGCGCTTCAACAGCATTGAAGCGCTCTTCCGGGCGGCTCATCGGCGAGGTGAAGCGTAGCAAGGTCGCGCCTTCAAGACGATAGCGCGCCGGCTCACCTTGGATCAGTTTCACAATCGTCAGGGGGTCAACACAGGTGCTGGCGCTGAATTCGATACGTCCGCCGTGCGGGCCTGCATCGATTTTGCTGATGCCCAGTGCTTCGGCCTGTTGCTTGAGCAAGGTCAGGCGGATGAGGTTTTTGGTGGGCTCAGGCAGCAGGCCAAAGCGGTCGATCATTTCCACTTGCAGCTCGCGCAGCTGCTCTTCGCTGTCGCAACTGGCAATGCGCTTGTAGATGATCAGACGGCTGTGCACATCCGGCAGGTAGTCCTCTGGGATCAATGCCGGAATGCGCAGGTTGATATCAATGCCGCTGGCCAGCGGTTGCTCTAGGTTGGGCTGTTCGCCTTTGCGGATGGCTTTCACCGCACGCTCGAGCATGTCCATGTACAGGCTAAAACCCACCGCTTGAATCTGCCCGCTCTGACCATCGCCGAGCAGCTCACCGGCGCCGCGAATTTCCAAGTCGTGGGTGGCCAGCACAAAGCCGGCACCCAAATCTTGCGCATTGGCGATGGCTTCTAAGCGCTTCTCGGCATCGGGTGTCATTTGCTTACGATCAGGCGTGAGCAAGTAGGCATAGGCTTGGTGATGGCTACGGCCTACGCGACCGCGCAGCTGGTGCAGCTGGGCTAAGCCGAACTTGTCGGCGCGCTCGATGATGATGGTGTTGGCGCTGGGTACGTCGATGCCGGTTTCGATAATCGTGGTGGTCACCAGCACGTTAAAGCGCTTGTGGTAGAAGTCGCCCATTACTTGCTCAAGATCGCGCTCGCGCATTTGCCCGTGGCTCACGGCAATCCGCGCTTCGGGCACTAGCTCGGCCAATTCTTGGGCGCATTTCTCGATGGTTTTCACTTCGTTGTGCAGGTAGTACACCTGCCCGCCGCGCAGCAGTTCACGCAGCACGGCTTCTTTGATCACCGGCTTGTTCTGCGGCATCACGAAGGTGCGCACCGACAAACGCCGTGCCGGTGGCGTGGCGATAATCGACAGCTCGCGCAGACCCGACACGGCCATGTTTAGCGTGCGTGGAATCGGCGTGGCGGTGAGGGTGAGAATGTCCACTTCACTGCGCAGCGCTTTGAGCTGTTCTTTCTGGCGCACGCCAAAACGGTGCTCTTCGTCGATGATCAACAGGCCTAAGTTGGCGAACTGCACGTCTTCCTGCAGCAGCTTGTGGGTGCCGATGATGATGTCCACTTTGCCCTCGGCCAGCGCTTGCGCGGCACTGGAGACTTCTTTGGCCGAGCGAAAACGCGACATCAGCTCGACCTTTACCGGCCAATCGGCAAAGCGGTCGCGGAAACTGTTGTAGTGCTGCTGGGCGAGCAGGGTGGTGGGCACCAGCACCGCCACTTGCTTGCCGCTGTGCACGGCGGTGAACGCGGCGCGCATCGCTACTTCGGTTTTGCCAAAGCCCACATCACCGCAAACCAAACGGTCCATGGGTTTGGCTTGGGTCATGTCCTGCATCACTGCGTCGATAGCAGCCTGCTGGTCGGGGGTTTCCTCAAAGGGGAAGCCTTCGGCAAAGCGGCGGTAATCTTCGGCGGGGTCGCTAAAGGCAAAGCCTTTGCGCGCGGCGCGGCGGGCGTAAATGTCCAGCAGTTCGGCGGCGACATCGCGCACTTGTTCGGCGGCTTTACGCCGGGCTTTTTGCCATTGCTCGCTGCCTAAACGGTGCAGCGGGGCGAGTTCATCATCGGCGCCGGTGTAGCGGGCGATGAGGTGCAGGTTAGCCACCGGCACATACAGCTTGGCTTCGTCGGCGTATTCAAGCAGCAAGAACTCGGTGCTTTGGCCTTCCACTTCAATGGTGGTCAGGCCTTGGTAACGACCCACGCCGTGATCGATATGCACCACCGGCGCGCCCATGCGCAGCTCGGTGAGGTTTTTGATCAGGTTGTCGCCGCCCTCATTGCGCCGTTCGCGGCGGCGGCTTTGTGCAACGCGCTGACCAAATAATTGGCTTTCGCAGATGATCGCCAGCGAGTCGCTGACTAAGCCTGTTTGCAGCGGAGCAATGCAGATGGCGCTGTTGTGTTGGCTGGTTAAAAAGTCCAGCCAATGCTCGATCACCACAGGTTTGCAGCCAATACGGGCTAGTAGTTCCAACAGTGCTTCGCGGCGGCCGGGCGACTCGGCAATGAATAAATGCCGGCCCGCATGGTTAGCGAGAAACGCGGCAACAGCGGCCAGCGGCTGCTCGGCTTTGGCCTCTACCGGCAGGCTTGGCGGGGCAGCGCAGTCGATGCGTTCGACGCCTACGGTGCTGGGCTCGTCGTCGTAACTTAAGGTTAAGCGCGGCCAGCGTTTTAATTCGGCGAAGCAGTCTTCCACCGGCAGAAACAAATCCTGCGGCGGCAGGATGGGGCGTTCGATGTCGTGGCGGCGGTCTTCATAGCGATTACGCACGTCGCGCCAGAATTGTTCGGCGGCCTTTTCGACGCCCGGCAGGGTAAATAGCTGGGTGTTTTTCGGCAGGTAGTCGAACAGGTTGGCGGTCTGCTCGTAAAACAGCGGCAGGTAGTACTCGATGCCGGCGGGAATCAGGTTGCTGGATAAATCCTGATACAGCGGGCAGCGGCGAAAATCCACATCAAAGCGTTCACGAAAGCGCGAGCGAAAGCCCAAGAGTGCTTCTTTGCTGGCCGGGAACTCTCGCCCAGGCAGCAAGCGCAGACTGTCGAGCTTGTCGAGGCTGCGCTGCGTTTCAGGGTCGAAGGTGCGCAGGGTGTCGATTTCATCATCAAACAAATCGACCCGAATCGGCGTTTGGCTGCCCATCGGAAATAAATCGAGCAACGCGCCGCGCACGGCAAACTCGCCGTGTTCGTACACGGTATCGACACAGCGGTAGCCGGCGGCTTCCAGCTGCTCGCGCATGCCGTCGAGGTTGAGCTTTTGCCCGGTTTTTAGCTCCAGACAATGGCCGCTGACGTAACTGGCCGGCGGCAGGCGGTGCAGCGCGGTGCTAATCGGCACCAGCAATAAGCCATGGCTGACTTGCGGCAGGCGGAACAGCGTGGCTAAGCGCTGCGAGATGATGTCTTGGTGCGGCGAGAAGAGATCGTAGGGCAGGGTTTCCCAGTCGGGCAGGCGCAGTACCGGCAGCTCCGGGGCGAAGAAGGCCACCTCTTGCTCAATCTGCTCGGCTTGCTGGCTATCGTTGGTCAGTAGCAGGTGAAAGCAATGGTTCGCTTCGGCGCTTTGCGCCAACGCCAGGGGCAGGGCGGCGCCTTGCAGGTTGCTCCAGACTTGTTTGCCTTGCTTAGGCAGCGCGGGTAAACGCAGTGCGCACACAACGAGGTCTCCAGCGTAAAAGGGGGCGATTGTAGCCTAAGGCAGTGCTTGATTGACCGGCCAAGCAGGCAAGTTGTGCAGTCAGGCGCGCAGTTAACGGCGTGACGAAATGGCCGTAGGTCGTCAGCGATTGCCCGTAAGGGCTTGGCTGGTCATAATATGCGCCCCTTATTTCCCTGTACCTGAAACAAAGGTGTTGCCGTGACTGTTAAGCCCGAAGCCTGTCTCAACGACTGGATCGAACGCGAAGAATTGGCCGAGGCCATGATTCCGCTGATTGGCCAGCTGTACCGCAATAATAATGTGGTGACGTCCATTTGTGGTCGTGGCCTGGTGAACCGCTCGGTGATCGCCATCCTCAAAGCGCATCGTTTTGCTCGTCGTCAAATCGACAACAGCGAAATCTCTGTGCGTGAGACCTTCCCAATTCTGAAAGCCATGGTTGACCTGAACCTAGGCGCTGCCTCGGTAGATCTGGGTCGCATGGCGGCTAAGTACCAGATTTCTGGTGCGGGCAAGTCGGTTGAGCAGTTTGTGGCTGACGAACTGGCCTCGGTGGCTGGCAAGAAAGGCGCCGTGCCGAGCAAAGGCACCGACGTTGTGCTGTACGGCTTTGGCCGTATCGGTCGCCTGCTGGCGCGCATCATGATCGAAAAAGCCGGTGCTGGCGAAGGCCTGCGTCTGCGCGCCATCGTGGTGCGTAAAGGCGCTGAGAATGACTTGGTTAAGCGTGCCAGCTTGCTGCGTCGTGACTCTGTGCATGGCCCGTTCCAAGGCACCATCACCATTGATGAAGCCAACAACACCATCACCGCCAATGGCACCCAGATTCAGGTGATCTACTCCAACGATCCGTCGACCGTGGATTACACCCAGTACGGCATCCAAGATGCCATCGTGGTGGACAACACCGGTAAGTGGCGTGATGCTGAAGGCCTAGGCCTGCACCTGAAGTGCCCGGGCGCTGCGCGTGTAGTGCTGACTGCGCCGGGTAAAGGCCTGAAGAACATCGTGCATGGTATCAACCATGACACCATCACCGCTGAAGATGCGATTGTGTCGGCCGCTTCGTGCACCACCAACGCCATCGTGCCGGTGCTGAAAGCCGTCAACGACAAGTTCGGTATCGTTAACGGTCACGTAGAAACCGTGCACTCGTACACCAACGATCAGAACCTGATCGACAACTTCCACAAGGGCGATCGTCGTGGTCGTGGTGCGCCGTTGAACATGGTGATCACCGAGACTGGCGCTGCTAAAGCCGTGGCTAAGGCGCTGCCTGAGCTGGCTGGTAAGCTGACTGGTAACGCGATTCGTGTGCCGACGCCGAACGTGTCTATGGCCATTCTCAACCTGAACCTTGAGAAAGCCGCTGAGCGTGAAGAGCTGAACAACTACCTGCGCGAAATGTCGCTGGAGTCGCCGCTGCACAAGCAGATCGACTACACCGAGTCGCCGGAAGTGGTCTCCACCGACTTCGTGGGCAGCCGTCACGCTGGTGTGGTGGATGGTCAAGCCACCATCTGCCAAGACAACCGCGTTGTACTGTACGTGTGGTACGACAACGAGTTCGGTTATAGCTGTCAGGTCGTGCGTATTCTGGAAGACATGGCTGGGGTTAACCCGCCGGCATTTCCGGCCTAAGTTCGCTTAGATGCACAATAAAACGGGGAGCTTAGGCTCCCCGTTTTGTTTTCTGCTTACAAACCAAGCAAGACGCTGCGCAGTTCTTTCGATAAGCCTTTTTCGCCGAGCCAGATGCCTAGGTACACCTGTGCGAGCTCAGGGTTTTGGCTGCGGAAGACTTCGCGACCATTAAATAGCAAGGTCAGGGTTTGGCTATCGTTACGGTAGTTAAGTCGATAGCGGTCCTCGCGTTTGATCGGCTCAAAACTGCTGTGTAGGCGGTCTATTTCGCTGCGCAAGGCATCTAGCTTGGTCTTATTGTGCTGGCGCTCTAGGGTTAGCCAAGCGGCTTCAATCAAGTCGGTGGTTTTAAGCGGGTAGAGGTAGGTGAGCTGTAAAGATTTGCTCACGCTGGGGCTTAGTGCATCGCTGTGAAAATCTGTTGGTAGGAATAATTCGGCGCGATAAACATCGACCCACAAATATTCCAGCAAATATTCGCCGTGTAATTGTAGTGGCGCTGAGTGGTCTAGTTTGTCCGATTTTTCCCCGTCGCCAGCCAACACAAAAGCAGGGTGGCCAAAGTGCAGGTACAGGGAAAATAGCGAGATAAAAAATAACCGTGACTTGATCATGCTCAGCTTCGACTTAGTGACTATGCTGGAGCATAACGTGCTGCAAAGTGACCCGTCCAACGTGAGGCGTTCTTGGAAAACTTGAAAAAAACCAAGTGCTTGAGTGGATGCTCAGGGGTGCGGCCTTTATAATCTCCCCGATTTATAACCGGGTTTGCGCCATCATCAAGGCTTATAAAGCAGTGTTGGCCCCGTTTTTAGGACCTGATGAAGGCTTAAACCCAAGAATTCTTATAACCAGTGGTTAGGCTAGGCACATGATAAAAATCAAGCGCGGTTTAGATCTGCCTATCACCGGTGCACCTGAACAGCGTATCGAGGCCGCTAGGCCCGTGCGCAGCGTAGGTGTCGTGGGGTTTGATTACCACGGCATGAAGCCTACGATGCAGGTGCAAGTCGGTGATCGCGTCAAACTCGGGCAGGTATTGTTTGCCGATAAAAAAACACCGGGTGTGGTGTACACCGCACCAGCAGCGGGGGTGGTTAGCGCCATTCACCGTGGTGAAAAGCGTGTTTTGCAATCGGTAGTCATCGACGTAGAAGGCGACGAGCAAGAGACTTTTGCTCAGTACGACGCCGCTAAGTTGGCTGACCTTGATCCGCAAGCTGTCCGTGACAATCTGATCAATTCCGGTCTGTGGACTGCATTACGCACCCGTCCGTTCAACAAGGTCCCGGCGGTTGATGCCGTGCCTTCTTCTATTTTCGTTACCGCAGTGGATACTCATCCGCTGGCCGGCGACCCTGCTGTAGCAGTGGCTGAGCACGCGGCTGACTTTGAGTCTGGCCTGAAGGTGCTTACGCGCTTGGCTAAGGTGTTCCTGTGTCAAGGCGAAGGCAGCAAGGTGCCTGGTGGCAATGTTGCCGGTGTAACTAGCGAAAGCTTTGCTGGCCCACACCCAGCCGGTTTGCCGGGTACGCACATCCATCACTTGGACCCAGTAACCGTCACTAAGCAAGTGTGGTTCCTGAACGCTCAAGAAGTGGTTGCCATCGGCAAACTGTTCACTACTGGCCAGCTGTGGACTGAGCGCGTGGTCGCTTTAGCCGGCCCTGTGGTCGATAAGCCGCGCCTGCTGCGCACCCGCTTGGGCGCGAGTTTGGACGAACTGACCGCTGGCGAGCTGCAGCCGGGTGAAAACCGTGTGGTATCGGGCTCGCTGCTGGGCGGTCGTACTGCCCGTGGTGCGTTTGCCTTCCTGGGCCGCTATCACGTGCAGGTGTCTTGCCTGAAAGAAGGTCGTGACCGCGAAATGTTCCACTACCTGCGTGCCGGTGTAGAGAAGCATTCCGTGCTCAACATCTTCTTGGCCAAGCTGTCGGCCGGCAAGAAGTTCAACTTCACCACCACCACAAACGGTTCGCCGCGCGCCATGGTGCCGGTGGGTAACTACGAAAACGTCATGCCGTTGGACATTCTGCCAACGCAGCTGCTGCGTTATCTGGTGGTTGGCGATACCGAAATGGCACAAAAACTGGGCTGTTTAGAGCTGGATGAAGAAGATCTGGCCCTGTGCAGCTACGTGTGTGCTGGTAAGTACGAATACGGCCCGATTCTGCGGGATAACCTGACCCGCATTGAGAAGGAGGGTTGATCCATGGGACTACGTTCCTATCTCGATAAAATCGAGCATAACTTCGAGCCGGGCGGCAAATACGAGAAGTGGTACGCGCTGTATGAAGCCGTAGACACCTTTATGTATCGCCCTGCGTCTGTGACCAAGACAACCGCCCACGTGCGTGATGGCTTGGACTTAAAGCGCATGATGATTCTGGTCTGGATGTGTACCTTCCCGGCCATGTTCTTCGGCATGTACAACATTGGCGCGCAAGCTAACAGCATCTTCGCTGCTCAGCCGGATTTACTGGCGGCACAAGACGGCTGGCGTTTTGGCCTGATCGGCCTGTTCGCTGGTTTTGATCCCAATAGTGTGTGGGATTGCTTTGTGCATGGCGCGGCGTACTTCCTGCCGGTCTACGCGGTGACCTTCATCGTCGGCGGCTTCTGGGAAGTGCTGTTCGCTTCTATCCGCAAGCACGAAGTTAACGAAGGTTTCTTCGTCACCTCCGTACTGTTTGCCCTGATTCTGCCTCCGAGCATTCCGCTGTGGCAGGTTGCGCTGGGCATCAGTTTCGGCGTGGTGTTGGGCAAAGAAGTCTTCGGCGGTACTGGTAAGAACTTCCTTAACCCGGCACTGACTGGTCGTGCGTTCCTGTTCTTCGCTTACCCAGCGCAAATGTCGGGTGATGCGGTATGGACTTCCGTAGATGGCTTCGCTGGCGCAACCGCGTTGAGCTTGGGCGCTTCTGGCGGCGTAGAAAACATCGTCGCTAACGGCATCACTTGGATGGACGCCTTCTTGGGCAACATTCAAGGTTCGATGGGTGAAGTAAGCACCTTGGCTATCTTGATCGGTGGTGGCGTACTGCTGCTGAGCCGTATCGCCGCATGGCGTATTGTTGCCGGTGTAATGATCGGTATGGTGGCTACTAGCACCCTGTTCAATGTCATTGGCTCAGAAACAAACCCGCTGTTTGCCATGCCGTGGTACTGGCACTTGGTGATTGGTGGCTTTGCCTTCGGCATGATGTTTATGGCGACTGACCCTGTGTCGGCTTCCATGACCAACACGGGCAAGTGGATCTTCGGCGGCTTAATTGGCCTGATGGTGGTGTTGATCCGTGTGGTCAACCCGGCATTCCCAGAGGGCATGATGCTGGCGATTCTGTTCGCTAACTTGTTCTCGCCGCTGATTGACCACTTTGTCATGCAGTCCAACATCAAGCGGAGGCTGGCACGCAATGTCTAATCAGAAGGAATCGACCGCACGTACCTTAACGGTGGCGTTGCTGGTCTGCCTGGTGTGCTCGGTGTTCGTCGCCGGTGCTGCTGTGGCACTTAAGCCCACGCAAGTGGAAAACAAGCAGCTGGATAAGCAGCGCAGCATTCTGGCCATCGCAGGCTTGGATGGCGGCAAAGCCCTGTCTGGCAGCGAAGTGAAAAAGCTCTATGGCGACAAGATTGTTGCCAAAGTGGTTGATCTGCGTACGGGTCAATTCACCGATGCGGTGGATGCTAAAACCTATGACCAGTTCAAGGCCGCCAAAGACCCTAAGGCTTCGCGTGTACTGAAAGGTGGCGAAGACTTGGCGCAAATTAAGCGCCAAGAAAACTTGGCCACGGTTTACTTGGTAGAAACCGACGGGCAAACCAGCACCGTTATTCTGCCGGTGCGTGGTTATGGTCTGTGGTCAACCTTGTACGGCTTTATTGCTCTTAAAGGTGACTTGAACACTGTGGTGGGTATGGGCTTCTACCAGCACGCGGAAACGCCGGGCTTGGGTGGTGAAGTGGATAACCCGAAGTGGAAAGGTCAGTGGCCGGGCAAAACCGTGTTTGACGCCGAGGGCAATCTTGCGGTGGCTATCGTGAAGGGCGGCGTAGATCCGCAAAGCCCGAACGCGGCTCATCAGGTAGATGCCTTGGCGGGCGCCACGCTGACCAGCGTGGGCGTCGACAATCTGCTGAAATTCTGGCTGGGCGAGCAGGGCTTTGGCCCGTTCCTAGCTAAGCTACGTGCTGGGGAGGCTTGATCATGTCGAAAATGACAGCCAAAGAAGTACTGCTAAACCCAATCTTTAATAACAACCCGATCGGCCTGCAGATTCTTGGTATCTGTTCAGCGTTGGCGGTGACCTCAAACCTGAAAACTGCGCTGGTGATGTCCGTGGCGCTGACCTTGGTTTGTGGCTTCTCCAACCTGTTCATTTCCATGATTCGCAGCCAGATCCCCAGCTCGATTCGTATGATCGTGCAAATGGTGATCATCGCCTCTTTGGTGATTCTGGTTGATCAGGTGCTCAAAGCCTACGCCTACAGCCTGTCTAAGCAGCTGTCGGTATTCGTTGGTTTGATCATCACCAACTGTATCGTGATGGGTCGTGCGGAAGCCTTTGCCATGCAAAACCCGCCGATGCTGTCGTTTGTTGACGGTATCGGTAACGGCTTGGGCTACAGCGTGATGCTGATTGCTCTGGGTGTGATTCGCGAGCTGTTTGGTGCTGGCAAGCTGATGGGCTACGAAGTGTTTCCCGTCATCAATGATGGCGGCTGGTACTTGCCCAACGGCATGCTGCTGCTGCCGCCGTCGGCGTTCTTCCTGATCGGCTTGTTCATCTGGGGCTTGCGTGCTTGGAAGAAAGACCAAGTGGAGCAGCCTTCGTTCAAGATGGCGCCGCAAGTGTCCAATAAGGAGGCTTACTAATGGAGCATTACATTAGTTTGTTCGTGAAGGCCGTGTTCGTGGAGAACATGGCACTGGCCTTCTTCTTGGGCATGTGTACCTTCATCGCGATCTCGAAAAAAGTCGAAACTGCGATTGGTCTGGGTATCGCTGTGGTGGTGGTGCAAACCATCACTGTGCCGGCTAACAACCTGATCTACACCTACTTGCTAAAAGACGGCGCACTGGCTTGGGCAGGTCTGCCTGAGGCTGACTTGTCGTTTTTGGGCTTGCTGAGCTACATCGGTGTGATCGCGGCCATCGTGCAAATCCTCGAGATGACCTTGGATAAGTACGTACCTAGCCTCTACAACGCCTTGGGTGTGTTCTTGCCGCTCATTACCGTGAACTGCGCCATCATGGGCGGCACCTTGTTCATGGTTGAGCGCGATTACAACCTCAGCGAAAGCGTGGTGTACGGTGCAGGCTCAGGCTTTTCTTGGGCGCTAGCGATTGCTGCTCTGGCCGGTATTCGCGAAAAGCTTAAGTACAGTGACGTGCCTGATGGCCTTCAAGGCTTGGGGATCACCTTCATCACCATTGGTCTCATGTCGTTGGGCTTTATGTCCTTCTCCGGCGTGCAGCTGTAAGTAAAGGATGAACGCATGATCAATTATGAGATTTTCCTCGCGATAGGCATGTTCACCGCCATTGTTTTGGCCTTGGTGGTGATCATCCTCATGGCGCGTGCCAAGCTGGTTTCCAGTGGTGATGTCACCATTGAAATCAACGGCGAGCGCACCATTACCGTGCCGGCAGGCGGCAAGCTGCTGCAAACCTTGGCCGGTAACAACATCTTCCTGTCTTCTGCTTGCGGCGGCGGCGGTACCTGCGCCCAGTGCAAGTGTGTGGTGGAGTCGGGTGGTGGCGAAATGCTGCCCACTGAAGAGTCGCACTTCACTAAGCGTGAAGCCCGCGAAGGCTGGCGTTTGTCGTGTCAGACGCCGGTTAAGGCCGACATGAAGATTGAAGTGCCGGAAGAAGTCTTCGGCGTGAAGAAGTGGGAATGTACTGTTGAGTCCAACCCTAACGTGGCCACCTTTATTAAAGAGCTGACTTTGCGTCTGCCCGAAGGTGAAAGCGTCGACTTCCGCGCCGGTGGCTATGTGCAGCTGGAATGCCCGCCGCACACCGTCAACTACAAAGACTTCGACATTGAGCCGCGTTTCCGCGACGACTGGGACAAGTTTGACCTGTGGCGCTATGTCTCTAAGGTCGATGAAACCGTTATCCGTGCTTATTCCATGGCTAACTACCCTGAAGAGCGTGGCATGGTGAAGTTCAATATCCGTATTGCTTCGCCGCCGCCGGGCAAAGACGTGCCGCCGGGTCAGATGTCCTCCTATGTGTTCAATCTGAAGCCGGGTGACAAAATCACTGTGTACGGGCCGTTTGGTGAATTCTTCGCCAAAGACACCGACGCGGAGATGGTGTTTATCGGCGGTGGTGCCGGTATGGCGCCGATGCGCTCGCACATCTTCGATCAGCTCAAGCGCTTGAACTCAAGCCGTAAGATCAGCTTCTGGTATGGCGCACGTTCTATGCGTGAGGCCTTCTATGTAGATGAGTACGACTCACTGCAAGCTGGGCATGAGAACTTTAAGTGGCATCTGGCCTTGTCTGATCCGCTACCGGAAGACAACTGGAAGGGCTACACCGGGTTCATCCACAACGTGTTGTACGAGAACTACCTGAAGGACCATCCGGCTCCGGAAGATTGTGAGTTCTACATGTGCGGCCCGCCGATGATGAACGCAGCGGTGATCAAGATGTTGACCGACTTGGGCGTAGAAAAAGAGAACATTCTTCTCGATGACTTTGGTGGCTAACCGCTGCCGCGCTCTGATCCAGCCCGTCTTGACTGTCAGCTTGCTGGCAGCCTTGACGGGCTGTTTCGTTGAACGCGAGCAGGTAGAACGTTTTTCCGGCCCAACCATGGGCAGCACGTACACGGTGCAGTTTGTTGCGACCAACAGCACTCCGCCGGTTGAGCAGGTGCAGGCCATGGTGGAAGCCTACTTGGCCGAGGTTGATCAGGCCTTTTCCACCTACCGTGAAGACTCCCTGTTAAGCCGTTTTAATCAATTGCCTGCGGGCAGTTGCATGGCCATGCCAGAGAGCGTTCGGCATGTCACCGCCACGGCGCTGCAGCTGGCTGCGCAGAGTGACGGTGCCTTTGAGCCAACGATTAAACCGTTACTGCGGGCGTGGGGGTTTGGCCCGGGTTCACAAGGCCCTAAACACCCAACAGTCGATGAGCTAGCTGCGGCAAAAGCACGTATGGGCTATCAGCAGCTGAGCATGCAAGGAGAGCTGCTGTGTAAGGCTGTTGCCTTAGAGCTTGATCTCAACAGTATCGTGGCAGGTTATGCGATTGATCAGCTAGGCGAGCGTTTACAGGCTATGGGCGTCGAGCGCTATCTGGTTGAAGCAACCGGTGAGCTTAAAGCGCAAGGCCTTAAGCCGAAGGCGCAACCCTGGCGGATCGCCATCGAAGCGCCGCACGATAACGAGCGAGTAGCTCAGCAAGTGGTCACACTAGATGGCATTGGCGTGTCTAATTCCGGTGATTACCGCAATTATTACGAGGAAGATGGCGTGCGCTTATCGCACACGCTCGATCCGCGTACGGAAAAACCGATTGATCACCATCTGGCTTCGGTAACTGTGTTGCACGAATCCACTGAGTTGGCCGACGGGCTTTCCACGCTGCTCATGGTGCTGGGCCCGGAACAGGGCTACAGTTTTGCCAAGGCTCATCAAATTGCCGCGCTGTTTGTCACGCGCACTGAGTCTGGTTTTACCGCGCAGGGTTCGCCGCTGTATCAACAGCGCTATGCCGCGCAAGGAGTTGAAAAATGATTTGGTTAGCGACTTTTTTAGTGTTTTTACTGGTCGTCGCCGGCATGGCCGTCGGCGTGATGATGGGGCGTAAACCCATCGCAGGTTCTTGTGGTGGTATTGCCAACCTGGGGATCGAGAAAGAGTGCTCGATTTGCGGTGGCGATATGACCAAATGTGAAGAAACGAATAAAACAGACGGCGCTAACACGTCGAATAAGCAGGCCCAGAGCTACGACGCGACCAAGGTCTAGTGGTGCGTTTTTGGCCTCACGGCACACTGCAGCGATTGATTAAGGAGTGATGGATGGCGGTTTATAACTACGACGTAGTGGTACTTGGTTCGGGCCCAGCCGGTGAGGGCGCGGCCATGAATGCCGCAAAACTGGGGCGTAAAGTGGCCATGGTTGAGCGCAGCTCGCTAATTGGTGGCAACTGCACCCACTTGGGCACCATTCCCTCTAAGGCACTGCGTCACTCGGTTAAGCAGATCATCCAGTTCAATACCAACAGCATGTTTCGCCAGATCGGCGAGCCGCGCTGGTTCTCCTTTCCCGATGTGCTGAAAAGCGCCGAGCGGGTGATTGCTAAGCAGGTGTCGTCGCGCACCAGTTTTTATGCGCGTAACCGCGTGGATGTGTTTTGCGGTAAAGGCAGCTTTGCCGACGAACACACCATTGAGGTGGTGTGTGCCAATGGTGTGGTCGAGAAGCTGATCGCCAAAGACATCATCATTGCCACCGGCTCGCGCCCGTATCGCCCAGTGGATGTGAACTTTGCGCATCCGCGTATCTACGATAGCGACACCATCTTGCGTTTGGGGCACACGCCGCGCTCGCTGATTATTTATGGCGCCGGGGTGATTGGTTGCGAATACGCGTCTATTTTCAGTGGCTTGGGCGTGCGAGTGGACTTAGTAGATACCCGCGATCAGCTACTTAATTTCCTCGACGATGAGATTTCCGATGCGCTGAGCTACCACCTGCGCAACACCGGCGTGCTGATTCGTCATAACGAAGAATATGACAGCGTCGAAGGTGTCGATAACGGCGTGGTGCTGCACTTGAAGTCCGGCAAAAAACTCAAAGCTGACGCCTTCTTGTGGTGTAACGGGCGTACCGGTAATACGCAGGACCTGTACCTCGAAAACATTGGCTTGCAGGCCAATGGTCGTGGTCAGGTGACGGTGGATGAAAACTACCGTACCAGCGTCGAGAATGTGTATGCCGCTGGTGACGTGATCGGCTGGCCGAGCTTGGCCAGTGCCGCCTTTGACCAAGGCCGTTCAGCGGCAGGCAATATCGTTAACGATGATGCATGGCGTTTTGTCGATGATGTGCCGACGGGTATTTACACCATTCCGGAGATCAGCTCGCTGGGGAAAACCGAGCGTGAGCTGACTAACGAGAAGGTGCCTTACGAGGTCGGTAAGGCGTTCTTCAAAAATATGGCGCGCGCGCAAATCACCCGTGAGCCAGTCGGCATGCTGAAAATCCTCTTCCATCGCGAAACCATGGAAGTGCTGGGTATTCACTGCTTTGGCGACCAAGCCTCGGAGATTGTGCATATCGGCCAAGCGATCATGAGCCAGAAGGGCGAGGCCAACAGCATTAAGTACTTCGTCAACACCACGTTTAACTACCCGACCATGGCCGAAGCCTACCGGGTAGCGGCGCTGGATGGCTTGAACCGGATTTTTTAACCGGCACCGACCAGTCTCCCGGGCTGGTCGGGCAGCGCGCGCTGCAGCAGCTGCTTAACCCTGCTGCAGCGTGGCGATGGCCAAACCGGGAAAGTCTGTAATCAGGCTGTCGACGCCCATGCTGGCCAAGCGGCGCATGTCCTTGGCGTGATTCACCGTCCACACCGAAACGTGCAAGCCTTGCTGCTTGGCGTGCCGCAGGCGCGCCGGGCTGCATAGCTTGTGGTTGAGCACCAGTAAGGCACAGTCGTAACGTTTGGCGACTTTGATTGGCTCTAGCCAAGCACGCTCGGCGACGAATCCCCGAGGAATTTCCGGCGCCAGTTGCTGTGCTGCACGCAGCACACTGCGTGAGCTTGAGGTGATGGTGACTTTGCCGTGCAGCTTGTGGCTGTCGTGCAGTTGCTTGATGGCCTGCACCAACTGTTGTGAGCGCTTGCGTGAGGCGCTTTTTACTTCCCACTGCCAATGATCGAAATCACAAGCGAGTACCAACTGCTCGAGCGTGGGGATTGGGCAAGGCTGCGCGCATGGCGGGCCATTACGCCGCGCATCGAGCTGGGTAAGGTCACTACTGTGCCAATGATCGACGCGCCCGTGGCGGCCTGTGGTGCGGCGCAGGTCCGGGTCGTGGATGACCATTAGCTGTCCGTCGCGGCTCAGATGCAGGTCTAGCTCAACGTGGCGAATGCCCAGTTGTTGCACATGCACAAAGCTGGGTAGGGTGTTTTCCGGCACTTCGCCGCGTGCGCCGCGGTGGCCAACGAGTATGGTCATGGTTGGTTAGGGCTGGCTGTGTTGAGGAGCATGGATAAGCACAGTGTTGATCACATGAGCGTGCTCAAAGTAGACACTGAATTGCGGGTAATCCCAGCGTGTGATGGGTGGATTACCCACCGCGGGACGTCGCTGCAAGGGCTCGCCGAACTGAGCGCTGACGCTCGCTGGGCTTTGCCCGCGCTCGGGCAACACAATCAAGGGATTGCCTTGTTGCCCTAGGGGAATTTGCACGGTTTCGGCGTGCAGCGCGCCACTGCTAAGCAGCACGGCCAGCGCTGTGAAGGCAATGCGCAGAGGCTTCACGATTTATGGCGCTCAAGCTCTTCACGGCGCTCGCTGGCTTGCTTCTGCAAGATGTGCCTGGCCAGTAACTGACGCTGCGCTTCGCTCAAGTCTTTGAATTCGCAGCCAATGGTATACAGCCCCGGGGTGTTTTCGCTGCAGTAAACCACTTCGCCCTTGAGCAGCAGGCCAATGGCCTGAGGCTGCAATAGTATTTTGAGTGCGAGCAATTGGCCGCACGGAATTTCTTTGGGCTGCACCCAGCCCATGCCACCCTCGGATAGGGTCACCCCTTGCTGATGGCCTTTGCCGCCTAAGAAGCTCTGCGCCAGTGCTTGGCCAAGTAGCTCAATGCGCTTATTGATGATTTTTAAATAGGCGGCCAGTGTGCGATCGCGCTCATTGATGTTGCGATACAGGTGCTGCGAGTCGAAGTCCAGCAGATGCAATTCGCCGAGCAAATGAAACAGCGGCGATGTCTTAAACACCTCATCGGCATCGTTGGCATCTTCAATGGCGGTGAACTCCAACGCCACGGTGTCTGCCACACGAAAAAAATCGCGTCGTTCATCTGAGGTTAATTTCGACATACAATCTCCCGCTGTTTTGTCACTGCATTTCAGTGTAATAGCCCTAGTTTAGGGCGTGCTACCGGAATATGCCCACAGGGATAGAAATCCATGTTCAGACCGCTTCCGATGTTTATCGGAATCCGCTACACCGGCGCTAAACGGCGCAACCATTTCATCTCGTTTATTTCCTTAAGTTCCATGATTGGTTTGGCACTGGGTGTGCTGGTAATGATCTTGGTGCTGTCGGTGATGAACGGCTTCGATCGTGAGCTACGCGGGCGCATTCTCGGTATGGTGCCGCATGCCACCATCACGTCGTATACGCCGGTCGAGGACTGGCAAGCGCTGGCGGCCAAAGTCAGCAGCAATCCGGAAGTGGTCGGCGTCGCGCCGTTCACGCAAATGCAAGGCATGCTCACGCACAGCGGCCAAGTGCAGCCGGTGTTGGTTAATGGCGTGCTGCCCGAGGCCGAAGACAAGGTGTCGATCATCAGCCAGCACATGCGTGCAGGCCAGTTGGCAGACCTAAAAAGCGGCGAATTTGGCATTGTTATCGGTGATCTGGCGGCGCGACGCTTTAACGTTAAAGTCGGCGACAAGCTGACCTTTGTGCTGCCGGAAGCTTCTGTCACCCCAGCCGGCGTATTCCCACGCCTGAAGCGCTTTACCGTAGCGGGTATCTTCAAAGTCGGCGCCGATCTGGATGGTTCGCTGGCCTTAGTGCATGTCGAAGACGCGGCGCGCATCCAGCGCTGGAAGCCTAATCAAGTCGAAGGTGTGCGTTTGCAGTTGAAAGACTTGTTCCAAGCGCCGCGCGTGTCTTGGGAGTTAGCGCGCAGTTTAGAAGGCCAAGACTTCTACCCGCGCGACTGGACGCGCAGTCACGGCAATCTGTTCCAAGCCATCCGCATGGAAAAAACCATGATTGGCTTGCTGCTGTTTTTGATTATCGCGGTGGCAGCGTTCAACATTGTGTCCACCTTGGTGATGGTGGTGACCGACAAGCAAGGCGATATCGCCATTTTGCGCACCTTGGGCATCACGCCCGCGCAAGTGATGGGCATTTTTATGGTGCAGGGCAGTGTGATTGGCCTGATTGGCACCACCATCGGCTGTGTGTTGGGCGTGATTGCCGCGCTGAATATCACCAGCTGGATTGCCGCGCTGGAAAAGCTCCTCGGCCATCAGTTCTTAAGTAGTGATGTGTACTTCATCAATTATCTGCCGTCGCAACTCTTGTTGTCGGACGTAGTGATGATCTGCTCGGCAGGTTTGCTGCTGAGCTTCTTTGCGACCCTGTACCCGGCGTGGCGGGCTTCGCGTGTGCAACCGGCGGAGGCGCTGCGTTATGAATGATGTGGTGTTGAAGTGCGTCGAACTGCGCAAGTCGTATGACGAAGGCCCGGAAGCGGTGGAAGTGTTGCGCGGCGTTGAGCTGAGCTTAAAAGCCGGCGAGCGGGTGGCGATTGTCGGCAGTTCCGGCTCGGGCAAAACCACCATGCTGCATATGCTGGCGGGGCTTGATGTGCCGAGCTCTGGCGAGGTATGGCTGGCTGGTGAGCAGCTCTCGGCGCTGAATGAGCGTCAGCGTGGTTTGCTGCGTAACAAGTCGCTGGGCTTTGTCTACCAGTTCCACCATTTGCTGCCGGAATTTAACGCCTTTGAGAACGTGGCCATGCCACTGCTGATCGCCAAAGTGCCGATGCAGGATATCCGTGGTCGTGTGACCGCCATGTTAGAGCGCGTCGGCTTAAAGCATCGTATCTCGCATAAGCCGGCCGAGCTTTCCGGTGGTGAGCGGCAGCGGGTGGCCATCGCCCGCGCCTTGATCAATCAACCGGCGTTGGTGCTGCTGGATGAGCCGACCGGTAACTTGGATCAGCACACCGCAAAAAGCATTCAAGAGCTGATGCTTGAGTTGAGTCAGTCGTTGAAAACCGCCTTTTTGGTGGTCACGCACGACACCAGTTTGGCCGCGCAGATGGATTACGCCTGGCGCTTAGACGAAGGGCGCTTAGTCAGCGCTTAAACGCTGCGAGTTATAAATTAAGCCTGCCACGGTGCACCGTGGCAGGCTGTGTGAAAACTACTGCACTTGGCTATGCGGCGTTAAAAACAGGCTCAAAATGCTCACAAACCCGCAGGGGCGGGTTTGAACAGCTTTAGCTGGCCCGAGGGCGGAGCACAGGATGTGCGGAGTATTTACCACACGTAAACTGCGCTTTTTCGCCTGTTTTTGCCTTGCCTAGCCTGCGCTCGCGACGTTTTCACACAGCCTGGTTGGCGGGCTTTTTTCTGCTTGACCGAGCATAAAGTGCTACCTAAAGTAGCTGTCAGCGCCGATTTAAACAGCAACTTGCGGGGCGCTTTACAAAAACCGCTAAAGCGCTGGTCCGGTGTTAGCCACCGCACCCAGCGGTATCTCGGCTCACAGGAAATTCACTATGCTCTCGCCGCGTTGTCGTTACCGTCTTTTGCAGCACTCCCTTGGTCGCGTGCAGGCCGCTCCGCGCTTGTTAAGTTGTGCCGGCAGTCGTGCCGATGTGCAGTTGGCAGCGCTGCGTTATGGCGCGCAGTGGCAAACACTGGGTGCCGCTGAACTGGCTGCATGCGCGGACGACAGTTTCGATCACTTGGTGTGGGATGGCCGCGAAGCGGCGCCTGTGCTTGGCGAATTGCTGCGCGTAGCGCGTAGCGGGGTGCTTGTGCGGCCCTTGCCGGCGTTGACCGGGTTAAGTCTCGTAGTCGATAGCGGTGATGTAGTAGAGCCGCTCGCCAGTGGGGGTGTGAATTCTGACTTCGGCATCGAGCGGCTTGCCTAACAAGCCACGCGCTAGCGGTGAATCAATGCTGATTAAACCTGCCTTCAGGTCAAACTCGTCGGGGCCGACGATGCGGTAGCGGCTTTCGTTACCGTTTTCATCTTCCAGCGTCACCCAAGCGGCAAAAAACACGCGGCCGGTATCGCTCGGTGGTTGGTCGACCACCTCTAGTGCCTCCAACCGTTTACGCAAAAAACGCACGCGGCTGTCGATTTCGCGAAGCATTTTTTTGCCGTAGGTGTACTCGGCGTTTTCCGAACGGTCGCCTTGGGCGGCGGCTTCACTCACCGCTTGGGTGACTTGCGGGCGGCGCACATGCCATAGCTCATGCAACTCAGCTTGCAGGCGGGCGGCGCCAGCGGCGGTAATTAGGGCGGTGCCGGGACGGCGAGGGGGGCGATAACGTGACATGCGCCGATTGTCGATAGCCGGCAGAAGCTTGGCAAGCGGCGCTGTATCGATTTGTACTGTACAGCTGAGTTGCTGACCAACTGTTATGGTTACACCTTGCATGCTTGCGTTACTGTGCTAAACCCAATCGATAAGGCCGCGCACGGAGGACACGCCATGACCAATCTTCTGTTGTATCAACAGATCGCCCAACAGCTTGCCGATGACATCAGTCGCGGTGTCTATCAAGCTGGCGAGCGTGTGCCTTCGATTCGTAAAATGAGCGTGCAACTGGGCGTCAGTCACGCCACGGTTTTGCAGGCTTATGCCTCGCTGGAAGATCAGGGCTTTATTCGCGCCCGCCCGCAGTCGGGCTATTACGTGCACCCCAATGCCATGCTCACCGCGCCAACGCCGGATATCGCTAAGGTCGAGAAGCCCAGCAAGGTCACGCGCGGTAGCATCATTGAGCAAGTCTTATCCGAGTCGCGGCGTGACGATAATGTCATGGCCCTTGGCGCTGCCGTGCCGCATATCGACTACTTGCCGCTGCGCCCACTGCAGCAGCACTTGGCCAAAGTCACACGCTTTAACAGCCAAAAAGCCTTTAGCTATATGTTCAGCCCGGGTTACGAGCCACTGCGGCGACAGGTGGCGATTCGTATGCGTGATGCTGGCGTGGCGGTGAACCCGTCGCAGGTCACCATTACCCATGGCTGCGTAGAAGCCATGCAACTGGCCCTGCGCGTAACGACCAAGCCCGGCGATATCGTAGCCACGGAGTCGCCGATCTATTACGGCTTTTTGCAGTTGGCCGAGCTGCTCGGGCTTAAAGTGGTGGAGATACCCACCGACCCAACCACCGGCTTATGCTTGGACTCACTGCAGATGGCGTTGGAGCGCTGGTCGGTTAAAGCGCTGGTGATGACCTCGCGCTTGGGCAATCCGCTGGGCGCGGTAATGGCCAGCGAGCGACAAAAGCAGCTGCTTAAGCTGATGCGTAGCTTCAACGTACCGGTGATTGAAGACGATATCTACGGCGAGCTGATGTTCGAAGAGGGCAGCCATAAAGCGCTGAAAGGCTACGACAAGCACGGCCAGGTGATTTATTGCTCGAGCTTTTCGAAAACCTTATCCCCCGGCGTACGGGTCGGCTGGCTGGTCGCCGGGCCGTATCAAGAAGCTGTGCAGCGCCTACAAACCTTCACCACCCACACTGCGTGCAGCGTCACCCAGCTGGCGGTAGCGTCTTATCTGGAAAACGGCGGTTACGATCGGCACTTAAGGCATGTGCGGCAGGAGTACCGGAAAAACCTCACCGCCTATCAGCTGGCCGTGCAGCGTTATTTCCCTGAAGGCACGCAGATCACCCGGCCGCAGGGCGGGTTTATTCTGTGGATTAGCTTGCCGGGCAAGATCAACACGCAAGATTTGCATCGCTTAGCGCTGGAGCATGGCATCAGTATTGCGCCGGGGGTGATCTTCTCCAACAGCGAGCAGTTCAATCACTGTATGCGGCTTAATTGCGCGATTCCGTGGCGCAAAGAAACCGATCAGGCGCTGGCAACTTTGGGCCGTTTGGCCAATGAGCTGCTGCACAGCGCCTAAGCGGCGCTTGGCTTAATCGAGCTGAAAGCGCGCGGTATTGTCTTGCAGGGTGCGGCTGCCTTGTTGCAGCTGTTGGCTGGCCAAGCTCACGGCTTGGGCGCCTTGCAGCAGTAAGCCGGCGGCGGTATCCACTTGTTGGATATTGCCGCTGACTTCATCGGCGGTGGCGGCCTGTTGCTCGGCGGCAGCGGCAATTTGATTGATCATGTCGGTCATGCGCAGTACCGCTTCGGCGATTTCATGCAGGCTGTCGCCCATGTGGGTGACGGAGCTGACGTCTTTCTCGGCTTGTTTGCAGGCTTGTTCCATCACCTGTGAAGCGTCGTTGACGATGCTTTGCAAGGCGCCGATGGTTTGGCTGATTTCTTGGGTGGATTCTTGCGTGCGCTGCGACAAGCTACGCACCTCATCTGCCACCACGGCAAAACCGCGGCCCTGTTCGCCGGCACGGGCGGCTTCAATGGCGGCGTTCAAGGCCAGCAAGTTGGTTTGCTCGGCAATGCCTTTAATCACGTCGACCACTTGGTTGATCTGCTGGGCCTGATCACGCAGCTGTTGCAGTTTCTGTGCAGATTGCCCCAAGCGCTCGCCCAGCTGCTGCATGCTTTGCGTGGTTTTCGCGCTGTCGTTAGCGCCTTGCTCGGCGGCATCGCGGGTTTGTACCGCTTCATGGGCAGCCATTTCGCAGTTTTGCGCGACGTTCTGTGCGGTGGCTGCTAATTCATGCGAGGCCGCGGCAATCTGGCTGACTTGCTGTTGCTGGGCTTCGACTTGTTGCAGCGCGGTGGCGGATTCCTGCGATAGCTGTGACACGGTGGCGTTCAACCGGTCGGCTTCTTGATCGACGCTCTGTAGGGTTTCTTTGAGTTGGTTCTGCGCGCTTTTTAGCGAGGCGGCAATGCTGGCCAGCTCGTCATTGCCGTGCACGCTGAGGCGTTGGGTTAAATCGCCTTGGCTCATCGCGTGGGTGGCGTCGGTGATGCGTAGGGTGCTGCGGCGGATCGAGCTGTTCAAACAAATCAGGCTGTACAGCGCCAGCAAGCCTAACCCGGCAAAAATACACAGACTGGTCAGCAGAGTTTGCTGAGCGTTGCTGCGGTAATGGCCAATGCGCTCGCGAAAGCGCTCGCTCAGCCGCGTGCTGAACTGATTGAGCTGCGCGGTGCTGTCGGCGCCCACTTGCAAATACTCACTGGCGCTTAGGCTCAGGTTGTCGACCAAGCGCTGCTGGGTCATGGCCATAAAGGCATCGAGATCGCTGCGCATTTGCTCGATGGGTTGTTGCAGTTGCTCGCTGGTCTTCGGGTATTGCTTGAGCAGCGCGTCGAGGGTTTTATCCAGCGCTAGGCGAGAGCGCTCTAAGTCGCGTATCAGGCTGGCGAACTCAACCCGTTGCTTGAGGCTGAAGTGCCCGTTATGGGCAATGGCAGCGCCTTGATCGCGAATTTGCGCGAGCCCTTCATGCACCGTTGGGAGTTGCTCGACCAAGGCCTCGAGAATCAATGAGGTATCTAGCCAAGGGTCAAGATTCAAGCGCGTGTCATTGCTGACGGCTTCACGCCAATCGGCAAGCTGTTCGATCCACAGCGTGTGCTGCTCCAAGGCTTCCGGGCCGGGCGTTTTCTCTAGCTGCGCGACTAACAGGGTGCGCCGGGCTTGCTCTAGGGTTTGCCACTGCGCTTGTGTTTGCGGGTCGAGCTGCAGTTCGCTGGCGACCTGCTCAATACGCTGCGCCGCTTCGCCCCAAGGGCTTTCGTTGTTGCTGGCGGCGGCTTTGAAGGCTTCGTCACCGGCCTTCCAAATATTCACATTACCGCGATGCAGTGCGGCCAGCTCTTGCAGTGGTGTGAGTTGCGCGATGAGCTCGATACCCGAGAGTTCGCTATCAATGCTGCGCAGGTCAGCCATAACCTGACTGGTAATTTGCCACAGGGCATACAGCATCGGAGCGAGAAACAGTAAAAACAGTAACTGAAATTTGCGCGCAAAATTAAAACGCTCAAACAGTCGAATACCCGGCATCAGCAGCTTCATGGCGAATTCCTTGCTCATTCTCCGCTTGTTATCGGTCGCCTGACAGCGAGCTTTATTCGCCACGTGAAAAACGTGGGCTTATGGCTTCAGTGTGGCAGAGATTTCACGCTTTGCAGGTCAGACTGCTGGCCGCAATGCAGCGTTGGCGCCCCTGTTGTTTGGCTTGGTAAAGCGCAAGGTCAGCGCGTAAAAGCAGCTGCTCGGCAGCTTCGTTACTTTCGATCTGTGCCACGCCGGCAGAAAAGCTCAGCTCTAGCGTGTTGGGCTCAATGCTTAGCGCGCCTTGTTGCAGCGCTTCGAGTAGTCGGTTGGCGCATTGCAGGGCTTGTTCCTCGGTGGTTTTGGGCAGCAATAAAACAAATTCCTCGCCACCAAAACGCGCCAGTGAAGAGAGATTGCTGGCGCTGTCAGACTCGCGCAGGTGGCGTTTCACAAAGGCAGCAAACTGTTTGAGCACATCGTCACCGACCAAGTGACCGTGCTGATCATTGATTTGCTTGAAGTGGTCCAAGTCGAGCATGACGACGGAAAACACTTGGTTGTGCAGGGCGAACTTTTGCTGCAGCACGTTGAGCTGCTCATCAAGATGACGGCGGTTGAAGGTGTGCGTCAGCTCGTCGAGTTGGCTCTGCTGGCGAATGCGTTGATTGCTTTGCTCCAGCTCGCGCTGACTGCGGCGTAAGGCGCGCCGTACCGCCGACAAGCGACTGCCAATAATGCTGATCGCGGTTAAGAGGGCGGCAAATAGCACTAAACGGTACAGCTCTAGGCGAAGGTCAGCGTTGCCATACAGATAGCTACTGACGCCCACTGCGGCGGCGTTGATGGCAAAGGCGAACAGGCTCACCCGCGCGTATTGCCAGTGATTGAAGTAATAGGCGCCGAAAAACAAAAAAGGCAAAAACACCGCGAGCACTTCGCCGCGCAGCGTGGGTAAGAAGAAATAGAACTGACTAGACCACAGAATGCCGAGCAGGATTTGCAGTTCGGTCAGGCCGGGATCGCTGAAGCGCAGGTTCTTCTGACTCAGAAGCAAGTACAGGCAAAGGCCGCAGCATGCAATAAGGCTGATGGCTAGCTGCCAAGTAACCCATGCGGGTGTATTGATGACGCCTAACCACTGCCCGAAGAGGTACAGCAGTAAGCCGATGAGTTGGGTGCAAAAGCCAGTTGCCCAGCGTTGCAGACGCAGTCGCTGTGCGCCTTGGCTGGTGTCTTTTTTATGCATTATTAGTGACAGCTGTGGCGGTAAGCCATCGTAACCATGCAGCAGGTAGGGGAAAAGCGTGCGATTAGTTTGACGCCAAGCATGCTGACCAATGGTTGGCCGCCCGGCATTGCGCAGGGCGGCCGGTTGCCATCAGATGTTCAGTTTGTCGCGCAGGTCGTAATAGAAGGCGCCGAGGGCGGTAAACGGCACGCGGAATAAACGACCGCCGGGGAAGGGGAAGTGCGGCAGGCTAGCAAAGGCGTCAAAACGCTCGGCTTGACCACGCAGTGCTTCGGCTAGCACGCGACCAGCAACGTGGGTATAGGTCACGCCGTGGCCTGAGCAGCCTTGCGAGTAATAGATGTTGTCGCCAATACGGCCCACTTGCGGTAGGCGCGATAAGGTCAGGAGGAAGTTGCCGGTCCAGGTGTAATCGACTTTCACATCTTTCAGCATGGGGAAGGTTTTGAGCATCTTCGGGCGAATAATGCGTTCGATATCTTCCGGGTCGCGGGCGCCATAAACCACGCCGCCGCCGTAGATCATGCGCTTGTCGCTGGTTAGGCGGTAATAGTCGAGCAGGTAGTTGCAGTCTTCTACGCAGTAATCTTGTGGCAGCAGTTCGGCGGCCAATTCTGGGTCGAGTGGCTCGGTGGTCAGTACTTGGGTGCCGCAGGGCATGGCTTTGGCGGCAAGCTCCGGCAGCAGATTGCCGAGATAAGCATTGCCGGCCACGACAATAAACTTGCAGCGCACACGGCCTTGTTCGGTATGCACCACTGGGCTGGCGCCGCGCTCAATGCGAGTGGCCGGGCTTTGTTCGTAAATCACCCCGCCTAGGCTTTCAAAGGCCGCCGCTTCGCCAAGGGCAAGGTTCAGTGGGTGGATATGGCCGCCGCTCATGTCCAGCATGCCGCCAACATAGCGCTCGGTTTTCACCACTTTGCGGATGCCTGCGTGGTCGAGCATTTCCAGTTGGGTGTGGCCGTGTTTTTCCCACAAGGCTTTCTGCGCGCGCAAATGGCCCATCTGTTTTTCATTGAAGGCAGCGAACACGCCGCCGTCTTTTAAGTCGCACTGGATATCGTATTTAGCGATGCGCTCACGAATGATGCGGCCGCCTTCAAAGGCCATGTGCGCCATCAGTTCGGCGTTGCGCTTATTGGTTTGCTTTTCGATCGCGTCGATATCGCGGCTATAGCTGTTGACGATTTGCCCGCCGTTACGTCCAGAGGCACCCCAGCCCACCTTCGCCGCCTCAAGGATGGCGACCTTAAAGCCGTTCTCGGCCAAGTGCAGGGCGGTAGATAAGCCCGTGTAGCCAGCACCGATAACGCAGATATCGGTTTCGATCTCGCCTTGCAGGGCGGGGCGGGCAGGGCTTGGGTTGGCGGAACCGGCGTAATAAGAAGGCGCGTGCGGGGTGTTCGTCATTTTTTAAGCCTTGTTGATTATTTTAAACATTGGCGCCGATCATAGCGCCGCCAAGCGGGCAAGCCAAGCCTCTCATGCGTTGTTTTACGGGGCTTGCGGGTTGTGTTGTGTGGGGCTTTCTGAAACCATACGCGGCTTACTTTCCAGTTCCTCGCTGGTGGGCATGTCAATCGTCAAGTACGACGATCTGCTGTCTGCAGCGCCGCGTACTGGCTAATCCGTAACCCATGTGGCCTTTGGTAGGGGTCACCACTGAGATGAGGAGGCGCCACCATGCCCGTTATCACTCTTCCCGATGGTAGTCAGCGTAGCTTCGATAGCGCTGTGACTGTATTTGATGTCGCCGCCAATATTGGCGCAGGTCTGGCCAAAGCGGCGTTGGCCGGCAAGGTCGACGGCCAGTTGGTCGACACTTCTTATGTGATTGAAAACGACGCCCAGCTGGCGATTGTCACCGCGCGTGACGAAGACGGCGTTGAAGTGCTGCGTCACAGCTGCGCGCACTTAATGGCCATGGCCGTGCAGGCGTTGTTCCCCGGTGCGCAAGTGACCATCGGCCCGGTGATCGACAACGGCTTCTATTACGATTTCGACTATGAGCGGCCGTTCACCAGCGAAGACCTCGTCGCGATCGAGAAGAAAATGGCCGAGCTGGCCAAGCAAGATTTCACCGTGCAGCGCTTCTTAATGACCCGCGATGAGGCCGTCGCGCATTTCGATAAGCTGGGCGAAAAGTACAAGGTCGAGATTATTTCCTCGATTCCTAGCAACGAACCGCTGTCGTTCTATCAGCAGGGTGAGTTCGTTGACTTGTGTCGTGGCCCGCACGTGCCGTCCACCGGCAAGCTGCAAGCCTTCAAGTTAATGAAGGTGGCTGGCGCCTACTGGCGTGGCGACAGCAAGAACAAAATGCTCCAGCGCATTTACGGCACTTGCTGGGGCAGCAAGCAGGATCTGAAAGACTACTTGCATCGTTTGGAAGAAGCCGAGAAGCGCGATCACCGTAAAATCGGCAAGCGTCTTGACTTGTTCCACACTCAAGAAGAAGCGCCAGGCATGGTGTTCTGGCATGCCAACGGCTGGACGCTGTATCAGGCGCTGGAGCAGTACATGCGCCAAGTGCAGCGCAAGCACGGCTATCAAGAGATCAAAACCCCGCAAGTGGTTGACCGCTTGCTGTGGGAGAAGTCCGGCCACTGGGCCAACTACTCGGACATGATGTTTACCACCGAGTCAGAAAGCCGCGACTACGCCATCAAGCCGATGAACTGCCCCTGCCATATTCAGGTGTTCAATCAAGGCTTAAAGAGCTACCGCGATCTGCCGCTGCGTTTGGCCGAGTTCGGTGCCTGTCACCGTAATGAGCCTTCTGGTTCGCTGCACGGCATCATGCGCGTGCGCGGCTTTACTCAGGACGATGCGCACATCTTCTGTACCGAAGAGCAAATGCAGTCTGAGGCGGCTGACTTTATCCGTCTGACCTTGGCGGTGTACGAAGACTTTGGCTTCGAGCAGATCCAGCTCAAACTCTCGACTCGCCCTGAAAAGCGTGTGGGT
The DNA here is from genome assembly GCF_900109735.1 of Atopomonas hussainii. Lineage (GTDB taxonomy): Bacteria > Pseudomonadota > Gammaproteobacteria > Pseudomonadales > Pseudomonadaceae > Atopomonas > Atopomonas hussainii. The sequence continues at coordinate 88,003 of NZ_FOAS01000008.1, forward strand.
ACTGACGATTTGTGGGATCGCGCCGAGCAAGCCTTGCAGGCTGCGCTGGATGCCGCCGGCCTGCCGTGGGATCTGCAGCCGGGCGAAGGTGCGTTCTACGGGCCAAAAATCGAATTCTCGCTAAAAGACTGCCTCGGCCGCGTTTGGCAGTGCGGTACCTTGCAGCTCGACTTCAACTTGCCGGTGCGCTTGGGTGCTGAATATGTGGCCGAAGACAACAGTCGCAAACACCCGGTGATGCTGCACCGCGCCATTCTGGGTTCCTTCGAGCGCTTTATCGGTATTCTGATCGAGCATTACGAAGGTGCCTTCCCGGCATGGCTGGCGCCGCTGCAAGCGGTGGTGCTGAATATTACCGATAATCAGGCCGCTTTTGCTAAAGAAGTGGCTGCGGCGCTAGAAGACGCGGGCTTCCGTGCAAAAGCCGACTTGAGAAACGAGAAGATCGGCTTTAAAATCCGCGAGCATACTTTGCTCAAGGTTCCGTTCCAGCTGGTAATCGGCGATCGGGAAGTTGAGTCACAAACAGTTGCCGTGCGCACACGAGAGGGTCTGGATCTGGGTTCGATGACAATCGCTGAATTCCGTGATCACCTAGCCAACGTCGTGGCTCAGCGCGGTCGCAAACAGACGGAAGGGACCCATTAAGGCCATATGAGACAAGACAGAAAAGCCCCGCAACGCGCACCTATCAACGAAAATATCACGGCCCGCGAAGTACGCCTGATCGGTGCTGATGGTAATCAGATCGGTGTGGTTTCCATTCGTGAAGCCCTTGCCAAAGCGGAAGAGGCCGGTCTTGATCTGGTCGAGATCTCTGCTGACGCGCTCCCGCCTGTATGTCGCATCATGGACTACGGCAAGCATCAGTTTGAAAAGAAGAAACAAGCCGCTATTGCGAAGAAAAATCAGCATCAGCAGCAGATTAAAGAAATTAAGTTTCGTCCAGGGACGGAAGAAGGGGACTATCAGGTCAAGCTACGCAACCTGACTCGTTTCCTTGAAGATGGGGACAAGGCCAAGGTATCGCTACGATTCCGCGGTCGTGAGATGGCCCACCAGGAGCTGGGTATGGAGCTGCTCAAGCGGGTTGAAAAAGACCTCGCTGAGATCGGCACCGTCGAACAGCATCCTAAGATGGAAGGACGCCAGTTAATGATGGTCATCGCCCCCAAAAAGAAGAAGTAATACCCAGGGCACTGCCAGGCCTTGCTATTACAGTGTTTTACCCAATGCGGAGTTACGAACATGGCAAAGATGAAAACCAAAAGTGGCGCAGCCAAGCGCTTTAAGAAGACTGCCAATGGCTTCAAGCACAAGCACGCCTTCAAGAGCCACATCCTGACCAAAATGACTACTAAGCGTAAGCGTCAGCTGCGTGGTACCAATCTGGTACACCCATCTGATGTACAAAAAGTAGAGCGCATGCTGCGCGTTCGTTAATCGGTCAAGATTTTAGAGGAAATTACTCATGGCTCGTGTTAAGCGTGGCGTTATCGCTCGTGCTCGTCACAAGAAAATTCTCAAGCTTGCAAAAGGTTACTACGGTGCGCGTTCGCGTGTATTCCGCGTAGCCAAGCAGGCGGTTATCAAAGCAGGCCAGTACGCCTACCGTGACCGTCGTCAGCGCAAGCGTCAGTTCCGCGCCCTGTGGATCGCTCGTATCAACGCTGGTGCTCGTCAGAACGGTCTGTCCTACAGCCGCCTGATCGCTGGCCTGAAAAAAGCGTCCATCGAGATCGACCGTAAGGTTCTGGCCGATCTGGCGGTGAACGAGAAAGCGGCGTTTGCTGCGATTGTCGAAAAAGCAAAGGCTTCTCTGGCCTAAGCCCTAAGACAGTCACCGGGTTCGCCCGGGGCAATCGTCATCAATAGGGGAAGGGCCTTGGCTCTTCCCCTATTTTGTATCTGGAGCATCACCATGGAAAACCTGGACGCGCTGGTCAGCCAAGCCTTGGCCGCCGTACAAGAAAGCGCCGATGTCCCCGCCCTAGAGCAGCTGCGCGTGCAGTATTTGGGCAAGAAAGGCGACATTACTCAGTTGATGAAGTCGCTGGGCGGCCTGAGTGCCGAAGAGCGCCCTAAAGCGGGCGCTTTGATTAACGAAGCGCGCGACAAGGTGCAGGCGGCGATGAACGCACGCCGCGCCAATCTCGATAACGCCGCGTTGGCTGCCCAATTGGCAGCGGAAACCGTGGACGTCACCTTGCCCGGTCGCGGCCAAGAAAGTGGTGGCCTGCATCCGGTGACCCGCACGCTGGAGCGTATCGAGCAGTTTTTTACCCATATCGGCTATCAAGTGGCCGAGGGGCCAGAAGTCGAAGACGACTACCACAACTTCGAAGCGCTTAATATTCCGGGCCACCACCCGGCGCGCGCGATGCACGACACCTTTTATTTCAACGCCAACATGTTGCTGCGTACGCACACCTCGCCTGTGCAGGTGCGCACCATGGAGTCGCAAGAGCCGCCGATTCGTATCGTCTGCCCCGGCCGCGTGTATCGCTGCGACTCAGACCTGACCCACACCCCGATGTTCCATCAGGTGGAAGGGCTGCTGGTCGATCGCGAAGTGAGCTTTGCTGACCTCAAAGGCACCATTGAAGAATTCTTGCGCGTGTTCTTTGAAAAAGAGCTCGCGGTACGTTTCCGTCCGTCGTTCTTCCCCTTCACTGAGCCATCCGCCGAGGTGGATATCCAGTGCGTGATGTGTAACGGCAAGGGCTGTCGCGTGTGTAAGCAAACCGGCTGGCTCGAAGTGATGGGCTGCGGCATGGTGCACCCCAATGTGTTCCGTGCCTCCAAGATCGATCCGGAGCAGTTCCAAGGTTTTGCTTTTGGTATGGGCGTGGAGCGCTTGGCGATGTTGCGCTATGGCGTGAATGACTTGCGCTTGTTCTTCGATAACGACCTGCGGTTCCTCGGCCAGTTTCGCTAGCCGTGCACCCACTTTGCGATTTAGGAGAACAAGATGAAATTCAGTGAAAAGTGGCTGCGCACGCTGGTAAACCCGCAAGCGAGCCGAGACGAGTTGGTCGCGCGACTGTCGATGACCGGCCTGGAAGTCGATAGCGTCACCGCCGCCGCTGGGCAGTTCAGTGGTGTGGTGGTGGGCGAAATCCTCAGCGCCGAACAACACCCGGATGCCGATAAGCTGCGCGTTTGTCGTGTCAGTAACGGCAGTGAAGAGTTCCAAGTGGTGTGCGGTGCGCCGAATGCGCGTGCCGGCATCAAGGTGCCGTTCGCTATGGTCGGCGCCGAGCTGCCGGGCGACTTCAAAATTAAAAAGGCCAAGCTGCGCGGCGTCGAGTCGTTCGGCATGTTGTGCGCCGAAGCGGAACTGCAAATCAGTGAAGCCAATGACGGCCTGATGGAGTTACCGCTGGATGCGCCAGCTGGCCAGTGCCTGCGCGAGTATCTGAACCTCGACGATGCCATCATCGAGGTGGACTTGACCCCTAACCGCGGTGACTGCCTGTCAATGACTGGCTTGGCGCGCGAAGTGGGTGCCAACTACGGTGCGCCCGTCACGCCGGTGGCGATCACGCCGGTCGCGCCGCAGCATGATGATGTGCGCCCTGTAGAGCTGTTGGCGCCGCACGCTTGCCCGCGTTATGTCGGTCGCGTGATCCGTCAGGTGGATCTGAGCAAGCCAACGCCGCTATGGATGGTCGAGCGTTTGCGGCGTGCCGATATCCGCTCCATCGATGCCGCTGTGGATGTCACCAACTACGTGATGATCGAGCTGGGCCAGCCGATGCACGCTTTCGACCTCAAACAAGTGCATGGCGGTATTCGTGTGCGCATGGCGGAAGAGGGCGAGAAGCTGGTATTGCTCGATGGCCAAGAAATCACCCTGCGTAGCGATACGCTGGTCATCGCCGATCACGAGCGCGCCTTGGCGATTGCAGGTGTGATGGGCGGCGAGCACAGTGGCGTTGCCGAAGGCACGGTCGATTTGTTCCTCGAAAGCGCCTTTTTCGATCCGATTGCCATCGCCGGTAAGGCACGCTCCTACGGCTTGCATACCGACTCTTCGCACCGCTTCGAGCGTGGCGTGGATTGGCAGCTGCAACGTGCCGCCATCGAGCGTGCCACTGAGCTCTTACTGTCGATCGTTGGTGGCCAAGCTGGCCCGTTGATTGAGGCTGTCGATACCGCGCATCTACCTAAGCCAGTCAGCATTCTGCTGCGCCCGCAGCGTATTAGTCAGATGCTCGGCCTGCAGATGGAGACGGCGCAGATCGAAGGCTACCTGCAAGGTCTGGGGCTGACGATTGAAGCGGTTGCCGAGGGTTGGCAGGTGCAAGTGCCGTCGCACCGCTTTGATTTGAGCTTGGAAATTGACCTGATTGAAGAGCTGGGTCGCCTGTATGGCTACAACCGTTTGCCAGTGAATTACCCGCAAGCGCGACTGGCCCCGCAAGCCAAAGCCGAAGCGCGTGCCGAGCTGCCGCAGCTGCGTCGTTTACTGGTGGCGCGTGGCTACCAAGAGGCCATCACCTACAGCTTTATCGACCCGAAATGGTTTGCTGCATTTCATCCCGATCAGCAGCCATTAACCTTGGCTAACCCGATTTCTGCGGATATGTCGGCCATGCGTGCTTCGCTGTGGCCGGGCTTGGTTAAAGCGTTGCAGCACAACCTGAACCGCCAGCAAAACCGTGTGCGCCTGTTTGAAAGTGGCCTGCGCTTTGTCGGTCAGCTGCCGGCGCTGCAGCAAGAGCCGATGCTGGCTGGCGTGATCTGCGGTCCGCGCTTGCCTGAGTCTTGGGCGCATGGTCGCGAAGCTGTTGACTTCTTTGATGTGAAGGCCGACGTTGAAGCCTTGCTGGCGCAAGCCGGCGCGCAGGCTGAGTTCACCTTTGTTTCTTGCGAGCACAGTGCGTTGCATCCGGGCCAGTGTGCGCGTATCGAGCGTGATGGTGAAGAGGTCGGTTATATCGGCAAGCTGCATCCGTCGCTGGCAAAAACGCTGGATGTGGATGTGCCGGTCTATCTGTTTGAGTTGCGCTTAGGCGCCATGGCCGCCGGTAAACTGCCAGCCTTTGCTGAACTGTCGCGCTTCCCAGAAGTGCGTCGCGATTTAGCCTTGGTGGTTAAGCAAAGTGTTGCGGCTGAATCGGTGCTCAGTACGATTCGTGAGCAGGCGGGTGAATACCTGACAGACCTCAGGTTGTTTGACGTCTATCACGGTAAGGGTATTGATCCAGAAGGAAAAAGCTTGGCCATCGGCTTGACCTGGCAGCATCCATCGCGCACTCTTAATGACGATGAGGTGAGTGAGATAACTCAAACAATCCTTGCCTCGCTGGAAGAAAGGTATCAAGCCACGTTAAGGAAGTAGCCTATGGGGGCTCTGACGAAAGCCGAAATGGCAGAACGTCTGTTCGAAGAACTCGGTCTGAACAAGCGCGAAGCGAAAGAGCTGGTCGAAATGTTCTTCGAAGAAATTCGTCACGCGTTAGAAGATAACGAGCAGGTCAAATTGTCGGGCTTCGGCAATTTCGACCTGCGCGACAAACGTCAGCGCCCCGGGCGCAACCCCAAAACCGGGGAGGAAATCCCAATCAGCGCACGTCGTGTGGTGACCTTCCGTCCCGGTCAAAAACTCAAGGCTCGAGTCGAAGCGTATGCTGGAACCAAGTCATAACGACGAACTGCCGGCGATCCCTGGTAAACGCTACTTCACCATCGGTGAGGTCAGCGAGCTGTGCGCCGTTAAGCCGCATGTGCTGCGTTACTGGGAGCAAGAGTTTCCCCAGTTAAACCCGGTTAAACGCCGTGGCAACCGTCGTTACTATCAGCGCCAAGATGTGCTGATGATCCGCCAGATCCGTGCGCTGCTGTATGAGCAGGGTTTCACCATCGGCGGTGCCCGCCAGCGTTTGTCGGGTGACGAGGCTAAAGAAGACAGCACCCAGTACCGTTTACTGATCAAACAAATGATCAGCGAACTGGAAGAGCTTCTGGTCGTTCTACGCAAATAACTTTTTTGCAAAAACTATTCACTTATCAGTGGGTTAGTGTATAGTTCAACCCGCTTTCGGCGACTGCCGATAGCATCGTCGGGGCGTAGCGCAGCCTGGTAGCGCACTTGCATGGGGTGCAAGGGGTCGAGTGTTCGAATCACTCCGTCCCGACCAAATAACTCTAGAAAATCCAGTCACTTAGCTGTGGCTGGATTTTTTTATGCTTGATGGCTTTCTGTCTCGATCGATTTTTGTGCCACTTTTTGTGCCACTGGGTTTTCGAGGCGCCAGATGGCTCATCTGAATGTATGGCGATGGTATTCACCTGACAGTTGACCGCTAAGGGAGTGGTCATACGGCCCCGCACCGGCTAACAAGATTGGTACCCCTACCGATCTGTAGCTGGAGATGAACCGCATGACCACCAACGAGAAAGTAGCACGCCGCAAACTGAGTCTGCTTGAGCTTGCCAAAGAGCTGCACAACGTCAGCAAAGCCTGCCAAGTGATGGGCTACAGCCGCCAACAGTTCTACGAAATTCGCCGCAACTACCAGACCTATGGCTCATCTGGGCTGCTCGACAAGCTGCCCGGCTGCAAGGGCCCGCATCCCAACCGATTACCGGCCGATATTGAGCAAGCCATCCTCGACTACTGCATGGATTATCCAACGCACGGCGCGCTAAGAGTGGCGCAGGCGTTGGCGCTTCGCGGCATTACCGTTAGCTCAGGCGGTGTGCGGAGCGTCTGGAGTCGCCACAACTTACTGTCGAAACATGACCGCCTGCTGCGCTTAGAAATCAGCCCGCGCGAACGTGACATTGAGCTATCCGATGAGCAGATTCGCCTGCTGGAGCGCTTCAGCCCAGAGTTCCGCGAGCGGCAGATCGAAGTGCACTATACTGGGGAGTTGGTAGCTGTGGATACCTTCTTCGTCGGGCATCTGAAAGGCGTCGGCAAGGTTTATCTGCAAAGCGTCTTGGACTGCTACAGCCGCCATGCCTGGGGCCGCCTCTACACCAGCAAACTGCCCGTGACGGCGGTGCATGCACTGAACGAATCGGTGCTGCCGTTCTTCGAGGAGCAAGGCGTGCAGATCGATACCATCCTCTCGGATAACGGTCGAGAGTTCTGTGGTCGCCCTGACCACCATCCGTATCAGCTGTTTCTACAGCTGGAGGGTATCGAGCATCGGACCACCCGCGTTCGTCGCCCGCAAAGCAATGGTTTTATCGAACGCCTACATCGCACCTTGCTGGATGAGCACTTCCGCGTAAATGGGCGCACAACGTGGTACGATAGCGTCGAACAGATGCAAACGGACCTCGACGAATACCTGCGCTACTACAACCAAGAGCGTGCCCATCAAGGCCGAATGATGGAAGGCAGAACACCGCTCACGATGTTCTTGGAAGGACTGGCCAAGCGGCCAAAAACAGACGATTCTGAAGCCGCATAAAACAACACCGGCGCAGGGCTGGTGTCAGGTGAATACTGTATCTGTACATCATCTGTCATGCCTATAAAGGCTGCTTGGCTGTTTGTTTATGCCCTCTAATGAGCTCCTCAATAATCTTGGCTCTTGATGAGTTGCTCTCTCTGCAAAGCTGGTCTAGCTGACCTATGGCATCAGTGGTCAGCATTACGTTTATTTGCCTTTTGTGCTTGTTCTTTGCGTCAAAGTTTTTTTTGTTCCAACGTTTTCTGATCTCGCTAATCGCAGCCTTTCGCTCAAACCAGTTGCCGCATTTGTGGTCGAAGAAAATAATTAGGTCTTCAAGCGTGGATAGATTGCTTGCTTTTTGAAAGCCACGCCATTCAATAGGCTGTTTTTCTATCCAGTGTCGCGCGCAGGCTAGGCGCTGCTCCCCCTCTTTTTTATCTTTGAACCAGTCATAGATCCCATCTTCTTCTGTCCATTTATTCCATTCATTTTTTAGGAGCAGAAGCTCGCTGCACTTCCGCTCTAAACTCACATCTAAAACGTCTACTCTGGCGATCAGTAGCTCTCGTTTTGATAGGTTGGTTAAGTCTGGTTGATTGGGGTAATTAGTAAAGTTTACGATGTGAGGTTCTAGCCACTGTAGTTGGCGCTTATCGTCCGTTATCCATTTCAGATTTTTTTCGTTAACCAGGTGGGTGTCCTGAGCTTTTCTTATGTCACTCGCACTGAAGTAGTGCTGCTTTAGGCGCCTTGCAAGTTCGTCCCTCATACTGCTTCCACCGCATAGCGTAGGATTTAGTTCTGCTGCGTTGGCTGGAAGATAAAACCATAGCCAAATATCCCTTCGCCTGTCAGTTGAAGCGTGTTTTGAGTCACCCATGAATTTGGATAGCTCATCTGCTGGACACTTTACGGCCATAAAATGCTATTCCCTTTAAGCTTTTAATAGGAAAAATCTATCGCAGTGTCTGCTGCGCATTAATATTCTATGCGTAACCTACAGGCCCTCTTGTTGTCTTTTAGGTCTATTCTATGGTTATTCTAGGAACTCTCTATATTGCATTTTTTGATCGTAACCTATGTGATTCCTGGGTTTCACTGCTTTTTTCTTAGCTTTTTCATGAGTTAAAACGCTCATTGCTGCATGTGAAACCTGAACTGTCTTCGGCATGTTCTTCCCTGTCCAATTGGCTCAGTAGCCAGGTATAAGCTTAGGCTGTGGAGCGTGGGAGCCCAGAAACGGCTGATCAGGCCTCACGAAATAAAAAATTACGCCCGTGGCTAATCCTCTGAACCAATCTCAGAGGATATTCCCATGCGTATCATTCGTCTCAAAGCCGTGATGGCCATGACAGGGCTGGCACGCTCAACCGTGTACAAGTACATCGCTCTTGGTGAGTTTCCCAAGCCTGTTCCGCTCGGTGGTCGGTCTGTTGGCTGGCTGGAGGAAGAGGTCTGTCAGTGGATACGTTCCAAGGTAGAGGCTAGAGCAGCATGAGGTACGACAGAAGGCATGCCCTACGGGGTGTGCCTTCTTTTTTATGCGAGTAACTGCTTCGTCGTGTTTTTCAAGGTTTGCCTGGGGGTGTATTGCTATTGATTAAGGAATCTTTAATGATTTGGTGAGTTATTATCTTCGGTAGCTTAGTATTATTATTTGTATTTATTTATGTTTGTTAATTGCCTATTGTCTTGCTGATTGTGTTGATGTGTATCATATGAGTCGCAGTGCGTCAGTTGGCAAGGCCTGTAAGAAGCCTTGCCATTGATGAGGTGTCTATCTGAATGAGGTTGTGTGGGTGTTGGCCAAACACAGCCATTGAGTTTGTAATAAAAAATTACATTGAGTGCTCATGGTGTGAAATAAACACACTAGGAGCTCCTGAAATGCGTCATCCATTTAATCACAATCTCACTCTGACTGATGCCGCTGAGTATCAAGGTCTATCGTTAATGGCCCACAAAGGGCCTTTTGTTGAAAGCTATCTCCAAGCATCGCTCTCAACCCTAGAGCAAGCGATGGCTAGTCACCCTAGGTTATTCGTCATTCGTTTTGACTTACGCTATCCGCGGGATATGCAAGCGGATCAGTTTACGGGTAACGAGGTTATTACTCGATTCTTTTCATCACTGAAGGCCAAGATTAAACACAATCGTAAACAGGCTAAGGGTAATTGCGTTTATGCACATGAAACAGATGTTCGTTATGTATGGGCTAGGGAGTTAGGGCAAGACGGTAAGCCTCACTACCATGTCTTGTTAATGCTCAATCGGGATGCCTTTCACGCCTTAGGCAGTTACCGGTCTAGCGGTATGAATACCTATAAGCGGATTGTGGCTGCTTGGGCGAGTGCCTTGGGTTTGGCTAGCGCAGATGATGCTGAGGGGTTGGTGCATGTGCCGGCTAACGGGGTTTGGTATTTGGATCAAGGTGATACGGATACGCTAAACGATGTTTTCCACCGGGCTAGCTATCTCTGTAAGGCGCATACCAAGCATTACGGGCAAGGTTCTCATGGCTTTGGGGTGAGTCGTACTTGAGCTTTTTGAGTGTCTAGGCATCACTTAGCATTAGCCACTAAAGTACTTTGCCAGCGGGTCGTGTAGGCAGGCGATAGCAACTTCTGCCGCATGGCCCAGTCGGCTGTTTTAGCCAATCGTGCCGGTTGTAAGGTGCCGCGTCCCCAGCGTTGGTTGATGGCGTCCAGTGTGCTCATCAGTTGTTGGCCTTGGTTGATTGGCGCTTGGCTGAATAAGTCTGGTGTGTAGTCGGTATGGCGGCACAGATCACTCAGTAGCACTTGTGCTTTGGCATAGCTAAAACCTTCACGGTAGACCTGCTCTAAACCCAACAAAGCGGCTTTGATGATCAGGCGGCTGTCGTCGGTTGGATAGGGTAGTTGGCAGAGAATACCGTTGGCGTATTTCGCTTCGCTAGGGTTGAACATGCCGGTGCGTAGGCTTACCCGCACTTGGCGGCATAGCGAGCCTTGTTGGCGGAGTTTCTCGGCAGCGCGGCTGGCAAAGGCAGTCACGGCATCGGTAATCGGGGTGAGTTCGCGTAGGCGTTGCCCGAATGAGCGGCTACAGCAAATCTCCTGCTTGGGCTCAATCACTTGCTCAAGGCTCATGCAGGGTGTGCCGCGTAGTTCGCGCACGGTTTTTTCCATCACCACGTTAAAGCGCTTACGCAGCGTCCACACATCCGCTTGGGTGAGCTCCCAGGCGGTGTTGATGTCGAGGGCTTTTAGCTGAGCACTCAGGCGTGAGCCAATGCCCCAGATGTCACCGACTGGCGTCATCCTCAGTAGCTTGTTACGTCGCTCTGGGTCGCGTAAATCAACCACGCCGCCGGTTTGCTGTTGCCAGCGTTTAGCCGCGTGATTAGCGAGCTTGGCCAGTGTCTTGGTGGGGGCAATGCCAATACCCACCGGTATGCCGGTTTTCTGTAGCACCTCGGCGCGTAGTTGACGCGCGATATTTTCCAGTGGCTCCGGTAGTCCTGTCAGTTCGGCAAAGGCTTCGTCGATGCTGTACACCTCGACACTGGGCAATCGGGCCTCAAGCACGCTCATCACCCGTTCGCTCATGTCGCCGTACAGCGCGTAGTTACTGCTGAACGCGACAATGCCGTGACGTTTCAGCAGTGGGCGTACTTCATGAAAAGGCGCGCCCATCTTCACCCAGGCTTTGGCCTCAGCGGAGCGTGCAATCACGCAGCCGTCGTTATTGCTCAGCACCACAATCGGTGTGCGAGCCAGGTCTGGGCGAAAGACCCGCTCGCAACTGGCGTAAAAGCTGTTGCAGTCGATCAGCGCGAAAACGGGTTCAGGCATGTTGGCGATGATTGCGTAGGCTGTTGGTGACCACACCCCAGATCAGCAGCTCATCGCCTTCAAGGATGTAACGCGGGGCAAAGCGCGGGTTCTCCGAGCGCAGTAGCCACTGGCCTTGCTCGTTGCATAGGCGTTTTACAAACACCTCGCCGTTCACGCAGGCAACCACGATGTCACCGGGCTTAGCGGTTATGCCACGGCTGACAATCAGATAGTCCCCATCAAAAATCCCTACACCGGTCATGCTGTCACCGGCGACACGCACCACGTAGATGTGCGGGGCGTGCAGATCGAGCAGCTCATCGAGCGACAGCTTGTGCTCCATGTGATCGAGCGCTGGGCTCGGGAAGCCAGCGGGCACTAGGGCGGTGAAGTAGGGCAGTAACACGCCAGAGGGCTCAAGGGCGCGAATGAAAGACACGTTGCTCATGGATTGCTCAAGATAACTGTATATATAAACAGTATTCTTGCGCCGCCACTGTGGCAAGGTGATTTCGTCGGCGCGAGAGCGACGGGTTTGAAAAGTTGACAGTTTACCGGGGGCGTTTGCCTAGCCAGTAAGCCAGCAGTGGCCACAGTGTTATGCCGATCAAGCCGGCGATGAGGCAGAACCAATGCAGCTGCATCACGCTGAGTAAGCTCAACCAAGGGTTCGCCAAGCTAAAGGGAGCAAACGGGGCGAGATCAGCGTGCATGAGTGCATCGAGCAGCACGTGGCTGTAGGTGCCAATAAACGCGCTAATAAAAGTCACGCGCCACGACAGCGGCAGTGTCTGGCCTTGGCCTAATGCCCACAGCCCTAAGCCGGCTAAGTAGCGCCCGCTTAAAGCCGCAACAATGGTCAGCAAGCACAGCGGCGGACCTTTTGTGCAGAGCTGGCTACTTTGGAGCAGCAGCTGGCTGATTGGAGTCAGAAACTGGGCAGGATCAAAGAGTCTGTTGAAGGGTATGCAGCTGACAAGCCTTGCTGCGGCGGAGCAGCGTTCTGATAAGTGCCGCGAATTGACCGTTGATATGTTCGTATTGAACTGCAATTCAGCCAGCTCGCCCCTGAAGGGGTTGAGGCGTTGGCGGAAATGCTGAAACTGGGCGCCATGCGCCAGACCGCGCTGAATGCTCAAATCGCCGATATCGCCGAGCAACCTGGGTTCAGCCTTGCGGAGGAGGTTGCAGAAGCCGATGTACAGCATGCTCTGGAAGCGTTCGGCGAGACGGAGCAGGCCGTGTCTTCTCATCGCTTGGACTTGGCGCTGGCTAGTCAGGAGTCGGAGGCTGCTGAGTCCGAATGGCAGCGGCTCCACACAGAGTTGAATTCACCTGAACGTCAGCAGCGCGAGCAGCAATTGCGTCAGCAACTGATAGAGCTGCAGACAGAGCAGCAGCGCCTGCAGCAACTGATCAACGAGCGTCAGCAGCAGATTGAAAATGCCCGGCCTGAGATACTGGCGCAGGATGTAATGCGTCTGACCAGCAGCGCCAAAGCACTTGAAGAGGCTGCGGCCCAGCGGAATCTGGAAGTCGCACGTTTGCAAAGCAGCCTCGAGGTGCTGGGGGCTCAGGCATTGGATGAGCAATTGGCCAATGTGGAACAGGAGCTAGAGCTGGCAATGCGCCGGCAGGCAGAGCTGATCCGTCGTGCGGATGCGCTCGATCTGTTGCTGGAGCTTCTGACAACCAAGCGTCATGCCTTGACTCAACGCTTGCAGGCCCCTGCAAAAGCACCTGAACCGCTATTTGCAGCTGCTCCTTCCTCAAGCCCAGCTCAATGTCGATGAGCATCTGATCCCGACTCAGTTACTGCGTCAGGTCAACGGCACGGCAGAGTGTGGGGATATTGCAGCCCTGAGCTTTGGTGCACGCGAACAGATGGGCCTGATCAGCCGGCTGGCCTATGCCGATCTGTTGCAGGAGGCCGGCGGGCCGACGCTCATCATCCTCGACGATGCCCAGGTCCACAGTGATCAGGCTCGTTTGGCACAAATGAAGCGTGTGTTGTTCGATGCGGCTCAGCGCCATCAGGTCCTATTGTTCTCCTGTCATCCAGAGGACTGGTGGGACCTTGGGGTAGTGCTGAGGGATATGGATCAATTGCGGGGCTAATTGTGGGCTGCACAGGTGAGGCAGGTCATGTACTTTGCTCTATATCGCAGCCGATATTCTTATATCGTAAAGTGATAAGCTTCATCTGTGATCTGTCACCAAAGTTAGCCCAGTAAAAGGAATTAGCGTGCTGGTCAGGCTAGAAAAACTCACCTGTGAAATATCAGATCTCAACAGCAAGTTGATCCTGCTGGTTGGTCCCAGCCGCAGCGGCAAGACCCAACTGCTTCGCAAGCTCGGCGCCAAGTTCAACATTGAGCCGTTCAACGTCGGCCTGGAGCTGGGGCGCCGTTTGGCCGCCACGCCGAACAACAAGCGCGGCTTCTCGGCAGGCGAACTGCTGCGGGAGATCGCGGATAAGGAACGAACTGAAGACCCGCTGCTGCTCGACAACCTCGAGTTGTTGTTCGAGCCGGGCCTGCAGATCAATCCGCTTGACCTCGTCAGGCGGCTGGCGCACTCCAAGCGCGTCGTGGCTGTCTGGCCTGGCGAGCTGCGCGGCGACCGCTTGGTGTACGCGGACATGAGCCATCCAGAACATCGTGACTACAGCCGCGACGGTGCGGTTGTATTTGAAATTTGACCTGAATTTGAAAGTAGAGAGCAGGGAAGAGAGAACCATATGGCCAAGAACATGAAATATGGAGATCTGATTCAGTTCGAGCAGATCGAGTCAGTCATTCAGTTGCTCGATGCCGGGCGCCCGGACGAGGCCAAGAAGCTCGTCGCGACCTATGTCATCTCCGACGACATGGCCGAGCGGATCTCCAAGCTCCTGGTTCCCCAGCTCAGTTTCGACGACTCTGTCGATCACAAGGGCGTGCTGATCGTCGGCAACTACGGCACTGGTAAGTCGCACTTGATGTCGGTGCTGTCGCTGGTGGCCGAGGATGCGGCCTACGCGCCGATGATCCGCCACCCCAAGGTCGCCGAGGCGGTTGCCCCGATTGCTGGCCGCTTCAAGGTGCTGCGAATCGAGGTGGGCGGGCTGCAGATGACCCTGCGCCAGATCATCACCCTGCAGCTTGAGCGCTTCCTTGAAAAGCTCGGTGTCGACTACACCTTCCCGACCGCCGACAAAGAGCTCAACAACAAGGACTCCTTCGAGGAGATGATGGCCGCGTTCGCGGAGAAATTCCCGGACCAGGGCATGCTGCTGGTGGTCGATGAGTTCCTGGAGTACCTGCAGTCCCGTCGCGACCACGAACTGGTGCAGGACTTGGCCATCCTCCGTCAGATCGGCGAAGTCACCAAGCACCTGAAGTTCCGCTTCGTGGCCGGTGTGCAGGAGGCCATCTTCGACAGCGTGCGCTTTCAGCATGTGGCCGACAGCATGCGCCGGGTCAACGAGCGCTTCACTCAGATCCTGATCGACCGTCAGGACGTCAGCTTCGTCGTCTCTGCGCGTTTGCTCAAGAAGACGGCTGACCAGCAGAACAAGATTCGCGAGTACCTGACGCCGTTCGCCAAGTTCTATGGCTCCATGAACGAGCGCATGGACGAGTATGTGCGGCTATTCCCGGTCCACCCGGACTACCTGAAGACCTTCGAGCAGATTCACTTCACCGAGAAGCGCGGCGCGCTCAAGACCATCGAGGCCGCCATGCTGGCCATCCTCGACCAGGAAGTGCCTGCCGACAAACCGCTGTTCATCAGCTACGAGAGCTTCTGGAACACCGTCAAAGCCAACTCGGTCCTGCGCGCCGACCCGAACATCAAAGAAGTCATGCGCGTGTCCGAAGTGCTGGAGTCGCGGGTCCAGCAAGCCTTCACGCGCCCAGCCTACAAAGCCATGGCGCTGCGCGTGATCAACGCGTTGGCCGTGCACCGCCTGACCACGGGCGGCGACATCCATGTGCCCATCGGCCCCACGGCTGCCGAGCTGCGTGACGCCCTTTGCCTGTTCCAGCCGGGCGTGGAAGATATGCCGGGCGACCCGGCCGAGAACCTGCTGTCGATGGTGCAGACCGTGATGCGGGAGGTGCTGAAGACCGTCAACGGCCAGTTCATCTCTAAGGCGCCGGACACCGAGCAGTACTACCTCGACCTCAAGAAGGACATTGACTACGACGCGCAGATCGAAAAACGCGCCGAAGCCCTGTCCGACGACGCGCTGGACCGCGCCTATTACAGCGCCATCAAGGCGCTGATGGAGTGCAGCGACGATCTGCGCTACCCCGGCTTCCAGATCTGGCAATACCAGATCGAGTGGCAGGAACGTCGTGTCGAGCGCATGGGCTACCTGTTCTTTGGGGCGCCCAATGATCGCCCCACGGCCCAGCCCGAGCGCGACTTCTACATCTACTTCATCCAGCCATTCGACAAGCCGAAGTTCAGCGACAACAACCTGGCGGACGAAGTGTTCTTCCGCCTGAAGTCGCCGGACGAGGACTACAAGCGCTACCTGTCGCAATACGCGGCTGCACTGGATCTGGCGTCCACCGCCAGCGGTGGCGCGAAGGCCATCTACCTGTCCAAGGCCCAGGACTCGCTGCGGTCCATGAGCAAGTGGCTGCAGGAAAAGCAGATGACCGCCTTCGAGGTCACCTACCAGGGCAAGACCAAGACGCTGCAGGACTGGTCCAAGGGCGTGTCCCTGCGCGACCGTGCGCGACTGGGCCCGGACGAGCGCATCAACTTCCGCGACGTGGTGAACATCGTCTCTGGCCTGGCGCTGGGCCAGCGCTTTGCTGACATCTCGCCCGAGTACCCCACCTTCTCGGTGCTGGTCACCGAGGCCAACCGCAAGCAACTGGTGGGCAATGCACTGCGCGCACTGGCGGGTGGCACCCGCACCAAGGATGCCGCTGCCATCCTCGACGCACTGGAACTGCTCGATGGCGACCGTGTCGATCCGGCCAATTCCCGCTACGCGCAGGAAGTGCTCAACCGCCTCAAGGCCAAGGGCCACGGCCAGGTGCTCAACCGCAGCGAACTGCTGTCGGGCACATCGGACGTCGAGTATTTCGCGCCGATCAAATACCGGCTGGAGCCCGACCTGTTGGTCACCGTGCTGGGTGGTCTCGTCTACTCCGGCGACATCGTGCTGTCCATCACCGGCGACAAGATCGACTCCGGCAAGCTGGTGCAGCTTGCAGAGCGTTCGCTGGAAGAGCTCAAGCAGTTCAAGCACGTCGAGGCACCCAAGGAGATCAACCTCGCGGTGCTGCGTGCCTTGTTTGAGTTGTTCGACCTGCCGTCCGGCCTAGCCCAGAAGGCCAGCCAGGGCGACACCGAGCCGGTCATCAAACTGCAGGAGAAAGTCAGTGCGCTGGTGCCGCGCGTGCTCAAGGCCGGTTCCGACCTGCAGCAAGGCAAGCTCGGCTTCTGGGGCCAGAACCTGCTGCGCGAAGAAGAAGCCAAAGACTGGCACGGACGGCTGGACTCGCTGAAGAAGTTCACCGAGTCGCTGGCGCCGTACAACACCGTCGGCAAACTCAAGAACCTGCGCGTCACGCAGGAAGACCTGGACGGCCAGAAGAAGAATCTGGAGATCCTGGCCGCCGTCGAGCGACTGCTCGAACTGGTTGCGGAACTAGGCAGCACGGCGTCTTACCTCTCGCAGGCCGAGATGGTGTTGCCCGCCGAGCACCCGTGGGTGAAGCAGGCCGAGGCGGCCCGCAAGGCCCTGCAGGACAAGCTGAGCCAGGACCGCACCGCCGAGCACGCGGCCGAATACCGGCAGACGCTCAACCAACTCAAGAAGGATTACATCACCGCCTACATCGCCAGCCACAGCAAGGCGCGGCTGGGCGTGGCCGAGGACAAGACCCGCAACGCCCTGCGCAAGGACGACCGCCTGCTGGCGCTGCGCGTGTTGGCCGGTGTGTCGCTGATGCCCACCAGTCAGCTCACCGCGTTCGAGGAATCGCTCAACGGCTTGAAGAGTTGTTCCTCGCTGGATGAGCCGACCCTGATCACGGCCGCCGTCTGCCCGCACTGCCAGTTCCGCCCGTCTGCCGAGCAACTGGAACTGATCCCGGCGGCCAACCGCCTGCACAAGTTGGATGACGACCTGGACGAACTGCTGGCCAACTGGCAGCAGACCCTGCTGGAGAACCTGGAAGACCCGTTCACGCAGGACAGCCTGGGCCTCTTGCCGCCCGCGTCCAAGAAGCTTATCGACGCCTTCCTGACCTCACGCAAGCTGCCGGAACCGATGACCACTGAATTCGCCAATGCCGTACAAGAGGCGCTGTCGGGGCTGGAGAAGATCGCTGTCAAGGGCGATGAGATCAAGCAGGCGCTGCTGCAAGGCGGCTCGCCGGCCACGCCGGACGATCTGCGCAAGCGCTTCGACAATTTTGTCAACGAGCGCTGCAAAGGCAAGGACTCAACTAAGCTTCGGTTCGTGGTTGAGTAAGCGTATCCATGAACATTTTTCCATCTTTCACTTAACAGGGAAATTCATTCATGAGTTACGCGAACTTCAGAGCCTCTATGCATTCGTTGGATTACGTCGACGACATCTACGTAGAGATACGGAATCTTGGTTCGGGAGATGTAGTTGTCGGCTTCTTCGACATAAATGACTCGGCTAAAACATCTGCGCAGATTCCGCAAAGCAGAGCAACTGCTTGGCCGAATACAGCTCTGCGTCTTGGCGTGATGAGTCAGCTTGCTTCGGTACATCCAGCCTTTCTTGTCTTTTGTGATGCAGGAATGAAAGAGTTTCACCTTCATCCGCACCCATTCTCTGCCACGAATTATCAGTGCCTCAACGAGTTGGCGTACATCAATTTTCTTCAGGGGCTGAATGGCGCCGCAATGTCAAACAGGCAGGCGCAAGGTCCAAAGTATCCGGCATCGCTGCCACCTTACAGCGTCTGGCATTACAAGCTCGATTGGGCATGTAAGTGCAGAGATATTGATTACTTTGAGATACGTAATGGTGAGATCAGAGCGATTCTGGAGATTACCGGGAAGCTACAGGACGAAAGTCATTTGAAAAACAGTCTCACGCAAATATTTCAACGATGGAGTCTTCATCAGTCGATGTTTCGCTCCCTGACGAAAGCTGTAGGAGCGCCTGCATTTTTTGTGGTGCATACCACTCGGCTTGATGTCTTCTACGTGTTCGACATTAATTTTTCAAAAGTCTTCTCGGGTGATCAGGCCTCATATAAAGCTTGGCTGAATCAACTTTGATATGGACTAATCGACTTGATGTAACTGAGAGGCGCGGCAATGAGTGATCTTTTTAAAGAACAAAAAACCAATGACGCACCGGTTGAGTGCTTAGGTCAACGCTTTCCAAGTGAGCAGGCTAGGCGCGAGCACTATCTGGGCCGTTTGAAGGAAACGCTACAAGATCGCGAGTTCCGGAAAACAAAAGGCTTTCCGAACGGAGGCGACGCAGACATCCTGGCGCTATCGGACCCGCCGTATTACACAGCGTGTCCCAATCCATTTGTTGGCGATTTCATTTCCTTTCTAGGGAAGCCTTACGATCCAAGCGTGCCTTACAGCAAGGAACCATTCGCTGCAGATGTGAGCGAGGGAAAGAACGATCCGATCTATAACGCGCACAGTTACCACACGAAAGTACCGCATAAAGCAATCATGCGGTACATCCTGCATTACACGCAGCCTGGCGACCTTGTCTTTGATGGTTTTTGTGGAACAGGTATGACCGGAGTGGCTGCGCATCTTTGCGGAGACCGTGCGGTCGTTCAGTCACTTGGTTACAGGGTTGAGGCTAACGGTGAAATACTGGCACCAGATAGAGAGGATGGTCGCGCAGTTTGGAAGCCGTTCTCACGGCTCGGTGTGCGGCGTGCAATTCTCAATGACTTATCGCCAGCTGCTGCATTCATTGCGCACAACTACAACACTCCAGGAGATGCGGGCGCATTTGAAGCAGAAGCGAACGACATATTGAGCCAAGTGGAAGCCGAGTGTGGATGGCTCTATGAAACAAAGCATACAGATGGACGCACAGCGAGGATTAACTATACGGTGTGGTCGGATGTTTATCTTTGTCCAGAGTGCACAAGCGAGGTTGTTTTTTGGGATGCCGCAGTCGATCGCTCTGCTGCCGAGGTAAAAGATGAATTTCCGTGCCCACACTGTTCCGCAAATTTATCTAAGAGAAGCATGGAGCGGGCTTGGGTTACGAGCGTGGACCCTGACTCGCAATCAACAGAGCGGCAGCCTAAGCGTGTCCCCGTTCTAATCAACTACACGATTGGCGGAAAGAGATTTGAAAAGAAGCCGGACGATTCTGATCGTAGGCTAATTGAGAAAATTGAATCGACACCTGTCCCGTATTGGGTTCCCACAGAAAATGTCATTGATGGAAAAGAGATCGGGAGACTTCGCTCCATAGGAGTCACTCGAGTTCACCAGATCGTTCCAAAGAGGGCGAACTGGGTGCTTGGCGCTTATCTCTCGAAATGTAAAAACCCAAGACTGAAGTTGGCCGTAACAGCGACGCTTCTGAACCTAAGTTGGATGTATCGATGGCGCGCAAATGGGAAAGGCGGCACCACATCAGGAACCTACTACATATGCGCAACACCTCAAGAAAATAGCGCGTTCAATCAAATAAAAGCGAAGATTAAAGGCCTGTCTGCAGTTGTCGGCGGCTCAAAAAATATCCTGACAAACCAGGATAGTGGAAGCCTCAGTATCCCTTCCAATTCGATAGATTACATCTTTCTGGACCCACCATTTGGTTCCAATCTGATGTACTCCGAGTTGAGTTTTCTGTGGGAGGCTTGGCTTAAAGTTAAAACGGAAAACAAGCTTGAGGCTATCGAAAACAGCTCGCAAGGGAAAGATATCAACGACTACAGGCACCTCATGACCGCTTGTTTTAGCGAAGCAAACCGCATCCTAAAGCCGGGGAGATGGATGACCGTCGAGTTTTCGAATACTCAGGCCACGGTCTGGAATGCCATACAAACTGCGCTCCAAGAGGCTGGATTTGTTGTTGCAAATGTTTCGGCACTTGACAAGAAACAAGGAAGCTTCAAGGCGGTAACGACGACTACAGCAGTGAAGCAAGACTTGGTTATTTCAGCTTACAAGCCCAATGGTGGGCTTGAAGAGAGATTTGGCCGGTCCGGCGGCAGTGAGGACTCAGTCTGGGATTTCGTGCGCACCCACCTCAAATATCTGCCGACTGTAAAAATTAGGAATGGGGATCTTGAATTCGTAGCAGAGCGGGACCCGAGAATAATATTTGATCGAATGATTGCTTGGTTTGTTCGTCACAATTTCCCAGTTCCGATGTCATCGCAGGAGTTTCAGGCTGGACTAGTCCAGCGATTCGTGGAACGTGACGGCATGGTGTTTCTGCCAGAGCAGGTTTCTGAGTATGACAAGCGTCGGATGCAGGTTGCTATTGCTCCTCAAATGGAGATGTTCGTGTCTGATGAGCGAAGCGCTATCGACTGGCTCACTGATTTTTTGAAACGGCGTCCGTCAACTTATCAGGAAATCCACACGGACTTCATCAGTCAGCTCGGTGCGGGTTGGAAGAAACATGAATCAAAGCCGGAGCTTTCGGAGTTGCTTGAAAATAACTTCATCCAGTACGACGGAACAGGTGATGTTCCAAGTCAGATTCATGGTTATCTTTCGACTAACCACAAGGATCTGCGCGGCTTGGAAAAAAACAGCCCCGCACTGGTTGCAAAGGCGAAAGACCGCTGGTATGTGCCCGACCCGAACAAGGCACAGGACTTGGAGAAGAAGCGCGAGAAGGCATTGCTCAAGGAGTTTGACCACTATCGAGCGTTCACGGGTCGCCGTCTGAAGGAGTTTCGCCTGGAAGCGCTGCGCGCTGGCTTCAGAGCAGCATGGGGCAATAAGGACTACCAGACGATCATCGACATCGCGAAGAAGGTGCCCGACGAAGCGCTTCAGGAGGACGAGAAGCTGCTCACCCTCTATGACCTCGCGCTGACCCGTACCGAAGACGGGATCTGAACGTGGCCGGCGGCGGATTCACCATTGGCGACTGGTGCTGGTTCATCCGGCAGGCATCGCCCTGCCGCGTGATCGAGCGCCAGGACGTTTGGGGCGAGGTCGCCTACCGCGTCTGGCTACCCGCCAAGGACGCGGTGGTGCGCGCCCGGTCGGCGGACCTTGCTGCGCTGGAAAGCGTGCGCCCGAGCGTGGAGCAGATCCTGCACACCACCGCGGCGGCCAAGTTGCTGGATGCACTGGAGGACAACCTGCTGTTGGCGCCGATTCAGTCCAGCGTGGTGCCGCTGCCGCACCAGCTCTATGCGCTGAACCGCGCCATCAGCCGCGACCGCATCCGCTACCTGCTGGCCGATGAGGTGGGACTCGGCAAGACCATCGAGGCCGGCCTGGTGCTTCGCGAATTGAAGTTGCGTGGCCGGGTGAAGCGCATCCTGGTGGTGGCGCCCAAGGGACTGGTGCGCCAGTGGCAGGCTGAAATGCGCCTGCACTTCGGAGAGAAATTCCAGTTCATCGAGCCGTCCGAGCTGGCGGCCTTCCGCCGGTGGCGCAGCGGTGGCGCGGGCGAGGAAGAGAACCTGTGGCGCATGCACGACCAAGTGATCTGCTCGCTGGATTCGGTGAAGCCGCTGGAAGGCCGGCGCGGCTGGAGCCTGGAGCAACTCAACACCTACAACCGCGAGCGCTTCGAGGACCTGATCTCGGCCTCGTGGGATCTGGTCATCATCGACGAAGCCCACCGCATGGGCGGTAGCACTGAACAGGTGGCCCGCTACAAGCTGGGCGCGGCGCTGGCCGAAGCATCGCCCTATCTCTTGCTGCTGTCGGCCACGCCGCACCAGGGCAAGACCGACCAGTTCATGCGCTTGATGCAGTTGCTGGACCGCGAGGTATTCCCGGACGAGAGCAGTGTCAGCCGCGACCGGGTTCGGCCCTTCGTGATCCGTACCGAAAAGCGTGTGTCCATCAATGCCGAGGGCCAGCCGCTGTTCAAGCCCCGTGTCACCCGACTGCAGGCGGTGGCCTGGCAGGCCCGCCACGGCTCGCAGCAGCGCCTGTACAAAGCAGTGACCGACTATGTGCGCCACGGCTACAACCAAGCCATGGCGGCCAAGCAGCGCCACATCGGCTTCCTGATGATCCTGATGCAGCGGCTGGTGACCTCCAGCACGGCAGCCATCCACACCACGCTGGAAAAGCGCCAGGCCCTGCTGGAAGCACCGCAGCCGCAGGCCAATCTGTTCGAGAACACCAGCGCTGACGAGTGGGCTGATCTCGATGGTCAGTCCCAGGTGGATCTGGCCATGCAGTCCAGTGGCTGGGAATTGGAGAAGTCCGAAGTCGAGATGCTGCTGGAGCTGGCGCGGGAAACCGAGGCCGCAGGCACCGACGCCAAGGCCGAGGCGCTGCTGGAGCTGATCTACAAGCTGCAGCAGGAAGAAGGCGACCCGGCGCTGAAGGTGCTGATTTTCACCGAGTTCGTGCCCACCCAAGCGATGCTGGCCGATTACCTGGAGAGCAGAGGTTTCTCGGTGACGACGCTCAACGGCAGCATGGACCTGGAAGCGCGCACCCGTGCGCAGCAGGTGTTCTCCAAGGATGTGCGCGTACTGATTTCGACGGATGCCGGTGGTGAAGGTCTGAACCTGCAGTTCTGCCACGTCATCGTCAACTTCGACATGCCGTGGAACCCGATGCGGATCGAGCAGCGCATTGGCCGGGTGGACCGTATTGGGCAGAAGCATGTGGTCCGCGCCATCAACTTCGTGCTTGAAGACACCGTGGAGCACCGAGTGCGCCAGGTGCTGGAGGAAAAGCTGGAGGTCATCGCGCAGGAGTTTGGCGTCGACAAAGCGGCTGACGTGATGGACTCGGTCGAAGCTGACCCGATCTTCGACGAGCTGTTCGTGCACGGTCTGCAGAACCCGGATGCCATCGAACAGGAGTGCGACGCGGTGGTGTCGCAGCTGCGATCCACCTTGGCGGAGTCGAAGAAGAACAGCGATCTGCTCACCACCGAACATGATCTGGATGCCGACGATGCCCGCAAGTGGCGCGACCACCCGGCGCAGTTCTGGTTGGAGCGCGCCATCACCAGCGGATTGGCTGCGCGCGGCGGCTCGGCCACCAAGGCTGGCAAGGCATGGCGGGTGAAATGGGTGGACGGCAGCGAATCGGCCCAGGCTTGTTTTGACGCCCGCACGGCGGATGAGAACCCGGAGTTGGAATGGGTCACGATGGAAGACCCGCGCGCCCGAGCGGTGATCAGCGAGCTGCCGCGCTTTGTCGCCGGGCAGCCGCTGCCGGTGATCCGCGTGACCGGCTTGCCGGATTCGGTACGCGGCATCTGGTCGCTGTGGGAGATCAGTCTGGCGGCTGAAGGCTTGAGTCGGAAGCGCTTCCTGCCCGTGTTCATCAACGAGGAAGGCCGCCCCTTCGTGCCGACTGCCAAGCGCGTCTGGGATCTGCTGCTGACGGAAACCGTGGACGTACATGCCGTGACGGGTGCCGAGGAATCGGTGAAGTGGTTTGAGGCATCGCATGCGGCTGCCAGTACGCAGGGTGAACGGATCTTCACCGAGCTGCTGACCGAACACCGCGCCCGGCTGAAGGAAGAGCGCGAGCGTGCGGTGTATGCGTTCGAGGCCCGAGGTCAGGCGATTGGCCGAATTGGCTTGCCCGCCGTGCGAGAGCACCGGCGCAAGCGGCTGCAGCAGGAACACGATGCACGCATGGCCGCCCTGGACGACATGGAGGCCAGCGTGCCGGATTTGAATGCCGTAATGATGGTGCGCGTCGGAGGTGATACATGAGCCTTTGGACGGAACGCATCCTGAGCCACTTCACGGCCGACCTCACCCGGCTGTGGATGGCGTGCGACCCTGACGATGTGTTGCTCGACGAGAAGCTGTTGACCGAGCTGCGCGGTCGCGGCTTCGAGCTGATGCTGTACGAAGACCCGTTTGCCTTCCGCGCGGAATATGAAGAGCGCTACCGCGCGGCATGGGATCGGGGTGAGCAAGGGCCAGCGCCCTCGCTGGTTTTGCATCTACGCAGCGCCAACGCGAATGCGTTGCCGTGGGACATCGTGCATCACGGTCGTGTGGTGCGCCTCAGCCTTGCCGATCTGTTCCCCAAGCTGGCTTACAGCACGGTACAGCAAGTCGAGCCGGAGCATCTTGCCGGGCTGTTTCATGCCCACCAGACCGAGTTGCAGTCAGCTCGGGGCGAGAACGAGTCGAAGGACTTCATCCTCGAACACGTCTACCAACTGGCGCCCAGGTCGATTCGCAACCCGGTGGACTTCTGGCGCGAGTTGCTGCGGATGCACTTCGCCAACCGCTCGTTACCACCGCTGTTCGCCCAGCACGCGGCAGGCATCATTCAAGGCAAAGGGCTGTTCACGGATCTGCCTGTCGCCACATGGTTGGCGTCCAAGAGCACGCTGCTGCGCGTCATGCAGGACGCGTGGTATCGCTACCTGAAGACGCTGGGGCTGGATGGCACCCGAACTGGCGAACCGCCACCACCCGATTACATCGCCAAGATCGAGATTCCGTTCGACCACTCCGATGTGCAGGTGCTGGTCGACTCCATGTTCCTCGACGGCAGCTTGCATCCGCTGGCGGTGCACAGCGTTCCGGCGGGGATGCCGAGCTGGATCAAGGCCGGGATCGTCCAGGACCCGGCGGCATTGCAGGCCTTGGTGCTCAAAGGCATCGATGGCCTGATCGAGACGACGCCAACGGCCGCCTCGTCGCACAAGGACTGGAGCGAGTTCGCCAAGCGCTACGGCGAGATCCTGGCTCGCACGCATGGCCTGCCCGGCACGGAAGGCAGCGAACACCTGCCCGTGGCTCTTGATAAAAAAATCGGGGAGCGGATCAAGACCTTGCAGGCGCAATCGGACGAGCGCCTGCAAGCCTGGGTCGCAGCCAAGCATTATGCCGACCTGATCCTGCAGCCGGTGACCAAAGGCCCCGTGATGGTGCACCACGTGCCGCGCTTCTTGCGCCATCGGCGGTCCGCAGGGGAAACCAAGGTGGCTCTGCTGGTCTTCGACGGGCTGGCCTTCGACCAGTGGGTGCAGATCCGCGAGCGCCTGATCGCCACCACCAAGCGCTTCGCGTTCGATGAGGGAACCGCATTCGCATGGCTGCCGACCGTGACATCGGTATCGCGCCAGGCGCTGTTCTCCGGCCTGAAACCGCGTGAGTTCGACGACTCCATCGACAGGACGGACAAGGAGGAATCCTTGTGGAAGACGTTCTGGCAGAACGAAGGCGTCAACTCGAATGAGGTGATGTACCGACGCGCGCTGCGCCAAGTCAATCAACTGGATGTGCTTGAGGCGGACTTGAACGACCGGCGCCCGAAGGTGGTGGGCCTGGTCATCGATGAGGTGGACGACCGGCTCCACAAGGAGCGGTCGAAGAAAGACGTGGCGATGTGGATCGGCAACTGGTTGTCGACCGGTTTCGTCGACCGGCTGTTCTCGCTGCTGCTGGACAAGGGTTACCACATCTACCTCACGGCGGACCACGGCAACGTGGAATCCACCGGCGTCGGCAGGCCTAACCAGGGCGTCATTGCCGAGACGCGCGGCGAGCGCGTGCGGGTCTATCGGAGTGAGCCGTTGCTGGCCGATTCCGCTGCGGCCTATCCCACCACAGTGAGGTTGGACATCGCTGGACTACCCGCGAACTTCATGCCCCTATTCGCAGGCGGACGAACCGCCTTTGTGCCGGAGGGCGAGCAGGTGGTGGTCCACGGCGGGGTGTCGGTCGAAGAGTTGATAGTACCCTTTGTGAAAGTTAGTTATTCAGGAGATGTGGCATGACCACAAAGGTGCCACTTATTGGTTTTGATCGGTATGTAGACATTGAATGGTGTCGAAGTGCCTTTGATGCCGCAGCGACCCAACAATCTATTGAAATTGTCAGGGATCAGGTTGCCACCATGCTGCCGGGTGTCGAATCACAGCGAAAGACCCTAGATATTCTCAAGCGCTTAAGCACCAAGCCTTTTGAGCACATGTCTGATTTCATAAACCGAGGCATCGACATCTACAAGAGACTAGGACAAGGAGTGGTCCTTCCACTGGTATGGGGGGCGTCTATAGCCAGCTATCCATTCTTTGGAAAAACCTCTGAAACTGCAGGCCGCCTGCTTGCCTTGCAAGGGGATTTTTCGATCAAGGAGCTGCAGCGCCGGATGGCAGAGCAGTACGGTGATCGCAGTGGGGTCGAGAGGGCTGTAGCCAGAGTGCTTCAGTCTCAGGAAAGCTGGCTCGCATTAACCCGAGATGAAACAGCTAAACGCATTCTTAAACTACAACCAGTGGTAATTGATGACGATGAGCTGACTGCGTGGGCAATCGAAGCTGCAGTGCGCTATGCCGGAAAACCCGTTTCAGTGCCCAGCCTGCAGTCTCTGCCCGCGCTGTTCCCGTTCAACTTGACGCAGCCACTAGCCTACGCGGTGTCGAACAGCCCGAACCTGATCCTGCGGTCGGAAGGTCCAAACAACCAGTTCGTCGCTTTGCGTGACCAGCCTTGAGCATCAACGTTAAATCCAATGAGCTGCTAAGTCTACGGCATAGTTCTTGGCAGCTGTATTAAGCGTGGCAATGATTTCAGAGTGGCGTGCTTGATCGGCCTGGCTTCAGCTTGCTCTACGTTCCAAGAGGCTTTTCAGCTCGTCTAGGTTGTACATGCCCAGGCGATGAAAATTCCCCCAGCTTGGTATGCCGAATAGGCTGTAGATAACCACTGTGGCATCGCGCTCACTGGCTAGGCGTTTCTCGCCAGAGAGTTTGCAGGCTGCCTCTTCTGCATCATCGCGGTCGTCGTAGGTGTTGAGCAGTTTCATCAGCGTATAAGTGGCTGTTTAAATCGGCATTTTGCCGTTTGCTTGAGTTTTTTGGCTATTTATATGAGCCCATTGAGGCAAAAAATAAGCACAGAGCACACAGCCTAGGGCTGTGGCTCTGCCTGCTTAGTTGGATTGCTTCGTCAGTAGGGATTTCAGTTTTACCCAAATCCAGCCTGTGAGTAGCACTGCAAGCAATAGCAGCGGGAAGCGCAGCATGACTAACAGCAAGGCTATGACTGCACAGCATCCAACGAAGATGCCGATAGAGAGCACCGTGTTAATAAATAGCTGAACGAGTGCTTTCATAACTGCCCCTGTTCCGCCAACGACACACAACCCTCATGCCCGACCACGATGTGGTCGAGCGTGCGGATGTCTACCAGGCTCAGTGCTTCTTTGAGTTTGCGGGTTAGGGTGATGTCCGCTTGGCTGGGTTGTGGGTCGCCGGAGGGGTGGTTGTGTACCAAGATGACCGCAGCAGCGTTGTGCTCCAGTGCGGTTTTGACCACTTCGCGTGGGTAGACGCTGGCGGCATCTAGCGTGCCGCGAAATAGCTCAGTGAAGGCAATCACACGGTGCTTGCTGTCTACCATCAACAAGGCAAACACTTCGTGCGGGCAGTCAGCCAGCAGTGCTTGTAGATGACTAAACACCTCCTTGGGGCCTGACAGAATTCGGCCTTTACGCAGGCGTTTGCTGGCCAGTTGTTTGGCCATCAGCAGGATGTCGTCTTCGGTTACCGGAGACTCCACGACATAGCAGCCATGGCTATCACTGGCTTTGAGTTTGTGCAGTTTCATGGCGGTCTCCTTGCGTTGAGTTCGGGGTGAGTTTGTGGGCTTGTGCTTCCAATTTGGTTGCCAAACTGGGCTTTGCACTTTGGCTAATGGCGGTTGGTTGTGGGGCTTCCTCAGCGGGGTAGAACTCTTCGACGATGGCGCTGAGGTCTTCTTCGCTGTCTTCAAACGCGCCATTGGCAAAGCCTTGCTGCGCGGCGTTATCCAGTGCGGCCTGGTAAAAACCGCTGGCTTGGCGTTGAGCGTCTAGCTCGCTGGCTTGTTGCAGGGCTTCGGCCATGTCCATGCCGTTGCGGATGGTGAGGTCGACGTAAAAGATCGGCGAGCCATGACTCTGGCGGGTGGATTTGCCGCGCAGACGCAGTTCCAGCGGCAGGCAGGCCAAGCGGTTACCCGAGATGGCTTGGAAGTAATGCAGGCGCGCCGCCAAGGTGCGGATGCTGTTAAAGCCGGTGGTGCGGTAAACGAAGCTGCCCAACGGGTCTTCATCACCAATCACCACGTTGAGTCGGCCATAGGGCTTACAGGCGCCGCCTTTGGCCAAGGGGCAGGCATCCGGGGAGTGGCAGGGCAGCGCTTGAATGCCGTTTGCGGTCACGCGCTTGCAGGTTTCGCCATTGCCGACGCACAGTGGTCGTCCGGTTTGCCGGTCGAACAGGCTGTATTCGGCCCTGAAGTTCAGCTCCGGTTCGTTGAACAGTAAGCGCACGGGAATGCTGCGCAGTTTGTCATCAGGTTTGCTGCGAAGTTGGTCATTTAAGGGGTGGATCAGCCAGCTGTCTTTGGTCTGGATCTGTGAAGTGATGGTGAATTGGTCGTCTTTCTCAGGCAGGCGCTTGCCGTTCTTTTCGACCACTTTACCGATGGAAATACGCCCCAATACAGGTGGGGTGATGGACAGGCCTTTCAGCATGAGCGTGCTCCTATAACAAAAAAGCCAGCCACACGCGGGGCATGGCAGGCTTAGGGAGTGGTTTGTGGGAATGTTTGGCTGGCGCTCAGTTAACCAAGAAGCGCCGTGAGCCAGCTTTAACTAGCGGGTATTTGGCTTGCAGGTAGGGTTTGTCTTTGAGCATCTGCACGGTGTCTAAGCCGATGCTGTCTTTGGCTTTGCGCCAAGTGATGTGGCCGTGCGTGAAGTTGGCCCGGCTGGCATCGCCCATGGCTTGCTGCAATACCTGCTTCAACTCAGCTTCGCGTTGTTGCTTGTCGGCAATGATTTGGCGCAGGGCTTTAAGCTCGACGTAGGCTGCGGTTAGGCCTGCGTTTTGGCTTAGGTCTAACGCTTGGCCGTTGTCCTCTGGGTACAAGCAACGCAGCGCGGCATCGCTAGATGTGGAGCCATCCACCGGTGGTGGCGTGTCAGTTTCCACGTAATGCCAGAACTGGCGTTCCAGCTCGATAAGGCGGGCGATCATCTGCTCATCCCGCTCGATGCGATGAACCTCCAGCGTTTGCCCGCCGAGTAGCACCGCTACATCGGCCGCCTGCTTGCCGGTGACGGCGAGTTGGTGCATCACCTGCAGTTGCACGTACTCCGGCACACCGTCTTGCCATAAACGCGCGCCGTTGATGCCGGCGGTTTTGCATTCGAGGATTTGCACGTCGTCAGTGCCGATGACCTCCCGATCCAGATTAGCCAGCATCCAGGGCAACTCAGGATCAGGGTGCTGCAACACGGCATTTACCCGGCGTACCTTGTGGCCGATGCGTTTGCTGTAATGCCAAGCAACCACAGGCTCTAACACGGTGCCCCAGTACAGCGGGCTTTGTTCATCTTGAGGGTCGGCCTTGGGCAGGTCGGCATCACGACCGGTTTTCTCTAGCCACAACTCCAGTTGCGACTTGTAAGGGTTTAAGCCCACCGCAGCAGCGGCATCTGAACTGCCAATGCCTTGCTTACGAATGGCGAGCCAGTCTTCGCGGGGCAGCTCTTTGGTGCTGACCAAGCGCAGGGCGGGGCGGGGTTTACTGGGGTTAACAGGCTGTGACGTGGTTTTCATGCGGGATACCTATCGATGTGAAAACGCCCAACCAGCTCAAGGCTGGTCGGGCGCTTTGTGGGATTAAAGTGGTAGTGACTTGGTGGGATGTACTTGTGGTATATCCCTTTGTTTTACATGGGGATATACTGGCGGCATATCCCGTGGAGGTGTGAGATGGAACAAGGTGCAGTTTTTCAGAACAATCGCAGTCAAGCGGTGCGCTTGCCGAAAGCCGTTGCGTTACCTGAAGGGGTTAAACGGGTTGATGTGGTGGCTGTGGGCCGCACGCGGATCATTACCCCAGCCGGTGAAGCGTGGGATAGCTGGTTTGAGGGTGAGGGGGTTAGCGCTGATTTCATGGCTGAGCGTGAGCAGCCTGAGGATCAAGAGCGGGATGCGTTCTAATGCTCAAATACATGCTGGATACCAACATCTGCATTTTCACTATCAAGAACCGTCCTGCGCAGGTGCGGGAGGCTTTTAAGCGTCACTCAGGGCAGCTGTGCATCAGCACGGTCACCTTGATGGAGCTGATCTATGGAGCGGAAAAGTCATCGCAGCCAGAGCGCAATCTGGCCGATGTTGAGGGTTTTGCTGCGCGCCTTGAGGTGTTGCCTTACGACACTCAGGCCGCAGTGCACTCAGGGCAGCTGCGTGCTGAACTGGCCAAGCTGGGTAAGCCTATCGGCCCGTATGACCAAATGATCGCAGGTCATGCACGGGCGATGGGGCTGATTGTGGTCACTAACAATCTCCGCGAGTTTGAGCGGGTGCCCGGTTTGCGGGTGGAGGATTGGGTAAACGCCTGAGCGATACCCTGTTGTGCACTGCAACGCTTGAGCCCCCCGAGCAATCAGGGGGTTTGGTGTGATGGCTATTAAGCGACCAACTTTAAGGCATGATCCAAGGCACGTTGTTTGATCTGCGCCCCTTGGCCAAACCAGGCTGAGTCCATGCGGTACTCGTTGCTGCGTGCGCGGCGTTGATGGTCGACGTACTCAGTGACGGCATTCAGCAAGCCCCAAGCGGTGCCGTTGGCGGACTCCAGCTGACTGCCTAAGCCATTACCTTCATACAGCGCTTGCACTTTGCGCAGCGCCCGTTCGTTGGGTAGCTGCTCAGGCAGTTGCTGAGAATGGTTAACTTCGCACAACACGTTCATGAAATAGCCTAAGGCCTCGTGCCAATGCACCTTGCGCTCGGCCAGATGGCGCATGCGGTACATAAAGTCGTCCCATTGCGAGACGGCAATGCCCAGCTGACGCTTCACGGCTTTAGGTTCGAACTTGGTGTTATGCGGCACCTTGACCGCATGGCTGACACCGTCTAGCGCAATGCTCAGCGTGTTGTTACACACCACCCGCACCGTGGTCGGCGTGGCGGTAGTGGCTAGCGTGCCGTCGCAAGAAGTGGCCAGTAGCAGATAACCATTTACCTGATCATTACCCTTGAGCGCTGCGCCTTGTCCGGTACGCGCCAGCGCCCAGAACTTACGGCCACCTTTGAGCACACCAGCGGTTTCCAGCTCATAGCCAGAGGCCTGAGTGAGATCGCGGTAAAACTCCAACACATCACGCGGCTGCACTGTGTGATAGCGCTGCGAGACCACCGACAGTGGGGCTTTGGTATCCGAACGGTAGAGCACTTTCTGCCCGGGAAACGAATGAATACTGCCCAAGTGACCAACAGAGTCAGCCTTGAAGTGCACAGGGCTTTCCAGAATCTGCCAATCCATACCGGCTTCACGCTGCCAGATTTCGATGGGTTGTTTGCGAGTGAGTTGATTACCCAGACCGTGCCACGGCGTTGCGCCAGCATAGGCCATGGTTTCGACAAGATGTGCCATGAGATTCAATCCTTTAAGTGCACGCCGGCATACAGCGCTGCGTAAAGCGCAGCACCGGCGGGTTAATGTGTGAAGTGAAAGCAGGGACGAGTGGGTGCCGATTAGCTCGGCAAGTTGAAGCGATGGCCGCAGGTAAGGCAGAGGTTGTTGGCGAGTACGTGCCGATCTAACGACTCGCCCAGTTGTGCGCCAAGCGCACAGCCGCCAACACCACCGGCAAGGCCGCCGAGAATCGCCCCCGACAACGTGCCCAGCGGCACGCCAATCGGGCCTGCTAAAGCGCCAATGGCGCCACCAGCCTTACCGCCGGCAAGCGCAGCACTAACACCGCGCGCAGCACCGCCAACGGTACCAATCGCGGCGCCAGCCTTCATGGCTTGATGGAAACACGCCACTCTGCGCGAGTGACAACGCGGACACTGCAATGACATAAGAAAACCTCTTGGGTGTGGATGTCATAGCAGTGATATGTGGCTGATATTTTTTTGAATCGGATGGCTGCTTTTCAGCTGCGTAATCCCGAATGAGACGGGCAGAAATCAGCCAGAAGCAGCCGATGGCGACAGATAAAAATTGCCCAGAAACGGCCCCTCAAGGGTGTCTACGAATCTAGAGCGATTCAGCCTCTAACGCATGGTTTAAAAGAAGAGCCCATCGGCAACATATTGGAAGTATGCAGCCACAAGCTGCCCTGTTCGGTCGGTGCTGATGGCTGAGTCGGGACAAAACTCTGGAATGCTGCCTGGCGGACGCTGGTAAGAAGCCTGCGCCCGCCCAGCGACATGTTACATCTGGCTCTTGGTTACTCCAGTACAGTTGTGGGTAGACAGAACAGTTTGCTTGAATCGCTGCAAACTACGGCGGCCACTTGGTGAAATAGAAACGGTGATGGGCCGCCTGAGAGAGGGGTGAGTCAACTTGCCGTGTTTGCCGCCACGTTGATAACCCCACCCGTGTCGCAGCAGGCACCGTATGACGAAGTCGAAGTCTTTGTCAGAGCAGTACTTCCTCATGATGCCTCCCCCGGTGCTGTTGTGTAACGGGAGCGAAAGCCGGCCGGGTTGAAGCGCATTTCGGAAAAGGCTTCGGCGGCACCGGAAGGTAAAATCGGTCGGCTGTAGAGGTAGCTTCCTTTCCCAGCAGCTTGGTTTTGGAAGAAACGGCCATATGGGTCGACCATAAGGTACGACTCACACATGTCGCTGTTGTCCTCGACGCACTGGATTGATCGGAAAGCGCTATGTCTTTCCACAAAGGCTGCAAAGGCCTCGTCGCTAACGGCAAGGGTGGCATCAACTATTGGTAGCATCCGCAGTACCTTCCAGCGCTCTGGGCGAACCCGTGTGATTAGTCCGCTCAAGTCTTCGCCGGCATTTAAGGCATTGACGACGGTATTAATCTTGATCTTGAGTGCGGGGTTAACTTGACGAGCAAAGTCTAGGTTCGCGGTCAGCTCATTTAGACTCAGCCGTTGCCCGCTTCTTTCTAACCGTCCTATTGCAAGGTTGGTCCCAGAGTGCGTGGAGTCTAGGCTGACACCTAAGTAGGTCAGTTGCGGTGCAAGCTGCTTTATAACGTCAGATGTCAACCTTGAAGCATTGCTGATAAGTGAAACCTCGAACCCTACTTGTTTGGCCGCGTGGGTGATGTCGAGCAGGCGCTCTCCGAGTATCGATGGCTCTCCGCCAGCCAGATTCAGGCGCAGAGTGCGCCATGAGAGGGCATCACGCAGAGGATTACTGGTGTTTGTCGGCTGAAAATACCGGAACAACTCCGCCAGCAATTGCTGGCTGCGGTCGCGATCGTGAAATAGCTCGCGAGGACAGGGGTGGTCCGTCCATTTCGCATAGCAGTATTGGCAGCGGTAATTGCAGGCCTCCGTCACGTGCCAGTTGATGGTCAGAGCGTCAACGTGGACGGGAGCTGCTTTTACAGGGCTGATGGGGAAAATCAAATTATCTTTGGACATGCGTCAACTCCTTGGCGACCGCAGTCGTGCGGTCGGTAAAAGGTTCTGCATGGCGGACGCGAGGCGTCAGAGCAGGAGCATCAGGCTCCAGTACACCGTGACTGTTCTTGTTGCGGGTGATTACGGATTACGCATCATATTGCGACGTGTCTTGAGGGCTCCCTCTGGGTCTATGGGAAGATCAAGTGCGCGCCGCTGACTCATTAGTAGCCACCATTCAGCGGCGATCAGCCCACGCTTGAAGTCCTGAACGCTTTTTTTACTTTTGGTTTCTCGGCGCACGGCGCGATAAGCCTCTTTCGCGACATCGCGGACGCTCTCATCAGGGTCGAACTGCCGGGTAAAAAAGACGGTTTTATGCGCCTTACCGTTAGGGTCAAGGCCGATTTCCAGCAGCGCCTTCAAATATCCTTGACGCCAGATAGCCGATTGCTCGGTCACCTGGCCATCGGCGTACCGTTCATCTTCGGGCTTCTTTTCGCCTTTGCGCAGGCGCAGGCGGCTAAGGCAAAAATCGATAAGATCAAGGGCGAATGACTGGTAGATCGCCTGCTCAGCTGCTTCACATTCCTGCCGATCAACATAAGGCGTACCGTTGAGTTTTTTTGCGCATAAGTTCCTAGCTTGCTCACTCAGTGGGCTGTACCAACTGACAGCCTTGTCGCTGTAAAGCGAGCTGAAGCGTGATAGTGACTTGTCGGCGAAGGGCACGTACGACGAGCGCATAAGCATCAGGCGATGTCGAAGTGCTTTCCGCGGGTCTAGATGCGATAGCCTGCTCAACAGTGCAACGAGTTGGTTGTTCAGATCAGGCTCTGCCGCATTCGACAGTCGGCCGCGCAGCAGTCCGAGGCTCTTGTCGATGTAAGGCAGGACTACTTCGTCATCCAGTCT
The DNA here is from genome assembly GCF_900109735.1 of Atopomonas hussainii. Taxonomy (GTDB): domain Bacteria; phylum Pseudomonadota; class Gammaproteobacteria; order Pseudomonadales; family Pseudomonadaceae; genus Atopomonas; species Atopomonas hussainii. The sequence goes on from NZ_FOAS01000008.1 coordinate 122,651, forward strand.
GTCAATAGCGGCAACAGTCCACTGCGGGGTGAGAGCTAACGGAAATTCGGAGTCGTGGATCAACTTTTCGAGCAGGCTGTTCCACCATCGATATGCTGCCTCATTGGGCAGCCAAAGCCAGCAGGATAGAACGGCCAATGCATCTTTAACGCCCAAGGCATGGATCTCGGCTTCCAACTTGGCTTTCCATCTGGCCGAATAGTCTGATGCCCACCACTTTCTGCTGCTCTTTAGGGACGAGTTCTGTCCGCTTTGTAGTGTTGCTATTACATGGCTGGCAGATTGCTTAGCCCAAGCCTCGGCTTTGTCGGAAGAGAGCATGGAGAGTAGCCTGCGAAGGTGCTGCTGCTCGGCTACATCCTCCTCACCGCTTGGCAGCTGAGTGATTCGCCCCGAGACACAGTTATCAAGCTGTTTAGCCCAGTCAGCAAGCTGTTCTTCATCTGCATTGGTGAGATCCATGTGGATCGCTAGCGTTTCTTTTAGCTGCCGCTCCAAGTTGTTGAGCCAATTTGTCGCAGACTCGCACAGGGCCTTTACATCACTGTCGCCTGAACGTAGCGCCTTTAGGTCAGACCGCAGTGATTCCAACTCGGTATCTAGATTATGAAAAACACCTTTGTCCGGATTATGGAGTCTGCCGGCAGCAGCATCGGATTTAACCCAAGCCTCCAGAAACCTGACCCTCTGAAGCCATTGGTGTGCTGCAGGTGTTGGCGGGCCAGCATGCCGCTGTGTTGACGCAACTGAAAGCAGAGCTTTGGTATCAGGGCTGAAAATTGATCCCAACTCAGTCGGGATTTGCTGCTCGTCGTGTGACCACGCAGGCAAGCACGACCAGAGCACTTGCACCCTTTCCCTTTCACCTTCTGCGATAAGCGCTGGGTCATCGAATACTGCGCTGTGGAGAAAGTACTCGTTTCCGTACAGTGCGGTTATGAACCAACCATACTGTGAGCAGGGTTTGAGCTTTTTAAACAGCTTGTAAGGGGAGTGCGGAAAGAAGGTTTGGGCTACGTCTTTGGCAAATTCGAGCGTTTCTAAGGTGCGTCCAGTGACATATTTATGTATGAGGGCGCATAGCTGCTCGCGCAGGCGCCCTGCCAGCGGGCCGGATGAGATTACGGCAGCGGCTTGGTCCTCCGTCGTCGCTTGGCTTCGAGCAAGGTCCAGCGCCTCTTCCAGTCTGTTAGCGGAGCTGAATACGTACTGCCAGGTGGTGGCGAAGTGGTTAGTTAGTAATGAGCGGAGTTGCCCTGCGATTTCATATTCGTCAAGGGCTTGGATAAAACGCTCGGAGGGGGCGGCTTTTTCGTCAAGGTCGTACTTGCCGAATCCGGCATCAATTCTGCACATGGTTTTCTCCCAGTATCAGGATTAGGTTTCATGAGGTACGCACCAGATTGGATTCTGGCCTGCAGTTGAAACCTCCCGTGCAGCAGAGGGGAGCGGATGGGTGATTAGCCCGTGAGCATCAAGCTCGGTAGCCGACTGCAGTAATGCGTAGAGCGAAATTAGATGGGCTCGTATCTTTAGTCAAGCATTGATCCAAAGGACGCCAGCTCGCATAACTGGCTACAGCCCTAGCTATTTTTCTCCTGACCGACAGGCGGTAAGCCACGTAAAGGATATGTCGCCCATTGTTTTGAGCATCGACTGACGGCTACGCATAGCGCTATGTTTGGTTTGCTGGTAGGCCGGGTAGGCCGACACGCGCCAGGCCGATAGCGATGCCGGAAGGGTGGTAACGCCGTACACCCACAAAATGTCCGCGACGGTGCTCTCAAACAGATACAGCTCAACAGCAATGGCAAAGGTAATACCTTTTAAAAAAAGAGAGCTAAACATGGCCACTTCTATCAAGATTGATGGCGATCTGAAAAGTCGCATTCAGCATTTGGCCAGCCAGCGCCAGCGCTCATCCCACTGTGTCATGCGTGAGGCGATTATCCAGTACGTCGAGCGTGAGGAGGCCCGTGAGAGCTTCAAACAAGAAGCGCTGGCATCTTGTGCAGCGTACCAGGAAACCGGCCAGGAGGCTCGTAGCTGGCTTGGTAGCTGGGGGACAGGCGCTGAGGCAGAGCTACCCAAGTGCCACGACTGATCGTCACTGAAGGCGCGGCGAAAGGTTTGGAACGTTGCCGGCGATTCCTCTCTGATAAAGATCCGCAGGTCGCGCGCCGTGCTGCACAGGCAATCGAGCACCAATTCGCTCGATTGGAGGAAAGCCCGGAAGTAGGGCGTCCATTTCCAGATCTGCCGGAGCTGCGTGAGCTCATCATCGAGTTTGGTGAATCAGATTACGTCGCGCTGTACCGCTATGAACGCGTAGATGACACCGCCTATGTTTTGGCCTTTCGTCATCAAAAAGAAGCTGGCTACTGAGGTTGGCCAGCAGCTGTCGGGCTCCCGGAAAGAATCGACTCTAACTTTTCTCCCAACAAGCTCCAGGCTTCGGTTTTTTCCTTGGCGTAATCGTGATGCAGGTAATGCCTACGTACCTTCGAGCCGCCCAGCAGATGGTTCTGGCAGCGGTCGATTATTTCCAGCGTTACACCCAGCTCTTGCATCATGGTCGCACCGGTGCGGCGCAGGTCATGCGGGGTCCATTCACCCTTGGTTCCCTTGTTCAGTACCAGTGAGTCGTCATGATGCCGACCGGCCAGTGGCTTGCTGCGGTTCTTGAATCGACACTGGCGGTCTCCGATGAGTTTGCTGACAGTCTTGGTGTCAACGTGGCTTCGACCATCCTTGCTGGGGAAGCAGAACGGCGTATCGCCGGTTTCTTTTTGCAGGCGTTTGAACTGCGCAACCGAAAACGCTGACAGGAACACGTGGTGATCCTGGCGCTTGCCTTTATGCCCTTTGGTGGCCTCGGCCGGGATGAACCAGGTGCCTTTCTCCAGATCCAAGAAGCGCCATTCGGCTTTAAGCAGCTCGCCGATTCGGCAGAGGGTGCTCAGACAAATCCACAGCGCGCACTGGACGCGCGTGTTGACCGGGCGAATGCCTGAGTACTTCTGGCCAGCAGGAAGCTCTTCGTAGTCTTTCTCCAGGCGTTCGAGGATGTCACTCAGTTCTCGAATCTCGTCAGGGGAGAGCAGTCGATCCCTCTGTTCTTCGTAGTCATGGTCGAGCAACTTGTTGACGTCTATTAGGTCGGCAGGATTGCCGTCAGCCATCAGGCCACGCCAAGGTTTGCGTTTCTCGGCCCAGCGCAGCATCTGGCCGATGTCTTTGCTGCGGATGACAACGGTGCGATTAAGGCCACGAGATTTGACCGACCGCAGGACAGCGAGCAGATCCTTTTCAGTAAGGTTGCGCAGCGGCTTCTTGCCAATCAGCGGCAGGACGTCCTTCTTGAAGCTGCGGATCAGCTCTGCATTGCCGTCCTGGCGGGAGACACCGTCGCTTATCCACGCATCAAACAGATCGGACACTGTCTTGTTTTCTGCGGCTTCACGCTCTGCTTCAGCAATTGTGGTGGCGATTGCCGCTTGCGCCTCGATCCGTGCTGCTTTGGCGGCAAGGGTAGGGTGCAGACCTTTGGTGACGAGTACCCGGGCTTCGTCCCGTTCAGACCGAATTTGCGCCAAGCTTTTCTTCGGCCAACTACCCAAGCGCTTCCTGGTCCGCGCTCCATCCAGCTTGAATTCATAGCTGAACTGCACCGTGATTCCGCGAACCCCGGCGCGCACCTCGGCAACCAATCCTCCATCCTCACGGAAGACCTTGCCGTCATCTTGGGCTGTCAGTGCCTCTAATTGCTTAATCGTTACCTTGGACACTCTCTACCCCTAGTACAATTCCTCGCGCCCGAATTTTGTGCCACTTTTGTGCCACCGAATTGCATAGCTGGTGGTGGACGTCATTGGACGCGGGTGGATGTAAGATTACTCTGTAAGCCCCGTATTTACTAGGTTTTAGCCTGTCCACTAGTGTCCGATAGGATCTATGGAGGTTCACTATATAAGCGCATGGGGTGCAAGGGGTCGAGTGTTCGAATCACTCCGTCCCGACCAAAACTCAAAAACCAGTCACTGAAAGGTGACTGGTTTTTTTACGCCTTGTGTTTTTGAGGGGATAATTTTCGCGTCGGTTGTCTAGCGCTTAGGCAAATTGTCGGCAATATCGATCACGCGACGGTCGTAGAAGAAGTGCGCATTGGCTCCAAAACCGGCAGGCAGGGTGTCGTTATGACACTTTTTGAACAGCTGCTGTGAGATCAATTTCCAACCCATCGCGTTGGTGTTGTACAGCACCTCGCCGCAGTGTTTGCAGAAGATGCGTTGCATGCGCTTGTGCGGGTGTTGAAAACTCACCACTTGATCGGCGCCTTGGCTGATGTGTAGCTGTTCGGCCTCCCACGCCAGTACCGAGTGATAGGGCACTTGCAGGAGTTCGCGGCAGTCTTCGCAGTGACAGTAGGCGTGTACGCGCGGTGGCCCTTGCATGGTCACGGTGACGGCTTGGCAGTCGCAGTGCACGTGGTATTGATCGCTCATGGTGTCCTCCAAAACTCAGATTAATGCTCGCTGAGAGAGTCGCTGACATCAACTGACAAGATGCGTTTAAAGGTCAGTGCGACATACACCAACATGCCGAGCATCATGCCGAACAGTGAATACTCAACTCGGGGAAGAAAGCTGCTGGCTACTGTGATGCCCACACAGACTGAGGTGTTGCTGACAATCGCCCGTCGCCATGGGGCAAAGGCGTACCAATACGGCACCTGCTTACCCAGATAGAACAGGCATAGCCCCGTGACACCGAGCAAGCTAAAGGTGGCGTGATCAAGATCGCCCAAAATGGCGTGGCGAATCATGTTGGCCAGCAGTAATAGGCCCATGCACAAAAACAGCTGCGAGAAGATCAGCACATTGCCATTGGTGAGGCGCTTGGCGCGTTCTAGCAGCGGAAAGCTGTCGAAGTAGATCCACCAAATTGCGCCAATCAGCAGAAAGCCGGTGACAGCGGAGCCGGCGTCGAAGGCATCCCATTGGGCGTGGTCGAGCGAGGCCACCATGGCAATCACTGACTCGCCCAAAATGATGATCGCCAACAGGCCGATGCGCTCGACCAAATGGCGGCGGTCGATGGGCAGTAAATCCAATTGCCGCCGCTGGCTGACTTGCCACAGCACATCAATGGCAAGGCCTAAATAGAACACGGCATAGCGCAGTGGCCCGTCGAGCAGCGCGGCGCTGGCGCTGACCGCACCCCCTAAGGCAATGGCCAAGGTGATGGTGCGTAGCAGCGGGCGTTGCTCGCTGTGACGGCGGTAGGCTAAGCCATACAGCAAGGCCAGCAGCAGGCGGATGGCTCCGTACAGCATGACAAACAGGCCAAAGCCATCGCTTAGGCTGTCTTCGACGGCGGTCGATAGCATCACCAGCAAAGCCATGATGATGAGGCTAATCAGGCGGTGCTCGCGGCTGTCTTGATCGAAGCGGTTGGCGTACACCGTGTGGGTCATCCAAATCCACCACACGGGGATGAACACCAGCGGAAAACGCAGCAATTGCGCCGCGCTTAAGTGGCCATCGTGGGTGTGCGCTAAGTCGTGGGTGATGACGCCAATCACGGCGACAAACACCAGATCAAAGAACAGCTCAAGCCATGTCGCGTGGCGTTCTTTGGCGTGGTAGAGGCTGCTGGTCATGCTGGCTCCGGCAGGGGTTAGCGTTGGCTGGGATGCGTCCAGGCGTAGGCTTTAAACGCGGCATCCGGCTCGGTATGGGCTAGGGCATTGGTGAAGTTGGAGATCAACTTGGCGGCTAGGCCGGTGAGCACTTCCAGCGCTTGGCGTTTGCTGTAGCCGGCGTCTAAAAAGGCCTGCAAGCCGTCATCGCCGATATGCCCACGGTTGTCCAACAGGGCTTTGCTGAAGTCGTGCAGCGCTTGTAGCTTGGCGTCCGGTAAGGGCGTGCCTTCGCGCAGGGCGGTGATCACCGCCTCGGGCATTTTCGCCGCGTGCATCATCCACGTGTGGCCCGGCACGCAGTAGTGACAGTTGTTCTCGAAGTTGGCGGTCATAAACACCACTTGCTGCTCTAAGGGCGTGAGCGTGGTGTTCTTCATAAACAGCCCGAAGGTGGTGTTGTAGGCCTCGTAAGTGGCCGGTGCTTCAGCCAACACTTTGTGCAGGTTGGGCAGCATGCCAAAGCTCTTTTGTGATTGCGCGAGCAGTGACTTGGAGCCCTCAGGGGCGCTGTCTTGGTCGTGGTAGGTAAATAAACTCATGGGAACCTCTTTACGTCGCGTAGGGCTTTTTCTTCAACAATGATGGCCACCACCTCGCGGTCGCCGCTGTTGCGCACTTGGTGCTGCCAAGCGCCGTGCCACATCACATGGCCATCGGGCACATCGGCAACAATCGTTTGGCCGCCGTCTTCCTGAATGGTTAATTGCCCGCCTTGTTGGAAGTACACGGTTTCGTTGCCGTGCCGGTGCGGTCGGTCGGCTTCGCCGGGCTTCAGCACCATCTTCAGTACCAGCACCTGTGCATTCTCCAGCAGCACTTGGTAGTGCTCGGGGGAGGCGATGTGTGCCGGTGGTAGCGGGTTTTCGGCATGGCTAAGAGGCGATAACAGGCACAGGCTGATCGCCGCCAATAAAGCTGCACGCATGGTGGCTGCTCCTTACACCGTGAAGTGGGTGGCAAGGTGGGTTTTAAAGCGCTCTAGATCACCTTCGAAGTCGGCATTCTTCATCACGTCGAAGCAGGCAAAGGTAGGCAGCGGCTGCATGCCGAAGAAGCGGAAGTTCATGTGCATCGGCAGCCATAGGTCGTCGACGCTTTTGCCTTGGAAGAGATACTCGGCGGGGTCGTTAAAGGCTTCGGCTGGGGCGTTGAAGGTCAGCGAGAGCATGTAGCGCTTGCCCTCTAGCGTGCCGCCAGCGCCGTAGTTTTTCTTCGGCGCATTGTGATGGCGGCCATCGCCGTGGCACAGTGCGCCGCCCATGCCGGCGGTGTACACCTCGTCCATGTACTTCTTGAATGTCCATGGCACGCCCATCCAGTTCACAGGGCTTTGCAGAATGATCACGTCGGCCCATTGGTGATTGGCCAGCTCCTGCTCGACATCCCAGTCGTCGTCGGTGTGCACGATGCGGGTGTCGTGGTAGCCGGCGCGCAGCAGCTCATCGGCCATCTCGACTAGGGCGGCATTCAGGCGGCCTTCTGAGAAAGGGTATTTATGGTGGGCGTTGATAATCAGCACATTGCTCATGGGGTTCTCCAGGTGACTTCGCTGAGTGGTCAATGTTGGTGTGCTGGTATATTATTTTCACCTGAAAACCCCGTTCAATTAGTTTACTTTTAGTAACCTGGTATAAAAGATGAGTGAAAAGGGAAAAACCACTGTGGAAACAGATGGTTACGGGCGTAAAAAAACCATCAATGCGTGCTACGAACCCTGCTCGATTGAAAAGGGCATGCGGGTGATCGGTGGTAAGTGGACGGGCTCCATCATCTTTCACTTAAAAGACGGCCCAGTGCGTTTCAATGACCTCAACCGCATGCTGGGCGGCGCGAGCAAGAAAATCATCGACCAGCGCCTGAAAGAGCTCGAAGGTCGCGGCATGGTGCTGCGCACGGTGATTAGCGACCGCCCGGTGGCCGTTACCTACGAACTCACCGAGTTTGGCCGCAGCGCGCTCAAGGTGTTGGATGACCTGCGGGTGTGGTCAGAAAAGCACAACGTGCAGGCCTGAAATTATCAGCAGTTAACGACTAGGCCGAGCGCAACTTGTTCGGCCTAGTCGTTTCAGGTGTTGCCTTATGCCGCAGTGGTCGGCGCGGCGTTAGCGACGGGTGACAGGCTCGAGGTAACGTCTTGGCTGCGGCGATCTAGCTGGCCACTCCAGAAGGTCAGCGCCAGTGCGCCGAGCACCACCAACGCACCGATCCACGCAGTGTGAATCAAGCCGATGTCGGCAACGATCTGCCCACCTAACCATGCACCACCGGCGATGCCGAGGTTGAAGGCGGCGATATTCAGCCCTGAGGCCACCTCTACCGCTTGCGGGCTGAAGTGCTCGGCTTGGCGCACTACGTAAAGCTGCAGACCCGGCACGTTGCCGAAGGCCACTGCGCCCCACAGCAGCACCGTGCCTAGCGCCAACCACGGGTTGCTGGCGGTGACGCTGAGCAGCAACAGTACGCCGGCGAGTAGGGCGAAGATCAGCTTCAGCGCGCTGATGGGACCGCGTTGATCGGCCAGCTTGCCGCCCCAAATATTGCCCACTGCGACTGACACGCCGTAGACCAGCAGCACCAAGCTCACCGAGCCGGCACTAAAGCCGCTGATGTCCTGCAGGATGGGCGCGAGAAAGGTGAATGCTGTGAAGGTACCGCCGTAACCCAGCGCAGTCATCGCATACACCAACAGCAGGCGAGGCTGCTTGAGCACCGCCAGTTGGGTCAGCAGCGAGGCCGGCGGGCTGTGCTGGATGTTACGCGGCACGAACAGCAGGCTGCCGATAAAGGCGATCACGCCCAGCGCCGACACCGCAAGGAAGGTCTCGCGCCAGCCAAAGTGCTGGCCGATAAAGGTGCCCAGCGGCACACCCGTGACCAGCGCCACGGTCAGCCCGGTGAACATAATGGCAATCGCGCTGGCGGCTTTTTCTTTCGGCACCAAGCTGGTGGCGATGGTCGAGCCGATGGAGAAGAACACCCCATGCGCCAGGCCGGTGACGATGCGCGCGATGATCAGCGACTCATAGCCCGGCGCCTGCCACGCCAGCAGGTTGCCGGCGGTGAACAGCAGCATCAGGCCGAGCAATAGCAGTTTGCGCGGCATCTTGCCGGTCAGGGCGGTGAGTAGCGGCGCGCCAACGGCAACGCCGAGCGCATAGAGGCTGACCAACAGGCCAGCGGAAGGGATATCGACGCCTAAATCGGCGGCAATGGTGGGAATTAGGCCAACGATCACGAACTCGGTCGTGCCGATGGCAAAAGCGCTGAGGGTCAGCGCCAATAAGGCAATAGGCATTGGATAGCTCCGCAGAGATTGATGGCGCGCAGTATCCGCGGCAGACTCATGCGGAAAAACCAGTAAAAATGCCAAAGACTTTTGACTGCGGAGCAATAATGAAAACCAGCCTTGAAGAGATGCTCGCTTTTGTGACGGTGGTAGACAGCGGCTCGATCAGCGCCGCTGCCGAACAGCTGCAGCAGACTGCCTCCGGGGTGAGTCGGGCGCTCAGTCGGTTGGAAGAAAAGCTCGCGGTAACTTTGCTGCGCCGTACAACAAGGCGTCTTGAACTGACCGAAGAAGGCGAGGTTTTTCTCGCCCGCGCCCGGCGCATTCTCGACAGCGTGGAAGAGGCCGAAGAACAAATGGCCCTGCGTCGCCAAGTGCCGGTGGGGCGCTTGCGGGTGAACACTGCCTAGCCGTTTATGCTGCACGTGATCGTGCCGCTGATCGGCGAGTTTCGCGCCCGTTATCCACAAATTGAGTTGGAGCTTAACAGCGACGACCGCTTTATCGACCTGCTAGAGCGGCGCACAGACTTGGCTATTCGTATTGGCGTATTGCCCGACTCCAGCCTGCACGCGCGGCCCTTGTGCGCCAGCCGTCGGCGGGTGCTGGCTAGCTCCGCCTACCTGCAGCGCTACGGTATGCCTGCCACAGTAGATGCACTGGCCGAGCACAGCCTGATTGGTTTTACCGAACCAGAGAGCCTTAACGAATGGCCACTGCGCCACGCCCAAGGCGAGCGTTGGAAAATCAGCCCAACCCTGCGCGCCTCCAGCGGCGATACCCATCGCGCGCTAGCCTTGGCCGGGCAAGGCTTAGTCTGCCTGTCGGACTTCATGTGCGGTGCCGACCTAGCCAAAGGCGACTTGGTTGAAGTGCTGGCCGAGCAGCGCACGGAGCTTCTTCAGCCGATCAACGCCGTGTACTACCGCAACAGCGCCTTAGCCTCGCGGATTACCTGTTTTCTGGATTTTTTGAGTGAGCAGATGGGCAATAAATCGGCTGATACTGTTCATTGAACGGGCAAAGAGCTGGGGTGGCTCGGGACAGAGCAAGCTTAATGCGCTGCGAGTCAAGGCCTGTACCGGCTTATCTATTTGCAGTGGTGCGCTTTTGTTAGCAGTGCGCGCTCTGCTGCTGCCGCGATGCTTTCGGCCACTAATGGGTCTACTACCGCACGACAGAGCGTTACGGCTCCAATCAGTGTGGATAAGGCAAGCATGGCCTCGCTGACATCGCTAGGGGCATGATCCGATGTGGGCCCGGCGACGATCAACGCAGCAACATCGAGCAGTTCCGCTTCAAATGCGGCACGTGCATTGGCATCTGAGCGGGCTACTTCCGCGGCAAGGCTCTGTAGTGCACAGCTTTCTGCGAGTGCACATTGACGCTTCTCCCCTAAGTAGAAGCGCACGAATTCAGGCCACCAAGCGCGTTGATGCTGATCTTGGAAGTGGCGCACTCCATCTTTGAGTTCAGTCAGACCTCGGGCGACGGACTCGCAAAATGCCGCCGCTTTAGACTCAAAGTGGGTATAGAAGGCGCCGGAGGTAACCCCTGCTTCCTTTGCTAAGCCGTCCACCCCTATGCCACCGAAGCCCGCTTGACGAAAACCACGGCCAGCCGCTTCAAGAATTCGTTGACGTGTTTGTTGCTTTCGTTCGGCTCGAGACACGCACACCTCCGGATTAAGTTTTTAGTTGGGGAAAAATGCGCTTGGCAAGATAACGATCGCTATGTAAATTCAGATAGCGATCGTTATCTTTTGTTTGTCGTGGTCGCAGATGCGACATCAACCAAGCTTACAGGAGTATTCAAATGCCTCTGACCCTGACCCTTACTGAAGGCGTTCTGCCTAAAGGCAGTGAAAAAAACGCATTCGCCCAGCTGTCCGACGCCATGTTGAAGTGGCATGGCCTGACCGGCAATAAGGTCATGACGCCCAACGTCGTTGGCTCCATTAATGTTTTGACCGCAGAAAACACCTTCTCTGGCTCTGCCGAGGCTCCAGTCGCTTTCATCGAGTGGAAGGTACCTGCTTTTGCCTTTGCCAATCGCGACATACAGGTTGGCTACATAGAGGAGGCAACCAACATTATCCATGAGCTATCTGGTGGCCAGCTGCCCAAGGAAAGCATCTGGGTCAACATTGTGCATGCCGTAGACGGTGCGTGGGGTATCGCTGGCCAGGCTATGACCAATGAGCAACTTGGCGAGGCTCTCGCCAAGGGATGAGGCGCTAGATTGGCAGCGGTGATCCCGCTGCCAATTTAGGTAATGCGCCTGCGACTCAGGTATCGCCTTTCTTATCGTCTGGCCCGCTGGAGGGGGGGCCGCGTATGGCTCGGTTTGTGGGAGGGCGCGTTAGGCTTGGTGCCTAGCGCGTTATTCCGCAGTGCCTTGCAGCGGGCCAGGCTTGCCACGCCGATAGTTAGACGGTGCAAACCCTGTCCACTTACTGAACGCCTTGTGAAACGAGCTGGCCTCGGCAAAGCCAACACGGGCGGCGATGTCACTGAGGGTGAGTTGTTCGTTGGTCAGTAACGATAGGCTCAGGTCGCGCTTTAGCGCATCGCGAATGTCTTGAAAGCGGGTTTCTTCGCGCTTGAGTTTGCGCCACAGCAGGTTGGCTGACAGGTTGAGTTCGTTGGCGACTTGTTCGGCCGATAGCCATTCGCGCTGGCAATGCAGCAGAAGCAGTTTGCGCACCGCATGGGTAAAGGGCGCTGGGCGGTGATTGATCAGCATCATGCGTTGGCTGTCGCGCACCATGACTTCGACCTGTGCTTGGGTAGTGGCGCAGGGCACCTGCAGCACGCCACGGGCAAAGTGCAGCTCGTTGTAAGGGCTGGCGTAGTGCAGCGGGCCACCGAACAGGTAGTACAAATGCGGGTGCAGGTGGTTCTTTGCAAAGGTGAAATGCACGGCCTCGGGCTGGATCACTTCGCCAATCAGCCAGTGAATCAGTCGCAGCACCACTATCAGCAAGCTTTGGTGAATAAAGCGGTAGTCGAAGAGCTGGGTCTGCCGCAAGTGCAGACGTATCACGGTGTGCTCGGTGTGCTCTAACACCTCAAGGTGAAACTGGTCGCTGAACAGTTTGTAGAAGCGGTTTAGCTGGGTGATAGCTTGCGCGGCGTTAGTGCAGGCGACCAGTTGCGTGGCAAACACGGCAAAGGCTTTTTGCGGTACGGGCCGGTCGAGAAAGCCGAGAAAGCTGTCGTCGAGTTGCTGGATAATCAGGCGCAGCAAGCGGCTGTAATCGACCACCGACACCCGATTGCCGGGTGTCAGTGGTTGCACATGGGCGAGCCCAGCCTGGGTTAGCAGCTGCGTGACATCGGCGCCGCGGGCTGGGCAAGCCTGCAGGGCGTCGAAGACAAATTCCACCGGAATGGTGGGGGCCAGAAACTGGCTGGCGGCGCTGTTGTGCATGCCAGCAGGCTAAGGGCGCAAGGCGGGCGCGATCAATCCATTTCTGCGCGCACAATGCCGGGGGTGCGCGCTTGGCCGCGAATGCGGTCGGGGTGGTCGCGCTCGTTGAACTTGCGTAAGCCCTCGAGCATTTCCGCTTGGTCGCTGGGCGAGCTAAGTACGCGGTTAAAACATTCGGCTTCGATACGCAGGCCTTCGCGCAGAGGCTCGCCAAAGCCGCGAATCGCTGCTTCTTTGTCGTTGCGAATCGCCGCTTGCGGCAGGCTGGCGATGAACGCGGCTAGCTCCAGTGCGCGGTTTAGCCCTTGGCCTTTGGCGACCACTTCGTTGGCTAGACCAATGCGGTAGGCCTCGGCGGCGTCGATTACCTTGCCGGTGAGGATCAGCTCCATGGCGCGGCCCATGCCGACGATGCGCGGCAAGCGCTGCGTGCCGCCATCGGCCAGGCCGATATTCCAGCGCCGGCAGGTGACGCCAAACGAGGCGTGTTCTTCGACGATACGCAGGTCGGCAAAGCAGGCCCACTCCAACCCGCCGGCGTAGGCTAAACCGTTAACCGCGGCGATCACCGGCTTGTAAATGTCGGTCCAACGGCTGGGGCCGAGGCAGCCCGGCGCTTCGCCACGGTTGTGACGGGCGATCTCTTCGGCGCTGGTGGGAATCGGTGGGTTACCGCCGAATGCGGCCTTCAGGTCGCCACCGGCACAAAAGGCGCTGTCACCGGCGCCGGTCAGCACTGCCACTTTGGCGCTGGGGTCGACACGAAACTGGTCGAAGGCGTGGCACAGCTCGTCATGTGCCAATCGATCGATGCAGTTTTTTACCTCGGGGCGGTTGAAGGTGATCACGCGCACCGCGCCGTGGCTTTCGTAGCGAATGTGTTGGTAGTTCATGGCCTGTCTCCAGAGAGGGAGACATCAGCCTAGGGGGCAGGGCAGCGGCGCAGAATGGTCGCAGATTGCTGGCAGCCTGTTAAAAAATTGCCGGCACACAGCTAAGGAAGCCCTGATTTACTGCCTGCACGACTCAATCACTGCGTTATGCGGAGCTTGAGTCGTTCGCCGATTAAATCAGTGCTTCCCTAAAGTCATGTGCCGGCGCTTTGTTTAAAAAGCGAGTTACAGAGCCATTTCCAGCACTTGGCGGGAAACCTCCAGCGTCACATCGCCACGCTCAGATAGCGCGACCATGCCGTGCTTTTCCAGTGCTTGCAGTACGCGCTCGACGCCTTGCTGGTCGATGCCGTGGGCCGACAGGCGGGTGGCAATACCGAGGCTGTTGAAGAAGGCCTCGGTGTTGGCGATGGCCGCGTCGATGCGCGCCTCGTCACCGCCTTCGGTGATGCCCCACACGCGCTCGGCGTATTGCAGCAGCTTCTCGCGCTTGGGTTCGCGGCGCACGCGCCACATCGACGGCAGCACCACCGCCAGGCTCTGCGCGTGGTCGACGCCGAACAGCGCGGTCAGCTCGTGGCCAAGCATGTGCACACTCCAGTCGTGCGGTACGCCCGAGCCGATCAGGCCGTTCAGGGCCATGGTGGCGCTCCATACCAGGTTCGAACGCGCGGCGTAGTTGCTCGGCTCATCGACGGTGGTTTTGCCGATTTCCAGCAAGGTTTGCAGAATGCCCTCGGCGGTGCGGTCTTGGAAATGCGCGCCAGTGGGGTAGGTGACGTACTGCTCGACCACATGCACAAAGGCATCCACCACGCCGTTGGCGACTTGGATGGCCGGCAGGGTGTAGGTCAGCTCAGGGTCGAGAATCGAGAACTTGGGGAAGGTCAGCGGGCTGTACACCGGCAGCTTGTCTTCGCCACGGCTGATCACCGCGAAGCAGTTCATTTCCGAGCCGGTGGCCGGCAGCGTAGCCACGGTGCCCAGGGCAATCGCGTTATTCACCGGCACCGGGTTAAAGCCGTGAATCAGCAGCTGCTCTTCTTGGCCTTGGTAGTCGGCATTAGCTGCGGCGAGGGCGATGAACTTGGTGGCATCCATCACCGAGCCGCCACCGACGGCGAGCAAGAAGTCGATCTGCTCGGCGCGCACGCGCTCCACCGCTTGCATGGCGGTGGCGAACTTGGGGTTGGACTCAATACCGCCAAATTCGCTAACGCTACGCGCTGATTTGGCCAGCTCGGCCTTCACTTGCGCGAGCACGCCGTTACGCACCACGCTGCCGCCGCCGTAGGTGATCAGCACCTTGGCGTTTTTCGGCACTAGGCTATCCAGCTGGCTGAGCTGGCCCTGACCAAAGACGATTTGCGTGGGGTTGTAGAAGTTGAAATTCAGCATGGCTTTACCCTCGGTTGTGGCAGGGACTCACGGAGAGTCGATGGGCTGCATTGTGGGTAAAAGAGCTGGCGGGGCGAACGCCCATTTCTGGCTAAAGTTTGCCTAAAGCTACTCGCAGGTGTAGGTGGTTGCATTTAACTGCTAGATTTGTTGCCTAATCCTGTTTGGTGGTAATCGCCCATGCAATCGTTAGCGGCTTTGATGCAGGCACTCAACCTGCCGGATGGCTTCTCCGAAACTGGCCTTGAAGGCGTGCGTTTCTTTGCCTCGCGTCAGGCTATTGCGCGTACGCCGCTGGTCTAAAACCCCGGCATCTGCATTGTGGTGCAGGGCACTAAGGTGGGTTATTTGGGCGGTAAACAGTTTGTTTATGACGCTAATTCATACCTGCTGGTGTCGGCCACTTTGCCGTTTGAATGCGAAACCTTCGCCAGCCCGGAAAGCCCTTTGCTCGGCCTGTATATCGACATCGACCTGCCACAACTCAATGTGCTGATCAACGAGCTGGGCAGCGCAGCGATGACAGCCGATGAAGCCGAGCAAGCCATGCCGTCTGCCATTGCCCCTGTGCCGCTGGAGGCCGACATGCTCGATGCCATCGCGCGGTTGATTCGTTGTCTCGGTGATGCTCACGAGCGGCGCATTCTGGGCCCAGGGTTGCTGCGCGAGATTCTCTTTCGCGCTCTGCAAGGCGGCCAAGCCACCGCGTTGTACGCACTGGCCGCGCATAACGGCCACTTCGCCCGCGTGGCCCGCGCGCTGCAGCTGATTCAGCACGACTACGCGCAGCACTTGGATGTTGAGCAGCTGGCGCGCCAAGCCAACATGAGCACCTCGGCATTTCACCGCGCCTTTAAAGAAGTGACCGACGACTCGCCACTGCAATACCTGAAGAAAATCCGCCTAAGCAAAGCGCGCGACTTTATCGTCCAGCAGGGTATGAAAGCCTACGTGGCGGCCGATCAGGTGGGCTACGAAAGCGCCTCGCAATTTAGTCGCGAGTTCAAGCGTTACTTCGGGCATAGCCCTGCGCAGTTGATGCGCGATAGTCAGCAGGAGCGGGTTTAAAACCGCTACTTGCTGCTCGGCAGCGCCTGGCGGTACTCGCGCGGTGTTTGCGCGAAGGCCTGTTTGAAGTTGCGGCAGAACACCGTGGCCGAGGCGAAGCCGGCTTGCTCGGCGATTTGCTGAATCTGTAGGTCGGTGGATTGCAGCAGGCGCCGGGCGATTTCTAGGCGCTGCTTGCTCAGGTAGTGCATCGGCGTTAAGCCCGTGGCGCTGACAAAGCGCCGCGACAGGGTGCGAGGGGTGACGTTGAACTGCCAGGCCAGCTCGTCGAGCGACAGTTCTTGGGCAAAGTTCAGGCGAATCTTGTCGCGTGCGGCATCGACCAGCGTGTCGTTGCAGCTGGGTTCGAGAAACACCGGCAGCGGTGCGTCTTTGTCGCGGATGGTGAAGTAGTGCGAGGCAAACTCTGCGGCGCGATCACCGAGAAAGCGCTGAATCAGCAATAGCAGGGCATCGAAGGTGGCCGGCGTGGTGGCGGTGGTAATGATCTGGTTCGATTCAAGCATCTGCAGTTTGGGGCTGACTTTTACCGCCGGATAACGCTGGCGAAACAGGTTGGCCGAGGCCCAATGGATGGTCGCCTCGCGGCCATCGAGGATGCCGGCCTCGGCAAGAAACCACACCCCGGTTACCAGCCCGACCACCACAGAGCCTTGCGCATGTTGCTGGCTAAGCCAAGCCAGCGCCGGTTTGGCGCGCTCTAGGCTGTCCATCGACAAGCCCCATACTGAGGGCACCACCACCGCATCGAAACGCTTCTGCCCGGCAGCGCTGGCGAAATATTCGGTATCGAAACGCAGCCCGGAGAAACCGCTGACCTTGGCCCGCGTGCAGCGCAGCAAGGTGGTGTTGAAGCCGCGAAACTCGCTGCTCTGGAACAATTTGGGGGTCAGGGTCATGCCGTGGAACACCTCCACCATGCTGCTGATGGTGCTGCTCCAAAACTGATCGGGGATCAGGTAGGCGATCTCAAGGGCGCGCTGTTGGCTGTGCATCCGGGTTGCTCTGTGTGGCGATGCTTTTGTCTATATCCGTTGAGAATACGTCACTTATGGTTGATTTTGGTTGATTTTGCCTTGCTAGAGTGAACGCCACTGACAGCAACACAGCGCCGCAAGCCACGCAGGCTGACGGCCTAAAACGAGGACCCGAGCATGGACCGAGCCACCGAGATTCGCCTGATCAAAGACGTGCTGGCGCTGAAAGCCCGCGGCGAAACCCAGTACCACGACACAGTGCAAACCCACAGCACCGAGCGCTATATCTCGGCACAGTGGTTTGCCCGCGAAAAATCGCAGATCTTTCGTGCTCAGCCATTGGCCATTGGTGCGGCCAATGAGGTGCCCAACCCGGGGGATTACTTGGCGTTGGACTGGCTCGACGGCGTGTCACTGCTCATGGTGCGCGGTGAAGACAACCAAGTGCGCGTGTTCGCCAATGCCTGTCGGCACCGCAATGCACGCTTGGTGGCTAACGGTGAGAGTGGCTGCAAAAAGAAATTCGTCTGCCCCTATCACGCTTGGACTTACGGCTCCCAAGGCAACTTGGTAGGGGCGCCGGACTTCGAGCGCGGCTTTCCCAGTTTGGATAAACAAAATCTAGGGCTGATCGAGTTTCCTAGTCGCGTGATTGGCGGCATCGTCTTTGTGCATCTGAATCGCCAACTACAGGTGCCGCACGACTTACTGGCCGAGGAAATGCTCAGCGATATGCGTTACCTCGACATGGAAAACCAGCAGGTCTACAAGCGACGCAGCTATGTGGTCAAAGCCAACTGGAAGATTCTTCTCGAAGGCGGCATCGAGGCTTATCACTTTAACGTGGCGCACAAAAACACCTTGGCGCCGTTCTTCCTCGGTAACTTGTCGACGTGGCAAAGCTTTGGCGGCCTGTATATGCGCATGATTCTGCCGAAGAAGCCCATCCTTGAGGCGCCCAATCTGCCTGAGGTGCAGTGGGATATGCGCAAGATGGCCAACCTCATCTACATCCTGTCGCCCACCGTGTTGTTGCTCGCCCAGCCGGACAACATCTCGCTGATCCGCATGGTGCCGCTGAAAGCCGGGGAGACGCGCATCGAAGAAGTACTGCTGGTCGATGGTCCCAAAGACGGCGGCGACGAGTGGTCGGCCGACGAGCTGAAGATGCACGAAACCAACCATAACCTAGTTAACAAGATCCTCATGGAGGACTGGGTGCTGGGCGAAACCATTCAGACCAATATGCACAGCGGGGTGGTGAGTGAAATCCACTTCGGCCGCTTTGAGTCGGCGTTGACCTGGCTGCATGACGAGTACGAGCGCGTTATGGATATCAACCCGACGATGATCGCCCGGCAGGCCTAAGCAGGAGGGCAGCATGAAGCAGTGGCAATGTGTGGTGTGCGGCATCATCTATGACGAAGCCAAAGGCTGGCCGGAAGAGGGGATTGCACCGGGCACCGCCTGGGCCGATGTGCCGGATGATTGGTTGTGCCCAGATTGTGGCGTCGGCAAGGCCGATTTTGTCATGCATGAACTGGATTAATTGCAGGGGGCAAAAATGCCATCTGGCGCGACAGATGGCATTTTTGCCGTTTATAACGCTGATTGAGGCCTTGGTATTGGCCGCTATGCATCAAGGTGATGTTAGGCGCGGTATCTGGGGTATGCTCCGCAGCTCTTTATAGGGTGTATAGGTTGTTCAATGCAGTCGTATTTGCAGCAGATTACTGATGGTCAGCGCGTGCTAACGCTGGATGATTCTTGGCTTCAAGGCCGAGCCACCTTTGGTGGTTTAGTCGCGGCGCTGGGGTTTCAGGCGATGCGCGTGTTGGTCAGTGCCGATAAGCCCGCGCGGGCGGTGCAAATTGCTTTTGTTGGGCCGGTGGCCCCCGGCGAGGTTGAGCTTAAGCCGCTGATTTTGCGTGAGGGCAAGTCGGTGGTGCAGGCGCAGTGCCATGTGATGCAGGGCGATGCGGTGATGGCCGTGGTGCTGGCCAGTTTTGGCGCTGCGCGGGATAGCAGCTTGCAGGTGGCTGCCGAGCCGATGCCCGCGATGCCGTCGTTGGCCGAGGCCCAAGAGTTGCCGTATATCGCCGGTGTGGTGCCGACGTTTGTGCAGCACTTTCAGATGAGCTGGGCGGTGGGCGGTTTTCCGTTCAGCGCTAACCCGAGTCGGGAAATGGGCGGTTGGGTGAAGTTTCGTCAAGCGCCCGCGCAGTTGGACGAAGCGCATGTGCTGGCGATGGTCGATGCGTGGCCGCCGTCGGTTTTGCCAATGTTGAAAACCCCAGCCGCTGCTAGCTCGTTGACCTGGGCGGTGGAGTTTGTTCAGCCCCTAGCGCCTATCGCCGGTGATCAACCGTGTGCCTATCTGGCGCAGAGCGAACAGGCCAGCGAGGGCTACGCTAACGCGGCGGCTAAGTTGTGGTCGGCCGATGGCCGCTTGCTGGCGCTTAGCAGGCAAAGCATTACCGTGTTTGCTTGATATCAGGCCTGGCGCAAATAGAAAGCACCGCAAACTAGTAGAAAATGCAAAAGGCGTCTTGCCGCATGGGCGGAAGGCGCCTTTTTTATTCGCTTAACTCAGCTCGCGCAGCACGCTGAGCGGGCTGTGCGCCGTCACTTGGCGGGTCAGCCAGCTGCCGCTGAGGCTAATCACCAGCGCGCCGAGTAGCACCAATAGCAATAGCTCTGGGTGCGGCGTCCATGGCAGGTTGAGCAGGTGCTGATACAGCAGCACGCTGATCAGTTCGCAGCCGATTGCCGCCAGCAAACCGGCCAAGCCACCTTGCAAGGCGAACTCTTGCCAGCGTGCTTGGCGCAGCAGGCGACTGGGGGCGCCTAAGGTGCGCAGAATCGCGCCTTGTTGCAGGCGTTCATCCAAGGTGCTGAGTAGCCCGGCCAGCAGCACGGTGATGCCAGCCAGTAATACCAGACTCAACACCAGCTCTACCGCGAGGGTGACCTGCGCCAGAATGCTGCGCAGTTGATTCAGCAGTGCCTCGACGGGCAGCAAGGTGATGGCGGCAAAGTCGCGGTTAAGACTGAGCAAGTCTTGCAGCTTGTCTGGCGGCGCGTGAAAGCTGGTCAGGTAGGTGAAGGGCACTTCGCTCAGCGTGCCGGGGGCGAAGATCATATAGAAGTTGGGCTGTAAGCTGCCCCAGTCCAGCTCGCGCAGGCTGCTGATCTGCGTGTTGATGGTGCGCCCGCCAATGCTAAAGGTCAGTTGGTCGCCGAGTTTTAAGCGCAAACGCTTCGCCAGCCGGCTTTCCACCGAGACGCCAGGCAGCTCGCCGGCCTCCGGGTTTAGTTGGTCCCACCAATGGCCATCCACTAGGCGATTACCCGGCGGCAGTTGTGCCGACCACGTAAGACTCAAGTCGCGTTGCAGGGCGTTATCACCGGGCTCGTCTTTGCTCACGCTGTCGCGCACCGACACTTGGTTAATGGCGATCAGGCGCCCGGGCGTTACCGGGTAAAGGGTTGGCGCCGCGCCGCTTAATCGCGTCACGGCGTTGCTAAAGGCCTCGGCCTGATCGGGCAGCACATTTAACGCAAAGTGATTGGGCGCATCCTTGGGTAGCTGGGCTTGCCACGTGCTGAGTAGCTCGTTACGCAGCAACAGCACCAGGCCCATGGCCATTAAGATCAAAGCAAAGGCGAGTATTTGCCCCGCCGCAGCCACCGGTTGCCGGAGCATTTGCCCAAGGCTTAAGCGCCAAGCCAGCGTTACCCGCGCAAGCCAGCGGCGCAGGTGCTTCAGCGCCAACAGTACGCCTACGCCCAGCACCACCAGCAGGCACAACATGCCGGCCAGCAAGCTGAGGGTGAGGGTTAGGTCGAGGCTCAGGCGCCACATCAGTAAGCCCAGTGCGGCAATGGCCGAGCCATAAATCAGCCATGCCGAAGGCGGCAGCGGTTGCAAGTCGCGGCGCAACACGCGCAGCGGCGGCACGCGGCCAAGCGCCAGTAACGGCGGCAAGCTAAAGCCGGCCAGTGCAATCAAGCCGGTGGCAATGGCGGTGAGCGCCGGTTGCCAGCCGGCTTGCGGCAGTTCGGCCGGTAACAGGTTGCCCAGCGCTGCAATCAAGCCATTGTGCAGTAGCCAGCCCAACAGGGCGCCTAAGGTGCTCGCTAATAAGCCCAGTGCGGTTAATTGCAGGCAGAACAGCAGCAAGGTATCGCGGCGATTAAGCCCCAAACAGCGAATCAGCGCGGCTTCATCATAACGACGCAGGGCAAAGCGCGCGGCGGCCAAGGCGACCGCCACACCACACAGCAACAGCGCCGCCAAGCTGGCCAGATTGAGGTAACGCTCGGCGCGTTGCAGCGCGCTGCCCACTTGCTGATTGCCTTGGCGGGTATCCAGCCATTGCTGATGCGCTGCCAGATAGGCTTGTTGTTCGCGTTGATAGGCTTGCAGCTGGCTGGCCTGCCCGCGCCACAAATCACGGTAGCGCAAGCGACTGCCGGGCTGGATCAGGCCGCTGTCTTTAACATCCGCCAAGTTCATCATCAGGCGTGGTGACAGGCTGTAGAAGTCGCCGGCGCGATCGGGCTCGTAACTCAACAGGCGAGTGACCTTGAGGCTCAAAAGGCCGACTTCTAGCTGATCACCCAGTTTTGCGCCGAGCGCATGTAGCAAGCGGGCTTCGGCCCAAGCCTCACCCGGGGCTGGGCCTTGGCTGGCGATCTGCTCGCTACTGCCGGGCTGCTCGCGGTAGCGCAATTCGCCGCGCAGTGGGTAGTGCTCGTTGACCGCCTTGATGCTGGATAGCTGCAGGCCGTTGGCGCCGCCAATCACGCTGGCAAACTCCAGCGTTTGCGCATGCGCCAGGCCCAGCTCAAGGCCAGCATCGATTTGGCTTTGCGTGGCTGGTGCGGTGCCGCTAAGCACTAAATCGGCACCTAAAAACTCTGCTGCGCGATACACCATGCCGGCGGCGAGGCGGGCATTTAAATAGCCAATCGCCGAGCTGGTCATTACCGCAATCAATAGCGCGGCGAGCAAAACCTGTAGCTCGCTGGCGCGAATCTCGCGCAGCAACAGGCGCAGGCTGAGGCGTAGAAGGGCGAATAGGGGCATCTCACACCTCCGCGACTTGGCTGCCGGCCTCTAAATGCAGGTGTTGATTGCAGCGCTCGGCCAACCGTTGCTCGTGGGTGACCAGCACTAAGGTGGTGCCGGCCTCGGCATTTAAGCTGAACAGTAAGTCGATGATGCGTGCGCCGGTTTGGCTATCCAGATTGCCGGTGGGCTCATCGGCAAACAGAATTGCCGGCGTACTGGCAAAGGCGCGCGCTAAGGCCACACGCTGCTGCTCGCCACCAGAAAGCTGACGCGGGTAATGGCGCAGGCGTGCCTGCAAGCCCACGCGTTCGAGCAAGTGCGCGGCTTGCTGCTCGGCCTCTTTGCTACCAAGCCCGGCGAGCTCCAGCGGCAGCATGACGTTCTCTTGCGCAGTCAGGCTGGGCAGCAGCTGAAACGACTGAAAGACAAAGCCCACCATCTGCGCACGTAGCTCGGCGCGTTGGTCTTCATTGAGCTCGGTGAGGTTTTTTCCGGCCATTAAAACTGAGCCGCTGCTGGGCAAGTCCAAGCCGGCCAGTAAGCCCAATAAAGTCGACTTGCCCGAGCCTGAGCTACCAACAATGGCCAAGCTGTCGCCACGCGCTAGGGTTAGGCTGACATTGTTGAGGATGTGCAGTTCGGCTTCCTCGGTGCGGACCACTTTGCTAAGGTTGCGCGCGATTAACAGACTATCGCTCATGGGTAATCCTTATGGCTGTTCGCTTCTTAGGCCTGCTGTTGTGCCTCTCTATTTGGCTGGCTCCGGTGCAGGCGGCTACGTTACTGGTCGTGGGGGATAGTATCAGCGCTGGTTTTGGGGTGGAAATTGACCGTGGCTGGGTGACTTTGTTGCAGCAACGGCTTAACGAGCAACAGCGTGACGTGCAGGTGGTGAACGCCTCCATCAGCGGCGATACCAGTAGCGGTGCGCTCGCTCGATTGCCGGCGTTATTGGCCGAGTTCAAGCCACAATGGGTGGTGATCGAAATCGGTGGCAATGATGGCTTACGTGGCCAGCCGCCAGCATTACTGCAGCAAAACCTTGAGCGTATGGTCGAGCTGACCCGTGCCGCTGGTGCCACGCCAGTATTGCTCGGCATGCAGCTACCGCCCAACTATGGGCCGCGTTACACCCAGGCTTTTGCCGAAAGCTTTGTGCTGGCCGCCAAGGCGCAAGACGTGCCTTTGTTGCCGTTCTTTTTGCAGGACGTGGCCACTAACTCGGCGCTGATGCTCGGTGATGGCATTCATCCCAATACGGCAGCGCAACCTCAGTTGCTCGACAACGCTTGGCCACTCTTAGCGCCTTTGCTTGACGCAGCCACGCAGTGAAGGCCGCGTTACTGCAGGGCTACCGGGTTCTGCTCAATGATGAACAACTGGATATCTTTGCCTGCACGCGCGGGCATTGGCATTTGCTGCAAGCGCAGCTGGCATTAGATACGCCGGTGGACCAAACCCTGTGCGGCACCTTGCTGCCGTCGGCGCCACGCTGGCGCGAGCTGCGCGCCGACGATTTAACTGCTGTCGAGTTGTGCGCAGCCTGCAAAAAGAAACTGCCGGGGCGGCGTGTCAGGGCGTTATCGGCGACGAAATGACAATGCTACAATCGCCGCAACTTTCACTTTTCTTGAGACCTTGTGATGCGTCTTAGCCGTACCTGGCTGGCTTTGGCCAGCTCACTCTTGTCCAGCGTGGTTGTTGCTGTTGAATATCCGTTGCCGCCCGAAGGTGAAGACATCATCGGCGAAGTGCAGGTGATTACCGCCCGCCATGAAGACACCTTCGCTGATTTGGGCGACACCTACAGCATTGGCTACTACGAGATGGAAGCCGCCAACCCGGGCGTGGATGCTTGGCTGCCTAAAGAAGGCACGCAGATCACCCTGCCGACGCGCTATATCCTGCCTTCTGGCCCGCGTGAAGGGGTGGTGATCAACCTCGCCGAATACCGTCTGTATTACTTCCCGAAGGGTAAAAACGTGGTGCACACCTGGGCGGTGGGCATCGGTCGTGAAGGCTGGAGTTCGCCCGTGTCGACCACCACGATTGTGAGCAAAACTGCTAACCCGGGTTGGTCGCCGCCTAAGTCGATTCTTAAAGAGCACGCCGAAAACGGTGATCCGCTGCCGGCTTATGTGCCGCCGGGGCCGAATAACCCGCTGGGCACGCGCAAAATGAACTTAGGTATTGGCAGTGGCTCGTACCTGATCCACGGCACCAGCAAGAAATTCGGCATTGGTATGCGTGTCAGCCATGGCTGCTTCCGCATGCAGAATCAGGACGTCGAGCGCTTCTTCGCCATGGTGCCGGTGGGCACCAAAGTGCGCATCATCAACGAACCGTACAAGTTCGGTCGCAGCAACGGCAAGGTCTACTTAGAAGCCCATGCGCCGATTGATGACAACGGCCAGCCGTCGATCGTCGACCGTCATGCGGCAGTGATCAACACCCTGATCAAACGTGATGACTTGGTTGGCCAAGTGAACTTGGATTGGGACGTGATTCGCGCCATCGTGGCCGATGAACAAGGCCTGCCGGTAGCGATTGCTGAGCCGGGCGAGCAGGTCAGTCAGGTGGCCAGCGAACCGCTGGAGACCTTCTAATGCGATGGCTTTTTAGCGCATCACTGCTGCTTGTGCCGTTTTGTGTGCAAGCGGCCGAGCCTGTTAAGCAATGCCGTATGCTCATGGGCGCGGCTGCTTTGCAGGCACCGCTGTTATGGCAGGACGCCGCCAAGCCGAAGCGTTTGCACGGCTTGGTACGCGAAGTGCGTGATGCGCTGAAAAGCGATTTGCAGGTCGATATTAAGCTGCACACCGACACGGCAGAATCAGTCGCCATGGTGGAAGCCGCCACAGGCCGTAGCGATCTGTTGTTTGGCGTGCGCCGTGACCGCGAGCAACTGGGCCAGTTCGACATTATCGAGCCCGAGCTGCTGCGTTTGTCGTACCGCATCTGGATGTTGCCGCAGCAAGTGCTGGTCGAGCCTGAGCTGCCGCCAGAAGTCGCCGACGATATTCACGTTGCGCAGGATGAGCCAACAGCGCCGGCAGAGGTTGCCGATGCCCCGTCAGCAGAGCCTACAGTTGAAGAGCCGCAAGTCGCCGAAGCCTCGGCCGAGGCTGTTAACGCCGAACCTGTGTACAAACAGGTCAAGCCAAAAATCAAAGACTGGCGTGATCTGCGCGATCTTAAAGGCGTGATTCCTAAAGGCAGTACAGTGGGCGATGAGTTCGACCGCTTTGCCAAGAGCAAGCTGACCCTCAAAGAGGTCGACAGCACGCTGCATGCCCTCAAATTGCTGGATGCCGGTGAGGCGGATTACGCCGTGCTGGAATACAACAGCGTGCTGTTGGCCGATAGCCAGTTTGCCGCCGCACAAGCCAAGCCACTGCCGGTAGGGCCGGTGATTCATCGGGAAGGCTTGTACTTAGGCGTGTCGCACAACTCAGCCTGTAATAGCAGTGATTTGCGCGCCGCCTTGGCGCAAAAGCTCTATGACTGGCAACAAAACGGCACCTTGCAAGGCTTGCGCAAAGACGCTCGTGCCTTGTGGCAGCTGCAGTTTGGTCTTGCCGAACCAGCATCGGTTAACCCTGCACCCAGCCCCGCAGCCAAAACGGCCGTAGTGCCGGCTGCTGTCGTGGCCGAGCCGGTGGACGCCAAGCCGTTATCCCCCGTGGCTGGCGAACTGATTGAGGATTAACCATGCGTAGCTTGTTAGTGCTGGGGCTGGCCGCTCTCTTGGCGGCTTGCAGTAGCTCACCACAGCCAGCAGCACAATTGGCGTTGAGCGAGGCCGCCGTGGCACAGGCGCAATCGGTGGGCAGCACCGCAGAAGACGCAGCACTGCAACAAGCCATTCGCAAGCTTGAGCTGGCGCATGCCGCCAATGCGCAGGGCGATTATTACAACGCGCGTTTACTCGCTGAGCAGGCCGAGCTAGACGCACGGCAAGCCGAGGCGCAAGCCTTGGTGGTTAAGCAGCAGGCAGTCAATGCGCGTATCCAACAGCGCATCGATGCGTTGCGCTCCAGCTTGGAGCAGCAGCCATGATGCGTCTCTCCGTGTTGGCCATCGTTGGCTTGTTGGCCGGTTGTGCGCAAAGCCCTTGGCAGGACCAAAGCCAGCGACTGGGCGACTTGTTAGCCCAGCAGCAAGCTGCCTTGCTAGAGCTAGAGCGCAACCCGCAAGCGCTGCAAGAGGCGCCGCGCGATGTGGTGCGGGCCAACGAGGCCTTACTGCGCGCCACGCAGTTGGCTGGGCATATCGGCAGTGAAACCGAGGCCCGGCACTTTGCTTACTTAAGCCAGCGTTATCACGATATTGCCCTGAGCAAAGCCGAATTGGCGGCCTTGGCCCGTCAGCAAGATCAACTGGAGCGTGAGCGTGGCCAGCTACATGTCAGCTTGCGTGCTGCGCGCTTGTCCAGCTGGCAAAGTGATGCCCTCGACGCCGCTTTAACGGCGCGCATGCAGGCTTTGGGCGCCGAGCAAACCGAGCGCGGCTGGTTGCTGACCTTAGATGTTCGCAGCCTCGATGAGCACGGACGTTTACAGCGCAGCGCCGAGCGCAGCCTGCAGCAGCTGGCCAAGTTTCTGCAATTAAACCCGCAGCGTCGTTTACGCATTGCTGGGCATAGCGATGACCAAGGGCAAGGTGAGACTCAGCGCCTGAAGGCCAATCGTTATGCGCGACAAGTGGCGGATTGGCTGCTGGCCGAAGGGCTCGATAGCAGCCGCCTGCAAGTGCTGAGCTATGCTGGGGATAAGCCACGCGTCGAAAATCGCTCGGCAGCTGGTAGGCAGCTCAACCAACGCGTTGAGTTGCTGTTGTCCGATGCACATGGGCAACTACCGGCCCGCTAAGTGGAAGTCGTGCGCTGACACGCGTCAGTTAACAGGGAGTCACGCATGAGCCAGTATTTTCATATTCACCCCGACAACCCGCAGCCGCGCTTGATCAAGCACGCGCTGGAGATCATCCATGGCGGCGGGGTGATCGCTTACCCAACGGACTCGTCCTATGCGCTGGGTTGCCATATGGGCGATAAAGCGGCGATTGAGCGCATTCGGCGCATTCGCCAGCTGGATGACAAGCACAATTTCACCTTAGTGTGCGCCGATTTATCCGTGCTTGGCCTGTATGCCCGCGTGGATAACAGCACCTTCCGCTTGCTGAAAGCCCATACGCCGGGGCCGTACACCTTTATTTTGAATGCCAGCCGCGAAGTGCCGCGCATGCTGCTGCACCCCAAGCGGCGCACCATTGGCTTGCGTGTGCCGGGCAACCCGATTGCCCAGGCGTTGTTGGCCCAGCTGGGCGAACCGCTGATGAGTGTGACCCTGCAAATGCCCGGCGATGACTTGCCGTTGTTTGACCCAGAAGTGATTCGCGAACGCCTCGAAAAGCATATTGATTTAGTGATTGATGGCGGTCATGGCGGTGTTGCAGCGTCCACGGTAGTTAGTCTGTTAGACGAGCGTAGCGAAGTGCTGCGCGTCGGCTGTGGCGATCCCGCGCCGTTTCAGTTGGATTAGTGCCGGTTTAGCGCTTGTTACGGGCGATGACCCAGACCGCCTGCGTGGCTATAATCCCCCGTTCATTATTTGGCTGTTCCCCAAGGAGCCCCGTTTGAGTTCCGTCGACTCGCAACGACGCGTGCTGTCCGGCATGCGCCCCACTGGCCGTTTACATCTGGGCCACTATCACGGTGTATTGAAGAACTGGGTGCGCTTGCAGCACGAGTACGAGTGCTTCTTCTTTATCGCCGACTGGCATGCGTTGACCACCGGTTACGATGAAGTCACCACCATCAGCCAAAGCGCGTGGGAATTGGCCGTCGATTGGCTCGCCGCAGGGGTTAGCCCAAGCTCAGCGAATATCTTTATCCAGTCGCAAGTGCCCGAGCACGCCGAACTGCACCTGTTGCTGTCGATGGTCTGCCCGCTGGGCTGGCTGGAGCGCATGCCGACCTTTAAAGAGCAGCAAGAAAAACTCAGCCACAAAGACCTGAATACCTACGGCTTCTTGGGCTATCCGCTGCTGCAAACTGCCGACATCCTGATCTACCGCGCGGGTTTAGTGCCGGTTGGTGCCGACCAAGTGCCGCACATCGAGTTCTCCCGCGAAGTGGCGCGTCGCTTTAATCACCTGTACGGCAAAGAGCCGGGTTTTGAAGAAAAAGCCGAGCAGGCGATTCAGAAGATGGGCAAAAAGGCCGCCAAGCTGTTTAACAACTTGCGCCGCGCCTACAACGAACAAGGTGATGAAGAAGCGCTGGAAACCGCCCGCGCGCTGCTCAAAGAACAGCAAAACATCACCATCGGCGACAAAGAGCGCCTGTTTGGCTACCTCGAAGGCGGCGGCAAGGTGATTCTGCCGGAGCCGCAATCGCTGCTTACCGAAGCCTCGAAAATGCCCGGTCTCGACGGCGCCAAGATGTCGAAGTCGTACGGCAACACTATTTCGTTGCGCGACACCACCGACGAAGTGGCCGACAAGATTAAGCGTATGCCCACCGACCCAGCACGGGTGCGCCGCACCGATCCGGGTGATCCGGCAAAGTGCCCGGTGTATCAGCTGCATGAGGTGTACTCCGATGCCGGCACGCGTGATTGGGTGCAGCAAGGCTGTAAGAGTGCCGGTATTGGCTGCTTAGATTGCAAAAAGCCAATCATCGACGCCATTCAGGCCGAGCTGAAACCGATGCAAGAGCGCGCTGCGGACTACGAAAGTAGCCCGGATTTAGTGCGCAGCATCTTGGCCGATGGCGCCGAGAAAGCCCGCGAAACCGCACGTGAAACCTTGGTGGATGTGCGCCACGCCATGGGCCTGAACTACAGGTAATTACGCGTATGAGTCAGAGCGAACCGCAGCCGAGCACTGCCGCCAACGCGCAGCAAGAGCTGCCGTTCGCTCTGGTCTATGGCCAGCAGGTCACCGAGATTCCGCAAGACCTGTACATCCCGCCGGATGCCTTGGAGGTGTTTCTTGAGGCTTTCGAGGGCCCGCTCGATTTGCTGCTGTATCTGATCCGTAAACAGAACATCGACATCCTCGATATTCCCGTGGCGGAAATCACTAAGCAGTACATGACCTACGTCGAGCTGATGAAAAGCGTGCGCTTGGAATTAGCCGCCGAATATCTGGTCATGGCCGCGATGCTGGCAGAGATCAAATCGCGCATGCTGCTGCCGCGCAGTAGCGAAGTGGATGACGAAGAAGACGACCCGCGTGCCGAGTTGATCCGTCGCCTGCAAGAGTACGAGCGCTACAAACAAGCCGCCGAAGACCTCGACGAGTTGCCGCGCGTTGGCCGCGACACCCACGTGCCCAGTGTGGCCGCGCCAGATGCCCGTGCCCGTAAGTTGTTGCCGGAAGTGAACATGCAAGAACTGATGCTCGCTCTGGCTGAAGTACTGCACCGCGCCGATATGTTTGAAAGCCATCAAGTGACTCGCGAAGCACTGTCGACCCGCGAGCGCATGAGCCAAATTCTCGAGCGCTTAAAAGGTGCGGGTTTCGTGCCGTTTGCTGCGCTATTTCGCGCCGAAGAGGGCCGCCTAGGCGTAGTGGTGACCTTTATGGCGCTGCTGGAGCTGGTTAAAGAATCGCTGGTCGAGCTGGTGCAAAACGAAGGCTTTGCCCCCATCCATGCGCGTGCGCGGAGCGAATAATGAACCTGAATGACACCGCCACGCTGGCCAGCTTGCTCGAAGCCTTTTTGCTCGCCAGCGGCAAAGCCATGTCGCTTGAGCGCTTAAGCGAGCTGTTTGAAGAAGGCGAGCGGCCGGACACTAAGCAACTGAAAGCCGCGCTGGCGCATCTGGATAAAAGCTGCAAAAAGCGTGCGTTTGAGCTGAAAGAAGTGGCCAGCGGTTATCGCCTGCAGATTCGCGACGAGTTCTCGCCGTGGGTTGGTCGCTTGTGGGAAGAAAAGCCGCAGCGTTATTCGCGCGCCATGCTGGAAACCTTGGCCTTGATTGCCTATCGCCAGCCGATTACTCGTGGCGAGATCGAAGATATTCGCGGCGTGACGGTGAACAGCCAAATCATCAAAACCCTGATGGAGCGCGACTGGATTCGCGTGGTGGGCTATCGCGATGTGCCGGGCAAGCCGGCCATGTTGGCCACCACTAAAGGCTTTTTGGATTACTTCAATTTAAAGAGCCTCGACCAGCTGCCGACCTTGGCGGAAATCCGCGAACTGGAGCTTGAGCCCGAGCTGCCGCTTGAAGAAGGCTTAGCGGCGCAAGTGAGTGTCGACGATGACGACGAGCCGGCGGTTGAACATAAGCCGGCGACCAAAGACTTCCGCTCGCTATTGGCTGAACTGGATGCCATGGAAACTGGCCTGAAAACCGACTTCGACGACCTGCGTGATGAAGAGGGCGAAGAAGGCGCTGATGGTTCGGGTAATCAAGACGACGCAGGCGGCGCTAAGCCGTCCGAGCAGCCTTAGCCTTACACAGTTTCATGCAGAATCGGCCAGCGCGCGACCAATTCCCCGTCGCGTATTGCGAGCAAATCACCAAACTGCAAAAACACCGCCTCGCTTTGCCGTGGGCGCAAGAACAGATGATCGTTAACGGCTAGCTGGCAACTCGCGGCAGCGGTGTAGAGCATCTGGTTGCTAGAGTGGCCGTATAAGCCATTGCTGCGCACGCCGTGCGGTGCCCATGGCTCGGCCAGCCAGTGGCCGCCGTAAATAAAGTGCGCACGGGCAAGGTTAGGGTTCCAGCTACGCATGGCGCCGCTTAAGCCTTCGATGCCCGGTATTTGCGTGCCGTCGAGGCTTTTCAGAATAGGGCTGGCGATAAAGGCGGCGGGCTTAAAACCGCTGAGGGTGTCTAAGTCAAAGTCGCTGGGTTTCACCAAACATGAGCCGGCGGATAAGTCATTACACGGGCTGTTATCGCGGTGCAGGGCAATGGTCGGCGAGCCGGCGCCGTTTAACAGCAAGGGCTGGCTCTGTAGCTCGGGCATTTCAGCCAGCAAGGCGCTGAGCACTTGCTGATAAAAGCCGCAGGCCTTGGCATAGCTTTGCTCGCGGCTTTCTAAAATAGCGGGGATTTTGCCCACATGCGCGTCGTAGCCCATCAAGCCGCACAGCTGTAGGTGCTCGGGGTGTTGTTTAAACAGGGTAATAAAGGCCGGTAACTCAGCCAGACTGGCAATGCCGCCACGGTGCAGGCCGACATCCACTTCGAGCGCGACGCGCAGGCGGGTTTGTTGCGCCTTGGCGATTTGCGCGTATTCGACCAACCGCGCTGGGGTGTCGATCAGCCAAGTCAGTTGTTCAGCCGGGTTGAACTGGCTGCGCAGCGGCGTGGCATAAAAGCGCGCACAGGCCGCAGCGGGCATAGGTTTGCCGAGCAAAATATTGCTGTCGGCAAAGCGCTCGGCGCTCTGGCGTAAAAACGGCCAGTGAAAGCTCATCAGCGCGCGGCTGTCGAGCTTGTCCATCACATACGCCAGTAAGTCGGGGCTGGGCAGCGACTTCTCGACTAAGCGTAAGGTAGCGCCGGGTTTGCGCAGTTGTTGCAGGGCCTGAATGTTGCTGTCCAGCAAATCGAGGTCGATCACCAGCTGCGGGCGGCCTTCGCCCAGTTGTTGCAGCTGTGTGTTCAGTGCGGCGAAGTAGGGCGAGTAGGGCGCACCGTTGTTGCTGGGTTTTAACCATGCCGCACCGGCTAAGCCTGCGGCGCCTAGGCCGAGTAAAAAGTGCCGGCGCTGCATCACACCACCCCCAGCAAGTTGCGCAGGTAAGGAGTGAGGAACTTGCCCTGCGGGTCGAGCGCTTCGCGCACGGTGAGGAAGTCTTTCCAGTGCGGGTACAGTGGCGCGAGTTCTTTGCTGGTTAAGCTATGCCACTTGCCCCAATGCGGGCGCCCGCCGTACTTGCGCAGGATCGGCTCGGCCAAGGCAAACAGTGCTTGGTAGTCCTGCTGCGCATATTGGTGAATGGAGATCGACACACAGTCTTGGCCAAAGAAGGGGCTGAGCCACAGCTCATCGGCCTGCACAAAGCGAAACTCCAGCGGGAAGAACACTTGGATATCGCTGTTGCGCATGGCCTCGGTGAGCTCGTTAAAGCAAGCAAAGCCTTGCTCTAGCGGAATCTGATACTCCATTTCGTTAAAGGCCACAGTGCGTGGCGAGGGGAAGATCTGCCACGACGGCCCCACGCGAGTGCTTTCCTCGACAAACACGCCGACCAGTTTTTGCAGTGTGCTGTTAAGCCATGGCAGTTTTTGCGCGGTGTCGGCAACGAACTCCAGCAGGGCGTTTTCATCAATGCTGCTGGTCAGCGGCGGGGTGTCGGGCTCGTCGGTGAGCATCTGGCGTTTGATGATGGCTTTGCCGCCATCGACAAAACCCCAGAACTCCACGTGGCGGTGCTGTAAACGCTCGGCAGCCACAGTGCTCACGGCTTCTTCAAGGCTGCACACTTGCACGGTTTCTTTGAGCTTATACAGCGGCTCATTCTGCAAGGTGATTTGCGTCATCACGCCTAAACAACCGAGCCCCACTTGGGCCGCGCGGAAGATTTCCGGGTGCGCGCTTGTTGAACACTCGAGCGGTAGTCCTTCGGCAGTGAACAGGCGGATTTTCTCCACATTGGCCGACAAGCACTTCAGTTGCCCGCCTGTGCCATGGGTGGCGGTGCTGATCGTGCCGCCGAGCGACTGCACATTGATATCCGGTTCGTTAATCAGCGACTGGCCCAACTTGGCAGACTCGCTGCTGACTTGCGCCAAGCGCGAACCGGCCCAAAAGGTTGCTTGGTGTTGCGCGGTATCGTGCGCGACTAGGCCGTTCATGGGCTCTAGCGACAGCAGCGTATCGCTGCTGGGCACCAAAGCGCTGAAGGAGTGTGAGCCGCCAACCACGCGTAGGTTTTTCGCTTGGCGCAGGGCATCGCTAATCTGCTCTTCGCTTTGCGCGTAGATAATCTGTTGGGGGTTGGCGTGCTGGTTGCCCGACCAGTTGCGCCAGGTATTGCTCAAGCTCGGTAGGCTGTAAGCACCTGCCGAAAGCGCGGTGAGGCCTTGCAGCAGGTGGCGGCGTGTCAGTGCTGGCATTGTTGTTGTTCTCCCTGAATAAGCTGACTATGTGTCAGGTTATGCTTTGCGCACGCGGGAAACAAGCAAACTTGCGGTCGGTAAGGCATCATGTACGCCCCCACTCATTGCCGAAGGATTGCTATGGGTCAGCAAGAAAGCCTAGAAGTGAGCGCCGGTCTGCGGATTAACCCGCGCCAGCAGCGTGCTCACGAAAAAATTGAGCGCATTTTGGATGCCCTCGCCAGTTTGCTGCACAGCCAGGATGCCGCAGCACTGAGCATGGCGGCGATTGCCCGCGAAGCCGGCATGCCGCCGCCGACGCTGTATCACTATTTTCCCGATAAGCTCGCCGTGCTCATGGCCTTGGCTGAGCGCACCATGCAGCGCGTGGATAGCCAAGCCGAAGCGGCGCTGGCGCCGTTTAGGCTTTCAGGCGGGCATGATGTTGATTGCGCGGCCTTAGTAGCGTCGATTTATCAGGCCTACCGCACCGAACCGGGCTATGTGCAAGTGCTGCGTGCCTGTAATAGCTCGCAAGAGCTTAAGCAGATAGCCGAGCAATCCAATCAGCGCATGGCCGATGTGCTGGTGCAAGTGTTTGCCAGCAGCCTGCCGGAAGCGGCGCAAGTGGGCGTGCGGCGCATTGCCTTGATGATGGCGCAAAGCTGCCAAGTACACCTCGACATGGCCTTAAGCCAAACCGACGACGGCGAGGCAGCGGCGATTGTGCAAGAAGCCGGCAACATGATTGAGGTGCTATACCAGCACTATCGCGTGGCTTATTTGGGCAGTGCCGCGCGCTGAGTTGTTACAATCGCGCCCCTTTTGCCGGAGACCGTTATGGACGCCCTGACTGCGCTAACTACCCGTCGCTCATCTGCCAAGCTGTGTGCGCCGGCGCCGGATGCCCAAGCTATGGCGCATATTGTCAGCGCCATGCTGCGCGCGCCGGATCATGCCTTGCTGCGCCCGTGGCGTTATTTGCAGGTTGAAGGCGAAGGGCTTAGCGCATTGGGTGAAGTGTTTGTGCAGGCCATGCTTAAACGTGACCCGCAATTAACCCCCGAGGCACAAGCGCGTTATCGCAATATGCCGCTGCGCGCACCACTGATGCTGATCGGCATTTTAAGCCCCGTTGAGCACCCCAAAGTGCCCGTGCATGAGCAGTTGCTGTCGGCTGGCTGCGGCTTGCATGCAGCGTTACTCACTGCACATGCATTGGGTTTTGGCGGTATTTGGCGCACCGGCGATTTGGCCGAAGATGCCCACGTAAAACAAGCCTTAGGCTTGGCTGCACACGAGCAAATCGTCGGCTTTTTGTACTTAGGCAGTGTGGATGGCGAGATGCGCGACAAACCCCAGCCAGAGGCGGCCGCGCACGTGCGTCAGTGGCCTTGATTTGCGCTGCGCGCCATCTCGCCGGCTGTGCTGCTGATAAACCAATATCCCCTACGTTGGCAGTTGCAGGGTGGCGATAAAGCCGCCTTCGGGGGGGTTGGCCAATAGCAACTGCCCGTCATGCCGCTCGGCGATGCGCCGACAAATAGCTAAGCCCAAACCGTAGCCGTCATTGCCTTGATTGGCGGCGCGGGTGAATGGCTGGCCGAGTTTGTCGAGCAGCTCAGCCGGGCAGCCGGGGCCGTGATCGCGCACGCTGAGCAGTAGCTGAGCGCCATCTTGTTGGCAGCTCACATCAATGGCACTGCCTTCAGGGGCAAAGCGCAGGGCGTTGCGCAGTAGGTTGTCCAGCGCGCGTTCCAGCAATTCTGGCCAGCCATTGAGCTGTGCATGGCTGGGGTGAAAGTGCACGGCCACGCAGCTGTCTTGATAGCGCTCGGCCAAGCTGCGCCACAGCTGGCTGATGCTCACGCGCTGTTTGGCGCCAAGCGGGGCGTCGGGGCGGGCCAGTTCGAGAATTTCGCCAATCAGCAAGTCCAGACGATCGCACTCGCGGGTAATGCGCTGGTTGAGCAATTGCTGTTGTGGATCATCGGCGTGCTTGTCTTGCAGTGCCAATAACACCCGTAGACGTGCCAAGGGTGAGCGTAACTCATGCGATACATCGCGCAGCAGCTGACGTTGATTGCTCAACGAGCTTTGCAGGTGCTTGCCCATGGCTGAGAAGTCGCGGGCCAGTGCGCCCAGTTCATCACCGCGTTGGCTGATTTGCGCTAGGTCAGCGGGTTCGAAGCGACTCTCGCTGAGCTCTTGCGCGGCGCGCTGTAAACGTTTGAGCGGACGGGTTAAATACAAGCTGAGCGGCAAGCTGACCAACACTAAAGCGCCCAGTACACACAGCGCCAACAGGCTACGGCCAAGCCAAGTATCGCCCAGCCACTGATGCAGCGCAGGGCGCGGCAAGCGGTAAATAAACAGGTATTCCTCACCGCTGGCGGCGAGCACCGTTTGCGTTAGCTTAACGGGGCGCGGTGCCTTGCCTTCGCGTTCTTTATGTAACTGCTTAAACAGCTGCTCGACGCGGGGCGGCAGGCCGTTGGTTAGCAGGCTGCCGCGCTCGTCATAGACTTGTACAAACAGTTGGAAGCGACGTCGGTAGTCTTGCAGCAGCTGCCGATTGGCGGCGTGGTCTTGCGCCTCATGGCGGTCTATCCACTGGCTGGCAAAGTCTTTCAGTGCCGGGTGAAAGTGGAATAGCCAGCGCTCTTCAAGACTTAAACGCGACACGCCAAAGGTGAAGCTGGCCACCAGAGCGGTGGCCAACATCAGACTGGCAAGAATCTTCCAGAACAGTGAGCGCATTATTCGTCGCTGTCGCGCTCGGCTTTACGCTCTTCGCGCTTGGCTTTGCGTTCTTCCATTTTTTGCATGCGCTCTTCGTGCTTGGCGTCGAACTTGGCGCGCTGCTCATCGTCGAGCACATTGCGGATCTCTAAGCGGGTGGCTTCCATGTGCTTTTTCATGATGTTGCGAATTTCGCCGCGCTGCTCGTCGCTTAAGTTCAGGTCTTTGGCCATGTCGCGCATGTGGTCGCGCTTGCCTTCAAACTTGCCTTCGCTGGCGATGGCGAGGGTGGGCAGCAGAACAGCAATCGACAGGGCGGTGAGCATCTTTTTCATGGTGATATTCCTTGTAACGGTTAGATGAGCCTTGCGGCTGCCGGTGTCTTACCGGTTGAGTTCAGTATGCCGAGGGCAAGGTTAAGTGCCGTTAGCCAAGGTAAAGATTAGGTAAAGATGGGTAAGCTGCGGGTCAGGCAAGGTAGCGGTAGCCGCGCCCACGCACGGCTTGCAGGCGTGGTTGGCCGTCGGCGCTGGGGCCGAGCTTTTTGCGCAAGTTACTGATGTGCACATCGAGACTGCGGTCATAGGGCAGCAGGCGTTTGCCGAGCACCTGCTGGCTTAAATCTTCTTTGCTGATTACCGCGCCGGGCTCTTGCAAGAGCGCCGCCAGCAGGTCGCTTTCGGTGGGGGTGAGTTCGACTTCCTGCTCGCGCACTAAGGCCAAACCGCGTTTTGTCAGCAGGGTTAAGTCACCCACGCTGGGATTGGCTGTTGCAGCGGGCTCAAGCGCGGCTTGGCTGCGGCGCAAGATGGCTTTTAAGCGCGCCGATAGCTCGCGTGGGTCGCAGGGTTTGGGCAGGTAGTCATCGGCGCCAAGCTCTAGGCCAAGAATGCGGTCTAGTGGCTCGCCACGTGCAGACAGCATGATCACCGGGGTGTTGTGCTGGCGCTGGCGTAAGGTTTTCAGCAGCTCTAGGCCATTGCCGTCGGGCAGCATGACATCCAGCACCAGCACTTCTGGGCTTAACCCTTCGCTTAACGCCGCTAACGCGGCTTGGCAGCTGTGCCGCGCTTGTACGACAAAGCCATCGTGCTGCAACCACGTGCTGAGTAGCTCACACAGCTCTTGGTCGTCATCGACCAGCAGCACCTGCGTCATGGGTTAGTTAAGCCAAGCGTTTTTGGTCGCTTTGCCGCCGCTACGCAGCATCATGCCCAACAGCAGACTGAGCACTACGGTCAGCGCGCCCAGGGCGTACCAGGTTTGCTGGGTGTTCAGCAGGGCGTTGTCTTTGGGCTCCAGGCTTTGTTCGCTAAGGCGTTGGCGCAGGCGCTCGTTATCGTGCTTAAGGCGTTTGACCTGTTGCTGTAGGGCATCCAGCTCGGCACTGGGAACGGCGCTTTGCTGGCTCATTTGCGCTTCTAAGGTGCTGCGTTCTTGCTCGCTGGCCGCGAGTTGCTCTTGCAGTTGGCCAAGGCTGCTTTGCAATTGTTGCACTTGCTGACTGAGTCGCGCGGTTTCGTTGGGGCTTTCTGCGCTTGGCTCTTCGGCCAAGGCGGGGGTGATGCTAAACGCCAGTAGGGTGCTAAGCAGCAGTGGACGCATGCGCTGTTCCTTTTTTCTTGTTTGTCAGCGTTTAAAAAAGAGGCGCTGATCAGTGCAGCGCCTCCTGAAGATTAGGGCAATACAGCCTTGAAAGGCTTCACCTGTACATCGGCGTAAACACCGGCCGCCACATAAGGGTCGGCTTTGGCCCAGGCTTGTGCCTCTTCTAAGGAAGCAAACTCAGCCACCACTAAACTGCCGGTAAAACCTGCGGGGCCCGGGTCGTTGCTATCAATGGCTGGATGGGGGCCAGCGAGCAGCAAGCGGCCAGCGTCTTTCAGCGCGTGTAAGCGCTCAAGGTGCGCAGGGCGCGCGGCCATGCGTTTTTCCAGAGAGTTTTCAACGTCGGTAGCGATAATGGCGTAGTGCATGTCATTCCTTAGTGGCGTTGGCTTCTTCTTGCGGCATGTGGCGGCTTAGGTAAATACCTTGCGCGACCATAAACAGCAGGGTTAAGCCGAGGCTGCCGAAGACTTTAAAGTCGACCCAAATATCGTGGAAGGTAAAGGCGACCACCAAGTTAGCGGTGCCGGTAAATAAGAAGAAGCCCACCCAGGCGAGGTTTAAGCGCTTCCAGACCTGCGCTGGTAGGCTGATGGCATGCTCCAGCATGCGTTGAATCAGCACTTTGTCGCCAATCACATGGCTGCCCAAGAAGGCCGCCGCAAACAGCCAGTTAACCACCGGGGCTTTCCACTTCAGGAAGGTTTCACTGTGGAACAGTAAGGTCAGGCTGCCGAACAACAAGCAGGCAAGCAAGGTTAGCCATTGGCCTTTTTCTAAGTGGCGCTGCTTGATGAACAGCGCACCGTAGACCACCAGCGATGAGCCGATCAGCACTGCAGTAGCGCTGTAAATGCCGCCAAATTCAAAGGCATAGCCTGCGAACTCAAGGCTGCGCGGGTCGAGCTTGTAGGTGATAAAAAACAGGATCAGGGGGATAAAATCGATCAGTTGTTTCATGCAGAGACTGTCAAAATAGGGCTTTGCGGCATAATAACAGACTCCCTTTGCCCTGCCAGAGCTAGCTATGTTGGTTGATTTGCATTGTCACAGTACCGCCTCCGATGGCGCGCTAAACCCAGAAGCGTTGGCGGCTCGGGCCAAAGAGCAGGGCGTTGAGGCGATTGCGCTGACCGATCACGACACCCTTGATGGCTTAGCGGCAATGCAAACGGCCTGTGCTGAACAGGGCGTGCGCTGGGTCAGCGGTGTGGAGCTTTCTGCCAACTGGAATGGCGTTACTGTGCATGTGTTGGGCTACGGCTTTGCCTTAGATGCCCCAGCCTTGCTGGCTCACGCAGAAATGCTGCGCGAAGGGCGTTGGCAGCGCGCTGAAGAAATCGGCAAGCGCTTAGCCCGCAAGGGCATGCCCGATGCCTTAGCGGGCGCGCAGGCGCTGCAACAAGCGCAAGGGGAAAGCCGTAATGCGCCAGCACGGCCGCACTTTGCTGACTTTTTAGTTCAGCAAGGCTATGTCAAAGACCGCTCGGAAGCGTTTCGTAAGTGGCTGGGCGCCGGCAAGATTGGCGATGTTAAACAGCATTGGCCGGAACTGGCTGACGCGGTTGGCGTGCTGCGCAAGGCGGGCGCGTGGGCCAGCCTCGCTCATCCGATGCACTATGAACTGACGCGCACCAAGCGCTATCGCTTAATCAGTGCGTTTGTCGAGGCGGGCGGGCAAGCGTTGGAAGTGGTCAACGGTCGCCAAGAAGACACGCAAATCGGTCAGTTGGCGATCCAGTGCCGTGAGATGGGTTTGCTGGCCAGCGCCGGTAGTGATTTTCATGGGCCTAGCCCGTGGAGTGAGCTGGGCCGTATGAAACCTGTCCCGCAGGATTTACGCCTGCTGGCTGAACGCTTACTGAGCTGACTGGCGTTGCTCGCGCAGATTAAGCGCTGCCTCTAAACGCAGTTGCTCATTCGCGCTAAAAGACTGCTCGGCGAGAGCGTTGATTTGCGCGGTTTTATCCGCTGCGGATAACCCTTGGCTCTGTTCAATGCTGGCGCGCGCCGTGGCAAACGCGGTTAAACGCTGTTGCCAGTCACTGCGAGCTTGCTCTAGCTGCTCAAGGCGCGCCGTGGCTTGTGGGCCAACCATTTGTAAGCGCAGTTGGCGTACCGCTTGGGCATTAGCGCCGGCATCGCGCAGTGCTTGGGTTTGGCTGCGTAAGTCTTGGTGCAGTTGCACGCTGAGTAAATCCTGCACTTCTTCCGGCTGCTGCTCGCGCAGTGCTTCAACGGCTTCGGTTTTGCTCTGCGCGCTAAGGCTAGCGTCGGCCAAGATGCTTAAGCGTTGCAGAGTAAAGTCTTGATACAGCTGTTCAAGGCCAAACAGGGCTTGTTGTTCTTCGCGGCTAAACCATTGACTGCGCAGGCGCTGCAGCTCGGCCTCGCGAGCATGCAGAGCGCTGATGTCGGTCACACGCGGGAAGTTTTTCTCCAGCTCCGCCAAGGCGCCTTTATACGCTAAGTATTGATTGAGTAAGGCGTTGGCTTGCCCTAGGGCTGGGTCGCGCAGCTGCGCGGCGAGGTAATCGCGCAGGCGCTGAATGCTGGCGCTTAACGGCTCTTCACCTTGAGTGCTGAGAAAGTAGTCAAACAGCCGGCGCAGGTCTTCACTGATCTGCAGATTACCTTGGGCGTCGACACGCAACTGCCCATCGACCTCAGTGCCGCGTAACGAGGCAATCGATTGCTGCGTGCTGGGCATGGCGGCGCTTGGTTCAGGGGTTTGCGTGGTGAAGCCGCTACTCAGCGGGTTTGGTAAGGATGGCGGCTGTGCCGATAGGCTTGGTTGAGAGGGTTGGTTAAGTAATACCGCCAAGGCAATGCCCATGGCGACCATCGCAATCACAGTCAACAGCAGTGTGCGGCGCATAGATTCTCGCTAATCACAGGGCATCAAGCCGGCAACACAGAGGCGCGTCGCCGGCTATCAGCCGGGTTGTTACTTATAGGCCGGCATTCTTCAGGCGGTTGGCCTGCTGGCGGTATACCGTCACGGGGTCGGTTTCAAACAGGCTGGTTAAGCCTAGGGTTTGGTTCACCTCGTCGAGGTGGTTCATGTTGTAGTTGTCGCGAATCACTTGGCCCAAGTGCGAGCTGCAGCGGCCGACTAGGCCATCGTTTGGCTCGTTAAAGGTCAAGCTGGTGGCGAACAAGAAGGCGTCGCTGATATCCAGCAAGTTGGTGGCTACACCGGTGCCACTCCACGAGTAATAACGCACGCCATTAACGCTGTAAGCGCCTTCACCGCAGGCTGAAGTGGGCACGCCTTGCGGGTACTTGGCGTTAAACGCCGCAGCGCCCGCGCTGTTCAGTGACTCCAAGCTGCCTAAGGCATTCTGCGTGCCGGTGCTGCCGCCAGAGAGGAAGTTAATCAGCGCGCCTAAGCCATTGACGATACCGGCCAGCAAGGTTTCGGCGGCTGAGCCGGCGGGCACTTGGCGAATAAAGTCGGCAGCGGCTGAGCCTTTATGCGGCGAGCCGACGCTGGTTACTGAGGCGACTAAATCTGGGCGCACGGCGGCAACATAGCGAATGGTCGGGCCGCCATGGCTGTGACCGATCAAATTCACTTTGCCTTTGCCACTGATGGCGACGATGTCTTCGACTTGCTCAAGCAGCTCTTCGCCACGGGCTTCGGAGGTGTCGAGCTGGCTGACTTGGGTGACATACACGCTGGCGCCGTCGCGCTTCAAGGCGCTGGGAATGCCGTACCAATAATCGACACCCAAAATGCTGTCGAAACCCAGCATGCCGTGGGTGAGCACAATTGGATATTTGGTTTTGGTGTAGCTGGAAGAACCGAACCACCACGCTTGGCTGGTGGCGGGCAAGGTGAGGGCGGCAACACTGGCCGCTAACACTAGGGGACGCATTTTCTTCATGGGCTGCCTCAGTGAGTTTTTTGTTGTGGTGGCATCAACGCAGTGCTGATCCGTCAGTCTTGAGCCACGGGCATCCAGAAACGCACCATGATTGGGCAATTAACATGCCATGCGTATTTTTGGGGCGGCCTTGTGTTCTGTGCGGCTAGCCTTGTTGCTCGGCTGTCGCTAGCGCTGCGCACTGTTACAGGAATGCCCACGCTGGCGTGAATAGCCTGCGTTTTGGCGCTTATGGATTGCGAGGCGTGCGCATGCCATCGGCTTGCCGGGCATTAATTGCTTGCGTGCCAATCATAAGGTTGGGCTTTGCCCGCTGCGCCGCTCTGCATTGATGGCTGGAACAGGCCGCGTTGCGCGGCAGTTTGCGCAGATGCAGCGCTGGGCTGTTGCGCAGTGTTACCCAGTCACCCAGCCGGCCTGTCACAGCGGTTGAGGATGTGTTGCTGTGCCTAAGGATAGGGGGTTGTTACAGGCTGTGTTAGGCAAACTTTTGCGCAAAGGCTTGCAATACTGCGAATACTGTATATAAATACAGTTAACGAGTAAGGAGGGCATCATCATGGTATTTGCAGGGCTCACAGTAGAAGCGGTGTTGGTTTTACTTGGCTTAATGCCGCTATTCGCTTGGCTTGCCTACGGTGATGTAGCGCGCTGACGGCGTTTTGATAACGGCCCTTGTTGTGTATTTGCATCATTTTTGTATTATGAAGATGTTAATGCACAAGAGGGCATGCCGTGAGCGCACAACAGCACGCCGCACCTGATGCGGATGTAGTACTGGCCAAAGCCGTTTTAAACATGCGCGAAGCGCTGGGGCTTAGCCAACAAGAACTGGCGGACATCTTAGGCGTGCACCGCACGGCCTTAACCCGCATGCAGCAGAACCATGTACTGCGCCACGACAGCAAAACAGGCGAGTTGGCGTTGCTGATGATTCGCGTCTATCGCAGCTTGTTTGCGCTGTTTGGCGGGCAGCACAGTGATATGCAGCATTTCTTGCGCACGCCGAATAACCACTTGCTCGGCGTGCCGTTGCTGCAGATGCAACAGGTGCAAGGTTTAGTGCGGGTGGTGGATTATCTCGACGCCATTCGTGGC
The DNA here is from genome assembly GCF_900109735.1 of Atopomonas hussainii. Lineage (GTDB taxonomy): Bacteria > Pseudomonadota > Gammaproteobacteria > Pseudomonadales > Pseudomonadaceae > Atopomonas > Atopomonas hussainii. Next base: position 164,896 of record NZ_FOAS01000008.1, read on the forward strand.
AAGGTGTAAGCGCATGACCACAGGGATTTGGCAGGCGAGCCAAGGTGTGGCGCATATCCAGCGTATTCAAGGCAAGTTATGCCGCATGGTGGAAAGCCAGCAGCAGATCGCCACCATGGCGTTGGTCGATAGCCTAGAAGAACAAGCGCTGTTGGAAGAGCTGCTGGAATCCAGCAAGCCGCCGCTGCCAGAGGCCGCCGGTGAGCTGCACTATCTGCTGAAGAGCCCGTTTCGTTATCCACCGTTAAAGTGGGGCTCGCGCTTTGGCCGCACCCACGAGCCCAGCCTGTTTTATGGTGCCTTGAGTGTAGAAACCGCGCTGGCCGAAACCGCCTATTACCGTTTGCTGTTTTGGCAGGGCATGCAGGTAGCGCCACCCAGTGGTTTGATTCGTTCGGAGCACTGCTCGTTCGAGGTGCGCTATATCACGGCGCAAGGGGTGCGCTTGCAGCAGCCACCGTTCGATCAGTGGCTAGATGTACTCACCGATACGCACAACTACCGTGCCTGTCAGGCGTTAGGCAGTGAGATGCGCGAGGCAGGGGTGCAAGCCTTCGAATATCGCTCGGCGCGCTGCCCGCGGCAGGGGTTGAACGTGGCGCTGTTCACCCCGCAAGCCTTTCGTGAGGTGCGTCCACGGCGCATGATGCCGTGGCTGTGTGAAACCAGTGAGGGCTCGGTAGCGTTTAAGAAGGCCCATGAAATCGCCGAACCTATGCGCTTTCCCCGCGAGCTTTTTGCCCACGATGGGCGCTTGCCATTGCCGGCTTAAGTCACCCGGCGGCTGGCCTATCCAAGGATGGGTTTGCCGCTTAATTAGCGTGCCTGTCCGTATTGCACAAGCTGACTGATCGTCAATTTTCTACGCTCCCCAAGCACCCATAACAACAATCGGCGTTTTAGCGCCAAGGGGAGTCACCACTATGCCTCGTGTTTCAACCTATGCCGCCGCGCTCGGCGGGGCCTTTATGTGCGCTAGTCTAGCCGCGCAGGCCAGCAGTCAAGTCGATAGCTATCAGCAAACCTGGGAGCACAAAGCGCTCAGCTACCAGCGCACGCTCGATTTGGGCAGCCCGCTGGGGCAAGCGAGCTTTTTGCACTCGCATAACGCCTATAACAGTAAGCACTACCAAAATGCCGGTAGTTATTGGGACCCCAACCACGAGCTGAGCTTAGGTGAGCAGTTAGATTTAGGCATGCGTGGCATTGAGTTGGATGTGCACTACACCCTAGGTAATGCCTTTAAAAAAGAACTGCTGTTGTGTCATGGGCAGGGCAACCATCTGGGTTGCAGCCCGTTTGATCGGCGCTTTAAAGATGGCATCGCGGAAATCAGCAGCTGGCTGCGCCAAGAGCGCAACCGTGGCGAAGTGGTGATTCTGTACATTGAAGATCACATGGATGGTCAATACGACCGCGCTTTGGCTGAACTGAATGCCCAGCTTGGCGACCTGATTTACCAGCCCGGCAGCTGTCAAAGCCTGCCCATGCAGCTCACCCGTGCCGACGTGTTAAACGCCCACAAACAAGTGCTAATCATGGGTGGCAATTGCAGTCACGCCGGCTGGGCGGCCACGGTGTACAACTACGGCTATCCCACCGATAACGATACGTTTCAGGCGTATCCGGCCTGCCGCACCGCGAAGTACGACACGGCGTATATCCAAAACAATATCGTGCGTATTTATGAAGATCGCACCAGCCTAAGCGCCAGCTTTGGTAGCCCGCCGCCGGTCATCGATGCACGGCGCATGGCCGATTTGACCCAATGCGGCATCGGCATGATTGGCTTAGATATGCTCAAACCCTATGACAACCGATTAGCCGCACATATCTGGAGTTGGGCGGTGAACGAGCCGAACGACTGGGGCGGCAACGAGGACTGCGCCCAGCAGCGCGCTGATGGCCGCTTCAACGATGTGTCGTGCCTTGCGCAAGCGCCGTTTGCCTGTCGCGCCGATAACGGTGGCTGGAAAATCACCGCCAGCGCCGGCGTTTGGTCGCAAGGCGAGGCGGTGTGTAAAGCCGAGTTTGGCGCGCAATATCGCTTCGCGGTGCCGAAAAACGGCTATCAAAACACCCAGCTGATGCAGAGCAAATACAACCAAGGCTACGAGGGTGTGGTGTGGTTGGCGTATAGCGACACCGCCCGTGAAGGGCACTGGCAACCCAATGATCAGCCGGTGATTAAGCCCATGCCCAGGCCTGAGCCTGTGTACCGCAAGTTGAAAAACGGCAAAGGCTATTGCCTAGACCTTGAAGGCCGCCGCACCAGCAATGGCACAGAAATCCATCAGTGGAGCTGCCATGGTGCCGATAGCCAGCAGTGGTATCAGGATGACCAAGGGCGCTTACGCAGCAAAATGGCGCCGGATAAGTGCGTGGATGTGAGCGGCAGTGGCACCGGCAAAGGTACGCGAGTAGTGCTGTGGAGTTGCCACGACGGCGCCAACCAGCGCTGGACGCGCGGCAGCAATAACTCGTTCCGTCCGGCGCATGCGCAAAGCATGGCGTTGGATATTAAAGACCCGTTCTGGGGCCGTGGGCAGCGCGCGCATTTGTGGAACTACCACGGCGGCAGCTCGCAGCAGTGGGTTTGGGAGTAAGCGTCATCCATTGTTCATGCTTCTGACATGTCGCTGTCGTGTCTGGCTCGTGGAATCGAGTCAGACACGACAGAGGACATATCAATGCGCTTAACTGTGGTTGGAGCAGGCTATGTAGGGCTGGTCAGCGCATGCTGTTTGGCCGAAATGGGCAATCAGGTGTGCTTGCTGGAGCACAATCCGGCGCGTTTGCAGGCCTTGCAGCAAGGCCGTGTGCCCATTTACGAGCCGGGGTTGGAAGCCCTGTTGCAGCAAGTGCTCAATCGCCAGTTGCAGGTCACCGGTAATGTCTCGTTGGCGCTGAACGAGCCGGAACTGATTTTGGTGGCCGTTGGCACGCCTAGCCAAGCCGATGGCAATGTGGATTTAAGCCAGCTCTGGCAACTGGCCGAAGCGGTGCAGGAGCACCTGCGTCACCCGACGGTGTTGGTGCTTAAATCTACCGTGGCGGTCGGCACGGGCGATGCCTTACAAGCATGGTTCGAGCAGCGCGCGATCCCCGTGCAGGTGGTGAATAACCCCGAGTTTCTTAAAGAGGGTGCGGCGCTGGAAGATTTCCGCCGCCCGCAGCGCATCTTGATCGGTGCCGAAGACGCAGCCGCTGCCGCCATCGTCGAGCGGCTCTATGTGCCCTTTACGCGCAATCAAGCGCGAGTGTTGCACATGCGCCGTCGCGAGGCGGAGTTCAGCAAATACGCCGCCAATGCTTTTCTCGCCAGCCGCATCTCGTTTATGAACGAATTGGCCGAGCTAGCCGAGCACGTGCAGGTGGATATCGAGGCGGTGCGCCAAGGCATTGGCTCCGATCAGCGCATTGGCCGGCACTTTATCTATGCCGGTTGTGGCTACGGCGGTTCGTGTTTCCCGAAAGATTTACGCGCGCTGAGCCACTTAGGCCGCAGCCAAGGTTTGCCGCTGCCGTTACTCAGCGCTATCGAGCAGCGCAACGAGCGGCAAAAGCAGCGCCTAATCGACAAGCTTGAAGCCTTGTTAGGCAGCCATTGGTACGGCAAGCGTGTGGCTCTCTGGGGGCTGGCCTTTAAGCCGGACACCGACGATATCCGTGAAGCGCCGGCGCTGGTGTTATTGCGTGCTTTGTTGGCCCGCGGTGCGACAGTGCAGGCACACGACCCAGCGGCAATGCCGGCAGTCGCCGAGCGTTTTCCCGAGGCTGTGGCCAGCGGCCAACTGCAGTTGTGCAACGAGCCTTATGCGGCGCTAGAGAATGCTCACGCGCTGTGCCTGCTTACTGAGTGGAAGCTGTTTCGTGAGCCTGACTGGCTGCGGGTTATGCAGTTGCTGGCCGAGCCGCGCGTGCTGGACGGGCGAAATCAGTACGATCCGGGGCAATTGGCCACTATGGGCTTCGTTTATCTGGGCATTGGCCGTGGCGGGTTGGCCAGTGAGCGTCGCAATCGCGCCGCAGCGTGATAGACTCCGCAACATTTCGTCACAACTGAGCAGTTGAGTTGCCCATGATAAAGAAGTGTTTGTTCCCCGCCGCGGGCTACGGTACGCGTTTTTTGCCTGCAACCAAATCCATGCCCAAAGAGATGCTACCGATCGTTAACAAGCCGTTGATCGAGTACGCCGTTGAGGAGGCATTGGATGCCGGTTTGACCGAAATGGCCATCGTGACCGGCCGTGGCAAGCGCTCACTGGAAGATCACTTCGATATCAGCTACGAGCTTGAGCATCAGATTCAAAACACCGAAAAAGAAAAGTACCTCACCGACATTCGTCGTCTGATCAACGAGTGCACCTTCCTCTACACCCGTCAGGTGGAGATGAAAGGCTTGGGTCATGCGATTCTGTCGGGCGAGCCGATGATCGGTAACGAGCCTTTTGCGGTGATGCTGGCCGATGACCTGTGCTTGAACTTGGACGGCGACCCGGTGCTGGCGCAGATGGTCAAGCTGTTTAAGCAGTTCCGCTGCTCGATTGTTGCCGTGCAAGAAGTCCCGCGTGATGAAACCCACAAGTACGGCGTGATTGCCGGCGAGCCGATGCGTGATGATCTGTTCCGCATCAGTACTATGGTGGAAAAGCCCAAGCCGGAAGATGCCCCGTCGAACTTAGCGATTATCGGCCGCTACATTTTGACCCCGGATATTTTCGACATTCTGCGCGACACGCCGCCGGGTAAAGGCGGGGAAATCCAAATCACCGACGCCCTGCAGCAGCAAGCCAAAGATGGCTGCGTGCTGGCTTATAAGTTCAAAGGCACCCGTTTCGATTGCGGCAGTGCCGAGGGCTATGTCGAAGCAACCAACTACTGCTTTCAGAACGTTTACAAGAACGTTTGAGCACAGTAGTTGCTGTAACAACGCCGGCCTAAAGCCGGCGTTGTTGTTTGCGCATTAGGCTTAACGCGTCAGGTTTAGGGGATCGGCATGGCCTCCGAGCCGGGGCCGAGCGGTTGGCCATAGCTAAACTCAACATAGTTGCCTGCTGGGTCGCGTACGCCGCAGTAATAACCCACCGGATAAGGTTCATCGCGCGGCGGCCAAATCAAACAGCCTGCGGCGGCGGCTTTGGCGGCAATCTGATCGACCGCTGCGCGGCTTTCTAGGGCAAAGCCAAAATGACTGTAGTCGTCGCTGGCCAGTTGCCTTGCTTGGCCGCCGGGCATGATCACTAAGATAAAACTGTGCTCTTTGCCGGGCTCGGCCAGCCAAACAATCTGGCTGCCTTTGCCGGCGCGGCGGTGGATCACCTGCATGGCGCAGTAGTCGCGGTAAAACGCGACACAGGTGTCTAAGTCCGGTACATGCAAGGCAATGTGGGTTAGGGTGGGCAACATAACGGCAGGCTCGTGCTTGTGGCGGCGTAACAAATCGGCGCCATCAGGGTTTAAGTAAAGCAGATCGCGTTAACCAATCATGTTTAAGGGGGATGCATGGCCTTTGATTTTGACCTGATCGTCATCGGCGCAGGTTCTGGCGGCGTGCGTTGTGCTCGTTTTGCTGCAGGGTTTGGCGCCAAGGTGGCGGTGATTGAAAGCCGCTATTTGGGCGGCACCTGCGTCAATGTCGGCTGTGTGCCGAAAAAGCTCTTGGTGTACGGCGCGCATGTGCGTGAAGAGCTGCAGCTAGCACAAGATTACGGCTGGGCCGTGCAGGCTGGCGAGGTGGATTGGCCAGAGCTGATTCGCCGCAAAAATAACGAAATTGAACGCTTAAACGGCGTTTATCGGCGCTTGTTAGAGGGCTCGGGGGTGAGCCTGTATGAAGGTCACGGCAAGCTGCTGGATGGCCATCGTGTGCAAGTGAACGGGCCGGCCGGTGAGCAGGTGATCAGTGCCGAGCGCGTGTTGATTGCCACCGGCGGCTGGCCGCAAGTGCCGGATATTCCCGGTAAAGAATTAGCCACCACCTCTAACGAAGCCTTTTATTTGCCGACCTTGCCCAAGCGAGTGCTGGTGGTGGGTGGTGGTTATATCGCCGTGGAGTTTGCGTCGATCTTCCATGGTATGGGGGCGAAAACCAGCTTAAGTTATCGCGGCGACTTGTTCTTGCGTGGCTTTGACGAGGCGCTGCGCCAGCAGCTGCGTGAAGAGTTCCGCCACAAAGGTATTCAGTTGGCGTTTAACAGCCATGTCACCTCGATTCGCCGCGCCCAAGACGGCAGCTTGCTGGCCAATATGGCCGACGGCAGCGTGCACAATGTGGACTGCGTGTTCTATGCCACCGGTCGCCGCCCGATGTTGGATGATTTAGGCCTGGAAAACACCGCAGTAACACTGGATGAGCGTGGCTTTATTGCCGTGGATGAGCATTACCAAACCGCAGAGCCTTCAGTGCTGGCCATTGGCGATGTGATTGGCCGCATGGCGCTCACTCCGGTGGCGCTCGCCGAAGGCATGGCCGTGGCGCGGCGTTTGTACCAGCCCGAGGCTTTTGTACCGGTGGATTATCAGAATATTCCGACCGCCGTGTTTAGCTTGCCGAACTTGGCCACGGTTGGTTTGACTGAAGAACAAGCCCGCGAGCAAGGTCTGCGGGTGAAAATCTTCCAAAGTCGCTTCCGCCCCATGAAACTATCGTTTAGCGACAGCCCAGAGAAAACCTTGATGAAGCTGGTAGTCGATGCCGACACCGACAAGGTGTTGGGCTGCCACATGTTGGGGCCAGAGGCGGCGGAAATTGTTCAGGGCTTGGCGGTAGCCATCAAGGCCGGGGCGACGAAAGCGGTGTTTGACCAAACCTTAGGTATTCACCCCTCAGCGGCGGAGGAGTTCGTCACCATGCGCCAGAGCGTCGGCGAATAAGCTACAATGCCCGCCGTTTGGGCCCGCTGCCTTTGGTTGCGGGCCTTTGTTTTTTGGCGGCCGGCATTGTGAACGGCTGTTGTACAAGAGGCAGGCAGTGAACGAAACAACCTTGTTTTACCTAAGCGACTTGTTTGGCGTGGCGGTGTTTGCGATTACCGGCGCGCTGATGGCAGGGCGCAAGTCGATGGATATCTTCGGTGTGCTGGTAGTGGCGTTTGTCACCGCGCTCGGTGGTGGCACGCTGCGCGATGTGATCTTAGGCCGTCATCCGGTGAGTTGGATTGGCGATGAAACCTACTTAACCGTGGTCACGTTGGCTGCCTTAGGCACCGTACTGTGGGTGAAGATGACCCGGCCCATTCACGAGTTAGGCCTGCAAGTGGCGGACGCCTTTGGTTTGGCCGTGTTTACCGTGATTGGCACGCAGGTGGCCTTGGCGCATGAGGTGCCGACCAGTGCAGCAGTGATTTTTGGCGTGATGACCGGGGTGGCCGGCGGCGTGATCCGCGACATGATCTGTAACGACATTCCGCTGATCTTCCATAAAGAGCTGTATGCCACACCGTGCATTTTGGGCTCGCTGACCTATATCGGCTTACAACCGCTGGCTTTGCCCAGTTATATCGAGGTGCTTGGTGCGATGGCCGTGGTGCTAGCGGTGCGACTAGGGGCGATTTTCTTTCACTGGCAATTGCCGCGCTTCCATCTGCTGGATCGCGACGAGCAGCAAGACTTGTAATAACACTTACAACAAAGAGCCGGGCTGATCAGGCTGTGTGAAAACCTCGCGAGCGCTGGCTAGGCAAGGCAAAAACAGGCGAAAAAGCGCAGTTTACGTGTGGTAAATACTCCGCACATCCTGTGCTCCGCCCTGCGGGCCAGCTAAAGCTGTTCAAACCCGCTCCTGCGGGTTTGTGAGCATTTGAGCCTGTTTTTAACGCTGCATAGCCAAGTGCAGTAGTTTTCACACGGTCTGTAATGCTCGGCTCTGTTGTTTGCGGCTATCGGCAACGCTTAGCGATCAGGTGATCGAGCGCTACCACGCCCGGCCCACGACTGATTAGGTACAGCAGCACCGCCGCCCAGACGCCGTGGGTGGCGTAAGCGCCGGGGTAAACAAACACCTGAATCACCAAGGTCATACCCAGTAGCGCTAGGCTGGAAAAACGCGTCGCCAGCCCAAGCAGAATCAGGATGGGGAATAGGTGCTCGGCAAAAGTGGCCAGATACGCCGCTAGCTCCGGCGATAACAGTGGCACCTTGTACTCATCGGTAAACAGCGCCACGGTGAACGGCGCAAGGCTCGGAATGCCAAGCTCGAAGGTGCCGTCCACTAAGTTGACAGCAAACCCTTGCACTTTGGTTTGCCCGGACTGCCAAAACACCGCTGCAATGGAAAAACGCGCCAGCAAGGCGGTGACGCTGTGCGGTACTCGGCTACAAAGCTGCACTAGGGTTTCGATCAGCTGGGTAATGGGGTTTTGGGCGTTCATAAGGTTTTCCTCAAACGGCGGAGGTGGGCAGGGTGATGGCGCAAATCGCCTGCTGACGCAGCAGCAAGCCCAGTGCATCGCTGGGGTTAAAGTCAGGGTGTTGGCTGGCAATGTTCTGCCATGCGGCGAGCAACGGCTGCTTGCGCAGCGCGGCGATAAAGGCATGGTCTGCGGCAGTGATGGCGGTTGTCTCGACCTGCCACTGTGGGCGGCAGATCAGTGCGCACTGCGCTTGATGGGGGTTGATGCTGTTTAACGCACCATGGCCTTGATGCGCCCCCCACAGATCGACTACCGCATAGCGGCTGCTCAGTAGCTGCACGCTGGGTGCGAGCACTAGTTGCGCTTGGCTTAACTGTTCGCTGTCGGCCAGCAGTGCTTGTAAGGCCTCGGCGCTGATGGGCGTGCAGTCGGCACTGTGCAAGCTGGTCAGCTGGGCAAACTCAAGGCGCGCCATGTCGGCTAAATAGGGCACGCTGGCGGCGGGTGCAAATTGCTCAATAAAGGTGGCAAAGCCAGCACCGTATTCGGCCAACACGCGGCTGGTCGGTGGTGCTTGGCGCACAAATATTTGCGCCATCGCGCGGAAAAACTCTTCACCCACCAACTGCTGCACCACCGGAAAGGTGTCGGCCAGTGCATCAATCAGCGAGCTGATCACGTTGTTGCGGTTCACCGCAAAGCGCTGCTCTAGGTGCTCGTTGGGTACGCGTAATACCTCAGGGGCGGTCAGTTGCGCATCCAGCAGGGCCGCACTGAAAAGGGCTTGGCTGCTCATACGCGTATCGCCTGTGTTGGCTGCTTAAGATAAGCCTCGGCGCACTGTGCTTCAGTCACTAAGCGCTGCAGCGTGGGCACGTTGTTATCCCACTCAATCAGCGTGGCGATGGGGCCAGTGTGGGTTAGCACCTGCTGATACAACTGCCAAACATCGTCGGCCACGGCGGCGCCATGGTTATCAATCAGAAGACGGCCACCATCAGGCTCGCGCTCTTCGGAAAAGCCGGCTAAGTGAATCTCTTGGGTGGCCGCCAAGGGGAGGTCGGCCAAGTAGTCAGCGATCGACCAGCGATGATTCACGCAGCTGACATACACATTGTTAACGTCCAGCAGCAGGCCGCAGCCGCTGCGTTCAATCACTTCGCGGATAAACACCGCTTCGGGGTAATCACCGTCGCGGTACTGCACGTAGGTGGCGGGGTTTTCCAGCAGAATGTGCCGGCCTAGTGCTTCTTGCACTTGCTCGATATGCCGGCAAACGCGCTCTAGCGCTGCTTGGCTATAGGCCAGCGGTAATAAATCATTAAAAAAGTAGGGGCCGTGGCTCGACCACGCTAAATGTTCGGAAAAACTCGCCGGTTGGTAGCGTTCGACCAAGCCAGCAATACGTCGCAAGTGCTCGCTATCCAGCGGCTGTTCGCCGCCGATGGATAAGCCCACGCCATGAATCGACAGCGGATAATGCTCGGCTACTGCCTGCAACTGTTGATGCAGCGGACCGCCGGCGACCAGATAGTTTTCCGCATGCACTTCGACAAAACCCAAGCTGGGGCGCTCTGCTAATAACTCAGCGACATGCTGGGGTTTTAAGCCGATGCCCGCCTGCGCAGGCAGAGCGCCGACGTGCGCGAGGCACGCCGGGCGCTGTGCGCGGCCAATGGATGCAGTGCTCATTGGCAAGAGGCCTTAGGCGCTCTTTTCTTTGAAGGCTTCCAGCTGACCCATGCCAGTGGGTGAGGTTGGCGAGGCAGTTTCTACGCAAGTGCCTTTCGGCACGTACTTCCACGCATTGCCTTGGTAGTCCACCTTGCTGGTGCCGGCACAGGTAGTACCCGGGCCTGCGGCGCAGTCATTTTTGCCTTTCAGGCTGATGCCATAGCAGCGCTCGTTGTCAGCGGCTTGCGCGGTCAGCGGGGCGGCAGTCAGTGCCAAGGCAGAGCTCAAGGCCAGAGCGAGGCTGGCAGCGGAAACAGCGGCGGTAGTGGTCTTGCTCATGTGTCTTCTCCAAGTGGATGGCCCAAAATGGGCAGTGTTTACGGCGCGTTCTGCGCCATGCACACAAAAGACGGTATAGACCAGTGGCTGTTACAACACGGTGAGAAAACTTTTTTACAGATGCGGGCTGTTTTGCCAGCGGTAGTCCATTTGCCGGGCGGTGGCTTCCGCTAGTGTGCGCCCAGCAAGGCGTGCCACTAAGTGCAAGCTCATGTCGATACCGGCGCTAATCCCCGCACTGGTCAGCAGGTGGCCGTTATCTACCCAGCGCAGGTCGTCACGCACGATGGCTTCGGGCACCGCCTGACGCAGGTCATCGAGATCTTCCCAGTGGGTGGTGATGGGCAGGCCATGCAGAATACCCAGCTTGCCGAGTAAAAAAGCGCCGGTGCACACCGAGGCGACGACTTCGGCACGGCTGGCTTGATCGCCTAGCCAGTTGAGCAGCGCACCGTCTTGCAGTGCTTCACGCACATCGCCGCCGGGCACAATCAGTAAATCCGCAATAGGGGCGTTACTAAAAGAGTGGCTGGGCGTGACCTGCAAGCCTGCTCGCGCAAATACCGGCCCAGCGGCAACCGTGGCGACGTTAAACGGTGCGGGTTCGTGTGGTTGAGCACGGGCAAACACGCGGCTGGCGGTGGTGAACACTTCGAAGGGGCCGGAGAAATCCAGCACTTCTATAGCGTTAAATAGCGCAATGTTGACCTGCATGGGGCATCCCTGCGTGAGTGGGCGAGGCTTAAAGGTGCCTCGCGCGCTTCACGCAGGTCAAGACTGCCGGTCTTGCAGGTAATGCCCGTAATCGGGAATGCGGTGGTTATGGGCTAGGTTGATCAGTGGGCTGCTGATGAGAAAGTCGGCGCTGCTTTCGTTACACGCCACGGGGATATTCCACACCGCCGCGACACGCAGCAGAGCTTTGATGTCAGGGTCGTGCGGTTGCGGCTCGAAGGGGTCCCAGAAGAACACCAGCACATCAATTTTGCGCTCGGCAATCCAGGCGCCTAATTGCTGATCGCCACCCAGCGGGCCGCTGAGCATGGCAGTGACCTCTAGGCCAAGTTGCTGTTGCAGCAGCTTACCGGTGGTGCCGGTGGCAAGCAGGGCGTGCTCGGCCAGAGCCTCGCGGTGTCGTTTAGCCCATGTCAGTAGGTGCTGTTTGCAGTGGTCGTGGGCTACCAGCGCAATGTGTTTGCGCGCTGGTAGCGTGGCGTTGGTGAACGGGATTTCGATCATTACTCGACCTTGAGGATTTTTAAATTGTTGGTGCCGCCGGCGCTGTGTAAGTCACCTTTAGTCAGCAGTACCCAGTCACCGCTGTTCACCGCGCCGCGAGCTTTTAACTCGGCCACAATCGCTGGGTTCACTTGCTCGGCTGGCAGGCTAGCTTGATCGAACAACAGCGGATACACGCCGCGATACAGCGCGGTTTTCGCCAGTGTACGCGGCGAAGGTGACACCGCGAAGATCGGTAGCGGGGTGCGAATGCGCGACATGATCAGCGGCGTATTGCCACTCTCGGTTAAGCACACAATGGCACTGACACCTTGCAGGTGATTGGCCGCGTACATGGCTGCCATGGCGATGGTTTCATCGCAGTTGCTGAACACTTGCTCCAGGCGATGGCCGCTGCGTTGGGTTTGCGGATGTTTTTCGGCGCCTACGCACACGCGGCCCATGGCTTGCACTGCCTCGATGGGGAATTGCCCGGCGGCGGATTCGGCGCTAAGCATCACCGCGTCGGTGTGGTCAAACACCGCATTGGCGATGTCCGATACCTCAGCGCGGGTCGGCATGGGGCTGGTGATCATCGATTCAAGCATTTGCGTGGCGGTGATCACCGCGCGGTTTAATTTGCGTGCGCGGGCAATGATGCGCTTCTGAATGCCGGTCAGTTCGGCATCGCCAATTTCTACGCCTAAATCGCCGCGCGCCACCATCACCGCATCGCTGGCAACAATCAATTGGTCGAGGGTCTCGATGTCAGCCACCGCCTCGGCGCGCTCGATCTTCGCCACTAAGGCCGCGTCGCTCCCGGCCTCGCGCAGTAAGCGGCGGGCCAGATGCATGTCTTCAGCATCGCGCGGGAACGACACGGCGACAAAATCGGCGCCGATTGCTGCGGCGGTGATGATGTCGGCTTTGTCTTTGTCTGTCAGGGCAGGCGCAGTGAGGCCGCCGCCTTGGCGGTTAATGCCTTTGCGGTCGCTGAGCACGCCGCTATTAAGCACTTCGCAGTGCACGCAGCGCTCGGCAATGTGCAGCACTTTCAGGGTAATACGCCCGTCATCGAGCAGCAGGATGTCGTTTGGCCGGCAGTCGTCGACCAGTTCGGGGTAATCGATGCCGACGATTTCGTGATTACCGGCGGTTTTGTCGTGCGTAGCAGAAAGCGCAAAGGCTTGACCGACCTTGAGCTGCACCTTGCCGTCGGCAAACTTGGCAATGCGGATTTTCGGCCCTTGTAAGTCCGCCAGCACCGCCACGCTGCGGTTGTGTTGCGCGGCTAAGCTGCGCACCAGCTCGGCGCGGGCGCTGTGCTCGGCAGGGCTACCGTGGGAAAAATTCAAACGAGCCACGTCGATGCCTGCGACGATGAGTGGCTCCAGTTGCTCAGCCGTGCTGGAGGCGGGGCCTAGCGTGGCGACGATTTTGGTGCGGCGCAAGGTCATGCTCGAACTCCTTATTGCGGGGCGTTGCACAGGGCTAAACAGTTGTCGAGCATGCGATTGGAGAAGCCCCATTCGTTGTCGTACCACGCCATCACTTTGAGCTGCCGGCCGATCACCCGCGTTTGCGCGGCATCGACAATCGACGATAAGCGGTTGTGGTTAAAGTCCACCGATACCAGCGGTAGCTCGTTAAACCCCAGCACAGGGCTGCTCTGACTGGCGGCCTTGAGGGCGGCATTGGCGTCATCACGGCTGGCCTCACGGGCCAGCTCGACGGTTAAGTCGACCAGCGAGACGTTAATGGTCGGCACACGCACGGCAAGGCCGGTCAGTTTGCCGGCCAGTTGCGGTAGCACTTCGCCGACCGCTTCGGCGGCGCCGGTTTTGGTGGGGATCATCGACTGCGTCGCTGAGCGGGCGCGATAGATGTCGCTGTGGTAAACATCCGACAAATTCTGATCGTTGGTGTAGGCGTGAATGGTGGTCATCAGGCCGCTAACGATGCCGAATTGGCGGTCTAGCACTTGCGCCACCGGCGCTAAACAGTTGGTGGTGCAGGAAGCGTTAGAGATCACCTGCATGCTCTGGCGCAGCACGTTGTCGTTAACGCCATACACCACCGTCGCGTCGAGGCCTTTGCCCGGGGCAGAGACAATCACCTTGCTGGCGCCGGCCTCTAAATGCAGCGCGGCTTTGTCGCGGCTGGTGAATAGCCCAGTGCACTCAAACACTACATCCACCTTAAGTGCGCGCCAGGGCAGCTCCTGCGGGTTGCGGATGCTACTCACGGCAATGTTGTCGCCATTGATGTGCAGCGCTTCGTTGTCCACCCCGACCTCGCCAGCAAAGGCGCCATGTACGCTGTCATACTTAAAGAGGTGGGCGTTAATCTTGGCGTCCCCTAGGTCATTAATGGCCACTACCTGCAAGCGGTCGCGGTAGCCGTTTTCATACAAGGCACGCAGTACGTTGCGGCCGATACGGCCGAAGCCGTTGATAGCGATTCGTAGGGTCATCTTGGCGGGTCTCTTGGTGTTTTTTGTTTGAATTACAACATTTGTACCGATGATGATAGAAAGATCGCTGGCAAAGTGGCAATATTTTTTCGTAATATTACAAATATCTTGTCGTGATCTGTGGTGAGAGGAGTCGAGCAATGCATCCCCGTGTGCAGCAAGTAACTGAGCGTCTAATCGAGCGCAGCCGTGCGACGCGGCAGGCCTATCTGGCGCAGATGCAAGCGGCAGCCAGTCGCGGCGTGGTGCGCGGTACGTTGCCGTGCGGCAACCTTGCCCACGCCATGGCAGCTTGCGGTAGTAGCGATAAAGAGCAGCTGCGCTTGATGAATCAAGCCAACGTCGGGGTGATCACCGCGTATAACGACATGCTCTCGGCGCATCAGCCGTTTGAGCATTATCCCGAGCAAATCCGCAGCGCCGTGCGTGCCATGGGTTGCACCGCGCAGATAGCGGGCGGTGTGCCGGCGATGTGCGATGGCGTGACGCAAGGCGAGCCGGGCATGGAGTTATCACTGGCCAGTCGCGATGTGATTGCCATGGCCACGGCCATCGGCCTGTCACATAACGTGTTTGATGCGGCGCTGTGTTTGGGCGTGTGCGACAAGATCGTGCCGGGCTTGTTGATTGGCGCGCTGCGCTTTGGACATCTGCCGGTGGTGTTTGTGCCGGCGGGGCCGATGGTGTCGGGCCTGTCGAATAAAGAAAAAGCCGCCGTGCGCCAGCGTTTTGCCGAGGGCAAAGCCACCCGCGAAGAACTTCTCGAGGCCGAATCGCAGTCTTACCACGGTGCTGGCACCTGCACCTTCTATGGCACCGCCAATACCAACCAGATGCTGGTCGAGATCATGGGGCTGCACTTGCCGGGCTCATCCTTTGTGAATCCCAACACGCCACTGCGCGAGGCGTTGACCCGCGAGGCAGCACAGCAGGCTTGCCGGATTACCGCGCTGGGCGGCGATTACATCAGCATGGCGTCGATCATCGACGAAAAAGCCATCATCAATGCCGTGGTGGCCTTGTTAGCTACCGGCGGCTCGACCAACCTGACTTTGCACATCGTAGCCATCGCCCAAGCGGCGGGCATTCAGCTCAAGCTGGAAGACTTGGCCGAGTTGTCGGCTGTTGTGCCGACCATGGCGCGCATCTACCCCAACGGCCAAGCCGACATCAACCACTTCCAAGCAGCGGGCGGCACGGCCTTTTTAGTTCGTGAGCTACTGAACGCCGGTTATTTGCATGAAGACGTTAATACCATCGTCGGTCGTGGTCTGCGCCGCTACACCCAAGAGCCGTTTATGGATGGCGATTCGCTGGTGTGGCGCGACGGCCCGCAAGCGAGTTTGGATGAAGCTGTATTGCGCCCAGCCAACAACCCGTTTAACCCCGAAGGCGGCCTGCGGTTAATGCAGGGCAATCTGGGGCGTGGGGTGATCAAGGTGTCTGCGGTCGCGCCTGAGCACCAAGTGGTCGAAGCACCGTGCCGCGTGTTCGATAGCCAGCATGCTTTGGCCGATGCTTTTAAGCGTGGCGAGCTTGAGCGCGACTTGGTCGCAGTGGTGCGCTTTCAGGGGCCGCGTGCCAATGGCATGCCAGAGCTGCACAAGATGACCCCGTTCTTAGGCATTCTGCAGGACCGAGGTTTTAAAGTGGCGCTGGTCACCGATGGTCGTATGTCCGGTGCGTCCGGCAAGGTGGCGGCGGCGATTCATGTTAGCCCCGAGGCCATCGACAACGGCCCGCTGCGCTATGTGCAAGACGGTGATGTGATTCGCGTCGATGGCAAAACCGGCGAGCTGCGCGTATTGGTCGATGCCGCGCAACTGCAAGCGCGCACGCCAGCTGAATTGCCGGCAGAGCAGGGCGTCGGCATGGGCCGCGAGCTGTTTGCCTTTATGCGTGGCGCGATGAGCAGCGCAGAAGAAGGGGGTAGTTGCTTTACCCAAGCGCTGGAGTCGCTGCAATGAGCATGGCCTTGGTCGGCGATGTGGGTGGCACTAACGCACGCTTTGCCCTGTGGCAGAGCGGTGAGCTAGCGGCGGTAGAAGTGTTTGCCTGCGCTGACTTCGCCAGCCCAGAGGCGGCCATCAGCGCTTATCTGGAGCGCCAACACGTCACGATTTCGCAGCTGTGCTTGGCCTGCGCGGGGCCGGTGCAGGACGGTCAAGTGCGCCTGACCAACAATCACTGGCATGTTGCTGCCGACTCGCTGCGCGACACCTTAAAACTTCAGCGCGCCGAGCTGATTAACGACTTCACCGCCATGGCGCTGGGCATGACGCGCGTGACCGAAGATGAGTTGTTGTCGGTCGCTGAAGGCCAAGCCTTAGCGGGGCAGATGCGCTTGGTCATGGGGCCGGGTACGGGTTTAGGCGTGGCTGGCTTACTGCCTTTGCCGGATGGTCGCTGGCAAGTGATCAGCGGTGAGGGCGGGCATGTCAATTTGCCGGCCACCAGTGAGCGCGAGGCGCGCGTGCTGGCGTATTTGCAGTCGCAGCAAGATTACGTCAATGCCGAAACCATTTTGTCCGGCGGCGGCCTGCTGCGTTTGTATCAAGCCTGCTGCGCGATTGATCAGCGCGACTGCCTGCTAGACAGCCCTGCGCAAGTCACCGCCGCCGCGCTGGCGGGTGATGACTACGCCGATGCCGTGCTGGAAATGTGGTGCTGTTGGCTGGGGCGCGTAATGGGTAATGCGGCGGTCACGCTGGGTAGTCGTGGCGGGGTGTATATCGCCGGTGGCGTGGTGCCACGTTTTGCTGAGCGTTTTCTCGTCAGTGGTTTTCATCAGGCCTTCTGCGGCAAAGGCAGCATGAGTGATTACTTAACGCAGATGCCCATTGCCCTAGTGCAAGCAGAGTGGCCGGGTTTGCTGGGAGCAGGGGTGTGGCTGGATCAGCTGTCATGAGCCCTTGCGCGCAACCTTTGGCGCCGTTTGCGGCGCTGTTTGCCCAAGCCAATTTCAACCAGTCGCCGCTGGCGCGTAGTCACTGGCAAGGCCGTGAGCTGTTGTTAGTGCAAACCACGCACATGCAGGCTGTGGTGAGCGTGCAGGGGGCGCAGTTACTGCATTTTCAGCCTTCCGGTGAGCGCCCATGGCTGTGGTGCTCCACCTTGTGGCCGGAAAAAGGCGCCATTCGTGGCGGAGTGCCTGTGTGTTGGCCGTGGTTTGGTCCGCATGCCAGCGATAAAAGCTTGCCGGCCCACGGCTGGGCGCGGATCAGTCAATGGCAGCTGCTGGATGTGTTGCTTGAAGGTGAGGCGCTGCTGCTCAACTGGCAATTGCGCTGTGCAGACTATCAAGCGCAGCTGCAAATGCGGTTAGGGCAAACCTTCAGCCTTAAGTTGATAACGCAAAACCTAGGTGGGCAAGCGTTGCCGTTATCGCAGGCGCTGCATGCTTACTGGCAGGTGTCCTTTATCGATAACGCCTGCGAAACCAGCCTGGCTGACGCGCGCTATCACGACAAGCTCGACGGCGAACACAAGCAGCAGTTAGGCACTGTGCGCTTTAACCAGCCGCTTGATCGCGTCTATTTCGCAGAAAAAACGCTGTGCTTGCACGACAGCGTTTGGCGTCGCCAGTTGCTGATCGACAAGCACGGCAGTGACAGCAGCGTGCTCTGGCATCCGGGTCGACAAGGCTTAGCCGACGCGCCGCCGGTATTGGCCGCTGGTTTCGTCTGCGCCGAAGTGGCCGATGGTTTGGCTGAGCCTTGTGTGCTGCAACCCGGTGAGCGCAAAGAATTAATCATGACGGCGCACAGCGCGCCGCTAGTGCTGGAGTAACCCCTTAGCATGCAAGCTGCACTAAAACAGCCACTGGCCATCGGCATGATGCGCTTGGGCGACTATCCCGATTTAGCCAGCGATCAAGCGCTGCTGACCTTTACCGAGCAGTGCTTAGAGCAAGGCGTCAGCGTGTTTGATCATGCGGATATTTACGGCGCAGGCAGTTGTGAGGCGCGCTTTGGTCAGGCTTTGGCGCTTAAGCCAGCGCTGCGTGAACAGCTAGTGCTGATCAGTAAAGCGGATATTGTCACGGCTCAGGCCGATAAGTCGCCTTGGCAGGTGAAACACTACGACACTAGCTGTGCGTATCTGCAGCAACAGCTTGATGGCAGTTTGCAGCGCTTAGGCACGGATTATCTCGATGGCTTTCTGGTGCACCGGCCTGATCCATTGATGGATGTGCGTGAGCTGGCGCAAACGCTGCAGGGCATGATCAATAGCGGCAAAGTGCGCTGGATTGGCGTGTCTAATTTCTTACCCGCGCAATGGCAGGCACTCGCTGAGCATGTGCCGCTGGCGTGTAACCAAATCGAGCTGTCGCTGGCTGCGCAGTCGGCGGTATGGGATGGTCAGCTGAATCTATTGGCTAACGCTAACGTGCAGGTGATGGCTTGGTCGCCCATGGCAGGCGGTCGTTTTGCGGGCAAATTGCTGGATGCGCTAAAAGCCGTGGCGGTGCAGCGTGGTGTGACTGCCGAACAAATAGCCTTGGCTTGGGTGCGTGCTTTGCCTGGCGCGCCGATGGCTATCTTGGGTAGTTTGCGGCCTGAGCGCATCACAGGTGCCTTGGCAGGGCTGAGCATTCAGCTAACCCGGCAGGAGTGGTTTTATTTGGCAGAGGCTGCGCGCGGTCATCAAGTGGCTTAAGGCAGAAACAAAACGCCCCGCATTAAGCGGGGCGTTTTGTTAAGCGGAGACTGGATTAAACCAGCGACTCCAGCTCAGGAACAGCTTCGAACAGGTCAGCAACCAGACCGTAATCAGCCACTTGGAAAATCGGGGCTTCTTCGTCTTTGTTGATCGCTACGATGACCTTAGAGTCTTTCATACCAGCCAAGTGCTGGATGGCGCCGGAGATGCCGACCGCAACGTACAGCTGCGGAGCAACGATCTTACCGGTTTGACCAACCTGCATGTCGTTCGGTACGAAGCCTGCGTCAACCGCGGCGCGCGAAGCACCTACAGCAGCGCCCAGCTTGTCAGCTACTTTGTACAGCAGCTCGAAGTTGTCGCCGTTCTGCATGCCGCGACCACCAGAGATCACGATCTTGGCAGCCGTCAGCTCAGGACGGTCAGACTTCGCCAGTTCCTCGCCAACGAAGGCAGAAACACCGGCGTCGTTTGCAGTGGCAACCGCTTCAACAGCAGCAGAACCGCCTTCGGCAGCAGCAGCGTCGAAACCAGTAGAGCGCACGGTGATGACCTTGACGGCAGCACTCGACTGCACGGTAGCGATAGCGTTACCGGCATAGATCGGGCGCTGGAAAGTGTCGGCGCTTTCTACTTTGGTGATTTCCGAGATCTGGTCAACGTCCAGTGCAGCGGCAACGCGCGGCAGGATGTTTTTGCCAGTGGTGGTGGCGGAAGCCAGAACGTGGCCGTAGCCTTTGCCCAGCTCAGCAACCAGCGGAGCAACGTTTTCCGGCAGCTGGTTAGCGTACGCAGCGTTGTCAGCCAGCAGTACTTTGCTAACACCCGCTACTTTTGCAGCAGCGTCGGCAACCGCAGCACAACCAGTGCCAGCTACCAGTACGTGCACATCACCACCGATGGCAGTGGCGGCAGTCACGGTGTTCAGCGTGGATGCGCCCAGAGCGGAGTTATTGTGATCAGCAACTACCAAGATAGCCATTAGATTACTTTCGCCTCGTTCTTCAGTTTTTCGACCAGTTCAGCCACAGTCTTCACCTTGATGCCGGCCTGGCGGGTCGGCGGTGGAGTGACTTTAACGGTCTTAACGGTGGAGGTCAGGGCAACGCCCAGCGCGTCGGCAGTCTGAACATCCAGCGGCTTCTTCTTAGCCTTCATGATGTTCGGCAGTGAAGCGTAGCGCGGCTCGTTCAGGCGCAGGTCGGTGGTCACGATAGCCGGCAAGTTCAGCGCAACGGTCTGCAGACCGCCGTCGATTTCGCGGGTTACGTTAACCCTGTCGCCAGCCACTTCCACTTTAGAAGCGAAGGTGCCTTGCGGCATGCCGGTCAGGGCGCCCAGCATCTGGCCAGTTTGGTTGTTGTCAGAGTCAATGGACTGCTTGCCCAAGATGACCAGGCCAGGCTGCTCTTTTTCAACAACAGCTTTCAGAACCTTGGCAACACCCAGCGAACCTACTTCTTCAGCAGTCTCGACCAGGATGGCACGGTCAGCACCCAGCGCCAGGGCAGTACGCAGCTGCTCTTGGGCTTCTTTGGGGCCGATGGTAACCACAACGATTTCGCTCGCAACGCCTTTTTCTTTCAGGCGTACAGCTTCCTCTACTGCGATTTCGCAGAAGGGGTTCATGGACATTTTGACGTTAGCCAGGTCAACGCCGGTTTCGTCCGCTTTCACGCGAACCTTGACGTTGTAGTCGACCACTCGTTTAACAGCTACAAGAACCTTCATGGATTCCTCGTTCTATCCGGTTGAATTGGATATCGCCAAGGCTAGCCTGGCCGGTGATGCAAGTCGGCCGAAACCGATAAAAATACCGAACAGCGTCAGCAAAACCGCCCGTATCTTGACCGCAGAAGCGGTTAGGGTCAATACACGATCGGCTGCTAAAACCGTTCCAAGGCCTGAGTCTACAAGGGTTTTACAGAATTCAAACAAACGTTTGTATTGGACGCTTCGCGGTGGCTAGATATAATGCAAGCGTTTTGGTCACGGATAAGACCGGCAAGCATAAAATATTCATAATGTCCGATTAGCCCAGTGTAGGAGATCGAATAGTGGAACGCGAATACATGGAATTCGACGTCGTCGTCGTCGGTGCAGGCCCCGCAGGCTTGTCCGCCGCCTGTCGACTGAAGCAAAAGGCCGCTGACGCCGGTAAAGAACTGAGTGTCTGCGTGGTCGAAAAAGGTTCCGAGGTCGGCGCCCACATTCTCTCTGGTGCTGTGTTTGAGCCGCGCGCCCTAGAAGAGCTGTTCCCGAACTGGAAAGAGCTTGAAGCGCCGCTAAATACGCCGGTTAAGCGCGACGACATCTACTTCCTGCAGAGCGAAGAAAAGGCCGTCAAACTGCCTGATCTGCTCGTGCCTAAGACCATGCACAACCATGGCAACTACATTATTTCGCTGGGTAACCTGTGCCGTTGGTTGGCGCAGCAGGCAGAAAACCTGGGCGTAGAAATTTACCCGGGTTTCACCGCGCAAGAGCTGCTGGTTGACGACAACAACGTCGTGCGCGGCATCGTGACCGGTGACTTGGGCGTTGACCGCGAAGGCAATCCGAAAGACGGCATGTACACCCCGGGTATGGAGCTGCGCGGCAAGTACACCCTGTTTGCCGAGGGCTGCCGCGGCCACTTGGGCAAAGAGCTGATTGCCAAATACAGCCTGGATAGCGAAGCCGATGCCCAGCATTACGGCATTGGTATTAAAGAGCTGTGGGAAATCGACCCCGCCAAGCACGAGCAAGGCTTGGTGGTGCACACCGCTGGCTGGCCGCTGGATACCTTGGGCACCGAAAACACCGGTGGTTCGTTCCTCTATCACTTGGAAAATAACCAAGTGGTTGTGGGCTTGATCATCGACCTGTCCTACGGCAACCCGCACCTGTCGCCGTTTGATGAGTTCCAGCGTTACAAGCATCACCCCAAAATCAAACAGTACCTCGAAGGCGGCAAGCGCATTTGCTACGGCGCTCGCGCTATCTGTAAAGGTGGCTTGAACTCGCTGCCGAAGATGGTCTTCCCGGGCGGCGCACTGGTGGGTTGTGATCTGGGTACGTTGAACTTCGCCAAGATCAAAGGCAGTCACACCGCCATGAAGTCGGGCATGTTGGCTGCGGATGCTGTGGCCGATGCGCTGTTGGCTGGTGGTGAAGGCGGCGACGTGCTGAACAGCTACGTGGAAGGCTTCAAGGCTAGCTGGCTGTACGCCGAGCTGTTCCGTTCGCGTAACTTTGGCCCGGCTATTCACAAGTACGGTGCGCTGTTGGGCGGTGCTTTCAACTACGTCGACCAAAATATCTTTGGCGGCAAAATGCCATTCACTCTGCGTGACACTAAGCCAGACTACGCCTGCTTA
Organism: Atopomonas hussainii; assembly: GCF_900109735.1. Classification (GTDB taxonomy): domain Bacteria; phylum Pseudomonadota; class Gammaproteobacteria; order Pseudomonadales; family Pseudomonadaceae; genus Atopomonas; species Atopomonas hussainii. Next base: position 186,975 of record NZ_FOAS01000008.1, read on the forward strand.
AAGCCGGCGGCTGACTGCGCGAAGATCAGCTATCCCAAGCCGGATGGTAAGATCAGCTTCGACAAGCTGTCTTCGGTGTTCCTCTCTAACACCAACCATGAAGAAGAGCAGCCGTGCCACCTGAAGCTTAAAGACGACTCGATTCCGCTGGCGAAAAACTTGCCGCTGTACGACGAGCCTGCGCAGCGTTACTGCCCGGCTGGTGTGTACGAGATCGTTGAAAAGGAAGACGGCGAGAAGCGCTTCCAGATCAACGCGCAGAACTGCGTACACTGCAAAACCTGCGACATTAAAGACCCAGCCCAGAACATCACGTGGGTGGCACCAGAAGGTGCTGGTGGTCCGAACTACCCGAACATGTAAATGTTCAAAAACAACAAAGCCCGCGATTGCGGGCTTTGTTGTTTAAGGGCCGTAGAATTAAGCGTGTTCAGTAGTGCGTGCTTGCGTGGAGCTTGCAGGCGCGGAGGTTTCCAGTGCGCTGATTTTTACGGCGTGCAGGCCTTTGGGGCCTTGAATGATCTCAAACTGCACCGGCTGACCGGCCTTGAGAGTCTTGTAGCCATCCATTTCGATGGCGGAGTAGTGCACAAACAAGTCTTCGTCACTGCCATCGGCAATAATGAAGCCATACCCTTTTGCGTTGTTGAACCACTTGACCTTGCCGCTCAGCATGCCTGTATCCCTCTGCAAGCCACCCCGAGGCTGGGGTATTATCCACAACGCCTTGAAGGTAAGTGTCCTCACTCCTTCAAGGCACCACGACCGCACAATTGCGGGTATCTTGTGGTTGTAGCACTGAATCGCGACAAGTCAAGCTCGTCGAATGTTTAAATGCGAACTTTATCGCGCGAACCGGACAATAGAACGACCAAAACCATGCAAAGCCTTGAAAATCAGCGACAGCGCATTCAACTCAGTAATAACCCAGATGACCCGCAGCATGACGTGCATGACGATTGGGGATTGGCGGTTGAGGAGAGTAAGCCAGAGCTGAAGCCGCCGGCCATGTACAAGGTCATCATGATGAATGATGACTACACGCCGATGGACTTCGTGGTGGAGGTGCTCGAACAATTTTTTGCAAAAACACGCGAACAGGCCACACAGATCATGTTGACCGTCCATACTAAAGGACAAGCAGTTTGCGGCATCTTTAGTCGAGATGTGGCCGAGACCAAAGCGATGCAAGTGAATCAATACGCTCGGGAAAGCCATCATCCGCTACTCTGTGAGATAGAGAAGGATGTCTGAATTGACCCGAGTGATGAGGTGAGCGCCATGCTGAATCGAGAGCTCGAAGTAACCCTCAATCTGGCCTTTAAAGAGGCTCGCGCGAAGCGTCATGAGTTCATGACGGTCGAGCACCTCTTGCTGGCCTTATTAGACAACGATGCGGCAGCCACCGTATTGCGCGCCTGCGGCGCCAATATGGATAAGCTGCGCCGCGACCTGACCGAGTTTATCGACTCCACCACACCGCTGATTCCAGGCGTTGATGAGTCGCGTGAAACGCAGCCCACCTTAGGCTTTCAGCGCGTGCTGCAGCGTGCGGTGTTCCACGTACAAAGCTCCGGCAAGCGTGAAGTGACCGGCGCTAACGTCTTGGTGGCCATTTTTAGCGAGCAAGAAAGCCAAGCGGTGTTCTTCCTCAAACAGCAAAACGTTGCGCGCATCGATGTGGTGAATTTTATCGCGCATGGCATCTCCAAAGTGCCGGGTCATCAAGATCCGCACGACCACGGCCATGAGGCGAGCGATGAAGAGGGTGGAGAAGGCGCAGCTGCCAGCAACCCGCTAGAGGCGTACGCCAGTAATCTCAACGAGCAAGCGCGTAGCGGGCGGATTGATCCGCTGGTGGGTCGCGAACATGAAGTGGAGCGGGTGGCGCAAATTCTCGCTCGGCGCCGCAAGAACAACCCCTTGCTGGTGGGCGAGGCTGGCGTCGGTAAAACCGCCATTGCCGAAGGCTTGGCTAAACGCATTGTCGACGGCCAAGTGCCCGATTTACTGTCGAGCAGCGTGGTCTATTCGCTCGATTTAGGTGCTTTGCTGGCCGGTACAAAATACCGTGGTGATTTTGAGAAGCGCTTTAAGTCGCTGCTCAATGAGCTGCGCAAAAAGCCCCATGCCGTGCTGTTTATCGACGAAATTCACACCATTATTGGCGCGGGTGCGGCCTCCGGTGGGGTGATGGATGCATCGAATTTGCTCAAGCCGTTGTTGTCATCAGGTGAGATTCGCTGCATCGGCTCGACCACCTTCCAAGAGTTTCGCGGCATCTTTGAGAAAGATCGCGCCTTGGCGCGTCGCTTCCAAAAAGTCGATGTGCTTGAACCCACGGTGGAAGACACCGTGGGTATCCTGCGTGGCTTGAAGAGCCGCTTCGAGCAGCATCACGAAGTGGAGTACAGCGATGAGTCGCTGCGTGCGGCCGCTGAATTAGCCGCACGCTACATCAACGATCGGCATATGCCGGACAAAGCGATTGATGTCATCGATGAGGCGGGTGCGTATCAGCGCTTGCAGCCCACCGAGAAGCGCCTAAAGCGTATCGATGTGGCTCAGGTAGAGGATGTGGTCGCCAAGATCGCACGCATTCCGCCTAAGAGCGTCAGCACCTCAGATAAAGAACTACTGCGCAACCTAGATCGTGATCTGCGCTTGACCGTTTTCGGCCAAGATCAGGCCATTGCTTCGTTGTCGACCGCCATCAAGCTGTCACGCGCTGGCCTTAAGGCGCCGGATAAGCCGGTTGGTTCGTTCTTGTTTGCTGGCCCCACCGGGGTTGGTAAAACCGAAGTCGCGCGCCAGTTGGCGAAGACGCTGGGTATCGATCTGGTGCGTTTCGATATGTCCGAATACATGGAGCGGCATACCGTTTCGCGCTTGATCGGCGCACCACCGGGTTATGTGGGTTACGACCAAGGTGGCTTGCTTACCGAGGCCATCACCAAGTCGCCTCATTGCGTGTTGTTGCTCGATGAGATCGAGAAGGCGCACCCGGAGGTCTTTAACTTGCTGTTGCAAGTGATGGATCACGGCACCCTGACCGATAACAATGGCCGCAAGGCGGATTTTCGCAATGTGATCATTATTCTCACCACCAACGCCGGTGCTGAGCACATGGCGCGGGCGTCGATCGGCTTCACCCGTCAGGATCACACCACGGACGGCATGGAAGTGATTAAAAAGACCTTCACGCCGGAGTTCCGCAACCGCTTGGATAGCATTATTCAGTTCGGCCGCTTAACTCACGAAACCATCAAGTCGGTGGTGGATAAGTTTCTTACCGAGCTGCAAGCGCAGTTGGAAGATAAGAAAGTCCATCTGGTGGTCGATGAAGATGTGCGTGATTGGCTGGCCATTCATGGCTATGACGAAGCCATGGGCGCACGCCCGATGCACCGTCTGATTCAAGACAAGATCAAGCGGCCCTTGGCGGAAATGATCTTGTTCGGTGAGCTGGCGGATATCGGCGGCACTGTCGAGGTCGGCTTAAAAGACGACGAGCCAGAGTTTGTGGTTGCCAAAGAAGCCGCGCCAGCCTAAACGGCTGGCAACGCAAAAGGCCGGAATGTTCCGGCCTTTTCTTTTGGTGCTTAAGGCACCCGTGCACGCGCTTGGCGTGCGCGACTCTGTTAGCGGGCGCGGTAAGTAATGCGGCCTTTGCTCAGGTCGTAAGGCGTCAGTTCAACGCGGACCTTGTCGCCAGTCAGAATGCGGATGTAGTTCTTACGCATCTTGCCGGAAATGTGCGCGGTCACCACATGGCCGTTTTCCAGTTCCACTCGGAACATGGTGTTCGGCAGGGTGTCGATCACGGTGCCTTCCATTTCGATGCTGTCTTCTTTCGACATGTATGCCCCTCGTGCATAGGCTCCTTTGAGCCGAGAAAAAAATCCGGCGCATTGTGCCTGAAAACCAGCGTTTTCGCCAACTTAGTTGGCCAAGAGGGTTAGGTCAGTAATGTCCAGCGCTGCTGAACATAGACTTCGAGGGGGCGATATTCGCGTTTGTAACTCATCTTGCGGCAGTTCTTGATCCAATAACCAAGATACAGCGCCGGCAGCCCTAGTCGGCGACATTCGGCGATTTGCCAGAGCACCGCGAAGCGCCCGAGGCTGCGCTTATCTTGCTCAGGATCGAAGAAGGTGTACACGGCTGAAAGCCCATTGGGCAGCACGTCACACACCGCTAACGCGACTAAGCGCCCGGCTAAGCGAAACTCGTAAAACCAAGCAAACGGCAGGTCGCGGACCAGAAAGCTTTCGAACTGGTCTTCACTGGGCGGGTACATATCGCCGTCGGCATGGCGGGCGCAGATGTAGCGAGCGTAGAGGTCGTAATACTCGGCGCACACATGCGGGCGCTGACGCGTCACAGTGAGATCGCTATTACGTCGGACGATTTTTTGCTGGGTGCGCGTCGGGCGAAACAGCTCCACGGGGATGCGCGCGGGGATGCACGCTTGGCAGGTTTGGCAGTGCGGGCGATACAGGTGGTCACCACTGCGACGAAAGCCCAGCTCGGATAGTTCGGCATACAGCAGGCTGTTCATCGGCTGCGCGGGGTCGAGAAACAGCGTCGTGGCGGTCTCCCGCGGCAGATAGCTGCACGGGTGTGGTTGGGTGGCGTAAAACTTGAGACGAGCCAGCTCGGTCATGGCGTTGCGTCCACGGGTATCTGCGTTTCAGTGTAAGACAGGCGAGGGGATTCGCCTAGGCGACCCAGTCGGCGTTTGTGGCCGCTGGGCAGAGTCGTTGTAAGCGCGCAGCGAAGTCAGCACGGTCAATCGCGATAGCGCCAAAACGCGCCAAGTGTTCGGTGTGCATTTGGCAGTCAATCAGTTCAAAGCCCCACTGCGTGAGTTTACTCACCAGGGTAGCAAAGCCGACTTTTGAGGCATCGTTGCGGCGGCTGAACATCGACTCGCCGTAAAACACCTTGCCGATAGCCAGGCCATAAAGACCGCCCACCAACTGGCCATCCTGCCAAACCTCGACCGAGTGCGCATGGCCGAGCAGATGCAGCTGGCAATAGGCTTGCTGCATCTCGTCGGTTATCCAGGTTTGGTCGGTGTAGTTGCGCGGCCCGGCACAGCCTTCGATCACGGCATTAAAGGCTTGGTCGAATGTGACGGTAAACACTCCGCGGCGAAGTACTTTTTTCAGGCTTTTTGGCAGGTGCAGCTGTTGCGGAATAACCACAGTGCGTGGGTTAGGTGCCCACCAGAGAATTTCTTGACCGTCTTCAAACCACGGAAAGCAGCCGTGCCGGTAGGCTGCTAACAGGCGCTCAGGGCTTAAGTCGCCACCCACGGCAAGCAGGCCATTGGGTTCTTCCAGCGCGTGCTCTAGCGGTGGGAAGCTCAGCGAGTAACGATCAAGCCAAGGGATCAGCATAAAAGCGCAGCGGCCCGCTTAACGGGCCGCTTAGAGGCTTATTCGTCGAGGTAACGTTCGGCGTCCAGCGCTGCCATACAGCCAGCACCAGCCGAAGTGATCGCCTGACGGTAAATATGGTCAGCCACGTCACCGGCGGCGAACACGCCTTCGATACTAGTTTGCGTCGCGTTGCCTTCGCTGCCGCCGTGAATCTTCAGGTAGCCATCTTTCATCGCCAGCTGGTCTTTGAACAGGTCGGTGTTGGGCTTGTGGCCGATGGCGATAAACACGCCAGCCAGGGCCAGCTCTTGAGTTTCGCCGGTTTCGGTGGACTTGATGCGCACACCGGTGACGCCCATGTCGTCGCCCAGTACTTCATCCAGCGTGTTATTCCAGTGCAGGCGGATATTGCCGTTCTGCGCTTTCTCAAACAGTTTGTCTTGGAGGATCTTCTCCGAGCGCAGGGCGTCGCGACGGTGAATTAAGTGCACTTCTTTGGCGATATTGGAGAGGTACAGCGCCTCTTCAACGGCGGTGTTGCCACCACCCACCACGCAGACCACTTGGTTGCGATAGAAGAAGCCGTCGCAGGTCGCGCAAGCGGACACGCCTTTACCCATGAAGGCTTCTTCAGAGGGCAGGCCGAGGTATTGAGCCGAGGCGCCAGTGGCAATGATCAGCGCATCACAGCTGTAAGTGCCGCTGTCGCCTTTGAGCACAAAGGGGCGCTGCTGCAGTTCGGCGGTGTGAATATGGTCAAACAGCACTTCGGTATCGAAACGCTCGGCATGCTTTTGCATGCGCTCCATCAGTGCCGGGCCGGTAAGGCCTTCGACGTCGCCGGGCCAGTTATCCACTTCGGTAGTGGTGGTCAGCTGGCCGCCGGGCTGAATGCCGGTGATCACTACAGGTTTGAGGTTGGCGCGGGCTGCGTACACAGCGGCGGTATAGCCGGCTGGGCCTGAGCCGAGAATGATCAGGCGCGAGTGCTTGACTTCGCTCATAAATAAGCTCCATAAGTCTTTGTTAGATATGAAGAAGACGGCCCGCATGCCGCCCGCCTAAGAATCCGGGTATGCTACAACGAAGGCACTGGCGCAGTAAAAGCGCGCGCTGCCTAGCCCTGAAATATGAGGGCGCGCGGCGTCTTTTCAAGTCAACTGGGGATTTCGCGGCGCAAGTCGTGGAATCCTGATGCGCACGTCGTAAACTAGCTAGCTTCAAGAAATCGCAGGATGTCTTTGTTTTGACAGACAAAAGCCTAACCGCCAGCAAAGCCATATCGCTCTCTGCTGCCCATTTGCCAGCGCGTCTAAAAGAAGGCCTGTTGTTAGGGCTGATGCTGTTGTGCGCCTATGGCTGGATGCTGCTGCTGAGCTATAGCCCTACCGATCCGGGTTGGTCGAGCAGCGGGCGCGGCGGCGAAATCATGAACGCCGGCGGTGTATTGGGCGCCGTGCTGTCAGACATGCTGTTTTCATTATTTGGCTATTTCACCTATCTGCTGCCGCTGCTGATGTTGATTAAAGTCTGGCAGTTGTTCCGCCAGCGTAAGCAGGCTTGGCAGTGGAATGGCTGGGTATTCACGTGGCGTGTGTTCGGCTTTCTGCTGCTGATGCTCAGCGGCACCGTATTGGCTTATGTGCATTTCTCCTCGCCGAGCAGCTTGCCGCAGGGCGCGGGGGGCATCTTAGGGGCAAGTCTTGGGCAGCTGGCGCTGGATTGGCTAAATGTACAGGGTTCGACATTGCTCGGCTTGGCCTTGGTGCTGATTGGCATCACCGCGTATAGCGATCTGTCGTGGTTCCGCATTATGGATTTCACCGGCAAAGTCACTTTGGACTTGCTGGAGCTCACCCAGAGCGCGCTGCAGCGCTGGTGGGATAACCGGCAAAACCGCAAAAACATCAGCGCGCAACTGCGCGACATTGATGACCGCGTAGCTGAAGTGTCTAGCTCAGTGCCCAGCCTGGATGAACAGAGCAAGGTGAAGCAGCGCATGCTGGAGCGTGAGCAAGCGCTCAGCTCGCACATGACCCAGCGCGAAACCCGCGTTGCTCCGCAAATCGAATTGCCTAAGCCTGCCGCCGCTGAGCCCAGCAAGCGCGTGCTGAAAGAAAAACAGCAAACCCTGTTTACCGACAGCGTCGAGCCCGGCAGTTTGCCGCCGTTGTCGTTGCTCGACCCGGCGGAGAAAAAGCAAAAGAGCTACTCGGCTGAATCGCTGGAAGCCATGTCGCGCCTGCTGGAGATCAAACTCAAAGAGTTTGGCGTCGAAGCCAGTGTGGAATCCGTGCATCCCGGCCCGGTGATTACTCGCTTCGAGATTCAGCCAGCCCCCGGGGTAAAAGTGGCGAAAATCGCCAATCTGGCGAAAGACTTGGCCCGCTCGATGGCGATGATCAGCGTGCGCGTGGTGGAAGTGATTCCCGGCAAAACCACCGTGGGTATCGAAGTACCCAACGAAGACCGCGACATCGTGCGCTTCTCTGAGGTGCTCGGTAGCCGTGCCTTCGATGACTCCAAGTCGCCAGTCACCCTAGCGCTGGGCCACGATATTGCTGGCCAGCCGGTGTGTGCCGACCTGGCCAAAATGCCGCACTTGCTGGTGGCGGGCACCACCGGCTCGGGTAAGTCGGTGGGTGTGAATGCCATGCTGCTGTCGATTCTGTTCAAGTCAGCGCCTGAGCAGGTGCGGCTGATCATGATCGACCCGAAAATGCTTGAGCTGTCGATCTACGAGGGCATCCCGCACTTGCTGTGCCCGGTGGTGACCGACATGAAAGAAGCCGCCAACTCGCTGCGCTGGTCGGTGGCCGAGATGGAGCGCCGCTACAAGCTGATGGCCAAACTCGGCGTGCGTAACTTGGCCGGTTACAACCGCAAAGTGCGTGAAGCCGAAGAGGCTGGCGAGCCGCTGCTTGATCCGCTATTCCGCGCCGAAACGCCGGACGAACAAGCGCCGTACCTCAAGCACCTGCCAGTGATCGTGGTGGTGATCGACGAATTTGCCGACATGATGATGATCGTCGGCAAAAAGGTCGAAGAACTCATTGCGCGTATTGCACAGAAAGCCCGTGCTGCCGGCATCCACTTGATTCTGGCCACCCAGCGTCCGTCGGTGGATGTGATTACCGGCCTGATCAAGGCCAATATTCCCACCCGGATTGCTTTCCAAGTGTCGAGCAAGATCGACTCGCGGACCATTCTTGACCAAGGCGGCGCTGAACAGCTGCTCGGCCACGGTGACATGCTCTACATGCCGCCCGGTACCAGCTTGCCGATTCGCGTGCACGGCGCGTTTGTCTCTGATGATGAAGTGCATCGTGTGGTCGAAGCGTGGAAAGAGCGCGGCTCGCCGGAGTACATCGACGAAATCCTCGAAGGTGTCGAGGAGGGTGGTGCGGCCGGTAGCTTCGATAGCACCGGCGGCAACAGCGAAGGCGACGAAGCCGATCCGCTCTACGACGAAGCCGTGCGTTTTGTCACCGAAAGCCGCCGCGCGTCGATCTCCGCCGTGCAGCGCAAATTGAAAATCGGCTACAACCGCGCCGCGCGGATGATTGAATCCATGGAAGCCGCCGGCGTGGTGACCTCAATGAACACCAATGGCTCGCGCGAAGTGCTCGCGCCACCGCCGGTACGTGATTAACCGATCAAGGAACTCGAATGCGTTTTATCGCTGTGATGGGGCTGCTCGGCAGCCTGTTGTTTTCCCCTTGGGCCGCTGCCGATCAGGCGCAGGCGGCGCAGCGGCTGTCTGAACTGTTAGAAAAAGCCCAGACCATTACCGGGCGTTTTTCCCAGCTGACCTTAGACGGCGGCGGCACCCACCTGCAGGAAACCGCCGGCAACCTGAAACTCAAGCGCCCCGGCTTGTTTCGTTGGCACACCGACCCGCCGCTCGAACAAGAGCTGGTCTCCAACGGCAAGAAGATCTGGCTGTATGACCCGGATCTGGAGCAAGTCACCACCCAAGCGATGGATCAACGCCTGACCCACACCCCGGCGCTGCTGCTCTCGGGTGACGTGAGCCAGATTGCCGAGAACTTCGAGATCAGCGTCAACGAAGGCGGCAACGTGGTGGACTTCATCTTGAAACCCAAGGCTAAAGACACCTTGTTCGATAGCCTGCGCCTGTCGTTCCGCAATGGCACTATCAACGATATGCAGTTGATTGACGCCGTGGGCCAGCGCACCAACATCCTGTTCTTTGAGGTGCAGATGAACCAGCCGCTGCAAGACAGCGAGTTCGACTTCGTCGTGCCTGAGGGTGTTGATGTGATCGAGGGCTAAGGTGGGCCTGTTCGATGCCGCACCGGCCGCGCAGCCACTGGCAGCGCGCCTGCGTGCCGCTAACTTGGATGAGTATGTCGGGCAAGAGCACCTGTTAGCGCGCGGCAAACCGCTGCGCGAAGCGCTGGAGCACGGCGCGCTGCACTCGATGATCTTCTGGGGGCCGCCGGGCGTGGGCAAAACCACCTTGGCGCGGCTGTTGGCGCAGGTCACCGACGCGCACTTTGAGACCCTCTCGGCGGTGCTCTCCGGGGTGAAAGAAATTCGTCAGGCCGTGGACATGGCTCGCCAGCAGGCGGCTCAGTATCGCCGCCGCACCTTGCTGTTTGTCGATGAAGTGCACCGCTTCAACAAGAGTCAGCAAGATGCCTTTTTGCCCTATGTGGAAGACGGCACGCTGATTTTTGTCGGCGCCACCACGGAAAATCCCTCGTTCGAACTGAACAACGCCTTGCTCTCACGGGCGCGCGTCTATGTGCTCAAGAGCCTGAGTGACGAGGCGCTGAATCGCCTGTTAGAGCGCGCTCTGAACGAGCCGCGCGGTTTGGGCGAGCGACAGCTGCGCCTAGCGGATGAAGCCCGCGCCATGCTGCTGCGCGCTGCCGATGGCGATGGTCGACGCTTGCTTAACTTACTGGAGAACGCCGCCGACCTTGCCGAAGACGGCAGCGAGCTGACCGGTGCGCAGTTCACCGCGCTGCTTAGCGAAGGGCGGCGGCGCTTTGATAAAGGCGGCGAGGCTTTTTACGACCAGATTTCCGCCTTGCACAAGTCGGTGCGCGGCTCCAATCCCGATGCCACCTTGTATTGGTATGCGCGCATGCTCGATGGCGGCTGCGACCCGCTGTACATCGCGCGGCGCGTAGTACGCATGGCCAGTGAAGACATCGGCAATGCCGACCCACGGGCGCTGACCCTGTGCCTTAATGCCTGGGACGTGCAAGAGCGCCTCGGCAGCCCCGAAGGCGAACTGGCGATTGCCCAAGCACTGGTCTATTTGGCCTGCGCCCCGAAGAGCAACGCCGTGTACAGCGGCTACAAGGCCGCCGTGGCTGATGCGCAGGCGCAAGGCTCGTTAGAAGTACCGCTGCACTTGCGTAATGCGCCCACCAAACTGATGAAAGAGCTCGGCTACGGTGAGGAATACCGTTACGCCCATGACGAACCCGATGCCTATGCCGCCGGGGAAGACTATTTCCCCGAGAGCCTAGAGCCACGCCAGTATTACCAGCCCGTACCACGCGGGCTGGAGCTAAAAATCGGCGAAAAACTGCGCGCCCTCAAAGGCAAAGACCACGCCAGCCCCTGGCAAAGGAGAAAGCCATGATGCAAGTGATTGCCGCTGTGGCGCTTGGCGGTGCGGCAGGCTCGGTGCTGCGTTTTTTAACCAGCGCCTACGTTGTCGCGCACTGGCCGCGTCACTATTACTTGGCCACATTGGCGGTCAACCTTGTCGGCTGCTTGTTGATTGGTTTTCTCTCGGCGTGGTTTTTAACCCGCACCGAACTGCCGCTGGCGCTGCGTACTGGCATTCTGACCGGGGTGCTGGGTGGCTTAACCACCTTCTCCAGTTTTAGCCTCGAAGCCTTACGGCTGTTAGAAAACGGCCAGTCGCTGACAGCGGCCGCGTATGTGCTTGGCAGCCTGCTCGGTGGGCTGGCTTGCGCGTGGCTGGGCATGAGTTTGGCTCGGCTTTAACGGCAAAAGACTCGGCAGCCACGGCTAAGCTGCGTACACTTGCGCCATTATTTATTCACGAATCGCTATAGAGACTTCACCATGCTTGATCCCAAACTGCTGCGCGCCAACCCGCAAGAAATTGCCGACCGCCTGGCGACGCGTGGTTTTAGTCTGGACGTTGCCCGTCTGGAAGCCCTCGAAGCACGCCGTAAAGAGGTGCAAACCCGCACCGAAACGTTGCAAGCCGAGCGCAACAGCCGCTCCAAAAGCATTGGCCAAGCCAAGGCGCGCGGCGAAGATATCGCCCCCTTGCTGGCCGCCGTCGAGCAAATGGGCAGCGACTTAGCCGCCGCAAAAACCGAGCTGGACGAGATTCAAGCCGAGCTGGATAACCTGTTGCTAGGCGTGCCGAATCTGCCGCACGAGTCTGTGCCGGTGGGCGCCAGCGAAGATGACAACGTCGAAGTGCGCCGCTGGGGCACCCCGGCGAGTTTCGATTTCGAAGTGGCCGACCACGTTACCTTGGGTGAAAAGCACGGCTACTTAGACTTCAATACCGCCGCCAAGCTGTCTGGCGCGCGCTTTGCGCTGCTGCGCGGGCCGATTGCCCGTCTGCACCGTGCTCTGGCGCAGTTCATGCTCAACCTGCACACCAGCGAGCATGGTTACGAAGAGGCTTACACGCCGTATCTGGTGCAGGCCAACGCGCTGCAAGGCACCGGCCAGCTGCCTAAGTTCGAAGAAGACCTGTTCAAGCTGCCGCGTGAAGATCAAGCCGACCTGTATTTGATCCCCACCGCCGAAGTGTCGCTGACCAATATCGTCGCCGGTGAGATTGTCGAAGCCAAAGCGCTGCCGCTGAAATTTGTCGCGCATACCCCGTGCTTCCGTAGTGAAGCCGGTGCTTCGGGTCGTGACACGCGCGGCATGATCCGCCAGCACCAGTTCGACAAAGTAGAGATGGTACAAATCGTCGAGCCGAGCAAGTCTTACGAGGCGTTGGAAGAACTCACCGGCCACGCCGAAAAAATCCTCCAAGCGCTGGAGCTACCGTACCGAGTACTGGCGCTGTGCACCGGCGACATGGGTTTTGGCGCGACCAAGACCTACGACCTCGAAGTGTGGGTGCCGAGCCAAGGCAAATACCGCGAGATCTCCTCGTGCTCGAACTGTGGCGATTTCCAAGCGCGGCGCATGCAGGCCCGTTACCGCAACCCGGAAACCGGCAAGCCCGAACTGCTGCACACCTTGAACGGCTCAGGTTTGGCCGTTGGCCGCACCTTAGTGGCGGTGCTGGAGAACTACCAGCAAGCCGATGGCAGCATCCGCGTGCCACAAGTGCTCAAGCCGTATATGGGTGGTATCGAAGTCATTTGAGGTTAGTCACCTCTTGAGACGCATCAAGGGCAGGGCGCGGCTGGCCGTTTAGGCTGATCGCAACCCTGCCGTTTTTTTATCAGCAAGTGAGTGAGCCATGGATTTTCTGCCGCTGTTTCATAACCTCAAAGGCCGCGTGGTGCTGTTGGTGGGCGGCGGTGAAGTGGCGCTGCGTAAGGGCCGCTTGCTCAGCCAAGCCGGCGCTGTGCTGCGTGTGGTGGCGCCAGAGATCGACCCTGAACTGGCCCAGCTGGTAGCCGCAGGCGGCGGTGTGTGCCATGTGCGCGAGTGGCAGGTTGCAGATTTGGCCGATTGCGTGCTGGTGATTGCCGCCACCGACGAACGTGACGTCAATGCGGCTATCTCAGCCGCCGCGCAGCAGCGCAATCTGCCGATTAACGCCGTGGATGCGCCGGATTTATGCACGGTGATCTTTCCCGCCATTGTCGATCGCTCGCCCTTGATGGTGGCCGTGTCCAGCGGTGGCGACGCGCCGGTGTTAGCCCGTTTGGTGCGCGCCAAGTTGGAAACCTGGCTGCCACCGGGTTATGCCCGTTTAGCGCAGCTGGCGGCCAAATTTCGCCAGCAGGTCAAAGCGCAATTCAGTGATGTGCGCGGGCGGCGTATTTTTTGGGAGAACATCTTCCAAGGCGCGGTGGCCGAGCACATGTTCGCTGGCCGCGAGCAGCAGGCTGAAGACACTCTGCTGGCAAAACTGCACGCCGCCGAACAGGCCGCACCGGGTGAGGTGTATCTGGTCGGCGCCGGCCCCGGCGACCCGGATTTGCTCACCTTCCGCGCGCTTCGCCTGATGCAACAGGCCGATGTGGTGCTGTACGACCGCTTAGTGGCCGAGCCGATTCTGGAGCTGTGTCGCCGCGATGCCGACCGCATTTATGTGGGCAAGCGCCGCGCCGAACATGCCGTGCCGCAGGAAGAAATCAACCAACTGCTGGTGCGTTTGGCCCAAGAAGGCAAGCGCGTGCTGCGCTTAAAAGGCGGCGACCCGTTCATCTTCGGCCGTGGCGGCGAGGAGATCGACGAACTCTCAGCTCACGGCATCCCGTTCCAAGTCGTGCCCGGCATCACCGCTGCCAGCGGCTGTGCAGCGTATGCCGGCATTCCGCTCACTCACCGCGATCATGCGCAGTCGGTGCGCTTTATCACCGGGCATTTGAAAGACGGCAGCCTGAATTTGCCCTGGCCCGAGCTGGTGGCGCCAAGCCAAACCTTAGTGTTCTACATGGGCTTGGTGGGGCTGGGTGACATCTGCCGCGAGCTGATCGCCCACGGCCGCGCCGCCAACACCCCCGCAGCTCTGGTGCAACAAGGCACCACACCGCAGCAGCGGGTGTTTACCGGCACCTTAGCAAACCTCGCTGAATTGGTCGCCGAGCACGAAGTGCATGCGCCGACCTTAGTGATTGTCGGCGAAGTGGTGCAACTGCAAGAGCGTTTGCAGTGGTTTAAGCCGACTGCCTAGCCCAACGGCGTTTAATCCCCAGGGAATAACAGAAGAGTAAGGAAGCCTCATGAGTCAGCTTGTTATCGACCCCATCAACCCCTGCCGAGAAAGCCTATGGGCGCGCTTGGAAGAGAATAATTTTTTCCACTGGTGTCGTAAGCGCGAATATAAGCAGTTGCGTGCCTTGTTTTTTGAGGGTGAGGTGGTCGAGCGCCCTGAGAATTGTGTTATCGATGTGGAATTATTTTGGTCTCCCAAACAAGACTCTGAGCATTGGCGGGCAGTGATTGAGGCGCGCTCGGGCGCTACTAATGATAAGGGTGAGCGTTATGGAAACGCTGATTTATTCCTCAGCAGCTCTCTTGGCTGGCACAATCGCGGGAAGCCCATCGCCTGAGTCAGCCGCATGCAAAAAACCTTTTCCGAAGCCGAATATGCCGGCAAGAAAAAGCTGACACGCCGCGATCGATTTCTCAGCGATCTTGAGCAGCTCACGCCTTGGACCTTGCTTGAAGCTCAGATTGCCCCCTTCTATGCAGACAACACGGGCAAGCGTGGGCGTCCCAGCATTGGTTTGCCACGCATGCTTCGCTTGTACGTTGTGCAGCAGTGCTTTGGTCTTTCGGACGAAGGCACAGAAGATGCGGTTTACGACAGTCAGGCTATTCGCGGCT
>NZ_FOAS01000010.1 GCF_900109735.1 Atopomonas hussainii
ATACGTGTTCTGCGCTGATGTCGATCCACTTTGGGGCGATAAGGGTTGGGCCTGCTGCCGAGACCCCTTGGATGGGTTGTGTTAGGGCTTCTACGCGTAACGGTACGACATAGTACAGGTGACTGTCGTTGTGCTTGAGCGGCTGGTTGGCAAGTTCGGGTTGTACAACAATGCGCAGACGCAGCGTGGGCTGTTTATCTGCCCACTCGGGTGGTAGCGCGAGCTTTAAGCGCAATGGGTTATCGCTAATGATGCTTAAGGCATCGCGCACGATGCGGCCAACATCTTTGATTGGCTATGCCATTTAGTTGGCATAGCCGCCAAGGCCTCGGTGCTGTTTTTTGTTCGAAGTGGCCGGTGCGGAGCGAACGGTCGTATTTATTCTGCGGCATGCACGCTCTTTGCGTTACTCAGCGGCGACAACGGCCTCGGGCGGTTGTTCGGTGAATTTGATTTTGTAGTAGTCGAGCATGGTTTGGCCTTTGGCGTAGGCCTTGCGGACTTCGGCGCTTTCTTTAAGCAGGGCTTCGCTGGGATGGGCGTGCTGCGCGCTGGGCAGCGGTTTGGACCAGTCGAGTACGCTTTTCGGGAACAAGGCTTTCGGGCGGCGGTTGATCCACTGGGCGATGTGGCAGGGGATGGTCCAACCGCTACAGAACTGAATCACTAAAAAGCCCCATACATAGCGCGGCCACCAGTGTCGGCTACGGTAGCCGCGACGGCAAAAATGGAAGTACGCCACGGTGCCTTCTTGAAACTGCTCATCACTGAGCACAGGTGTGGGCAAAGCTTCGGGGCCTTCTTCCATGTATTGCCGAATGGCTTCCCATTCACCAACGGCATGGCTGAGGGTGCCGCTAGGAATGGTGACCCAGTAGACGTCGCCGCTCTCGGCATTACGCAAGCCGATCATCAAAGCAAAGCTGGGCATGACGGCGTATTGAGTGACTATTTTGCTGGCGGAAACGCAGGCGATCACCTCTTCCCAAGGGACAATGACCGGCGGATCGCCGCGATAGATCAACGCCACTTCACGGCGCTGGCGGTTAAAGCGAACCGGCGAGCGTGTGCTAATACCTCGGATGATACGGAACATGTTGTAAGCGATTAAAGATACGAGAAAACCAATAATGCCCCACATATAGGGGTTAAGAAGGTAATTACCCCAGTCGCTCCAAAAAGGCCTGTCTCCCAGTTCAAGGGAGACTGAGGCCATGCCGCCTGTGGCTATGATGAAAAAGATTAAAAGATTCATCACAGAACCAATATAGGCACGCACAGCAAACTCGACACTGCCTTGCCCTGCGCCAACATCCAGATATACAGAGTTAGCCTCTTGATGCAATTGCTGGCTGCTTAATAGGGGCATGCCAGTAGGGACCGGTTTGGGTGAGAGGTAAAACACCTCAGTGCCGTTTTCCTGTTCGAAGTCGCCGGTATGGGGTAAACGATCGTATTTATTCTGAGACATATACGTGTTCTGCGCTGATGTCGATCCACTTTGGGGCGATAAGGGTTGGGCCTGCTGCCGAGACCCCTTGGATGGGTTGTGTTAGGGCTTCTACGTGTAACGGTACGACATAGTACAGGTGACTGTCGTTGCGCTTGAGCGGTTGGTTGGCCAGTTCGGGTTGTACAGCAATGCGCAGGCGCAGTGTGGACTGTTTATCTGCCCAGTTGGGTGGTAGCTCGAGCTTTAAGCGTAATGGGTTATCGCTAATGATGCTTAAGGCATCGCGCACTATGTTGCCAACGTCTTGCGCGGGCCAGCGTTGATATTGCCATTCGGCGGTTAGGCGCAGTGGTGTTTGCCGTAAGCTGGCCAAGCTTACCCCAGGTAGGCTCAGGATGAAGCATCGTGAAGCGTTGCCGGTATCCACGTCGGTGCTTAAGCCTTGGTCTGTAATCACAGGGCGGAGCGTGGCTTCGGCCAATGTTTGGGCGTGCCGTGGCCAGTCCCACGCTTGGTTGTCTAAGCCCCAGCAGCAGCTAAGTAGCCAGCGCTGTTGCTCATCTAGATTGCTGTAGTTGTACAGCGCTTCGCCACCTAGTTGCAGAGCTGCAGCGACTAGCCCCCAGGGGCTTAGGCGAGCGGCAAAGCTTAGGTAGCGCACACCGCGGGTAGCCCAAGCGGCGCTGGCGACCAGTGTGCGTTGGCCGGTAGGCGCGCGCGCGACGTCCATCATTAGACCGCCGAATTCGGCAAAAGCTTTGGCGGTAATGACGGCGTTGACGGCGCTGCTGCTGGTGTCCCCTGCTAGCGCTAACAGCGCGCCGGCTTGCTCACTGGCGGTGCCGGTGCGCATGGCATCAAGCCATTTGTTCCCGTTACTGAGTGAGGTGCCTATGGAGCCGAGTAAGGCCAGTGGGGAGATAACCACACCTAGGCCTAAACCCAGCTTGCCCAGCTTGACGGCAAATTGCATACCGGCCTTACCGCCCGCGCTAGTGGCGATGCTCTTAAAGGCTTTATCGACAAGGGTGATATGGGCATTTTGATAGACAGAAAGCGCGGATGCAGCTGGCGCTAAGAGTGCACCAAGGAAAATAATGTCTTGTTTTATTGTTGTTCGGCCAGCAAGTCGCGATGTACGCCATTCATTAATTGCAGTGCCTAAGTTTTGTGCTTGAAGAAAGAGCGCCAGCAGCGGAAAGGCCGCACTTTTCAGGGCCGCAGAGTGGGCGCCCGTTTCGCCATAGGCGCCACGCACACCGAGTTGTAGGCGGCGAATTTCTTCATTGAGCAAACTTTGTTGCGCGGGCGCGACTTTAAGCTGAACGCCGATAAAGCCGGTTTGAACGGCGCTGGTGGTGATGAGGCCGTCTTGCAGTTGACTCATTACGCTGGCGCGCTGTTGGCGGATGCTGGTTAGCTGCCCGTTAAGCTGCTGCTTTTGGGCTTTGGCGTTTTGTCGTTGGGCTTCGCTTAGGCTGCGGCGCTTACTGTCTTTTTTGGCTTTGTCGCGCTCAATACGTAGTTGATTTTCGCGGTGCAGTAGGTTGTTTAGCGTGGCTAGGCGTGACTTGAATAGGGTTACGTCTTGCTCGGTAGCTACGTTAAGGGTGGCACCGCCTTGCTGCAGTGCGGCAAGGTTGCTTAAGCGCAGGGCGCGGTTATTAGAGGCGCCTAGTTTGTCTAAATGAGTCTTTAGATCGGGGCTGTTCAGTTTGCTTTGCAGTGTTGCCAGCCACTCTTGAAGGCCCAAGGCAATGGCGGGTGAGTAGGCGGCATTAACGGCTTGGCTAACGGTGTGGGCATCGGGGTTGAGGTTAAGGCTGTTAGACCAGTGATTGCCCAGCAGCACGCCCACTTCATGCAGGCGAAGCTGTGCCTCTTGCAGGCCGCTGTTAAGGTTGCGTGCATCATCAAGCCATTTAATAAGATCGCCGGATTTGCTGAGCAAAAAGTTCAAATCTAGGCGGCTGGCGAAGGCTGGCAAGATGTAATACGGGTACTTGTGAAAATACTCGCTGACAGCTTTGAGGCTTTCTTCTGTGCGGCATAGGTCGCGTACGCAGTTTTGCTCGCTGACTAAGGCGGCCATGAGCTGATCGGCCACGTTGGTGTCGAAATGCCAAGCGCTGCGGTGGTATTCGGTTTGGGTGAACAGGCCAACACGATCTGCGGTGATACGGTCGAGGCGGGCTGTCCAGCGTTTGAGGTGTGCGCGCTCGGCCTCTAAGTATTGGCGCATCTCGCGGTGGCGTACTAAGTCATGAATGCCGCGAGCGCCCCAGCCTTTGCCCTCTAGGGCTGCATGGCTATGGTCTTCGATAGCCTCAATGTCGTCTTCAAGCTCTTCATACAGCGCGTCGCCCAGCGCGGTGTGCATGGTTTGCTTCTTGTGGGTGACATTGTCACGGGCGGCTTTTTTTCTTGGGTCGATACGGTAGCCGGGGTAGTGCGATCGACCGGCGCTGTAATTGGGTAGGCCGTCTAGCTCATTGCGAGCGTTGATGTAGTCGTAAATGCTTTGCCGTTGGGCTGGGGTGGTTTTTTCAAAGAGGGCCTTGCTGGTGCCGGCACCTTGCGCGGTTTTCTCATTAACCACCATGAGGGTTTCGATATAGCTGCCGATGACGTATTTCAGGTCGTTGCGGCCTTGTTGGACCCAGCTTTCAATCCAACTAACAACCATGTCTTGCTCCTCGGCAAGGTCTTGCATGACCCCGAGGCTGTCTTTAAAGACTAGGTACAGGTGATCACTTTCATAGCTGGGCAAGAGCTGCTTTTTAACGGCGCCTAGGGTGGTTTTGCGGAAAAGTGAGGTGTCTTCCCACGCGTAGTCTTGGCTTTCCTGCGGGTTGGCGTTTGCAATGGCTGGGGTAGTTGCTGGCGGCTCGGCTATCTCAGCCAGCCATTGCTGGGCTTGTTGGCTGGTGAGCAGGTGTTGCCCGCCTTTATCGCAGCTGACTTTGGCAAGATCGACACGCTGCATGAAGTGATCGCGCTCTTTGAAGTTTTTGAGCATTTGCGAGCACTTGAAGGCGGTCCACTGCACTGGTGAATAAGCAATATGCAATGTGCTGCCGCGCTTAAAGATCAGGCAGTTCTCTGTGGACTGGCCTTGGCGCTGATCCTGTGCGGCTTCGTTGCCTTGCCAAACAAACTTGGTCACGCAACCGCGTTCAACACGGTATTCATGTAAATAGCCAGTGCTGTTGTCGATGACGTAGAGCCAACCATCGCGAATGAGGCGGATGCCTAGTGGGCGTGACTTAAGCTTGTAGGGCAGATTTAGCTCGGCCGCAGGGTCAAGCCGCTCGACGAGGCCATAACGCAAAGGCAGCAGTTGCACTTTGTGCTTCATCAGTGGGCAGGCACCGACGGGGCTTTTGGCGTCAGTCTTGTTTTTGTCGGTTTGGTTGGGGTTACGAGTCATGTGGCGTCCTTTCCGCTGACGAGGCCCGAGCGTAGGCGATATCTGCCGCTTGTTCGATGCGCTGGCTAGGGCTTAGCGAGGAGGGCTGGCTAACCAGTGCGGCAATGTCGTGATGAGTGACGAGCGCTGTAGGGCCCAGCAGGGCGAAGATATTGCTGTAGAGGGTGATCTCATGCTCGCTATGAAAGCCTTGGGCATAGGCTTGATCGGCTAAGGCTTGAAGATGCTGCCAGCGCTCAGTTGAACTCAGTGTTGGTTGATAGTCGGGAAAATAGTCATGTAGGTGGGCGTCTAGACGGATGATCAGGCTACGAAAACTGACATCACCTAACCGCTCTAGCTGGTGCTCAGTTAGTCGGTAGCGGGTCCTAGGCGTTGTGGTTTGCGCAGGCCTGGCTCGATGGTGTTGATGCCAGCAGTCTTGAATGTTATCCGGCGTGACGGCTAGATCGATTGGGCCGAAGAGCGTGTTGTCGTTGTCTTGCTCTGCCTGTTGGAGCAGGGCGTGGATAACGGCAGGATCGGCTAGGCGCAATAACATGTCTGCGCCAAGTGGATGCTGCACACAAGCTAGCCAGCGTAAATGGTTAAGCAGCGCTGCCCGGCTGGCGTTACTGAAGAGCAGGTAGCCCCATTCGTGAGCGCTGTTTTCAAGAAAAGCGCCGAGAATGGAGTCATGGGCACCGCTAAGGTGAATGAGGCAGGGCGATACATCAGAGAGATTTGCCCACAGGGTATCGAGGTAAAGCACGTCAAAGTCAGGCGCAGCAGACCACTGATATAAACGCTGAGCGAGCGTGTCGACACTAATGCCATCCAGCAGCAAGTAGGCTGAGCTATTCCAAGGTAGGTTGACTGGGAGCTGAGCGAGCGTGTTATTCGGCATTTTCCGCGCCCTGTTTGCTGGCTTCGCAAATGGCGCACAGCGGCTGCTTGCGTTGCAGCGCCTGCTTCTGCGCTTGGATGAGTAGCTCTCCGGCCTTATCCGTATCCGCAGCCTGCACCTTGCCGGGCAGCAGCGGCTTAGCCCCCGAGCCTTTGCCGGGGCTGCCGCCGGAGTTGATTTTGATCAGTGGGCCGACCAAGGTGATGCCGCTGGCGTCGAGTTTGATAAAGCTGCCGGCGGCTTTGAAGGTGAGTTCGCTGCCGGCTTCGAGCACCACCTTGTGGCCGCTGGAGAGGTGGATTTCTTGCCCTGCCTTGATGAATTGGCCGCCACCGATCTTGATGTGCTGGTTTTTGCCCACGGTGAGGTGGTCGCTAGCTTTAACCTGGGTTTTGCGCGGTTGCACGGTGGTGCGGTGTTCTTCGCCGCGGATCTCGGTGTGGCAGTTGGCCTCCACGGTGTCGTGGCGTTCGTGGCCGATGCGGATTTTTTGGTCGTGCTCGATGTTTTCGTCCCAGTCGCGCTGGGCGTGTAGGTAGATCTGCTCGTGGCCCTTTTTGTCTTCGATGCGCAACTCGTTGTAGCCCGCACCGCCCGGGCTGGACAGTGTTTTGAACACGCTGCGGGTTTTGTTCGCTGGTAGGTCGTACGGCACCACGTGTTCTTTGTGGAACAGGCAGCCGGTGATCAGCGGTTGGTCGGGGTCGCCTTCTAGAAAGGTCACCAGCACTTCCATGCCGATGCGCGGCAGGGTGAGGGCGCCGTAGCCGTCGCCCGCCCAGCCGGTGGCTAAGCGCAACCAGCAGCTGGTGTGCTCGTCTGTTTGGCCTTCGCGGTCCCAGTGGAATTGCACCTTGATGCGGCCGTATGCGTCGCAGTGAATTTCTTCACCTTGCGGGCCGCTGACCACGGCGCTTTGACTGCCCAGGATGCGAGGCTTGGGGTGCTTGAGTGCGGGGCGGAAGGGTACGTCCCACGGGGTGGCGATAAAGTGGTTGCGGTAGCCTTGTTCAAAATCTTCACCGCTTTTTAGGCCCTCACCCCTAGCCCCTCTGGACTCGCTAGTTCCCTGTAGCTCGGCCTGCGGCCAGCTGGCGCTGCCCAAATCGGCTGTCCTGCCGATTTGTCCAGAGGGAGAGGGGAAATTAAGGATGTCGGCGTTTTCTTCGAGCACCTGCGGTTGTTTGCCTTCGTGGCGAATGCCGGTCAGTAGCCAGCGCTGATTAAGGTCGGCGCGTGGGTGCTCGGTGAGCGGCAGCAGGTGGCCGCTGATTAAAAGGGGTTGATTGCTCTGGCCGCTGGCTTGCTGGTAATCGGCGCGGTGGCGCTCTTGGGCTAGTTGGCTGAGCTGCTTGCCGCGGGGGCGTTCGGTAAAGCGCGCGGGGTAGTCATAGTCTTCAAGGTCTGGCTCGCGGCGGGCGTCGTTGGGTTGAAACGCCGCTTCCATCAGCAGGCGTGGCTTTTCAAAGTCGTAATCGCGGCGGGTTACGCGGCGCGTGCGGCTGGCTACACGCAGGGCAAAGCGGCGGATTACCGGGTCATCCGCAACCAGGCTGGAGTCTTGTAAGTATTGCTGCACGGGTAGATCAAGGAAGCCGCTTTGGTCATCGCCAAACACCAGCGTGTGGCCTGCGGCGCTGTGGCGGAAGTGGTAGTGAATGCCTTCTTCCTCACACAGGCGCTGCACAAAGTGCAGGTCAGATTCGTGGTACTGCACGCAATACACACGCGGCTCATAGCTGGCATTGAGCTGCCACAGCACATCGGCGCCTAAGATGCCGTGCTCTTCGAGCACTTGGCTAATGATCTGCTGCGCGCTGAGCTGCTGAAAGATGCGCAAGTTATTGCGCAGTGCTAAATAGCTGAGCTTGGGCTCGATGCGCAGGCGATAACGCGTTAAGCGTTGGCCGGAGTCGCCTTGTAGCGCACTGTGAACTTGGCCATGAATGCCGTGGCCTTGGGGGTTAAACGCAAGGAAGGCGCTTTGATGGAGGAGTTTTTCCAGATCCCACGCGGGGTTTTCGCTGACCAGTTCGATATCGAACCGATAGGGCGTGTTCAGGGATTCTTCGCCACTGAACGACAACACCTGGAAACCGTGGGTTTGCCCAGCAATCTGCAGGGAAAAATGCGTGTGGTTGGCGGGATCGAACATCCTATGTTCCTTGCTTAAAAAAGAGTAGGGCCAGGCAAGCCTGGCCCTGTGGACTCAACCAATCAGTACGTTGGGTGAGCCCTGCACTATGACGCCGCCACAGTTGACGGCGTCGCCGACGCGCCCGGCGGGGAGGTTGTTGATCAGCACCGTGCCGCTACCGACGGCCAATGCGCGACCATGCGGCGCGTGCGCCGGACAGCCATGCACGGCCAGCGGATCGCCGAGGCGCAGTGCGGGCAGGTTGTTGATCAACACGTTAGGACTACCGGCAATGACGGCGGTTGGGCCGCAAGCGTCATGGCCGGTGTCTTGGTCGCCGAGGCGTCCTGCCTTAGGCATGCGCGATCACCTTAGGCGGAGATCGGCGTACGCCAGTCGTCGGAGCCTGAAGTGCCAGACACTTCGTGGGTCCAAACGATCTTGCGGTAGGTCAGGTACACGTCTTCCAGGTGGGTGAAGTGTGCTTGGCCTGGGTCTTGGCAGTTCGGCATGCGCGACTGCACGTCAACGATGATCGCGTCTTCCAGTTCGATGGTGTAGTAGTGCTCTTGGGTGCCGGTAGAAGAGGTGCGGTACCACTCGATGCGGCACTTCTTCATGCGCTCACCAGAGGTCAGGGCGTTGAAAATCAGCGGCGAGCTCTTGTCGAACACCTTAGTGATCATCAGCGGCTTGTGCACGCGCTGGCCGGTCGGCTGGCCAGACTGCGGGTCGCGCGGAATGATCACTTGGTGATTGAAGGCTTGCACCAGAATCTGGTCTTCGTGGCCTTCTTGGAAGATGTTGCCGACAGAGCCTTCAGTGAAGGTGCCGGAAGTGAGCAGACCTTGCTTTTCGCCTTCGATGGTCATGTACGCGGGTGTTGGCATTGGCTATCTCCTTGCCTTGGATGAATGGGCGTGATTGCCCAGGTGGCCGAGTATTAGCGAAAGCTGTGCCAACTTCATGCGGGCCTTTAATTAAGCGCTCATGGTGGGTTTGTTTGAGTTTATTAGGTGTGCAGCTATTACGGTATGCGCAGAAAGCTGCGCAGTTGCTGTGTAAGTTTTACCGCGCATAAGGTGTGCGTCGATATATTGTCGTCAAATAAATTTTAATGCGAACTGTGTCGCGTTGAGGTTGGATAATTGTGGCGATTAGTTGCGCAGGTCTAATTGTGCGCTGGGTCGCATATTTGTGTTTGTTTTTGCGTGTTAAGCAGGGCTCGTGTTGTGCGTAAATTATCCTATCATGCTGAAAAGTAAGGGCTTTTACTGTCTGCTTGGCGAGTTTTTGATGGTTTCTGAATAAGCTTCAGAAATATCGCTTGGGGTTGTTTTATACCAAAGTCAGGTCTAGCCTTGTGCCACTTTCGTTTTGCGCAGTTAATTGCCGCTGTTGAGCGTTAATTGCGGAATTGTTCGACAAACATATCTGCATTGTTTATACGGATATAAATGTGAGAATTGTCACGGAATGACATTCGTCTCGGCTTGTTTAAATCGCTGCCTCGATATTGCTAAACACCCAGTCACTGCGGCGCAGTTCGCCGGTGATGATGTTCGCTATAGCCCCGAGTTTGAAAAGCTTGAAACCGAACTGGCCAAAGCAGGCTCGTTGCAGGGCGCTGGCAGTATCGATTGGGAAAGTGTGGTCGATGGTGCCGAGCTGCTGCTGCGTGAGCAATCCAAGGACTTACGCGTCGCCGCTTGGTATATCTGGGGCCTGTATCAGCGTGAGTCGTTCGCCGGCCTGCAGGGCGGCATCGCCTTACTGCATCACTTGTGTACTCAGCATTGGGCCGAACTGCATCCGCGTAAAGAACGTACCCGTAGCGCGCCGCTGGCGTGGTTGTTTGGTCGCGTGGAAGGCTTGCTCACTGACTCGATTCCCCTGCGTGATCAACAAGCGCTATTCCGCCAGCTGCATGAGCACTTAACGGCACTGGATGACTTTTTTGCCGAGCGCTTAGGCGACCAAGCGCCGCTGCTGTTGCCGCTGCACCGCAAGCTGGCCGAGATGCTTAAGCGTGCCGAGCAGAACCAGCCTGAGCCCGGTGCCGCCAGTGCCGTGCTGGCGCAGGTCAAGCAAGCGGCCAGCCAGCTGATTAACCCCAGCACACCGATTGATAACGAGCGCGATGCGCAAAAATCGCTGCGCGCCCTGCAGGACGGCAGCCGCAGCCTGTGCGCCTACTGGTTAAAGCAAAAGGCCAGTGATGTGCGCCCGTTGCGCTTGACTCGCAGCTTGCTGTGGCTGGGTATCGACAGCTTGCCCGAGCGCAACGCCGATGGCGTGACCAGTCTGCGTGGTTTGCCCGCCGACAAACTGGCCAACTACCGCGAGCGCCTGCAGCAAGAAGCCTATGCCGACTTGCTGGTGGACTTAGAGGCCAGCGTCGCGCGCTCGCCGTTCTGGCTTGATGGCCAGCGCTTGGTCTGGGAGTGCCTCACCGCGTTGGATAACGAGCTGGCCGCGCATGAAGTAGAAGTGCAGTTGTCACTGCTGCTCAAGCGCTTCCCCGATTTGCCCAGTTTGAGCTTTCACGATGGCCAGCCCTTTGCTGATGCCGAAACCGCCGCTTGGATTGCTGCCCACGTTCTGCCACATGGCCAAGCCGAAGCGCCGAGTACGGCGCGTGGCGACGCTGAAGCCAGCGAGCAACCCGTGTGGGAGCTGGTCCTGCAAGACGCACAACAGCGCTTGCGTAAAGAAGGCTTGAAAGTCTGCGTGCAGCTACTCAAGCAAGGCATGCAGCAAGCGCAAGGCGGTCGCCAGCGCTTTCATTGGCAGCTCGCGATGGCGCGCCTGTGCATGCAGGCGAAAAAATACGACCTGGCCAAAACCCAATTAGAAAACCTAGATCAGACGCTCGATAGCAGCGGGCTTGCGGCGTGGGAGCCGGAGCTAGCGCTACAAGTGCTGCGTCTGTTGCACAGTTGCTGCGAGTTGTTGCCGCAAAACCATGCGGTACGCGAACGCAGGGATGAGGTTTACCGCAGGCTGTGCCACCTCGATTTAGAAGTGGTACTGGACTAACCCACAAGGAGAACCGCTATGGCCAAAGAAGGCTCAGTAGCACCCAAGGAACGCGTTAACGTCACGTTTAAGCCGGCCACCGGCAATGCGCAGGAAGAAATCGAACTGCCCTTAAAGCTCATGGTGCTGGGTGATTTCACCCAACAAGCCGACGAGCGCAAGGTGGAAGACCGCAAGCCGATCAGCATCGACAAAAACAACTTCGATGAAGTGCTTGGCAAGCAAGGCCTGAACCTGACGCTGCAAGTGCCGAACCGCCTGCAAGAAGGCGCTGAGGACGAAGATCTGGCGATTCAAATGCCGATCAACAGCCTCAAAGATTTCACCCCCGAGCGCATTGTTGAGCAAGTGCCCGAGCTGCAAAAGCTGATGGAACTACGCGACGCGCTGATGGCCCTGAAAGGCCCGCTGGGTAATGCCCCAGCCTTCCGCAAGGCTATCGAAGGCGTGCTCGCCGACGGCGAATCGCGCAACCGCGTACTGGCCGAGCTGGGCCTAGACGCCACTGCTGAACAAGACGCATAAGGACAAGGACCGTCAACATGAGCACAAGTGCAGTCATGGAGCGCGGCGAAGGCGCCGCCGAACTGGGCATTCTCGACAAGATTATTGCCGAAACCAAACTGACCCCCGAAGACGAAGCCTATGGCATCGCCAAGCGCGGCGTGTCGGCGTTTATTGAAGAGCTGCTTAAGCCGCAGAACAACAACGAGCCGGTAAAGAAGGCGTTGGTCGATCGCATGATCGCCGAGATCGATGCCAAGCTGAGCCAGCAGATGGACGAAATTCTCCACCACAAGGACTTCCAAGCACTGGAGTCTTCGTGGCGTGGCCTGAAGCTGCTGGTTGATCGCACCAACTTCCGCGAGAACATCAAGCTCGAGCTGCTTAATGTTTCCAAGCAAGACCTGCTGGATGACTTTGAAGACTCGCCGGAGATCGTGCAGTCCGGCCTGTATAAGCACATCTACACCGCCGAATATGGCCAGTTTGGTGGTCAGCCGGTGGGCGGCATCATCGCCAACTACTTCTTCGACCCCAGCGCGCCGGACATCAAAACCATGCAGTACGTGGCCAGCGTTGCGAGCATGTCGCACGCGCCGTTTATTGCCGCCGCCGGCCCGAAATTCTTTGGTCTGGAAAGCTTCACTGGCCTGCCAGATTTGAAAGACCTCAAGGACCACTTCGAAGGCCCGCAGTTCACCAAATGGCAGAGCTTCCGCGAGCAAGAAGATGCTCGCTACGTGGGTCTGACCCTGCCGCGCTTCTTGCTGCGTCATCCGTACGACCCAGAAGAAAATCCGGTCAAGTCGTTTGTCTACAAAGAAAGCGTCGCCGCCAGCCACGAGCATTACCTGTGGGGCAACACCGCTTACACCTTCGCCTCGCGTCTGACCGATAGCTTCGCCAAGTTCCGCTGGTGCCCGAACATCATCGGCCCGCAGAGCGGTGGCGCGGTAGAAGATCTGCCGCTGCACCACTTCGAGAGCATGGGCGAAATTGAGACCAAGATTCCTACCGAGGTTCTGGTTTCAGACCGTCGCGAATACGAGCTGGCCGAAGAAGGCTTTATCGCCCTGACCATGCGTAAGGGCAGCGATAACGCGGCGTTCTTCTCCGCTAACTCGGCGCAGAAGGCCAAGTTCTTTGGCACCAGCGAAGAAGGCCGCACCGCGGAACTGAACTACAAGCTGGGCACCCAGCTGCCGTACCTGTTCATCGTTAACCGTCTGGCGCACTACCTGAAAGTGCTGCAGCGCGAGCAAATCGGCGCGTGGAAAGAGCGCACCGACCTTGAGCTGGAGCTGAACAAGTGGATTCGTCAGTTCGTTGCCGACCAAGAAAACCCCAGCTCCGAAGTACGTAGCCGCCGTCCGCTGCGCGCCGCGCAAGTCAAAGTGGCTGATGTCGAAGGCGAGCCGGGTTGGTACCGCGTGAGCCTGTCGGTACGCCCGCACTTCAAGTACATGGGCGCCGACTTCACCTTGTCGCTGGTCGGCAAGTTGGACAAGGAGTAAGGCATGCACGCCCAAGTCAGTCTGTTCGAGCGCTTGGCTGGTCAAGCCCCGGTGCGTCGCGGCAAAGCCGACGGCGAGGCCGAGGCGCAGCTCATGGGCTCGGTGGCCATGCACTTGGGCAAAATGCTCAGCACCCGTGCCGGCAGTGTGCAAACGCTGCCGGACTACGGGCTGCCAGATCTCAACGACATGCGCCTGAGCCTGCACGATGCCTTGCAGCAAGCGCGCCTGTCGATCGAACGCTTTATCGAGGCCTACGAGCCGCGCCTATCGCGCGTGCGCGTGGTGCCTTTGCCGCGCGAGCACGACCCGCTGCGCTTGGCCTTTGCGATCGAAGCAAACCTGCACATGGAAGGCGGCCCGCGCCCGGTGCGCTTTAGCGCGCAGCTGGACGGTAGCGGGCAGGTCAAGGTGAGTTAAGTGGCATTCAACAGCTATTACCAAAGCGAAATCAGCGCCCTGCGCCAACTGGGCAAGCGCTTCTCAGAGCGCAGCCCAGCGTTGGCGCCCTTCCTGGGCCAAGGCAGCCACGACCCGGATGTCGAGCGCCTGCTCGAAGGTTTTGCGTTTTTAACCGGGCGCCTGCGCCAGAAGCTGGATGATGAGCTGCCCGAGCTGACCCACTCGCTGATGCAGCTGCTGTGGCCCAACTACATGCGCCCGCTGCCGGCGTTCAGCATGTTGCAGTTTGAGCCGCTTAAGCACAGCGCCAACAGTGTGCCGGTGACCCGCCATACGATGGTGGAAGCTAAGCCGCACAGCGGCGTGCGCTGTCAGTTTCGCACCTGCTACCAAACCCAGGTGCATGCGTTGGCGGCCACTCAGCTGGATTATGCCGTGCAGGGCGATGGGGCGCTGATGCGCCTGCGCTTAATGATGAGCGCCGATGGCCAGTTAAGCGACATTGGCCTGTCTAACCTGCGCCTGCACTTTGCCGGTGAGCGCTTTATCAGCCAGATGCTCTACTTGGCGCTGCTGCGCAACCTAAGCGGCATCAATGTGCAGTTGCTGGATGGCGAAGGCAAACCGCTGGATGCGCAGTTCCGCCTGCGCCCAGAGCAAGTGCTGCCGGTGGGCTTCGATGAAGACGACGCCTTGATGCCGTACCCGCTGAATACCTTCCGCGGCTATCGCCTGCTGCAGGAGTACTACGCCTTTCAGGACAAGTTCCTGTTTGTCGATGTCGAGGGCCTAGAGCGCCTTAACCAGTGGCCTGAGGCGGTGCAGAAAGCCGCGCGTGGTTTCGAGCTGACCTTCGATATCTGCAAAGCCACCGCCTACCGCATTCGCCCGACGCTGGATAACGTGCGCTTGTACTGCACGCCGGTGGTTAACTTGTTTGCCCACGATGCGTTGCCGATTCGCATGGACGGCAAGCAGGACGAATACTTGCTGCTGCCCGCCGAACACAAAAGCGAACACTGCGGCGTGTTTGCCGTGGAGCGCGTCACCGGCTGGCGCCCGGGTGGCTTGGGTTATGAAGAGTACGTGCCGTTTGAATCCTTCGAGCACGATCCGGCCAGCGGCGCACAGCGCAGTCGGCCGTATTACAGCGTGCGCCAGCGCCCCTCGCTGCTGGATAGCAGCTTGGATACTTACCTCAGTTTCAGCCAGCGCCCCGGCGAGCAGCACGAGACGATTTCCATTGAGCTGACTTGCACCAATCAGAATTTGCCGCGTCAGCTGGCGGTGGGCGATATCTGCCTGCCGAGCGAAGATACCCCCGAGTTCTTGCGTTTTCGCAACATTATTCCCGCTACTGCGCACTATGCGCCGCCGCTTAATCGGGATTTTTTGTGGAAGCTGATTTCCAACATGTCGCTGAATTACCTGTCGCTGGCCGATGTCGAGGCGCTGCGGGTGATTCTGCAAACCTACGACTTCCCGCGCTATTACGACCAGCACGCCGAGCGCATCAGCCGCCGCCAGTTAAGCGGCCTGAAAGGCATTCAGCACAAGCATGTCGATCGCCTGCTCAAAGGCTTGCCGGTGCGCGGGGTGCGTACCGAACTGCAGATGGATCAGGAGTGCTTTATCGGCGAGGGCGATCTGTTTTTGTTCGCCTCAGTGCTTAACGAGTTTTTTGCTTTGTACGCCAGCTTGAACTCGTACCACGAACTGCGCGTGCACAGTGAACAGGGAGAGGAGTACGCATGGACGCCGCGTATGGGCATGCAGCCCATCCTATAACGCGCCTGAGTCGCGAAATTCGCCTCTACCACCTGTTCCAAGCCATGGAGCAGGTGCGCGCCCAGCTGGCCGAGGCCAACCCGCAGTTAGATGACGAACAGCTGGACGACTGCCTAGAGCTACAAGCCAACCCGAGCTTGGGCTTCCCCGGCAGCGACGTTGATCGCGTGGAGTTTTTCGAGGAGCACGGCGTGCTGCGCGCGCGCATGCGCTTGAACGTGATTGGCCTGTGCGGCGCCAACTCGCCGCTGCCGGCCTTCTACAGCGAGCAAGCGTTGGGCGATAGCCAAGACGGCAACCCGACGCGCGATTTTCTCGACCTGTTCCACCATCGCTTACAGCGCCTGCTGCTGCCGATCTGGCGCAAGTACCGCTACCGCGCCAGCTATCAGGCCGGTGCGCGCGATCGTTTCTCCGAGCGCTTGTTCGCCCTGATCGGCTTGGGCGGCCACGAACTGCGCCAGAGTTCGGAGTTGAACTGGAAACGCCTGTTGCCTTATCTCGGCCTGCTCAGCCTGCGCGCCCACTCGGCGGCGTTGGTGGAAGCGGTGCTGCGTTACTACTTCAAGCATGCCGACCTGCGCATCGAGCAATGCCTTGAGCGGCAAGTGGAAATCCTCCCCGAGCAGCGCAATGGCTTGGGCCTGGCCAACAGCGCGCTGGGCGACAGCCTAGTGCTCGGTGAGCGCGTGCGTGATCGCGGCGGCAAGTTCCGCATTCATATCCGCGAGCTGGATTGGCAGCGCTTTCACGAATTTTTACCGATTGGCGAAGGCCATGTGCCGCTCTACGAGCTAGTGCGTTTCACCCTGCGCGATCCGCTGGATTACGACCTGCGCCTGCAAATTCGCCGCGACGCCATGCGCGAGCTGAGCCTCGGGCAAGACAACGCCTGTCGTTTGGGCTGGACCAGTTGGCTAGGTCTCGAAAACGCCGAGGGTGTGGTCACTCTCAACTGCCGACCGCAATCAAGGACGGGCCTGTAAAGGCCGCCTGCTTTAAGGACGAAACAATGATTGATGTAAACCTGCAACAACTGGTGCAAGCCCTCGACAGCCGCGGTCGCGGTCAGCTGGAGGCCGCCGCCGAGCGCTGCATTGGCCGCGCGGGCAGCAAGATCCTTCCCGAAGATTTGCTCTTGGTGTTGCTCGATGGCGAAGCCGACAGCCTGCTGCAGCGTGCGTTAAACGACGCTGGTGCCGACAGTGCCGAGCTGGTCACCTTGCTGCAACCGCGTGGTGAGCTGGGCGAAAGCCGCAGCCCAGTATTTGCCGTCGAGCTGGTGCAGTGGCTGCAAGATGCGCTGCTACTGGCGAACCTAGAACTCAAGCGCGGCCACGTGGATGAACCGGCGCTGCTGCTGACCTTGTTGGCTAACCCACTGCGCTATATCGGCGGTCGCGCGGCCAACGTGTTGCAAAGCATCAACCTGCCGCGCTTGCGCGCCTTTATCGATAGCCAAGGTGAGCAAGACAGTGCGCCACGTAACGCCGCGCCGGGCGAATCGGCGCTGGCGCGTTTTACCCACAACTACACCCAG
Organism: Atopomonas hussainii; assembly: GCF_900109735.1. GTDB lineage: Bacteria > Pseudomonadota > Gammaproteobacteria > Pseudomonadales > Pseudomonadaceae > Atopomonas > Atopomonas hussainii. Next base: position 16,694 of record NZ_FOAS01000010.1, read on the forward strand.
CAAGCCCGCGAAGGCCGCTTAGACCCGGTGCTGTGTCGCGACGAGGCGATCAGCCAGATGATCGACATCCTCGCGCGGCGGCGGAAAAACAACCCCATCGTGGTGGGTGAGGCCGGCGTGGGTAAAACCGCCGTGGTTGAAGGCTTAGCGCTGCGCATCGCCCAAGGTGACGTGCCACAGGCGCTGCATGGCGTTGAGCTGCTGGCGTTGGACATGGGCCTGCTGCAAGCCGGGGCGAGTGTGAAAGGTGAGTTCGAGCGCCGCTTACAAGGCGTGATCGACGAGGTAAAAACCTCGGCTAAACCGATCATTCTGTTTATCGACGAAGCGCACACCCTGATCGGCGCGGGCGCACAAGCCGGTGGTTCGGATGCCGCTAACCTGCTCAAGCCTGCGCTGGCGCGTGGCGAGCTGCGCACCATCGCCGCTACTACGTGGAGCGAGTACAAAAAATACTTTGAGAAAGACCCCGCACTGGCGCGGCGCTTCCAGCCGGTCAAGCTGCTGGAGCCCACCGTCAGCGAGGCGGTGACCATTCTGCGTGGCCTCGCACCCGTGTATCAGCAAAGCCACGGTGTGTATCTGCGCGATGACGCCGTGCAGGCCGCCGCCGAGCTGTCTGCCCGCTACTTGGCCGGTCGCCAACTGCCGGATAAAGCCGTGGACGTGCTGGACACCGCCTGCGCCCGCGTGCGCATCAGCCTTGCCGCGCCGCCGGCCGCGTTAGAACGCCTGCGTAACGAACTGGCCGAAGGCGAACGCCAGCAAGCCGCGTTAGAGCGTGACCACGCCACCGGCGTATTAGCCGAGCGCAGTGTGCTGGATGAGCTGGTCGAGCGCCTGCCACAGCTGCGCGAACAAGAGGCCGCACTGGCCAACGCATGGCAAGCCCAGCGCGAACTGGCCAGCGAACTGCTTAGCCTGCGCCAACAGCTGGCCCAACCGACGCTGGTTGCAGCAGAGCAGGTTGAAGAGGGCGTAGATCAAGCGGCTAGCGAGCTGGCGGCTGATGAGCTTCAAGAAACCCCCGCCGAGCGCTTAGTGCGCCTGCAGGCACAGCTTAGCGAACTGCAAAGCGAGCAGCGCTTGGTCAGTTACGAGGTTTGCCCGCGCTTGGTGGCCGAAGTGATCAGCCAGTGGACCGGCGTGCCGCTTAGCCAGTTAGCGCGCGAGCACAATCTGAAAGTGGCCAGTTTTGCCGGCGATTTGCGCAGCCGCGTGCGCGGTCAGGAACAAGCCGTGCAGGCACTGGATCGCAGTATGCGCGCGGCGGCGGCGGGGCTGAATAACCCGTTGGCACCGACCGGCGTGTTCCTCTTGGTTGGCCCTAGCGGCGTGGGCAAAACCGAAACCGCGCTGGCGCTGGCCGATTTGCTCTACGGCGGCGAACGCTTTTTAACCGTGATCAACATGTCGGAGTTTCAGGAGAAGCACACAGTCTCGCGCCTGATCGGCTCGCCGCCCGGCTACGTGGGCTACGGCGAGGGCGGCATGCTCACCGAAGCAGTACGCCAGAAGCCCTACTCGGTAATCCTCCTCGATGAGGTAGAAAAAGCCGACCCCGACGTGCTCAACCTGTTCTACCAAATCTTCGATAAGGGCGTGGCCAACGATGGCGAAGGCCGCGAAATTGATTTTCGCAACACGCTGATTCTGCTCACCTCGAATCTGGCCAGCGAGCAAATCAGCGCGCTGTGCGCCGATGGTCAACGGCCTGAAGCTGAGCACCTGCTGGAGCACATCCGCCCAGCGCTGAGCCGTCACTTTAAGCCGGCGCTGCTGGGTCGTATGCGCGTGGTGCCGTATTACCCGGTCAATGGCGAACTGCTCAGCGAGTTGGTCGAGCTCAAACTGCAGCGCTTCGGCGAGCGCTTGGCGCGTCGCCAGTTGGCATTCAGCTTCAGCCCCGCGCTGGTCAGCGAGCTGGTGGCGCGTTGCACGCACAGCGAGAGCGGCGCGCGCCTGATCGACCAGCTGCTGGAACAACTGCTGTTGCCGCAGGTGGTCGACCGTCTGCTCGACGGCATGACCAGCGGCGAAGTGCTCAAACAGGTACACGCCACCGTGGACGGTGAACAGGCGGTGATCTGTGAATTTGCGTAAGGAGACGCCCGTGTTCCAACACATCAGCCAGCCCTTGTTGTATGCCGAGCGTTTGCTGGCGCACTACACCCTGCTGGGCAAAAGCCAAGATGCCGCCAGCCTGTTTAGCGAACTGGCCGCCGCGCTGGTGCGCCTAACCGACTGCCAGCTGAGCCAAGTGTATTTGCTCGACGACACCCACACGCGCCTGCAACTGGCCGCGCAGTGGCTGGATGGCCGCCGCGTGGCCGAGGCCGATTGCAGCCTGAGTGCCGACTACGCCGACCAGCAACTGCTGCAGTACAGCCTGTGCCAGAACCGGGTGCTGGCGATTGAAGACCTGCTCAGCAGCCCCTTCGACACCAGTTTTTTACCCGAGCGCTCGCCAGTGTGGCGCAGCCTGTTATGCCTGCCGTGGCAAGACAGCCGAGGGCGCACCCAAGGCGTGCTGCTCTGTGCTGGGCGGCGTAGCGGTTCGCTGGAGCACTTCGCCGACTCGCTGCAATCACTCGGCAGCTTTGCACTCACCCAACATCAGCTGATCTCGCGCCTGCGCGGCGGCCAAGTCGATAGCAGCCGCTTGCGCAGCGCCGATTACGGTTTAACCGGCGACAGCCCAGCGATGCGCAGCGTCTATCAGCTGATCGGCAAAGTGCTGGATAACCCCGTCAGCGTGTTGCTCACCGGCGAAACCGGCACCGGCAAAGAGCTGGTCGCCCGCGCCATTCACGATCACGGCGTGCGCCGCAACAAGCCGTTTGTGGTGCAAAACTGCGCCAGCCTGCCGGAGAGCCTGCTGGAGAGCGAGCTGTTTGGTTATCGCAAAGGCGCCTTTAGCGGCGCCGACCGCGACCGCGAAGGCCTGCTCGATGCTGCTAACGGCGGCACGCTGTTTTTAGATGAAATCGGCGACATGCCGCTGACCCTGCAAGCCAAGCTGCTGCGCGTGCTGCAAGAAGGCGAAGTGCGTCCGTTGGGCTCCACGCAAACCCACAAGGTGGATGTGCGCATCATTGCCGCCACCCATCGTGATCTGCTTGGCATGGCGCGCTTGGGGCAGTTCCGCGAAGACTTGTACTACCGCTTAGCTAACTTCCCGATTGGTCTGCCGGCGCTGCGTGAGCGCGGCGACGACATCCTCATGCTGGCGCGTTCTTTTGCCGACAAGGCCTGCGCTTATCTGCAACGCGACCTGCTGCGCTGGTCGCCCGAGGCACTCAAGTGTCTGCGTGGCTATGCCTTCCCCGGCAACGTGCGCGAGCTGAAAGGCTTAGTCGAGCGCGCCGTGCTGCTGTGTGAAGGCGGCGAGCTGCTGCCCGAGCACTTTAATTTGGGAACCAGTGCCACGACCTTGCCACCACTGCTGGCAGATAATGGCGCACTCAGTTTTCGTGAGTGCATGGAGCAAGTCGAACGCCAGCTACTGCTGCAATCGCTGCGCCGCAATAACGGAAACCAGACCCACACCGCCAAGGAACTGGGCTTACCGCGCCGCACCTTGCTGTACCGCATGGAACGGCTGCGCATTAGCTCGGCGGATGTGTAAAACGATCAAGGACGATAGCCATGTTTAACCCGGCCAACACCGCGCATTTCACCCTCGCCATCGACGGGCTAGAGCACGACCTGCAAGTGCTCGCCTTCGAGGGCCGCGAAGCGCTCAATCAGCCGTATCGCTTCGACATCACCTTAGTCAGCGAACAGCCCGATCTGGATTTAGAGTCGCTGCTGCACCGCCGCGCGTTTCTTGCCTTCACCCCGCAAGGCGAAGGTGTGCACGGCCTGTTGCAACGGGTTGAGCAGGGCGAGTCTGGCCACCGGTTAACCCGCTATCACGTCACCTTGCAGCCGCAGCTGAGCTACTTGGCACTGCGCCATAACCAGCGGATTTTTCAGCACCTAACCGTGGCCGACATCATCGCCACTGTGCTGGAAGAACACGGCATCACCAGCACCGATTACCGCTTCCAGCTCGGCAGCCTGTACCCCGAGCGCACCTACTGCGTGCAGTACGACGAAAGCGATCTGCACTTTATCCAGCGCCTGTGCGAAGAAGAGGGCATTCACTACCATTTCGAGCACAGCGAGGCGGGCCATGTGCTGGTGTTTGGCGACGACCAAACCAGCTTCCGCAAACTCGGCCAGCCCACGGTGTATTTACCCGACAGCGGCATGACCGCCGACGAGCCGGTGATCAAACACTTCGCCGTGCGCGTCGCCAGCCGAACCCGCCGTGTGACTCGGCGTGACTACGACTTCGAAAAACCGCGTCTGCTCATGGAAGCAGCCTTTACGCCAAACGATGAACGCCGCGAACCGGTTCTGGAAGACTACGACTACCCCGGCGCCTTCAGCGAGCGCCCGCGCGGTAAACACTTAAGCCAACGCATTCAAGAACGCCACCGCGCCGACTACCAACAAGGCCAAGGCGACAGCGACCAACCGCGCTTGGTCACCGGCCACCTGCTGGAAATCAGCGACCACCCGCGCAAAGAGTGGAACGACCTCTGGCTGCTCACCGAAGTGCTGCATCACGGCAAACAACCGCAAGTGCTGGAAGAAAACGCCGACATCCTTAACTTCCCCTCTCCCCTGGGGAGAGGGGCTAGGGGTGAGGGCCTAAAAAGCAGTGAGGGCCTAGAAAGCACTGAGAGTTTTGAACAAGGCTACCGCAACCACTTCCTCGTCACCCCGTGGCAAGTGCCGTACCGCCCGCCGTTTGTGCACCGCAAACCACACGTGCTCGGCAGCCAAACCGCCGTGGTCACCGGCCCGCAGGGTGAAGAAATCCATTGCGACGAATACGGCCGCATCAAAGTGCAATTCCACTGGGACCGCGAAGGCCAAGCCAACGAGCACACCAGCTGCTGGCTGCGCGTGGCGAGCAATTGGGCCGGCGACCGCTACGGCGGCATCGCCATCCCGCGTATCGGCATGGAAGTGTTAGTCACCTTCTTAGAAGGTGACCCAGATCAGCCTTTAGTCACCGGCTGCCTGTTCCATAAAGAGCATCTGGTGCCCTACGACCTGCCGGCGAACAAAACCCGCAGCGTGTTCAAAACCCTCTCCAGCCCCGGCGGCGGGGGCTACAACGAACTGCGCATCGAAGACAAAAAAGGCCAAGAGCAGATCTACTTGCACGCCCAGCGTGACTGGGACGAAAACATTGAGCACGACCAACGCCTCCGCATCGGCAACGAGCGGCATGACACAGTCGAGGCCAACAGCCACACCGAGATCCGTGGCGAAGAACACCGCCTAATCCTCAAAGACCGCAAAACCGAGGTCAAGCTCAGCGATCACCTGAAAGTGGCCGACACCCAGCACGTCAAACTCGGCAGCGGCCAGTTCGTCGAAGCCGGCAACGAAATCCACTACTACGCCGGCAACAAGCTGGTGGTCGACGCCGGCATGGAACTCACCGCCAGCGCCGGCGGCAGCTTCCTCAAACTAGACCCCAGCGGCATCACCCTCAGCGGCGCACAAATCAAACTCAACTCCGGCGGCAGCCCCGGCAAGGGCAGCGGCTTGCAGTTGTTGACGCCGCTCACCCCAGCCATGGCCGCCAAGGCCTTAGCCGGCGAACTGCTCGATCTGCCACAGGCGAACAGCCTGACCAAGCCCGAGCTGTTTACCGCCGAAGAGCTGGCTGATGTACCGCTGGAAGAAGAGGAAGAAGAAGTCGAAATCGAAGAGCTCACTCAGCAGGCCATTACCCTGCGTATCGGTGTGTTCTTTGATGGCACAGGTAACAACAAAAACAATACCGAAACAGTACGCCAGTGTTTTTCCCCCGACTTAGATATGACCGATGTGGCAGAGGCAGTTCGGGAGCATTGCGCTAAGTACGGCTACGACGGCGAAGGTAGTTCGCCGGATAATAGTTATGGTAATGATTTAAGTAATGTGGCGCGGCTGTATGACTTGTACTTGGATGATGTGGCATACGGTGGAGGTGAAAGAGGTTTTAAGTCGGTAAAGGTTTATGTTGATGGTATAGGCACGCTAAGCGGTGCGGAAGATGTTTTATTCTCACAAGCAACTGGCTTGGGCGAGACTGGTGTTGCGGCTCGTGTTGAAGAGTGTGGGAAGTTGATTGCGCAGAATATTAGCGAGCTTTTGACGGAAAGCCCTGAGGTTTTAGTAGAGTCTGTTTGCTTCGATGTGTTTGGTTTTAGTCGTGGTGCTGCAGCTGCGAGAAGTTTTGTTAATGAATTGGCAAAAGGCACAGAAAGCGAACTGGTTACTACTATTAAGTCATCGGTGCGTGCGGTTGATGGCTTTTCGTGGCAGCTTAATAGCGACTGTAATGTAATTTTTTTGGGATTATTTGATACGGTGGCGGCGATTGCTAATCCGCTATACGGTGATTTTAGTGGTGCAAATTCAGATAATGTTGGTGTAGATGTTTTCTTGCGTGATGGCTGTGCCAAAAAAATAGTTCACTTAGTGGCGCGTGATGAAGTTCGTGAGAATTTTGCACTGAATAGTGCCGGAATAGATGTTGTCGTGCCGGGCGTGCATTCTGATGTCGGTGGCGGCTATTTGCCGAGTGCGACGGAAAAACTGTTTTTGTCGCGGCCAATGTCTAACTTGTTATCAAAAAACTCATCGTTTGACCATGTTGCTGCTTATCAAGAGGCTGTTGAAAAATTAGCTGATTGGCAGAACAAGGGCATTGTGTCGAGCAGCGATCAGCAGGCGTTGCGGGTGGTGACTTGGCGGAAGCCATATGAAGTTCAACAAGAGCGTGATGCTACCCCGCAAGAGCATATTTATGCGGCGGTGGGCGTCGAGCGCCAAGTGAAAGGCAGTCTGTCATTGGTGTATTTGCGGATTATGCGCGACTTGGCGGAAGCGCATAGCGTACCGTTTTCACCCATTGATGAGGCCGATCAAGATTTGGCGCTGCCACAAGAGCTGCAAAGCATTCATGAAAAGCTTTATGGCTATGTGCTGAAAGGCGGCACGGGGCCTGCGTTGAGCGCTTCAGAAGAAGCCTTGCTGCGCAGGCGCTATATCCATAATTCGGCACATTGGAATGCGGCAAAAGGCTTCAATGGTAGTGACTTGGATATTGTTTTTGTTAATAGGCCTGCTCAGCAAGGTAAGCGTGTGGTGCATCCTAATGAATAATGTTTGGCATGTTTTTTTATTGGTATTTTTTCTTTCTGGTTGCACTTCTTCTTCAGCACGTGATCCGGATGAAACTTGGTATTTGGGATTTGCTGCGCCTGCTTATATGGAGGCTTGGTTGGAGGATGTACAGTTCAAAGACGTTCAAGGTAATGTGAATTTTCGTGCTGGCGGCGGTGTGGTTTCCATGGCTAGCCCAGCAGGCAATACAGGGGACCCATACGGATGGAAACGGGTCGTCGGTACGGGCAGTGGCCGTTACATGTTTGGGTATGACTTGCCGGATCAAATTTTTGTGCGCTGGCAATCGATAGCTGAACCGCAGGTTTATAAGGCAATCGTTAAGGTAACCGATGAAATGAGAGCGGCTATGCGGAAACCACTTGATGTTGAGTGTCAGTTTAAGCCTATACGTAACAGAATAGGGTTGCACTTGGCGCCGGGCGGTATTGTTCGGGTTGTTCAGGGTGGTACTTGCATTAGAGCAACTGAGGTTATGCGTTTGCAGGCCGAAGTGGTTGAAGAAGGCCCTTGGCGCGGTAAGTCATCAAAATACCGATCGCTTTCACCTGCGGCGAAGGAATATATCGAGAAGTACGGTATTCCCTACGATAGCTGGAAATAAAGTGTGTGCTTTTGATGGGTGGTTTGATTTGAGAGTGCTTGTGTGAGCTTTTTTAGACTGGCCTTTATTTCTGTGCTGCTGCTTTCTGGTTGCGCTTCTTCTTCAGCGCGTGACCCAGACGAGACTTGGTTTCTTGGGTTCGGTGCTCCGGATTACATGGAAGTTTGGTTGGAGGATGTGCAGTTTAAGGATGTTCAAGGGGATGTGAACTTTCGTGCGGGTGGTGGGGTTGTTTCAATGGTGAGCCCGTTAGGAAACGCGGGTGAGCCACATGGTTGGAATAAACTTGTTGGGATTGGTAGCGGCCGATATATGTTCGGCTATGACCTTCCGGACAGGATTTTTGTTCGCTGGCAGTCCATGGCTGAGCCTCAGGCCTATAAGGTAGCTGTAAATGTGACCGATGAAATGAGAGAGGCGATGCGTAAGCCTCTTGATGTTGAATGCCGTTATAAGCCTGTTCGTAATAAATTAGGCCTGCATCTGGCGCCAGGCGGTATTGTTCGGGTTGTTCAGGGCGGCACTTGTATTAGAGCAACTGAAGTCATGCGCTTGCAAGCTGAGGTCGTTGAAGAGGGTCCTTGGCTCGGCAAATCATCAAAATATCACTCGCTCTCGCCGGCGGCAAAAGAGTATATCGAGAAGTACGGTATTCCCTACGATAGTTGGAAATGAAATGTGTTTTTTGAGCGGCTGTTTGATTTGAGAGTGTTTGAGTGAGTTTTTTTAGGCTGGTCTTTATTTTTGTGCTGCTGCTTTCTGGGTGTGCATCACCCACTGGTAGAGATTTGCAAAAGAGCTGGTATCTAGGCTTTGGTGCCCCCGCTTATATGGAGGTTTGGTTGGAAGATGTGCAGTTTAAAGATATTAATGGTGGCGTAAACCACCGCGCTGGTGGAGGGCTGGTTTCAGTTGCGAGCCCGCCCGGTAATAGTGGTGATCCGCGGGGCTGGGGAAAGCTTGTGGGTATTGGTAGTGGCCGCTATATGTTTGGCTACGATTTGCCTGAGCGAATTTATGTGCGGTGGCATTCATTAGTCGAGCCGCAAACATATCAGATAGTTGTCAATGTGACGGATGAGATTAGAGAGTCGATGCACAAGCCGGTTGAGGCTTTATGTGGTCACTCTGACTCTAAGCCAGTGGCAAATAATCTTGGGCTGCATTTGGCCCCTGGTGGGATGGTCCGAGTAGTTCAGGGTGGCGGGTGCTTGAACGTTGTTGAGGTTATACGTGTACAGGCTGAAGTAGTCGGAGAAGGCCCTTGGCGCGGTAAGTCATCAAAATACCGATCGCTTTCACCTGCGGCTAAGGAATATATCGAGAAGCACGGCATTCCTTACGAAAGCTGGCGCTAAATAAATTATTAATCGCGCTGCGCCGAGCAGGTAACAGCGCGCAGTGTTGGTAAGTCTGTGATGGCAGGCTTGCATTTTATTATTCAGGGAGGAATTCCATGCGACGCCCTTTTTATATCTTCAGTTTGTTAATCGCGGTGCTGGCTATGAGTGGTTGCACCGGCAACTACAAATACAGCGACGACGAATACCGCCCTTTGGGTGAACCCACCGCCGTTAATCGCGGTGTTTAAGGAGTTATAGCGCCATGGAACTGGTTTTTGAGATGGTCAGCGCGCAGCAGTTTGTGCCGGGTTTGTTGACCAGTCGTACCTTTAAGCAGGCCGGTGGCCTGATCGGTCGTAATGATGACTGCGACTGGGTAATCCCCGACCGCAAGCGGCATTTGTCTGGGCATCATGCGCAGGTGAGCTACCGCGACGGTAGCTTTTACCTCACCGATACCAGCACCAACGGCGTCACGCTAAAAGACACCGGTGCGCGCTTACGTAAAGGCGATGCGCACCGCATTGAGCACGGCAGTGTATTTTGCTTGGGCGAGTTCGAGATTCGTGCGCGCTTGGTGCAAGACCCCGCGCAGTTTGAAGGCCAAGTCGGGCGTCCGCAGCCCGCGGGGCAGATCATCCCCGATGACGCGTTTCTCGGTCTCGACCCGCTCAGCGCGTTGGATCAGCAAGAGCAGCTGTATGCCGAGAGCGATTACCTAAGCGATTTAGACGCGCCGATTAGCGACGATCAGCGCGGCGACTATGCGCGTATTGATATGGAAAGCCTCGCCGTGCCCGAGCTGGTGCCTGAAGCTCCAGCGCCGCAGCCCAAGCCTGCACCCGTGCCGGAAGTGGCGCCGGTGAGCGAAGGTTTTTGGCAGCGCTTGGCTGCAGAGCTGGGCGTGGAACTGGCCAGCCTGCCCGCCGAACAGCGCGAGGCATTGGCGCTGCGTGCGGCGCAGCTGCTTAAGCAGTGTGTGGGCGGCTTGCAGCAAAGCCTGCGCACCCGCGCCGAGCTGAAAAACGAGCTGCGCTTGGCGCAAACCACCGTGGCCAGCAGCGGCAATAACCCGCTGAAAAACCAGCACACCACCGAAGAAGCCGTGGCGGCGTTATTGGCTGGCAAGCAAGGCCAGATGCCTGCGGGGCAGGCGATCAGTCGCGCCTTCCGCGATTTACAAGCGCATCAGGTGGCCATGCTCGCCGGTAGCCGCGCCGCGGTCACCGCCATGCACGAGCAATTCGCCCCCGAGCAACTGGCGCTGCGCTTCGAGCGTGAGCGCAAGCCGCTGTTAGCCACGGCGGGTAGCCGCTGGCGCGCCTATCAGCGCTGGCATAGCCGGCAAAAAGATGATGGCAGCTGGGGCGAGCAGCAATTTGCCCGCGAGTTTGCCTGCGCCTACGAAGAACAAGCCCGGCTCATCGCCACCCTACAAACGGAAGTGTAAGGAGCATTCCATGTCTGTGATTTCTCGCCTGCGCGCGGCGGCTTTGCTGCTGCTCTGCACGCTGTTGGCTGCCTGTTCCAGCCTGTCGCCGTACTCCAGCACCACTAAGCTGGCGCTGGAGCTGCAAGGCAGCGACCGCCTAAACCCCGACCTTAACGGTCGCCCATCGCCGATTGTGGTGCGTTTGTACGAGCTCAAGCGCCCCGTGGCCTTTGAAAACAGTGACTTCTTCGCCCTCTACCAGCGCAGCAAAGACGTGCTGGCACAAGACTGGGTGGCCGAAGAAGAACTCTCCCTGCGCCCCGGCGAGCAGCAACAGCTGCAACTGTCGGTGAAGCCCGACAGCCGCTATGTCGGCGTGCTGGCCGCCTACCGCGATCTGCCGGAAAGCCGCTGGCATTACGTGATTGCGCTGGAGCCGGAAGAGATCAACCGCGTCACCCTGCACGTGGGCGACTTGGGCCTACACAACCCGGCCGATGACGCCGCACAAGACGACTGAGGAGCCAGCCATGTTGATGCATAAAGTGGTCTGGCAAGAAGGCATGTTGCTGCGCCCGCAGCACTTCCAGCAGAACGACCGTTATTACGACTACCAACTGAAAACCCGCACCCAGCGTTTAGAAGTGTACGGCTGGGGCTTTTTTGAGCTGGAGATCGACCGCCAGTTTTTAAACATGGGCAAGCTGGTGGTCAGCAAGGCCAGCGGCATCATGCCCGATGGCACCTTGTTTGAGCTGGGTAGCGAGCGCGAGCCGCTGGCGCTGGATATCGCGCCTAACAGTGGCAGCACGCGGGTGTATTTGGGCTTGCCGTTAGTCACCGGCAACCATATCGAAAGCCGCCGTGGCGAGCAGCAAGATGTGCTGGCGCGCTACTTGGCGATTGCCGCCGATGTGGTGGATTCCAACGCCGGCGAAAACACCAGCAGCCAAGTCAGCTGCGCGCGCCCCGAGTTCAAGTTGCTGCTCGGCGAGCAACAAAACGACGAGGCCTACGTCAAGCTGGCGCTGTGCGATGTGCTGGATACCTCGCCGGATGGGGTGATCACCCTCGACAACGAATTTATCCCCACCTTCGTGCACTTTCAGCAGTCCACCTACTTGCTGTCGTGCCTGAAAGAAGTGATCAGCATGCTCGCCCACCGTGGCGACATTCTGGCCGAGCGTATCCGCTCAACCGGCAAAGTCGGCGGCGCCGAAGTGGGCGATTTTATGATGCTGCAGCTGATCAACCGCAGCGAGCCGGTGCTGCGTCACTACCTTAGCCTGCCGCAACTGCACCCGGAGAAAATCTACCGCGAGCTGCTCGGCTTGCTGGGCGAGCTGGCTACCTTCGCCAGCGAGAGCAAACGCCCGCGCCTAGAAAGCAGCTATGTGCACAGCGACCAAGGGGTGAGCTTCCGCAAGCTGATGGACGCCATTCGCCAAGTGCTGTCGATGGTGCTTGAGCAACACGCCATCGAGCTGCTGTTGCAGCAGCGCCAGTACGGCATTCAGGTATCGCCGCTGCACGACCACAAGTTGCTCGGCACCTCGTCGTTTGTGCTTGCCGCCAGCGCCGATTGCGACCCAGAAACCCTGCGCAATCGCCTGCCCGCGCAGCTCAAGGTCGGCCCGGTGGAGCGCATCCGCCAGCTGGTCAACCTGCATTTGCCGGGCTTCAAGATCAAGCCGATGCCGGTGGCGCCACGGCAGATTCCCTTCCACTCCGGCAAAACCTACTTCGCGCTGGAAATCAGCTCGCAAGAGCTGGCGCAGCTGGAGCGCAGCGGCGGCTTTGCCTTCCATGTGTCTGGGGATTTCCCTGGGCTTGAACTGAAATTCTGGGCGATTAGGAACTGAGCATGTTCAAGGAAATGGACTACGCGGATGACAAAACCGTCATCCTCAATCGTCAGGCCGAGGCTGGTAAAGAAAGCCCCCTGACCGACTTCAACAGCGCGCCCAAGTTCGAGCAGCTCGAAGAGCGGATGATCTACGCCGCCCGTTTGCGCCCGGCGGAGAGCTTCAATCTCAGCATTAACCCGCTGGTGGCCGCCGCCGCGCGCTTGCTCTCGGAAGTGGTGCGCTTAAAGCACAGCGACGAGCCCGAGCAACTGCGCGCCCTGCAAGAGCAGCTTGCCGGCGAGATGAAACTGTTCGAGCACCGCGCCCTGCACGATGGCGTGGAAAATAGCCAGGTGATGGCCGCGCGCTATGTGCTCTGCACTGTGCTCGATGAAGCGGTCGTCACCACCGCGTGGGGCAACGAGAGCGAGTGGTCGCAGATGAGCCTGCTCAGCCACTTCCATAACGAAACCTTCGGCGGCGAGAAGTTCTTTCAGTTGCTCGAGCGGCTAAGCCGCAACCCGGTGAAGCACCTACCGATGCTGGAGCTGATGTACCTGTGCCTGAGCTTGGGCTTTGAGGGCAAATACCGCGTGCTCAGTCGCGGCATGCTTGAGCTGGAAGGCATCCGCGACAGCCTGTATCGGCAGATTCGCATGCTGCGCGGCGATACCCCGCGCGAGCTGTCGCCGCATTGGCAGGGCCTGCGTGATGTGCGCCGCCGTCTGCTGCGTATCGTGCCGTGGTGGTTGGTGCTGCTGCTCAGCGCCGCGAGTATGGCGGCCATTTATGGCGGCTTCTCGTGGGTGTTAAGCCAAGAACGCACGGCGGTACTCGAGCAATATCAAACGCTGGAAGCGGCGCCTGAAGCGCCGGTGAAGTAAACAGGGACGACTGTCATGAAGGATTTTTTCGCGAAGTTGGCGAGTTTTTTCGCCAAAACCTGGGTGTGGAGCCTGTGCCTGGTATTGGTACTGAGCCTGTTGGTGTGGTTCGCCGGGCCGTATTTTGCCGTGGCCGAGGTGAAGTTCTGGGAGCCCGCCGTGAGCCGCTTAGTAACCATCAGCGTGCTGATGCTCTGCTGGGGCTTGGGGCTGGTGTTCAGCAACTGGCGCGCCAATCGCCGTAAGCAGGCCGAGGCCAGCGACGAAGCCGTGCAGCAACAACAGCTGCAGCAAGAGGTGATCGACGAAGAGCAAAGCGAGCTGCAGCGCCGTTTTAAAGACGCACTGCGCACCATTCGCCGCTCTAGCCTGTATCGCGGCCGTAGTGAGCGCTGGCGCAATGACCTGCCGTGGTACTTGCTGATCGGCCCGCAAGGCGCGGGTAAAACCTCGCTGCTGGATTTCTCCGGCGTGGACTTTCCGCTCAATCGCGAGCAGCAAAAACTGACCCGCGATATTGGCGGCACGCGCTACTGCGATTGGTACTTCGCCGATCACGGCGTGCTGATCGACACCGCTGGCCGTTATCTGTCGCACGATGAAAGCGCGGTGGATAAATCCGCCTGGCAGAGCCTGCTGGGCCTGCTGCGTAAGCGTCGTGCACGGCCGTTAAACGGTGTACTGGTGGTGCTGCCGGTGGATAGCCTGCTGAGTCAAAGCGAGCTGGCACTGGAAAACCTCGCCCGCCAAACCCGTCAGCGCCTGCACGAAGTGCACGAGCGCTTGGGCGCCGATGTGCCGGTGTATCTGGTGCTGAGTAAGGGCGACCAAATTAGCGGCTTCGATGAGTTTTTCGATCAGCTGTCGCGTGAAGAGAGCGATCAAGTGCTGGGCGCGAGCTTCCGCATCGAGCAAAACGCCGCCGATGCACAAACCGTGCGCCAAGAGTTTGAAGAGCTGCTGCGCCGCCTAAACAGCCAAGTGATCATGCGCGTGCATCAAGAGCGTGATCAGCAGCGCCGTGGGCGCATTCTCGACTTCCCGCATCAGCTCGGCCAATTGGGCGAGCCGCTGTGTTTGTTCACTGAATTGGCGTTCTCTGGCAACCGTTATCAGCGGGCCAGCAAGCTGCGTGGTTTTTACCTCACCAGCGCGCCGAGCGTGGCCAGCGGCATGGACGCACAAACCGCCAGCATCGGCCGCAACTTGGGCCTCGACCGTGGCTTGCTGCCTACCTATCAAAGTGGCCGCGCGCGCTTTATTAAGCAGCTGCTTACCGAAGTGATCTTCCCCGAGGCTGACTTGGCCACGTTGGATAAGCGCGAGGTGAATCGCATCAGCTGGGGACAGCGTGCCCTGTATGCGGCGGCGATTGTTGGCGTGAGCGCCATGGCCGCGCTGTGGGCGCTGGGCTTTAACCAGAACCACAATCGCCTGCAAAATCTTGAGGCGTATTGGCTGGAGCTGCGCGACCTGCTCGGCGCTCAGCAGGGTTTAGAAGACGCCGAAGCGCGTCTGCCGGTGTTGGATAAAGCCTACGCGGCGAGCTTGGAGTTTCCGCCGAGCAGCGATGAAGCGCTGTGGCGCCGCGCCGGTCTGTATCAGGGCGAGCAGGTTAACCCTGAGCTACACCAGCACTACCGTCAGGTGCTCGCCAGCCAACTGTTGCCGCAAGTGGCTGCGCAGTTGGAAGGCCAAGTGCGCGCCAATCGCCAAGACCGCGAAACCCTACTCAACAGCCTGCGCGCTTACCTGATGCTCAACATGCACGAGCGTCTGGATGCCGACTTCCTCAAAGAATGGCTGGCCGCCGATTGGTCGCAGCGCTATCCCGGCGATAACGCCGTGCAGAGCGGTTTGAACGGCCACTTCGAGCGTTTGTTGAGTGAATCGTTCGCCCCGTATCCGTTGGATAACGCCCTAGTGGCCGAGGCCCGCGCCATTTTGCGCAGCGAGTCGCTGGCTAACGTGGTGTACCGCGAGCTGCGCGCGCGCTCGAAAGAGATGGCGCCACTGAGCTTCGATCAAGTGGCCACCGGCTTCCGTGGGGGCGATTACCGTATCCCGGGCCTGTACACCCAACGCGGTTACAAGCAGGTGTTTATTAGCCAAGGCGGCCAGCTGCTGCGCGATATTCTGCGCGACAACTGGGTGCTGGGTGATGACAAAGAACTCAGCGTGATGGACATGCGCCGCTTGATGGCCGAGGTCGAGGCGCTGTACTTCCGCGATTACGCCAGCCATTGGAGCGACGCGGTGAATCGCCTCGAACTGTTGCCCGTGCTTGAAGCCGAGCAGGGCGCGACCTTGCTGTCGCAGCTGACTGCTGCCGACTCGCCAATTCTGGCTGCGCTTAAGCTAGTGCGTGAGCACACCCAGTTCAAAGGCTTAACCGATGCCGCCGGTGAGGCCGACTTAGACGCCGCCGGGCAACTGGCGAAAAACAAAAAGCTCGGCAAACTGGCCGCGCAAGCAGCGAAGAAAGCTCAAAAGTCGCTGGCCGATTTGCCGGCCACGGCGCGCCAGAGTGTCGAGCAGCGCTTCGCGCCGCTGCATCAGTTGTTGGATGAAAACGCCGGCCCCACTGCCGATCTGGCGCAGGCCATGCAATCGCTGAACAGCCTGCAACAGCTGTTGTTTAGCGTGGCGCACGCCAGCAATCCGGGGCAAACCGCCTTCGATCTGGCCAAAGCGCGCATGCGCGGGCAGAGCGGTGCCATCGGTCAGCTGCGCTATAACGCGGGGCGCTTGCCGCAGCCGGTGGGCAACTGGTTTAGCCTCACCGCGCGGGAGAGCTGGAATCTGCTGCTTAAGCAGTCCTACGGCTACCTCAACCGCCGTTACCAAGACGAGCTGTACAGCTTCTACGCCAGCGCCTTGGATAAGCGCTATCCGTTTGCCGCGCACAGCGACAGCGAAGTGGCACTGGCGGATTTCCGCGAGTTCTTCAAAGAGCAGGGCGTAGCCCAGCGCTTCTATGAGGACTACCTGAAAGCCTTCGTTAGCCTCGACCACGGCCGCTACAAGCTGCGCCGCGTGGATGACATGGTGCTGCCGGTGTCGCGTGATTTCCTCGCCCAGCTGAATCGCACGCAGGTGATTCAACGCAGCTTCTTTGCCGAGAACCCCACCGAGCCGCAGATTCTGTTCAAGCTTGAGCCGTATTCGCTCGACCCCACCGTGGGCCGCGCCGACTTCCGTATGGCCGATCAGCAGATGGAATACCGCCACGGGCCGATTGTGCAGCACGCCTTCCGCTGGCCTGCGCAAGCCGGTGAAGCGCGCGTCAGCCTAACGCTGGAAGACTTGAGCGGTCGCCGCGTGGCGCAAGAGCAAAACAACGGCGTGTGGTCGCTGTTCCGCTTGCTCGACACGCTGAATGTCGACCACTTCAGCGGCCGCGATGTGCTGATGGTGAAAGCTGATTTGGGCGGCTTGCGGGCTAACTACCTGCTGCATAGCCAGCGCTCGCCGAACCCGTTTGACTTGGCGCAGCTGCGTCAATTCCAACTGCCGGCGCAGCTCTGATGGGTATGCTGCAACCTGTCGCCGCGCGCTGGCGTAGTGCCGCGCGCAGCGACATCGGCAAAGTGCGGGCGCGTAACGAAGACAGCTTCGTGAATCTGGCCGAGCGCGGCCTGTGGCTGGTGGCCGACGGTATGGGCGGCCACCGCGACGGTGCGCTGGCCAGCCGCTTAATTGCCGAAAGCTTAAGCGAGCTGCCCTTCGAGGCGCTGAGCCTTTCTGAGCGCACCCGGCATGCGCAGCAATGTTTGCACTGGTTAAACCGCCGCTTTAGCGACGAACTAACCCTGCTCGCCGACCGTAATCTCGACCCCGTAATGGGCAGCACAGTGGTCGCCCTATTGGCCGAAGGGCAGCAGCTCAGCTGCCTGTGGGCCGGCGATAGCCGCTGCTATCTACTGCGCAATCGCCAGCTGTATCAGCTCAGTCGCGATCACTGCTTAGCGCGTGAGCTGGTCGAGCAACAGCAAGTAGATGCACAAACCGCCGCCAAGCATCCGCAAGCACAAGCGCTCACCCAAGCGATCGGCGCGGCTAGCGAGTTAAAGCTAGAAATGCTCGAGCTCGAAGCGCTGCCCGGCGATGTGTACTTGCTGTGTAGTGATGGCCTGTATCAGTACTTAACCCCCGCGCAGCTCTGCGGGGCGCTGGCCTCACCCAGCCCCGAACAAGCGCTGGAGCGCCTGTTTGCCCAGGTGCTCAGCGGTCCGGCGCGCGACAACTTAAGCGCCGTGGTGCTGCATTACGGAGGCCGCGCATGAACGATGCGCTAGAAGCGTTACGTGTCAGCGAACCCGCCCCCGAACAGGGCGAAGATGCCTTTGCCGAGTTTGCCGCCAGCGCGCGCTCGGGTTCGCTGCAGGCGCAACAGAAGCATCTAGCCGGTAATGCTTTGCCCGAGGTGTTGTGCGGGCGCTATAAGCTGGAGCGCCTGCTCGGCGTGGGCGGCATGGGCGCGGTGTACCGCTGCCGTGACTTGCTGCGCGAGCAATTTGGCGACCCGGAGCCTGTGGTGGCGGTGAAGGTGCTCAGCGAAGACTTTTGCGAGTACCCCGACGCCAATGCGCTGCTGTACAGCGAGTTCGCCCTCACCGCGCGTTTGCGCCATGCGCATATCGTGCGCCTGCACGGCTTTGAGGTGGATAACCACAGCGGTCGCGCGTTTATCGTCCTCGACCTGCTCAAAGGCATCACTCTCGACCAGCTGCTATCCAGCCAGCAAGGCCTGCCGTGGGTGCAAGTGCAGGAGATCGGCCAGCAGCTGTGCCAAGCCCTAAGCTATGCCCACGAACAAGGCGTGCTGCACGGTGATATCAAGCCCAGCAACTTAATGCTCGGCGACGACGGCATCACTCTGTTCGACTTTGGCTTAGGCCAAGCGGAAGAAAAACGCCTGCCCGGTTTACCGCGTTTGGCGCGCAACCGTTTTGCCGCGTGGACGCCACGCTACGCCGCCCCCGAACTGCTGGACGGCGGTGAACTGACTGCCGCTGCCGATGTGTATGCGCTGGGCTGCGTGCTCTATGAGCTGGCCAGCGGGCAACACCCGTTCCGCCGCTTAAGTGCCAAGCAAGCCGTGCAGACCGGGCTAACGCTTGAGCCTGCGGTGCAGTGGCCAGAAACCAGCTGGCCGATGCTGGCGCAAGCGCTGGAGTTTGACCCGCTTAAACGAATCACCCTCGCCGAGCTGCTACAAAGCTTGCGCGAGAGCCCCGCCGCTAACAGCGGCTGGCGCACGCGCTGGTTTGGCCGGCGCGCGTAAGGAATCACTACTTAGGAACTGGCGCAAGGAAGCAACCCCATGTTTAACCCGGCCAACACCGCGCATTTCACCCTCGCCATCGACGGGCTGGAGCACGACCTGCAAGTGCTCGCCTTCGAAGGTCGCGAAGCGCTCAATCAGCCGTACCGCTTCGACATCACCCTAGTCAGCGAACAGCCTGATCTGGACTTAGAATCGCTGCTGCACCGCCGCGCGTTTCTCGCCTTCACCCCGCAAGGCGAGGGTGTGCACGGCATGCTGCAACGGGTCGAGCAGGGCGAGTCTGGCCATCGGTTAACCCGCTATCACGTCACCCTGCAGCCGCAGCTAAGCTACTTGGCGCTACGCCATAACCAGCGGATTTTTCAGCACTTAAGCGTGGCCGACATCATCGCCACTGTGCTGGAAGAACACGGCATCACCAGCACCGACTCCCGCTTCCAACTCGGCAGCCTGTACCCCGAGCGCACTTACTGCGTGCAGTACGACGAAAGCGACCTGCACTTTATCCAGCGCCTGTGCGAAGAAGAGGGCATTCATTACCACTTCGAGCACAGCACAGCCGGTCATGTGCTGGTGTTTGGCGACGACCAAACCAGCTTCCGCAAACTCGGCCAGCCCACGGTGTATTTACCCGACAGCGGCATGACCGCCGACGAGCCGGTGATCAAGCACTTCGCCGTGCGCGTAGCCAGCCGCACCCGCCGCGTGACCCGTCGCGATTACGACTTCGAAAAGCCGCGTCTGCTGATGGAAGCGGCCTTTACGCCAAACGATGAACGCCGCGAACCGGATCTAGAAGACTACGACTACCCCGGCGCCTTCACCGAACGCCCGCGCGGTAAGCACCTAAGCCAACGCATTCAAGAACGCCACCGCGCCGACTACCAACAAGGCCAAGGCGATAGCGACCAACCGCGCTTAGTCACCGGCCACCTGCTGGAAATCAGCGACCACCCGCGTAAAGAGTGGAACGACCTCTGGCTACTCACCGAAGTGCTGCATCACGGCAAACAACCGCAAGTGCTGGAAGAAAACGCCGACATCCTAAATTACCCCTTTCCAAAGGGGAGAGGGGTTAGGGGTGAGGGTAAAAAAAGCGGTGAGGGCCTAGAAAGCGCTGAAGCCTTCGAGCAAGGCTACCGCAACCACTTCCTCGTCACCCCGTGGCAAGTGCCGTACCGCCCGCCGTTTGTGCACCGCAAGCCGCAAGTGCTCGGCAGCCAAACCGCCGTGGTCACTGGCCCGCAGGGTGAGGAAATCCACTGCGACGAATACGGCCGCATCAAGGTGCAATTCCACTGGGACCGCGAAGGCCAAGCCAACGAACACACCAGCTGCTGGCTGCGCGTGGCGAGTAATTGGGCCGGCGACCGCTACGGCGGCATCGCCATCCCGCGTATCGGCATGGAAGTGCTGGTCACCTTTTTAGAAGGCGACCCTGACCAACCGCTGGTGACTGGCTGCCTGTTCCATAAAGAACATCTGGTGCCCTACGACCTGCCGGCGAACAAAACCCGTAGCGTGTTCAAAACCCTTTCGAGTCCCGGCGGCGGGGGTTATAACGAACTGCGTATCGAAGACAAAAAAGGCCAAGAACAGATCTACCTGCACGCCCAGCGCGACTGGGACGAAAACATCGAGCACGACCAGCGCATCCGCATCGGCAACGAACGGCATGACACGGTGGAGGCCAACAGCCACACCGAACTGCGCCTCGAAGAGCACCACACGGTAGTTAAAGACCGCAAAGTGGAAGTCAAACCCGACGACCACTTGACCGTCGCGCAAGAACAACACATCCAGCTCGGCACCGCCCAGCTCACCAAAGCAGGCCGCGAAATCCACCTTAAAGCTGGGCAAAAAATGGTCATCGAGGCCGGCACCGAACTGACCATCAGCGCCGGCGGCAGCTTTATCAAACTCGACCCCGGCGGCATCACCCTAGTCGGCCCACTCGCCCGCCTCAACGAAGGCGGCAGCCCCGGCAAAGGCAGCGGTATAGCTATCAAGCCGCCGGTACTGCCGGGGGCGGCGGACAGCGATCAGGCGGGCAACCTGCTCGACGAGGCGCTGCTCAACTCGAGGCAAAAGACTGAAAACCAGCCGCAAGCATTTTTCCTGTTCTCTGAATAACGAGCCAAACCATGCCCACCCACTTCAAATCTCACTCGATATTCAGTATTGGCGCCCTGCTGCTTTGTACCCTATCCGGACAGGCCAGTGAGACCCAAAGCGAAACAACTTGCGGCACTGGTGACTTCAGAGCTTTTTTCCAGCAATTCGCTTCAGACTCGGCGTTGCAGCAAGCATCTATCGCCACGCCTTTGACTCTACAAAC
Organism: Atopomonas hussainii; assembly: GCF_900109735.1. Lineage (GTDB taxonomy): Bacteria > Pseudomonadota > Gammaproteobacteria > Pseudomonadales > Pseudomonadaceae > Atopomonas > Atopomonas hussainii. The sequence continues at coordinate 37,671 of NZ_FOAS01000010.1, forward strand.
ATTGAGCAAAGATCCATTACCTAAAATCAAACTGGAAAAATTGGACGAGACACAGCGTCTATCAGCATTAATCCCCACGCTAGAACAATGGACCGAACTAGGCCTGACTTTAGAATGGCTCCCTCCTTCCGCCGCAGTGTTGCGCGGACAGCGAGGGGAGTACATGCGCACCTTCGTTTTCAAGCGTCGCTCATGTTGGATGCTAAGCCGTGTGGAGGACTGGACACTGGGTGGTTCCCAAACCATTACTACAAGCCGAAATGACGCAGCCCACTGCTTATCACGCGGCAAGGCTTATGAGCATGTAGCTAATGTCGAGATTACTCCCTCGACGCAACAACTATTTATTGCTGCCCTCGATAGTTACCTATGTGCGGCGGCAGATGGCTCGGCAGAAGCAAGTTACTCGGCTGCCTCCCTCAGTCTGTCCGGACAAGCCCCGCGGCTAGAAAACAAACAGATAGAAGAGCTCTACACAGCAGCAGCAAAGCAATTGCCAGAAGCAGGACTTCCCCTATCTGACTTCTATTGTGATGAGGGCAACTACTCCAGCGAACGTCCTTGCGCAAACCCCGATAAAGCCGCACAGGCTTTGATAGCCAGCGCAGCGATGGGGTCAGCGGAGGCATTGAATCAATTGGGATATGCCTATGAGGCAGGCACCCTTGTTGAGCAGAACATTCACCACGCATTGGCTTGCTACAACACAGCTGCGGCAATGGGCCATGAACGAGCAGCCAAGAATATAAAGCGCTTGATTGGAAAGGGAATAGAACCCACCAAACAAGTCAAATGCATAGAGGCAGGACGCTAACCTATGAGCACAGGTTTACTTGAGCAACGCGCTAATTATACCGCAGCGAACTATGAGTACGGATACGGTAGCGGCGGAAGCAATGATGTAGACAAGGACAATCGCAAGGAGATCGACTGCTCCCATTTACTGCACAAAATGCTGCACGGGGCTGGTTACAACATTCCATACCAAACCACCGCTCAACTGAACAGCTCTATCTACTTTGAAGAAATTGCCGAGGAGGATGTTCTAGGAGGAGACATAGCGCTGTGGCGCACCGAGAATCACAAACACACAGGTGTAGTGGAGAGTTTTTTCCCTGCCACTGGTAAAGGTACTTTCTATGGCTCACAAACCTCAACCGGCCCAGCCTCTGCCAAGTTCGGAAGTGGTTACTGGCCGATACCAACCAAATTTCTAAGACCCAAGTTGCAGTACAAAACTGGGGGAGCGGCGCCTTTACAGCCAAGAGCAACACCTGAACAAATAGATAATGGTAGACCCTACCAGCTCCCAATTCGCAAAGCCGATGGCAATCACTATCAACTGGAAGAATTCTATAAGGCCTTGGAGAAAGAAAGCTCCGGTCACTACCTGTTGGGCAACCACGGCTTCTGGCATGGCGGCATTCACTTCAGCGAACTCAGTGCACCACAATGCACACTTAAGCAAGCCATTCGTTGCATGGCCGATGGCGAAGTAGTCGCCTATCGACTGAACAAGGAGTACCTCACCTCTACCTTTGAAGGCGAAACAGAGTGCAGCAATCTGCGTTACTCCACCTCCTTCTGTTTAGTGCGCCATACCTACGAGTCGGCAAAGCGACCGTCTGAAAAGAAGCCCGCGGCCACGACCGAATGGGTTGGCAAAACCGTGCAACTTACAACCTCTCGCAATGGGCGCGACGTTGCGAATACAACGCTGGGCTCCACGGGTGATTTTGAAGCACTGATGCCAGTCGGTACAGAATTGCAGATCATCAAGACCCACGACACAAAAGACATGCGCTTCGCCCTTGCCAAGATCAAGGCTGCACTGCCCGGTCGTGATAGATCAGGGAACCCGGTCACGCGCGCAGCGACCAGCGAGATATGGTTCGCGGCCTTGGATAAGAGAGGCTCCGTTCTTAAAGGCAAAGACAAAAAAGACATATTCAAAGAGGTCCCTCTCGCACCCCAGGCTGCGGGCAAGCAAGAGCCTGCAAAACCGGAAACCAACAAGCTGTCATTCTTCAGCTTGTATATGCACCTGCTGCCTTTCGAGCAATACCCGTTGCAGGCGGGTGAGTACCACACACGCCTGCGCATCAAAGCTAAAAACCGCAATGTACGTAAAGAAGCCAACTTAACCGCAACACCGCTTGGGCAGATCGACTTGGGCGCGGAGGTCGAAGTGATCTCCATTACACCGAATCACCCAATGAAGCCCGGCGACACCACGACCTACGAATTGGCACAGATCAAAATTCTCAGCAAAGGCGTTAGGAAGGCTGGCGTGCAGACCGCCAAGGTCGGCGATCTGGTGTGGATGGCCATCAGCAAAAGCGAAGCCAACAATGAAACGGAGCGATACGTCGAAGAAATTCCGCAACAACAACGCGTTCGCCCCTCTTACTGGAAAGGCAAGGTCAAGGCCCGGCTGAAGAAACGCGTACCCGCTTTCAGTACACCTGAAGCGTCAACCGATAAAAGAATGGGGCAACTCGCCGAGAGCAGTGTGCTGGAGTACGCATCGGACGCCGTCAAACGCGTTCAGCGTGACGGTCGTCAGCAGCTAATGGCGCCTTGCACCCTAGTCAGTGGCGGGTTCTGGGATACGCCTATCTGCCCCGCAGGCCCGATTTGGGTAGCGTTGGACGCCAACTCGACAGAGCTAATACCTGATGATCCGTGCGATTTCGATTCAGTTGTCACCTGCGCCATTCCGATCAAGGCAGGCGATCCCATCGGCTATATGGGGCTCTATGAAACCCTCGCTAGCCCCAAGGGCGGCGTCAAGAGCAAACATCAGGTACATATAGAACTCTTCTCAACCGACCCCGGCTTAGAGACTTTTTTGAAGAATCCGGCAGGATTGAAGGATGGCAAACAGTACCTACGGGTTGCAAAGGGTAAAGTTATCTACAACAAGAGCGGCACCGACGCTGCACCCGCTTTTACCCCCAGCGGTCAAGTTGTGAATGAAAACTATGTCATCAACCCGAACCAAGCGAAGCTACTCAAGGCGCCGGACAAAAAAGAGTGGTACCACATCAAGGTCACCTCGGCAGGCGCAACCGTAGATGGTTACATTGCCAAGCAAGATGCTGAAATGATCTGTCAGCACGACAGAGAAAAATTAGGCTTTCAGATCGTTAAGGAAAACAACGGAAACGCCGACGGCTTCCTTGATCCCGAGGCCACCCCGGACTTCTACCAGGCGCTCTATAAAAAAGTCGATGCGTTAGGTAACAAGGACGGTAAGGTCACGCCTGATGAGATCGCGAGTGCTCTGAAAACCCCAAAACTGCGCGACCGCTGGTCGAAGCTGATTGGCTACCATCCTACTGAATGGCAAGCAAAGTCGAGTGAGGCGAAGTGGCAGCCATTGACTGAACTACTCAAGTACTCCCCAGACGTGCTCCGGCATGAACAGGAGCGTATCGACAATTTAGTATTTTGGGATGAACTGGCCGGGGCGATGCAAGTGTCGTTGCCGAAGCAGGTGCATCACTTACATCCAATCGAATTTATTGGATCTCTGACCCTACAAAAAACAGAGCTAGATAGTATTATCAGAAAGATCGGGGATATTATTTCTCATGGCGAAGGGAATTATGAATCATACAACACCGGCACTAAAAATGTGCCCGGTGGGAAAGTTGGCTTCTCATTTATAAATCCGCCCGCCGGGACTGTTACAGGAAAAACAATAAATTCAATTATATCCACGGAAAATTTAGCTGGAACTGATAGAGGTAGAATGTTTGCAACTGGAAAATACCAGACGATAATATCAACCTTGAACTCAGCAAAACGCAAAATGCATTTAACTGGTGAGGAACTCTATGACGGAGAGATGCAAGAACGCGTCTTCAGAGAATACCTAATCGATAAAGCTGGCGGCGGAAGCTTATCCCGCTTCGTAAAAAATGGAGAAGGCTCTATCGACGACGCGCAATACGCAGCTGCAAAGGAGTGGGCTTCAATTGCCGCACCAGCAGGCATGAAAATTAAAGATGGCAGGACATCCGACGGCACACTCTCATATCACGAATCAAGAGCAAATACAGCTAACATGAAATCTACCACTCTACTTCGAGACGCACTAAGAGAGGCTAACCAATGCCAATGGGATCAATAAATTTTTACTTAGTCGCACTAGCACTATGTGTGTCATCGGTGGGCTGTGCATCTCAACAAGCAGTGCCAGAAACCGAAACAACATATCCATCTGCCAAGGTAAGAATTGAGTACTCCAATCAGGATGGCTGCTCGTTCTCGTATAGCCCAGTAAATTTTTGCGATGAAAAACATATCAACGCAGTAAGCACTGCTATCGCAGAGAGCATGCCAAATTTTAACAATAACTACATTTTACTAACAATTTCAGAGCGCCCTGAATACCATCAAAAGTCAGTTGTCGCGATAGATCCTTCAACCGGTTTTTTCTATCCAATCCCCATAGACGCATACTCAGGAACCCCGAGCGATACGGACCCTGAGGGTAAGGATGGAAAGATTTCATTTGGTTTAGACAGTAACGAAGTCTGTATAGATGGTGACATATTGGTGTATCGAGCAATAACAACAGGGAATTTCTGTTTTTATTTTCAAGATGGTAAATTTATTGGTCACCCCACCGCATATATGAATTAACCGAGCAATATATGCGGCAAGGGGTCAGATTAACAAAATGCTCGCAAGGTCGAGTCAAAAAACGTGTACAGATACAGTATTCACCTGACACTGCCCCGCTTTACTAAGTCGACCTCAACCCTGAGCGCGCCAGCGGCGCCATAACCAATACACGGTGCCGAGCATTAGGCAGACGCCCATTAGCCGGGTAAAGCCGGCGATGCGGGTGTCGGCGGCTAGCATGCCCCACTGGCTGAAGATAAACGTCCAGTCGTGGTCGCCGCCGCCCACTAGGGGGAGTTGTTGGGCGCGGGCGTCGGCCATGTAGCGGCCAATGTTGAGCAGGTTTTCGCCCAGCCATACGCCGCTGATGGCAAACCCTAAGCTGTGTCTTTGGCGATAGAAGTGCACAGCAAAGACGCTGGGGAACAGCAGTTGCATTAAGGTGCCGCCATACACCATCAGGCCGCTGTGCAGTAGGCCGAACAGCGGGTGCCCGGCTTCATGCAGGGCGAGGTTGGCGTGGTCGAGTAGGAATACCCATTGCTCGCGGGTGGCGAAGTGTTGCCACGCTACATACAGCACGGCCAACGCCAGCCCGATCAGCGCCCTGCCAGAGACGCCTTGCCAGTGCTGGTTTGCTTCTTGGGTGTTGGCCTGCATGGGTTAATCGTCGGCGCTTTCCAGTAGCGCTTCACGTTCGCTGCGGGTCAGTTCTAGCTGGCCTTTTTCCACCCATTCTTCGCTAAGCTCGGCTTTCACCGACACGCCCAGTTCGCGGAATTCGCTGACTTGTTTGACCAAGTTGCCGGGGCCATTGACCAGCTGGCCGCAGGCTTTCTGGTAGGCGTCTTGGGCTTTTTCGAGGCTTTTGCCCACGGTGTCCATGCTGGTTAAGAAGGTGCGCAGCTTGTCGTACACCTTGGCGGCTTTGTCGGCTAGCTCGGCGGTGTGTTTGTTCTGTTCTTCAAAGCGCCATAGCTGACGCACGATGTTGAGGCTGGTAAGCAAGGTGGTTGGCGTAGCGACCAGCACATTTTGTTGCAAGGCCTTTTGGAACAGTTGCTCGTCGGCGCGCAGCGCTTCGACGAAGGCCGATTCGATGGGGATAAACATAAACACCATCTCTGGCGAGTTAAGCCCCGGCAAATCGTAATAGTGGCGCTCGGACAGTTCGCGAATGCGCTCGCTGATGGCCTTCACATGCTCGCTGAGGGCCAGTGCGCGCTCGTTGTCGTCCTCGCTGTTCACATAGCGGGTGTAGGCGTTGAGCGACACCTTGGCGTCGATGATCAGGTGCTTGTCTTTGGGCAAGAACACCACGGCATCGGGGCGGCTGCGGCCTTCGCTGTGGCTCACGCTGAACTCGCGTTGGTAGTCGATGCCGGCACGCAGGCCAGAGCGTTCCAGCACGTTTTCCAGAATCAGTTCACCCCAGTTACCCTGCATTTTCTTTTGCCCGCGCAGCGCGGTGGCCAGTTGGTGGGCTTCTTCGGTGATCTGCTGGTTGAGCGCCTTAAGGCCTTGCAGCTCGGCTTGTAGCGCGGCTTGCTGCTGGGTGTCTTTGTGGTGGATGTCTTCGACCTTCTGGCGAAAGCCGGTGATCTGCTCGCGGAAGGGTTTGAGCAAGGCGTCTAGCGATTGCTGGCTGTGCTGCGAGAAGGCTTGGCCTTTGGCCTCGAAGATTTGGTTGGCCAGTTGGTTGAACTCCAGCTTGAGCTGCTCGCGGCTTTCTTTAAGCAGTTGCTGCTGCTCGGTAAAGTGCTGCTGGCGTTGCTCAAGGGTGGTGTTCAGGGTGGCGTGTTCTTCGCGCAGCTGGGCCAGTTGTTGTTGGTTGTTAGCCAGTTGCGCCGCCTGTTGGCTGAGCTGCTCGCGCTGCTCTTGGCTGTGCTGCTGGGCGGCTTCGAGGGCCGCTTTGTGGCGTTCGGCCTGTTCGCTCACGCTGAGCAGGCGCTGTTGTAGTTGCTCCAGCTGACGTTGGCTGTGTTCCAGTTGCTGCCGTGCTTGGGCGTGCTGCTTGGCCTCGCTGCTCGCGCTGAGCTGTGCTTCGCGCAGCGTGAGATCTTGCTGGTGCAGGCGCTGATTAAGGCTGTCGGCCAATTGCTGCGCGGCGCTGAGTTGCTCGGCATGTTGGGCGGCGCGTTGTTGCTGTTGTTGGCGGGCATACAAGGCCATGCCGAGCGTGCCGAGCAACGCGCCGGCAAAGGCGCAGAGGGCAAACAGGGCTTCGAGGGGCAATTGCAGGGGCATGGCGGGGGTACTCTTGGTGGTTCTGCGGCAAGCCTAACATGCAGCGCGACAGCGCGTGTCGCGCACCCGAGAGGGCAATCGGCAACGGTTAACGTTGCTGCGCGATTTGCTCGTTTAACGGCGCGGCGACGTGCGGGTTATGTCGGCCGATAGTGGCGGCAATCCGCGCATCGCGCTGGCGCTCGGCGTGGTCTACTGGGTCTTGCTTGGCCCAGGCGTTAAACAGTTGGCTTTGCTGGCGGCTAATCTGCAGCCCATAGCGATCGCGCATGTAAAAGTAGATGCGCGCGATGTCGCCGCGTTTATTGGCCGGAGGTTGAAAGCGGCGGGCTTTAAAGTCGATGCGAATCGGGCAGGCGCCGTGCTGCGCGGGCGTGCTGGGCAGCATGGCAAAGCTGTAGTTGCTGCGGTCGCCATTCACCTCGCCAATCGCCGGCACCAGATTGTGCAGGTCGGCTTCCATCTGCCGGAAGCGGGCATCTTTACTGCAGGCTTTGCGTCCGCCGTGTTGCCAGCATTGCAGTTGATGGCCAAAGGCCCACGCCGGCACTACGTGCTCCCACTCGATGCGTGCCGCGCGTTGGGCGTTTTTGCGCGGCGTATAACCACAACTTGCCCAGTCGGCACGCAGTTGTTTGCCGTTGTGTTTAATCGTGCAGGCGCAATAAAAGCTGCGTTGCCCTAACGCCAGCGCCAAGCTTGGCAGCAGCTTTTTGGCGGCATAAAAACTGCTCGGTTCGGCATAGGCAGGCAGGGCCAGCAATGCGCACAGGAGTAATCCACAACGGGAGCCAAACAACATGGCAAAGGCCTTGGCGTAAGCAAAAGCGCGGCTTTTTAGCAGCCAATGCGTTGTCCGGCAAGTGAGCCTGCTAAGCTTTTATTCCCTTCGGCCTTTTCGGTTGTTTGCCTGTTGAGCACCGTTATCCCCCGCCATATTCGTTGGCGCTCGCTGTTTTTGCTGGCGCTGTTGATGACCACCTTGCTGTGGCCGCTGAAATATTTTGCCGAGCGCTACTACCTTGAGCGGTTGATGGAGCAGCACCGGCAAACGCTGGATTTGTACGTGGCCAACTTGTTGGGCACCTTGCACCGCTTCGAGGTGTTGCCGCAGGCGCTGGTGCGGATGCCTGAGCTGCGCGCGCTGTTAATGGCCCCGCAGGCAGCGCCCACGCAGCGGCAGGTTAATCAGTTGTTGGCGCAGTTCGCCGCGCAAAGTCAGGCCGAAGCGGTGTATTTGATGGATGCGCGCGGCACCACGCTGGCGAGTTCCAACTGGCAAGAGGCTGACTCTTTTGTGGGGCGTAACTTCGGTTTTCGGCCGTATTTTCGCCAAGCCATGCAGGGGCAGCCAGGGCGCTTTTTTGGCTTGGGGGTGACGTCGGGGCGGCGAGGGTATTTCTTTGCCGCGCCGTTATTGAGCGATGCCGCCGGCACACCGCAAACCCTCGGCGTGTTGGCGGTGAAGGTCAATCTGGATGCCACCGAGGTGTTGTGGGGCAAAGGCCCAGAGCACTTTTTGGTCACCGATGAGCTGGGCGTGGTGATTTTATCCTCGCGCGATGATTGGCGCTTTCACGCCACGCGCAGCCTGTCGCGTGTGGAGCAAGAGCTGATCGCCGCTCATCGCCCCTACGGCACGCCGTCGCCAGCGCCGCTGCAGTTAGACCACAGCCAGTGGCTCACCCAAGAACGCTTCTTAAAAGAGGTCGGCTGGACGGTCAGTATTCTGGCCCCGCAACGCTTGCTCAGCACGCCGGTGCGAGAGGCGCTGTTGACCGCGGCGGCCGTGCTGCTGGTGTTGCTGCTGGTGCTGGCGGTGTTGATCCAGCGCCGCCGGCATTATCTCGAGCACCAAGCGCAAGATGCGCGCGCGCGCCGCGAGCTGGAAATCCGCGTGCTGGAGCGCACCGCCGCGCTGGAAAGCCTCAACACCCGTTTGCGCGCCGAAGTGCACGAGCGCGAGCAAACCCAGCAAGCCTTAGTGCAAGCACAGGATGACCTCGTGCAGGCGGGCAAACTGTCGGCGCTGGGCACCATGAGTGCCAGCATCAGCCACGAACTTAACCAACCGTTGGGCGCCATCCGCAGTTATGCCGATAACGCGGGGCTGCTTTTGCAACAAGGGCGCACCGAGGCGGTCAGCGACAACCTGCAGCAAATCAGCCAGCTCACCCAGCGCATGGCGCGCATCATCGCTCACCTAAAAGCCTATGCCCGTCACGAGGCGCCAAAGCCCGAGCCGGTAGAGCTGTGCAGCGCGCTGGATGATTCGCTGGTGCTGCTCGAGCGGCGGCTGAAAAAGCTCGGCATCACCGTGCAGCGCGACATCCCCGATACCCCGCTGTGGGTGCTGGCCGGCGACACGCGGCTGCGGCAGATCTTAGGCAACTTGCTCAGCAACGCGGTGGATGCGCTGGGCGAGCAACGCGGCGAGCGGCGCCTTTTTGTACGCATTCAGCAGCAAGGCGAACGCCTGCGGCTGATTTTGCGCGACAGTGGCCCAGGGTTTTCCGACGAAGCTTTGCAGCGCGCCCGCGAGGCGTTCTTTACCACCAAAGCGCGCGCCGAAGGCCTTGGTCTGGGCTTGGCGATTTGCGATACCCTGATCCGCGCCGTGGCTGGCGAACTTCAACTGGCCAATCATCCCGAGGGCGGCGCCCTCGTTACCCTGCAATTGCAATTGTGTACTGCCCCCGTAAGAGAGCCTGAGGCATGACGCCGATAGACCGCGTATTACTGATCGACGACGACCCTGACCTGCGCCGCGCGCTAACCCAAACCCTCGAATTGGCCGGCTTTAGCGTAGAAAGCCGGGGCAGCGCCGAAGGGCTGTTGGCGCAGCTCGATCACATGGATTTGGGCGTGATTGTCAGCGACATTCGCATGTCGGGGATGGATGGCATGCAACTCTTGGGCGCCTTGCAGCAACGCGACCCTGCCTTGCCGGTGATTTTGATCACCGGCCATGGCGACATCGCCTTGGCGGTTGAGGCGATGAAAAACGGCGCATTCGATTTTCTCGAAAAACCCTTCGCCAGCGAGCAATTGGTCGACCGAGTGAAGCGTGCGCTAGAGCAGCGTGCTTTGGTGCTGGAAAACCGCCAGCTGCGCTTACAGCTGGCCGAGCAGAGCGGTTTGGGCGCACGTTTGATTGGCCAGTCGGCAGGCATGCAGCGCTTGCGTCAGCAGCTCGGCGCCTTGGCGGCCACCCATGCCGATGTGCTGATTCTGGGCGAAACCGGTACCGGCAAAGAGGTGGTGGCGCGTGCGCTGCACGACTTGTCGCCGCGCCGCGCGGCGCCGTTTGTGGCGATTAATGCCGGCGCTTTGGCGGAGTCGGTGGTGGAAAGCGAGCTATTCGGCCACGAGCCGGGCGCTTTCACCGGCGCCAATAAACGCCGCATCGGCAAGTTTGAGTTCGCCAACGGCGGCACGGTGTTCTTGGATGAAATCGAAAGCATGACGCTCGAGGTGCAGGTCAAACTGCTGCGCCTGCTGCAAGAGCGTGCCGTCGAACGGGTCGGCGGCAATCAGCTGATTGCGCTGGATATCCGCATTATCGCCGCAAGCAAAGAAGACCTGCGCCAAGCCGCCGATGAAGGTCGCTTTCGCGCCGACTTGTATTACCGCCTGAATGTTGCCGCACTGGCGATTCCACCGCTTAAGCAGCGCGGCGATGACATCCTGCTGTTGTTTAAGCACTTCGGCCAACGCGCCGCCGAGCGTTATCAGCTGGCCTTGCCAGAGCTCAACGCTGCCGAGCGCGCCGCGCTACTGGGCCACGACTGGCCGGGTAACGTGCGCGAGCTGCAAAACTGCGCCGAGCGCTTTGCCTTGGGGCTGGGCTTAGTGATCGGCAGTCACAGCGCGCCGGAGCTACCGACAGCCGATGGCCAAGGCTTGGCCGCACGGGTTGAAGCGTTTGAAAAAGCCCTGATCGAAACGGAGCTGCTGCGCGGCCATAACAGCCTGAAGGCCATGGCCGAGGCGCTGAATATTCCGCGTAAAACCCTGCACGACAAACTGCGCAAGCACGGCTTGCAGTTTGCCGACGAGGATTAGCCAACGCGCTGCACCGCTCTGCGTGCAGCTTGTCGCTTACCCTGCTGAACGCTGAATAGCGTTGGCGGTTTTCCGCCACGCTGCGCGCATCGCTTTGGCGAGCTTTCGCCATGCCTGTTCAAGGTTTTCTATGAAATCCTAATTAATTCAATGGGTTGGGTGGATTAATAAGGCTGGCACGCCTGCTGCTATGTCAGAGCACGGCTTTGCTCCCCTGCCGGTGGAGCAACCGCACTGACAATCACAACAATGAGGTGTGCCATGTTGAAGTTTTCTTTGCGTGCGTTGGCGTGCGCGCTGTCGCTAACCGCTGTGGCGGGTTTTGCTCAGGCCGAGCCTGTGGTCATCAAGTTCTCCCACGTCGTGGCGGACTCCACCCCCAAAGGCCAAGGCGCCTTGCTGTTTAAGCAGCTGGCCGAAGAGCGCCTGCCGGGCAAGGTAAAGGTTGAGGTGTATCCCAACTCGTCGCTGTACGGCGATGGCAAAGAAATGGAAGCCCTGCTGCTGGGCGATGTGCACATGATTGCTCCCTCATTGGCCAAGTTCGAGCAGTACACCAAGAAGCTGCAGGTGTTTGATCTGCCGTTCCTGTTCGACAACATCCAAGCGGTGGACCGCTTCCAGCAAAGCGCCGAGGGCGTTGCCCTGCTGAAAAGCATGGAAGACAAGAACATCACCGGCCTGGCTTATTGGCACAACGGCATGAAGCAGCTGTCGGGCAATAAGGCGCTGCGCGAACCGAAAGATGCGCGTGGGCAGAAGTTCCGCGTACAGGCCTCTAAGGTGCTGGAAGAGCAGTTCAAAGCACTGCGTGCCAACCCGCGCAAAATGGCCTTCGCCGAGGTGTATCAAGGCTTGCAGACTGGCGTGGTGAATGGCGCCGAAAACCCGTGGTCGAACATCTACAGCCAGAAGTTCTTTGAAGTGCAGAAGTTCATCACCGAAACCGACCACGGCGTGCTCGACTATATGCTGGTCACCAATACCGAGTTCTGGAACGGCCTGCCGGCAGATGTGCGCAGCGAGCTGGACAAGATCGTGGTGGAAGTCACCGCCAAGGTGAACGAGCAAGCCGAAGCGCTGAACCAAGGTGACAAGCAGCGCATCAGCGAAGCTGGCACCAGCGAAGTCATCAGTCTGACCCCTGAACAACGTGCCCAGTGGCGTGAAGCCATGCGCCCAGTGTGGGGCAAGTTTGAAGGCGAGATCGGCGCCGATCTGATCAAGGCAGCCCAAGCGGCCAACCAATAAGCCGTTATCTGTGACTAACCGAGTGCCTGTTTGTGGGCACTCGGCATAACGATAAAAATCACTTTGCGGAGCCTGCCATGAGCGCCCTGATGCGCGTCTGGAACCATTTCGAAGAAGCGGCGATTGCTTTCTTGCTCGGTGCCATGACGCTGGTGACCTGCACCTACGTGTTACTCAACAACCTCTACACCGTGTTTTATTGGCTGGCTGATCGCTGGGAAGGCGCTAGCGAGCTGATGTTCGCCATCGGCGATTTCATCATCGGTTATGCTCAAGCGATGACCTGGAGCCCGGCGCTGACCAAAGCGTTGTTTGGCTGGCTGATCTTTTTGGGCATGGCCTATGGAGTGCGCACCGCTGGGCATATCGGCGTGGATGCGCTGGTCAAGCTGGCCCCGCGTGGCCTGCAAAAAGTGCTCGGTTTAATCGCCGTGTGCGCCTGTATCGCTTACAGCCTGCTGATGGCCAGTGGCAGCTATGCCTGGGTCAGCGTGCTGTTTAAGGCCGGCATTGGCGCTGAAGACCTCGACCACTTTGGCATTCTGCAAGGCCATATCGCGCTGATCGTGCCGTTTGGCTTTGGCCTGATGGCGCTGCGTTTTGGCGAAATCCTCCTGCGTATTGTGCGTAACGAACAGACCGGCCTGGGCCTTGCCGATGAAGCCGCCGACGCGCTTAAGCACATGGACGAGGAGGCCAAACCATGACCATCGCCTTCCTGTTTATCTGCCTGTTTACCTTGATGCTGATCGGCGTGCCGATTGCCATCTCGTTGGGCTTATCCGGCGCGGCGACCATCTTGCTGTTCAGTGAAGACTCCGTGCGTTCGCTGGCCATCAAGCTGTTCGAAACCAGCGAGCACTACACCTTGCTGGCCATTCCGTTCTTCCTCTTGGCTGGCGCCTTTATGACCACCGGCGGCGTGGCGCGGCGTTTGATCGACTTCGCCAACGCCAGCGTGGGGCATATTCGCGGCGGCTTGGCGATTGCTGCGGTGATGGCCTGCATGCTGTTTGCCGCGCTATCTGGCTCCAGCCCCGCCACCGTAGCGGCGGTGGGCTCGATTGCGATTGCCGGCATGGTGCGCTCGGGGTACCCGCAGGCGTTTGGCGCCGGCATTGTCAGTACCGCCGGCACGCTGGGGATTTTGATTCCGCCGTCGATTGTCATGGTGGTGTACGCCGCCGCCACAGAAAGCTCTGTCGGTAAGCTGTTTATGGCTGGCGTGGTGCCGGGTCTGTTGCTGGGCTTGATGCTGATGGTGGCGATCTATGTGATCGCGCGGAAGAAGAACCTGCCCGCGTTGCCACGTGCCAGCTTGCGCCAGTGGCTATCCAGCGGCCGCCGTGCGCTGTGGGGCTTGCTGCTGATGGTGATCATCTTGGGCGGCATTTATTCCGGCATGTTCACCCCCACCGAAGCGGCGGCGGTGTCGGCAGTGTATGCGGCGATCATCGCGCTGTTTGTCTACAAAGACATGCGCGTGCGCGAATGCCCTAAGGTGCTGCTGGATGCCGGCAAGCTGACCATCATGCTGATGTTTATCATCGCCAACGCCATGCTGTTTGCTCATGTGCTGACCACCGAGCAAATTCCCCAGACCATCGCCGCCAGCGTGGTGGAAATGGGCCTGTCGCCGTGGATGTTTCTGCTGCTGGTGAACGTGCTGCTGTTGATTGCCGGCAACTTTATGGAGCCCTCGGCGATCATCTTGATTCTGGCGCCGATTCTGTTCCCGATTGCCATGGAGCTGGGCATCGACCCGATTCACCTCGGCGTGATCATGGTGGTGAACATGGAAATCGGCATGCTCACCCCGCCGGTTGGGCTCAACCTGTTTGTCACTAGCGCCGTCACCGGCATGAGCCTGCCGGCCACTATTCGCGCCGCTGCGCCGTGGCTGGTGCTGCTGCTGGGCTTCTTGGTGGTGGTGACTTATGTGCCGGCGGTGTCGCTGTGGCTGCCCAATGCGTTGGGTATGCCGTAAGGCGGGTGATTGATTGCCTCCTGAGCCGTTTCTCTCGTGGGTCGCAAGACCACACTTCTCTCCCCGGGCGTAAGCCCGGTTTTTTTTATTCTGGCGCGGCTGCCGGGTGAATCAGCGCTTTGCGTTTGCGCGGCCAACTAAAGCCTGCCGGGCGGTTGCATAGGTAGATGCCAGCAATGGCAATCGCGCCGCCGATGGCAATCAGCAGGTTGATCTGCTCACCGAGCAGCAGCACGCTGAGCAGCACCGCACTTAACGGGTTTAAGGCGATAAACGCGCCGCTGCGCATCGCGCCAATGCGCGCAATGGCGGCGTAATACCAGATATATGCCAGCGCCGAGCCGAGCACGCCCAAATAGGCCAAGCTGAGCCACTGCGCCGCGCTGATCTGGCCAAGCAGGCTGACGGTTAATTCGCCTTGCCACCACGCGCAGGCCAGCAGCATGGCGCTACCGGCGAAGATGGAAAAACTCACGGTAAACAGCGGGCCAATGCTGGCGGTCATCGGCCGGGCGCACACGGTGTAAATCGTCCAACTGGCTACGCAGCCTAAAATCAGCAACTCGCCTTGCCCGGCCCCCCAGGTGGAGCCGAGCGCGTTGGGGTCGCGGCTGATGATCACCAGCATGGCGCCGACAATGCAGGCGGCAATGCCGCTGAGCTTGAGCGGGCTGAGTTGCTCGCGGTACAGCAGCCATGCCAGTAAGGCGATGCCGGCGGGGTTGAGGGCGACAATCAGCGAAGCGCGCGAGGCGCTGATTTGGCTTAAGCCGTAAAAGAAACACAGGTTATAGGCGAAGATGCCCACCAGCCCCAAAGCGCAGACTTGCGCCGTTTGCCGCCAATTCAGGCGCGGCCAAGGTTGGCGGTGCACCAACAGTAAGAACCCCAGCAAGGTTAGGCTGGCCAGCATAAAACGCAGCGCTGCGGCGGCCATGGCGGGTAACTCTGGCCCCAAAAAGCGCCCGGCGACAAAGGTGCCGCCCCACAGGCAGGCCACCAAAGTCAGTTGCAGGTAGGTTTTAAAGTCGCCGGGTAAAACGGGCATAGGCGTCACCAATACGTCAGGCCGTGGCGGCCAAATGGGTGTCACAAGCATTCAGAGTGATATCGAGTAGCTCGCGCTGGGCGTGGCTACCACCGAGTAAATCCCAGTATGGCCGACTGCTGCGCAGGGCGCGCTGACAGGCCACAGGGTTATCCAAGGCAAATTCCAGCAGGCCTTTGAGGACCAAAATGCCAGTGCGATGGGTGAGGGTGTCGAAGCCCATTTCATCGCATTCGCTGAGTAATTTTTCGATCAATTTAGGTTGTTCGGTGGCGGTAAAGGCCAGCGCCGCGTGTATGCGATGCAGGTACGAGGTGCTGGCGCCAATACTGCCCAGCCAGCTGATGGCCAGGTCATCCCAAAGTGGCGCTAAGCAGGTGTGCAGCTTCGGGTGTTGCAGGCGCGCGCGCCACAGAAAACCCACGGCATCTAAGTCTTGTTTAGCGAAGAAGCTCGGCTTCATGGCGTAAAAATCTTGGAAGGCGACATAGGCTTGTTGCTCTTGCTGGCACTCGTAATAGGCCATCGCCAAGTGCCAGCCCACATGCATGCCCATGGCGGCGTGGTCTTGCCAGATGGCTTTGCAGTCTTGCAGAAAGTCACGCACTTGGCTAAACGCGCCTTGTTCGTGCAGAGCATGCGCCATGGCATGGATGGCGTAGACATTGCGCGGGTCAATGGCCAAGGCATTTTCGGCCAACTCACGGGCATCGATATAGCGGCGCGCCTCTACCCAAGCAAAGGCCTGAATCGCCAAGTGGTGACTTAAAAACGGTGAGGTTGTAGGAGGTTGGTTACACGCCGGCGTGATGCTCTTAGGCAACTCGTGGGTACGTCCGGCGAAGAACTGGCACTGGTGCAGCATAAACAGCACGGCAGTGTCGGCGGGGTATTCACTCAGGTGTTCGGTAAACAGGCGGCACGCTTGGGCTAAATCCAGTTTGCACCAGTGCTTGAGTGCCGGTAACACCCAGCGATATAGGCCGGGTGCTTGGGCGCTGCTGAACACGCTATCTAACTCGCGTAGGGCGGCCAGATTGCTTTTGTATTCGTTTAGCGTGAGCAACTCCACAGCGCTCAGCGCGGCGTGGTATTGGCGAACCTCATAGCTACCGAGCTGGTGCTGCGCCGGTAGCGGCTGCATGGCAAGAAAGCACTCGGTCAACTGCGGACACACGGCGCTTAAACCATAGTCTGCAGAGAAAGAGATCAAGTTCATGGCAACGTCCTTGTTTAAGGGTCCATACGAGGCTGTCGTTGCGCGCCCCGGGGGGAGCTTGTCGGCAACGCCAAGCGAGGGCATTCTTGGGCTCATGTGTGCTAATAGTAAAATGAGCAAAAACTCATGCCGGGGCCTGTGAGCGGATGACCTTCAGCCAGTTGCAGATTTTTTCCTTGATTGCCGAGCTAGGCAGCTTCACCGCTGTGGCCAGCCGCATAGGGATAAGCCAGTCGGCCGTTTCGCATGCGCTGAAAGCGTTGGAGTCTGAGCTTGGCGTCGAGCTACTGCGCCGCAGCGGTGGCGTTAGCGTGCCTACGGATATTGGCCAAACGCTGCTGCTACGCGCGCGCACTTTGCTGGCGCTGGAAGAAACCATGCGCCAAGAGGCCGCCGCCGCACGCGGCATGAAGCGCGGCACGCTGCGCATTGGCTCGTTTGGCCCCACGGCCTCGATGCGCTTGCTACCGAAGATTTTGGCCGCCTATCGCGCGGAGTACCCGGATATCGATATCCACATCGACGAAGGCCCCGACCGCGATGTGCTGCATTGGCTAGAGAGCCAGCGCATCGACATCGGTTTTGTGGTGCTGCCGCAGGAGCGCTTCGATACCTATCTGCTGCTGCGTGATCAGATGGTCGCACTGCTACCCGCCAGCCACCCCTTGGCGCAGGCCGAGGCGGTGCGTTTGGCCGAGTTGTGCCACGACCCCTTTGTGCTCACCGAAGCAGGCTCTGCCGAGTTGGTGCAGCGCTTATTCGTCGGCGCGCAGCAAACCCCAGTGGTGCGTTATCGCTGTGCGCAGCTGATGAGCACCTTGGCTGCTGTGGCGCGTGGCGATGGCGTGTCGTTAGTGGCTGAGTTAGCGCTGCCTGCTGTGCCAACCGGCGATTATGTGGCTAAGCCCTTGCTGCCCCCAGTAACACGTGATGTAGCGTTGGCCATGCTGGATGAACGGCAAGCCTCGCCGGCGGCATTGGCGTTTGTGCGGGTGGCGAAGCAATTGCGCGAACGTGGCGGGCTGCGTGATGAGTTGCCTGATGGCCTGCAAGTTGGCTTAGAAAAGTCGCGCCAATAGCGCCGCCACGGCCACTTCCACCCGCAAAATACGCTCGCCCAGTTGCACGGGATTTAGGCCTGCTTCGGCGAGTTTTTCTACTTCGTAGGGAATCCAGCCGCCTTCGGGGCCGATGGCCAGCGTGACGGGCTCGCTGAGTGCGCGGGGGCATGCGGGGTAGTCGCCGGGGTGGCCGGTGAGGCCTAAGGTGCCAGCGGCCATGGCCGGCAGGCGATCTTCCACGAAGGGTTTAAAGCGTTTTTCTAGGCTGACGTCCGGCAGTACGGTATCGCGGGCTTGCTCGAGGCCTAAGATCAGCTGTTCGCGGATCGCTTCGGGGGTAAGAAACGGCGTCTGCCAGAAGCTTTTTTCCACCCGCACGCTGTTGACCAGCACAATGCGCGGCACGCCCATGGCGGCTACGGTTTGCAGCACACGGCGAAGCATTTTCGGCCGTGGCAGGGCGAGGATCAGGGTCAGCGGCAACTTGGCCGGCGGGGCACTGGTGAGGCTAAAGCTCAGCTCGGCTTGTTGCTCGTCCAAACTAAGCAGCTGGCCTTGGCCCATGCCGCCGCCGAGCAGGCCGACGCGCAGGGTGTCGCCGTCTTCGGCGCGGTGCACTTCGTGCAGGTGGCGTAAACGACGACCGCGCAACACGGCGCGGTCTTCACTGATCAGGTCATCGGGTTCGAGCAGTAGCAGGTTCATCGCGACTCGCGCGGGTAGTCCGGTGTGGTGTCTTCCGGCAGCTCCGGCTCTTGCGGCTCGCGTGGGGTAATCATGCCGCCGAAGAACAGCCCCGCTTCAAACAACAGCCACATGGGCACCGCCAGCAGGGTTTGCGAGATGATGTCCGGCGGGGTGAGGAACATGCCAATCACAAAGCAGCCGACCACCACGTAGGGGCGGCTTTTGCGCAGGGTGTCTACCTCAACAATGCCGATCCAGATCAGCAGTACAGTGGCTACCGGCACCTCAAACGCCACGCCAAAGGCGAAAAACATGGTGAGGATAAAATCCAGATACTGGCTGATATCGGTGGCTTGAGTAACGCCCTCGGGGGTGATGCCGGCAATAAAGCCAAACACCAGCGGGAACACCACAAAGTAGGCGAACGCCATGCCGCCGTAGAACAGCAGCACGCTGGAGATCAGTAGCGGAATGGCGATGCGCTTTTCGTGCTGATACAAGCCGGGGGCGATAAAGCTCCAGATTTGGTACAGCACATAGGGCATGGCCAAAAACAGCGACAGCACTAAGGTCAGCTTGAACGGGGTGAGGAACGGCGAGATCACTCCGGTGGCGATCATGCTGGCGTGCTCGGGCAGAATCGCCCTTAGCGGCGCTGAGGCCAGCGCGTAGATGTCTTGCGAGAAGTAGAACAGCCCGCCAAAGATCAGCAGCACGGCCACCACAATGTGCAGCAAGCGGTTGCGCAGCTCGGTTAGGTGCGCGATCAGCGGCATTTCGCTGTCGGTAGAAGACTGGCTCATGGGCTTGGCTTATTGGCAGGTTCGCTGCTGTTCGTAGGGCTGGCGCTGGCAGATGGCTCGGCACTGGCGGGTGCCTCAGTGCTCGCCGCTGGCGGTGCTTCGCTAGAGGCCGGTTTGTCTTCCAAGCCCATCTTGGCTTTGAGCTCGCGCTCCATATCGAGGATGCGCTCGTTATGCAGTTGGCGGCGGATTTCATCGGCGCCAATTTCGCGCTCCACCTCGGCTTTCACCGAGTTAAAGCTGCGCTTCAGGCGGCCCACCCATAAGCCCAGCATGCGCGCTGCCACCGGCAGGCGCTCAGGGCCGAGCACAATCAAAGCGAGCACGGCAATCAGCACCAGCTCGCTAAAGCCAACGTCAAACATGGCGGTGTCTCGTTAGTCTTTCTTGCTCGGCTCTTCAACCTTGCGCGCTTCGCCTTGAATGGTCTGCCCTTGGTCGGGCACTTTCGGCTTGTCGGCTTCGGCGTTTTCTTCGTTGTTCATCGACTTACGGAAACCTTTGATGGCATCGCCCAAGTCACCGCCCAAGTTTTTCAGGCGCTTGGTGCCAAACAGCATGACCACGATCAACAGGATGATCAGAAGCTGCCAAACGCTAATACCGCCAATACCCATGGTTATCTCCTTATCGGCCTTTCGGCTGTGTTATTTGCTACGCGCGGCTTTTTCGTCGTGGCCGGATAGGCCAAAGCGGCGCTCAAGTTCGTCTAAAACGGCTTGCGGGTGTTGGCCGAGGGCGGCCAGCATCACCAGCGAGTGAAACCACAAATCGGCGGTTTCGTAGATCAGTTCGTCGTGCTTGCCGCTAACGGCGGCATCTTTGGCGGCGAGGATGGTTTCCACCGCTTCTTCACCGACCTTTTCCAGAATCTTGTTCAGGCCCTTGTGATACAGGCTGGCCACGTAGGACGAGTCCGGTGCGGCGTTTTTGCGCGCTTCCAGCACTTCCGCCAATTGGCTCAGGGTGTCACTCATGGCTGTGGCCCTCGTAAATCGCGTTGGGGTCTTTAATCACCGCATCCACAGTATGCCACTGGCCGTCTTTGAGCACGCGGTAGAAGCAACTTTCGCGGCCGGTGTGGCAGGCAATGCCGCCCAGCTGCTCGACTTGCAGAATGAGCACATCGGCGTCGCAGTCCAGACGAATCTCGTGCAGCTTCTGCACATGGCCGGACTCCTCGCCCTTGCGCCACAGTTTGCCACGCGAACGTGACCAATAGATGGCGCGGCCTTCGGCTACTGATAGCTGCAGCGATTCGCGGTTCATCCACGCCATCATCAGCACGCGGCCGGTGCGATGGTCCTGCGCGATGGCGGGTAGCAAGCCGTCGGCGGTCCAGTGAATCTCATCAAGCCAGTTGCTCATACAAACCTCGTTATTGGCGGCGCAAGACTAGAAACGCGCCGGCGGCGAGCATTAACCATGCCGGCCACGCGGCAGGCACCAGCAGCAAGCCATGTTGGCTGGCGCCGACTACTAGGCCCACGCCGAGCAGCTTGGCAGGCCAGCTGCTGGCCGGTTGCGCGGGGGCGACGGCGTTGTTGTGCTGGCTTAGGCGCTCCAGCGTTTCGCGCGCCATGTGCGATAGATGCGGGACTTGTTCGGCCTGCGCCTGCAGGTTGCGCAGCAGCTGTACGGGGCTGACGCGCTCGCGCATCCAGCGCTCTAAGAATGGCTGCGCGGTGTTCCACAGGTCGAGATCGGGGTACAGCTGACGGCCTAAGCCTTCGATATTCAGCAAGGTTTTTTGCAGCAGCACCAGCTGCGGCTGCACCTGCATATCGAAGCGCCGCGCGGTTTGGAACAAGCGCAGCAGCAGTTGGCCGAAGGAGATGTCTTTCAGCGGCTTTTCGAAAATTGGCTCGCAGACGCTGCGAATCGCCGCCTCGAACTCATTGACCCGCGTGTGCGGCGGCACCCAGCCGGAATCAATGTGCAGCTGGGCCACTTTGCGGTAGTCGCGCTTGAAGAAGGCCAACAGGTTGCGGGCGAGATAGTCCTGATCTTCCGGCGTTAGGCTGCCGATAATGCCGCAGTCGATGGCGATGTACTGCGGGTTCCACGGCGCTTCGCGGCTAACGAAAATGTTGCCCGGATGCATGTCGGCGTGGAAGAAACTGTCGCGGAACACTTGGGTGAAGAAGATCTCCACGCCACGTTCGGCGAGCTTCTTCATATCCGTGCCTTGATCGGCCAGCGCTTTTAAATCGGTGACCGGAATGCCGTAGATGCGTTCCATCACCAACACTTTTTCGCGGCAGTAATCCCAATGGATTTGCGGCACGTAGATCAGCGGCGAGCCGTCGAAGTTGCGGCGTAGTTGGCTGGCGTTGGCCGCTTCGCGCATTAAATCCAGCTCATCGAAGATGGTTTGCTGGTAGTCGCTGACCACTTCGCGCGGGCGCAGGCGGCGCGCTTCGCGGCTGGCGCGCTCCAGTAGCCCGGCGAGCAAGAACAACCAGGCTAAGTCTTGCCGAATCACTGGGCGCAGGCCGGGGCGAATCACCTTCACCACCACATCTTCACCGCTGTGCAACTTGGCCGCATGCACTTGCGCGATAGACGCCGAGGCCATGGGCTCGGCCTCAAAGGCAGCGAAGATTTCACTCACCGGCGCGCCTAAAAAGCGCTCAATGCGTGCGCGGGCTTCGGCGGCGGGGAAGGGCGGCACTTGGTCTTGCAGCTTGGCTAACTCGTCGGCCATGTCCGGCGGTAATAGGTCGCGGCGGGTGGAGAGCAGCTGGCCGAACTTGATAAAGATCGGCCCTAAGTCTTCCAGCGCTAAACGCAGCGCCGCGCCCCGGCTGTGCGGGTTTTTACCGCGCGGCAGCCAGCGCCACGGCAGCAGGGCTATCAACAAACGCACCCACCACGGCAATGGCAGAGCAAGCAGTTGGTCGTCGAGCCGGTAACGGGCAATCACCCGCACAATGGTGAACAGGCGGCGGGCAGCCAGCAGCTTCATGGGGTGTCCTTAGCCGCGGTGTGGCGGGCCACGCGTTGCAGGCGGGCGTCGAGGCGGTCCAGCTGCAGGCGCAGGCGGTCGAGTTCGCTAAAGCGCGCTTCGGCCTCGCGGCGGCCCACTAAGCTGCGCGCTTCCTCGGTGAGGTAGTCGGCGACATTCTGTTCCAGGCTGTGCAGGGTTTGGCTGCTCCAGCGCACCGATTGCCGCACGCCTTGGCCGATCAGTCCAGCCGCGAGCGGGCCAAACCAGTCGCTTAAACGGTCTTCCCAGTCCAGCTGTAGGTCAGCGAGGATTTCCGCCAGCGTGAGTAACGGCGCGGAGTCACCGCTGAGTTCCACATCGTCGGCGTGCAGCACGCGGCTTTTGTCGTTGCTGCTGGCGAGCTCAGCAAGGCGCGGCAGCGGGGCGCTGAGGCTGCAATCCACCGGGCCTTCGTACTGACTGGCCAAATGCAGGCCGTCGCCAGCGGGCAGCACGTAGACATCCAGCGCCGGGCTGACGACCTTCACGTGCAGCACGCGACCGGTGAGCTGCGCTAAACGCGGCAAGGCCACGCTGTCTAAGCGCAGCACTTGGTTGATGCCGGTTTCCGCCGCCGCCAACAGCGCCATAGTGAGCATTAGGGCTTGATTCCCCGATGCAGGGCGACGATGCCGCCGGTCATGTTGTGGTAGGTCACGCGCTCGAAACCGGCGTCGGCCATCATGCCCTTGAGGGTTTCTTGATCGGGGTGCATGCGGATCGACTCGGCCAGATAGCGGTAGCTGTCGGCATCGTTGGTGATCAGCTTGCCGGCCAGCGGCATAAAGTTGAACGAGTAGGTGTCGTAGGCCTTGGCCAGCAGCGGGTTGGCCGGCTTAGAGAACTCCAGCACCAGCAAGCGACCACCGGGCTTGAGCACGCGCAACATGCTGCGCAGGGCGTCTTCTTTATGGGTGACGTTACGCAGGCCAAAGGCGATGGTGACCACGTCGAAATGGTTATCGGGGAAGGGCAGCTTCTCGGCATCGGCTTGCACAAAGCGCACATTGCCGGTCACGCCTTTATCCAGCAGACGGTCGCGGCCGACTTTGAGCATCGAATCGTTGATGTCGGCCAGCACCACTTCGCCGCTTTGTCCGACTAAGCGCGAGAACTGGCGGGTGAGGTCGCCGGTGCCGCCGGCGATATCCAACACGCGATTACCGGGACGCACGCCGGAAAGCTCGATAGTAAAGCGCTTCCACAGGCGATGCATGCCGCCGGACAGCACGTCGTTCATCAGGTCATATTTGGCGGCGACCGAGTGAAATACCTCGGCCACTTTTTGCGCTTTTTCGTGCTCCGCTACGGTTTGGTAGCCGAAGTGCGTGGTGGTTTGGCCACCGTCGGAGGGTTTGCGCGAATCGCTCATGGTTGCACCCTGAAAAAATGAGCGCTCATTCTAGCCAGCCAAAGCCGCTTTGTCTTGACGCAAGGCAGTTCGCGGCGGCCTTGGCGTGGCTGCTATAGTTGGCGCAGAGGTGCTGCACGCCGGTGCAGCTGGGTAATGCCTGTTGGAGTTTAACCATGGCAATCCGCATTGAACGTGACCACGCCTTAGGGCTGGATGAGGCGCGCAACCGTGCCGAACAGCTGGCCGCCAAGTTGGCGCAGAAATTTGATGTGCGCTACCGCTGGGAAGGCAACACCCTGCAATTTAAGCGCTCTGGGGTGGACGGCAAGATCGACGTGGCCGAGCACCGCATCGCGCTGTTTATGAGCCTTGGTCTGATGCTGGCGCCCTTGGCCGGCACCATTCGTGGCGAGATCGAGAAGACCCTCGATCAGTGGCTAGAAGAGTAACGCGCGGAACCTTCGGCGCTGGCTGCTTTCTGAGCATTCCATGCGCCGTTTAATCAAACCCACCGTTTATCTACTCGCTGCCACCAGTGTGCTCGTGCTGCTGGCGGCGGTTTGGTATTTCCAGCTGTTTACCCGTCTTGGCTTGCACTGGGCCGCTTGGCAGCACGCCGAGGCGCGCCAGCAAGACAGCTTATGGCTGCCGGGCTATCGCGTCGTGCAACAGGCGCGGCCAATCGAAGGCGTGGCCGATGTCTCGGCGCTAACCTGGGATGCCGAACGGCGCATTCTGCTCGCCGTCACCAACAAGCCGGCGGCGGTGCTGGAGCTATCGCGTTATGGCGCCTTATTGCGGCAGATTCCGCTGACCGGCATTAGCGACCCCGAAGCCATCGAATACCTAAGCCCCGGGCGCTTTATTATTTCTGACGAGCGCAGCCAAACACTGGTGAAAGTGCGCATTGATGCCAGCACGCAAGCGCTGGATGTGCGCGATGCGCCTCGTTTAGCTCTCGGCATTGGCTTAAATGGCAATAAGGGCTTTGAAGGGCTGGCCTACGACCCCGCGCGGCAGAAATTGTTTGTCGCCAAAGAGCGCGACCCGATGCGCGTGTATGCCGTGCAGGGTTTTCCGCCGCCCGACAGTGGCGTGGCGCAGTTAAGCATTCGCGAGATGACCGAGCTGAATCAGGCGCTGGTGGTGCGCGATCTATCCAGCCTGCACTTTGATAGCCGCACTCAGCACTTGCTGGCCGTGTCGGATGAGTCGCGGCTGGTGCTGGAGATCGACCTCGACGGCACGCTGCTCGGCAGTCTGTCGCTACTGCCCGGCCAGCACGGCCTCAAGCGCGGCGTGCCGCAGGCCGAAGGCATGACCATGGATGAGCAAGGCGTGCTGTATTTGGTCAGCGAGCCGAACTTGTTTTATCGCTTTGTGCCGCAGGGCGCGGAGGACTGAGCGGCCTGCCAGTGGCGTAGTTCCTCGGCAATAAAGTGCTCAATCAAATCGCTATACAGGCGCTCGATGGCGTCGGGGTTAAGCCCGTGCGTTTGGGCCCATTCGCGCCGTTGCGCGAGCACTTGGCGTAGGCGCTCTTCGGCACGCACGCTCTGCACTGAGGTCTTAAGCGGTGCCGCGGCCAGCACATAGCGATAACGCTGACCGAGTAGGGTGATGATCTGTTCGTCGAGGCTGTCGATGGCGTGACGAATATCCGCCATCGATTGGCAGGCTTCTGGGGCTAAGAGGGTAGTCATGCTGTGCGTCCGTGCGGGGGAATCAGCGTGCAGCTTACTCGGCTTCAGCCACCGCCGACCACACCGCCCACTCATTACCGCATGGGTCGGTAAAGTGAAAACGCCGCCCGCCGGGAAAGCTGAAAATGGCTTTGTTGATCTGCCCGCCGTGTTGCTGCACGGCCTGCAAGCTGGCCTCTAAGTCGTGGCTATACAGCACCACTAAGGCGGCGCCTTGGCTGGCGTCGCTGGTTTGCTCGGCGCGATAAAAGCCGCCATCCAGCCCGGCATCGGCAAAGGCGCAGTAGTCGGGGCCGTAGTCGATGAATTGCCAGCCAAATACGGCGCTGAAGAAGGCCTTGTTGGCGGCTAAGTCACGGCAGGGCAGTTCGACGTAATTGATTTGATGATGCTGGGGCATGCGGCAGTCCTTGCGTGGCAATCAGGGCAGCACGGGGCTGCCCTAGGCGAATGGCTTAGCTTTCATCGACCAGTGTGGCTTCTGGCGCATGGTTCTGCACCGAAGCAACACCTGCTTCACAGCTGGCTTTGCTGCTGTATTGCTGGCTTTGCGCGACGATCTGTCCGTTGGTGGCTTTAAGTACGAAGTACGGCTTGCCGTTACTCGCCTCGCGGCTTTCAAAGGCGCCTGCGCGCTGGCTGTTTTTACGCACCGACTCAATGCCGTTTAACGCCGAGTCTTTGGCTTTATACAGCTCGCTGGTGGCGATCACTTGGCCGTTGCTGGCTTCTAGGTTGAAGTGAAACTGGCCGTCTTTGGCTTTTTTCAGGCGAAATTTGCCGGACATGGTTTAAGCACTCCTAATCGATGGAGGTTTAACCATAGACCAGATTGAGCGGTGAGAAAGGTGAACTAAAGCAGGGGGGGCCATCACAGCGCTGTGCACGCTGCGATGGCGCGGTGCGGCTATTTATTAGGGCTTGAGCGTCTTAACTCCGTCGGGCGTGCCCAGAAGCAGCACATCGGCTGGGCGGGCGGCAAACAGGCCGTTGGTCACTACGCCGACGATGGCGTTGATGTCGCGCTCAAGCTGAGCAGGGTCGACGATGCTCAGGTTGTGCACGTCGAGAATGATATTGCCGTTGTCGGTCACGCAGCCTTCGCGGTACACCGGGTCACCGCCGAGTTTGACCAGTTCGCGGGCCACGTGGCTGCGCGCCATGGGGATCACCTCCACCGGCAGCGGGAAGGCGCCGAGCACATCCACCAGCTTGCTCTGGTCGGCAATGCAGACGAAGGTTTTCGCCACGGCGGCGACAATCTTCTCGCGCGTTAGTGCCGCGCCGCCGCCTTTGATCAGGTGCAGGTGATGGTCGCTCTCATCGGCACCATCCACATACACGTCGAGGTTGCTCACGGTGTTTAAGTCGTAGACCGGAATGCCGTGGCTTTTCAGCCGCGCGGCGGTGGCCTCGGAGCTAGCCACGGCGCCGTCGAACTCGGTTTTGATCTGCGCTAACGCGTCGATAAAACAGTTCGCCGTGGAGCCAGTGCCGACGCCGACGATGCTGTCGCTGTCCAACTGTGGGCGGATCAGCTCGACAGCCGCTTGGCCAACGGCTTGTTTCATTTGCGCCTGATTCATGGCAACTCCGTGAAAACGCGGGAAAATTGCCGCGCATTATAGCCATCTCGCGCTGCGCAGGCGGCAGTGGCTGCGGTAGACTCGCCGCTCTTTGGGTAAAAAACGTAACGAATTGTCGCCATGCTCGAACAGTACATGAAGAAGATTCTCACCGCGCCGGTGTACGACGTGGCGGTGGAAACCCCCCTGCAACACGCACGCTTTTTAACCGAGCGGCTGGGCAACCAGATTTTGCTCAAGCGTGAAGACCTGCAGCCGGTGTTCTCCTTCAAGATTCGTGGCGCCTACAACAAGCTGGCCCAGCTCACCGATGCCGAGCGCGCGTGCGGCGTGGTGGCGGCCTCGGCCGGCAACCATGCCCAAGGCTTGGCCTTGGCCTCACGCGAGATGGGTGTCAAAGCCACCATCGTGATGCCGAAAACCACGCCAGAAATTAAAGTCCGCGCGGTGAAAGCCTGGGGCGCCAAAGTGGTGCTGCACGGCGATGCCTTCCCCGAGGCGCTGGCCTATTCGCAGAAATTGGTCGAAGAAAAAGGCTTCACCTACATCCACCCCTACGACGACCCGGACACCATCGCCGGGCAAGGCACCGTGGCGATGGAAATCCTCCGTCAGCACAAGGGCAGCATCGACGCCATCTTCGTGCCGGTCGGTGGCGGCGGCTTAGTGGCGGGCATTGCTGCGTACGTGAAGTACCTAAAGCCGGAGATCAAGGTGATCGGCGTCGAGCCGGAAGACTCCAACTGCCTGCAAGCGGCCATGGCCGCTGGCGAACGCGTGGTGCTGCCCAGCGTAGGGCTGTTTGCCGATGGCGTGGCGGTAACGCAAATCGGCGAGCACACCTTTGAAGTGGCGCGCCGTTATGTGGATGAAGTGATTACCGTGAGCACCGACGAAATCTGCGCGGCGATCAAAGACATTTACGACGATACCCGCTCGATCACCGAGCCCGCCGGTGCGCTGGGCGTGGCGGGGATCAAAAAGTATGTTGAGCGCGAAGGCGTGAGCGGCAAAACCTTGGTGGCGATCGATTCTGGCGCCAACATCAACTTCGACCGCCTGCGCCACGTGGCCGAGCGTGCCGAATTGGGTGAAAAACGCGAAGCGCTGATCGCCGTAACCATCCCCGAACGCCCCGGCAGCTTCAAAGCCTTCTGTCAGGCGCTGGGTAAGCGGGCGATCACCGAGTTCAACTACCGCTATCACGACGCGCAGCAGGCGCAGATTTTCGTCGGTGTGCAAACCCACCCAGAAACCGATCCGCGCGATGCGCTGCTCAAACAGCTGCACAGCAAAAAACTGCCGGTGGTGGATTTAACCGACAACGAACTGGCCAAGCTGCATATTCGCCATATGGTCGGCGGCCACAGCGCACAAGCCACCGATGAGGTGGTGTACCGCTTCGAGTTCCCCGAGCGTCCTGGTGCGCTGCTCAACTTCCTCAATAAACTCGGCGCACGCTGGAACATCAGCATGTTCCATTATCGCAACCACGGCGCCGCCTACGGCCGCGTGATGGTCGGCCTGCAAGTGCCGCCGGCCGAACGCGACCAAGTGGCTGAAGTGCTCGAAGGGATCGGCTACCCCTATTGGTTCGAGGGCGATAATCCGGCGTATCAGTTGTTCTTAGGCAACTAATCCGACACTCGCGAAATGGATCTTCGCCCCTTAACCCCAGCTAATCTGCCAGCGGCGAAGGCGTTACTTGCGAGCGCCTTCGCCGCCGACCCTACGCACCGTTGGCTGTTGCAGGCCGAGCGGCCCGGCTACGCGCAGCGCTTAAACGCTTATCTGCACGCCTATCTGACGTATCACCAAAGCGCTGGCCTGCCGACCTTAGCGTTGTTCTCTGGCGAAGACTTACTCGCCGCTGCTTGGGTCACGCCAGCTGGTTATCAGCCAGAGCCGCAGGCATGGCAAGCCCTTGGTGCAGAGATTGCCGAGCGCTGCGGTGGCGATGTATTGCCGCGCTTGGCGCAGCTGTTTGCCTTTGCTGAGCAAGCGCCGCATGCGAATGACTACAGCTGTTTGGAGTTCATTGCCGTCAGCCCAGCTGCGCAAGGTCAGGGGCTGGGGCAGCAGCTGCTCAAGGTCGTGCAACAGAACACACCGAATGGCCTGCAGCTGATGACTGGTAATCCTCGAGCGGCAGCGTTTTATCAGCGGCAGGGGTTTGTGTCGTGGGCGAGCTGCAAAACGGCGGAAGTGACTCAGGTAGGGTTCTTGAGGGGTTAGGTGAAATGGTGGTGTTGTCGATGGACGTTCGTTTGCGGCGTTTGGCTGGCATCGACCAACCAGCAAGGTGGTATCCTGCGCCCTTTGTTTTGCGGTGCTGACAGCCCCATTTGGTGCGTTAGAAATTACAGGAACACGACATGCGGATTTTGCTCACCGGGGCGAGCGGTTTTGTAGGGCGAGCGGTGCTGGCGCGTTTGCAGACGGATGCGCAGTATCAGGTGCGCTGTGCGCTGCGGCAGTTGCCGGCGGTGGGCTGGCCAGCCGATGCCGATATAGAAGCACAGCAGTGCCCGGATTTGTCGGCCGATGCCGACTGGCAGCCCTTGTTGGCTGGGGTAGACGGTGTGATCCATTGCGCGGCGCGTGTGCATGTGATGCACGAGCAAGCGGCCGACCCCTTGGCAGAATTTCGCCGCGTGAATGTACAGGGCACGTTGCGGTTGGCCCAACAAGCCGCGCAGGCCGGGGTGAAGCGCTTTGTGTTTGTCAGCTCGGTGAAGGTCAATGGCGAGCAAACAGCGCCGGGCCAGGCGTTTAGCGCCGATGACTCGCCACAACCGAGCGACCCTTATGGCATCTCCAAGCTTGAAGCCGAACAAGCGCTCTTAGCGCTAGCGCAGCAGACGGGTCTGGAAGTGGTGATCGTGCGCCCCCCTTTGGTGTACGGGCCGGGCGTGAAGGCGAATTTTCTCAGCATGATGCGCTGGCTGCGCCGTGGTGTGCCGTTGCCGTTAGGGGCGATCAATAACCGGCGCAGCTTAGTGGCTGTGGCCAACTTGGCCGATCTGCTGGTGCATTGCCTACAGCATCCGCAAGCGGCGAATCAGCGCTTTATGGTGTCTGACGGTGCCGATCTTTCTACCGCTGAGTTACTGCGCAAGCTGGCGCATAGCTTGGGTGCGCCGTCGCGTTTAGTGCCGGTGCCCAGCCGTTGGCTGGCAGCCGTGGCCGCACTGTTGGGCGCGGCGTCGATTGCCCAGCGGTTATGCGGCTCCTTGCAGGTCGATATTGAGAAAACCCGCCAACGTCTGCAGTGGTCGCCACCGCTGAGCACAGAGCAAGCCTTGGCCCGTACCGCAGAAGATTTTTTACAGTCGTGATGATGAAAACCTTGTTGTTGCTAGTGATTGTCGTGTTGGCCTATGGGCTGACCGCTCTGCTGCGTCGTTATGCGCTGGCGCGTAGCTTGTTGGATGTGCCCAATGCGCGCAGCTCGCATGTGGCCCCTACGCCGCGCGGCGGCGGTGTGGCCATTGTGATCAGTTTTGTGGCCGGCTTGTGTGTGCTGTATGGCTTGGATTGGGGCGTGACGCTGCCGGTTTTTCTCGCTCTGCTGGGCGCTGGTCTGGCCATTGCTGTGCTGGGTTTTCTCGATGATCACGGGCATATTGCCGCGCGCTGGCGCTTGCTCGGCCATTTTGCTGCGGCAGCGTGGGTGCTGTATTGGCTCGGTGGTTTGCCGCCGCTCTCCCTGCTGGGCTGGACGCTAGAGTTGGGCTGGCTTGGCACTGCTCTGGCCAGCGTGTACCTAGTGTGGGTGCTGAATCTTTATAACTTTATGGACGGTATCGACGGCATCGCCAGTGTTGAGGCACTGTCGGTGTGCGTGGGCGGGGCCTTGCTGTACGTCTACCTTGAGCAGCCGGTGTATGCGCTGCTGCCGTTGCTGTTGGCGGCGGCGGTGGCGGGCTTTTTATGCTGGAACTTTCCCCCGGCAAAAATCTTTATGGGCGATGCCGGCAGTGGCTTTTTAGGCATCGCACTGGGCACTTTATCGCTGCAGGCGGCCTGGCTGGCGCCGCAGCTGCTGTGGTGTTGGTTGATTTTGCTCGGCGTGTTTATTGTCGACGCCACGCTCACCCTGCTGCGCCGTTTGGCGCGCGGTGACAAGGTGTATCAAGCGCACCGCAGTCATGCCTATCAATACGCTACTCGTCAGTTCGGTCGGCATTTACCAGTCACGCTGGCAGTATGGGTGATCAATCTTGTGTGGTTGTGGCCGCTGGCGTGGTGGGTGGCGGCTGGCGGGCTGGATGGCGTGCTGGGTGTGTTATTGGCGTATCTGCCATTGGTGGCGCTGGCCGTGTATTTTCGCGCCGGGGCGTTAGAGGAGCAGGGAAATGCTTGAGGTGGTACGTGTAACGCTGTTGAAGCTCTCGCGCAGGCAAAAGCGCGTGCTGCAAGTGCTGGCCGATGTGGTATTGCTCTGGCTCGCCTTGCTGATGGCTTTTTTGCTGCGTTTAGGCTGGGATGATTTGCCCGCCTGGGATAGCGGCTTCTTGTGGCTGTTCGTTTTTGCCCCACTCACCGCTGTGCCGTTTTTGATTCGCTTTGGCCTGTACCGCGCGGTGCTACGTTATATCGGTAATGAAGCCTTAAGCGCCATGTTCAAGGCGATCAGTTTAGGTGTGCTGGCCTTTGCGTTGGTGCTGTTTGCGTACAGTCAGCAGTTTCTTATTCCCCGCTCGGTGATTTTTAGCTACTGGTGGCTGTGCCTGGTGTTTTTGGGCGGCATCCGACTCTTGCTGCGGCAGTTCTTTTTGGGCGATTGGTTTTTCTCCCAGACTACCCACAAAGCCCCCGGCAGTTTGCCGCGCGTGGCTATTTATGGCGCCGGCTCTTCGGGCAATCAGTTATTGGCTGCGCTGCGCCAGCAAAAGTCTCTGTTGCCGGTGGCGTTTATTGATGACGACCCAACCCTGCATAAGCGGGTCATCGCCGGGCTGCGGGTGTACTCGCGTCAGCAAGCCATCAAAATGTTTGCCGAGCTCGGCGTGCAAGAGATTCTGCTCGCCATGCCCTCGGCCAGCCGCGCGCGGCGCAGAGAGGTGATCGAGTCGCTAGAAGACTTACCCGTGCACGTGCGCACCGTGCCAGGCATTGTCGATATTGCCTCGGGCCGCGTGGATGTCGCCGACCTGCAAGAGGTGGATATCGTTGACTTGCTGGGGCGCGACGCCGTGGCGGCAGAGCACACCTTGCTGCATCGCTGCATTGAGCAGCAGGCGGTGATGGTCACCGGGGCAGGCGGCTCGATTGGCTCTGAATTATGCCGGCAGATTTTGGCTGTTGGCCCACGTACCCTGATTCTGTTTGAACACAGTGAATTTAACCTGTATGCCATTCACGCCGAATTGCAGGCGCAGATCAGCCGCCAAGGGCTCACGGTGGCGCTGGTTCCTATCTTGGGCTCAGTGCGCGATGTGCAGCATGTGCTTAAGGTGCTGAAAAGCTGGCAGGTGAATACTGTGTATCACGCGGCCGCCTATAAGCACGTGCCGATGGTCGAGCACAACGTCGCCGAAGGCGTGCTGAACAATGTCACCGGCACTTTGAATGTGGCCTGCGCTGCCATTGAGGCCGGCGTGGCGAATTTTGTCTTGATCAGCACCGACAAAGCTGTGCGCCCGACCAATGTGATGGGCAGCACCAAGCGCCTGGCCGAGATGGTGCTGCAAGCGCTGAGCCGTGAATCGCGGGTTGCCTCGCTGCTCGATAACAAGCTCACGGTACTCAATCGCACCCGCTTTACCATGGTGCGTTTCGGTAATGTGTTGGGCTCCTCCGGCTCGGTGATTCCGCTGTTCCGCGAGCAGATCCGCAAAGGCGGCCCAGTCACGGTGACGCACCCGAAAATCACCCGTTATTTCATGACCATCCCTGAGGCCGCGCAGTTGGTGATTCAAGCCGGCTCCATGGGACAAGGCGGCGATGTGTTCGTGCTCGACATGGGTGAGCCGGTAGAAATTGTCGACTTGGCCAAGCGCATGATCATGCTCAGTGGCCTGACGGTGCGTGATGACGAGCAGCCCGACGGCGATATCGCCATCGAGTTCACCGGTTTGCGCCCCGGCGAGAAGCTCTATGAAGAGTTGCTGATTGGCGACAATGTGGCGCCCACCGAACACCCGAAAATCATGCGCGCCGAAGAAGAGCTCATGCCTTGGCCGGCACTGCGGCATTTGCTGGATGAGCTAAATAACGCCTTGCAGCAGCAGGATATCCCGCATGTGCGGCAGTTGTTACGTCAGGGCGTGAAGGGCTATCAGCCGGAAAGCGCCATCGTCGATTGGCTCTACCAGCACGGCGTGCAAAGCAAGGATTAGCCCTGCGGATGAGCGCGCGATAAAAAAACGCCGAGCATGTTGCTCGGCGTTTTTTCTTGGCTGTGTTTACAGGCGCGCGTTGCGCACACCTTCCGCCAGTTGCTGGCACAGGCCCAGCACGCCGTCGATGGCTTGCGTGGGGCTCTCGGCATTGGCGATTTGGTCGACCAGCGCTGAACCCACCACCACACCTTCGGCGCGTTTGGCGATTTGTGCGGCGTGTTCTGGGGTGCGGATGCCGAAGCCGATGCACACCGGCAGGTCGGTGTGGCGGCGCAGACGCGCGTGGGCTTCTTCGACATGTTCCAGCGTGGCGGCACCGGCACCGGTCACCCCGGCGACCGAGACGTAATAGACAAACCCGGAGCTACCGTTCAGTACGGTCGGCAGGCGCTTGTCGTCGGTGGTCGGCGTGGTCAGGCGAATAAAGTCGATGCCGGCGGCTTGTGCGGGTGCGCACAGATCGTCGTTATGCTCCGGTGGTAGGTCGACGACGATCAGGCCGTCTACGCCAGCAGCTTTAGCTTCGCTAATGAATTTATCGACGCCGTAGTGGTGGATGGGGTTGAAGTAACCCATCAGCACCAGCGGGGTGTCCGTATTGCCCTCGCGGAACTCGCGCACCATTTGCAGGGTTTTCGCCAGGGTTTGCTTGTTGTTCAGCGCGCGGATATTGGCCAGCTGAATCGCCGGGCCGTCGGCCATTGGGTCGGTGAACGGCATGCCCAGTTCGATCACATCGGCACCGGCTTCCGGCAGGCCTTTCAAGATGGCCAGCGAGGTGGCGTAGTCTGGGTCGCCGCCGGTGACGAAGGTCACCAGTGCGGCGCGGTTGGCTTGTTTTAGGGCGCTGAAGCGTTGTTGCAGGCGGCTCATCAGTGCTTCTCCGCAGTCTGTTGCATGTGGTGCATCACGGTTTGCATGTCTTTATCGCCACGGCCCGACAGGTTGATCACCATCAGGTGATCTTTCGGCAGAGTGGGCGCGCGCTTAAAGGCTTCGGCCAGTGCGTGCGAGCTCTCCAGCGCAGGAATGATGCCCTCAAGGCGGCAGCAAGTGTGGAAGGCTTCCAGCGCCTCGTGGTCGGTGATTGAGGTGTATTGCACGCGGCCGATGTCGTGCAGCCACGCGTGCTCGGGGCCGATGCCGGGGTAATCTAGGCCGGCAGAAATCGAGTGCGCGTCGATGATCTGGCCGTCGTCATCTTGCAGTAAAAAGGTGCGATTGCCGTGCAACACGCCGGGAATCCCGCCGTTCAGGCTGGCAGCGTGCTTGCCGGTCTCGATGCCATAACCGGCCGCTTCGACGCCGATGATCTGCACGCTCTGGTCATCCAAAAACGGATGGAACAGGCCCATCGCGTTGGAGCCGCCGCCGATGCAGGCGACCAGCGAATCGGGCAAGCGGCCTTCTTTCTCATGCAGCTGCGCGCGGGTTTCTTTGCCGATCACGGCTTGGAAGTCGCGCACCATGGCGGGGTACGGGTGCGGGCCTGCGACGGTGCCGATCAGGTAGAAGGTGGTTTCGACGTTGGTTACCCAGTCGCGCAGGGCTTCGTTCATCGCGTCCTTCAATGTGCCGGTGCCGGCGGTCACCGGAATCACCGTAGCGCCGAGTAGTTTCATGCGGAACACGTTGGCTTGCTGGCGGTCGATGTCGGTGGTGCCCATGTACACCACGCACTCCATACCAAAACGCGCCGCCACGGTGGCGGTGGCCACGCCGTGCATGCCAGCGCCGGTTTCGGCGATGATGCGCTTCTTGCCCATGCGCTTGGCGAGCAGAATCTGCCCGATGCAGTTGTTAATCTTGTGCGCGCCGGTGTGGTTCAGCTCTTCGCGCTTGAAGTAA
The DNA here is from genome assembly GCF_900109735.1 of Atopomonas hussainii. Lineage (GTDB taxonomy): Bacteria > Pseudomonadota > Gammaproteobacteria > Pseudomonadales > Pseudomonadaceae > Atopomonas > Atopomonas hussainii. The sequence goes on from NZ_FOAS01000010.1 coordinate 72,501, forward strand.
ATCTTCGCGCCGCCACACTGCTCGGTCAGGCGCTCGGCAAAGTACAACGGGCTGGGGCGGCCCACGTAGTCGCGTTGGAAGTAGGCCAGCTCTTCGATAAACGCCGGGTCGTCTTTGGCTTTTTCATATTCGGCGGCCAAGTCGTGAATCAGCGGCATCAGGGTTTCGGCCACATACTGACCGCCGAAGCTGCCAAACAAGCCGCGTGCGTCGGGGCCTGCGCGCAAAGAAGTGTTCATGGGGTATCTCCCGTTTAACCGGGCTACCGCGACGGCGGCAGCGAATGGCGACACCTTAGCGCTGTGGTGCTGTGATGAAAAGCGATAAGATGGCGCAAATACGTTAGGAAAACTCACCAATGCAGCATGGTCTTCCGCCGCTTAATGCGCTGCGTGCCTTCGAGGCCGCCGCGCGCTTAGAGAGCATCACCGGCGCTGCCGCTGAGCTGCACGTGACCCACGGGGCGGTAAGCCGACAGATCAAGCAACTCGAGGACGCCCTTGGCCTCGCGCTGTTCAGTAAAGACGGGCGCGGCGTAAAGCTGACCAATGCCGGCATGCGTTTGCGCGATGCCAGCGGCGAGGCGTTCACGCGCTTGCGTGATGTGTGTGCAGAACTAACACAAGCGCGGCGCGATGCGCCCTTTGTATTGGCTTGCCCCGGCAGTCTGCTGGCGCGTTGGTTTATCCCGCGCTTAGACCGCTTACAGCGCGAACTGCCGGATTTGCACCTGCAGCTATCGGCCAGCGAAGGCGAGCTTAACCCGCGTCGCGAAGGCGTCACCGCCACCTTATGCTTTGCCGCGCCGCCGTGGCCTGCGGATATGCAGGTCTACCCCCTGCACAGTGAATGGATAGGTCCGGTATTTAGCCCGCGTTGTGCGCAGGCGGCCCGTTTGCAAACGGCAGACCTTAGCGCACTGCTGGCGCAACCGTTATTGCACACCACTTCGCGCCGGCAAGCGTGGGGTGACTGGGCAGCGGCGCAGGGGTTAAAGGCCGAGCAGCTGCAGTTGGGCCAAGGCTTTGAGCACTTGTATTACCTGCTGGAGGCTGCCGCTGCGGGCTTAGGGGTGGCCATCGCGCCGCAGCTGTTAGTAGCCGAGGATGTACGCGCCGGTCGCTTATTAGCACCGTGGGGCTTTGTGCAAACCCAAGCTCAGCTGGCCCTTTGGGTGCCGAAAAGCAACGCCGACAACCGCGCCCAGCGCCTCGCGCAGTGGTTGAAAAGCGAGCTGAGCGAAACGGCGGCCAGTTAACGCGCCTGCTAGGTTTAAAGAGCGCCGTTGTAGCTCAGTTGGTAGAGCAACTGATTCGTAATCAGTAGGTCGAGTGTTCGATTCACTTCAACGGCACCAGTTATTCAAGCGGCGTGCAGACATGCTCTTTCATAGGCGCGATGCGCCTTTAGCAGGTCTTGGTCGGCCGTGGTTGCTGGCTTACCTGCTGCCATTGGCGGCGGGTAAGGCGCTTGGTGGTGCGGGCTTTTCAGTTAGACTGCTGCCTTTGCACGCCTTTCAAGGAGCAGTAGCGTGAACACGGAAAATCACTCCCAAACCGCCGCGTTTCTCTGGTCGATTGCCGACCTGTTGCGCGGCGACTTTAAGCAGTCGCAGTACGGTCGAATCATCCTGCCGTTTACTTTGCTGCGTCGAATGGAGTGTGTGCTCGCCCCTACGAAAGACGCCGTTATTAGCGAATCCTATGCGCAAGTTGGGCGGCCTGATCTGGTGCGCGAGCGGCTGTTGCTCCGTGCGGCTGGGCAGCAGTTTTTCAATGCCTCCAAGCTGAGCCTCGGCACGCTGTCCGACACCCAGACCGCCGCCGACCTGATGAGCTATGTGCAGTCCTTCAGCAAGGACGCCCGCGAGATCTTCGAGCACTTCCACTTCGAAGACTTCGTACAGCAGCTCGCCGCCGCCAACCTGCTCTATCAGGTGGTGCAGCGCTTTGCCGCCACCGACCTCAGCCCTGAGCGCATCAGCAACTTTGGCATGGGCATCATCTTCGAAGAGCTGATCCGCAAGTTCGCGGAAAGCTCCAACGAAACCGCCGGGGAGCACTTCACCCCGCGCGATATCGTGCATCTGACCACCTCGCTGGTGATCACCGGGCAGGACGACAAGCTCAAGCCCAACAGCATCGTCACCATCTACGACCCGACTGCCGGCACCGGCGGCTTTCTCTCCGAGGGCGACGAGTACATCCAGTCCATCAGCCAGCAAGTCACCGTGTCGCTGCATGGGCAGGAGCTCAACCCCGAGTCTTTCGCTATTTGTAAGGCCGACATGCTGATCAAGGGGCAGGACGTCTCCAACATCAAGCTGGGCAACACCTTGTCGGACGATCAGCTGGCAGGTAACCACTTCGACTTCATGCTCAGCAATCCACCGTTCGGCGTGGAGTGGAAGAAGGTACAAAAGCAGATCCTTGATGAGCACAGCGAGAAGGGCTTTAACGGCCGCTTCGGGCCGGGCCTGCCGCGCGTGTCCGATGGCTCGCTGCTGTTCCTCTTGCACCTGGTCAGCAAGATGCGTGATCCGCGTGCCGACGGTAGCAACAAGGGTGGCTCGCGCATCGGCATCATCCTCAACGGCTCGCCGCTGTTTACCGGTGGCGCCGGTTCGGGCGAGTCGGAGATTCGCCGCTACCTGCTGCAGAACGATCTGGTCGAGGCCATCATCGCCCTGCCCACCGACATGTTTTACAACACCGGCATCGCCACCTATGTGTGGGTGCTGAGCAACCACAAAGCCGCCGCGCGCCAGGGCAAGGTGCAGTTGATCGATGGCAGCCAGCACTTCGCCAAGATGCGCAAGTCGCTCGGCAGCAAACGCCAGTACATCACCGACGAGCAAATCGACGAGCTGGTGCGCCTGTATGGCCGTTTCGAGCAAACCGCGCAGAGCAAAATCTTCCCCGTCGAGGCTTTCGGCTACCGGCGCATCACCGTCGAGCGTCCGCTGCGCCTGAGCTTTCAGGTCACCGCCGAACGCATCGCCAAGGTGCAAGAAGAAAAAGCCATTCAAAAGCTCGAACCCGCCGCCCTTCAGCGCTTGCTCAATGCTCTTAACAGCATGGATGCCAGCGCCGTGCACCTAAGCCGCGATGCGTTCAGCAAACTGTTGAAAAAGACCCTCGGCAACCATGACTTCTTCCCCAGCACGCCAGAGCTTAAAGCCTTGCTAAACGCCTTCGGCGCACGTGACCCCGAAGCCGAGATTTGCCGCAGCAAAGGCCAGCCTGAACCCGACACCGGCCTGCGCGACTACGAGAACGTGCCTCTGGGCGAGTCGGTGTACGACTATTTCGAGCGCGAAGTGAAACCTCATGTGCCGGATGCCTGGATCGACGAGAGCAAAACGGATGCGCAAGACGGCGAAGTCGGCGTGGTCGGCTTCGAGATTCCCTTTAACCGGCACTTCTACGTGTTCCAGCCGCCGCGCCCGCTCGAAGAAATCGACCGCGACCTGAAAGCCTGCACCGACCGCATCAAACAAATGATCGAGGGCCTCTCGGCATGACAAATTTGTCGGGAACAAATTTGAACAACGGCATAGCCGTTGGCCCGAAGGGCGAGGGCATGGATTGCCCGAGTACAAGTGCGGGAACAAATTTGCAACTTGCCTATCAGGCATCGCTGGGTATACTTGCACCCAACACACCCGCCATGCCTCTCTCGGAAGCACACTTTGGCGGGTTTTTTGTTTCTGGGGCGCGAGCATGAGCCGCTTCCACAAGCCAGCCCACAGCATCGACGAGCAGATCGCCACGCTGCGCAGCCGCGGCCTAGTCATTGATGACGAAGCCAGCACCCGTCACTACCTCGCCAACATCAGTTATTTCCGCCTGTCGGCCTACACACGGCCGCTCTATCAGCCGGGTTCAGCAGAGCACCAGTTTCTGCACAACACCCACTTTGCAGACGTGCTGCGCCTGTATGTGTTTGACCGGGAACTGCGGCTACTGCTGCTGGATGCCATCGAACGGCTTGAAATTGCCCTGCGTGCCCAACTGGGCAATACCCTGGCCGAACACCACCAACCGCATGGTTATCTCAACGCGGATATTTTCGATACGCGCTACAACCATGCTTGGCTGCTAGGCAAACTGGAGCAGGCAGCCAAAGGCCGTGAGGTCGAGTCGTTTCTGACGCACTACCGGCGTAAATACACCAATGCCCCTAGCCAGCCGCCGATCTGGATGGCTCTGGAGCTGCTGACCTTCAAGGAAGTATCTACCCTGCTCGCCAACCTGCGCCTGCCGACGGATACCCAACGGATAGAGCGTCACTTCGGCGTGAAGATGCCGGTGTTGCGCTCTTGGTTCCGCAGCCTGTCAGACCTGCGCAATGTTTGCGCCCATCATGGCCGGGTCTGGAACCGTGAATTTGGCAGCCGCCCGGAACTACCCCGCAAAGCCCCGGCAGGCTGGCCGAACATACCCGAGGGCATCGAAACCGGCGCGCAGGCGCATCCCGGGCAACGCCTTGACCCCCGTCGCCGGCTCTACTTGCAACTGGTCGTGATCGAAACCCTGATGCGGGTCGTGTCACCCGCCAGTCAATGGGCCGAGCGCCTCGTGGCCCTGCTGGATCAATACCCACAAGTGTCTCTCCCTCACATGGGCTTTCCGGGGCGCTGGGCTACCGAGCCGTTTTGGCAGGCGGCAGTGAACAGTGCGCGAGAAGGAATAAAAGCATGAGTTTTCCGAAGTATCCGGTGTACAAGGATTCAGGGGTTCAGTGGCTGGGGGAGGTGCCGGAGCATTGGGCACTTAAGCGCCTTGGCCATTTCTTCGATGAGCGCCGCGAAAGGGCCAGTGATACTGAGTTCGAGCCTTTGTCAGTCACCAAGCATGGAATTGTTCCCCGGCTTGAAAGCGCAGCAAAAACACAGGACGGCGACAATCGGAAGAAGGTGCTGGCGGGCGATTTTGTTATCAATAGCCGCTCTGATCGAAAGGGCTCATCCGGGCTATCACCACTCGATGGCTCGGTTTCGTTGATATGTACCGTATTAATCCCGACTGGATTACACGGCCCATACATCCATCACTTATTCAGAAGCGAGCTGTTTCAAGAGGAATATTACCGTTGGGGTAAGGGGATAGTTGCTGACCTTTGGAGCACGAATTTTTCTGACATGAAGAATATTGTGCTGGGCGTTCCTTCTGAGGCGGAACAAACCCAAATCGCCCGCTTCCTCGACCACGAAACCGCCCGCATCGACGCGCTGATCGAAGAGCAGCAGCGCCTGATCGAGCTGCTCAAGGAAAAGCGCCAGGCCGTGATCTCCCACGCCGTCACCAAAGGCCTCGACCCGACGGTGTCGATGAAAGACTCCGGTGTGGAGTGGCTGGGCGAAGTGCCGGCGCATTGGGTGGTATCAAAGTTGAAGTTCATGACGGATCGCGTTGTTGACTGTCCTCATGAAACTCCGAATTACGATCCGGATGGGAATTACCTTGTTATTCGGACGGCGGATATTGATCAAGGAACTCTGAAGCCCGAGCAAATGTATCGTTTAGATCGGAATGAGTATGTGCATCGCACTCGCCGAGCGTCTTTAGAGAAGAGTGACATCGTTTATGGACGAGAAGGCGAAAGATGGGGGCATGCCGCCTTGATTCCAGAGTCTGATCTATATGCACTCGGGCAGAGGATGATGCAGTTTAGAGTGAGCGCCCATGTTTGCCCTGAGTACTTCATGTTTCAGCTCAACTCTATTGCCGTTTATAGGCAGGGCGAAGTCGATACGGTTGGAGCCACATCACCTCATGTGAATATCTCAACCATTATCAATTATCAAATGATGATTCCTCCGAAGGAGGAGCAGACTCGCATTTCCAACTATTTGAACAAGACGCTCCGAGATTTGGATAGCTTGATCAACGAGTCAACGGATGCCATGGGACTACTCCAAGAGCGTCGCTCCGCCCTTATCTCCGCCGCCGTCACCGGCAAGATCGATGTACGCGACTGGCAGCCCCCGGTCAGTACTCAAGCCCCAAAATTTGAAGTAGCAGAGGCCGTATAAATGGCGGACAGCAAGGAAGCCCAGTTCCAGCAGGACATCATCAGTGCCATGGTCGCCCAGGGCTGGCTGACCGGCCCTGCCAGTGGCTACGACCGTCGCACGGCGCTGTATACCGAGGACTTTCTCGGCTACTTCAAAGAGGCCTGGTCAGAGCGTTGGGACAAGTTCGCTAAGGCCAACCCGAACAACCCGGAAGCCGTGCTGGTACAAAAACTGGTACGCGAGCTGGAGCAGGACGGCACCCTGGATGTGCTGCGCCACGGCTTCAAGCTACCGGGGGTGAAGATCGAGGTGTGCAGCTTCAAGCCCGACCACGGCATGAACCCGGACACCCTCACGCGCTACCAGTGCAACCGCCTGCGCGTGGTGCCGGAGGTGTCCTATTCGCCACACTTCAGGGAAGGGGAATACAACCCACGCCTGGATCTGGTGCTGTTCGTCAACGGCATCCCCGTCGCCACACTGGAGTTGAAAAGCGAGTTCAAACAGAGCGTCGAGAACGCCAAGCGCCAGTACCGCTACGACCGCCCAGTAAAAGACCCGCTGACGCGCAAACCCGAGCCGCTGCTGACTTTTAAACGCGGCGCGCTGGTGCACTTTGCCGTGAGCCAGGATGAAGTGGCGATGACCACCAAACTGGCCGGCAAGGACACCTTCTTCCTGCCGTTCAACCTCGGCAGCCTCGACGGCGGTGCCGGCAATCCGCCCGCGCCGGACGACAGCCAGTACGCCACCGGCTACCTATGGCAGCGCCTGTTCCAGCCGGATGCCTGGCTCAAGGTGCTGGGCCGCTTTTTGCACCTGCAAAAAACCGTCAAAGAAAGCCCCGAAGGCCAACGCATCAGCAAAGAAACCCTGATCTTCCCGCGTTACCACCAGTGGGAAGTGGTCAACACGTTGATCGAAACCACCCGCACCGAAGGGCCGGGCAAGCGTTACCTGATCCAGCATAGCGCCGGTTCCGGCAAGTCCAACTCGATTGCCTGGACGGCGCATCAGCTGGCCTCGCTCTACGATGCCGAGGGCCAGCGCCTGTTCAACTCGGTGATCGTGATTACCGACCGCACCGTGCTGGACAAGCAGCTGCAGGACACCATCTACCAGTTCGAGCACGCCCAGGGCGTGGTCAAGTGCATCACCCGTGATATCGGCAATCAGAGCAAGTCCGAGCAGCTGGCCGAGGCGCTGGCTGAGCAGACGCGCATCATCATCGTCACCATCCAGACCTTCCCGGCGTTGTTCGATGCTTTGGACAAGTACCCCAAGCTGGCCAGTGGGCGCTATGCGGTGATCGCCGACGAGGCGCATTCCTCACAGACCGGCTCGTCGGCTAGCAAGCTCAAGCAGATTCTTGGCAGCGATGCGCCGGAGACTGAGGAAATCAGCGCGGAAGAGCTGCTGGATGCCGCCGTGGCCGCACGCGCGCCCAACGAGCGAATCAGCTATTACGCCTTCACCGCCACGCCCAAGGCCAAGACCCTAGAGCTGTTCGGTCGCGTACCCGACCCGAGCTTGCCGCCCAGCGCCAACAACAAGCCCGAGGCGTTCCACCTTTACTCCATGCGCCAGGCCATCGAGGAGGGTTTCATCCTCGATGTATTGCAGAACTACACCACCTACAGCACCGCTTGGAAAATCGCCCATCCGGACGGCGACGACGAGGAAGTGGACTCGAAGAAAGCGCGCATGAAGCTAGCGCGCTGGGTGCGCCTGCATCCGTACAACATCAGCCAGAAGGTGGAGGTGATCGTCGAGCACTTCCGCGCCAACATCCGCCACCTGCTGGGCGGTCAGGCCAAGGCCATGGTGGTCACCAGCAGCCGCCAGGAGGCGGTGCGCTACCAGTTGGCGGTGCAAACGTATGTAAAGCAGATGGGCTACGGCGATGTGCACCCTCTGGTGGCCTTCTCTGGCAGTGTGCTGCCGGATGACGTTATCCCTGAGGAAGTTACCGAAAGCAGCAAGCTGCTTAACCCTGGCTTAAATGGCCGTGACCTTGCTGAAGCCTTCGACACCCAGGACTTCAACGTGATGATCGCCGCCAACAAGTACCAGACAGGCTTCGATCAGCCCAAGCTGTGCGCCATGTATGTGGACAAAAAACTGCAAGGCGTGGACTGCGTACAAACCTTGTCGCGCCTGAACCGCACCTTTGGCGACAGCAAACCAACTTTTGTTATCGACTTCTTTAACGATGCTCAGGACATTCTCGATGCCTTCCTGCCTTACTACACCAAGGCCGAGCTGACTAACGTCACTGACCCGCAGATCATCTATGACCTGCAAAAGAAACTCGATGCGGAAGGTATCTACCATTGGGAAGAGGTGACGGCGTTTGCGCTGGCCTTCTTCGACCTCAAGGCTGCTGCCAGCAAGCTCAGCTACTACTGCGCGCCGGCCAAGGAGCGCTTTGCCAAACGCTACAAGTTGGCTCAGGAGTCACGTCAGCAGGCGCTGGACTTTAAGCGCACAGCAGAAAGAGACGGTAACGCCGTCGGCTTAAAGCACGCCGAGGCCGCATTAAAAGAGGCTGGCGAGCATGTGGATCAACTCGATTTGTTCAGAAAGAACTTACAGAGCTTTGTTCGCCTCTATGAGTTTTTGGCGCAGATCATCCCGTATGAGGATGTCGAGTTAGAGCAGCTGTGCGTGTATGCCAAGCATCTATACCCTCTGCTACGCCTAGACCGCTTAGATCAGGAAGATGTGGATTTAGGCGAACTGCACTTGACGCATTACCGCCTAAGCAAACGTGCTGAGCATCAACTGCGCTTAAACGATGAGCACGGAGAATATGGCTTAGACCCTGCCACAGCAGTGGGCAGCGGCAAGGCGCATGATCCAGAGAAAAAGCGGCTCTCTGAAATCATCGAGGCGCTAAACGATATCTTCGGTGCGGAAGTGAGCGATGAAGACCAGTTGCAGTTTCTCACCGGCATCGCCAATCGCATCAGCCGCCAAGACGATGTGATGGCTCAGGTGAACAACCACTCCGTTGAACAGGTGATGCATGGGCTGTTTCCCAAGCGCGTACTGGACACAGTGCTGGACGCCATGACCGACCACGAGAAACTCTCGCTGGAAGTGCTGGATAACGAAACCAAGAGCCGCGCTTTTGCGCTGGTGATTTTGAAGATGCTGATGGGGGCGGAAAAGTTGGAGCGCAGCAATACTCTCATTGAGTGAATAGGCTGCCATTGAGTCAGGCCAGCACTGTCATCGGGAGAGCGTAAGTAGGTTAGCGTTTGCAGGCCAGCAGCAAAGCATTACGCGGCGTCAGGCTGCTGGGGCAAAAGGTGCCCAGTTGCACGCGGTAGCCTTGTTCCTCAAGAAACAGCGCGCGGTCGAGCAGTAGCCACAGCTCCAGCGGGCGGCGGAACAGGTTGCCGAGCAGCTCAAGATTGCGGATTTGCGCTAAGCGCGCCCAGCCTTGGGCCTCCAGCGCGTCGTCGCTGGGGCTGAGCGGCAGTTCTAGCTCACGATACTCGGCGACTTTTTCTGCCCACTGATGAAACGGCAAGCCCAGCCATTTGCTGGCGATTGACGGGGTGGCTTGTTGCGCGCTGGTGCCTAAGCGTTGCTGGCAGAGTTGGCCGAAGGCTAGGCGGCGGGCCATGGATTGGTCGCGCAGGCGGCGCGCGCGCTGTCCCGCATTGACGCTTTCACGCAGGGTTAAACGTAAGTCGGCACGGCTGAGCTGCAGCTGCGCCTGTTGCGCAGCGTGGGACAGCGGCTGGTAATCGGGCCCGTCGATGCGGTTGTAGCAGCAGGGCGCGACAGCCAGCTGGGTGCAGTTCGCTTGACTGGCTAAGCGCAGCAGCTGCAGGTGCAGCTCGCCGCAAGCGTGCAGGGCCACGGGGCTGTGCTCGGCTTGTAGTTGCGCGGCGCAGTCGGCGGCGAGTACGTCTTGCACATGATGGCTGGCGCAGAGGTTGTGTTCGTTGGTTAAACGACGCGCTTCATCAACTAGCGCGGCGTCCCATTCCAAGCTGGTCAGCTCGCCGCCTAGGCGGTGCAGCAGATGGCGGCCAAGGTGGCTTTTGCCGCTGCACCAGTCCAACCAGTGGGTGTTGTTGCTCGCTTGCGGCAAGATGCTGGCGAAGGCGTCGATTTGTTGCCATTTGCGTCCGGGAATATCCACCGCGTAGCGCGCCGCTACAGTGTTTTGGCTGTGCGTCGGCAGGGCGTCGAGCTGGCCGAGTTGCACAGATTCGGCGGCCAAGGCGCTAAATGGCGTGGGGGCGCTGCGCAGTAAATGCGGCTGGCCTTGATAGCGCTCGGCATGCTCGAGGGTTTGTTCGCGTAGCCACTGAGCAAGCTCGGGGTAAGCGCTTTCCCAACTCAGTTGCGCATGGGTAAACGGCGCTTCTTGCCACAGCGGGCGATGCTGGCAGAGCCAGTGGTCGAGGGCGGCGAAGCGTTCGCGCAGGGCGGGGCCGGTTAGCACAGTAGGCTCAGGAATGTTCTACAAAGAAAAACGGCGCCGATTGTAGCGGCGCCGTGGTGATTCTGCATGGCTAGAGGACTAGCGGCCTTGCAGCATATCGACGCGTAGTTTGTGCTCGATGAAGCGGAAAATACGCGTAAGGCCAATGGTGATGGCTAGGTAAAGTAGTGCGGCCACGATATAGAAGAATTCATTCTCATAGGTCCGAGCACTGATAGTTTTTGCCTGTCCCATGATGTCCAAGAGAGTGACTGTATAGACCACGGCGCTGGCTTTGAGCATGAGGATCACCTCGTTGCTATAGGCCGGGAGGCCAATGCGCGCGGCACGAGGCAGCACGATGTACAGCATGGATTGCACGCGTGACATGCCCAGTGCGCGGGCAGCTTCTACTTCGCCGCTAGGCACGGACTGAATAGCGCCACGAAGAATTTCGGCAATGTAGGCAGTGGTATGCAGTGTCATCGTTAGAAGAGCACACCAATATGGGTCGCGAAGGTAGGTCCACGCCCAGCTCTGACGGACTGCTTCAAACTGTGACAGGCCGTAATAGACCATAAACAATTGCAGTAGCAGCGGCGTGCCACGGAAGAAGAAGATGTAGGCGTAGGGAATAGACCGCACCCACGGCTTGCTCGATGCGCGCGCGATGCCCATTGGGATGGCCAGAATTAGGCCCGCAATGACTGCGATAGTGACCAGCTCCAATGTAAGGCCGGCACCATCTAGCATCTTCGGTAGCCATTTATCGAAGAATGTTTCCCAATTCATACTTCATTCCTCGTAAAACCTTGGGCCGCTCGTTTTTCAAAGAAATGCATCGCAATCATCACAAGTATGGTAAGGCTTAGGTAAATCAGAGCTGCTATGAGGTAGAAGGTGAATGGGAGCTTTGTGCCGTTCTTCGCGATTTCTGCTGCACGCATGATTTCGGTAAGCGAGATAAGTGACACTAGGGCGGTGTCTTTGAGCAGAATCAGATACAGATTGCCCAAGCCCGGTAAGGCGATGCGCCACACTTGGGGTAGGGTGATGCGCCAGAAGATCCGCAGGCTAGAAAGCCCCACGGCTAAACCCGCTTCGCGATGGCCTTTGGGGATAGACAGTAGCGCGCCGCGAAAGACCTCGCTGGAATAGGCCCCAAAACACAGCGCTAAAGCCAGCGTGCCCGCCGCGAATGGGTTTAAAGCCAGCTCAGGATTGCCAAAGAAACTGCCAAGGTAATTCAGCGCGGTAACCGTACTGTAGTAGGCCATCAACACCCACAGGGTTTCCGGTACGCCACGCACTATGGTGGTGTAACTGCCACCTAAAAAGCGCGCGAATGCATTGCTGGAAGTCTTGCCGGCGGCGCCTAACAGGCCAAACAGCAGGCCTAAGGCCACGGAGGCCAGCGACAGCTTGACGGTCATCCACGTCCCCGCCAGCAGGGACGGACCGAAACCTTGTAAGTCAATCATGCAGAGAACCTAGCAGCGGGCGCCGCACGAGGCGGCGCCGCTAAGCGCATCAATAGATGCTGAACGGGAAGTACTTGTCGTTGATCTTCTTGTAGGTGCCGTCAGCGACGATGTCTTTGATGGCTTGGTTCAGCTTGTTGCGCAGGTCGTCTTCGCCTTTACGCACGGCGATGCCGATCTTGTCGTTTTCAAACACAGGGTCGCCTTTGAATTCGAAGTCTTTACCGGCTTCGCTCTTCAGCCATTCCCAGTTAACGAACTTGTCGCCCAGTACGCCATCCAGACGGCCGCTGGACAGGTCCAGATAGGCGTTTTCTTGGGTGTCATACAGTTTGATGGTCACGGTGTCGGCCAGATTGTCTTCCAGCCACTGGCCGGCGATGGTGGCGCGCTGGGCACCGATGATCTTGCCTTTCAGGCTGGCTTCTTCGGTGTCGAAATCAGAAGACTTCGGCGCGATGAACTGCAGCTTGTTGGTGTAGTAGGGCTCGGTGAAGTCCACCGCTTGCTTGCGCTCGTCGGTAATCGACATAGAAGCAATGATCATGTCGAACTTCTTGGCGTTCAGGGCTGGAATGATGCCGTCCCAGTCGGAGGTGACCACTTCGCACTCGCTGCCCATCTTGGCGCACAGGGCTTGGCCGATCTCAAGGTCGAAACCGACCACAGCGCCGCTGGCGTCGATCAGGTTGAAGGGAGGGTAGGCGCCTTCGGTGCCCAGCTTGATTTTGTCGGCGGCGATGGCCTGAGTACCAAATGCGAGTGTGGCCGCAGCGGCCAACAGGATCTTCTTATAGTGACGCATGGGGTGTCGCTCCTTAACGGTGGCTGGACATGAACTGCTTGCAACGTTCGGACGTGGGATTGTCAAAGACTTGATCCGGTGTCCCTTGTTCTTCGACCCGGCCCTGATGGAGGAAAACAATCTCCGAGGAAACCTGGCGTGCAAAACTCATTTCGTGGGTCACAAGCAGCATAGTTCGTCCCTCGTCGGCGAGGGCGCGAATCACGTTGAGCACCTCTTGCACCATCTCGGGGTCGAGGGCAGAGGTGGGCTCGTCGAACAGGATGACTTTCGGCTGCATGGCCAGCGTGCGGGCAATGGCCGCGCGCTGCTGCTGACCGCCGGACAGCTGATTAGGAAACGCATGGCGCTTATCGGCAATGCCTACTTTAGCCAGCAGCGCTTCGGCCACTTCGGTGGCTTCTGCCTTGCTTTGGCCGAGTACGCGGCGCGGTGCTTCGATGATGTTATCGAGCACGCTCATGTGCGGCCAAAGATTAAAGTTTTGGAACACGAAGCCCATTTCGCTGCGGAAGCGATTGATCTGCTTGCTATCGGCAGCGACTAAAGCGCCACCTTTGCCGCGCTTGAGCTTAAGTTGCTCGCCGGCAAAGTGGATTTCCCCGTCGTTGGGGTTTTCCAGCAGGTTGAGGCAACGCAGAAAGGTCGACTTGCCGGAGCCCGACGAGCCGAGAATCGAGATAACGTCGCCGTCGCGTGCAGTCAGGGAGATGCCCTTGAGCACTTCGAGGTCGCCGTAGCTTTTGTGCAGATTGCGGATTTCCAGAGCGGGTTGGGTCACGAGGCTCCGTACTCCTGTTGTTCTGTTTATAGGGGCTTGGGCCATCCTGGCGAGGCCTCAAGCTAGCATAGCCCTTTTTGAGCGCCAAGCAGGCAGCGCAGCGAGGCGCGTGACTGTCGCGCTGTTGCACGTTTGTTTCGCCAGGGGTGAATAAATGGCGATGTGCAGGGCTTGCATTCGATAAAACGCACGTTTGAGCTAACTGCCTGTTTTGCAAGGCCTTGTTAGCGCTGTGACTGGGCCTAAGTGTGCCTGCGTAGGCTATGACTGGGAAGTCGCAGGGTTGTTTTAGCGCGCTGCGCAGGGCGATCGCCTGTAACGATTTCTTGCCGAATAACCGCCGAGAAGGATGCTTTGCAGTCTGTTTGGTGGGGCTTTTATTGGCCTGTAAAGAATAGTTGCCACTAGCGCTGGAGTTGATGCGCGCTAAGCGATGGACACAACTTGCGTGTTGCCGAAGCGCTGGCTGTGATGAAGGCAGGATTATAAAAATCACGGAGCCCCTATGCCCGCCGCACCTGCCGCCAAGATAGCCCCGATCAGCCCGCACAACCCGCTGGGCACGGATGGCTTTGAGTTTGTCGAGTTCACCGCACCGACTGCCGAAGGGCTAGAACAGCTGCGCGGCTTGTTTACGGCCATGGGCTTTAGCGAAACCGCGCGGCATCGCTCCAAAGACGTGTGGTTGTTTCAGCAGGGCGATATCAACTTTGTGCTCAACGGTAACCCGCAAGGCGCGGTGCAGGACTTTGGCCGCGAGCACGGCCCCAGCGCCTGTGCCATGGCCTTTCGCGTGCAAAATGCGCAGCAAGCGGCGGCTTATGTGCAAGCGCAAGGCGCCACGCTGGAGGGCAGTCACGCCAACTTTGGCGAGCTGAATATCCCTTGTGTGCACGGCATCGGCGGCTCGTTGCTGTATTTAGTGGACAGGCACGGCGAGCAAAGCATCTACGACGTGGACTTTGTGCCGCTGCCGGGCGCGGATAAAAACGCCCGCAGCGTGGGGCTTAAAAGCATCGACCATCTCACCCACAACGTGCGCCGTGGGCAGATGGATGTATGGGCCGACTTCTATGCGCGCATCGCCGGCTTTCGCGAGATTCGCTATTTCGATATCGAAGGCAAGCTCACCGGATTGGTGTCGCGGGCGATGACCGCGCCGTGCGGCAAAATTCGCATCCCGATTAACGAGTCGCGCGATGAGCAGTCGCAGATTGAAGAATTTATTCGCGATTACCACGGCGAAGGTATTCAGCACATTGCCCTGTCGACCGAGGATATCTACGCCACCGTCGAGGCGCTGCGCGCCAACGGCGTGCAGTTTATGAGCACGCCGGATACCTATTACGAGAAGGTCGATAGCCGCATTCCCGGTCACGGCGAGCCGCTGGCGCGGCTGCACGACTTGAGCATCTTGATCGACGGCGCGCCGCAAGATGACGGCATCTTGCTGCAGATTTTTACCCAAACCGTGATTGGCCCGATCTTCTTCGAGATCATCCAGCGCAAGGGTAATCAGGGCTTTGGCGAGGGTAATTTCCAAGCCCTGTTTGAGTCGATTGAAGAGGATCAGCTGCGCCGGGGCGTCATTAAAGGCGCCGATTGAATCAGCGCCTGTTCAGACGTTAAGACGCCAACTTGCTGGTCTTCGCCGCCATGATGAAGTCGTTGCGGTGCAGGCCGCAGATGCTGTGCGTCCACCAAGTGACGGTCACTTGTCCCCACTCGGTGAGAATCGCCGGGTGGTGATTGGCTTCCTCGGCCAACTCGCCCACTTGCTGGGTAAAGGCTAGCGCGTGGCGGAAGTTTTTAAAGCGAAACACGCGCTCTAACTGCAATACGCCGTTGCGTTCGGCGATGGTCCAGTCCGGCACCTCGCGGATCAGTTCGTCGGCTTCTTGGGCGCGCATGGCGGGGGCTGAACCGTCGCAGGCGGTGCAGGTTTTCTGGTGCAAAGCGCTCATGCGGGTCTCCTTTTTATGACGTTGGGTAGCGACTGGGTCAGCGCTGGCTAAGCGGCTTTGGGTGGAAATTTAGGCGCATGCAGCCCCAAAGCTTGGGCCTGTTGTTGCAAGGCCATGATGTCTTCGCGGGCTAATTGGCGCAGGCGCTCTAGGTCGTTCAAGACAAAATATAGCGGCTGCAGAATGTCGATGCGGTACGGCGTGCGCATGGCCTCCACGGGGTCGAAGGGCTGACGCTCGGGCACATCCGATAAGCAGTGCAAGGTTTCCTTGGGCGACGACAAGATGCCGCCGCCGTAAATGCGCAGGCCCTCGGGCGTATCGAGCAAGCCAAATTCCACCGTCAGCCAATAGAGCCGAGCCAGATACACGCGCTGCTCTTTCGTCGCGGTTAGGCCCAGCTTGCCGTAGGTGTGGGTGAACTCGGCAAACCACGGCTGGGTCAGCATGGGGCAGTGGCCAAAAATCTCGTGGAAGATGTCCGGCTCTTGCAGGTAATCCAGCTCGTCGCGGTGGCGAATAAAGGTAGCCACCGGAAAGCGCTTGTCGGCCAGCAGACGGAAGAAGGTATCGAAGGGAATCAGTGCCGGCACGGCCGCCACTTGCCAGCCGGTGCTGGCGTGCAGCACGCGGTTGATGTCCGCCAGCTGCGGGATGTGCTCGTGCGGCAGTTGCAGGCGCTCGATGCCGTCTAGGTAGGCTTGGCAAGCGCGTCCTTGCACCAGTTTTAGCTGGCGCTCGATCAGCGTGTGCCACACGGCGTGGTCATCCTCGGGGTAGTGGATGACGCCAGCGGCATCGGGTTCGCGGGCCACGTAGCGGGTCGACATGCACGGCGCTCCTGCAATCGCACAGACATGCCTTGAGCTTAGGCGGCTCGGCGCGCGGTGGTGAATGACGCGCTGCGCGGCGACGCTTCAACCGTGGTGCTTGGCGTAAAGCAATCTTTACGAGGCGCATGAATGTACGGCGTTGCTGAGTGGCGAGGGGCTGGATCGTCACATAATCTTTACGGGGAATTGTGCTGCGGCACAGGTTTCTATCTAGCGAGGGCCTCTATGCGCTTACGCCTGCACTGTCAGAACCGTCTCGGCATTCTGCGCGACATCCTCGACGAGCTGGTCGCCTACGGGGTGAATATCCAGCGCGGCGAAGTGGGTGGCGAGCGCGGCAATGCCATCTATCTGCACTGCCCCAACCTGATGAAGTTGCAGCTGCAAGCGCTGGAGCCGCGCTTAACCGCCATCCCCGGGGTGTTTGAGGTGCGCCGGGTGAGCCTGATGCCCAGCGAGCGGCAGCATCTGGAGCTTAACGCGCTGCTCGGCGCGCTGGAGTTTCCCGTGCTGTCGGTGGATATGCACGGCGCGATTGTCGCCGCCAATCGTGCCGCCGCGCAGCTGCTGGGCGTGCGCGTGGATGAGGTGCCGGGTTTGGCCTTGGCGCATTACTGCGCGCTGGATGTGCCGGCTTTGGTGCGTGGCAATCAAGCGCGTATCAATGGCTTGCGGGTGCGCATTGCCGAGCAAGAGCTGCTCGCCGATATCGCTCCACTCACCCCCGAGCACGCCGGCGAGGCGTTGGCTGGCGCGGTGTTGTCGCTGCATCGCCCGGCGCAATTGGGCGAGCGCATTTATCAGCTGCGCAAACAAGAGCTGCGTGGCTTCGACAGTATCTTTCAAAGCTCTAAGGCCATGGCGGCCGTGGTGCGTGAGGCGCGGCGCATGGCGCCGTTGGATGCGCCGCTATTGATTGAAGGCGAAACCGGCACCGGCAAAGAGCTGCTGGCGCGTGCTTGTCACTTAGCCAGTCCGCGCGGGCAAGCAGCGTTTATGGCGCTGAACTGCGCGGCGCTACCGGAGTCGATGGCCGAGACCGAGCTATTCGGTTACGCCCCCGGTGCTTTTGCCGGTGCGCGTGAAGAGGGCAAGCTCGGCCTGTTAGAACTCACCGCTGGCGGCACTTTATTTTTAGACAGTGTGGCGGAGATGAGCCCGCGCTTGCAGGCTAAGCTGCTGCGCTTTCTGCAAGACGGCAGCTTTCGCCGGGTGGGCAGCGATGAGGAGATTCGCCTCGATGTGCGGGTGATCTGCGCCAGTCAGCGCGATTTGTCCGAGCTGTGCGCGCGCGGCGCGTTTCGCCAAGACCTGTATCACCGCTTAAATGTGCTGAGCCTGCATATTCCCCCGCTGCGCGAATGCCTCGACGGCTTAGCGCCGCTGGCTGCGCACTTTCTTGATCAAGCCAGTCGGCAAATCGGTTGCGCGCTGCCCACCCTCGGCGAAGCGGCGCTCGCCAGCCTGCGCAGCTATCACTGGCCGGGCAATGTGCGGCAGCTGGAAAACGTGCTGTATCAGGCGGTGTCGCTGTGCGAGGGCGGGCAGATCTGCGCGCAGCACATTCGTCTGCCGGACTACGGTGCCGGGCATGCGCTGGGCGACTTCACCTTAGACGGCACGCTGGACGAGATCGTCGGCCGCTTCGAGAAAGTGGTGCTGGAGCGTCTGTATAGAGAGCACCCCAGCAGCCGCCAGCTAGGCCAGCGGCTGGGCGTGTCGCACACCACTATTGCCAACAAGCTGCGCGCGCACGGTTTGCCGCGCAACGAGTGAGCTGGCTGGATTTTGCCAGGCAATTCATCAGCGCTGCTTGCCGAGCACTTCGGTGAGTGGCGGCACTTGCGTGTCGTTGGCCATTTGCGCGTCGCCCTCTAGCTGCTGGGCGAAGGTCGCCAGGCTCGCCTCGGCGGGCGCGGCATCGCTGGCGAACACCGGGTCGCTGTGTAAGTAGGCAAACAGCAGCTGGCTTAAGTCACGCAGGCTGTCGATATGCGTGCGCTCGTAGCCATGCGTGGCGTCGCAGCCAAAGGCCAGTAGCGCGGTGCGGATGTCGTGCCCGGCGGTCACCGCCGATTGCGCGTCGCTGTGGTAATAGCGGAACACATCGCGGCGTACATTAAGGCCGCTGCGTTCGGCCAAGCGCAGCAGGTGGCGCGAGAGGTGATAGTCGTAAGGGCCGCCGGAGTCTTGCATGGCGATGCTCACCTGCCGCTCGGCCGAGTTCTGCCCTTCGGCCACCGGGGCGATGTCGATGCCAACAAACTCGCTGACATCCCACGGCAGCGCGCCGGCGGCGCCGGAGCCGATTTCTTCGGTGACGGTGAACAGCGGGTGGCAGTCAATCGGCAGCGCCAAGCCGCTTTCCTGATGCATCTTGATCGCCGCCAGCAGTGCCGCTACGCCGGCTTTGTCGTCCAAATGGCGCGAGCTGATATGGCCGCTGTCGCTGAATTCGGGCAGCGGGTCGAAGGCCACCACATCGCCCACGGCAATGCCCAGCGCGGCGGCATCGGCGGCGTTGTCGATGTTGGCATCCAGACGCAATTCGACGTTATCCCAGCTCACCGGCAGTTCATCCACTTGGGTGTTGAACGCATGGCCGGAGGCCAACAGCGGCAGCACACTGCCGCGCAGCACGGTGTGATCGGTGAACAGGCTCACCCGGCTGCCTTCGGCAAAGCGGCTCGACCAGCAGCCCACCGGCGCTAGGCTCAGACGGCCGTTGGCTTTGATCTCGCGCACGCAGGCGCCGATGGTGTCGAGGTGCACGGCAATCGCCCGGTCAGGGCTGGCTTGGCGGCCCTTGAGGGTGGCGCGCAGGGTGCCACGGCGGGTCAGTTCGTAGGGCACGCCGAGTTCGTCTAAACGCTCGGCCACGTAGCGCACTAAGGTGTCGGTAAAGCCGGTGGGGCTGGGGATGGCGAGCGTCTCCAGCAGCACGCGTTGCAGGTAATCGAGATCGACAGCAGGCATGGGCTGCGCAGGCATGTTTACTCCTTGCTGGGCAGGGTGTCGGCCGAGTGCGGGAATAACAAGTCGATAAACCGTTCGGCGGTGGGTTGCGGGGCGTGGTTGGCCAGCCCGGCGCGTTCGTTGGCCTCGATGATCACGTAGTCGGGGCCTTGCGCGTCGGGCACCAGCAGGTCGATGCCGACCATCGGAATCTGCAAGGCGCGGGCGGCTTGCACGGCGGCCTCGGCGAGCGCTGGGTGCAAGCTGGCGGTGACGTCTTCTAGGTGGCCGCCGGTGTGCAGGTTGGCGGTTTTGCGCACCGTGAGGTGCTGGCCGGCGGGCAGAATGCTGTCCAACCGATAGCCAGCGGCGCCTAGGGTGCGCTCGGTTTCATCATCCAGCGGAATACGGCTCTCGCCACCGGTCGCCGCTTGACGGCGGCGGCTCTGGGTTTCGATCAGCGCTTCGATGCTGTGCTGGCCATCGCCAATGATCTGCGCCGGGTGGCGTACGGCGGCGGCGACCACTTCGTAGCCAATCACCAAAACGCGCAAGTCGTAGCCGGCGTGGTAGCTCTCCAGCACCACGTTGCTGTCGAACTGACGGGCGTTGTCGATGGCCTGCTGCAAGGCGGCCGTGGTGCGGATGTCCACCGCCACGCCTTGGCCTTGCTCGCCGTTGGCCGGCTTAACCACCACGGCGCCGTGCTCGGCTAAAAAGGTGTGGTTGCGCACCGTGTCGCTGGCTAAACGTTGCGCCGGTTGCTTGAGCCCGGCCCGCGCTAGGCAGCGGTGGGTGAGGGTTTTGTCTTGGCACAAGGTCATGCTCACCGCGCTGGTTAAGTCGCTTAACGACTCGCGGCAGCGCACCTGCCGGCCACCGTGGGTGAGGGTGAACAAGCCGCTTTGCGCATCGGCGACATCCACGGCAATCCCGCGGCGCAGCGCTTCGTCGACGATGATGCGCGCATAGGGGTTGAGCGCGTCGTAATCGCCGGGGCCAACAAACAGCGGTTCGTTAAAGCCGTTTTTGCGTTTTAGGGCAAAGGTCGGCAGCTCACGAAAGCCCAGCTTGTCGTACAGGCGCTTGGCCAAGCTGTTGGTGTGCAGCACGGATAAATCCAAGTGATGCCGGCCACGGCTTTGGTAATGCTCAATCAGGTGCCGCACCAGGCTTTCGCCCACGCCGGGGCGGCGGCAGTCGGCATCCACCGCCAAGCACCACAGGCTGCAGCCTTGCTCGGGGTCGGCGAAGGCTTTGTGGTGATCCAAGCCCATCACACCACCAATGATCGCCCCGCTGTGGCTGTCTTCGGCTAGCCAGTAGGTGGGGCCGCCATCTTCGGCAGGGGTGAGGCGCTCGGGGTCGACGCTGAGCATCTTGTGCTGACTGTAGAGGGCATTTAGGCCCTGCCAGTCGGCGCTGCTGCTGGCGCGGCGAATGCGAAAACCACGAAACGCGCGCTTGGCTTGGCGGTAATCGCTGAAGTTGACCCGCAAGGTGTCGGAGGGGTCGAGAAACAGCTGCTGCGGCGCGTAGGCCAGCACCTGCTGCGGCGCGGCCACATACAGGGCGATGTCGCGCTCGCCGCGGTCTTCTTCGAGCAGTGCTTGGGCGAGGGTTTGCGCGTCCGGGTAGGTCTGGCCCAAGAGCAGGCGCCCCCAGCCACAGTGGATGGCTTGCGGGCTGGGCGTGCTGCCGCGAGCGCCACGCGCTAGGCGCTGCTTGAGGCGCTTGTAGCTGGGTGGGTGATGGCGCCGCAGGCGCTGTTCCAGACGATGGGCTTTCATGATCACAGTCCGTGTTGGTCGAGCCAAAGGTTGAGCGCGGCCATCTGCCAGAGCTTGTTGCCACGCAGCGGGGTGAGTTGCGCCTTGGGGTTGCCGAGCAGGCGATCCAGCGCGCCGATCTCGAACAGGCCGCGATCTTGGCTGGGGTCGAGCAGCAGGTTGCGCACCCAATCCAGCGTCGCGCCTTCGATGTGCTTCAGCCCCGGCACCGGGAAGTAGCCTTTCGGGCGGTCGATCACCGCGTGCGGAATCACCAAGCGCGAGGCTTCTTTCAGCACGTGCTTACCGCCTTGCGGCAGCTTGAAACGACCGGGAATGCGAGCGGCGAGTTCGGCAACGTGGTGATCCAAAAACGGTGTGCGCGCCTCCAGGCCCCAGGCCATGGTCATGTTGTCGACGCGTTTGACCGGGTCATCGACCAGCATCACCGTGCTGTCTAAGCGCAGGGCCTTGTCCAGCGCATTGCTGGCGCCGGGCGCTTGGAAATGCTCGCGAACAAACTCGCCAGCCCAATCCGCGCCATGCCAGGCACTTTGCACGCTGCTTAGGTATTCGCTGTGATCGCGGTCGAAGAAGGCTTCGCGATAAGCGCCGAGGGCATCGCTGGCGCCGTCGATCTTCGGGTACCAGTGGTAGCCGGCAAACAGCTCGTCGGCGCCTTGGCCGCTCTGCACTACGGTGCAGTGCTTGGACACTTCGCGCGAGAGCAAATAGAAAGCGATGCAGTCGTGGCTGACCATAGGCTCGCTCATCGCCGCGAAGGCGCCGGGCAGCTGTTCGAGAATCTCCGCCTCGCCAATGCGCAGCTGATGATGCTCGGTGCCGTAATGCTGGGCGATCAGGTCGGAGTATTGGAACTCGTCACCGCGCTCGCCGCCGGCATCTTCAAAGCCAATCGAGAAGGTCGACAGGGGCTTGGCACCGGCCTCACTGAGCAGACCGACCAGCAAGCTGGAATCCACCCCGCCGGAGAGCAGCACGCCGACATCCAGCGCGGCGCGGTGGCGCAGGCTGACGGAGTTGCGCAGGGTGTCGAGCAGCGCATCGCGCCAGTCTTCTAGCGCAAACGGCACTTCGTCGCGGCGCGGGCCGAAGTCCAGCTGCCACCACTGCTTTTCTTCCACTTCACCGTTGGCCTCGATGCGGCGCCAGTGCCCGGCAGGCAACTTGCGCACATCGCTGAGCAAGGTGCGCGGCGCAGGCACCACAGCGTGAAAGCTCATGTAGTGGTTGAGCGCTACGGGGTCGATGGTTTTGGCGATATCGCCGCCTTGCAGCAACGCCGGCAGGCTAGAGGCAAAGCGCAACCGCTGGGCGTTGTGGCTGTAGTACAGCGGCTTGATGCCGAGGCGGTCGCGGGCCATGAACAGGCGCCTGCTGTCGCGCTCCCAAATCGCCAGGGCGAACATGCCGTTGAGCTTGGGCAGCATGGCCTCGCCCCAAGCGTGATAGGCCTTGAGCAGGACTTCCGTATCGCCCTCGCTGAAAAACTGATAGCCCAGCTGGCGCAGTTCTTCGCGCAGCTCTGGGTAGTTATAAATGGCGCCGTTAAACACTAGGGTCAGGCCCAGGTGGTTATCGACCATCGGCTGGCCGCTGGCATCGGCCAAATCCATCACCTTTAAACGGCGGTGACCTAGCGCGACAGGCCCCTGGCTGAAACTGCCATGGGCGTCGGGCCCACGCGGGGTGAGGTGATGGGTAATACGTTCAACCGCGGCGAGGTCGGCCGCGCGGCCATCAAAGCGAAACTCTCCGGCTAATCCGCACATAAATTCCTTGACTGGTAGCTAACGAAAAAGCCCATGTCACGGCGGCAATTAACAGCGTGCGGTGCGCCAGTGGGGCGCTGAGCAGGGCTTATTGCGCCTGTCTGCGATTGCTGTTGTTAGCCGTCTTACGTCCACGGGCCCTATACAGCGAAACAAAAAATTGCTTTCATGTCAAAGTAATTTCTCGTTTTATTGGTTGGTATATGGATGATTTAAAAGTTCGAGATGAAATAAATATGACAGCTGCCGACAGTGAGCTTGGCGAGCTGGACTCCACCTTGTTCGGCGCCTTGCGCAAGTTGCAGCATGCCTGCGAGGTGCACGCCAAACGCGGTGGCCTGCCGGGTGGTTTAACCCCGACCAAGCAGATGATTCTGCAAATGCTCCATGTGGAGGGGCGCCTGACCGCCAGTCAGTTGAGCCAGCGGGTCAGCTTAAGTGCGGCAACGCTGTCGGGCATGTTGGAGCGCATGAGCGAGCAAGGCTGGCTCACCCGCGAGCGCGATGAGCTGGACAAACGCCGCCATTGGCTGTGCATCAGCCCCGCAGGGCAGGCGCTGCTCAGCGATGCGCCGCCGCTGTTGCCACCGGGTTTACTCGCCGGGCTGGCCGCACTGCCAAGCTGGGAGCGCCACGCTGTGACCGCCGCTTTGTTACGTTTGGCGGCGTTTTGCGACACGCCATAGCCGCATAGCCGGGAACGGTCTAATCTTGGTTTGAAGCGAGTGAGGGGCGAGCATGCGGCGACTATGCATTGCATTGATATGGCTATTGGGGGGCGCGGGCGTGGCGTCGGCCCAGTCCTTGGTGTTGTCGGTGGGCGATTGGCCACCGTACCTGTCTAAAGACTTCAAGCACCAAGGCGTGGTGGCCCACCTGATCAGCGACGTGCTCAAAGATGAAGGCTACGACGTGCGCTTTCGCTTTCTGCCCTGGACGCGCGCCTACGCCGATGCGGCAGCAGGCAAGTACGCCGGCACCGCCGTGTGGATGCGCAAGAAAGAGCGCGAAGCGGATTTTCTCTACAGCGACCCAGTGCTTAACGAGCAGTTTGTCTTCTTTCATCTGCAGCAAGACAAGTTCACTTGGAGCAAGCTGTCCGACTTGCTCGGCAAAAAGCTCGGCGGTGGGCTTGAGTACAGCTACGGCCCGGAGATGGATGCCTATCTCAGCACCGGCCGCCTGTATATGGAGCGCGTGCACACCGATGAGCAAAACTTCAGCAAACTGCTGCGCGGGCGCATCGACCTGTACCCGCAAGAGGTCAACGTCGGCTACACCGCGCTGCTCACCCATTTTGTTGCCGATGACGTGGCGCGCATCACCCACCACCCCAAGCCGCTGCTGAATAACCTGAGCTTCCTGCTGGTGCCACGCTCGCGTCCCGACAGCCATGAACTGCTCAAGCGCTTCAACAAGCGCTTGGCCATGTACCGCGAGTCAGGCCGCTACGACCGCTACTTCCACGACCTGCGCCAAGGCAAATACCTCCCTGAGCCACGCGGCGCCCAAGAAGAAAACCCAAACAGCACCCCCTGAGAAACCCGCGCCGTGACTGGTTCGGCACGTAAATATCGGTAATTGCTGAATTTTTTCGCATTCGTGGGTTGACACAAAAGCGCTGCGAACGTTTAATACGCGCCGTTGCCCAGATAGCTCAGTCGGTAGAGCAGGGGATTGAAAATCCCCGTGTCGGCGGTTCGATTCCGTCTCTGGGCACCATAATTTAAAACCCCGATGTCTAAAGGCATCGGGGTTTTTCGTTTCTCGTGCGCAAATAAGTTGGCCTGTCTTAAAGCGCTTGCGGCTTGATGTCTTAGGTGTGCGAGAATTTGCTGGGTCATTCCCCTCTTAGCAATGGTAGGGTATGGAGGGTTTTGGGTGGTGCTCCTAAATGGATGGTTAAGGGAGCTGTGTTGTGTTGGGAGTTCTTGGTTAGATGGATAAAATTATTTCTCGCCTTAAGTCCAAAGAGGCCTGTGTTGGCATTGTCGGCCTTGGCTACGTCGGCCTTCCACTCATGCTGCGCTACAGCGCCATTGGGTATCGGGTTTTGGGGCTGGATATTGATAGTGGCAAGGTAGAGAAGCTCAACGCTGGGCGAACTTATATTGAGCACATTCCAAGTGAGCAGGTGGCTCAGGCGCGCGCCAATGGCTTTGAGGCAACAACGGATTTTTCCCGAGTTGCGGAGTGTGATGCGCTGATCCTTTGCGTGCCAACGCCGCTCAATAAGTATCGCGAGCCCGATATGAGCTTCGTGATTAACACTACAGATGCCATCAAGCCTCACCTGCGCGCTGGACAGGTGGTCTCACTAGAAAGCACAACGTACCCAGGTACTACTGAGGAAGAGTTACTGCCACGTGTGCAGGAGGGCGGGCTCAAGGTGGGTGAGGATATCTTTCTCGTCTACTCCCCAGAGCGTGAGGATCCAGGCAATCCTAACTTTGAAACGCGCTCCATTCCCAAGGTGGTCGGTGGCCACACTCCGCAGTGCTTGCAGGTAGGGATTGCTCTGTATGAGCAGGCTATTGATGAGGTGGTGCCGGTAAGCTCAACCAAAGCAGCGGAAATGACCAAGTTGCTGGAGAATATCCATCGTGCGGTCAACATCGGTCTGGTGAATGAGATGAAGATTGTCGCCGACCGTATGGGGATTGATATCTTCGAAGTAGTGGATGCCGCCGGGACCAAGCCGTTTGGTTTTACCCCTTACTACCCGGGGCCTGGCCTGGGCGGTCACTGCATCCCGATCGACCCTTTCTATTTAACTTGGAAGGCCCGCGAGTATGGCCTGCATACTCGCTTCATCGAGCTTTCCGGTGAGGTTAATAAGGCAATGCCTGAGTATGTGCTGGGCAAGTTGATGGATGGCCTGAACGATCAGGGGTTGGCGCTCAAGGGGAGCCGCGTTTTGGTGCTAGGTATCGCCTACAAGAAAAATGTAGACGACATGCGCGAATCACCATCGGTGGAAATCATGGAGCTAATCGAGGCTAAGGGTGGAAAAGTTGCCTACAGCGACCCGCATGTCCCGGTATTCCCGAAGATGCGTGAGCATCACTTCGAGCTGTCCAGTGAGGTGTTGACTGCCGAGAATCTGGCTTCCTTTGATGCCGTGGTGTTGGCCACCGATCATGATCGCTTCGATTACGACCTGATTCTGCGTCATGCGCGGCTGGTTGTGGATAGCCGCGGAAAATACCGCGCGCCCGCTGCCAACGTTATCAAGGCCTGATCGTTGGGGCCGACATCGTCGGCCTCGCTGCTTGCAACCGCTTTCGGAACTCGCACAATGAAACGCTTCGCTTTAATCGGCGCCGCCGGCTATATAGCCCCTCGCCACATGCGTGCCATCAA
The DNA here is from genome assembly GCF_900109735.1 of Atopomonas hussainii. Classification (GTDB taxonomy): domain Bacteria; phylum Pseudomonadota; class Gammaproteobacteria; order Pseudomonadales; family Pseudomonadaceae; genus Atopomonas; species Atopomonas hussainii. The sequence goes on from NZ_FOAS01000010.1 coordinate 98,708, forward strand.
GGATACCGGCAACGAGCTGGCCTGCGCCTACGACATCAATGACTCGGTCGGTATTATCGACAGCCTCTCGCCGCAGAGTGAATTCTTCACCGAATTTGAACGTTTTTACGACTACGCCTGGCGCCTGAAGCGTGATCCCGCAACTGCGCTGGATATCGTCTCGGTCTGCTCGCCCAACTACCTGCATCACTCGCATATCACTGCCGGGCTGCGTCTGGGTTGCGACGTCATCTGCGAAAAGCCGCTGGTGCCGAATAGTGCGCTTCTGGACGATTTGGCTCTGGTTGAACGTGAAACCGGCAAGCGCTTGTATAACATCCTGCAGTTACGTCATCACCAGGCGATTATCGATCTGAAGCAGCGGGTCGAGGCCGGGCGACAAGAGCATAAGCACGAGGTCGAGCTGACTTACATCACCAGTCGCGGCAAGTGGTACATGGAGAGCTGGAAGGGCGATCTGCGGAAGTCCTTTGGTGTCGCTACCAATATCGGCGTGCACTTCTTCGATATGTTGCACTTCATCTTCGGCAAGTTGCAGCGCAATGTCGTGCACTTCGCCAATGAGCACAAGGCGGCTGGTTATCTGGAGTATGAGCGGGCGCGAGTACGTTGGTTTCTTTCTATAGATGCCAACGATCTGCCAGATTCGGTTAAGGGCAAGAAGCCGACCTATCGCTCGATCACCTGCGACGGTAGCGAAATCGAATTCTCCGAAGGTTTCACTGACTTACATACCGTCAGCTACCAGGCCATCCTGGATGGCAAGGGCTACGGCATCGAGGACGCACGCCACTGCGTGGAAACGGTCGAGCGCATTCGCACCCTCAGGCCTGTGTCTGCCCGCGACAACGAAGGCCATCCGTTCCTCGTCCGCCTGCTGGGTTGAGCCATGAGTCATTACCAGCATCCTAGCGCGATTGTTGACGATGGAGCGCAGATTGGCGAAGGGTCGCGTATCTGGCACTTTGTGCATGTTTGTGGTGGGGCCCGCATTGGTCAGGGCGTCTCGCTCGGCCAGAACGTCTTCATCGGTAACCAAGTAGTCATCGGAGATCACTGTAAGATCCAGAACAATGTCTCGGTTTACGACGGCGTGACTTTGGAGGACGGCGTGTTCTGCGGGCCGAGCATGGTCTTCACCAATGTCTACAACCCGCGTTCGCTGATTGAGCGCAAGAGTGAATACCGTGACACCTTGGTCAGGCGGGGCGCCACGCTTGGTGCCAACTGCACCATCGTCTGTGGCGTGACCATCGGCGAGTTTGCCTTCGTTGGCGCCGGCGCTGTGATCAACAAAAATGTGCCTGCCTACGCCCTGATGGTCGGCGTGCCAGCACGGCAGATTGGCTGGATGAGCGAGTTTGGTGAACAGCTGGAACTGCCGCTGGAAGGTGAGGGCAGCGCGCCATGCATCCACACTAGTGCGCGGTATATTCTGCGTGGCAGTGTATTGAGCAAGGAGAGCGTGGCGTGATTGAGTTCATCGACCTCAAGGCCCAGCAGGCGCTGATCAAGGAAAAAATCGACGCTGGCATCCAGCGCGTGCTCGCGCATGGCCAGTACATCCTTGGACCGGAGGTCAACGAGCTGGAAGAAAAGCTCGCGGCTTTCGTCGGCGCGAAATACTGCATCAGTGTGGCCAATGGCACCGATGCCCTGCAGATCGCCCAGATGGCGCTGGGCATAGGTCCGGGCGACGAGGTCATCACCCCGGGTTTCACCTATATCGCCACGGCCGAGACCGTCGCACTGCTAGGCGCCAAGCCGGTATACGTGGACGTCTGCCCGCGCACCTACAACCTCGATCCGCAGTTGCTCGAAGCCGCCATCACTCCGCGTACCAAGGCGATCATCCCGGTCTCTCTGTATGGCCAGTGCGCTGATTTCGATGCCATCAACGCCATTGCCGCAAAGCATGGCATCCCGGTCATCGAGGACGCTGCGCAGAGCTTCGGCGCCACCTATGAAGGCCAGCGCTCCTGCAACCTGACGACCATCGCCTGCACCAGCTTCTTCCCCAGCAAGCCGCTGGGCTGCTACGGCGACGGCGGGGCGATCTTCACCAGTGACGACGAGCTGGCCAAGGTGCTGCGGCAGATCGCCCGGCACGGCCAGGACCGTCGCTATCACCATATCCGCGTTGGTGTGAACAGTCGTCTGGACACCCTGCAGGCAGCGATCCTGCTGCTCAAGCTGGAGATATTTCCGCGCGAACTTGAGCTTAGGGAGAAGGCTGCTCAGGGCTATGCCCGCCTGCTCGGCGAGGCCGGCATCGCTGCGCCCTTCGTCGAAGCGCACAACTTCAGTGCCTGGGCCCAGTACACCGTGCAGGTCAGCGACCGCGACCGGGTGCAGGAGCGCCTCAAGGTCGCCGGCATTCCGACCGCTGTGCATTACCCGGTCCCGCTCAACCGCCAGCCGGCAGTGAAGGACGACGCTGCGCGCCTGCCGGTGGGCGATGCCATTGCCGAGCGGGTGATGAGCCTGCCGATGCATCCGTATCTTGGCGTGGCGCAGCAGGCTGCGGTCATTGACGCTCTACAGAAAGCGTTGCTGCGAAGCGCATGACTGTATTGAAACGGCTGGTGAACTCCACCGCTACCTACGCGCTGGCGAATGTCATCAACAGCGCGATCCCGTTTCTGTTGCTGCCAGTACTGACTCGGGTTCTGGCGCCCGCTGAATACGGCGTAGTGACCATGTTCGCTACTGTCGTAAGCGTACTGACGGCCTTTACCGGTCTCAGTATCCATGGCGCTGTGAGTGTACGGCATTTCGATGCAGACACGGATCATCCGCGTTTCGTAGGAACCTGTCTTGGGCTCTTAGCCGTCAGCACAAGTCTGGTTCTGCTGAGTGTGTGGTTGATGGCAGGACCGCTTTCCCGTTGGGTCGAGATCCCAGAAGGATGGCTGCTTGTGGCTGTCTTGGCGTCAGCTGCGCAAGCTGTGGTGCAGGTACGTCTGGTGGTTTGGCAGGTCAGGAACGAGGTTTGGAGTTATGGCCTGTTCCAGATTCTGCAGACGGCCTTGAATCTCGGGCTGTCACTGGGGTTGATTCTGTTGCTTGGGCTGGGCTGGGAAGGGCGGGTTCTGGGGATCTGCGTTGCGGTATTCCTGTTCGCTGGTCTGGCGCTCTATGGTTTGCAGCGGCGGGCGTTGGTGCGTTGGAGCATTGATCGCGAGTACATACGGGCTGCCTTGAACTTTGGTGTCCCGTTGATCCCTCATGCCGTGGGGGCCATGATGATCGCCATGAGTGACCGTTTCATCATTACTCACCTGCTGGGGATTGGGGTGACAGGTGCGTACGCGGTGGGGGTGCAGATGGGTATGGTGGTCGGTTTGTTGGCTGATGCATTTGTCAAAGCCTTCGGTCCCCATCTTTTCTCTGAGCTCAAGAATCAAGACCCTGCCTCAGGCGTGCGCATCGTGAGGCAGTGCGCTGCCGTTTTTCTGGGGTTCATGGTGCTGGCGCTCGGCTATGTCGCATCACTGCCATATCTCTATCCGCTTATTGTTGGAGAGCAATACGGTGCTTCTTTGCCAATAGCGCAGTTGATAGGTTTCGGTAATGCTTTCATGGGGATGTATTACGTGGTGGCGGGTTTTCTGTTCTTTTTTGAACGGACCAGGCTGCTGGCGAAACTTACATTGGTTGTTGGCGTGATAAGTATCTTTCTTACCTATGCATTGGTTGGCAGCATGGGTGTGAGTGGGGCGGCTTTGGCGTATGTTTTGGTTCAGTTGCTGTTTTTCCTAGGTGCTTGGTACCTGGCGCAGCGTGTTTTTCCTCTTCCATGGGGCTCTCTGTTTAGCAAGAGAGGGCATTTAAATGCTGGTTAGTCTTAATCGATACTTTGTAAGGTTTTTACTGCTGATGGCGGCTGTCTACTGGCGCGCCATTTATTTGGATTTTCGCAGGCGGTATGAGGTGTCTCCTGGCTTTCGCTTTAACGGAAAGAATATTCTGCTCTATGGTGATGGGCGAATTGTGTTGGGCGAATGCAGTTATATTGGGGGTAACTCGACAGTGCAGGCATCGTTAGGTTGCAGTGTCGTAATTGGGTGGGGTTGTCATATTTCCTCGAATGTTCGGATATTTACCGAGTCAATGCGTGCAGACAGTGATCTTCGCATAAAGCCAGTTCCATCAAAGAGCGGGGACGTGCTGATTGGTGATGCGTGTTGGATTGGCGCTAATGTGCTTGTAAATCCGGGCGTTCGGATAGGTGAGAACAGTGTTGTTGGTGCGAACAGTGTAGTGGTCAAGGATATTCCGCCCAATGAGATATGGGGCGGTGTTCCGGCGAAGTTGATTAGAAAAAAATCCTTCCAACTGCATGAATAGTTGTGATTTCGGTTAAATATGTGATGTGGAACTTATGATTCCTTACGGTCGACAAAATATTAGTGATGACGATATCGCCGCAGTGGTGGATGTCCTGCGTTCTGAATGGCTGACCCAGGGTCCGGGTATCGCCAGCTTCGAGCAGGCCGTTGCCGCGGCCTGTCAGGCGCAGCACGCGGTGGCGGTAAGCAACGCCACTGCGGCTCTGCACATTGCCTGTCTGGCGTTGGATGTCGGCCCGGGGGACCTGGTCTGGACCAGTCCGAACACCTTCGTTGCCAGTGCCAATTGCGCGCGCTACTGCGGCGCGGATGTGGACTTCGTCGACATCGATCCGCAAACGCTCAACATCAGCGTGGAGCGCCTGGCCGAGAAGCTGGCAGCTGCGCGTTTGGCCGGGCGCCTGCCGAAGGTGGTGATCCCGGTGCACTTTTCCGGGCGCAGTTGCGATATGCGCGCCATCGGGCAGTTGGCCCGGGAGTATGGCTTTCGCGTGATCGAAGATGCTTCGCATGCCGTGGGGGCGAGCCATGACGGTGTACCGGTGGGGGCCTGTCAGTACAGCGACGTCACCGTGTTCAGCTTTCATCCGGTAAAGATCATCACCACGGGTGAGGGCGGCATGCTGCTGAGCAACGACACCGCGCTGGCGAAGCGTCTGGTGCGCCTGCGTACCCATGGCATCGCCCAGGGCAGCGACGAGCTGGTGAGTGTTCCTCAGGGCCCCTGGGAGTACCAGCAGATCGAGCTGGGCTTAAATTACCGCATGACCAATCTGCAGGCTGCGCTGGGGCAGAGCCAGTTGGCCCGTCTGCCGCAGTTCATCGCCAGACGGCGGGAACTGGTGCGCCAGTACCATGAACTGCTGGTCGACCTGCCCATCGTCTTGCCGCAACCCAGTGAAGAGTCGGCCTGGCATCTGTACCCGATTCGTGTTCCGGCGGAACGTCGGCTTGAGGTGTTTTCCCGTTTGCGTGCCGCGGACGTCTGGGTGCAGGTGCACTACATCCCCGTGCATACCCAGCCCTATTACCGCAATTTGGGTTTCAAGCCGGGTGACTTCCCGGAGGCGGAGCGTTATTTCGCCGAAGCCTTCAGCCTGCCGCTGTTCTATGACCTGACCGATGCAGAGCAGCGGTGCGTCGTCGATCTGCTGCGCGAGGCGTTGTCTTGAACGTAGCGGTCATTCCGGCGCGAGGCGGTAGCAAGCGCATTCCGCGCAAGAACATCAAGACCTTCTGCGGCCGGCCGATGATCGCCTGGTCGATCCTGGCGGCGCAGCAAAGCGGCCTGTTCGAACGCATCATTGTCTCCACGGACGATGAAGAGATCGCCGAGGTGGCGCGGGAGTGGGGCGCGGAAACACCGTTCGTCCGCCCGCCGGAGCTATCCGACGACTATGCCGGCACCACCGAGGTGATTGCCCATGCCACCCGCTGGCTCGAGGCCCAGGGCCCGGTTGTGGCTACGGTCTGCTGCATCTATGCCACTGCGCCGCTGATACAGGCACAAGACCTGAAACGCGGTCTTGAGGTTTTGCAATCGGGCGATTGGGCATATGCTTTCTCGGTTGCCGAGTTCTCGCCGTCGGTCTATCGCGCCTTCCAGGCGTTGCCCGAAGGTGGACTCGCCATGCTGTTTTCAGGGTACTTCTCGACACGTTCCCAGGATTTGCCCGTGGCTCTGCACGATGCCGCGCAGTTCTATTGGGGCCGCCCCGACGCCTGGACGCAGGGGCTGAGAATTTTCGATCGCCACTCGATGCCCGTCGCCATTCCGCGCTGGAGAGTGCAGGACATCGATGACATGGACGATTGGATTCGCGCTGAAATGATCTTCAAACAAATGACGAGTGACAAGACACAATGAGTGCATCGGATTATGTGACGCCGCAGGAAGGCTTCTGGGCGGGCGAGTTCGGCTCCGAGTACATCGGCCGTAACGACAGCCAGCAGCTGCTGGCTTCCAACCTGAATTTCTTCACCAAGGCGCTCAAGCAGGCGGGTCGGGTCGGCTCGGCAATCGAGTTTGGCGCCAACATCGGGATGAACCTGCGTGCCTTGCAGTTGCTCTATCCGGATGTGGCTCTGCACGGCGTGGAGATCAACCCCGATGCGGCAGCCCAGCTGCGCTCGCACATCGGCCAGGACAACGTCTACGAAGGTTCGATTTTCAACTACCCGGTTGAGCAGCAGGTGGACCTTTCGCTGATCAAGGGTGTGCTCATCCACATTAATCCGGACATGCTGCCGGTGGTCTACGAGAAGCTCTACACCGCGTCCCGTCGCTTTGTGCTGGTATGTGAGTACTACAATCCGTCGCCCGTGGCGATCTCCTACCGCGGTCATGCCGACCGGCTGTTCAAGCGCGATTTTGCCGGCGAGATGATGGACAAGTATCTGGATCTGAAGCTGGTCGATTACGGCTTCGCCTATCGCCGCGATCCTGCGTTCCCGCAGGACGACATCACCTGGTTCCTGATGGAAAAGGGGGCCTGAGATGCTCAAGTACTGTGTTCGTTGCGTGATGCCGCACACCAAGCCGGATCTGCATATTGACGAAGAGGGCGTCTGCAACGCCTGCCGCTCGTACGAGAAGCGCAAGGAAGTCGATTGGGACCAGCGCAAGAGCGAGCTGCTGACGCTGCTTGAGAAATACCGCAAGCATGGCAGCAATTGGGACTGCATCGTTCCGGTGAGCGGCGGTAAGGACAGCACCTACCAGGTGATTCGCATGTTGCAGCTGGGCCTCAATCCGCTGTGCGTGACCTCGACAACCTGCGACCTGAGCGAAATCGGCCGGCGCAATATCGAGAACCTGCAACGCCTGGGCGTCGACCATGTGGCTTTCACGCCCAATCCTCTGGTGCGCGCCAAGCTCAATCGCATCGGTCTGACCGAGGTGGGTGATATCTCCTGGCCGGAGCACGTCGGCATCTTCACCATTCCGGTGCGTGCAGCGGTGCAGTACAACGTGCCTCTGATCGTCTGGGGTGAGAACTCGCAGAACGAGTACGGAGGCCCGGCGGCGGCGACCGAGAACAACACCTTGACCCGGCGCTGGCTGGAAGAGTTCGGCGGCCTGCTCGGCTTGCGCGTGTCAGATTTGTCCGAGACCTACGGCATCGAGCAGCGCCATCTGTTGCCGTATCAGTACCCATCCGACGAGGAGCTGCAGCGCGTCGGCGTGACCGGCCTGTTCCTCGGCCATTACCTGCCCTGGGATGGCTTGTCGAATGCACTGATCGCCCAGGCCAACGGCTTTGTTACTTACGACGAGCCTGTCGAAGGCTCGATGGTGAATTACGAGAACCTCGACAACCACCAGACCGGCATCCACGACTACTTCAAGTATCTGAAGTTCGGCTTTTCCCGCGCGACCGACATCGCCTGCCTGCACGTGCGGCGGGGTCGTATCACGCGTCAGGACGCCATCGAGATCGTCAAGGCGCGCGACGGCAAGTTCCCCTGGAGCTACCTGGGCAAGCCGCTGGCCGAAATTCTCGAGCCACTGGAAATGACCACCGACGAGTTCATCAAGATCTGTGACCGCTTCACCAACAAGAAGATCTTCAAGCGTGATGCCTCGGGTACGTTGGTGAAGGATCGGCATGGCAACCTCGAGAAGCTGAATCACGACAATCCATGAAGATCGCCATCGTTAACTATGGGATGGGCAACCTAGGCTCGGTTCGCCGGGCCTTCGAGGAGCTGGGCGCCGAGCCGCTGATCGCCAATCACCCGTCTGCACTTTACGACGTCAATCGCATCGTCCTGCCTGGCGTAGGTGCCTTTGCCGAGGGCATGGCGCACCTGGACCAGGGCGGCTGGAGCGATGCGTTGCGCGAGCTGGTGGGCGAGCAGGGCAAACCTCTGCTGGGAATCTGTCTGGGTATGCAGATGCTAGCCGGGGAGGGGCACGAAGGTGGTGTCACGCCTGGTCTCGGCTTGATTCCCGGGCAGGTACGTCGCCTTGACACCTTGGGCTGCGCGCTGCGTATTCCGCATGTGGGTTGGAACGAGGTGTGTCACGCGGAGCAAGACGTTCTCTTCGAGGGCATTCCGTCCGCCGCAGATTTTTATTTCGTACACAGCTACGCCTTCGTTCCCGAGCAACGCGAGCACTTGCTCGCGAGCGTGCCTTATGGCGTCGGCCTGACAGCGGCGGTGCGCCGTGATCATGTATTCGGCTGTCAGTTCCACCCAGAAAAAAGCTCGAAGGCCGGGCGTCGCCTGTTGCGCAACTTCCTGAGTTATTCGCCATGCTGAAGGTTCGTGTCATTCCGACCCTACTCTGGAAGGGGCTGGGCCTGGTGAAAGGTGTCGGCTTCGATAGCTGGCGTCGGGTCGGGCCGGTACTGCCGGCGGTCAAGGTCTACAACGCGCGTGATGTCGACGAGTTGATCCTGGTGGATATCAACGCCACCCTGGAAAGCGAGCTGCCGGATCATGACTCGGTAAACGATTTCTCCGAGGAATGCGCGGTGCCGCTGACCGTGGGCGGTGGCATCAGCAGTCTGGAACAGGTGCTGGCGCTGCTGCACAGCGGTGCCGACAAGATCGCCGTCAACAGTGCGGCCTATGCCGAGCCGGGGTTGATCGATGCAGCCGCGTCGCGCTTTGGCGCGCAATGCGTGGTGGCCAGCATCGACGTGCGCCGCCTGGATGAGGGTGACTACCGCTGCTTCAGTCACGCCGGCACCCAGGATACCGGCCGTGAAGTGCTGGCCTGGGCGCGCGAGCTGGCTGACCGTGGTGCCGGCGAGATACTGCTGACCTCCATCGAGCGCGACGGCAGCATGACCGGCTATGACCTGGCGCTGGTGGAGCGCGTCGCGCGTGCCGTGGATATCCCGGTGATCGCCTCCGGCGGTGCGGGGAGCTACCAGCACATGATCGATGTGGTACAGCAGGCAGGCGCCTCGGCGGTTGCCGCCGCGAGCATCTTCCATTTCACCGAGCTGACGCCGGCCGGGGCCAAGGCGGCGATGCAGGCTGCGGGCATTCCGGTGCGGCGCAACTTCGTCGGTGAGGCCAATCCGTGAAGGTGGTTCTGCGCGTCGATGCCAGCGAGAGGATCGGTACTGGGCACTTCATGCGTTGCCTGACGCTGGCCGACACTCTGCTCAAGCGTGGCGCGCAATGCGTTTTTCTCAGCCGTGACTTGCCTGCGCATCTGCAGCAATTGGTGCAGCGTCAGGGCCATACCCTGCGGCATCTGCCTGTCCACGAGGCGGGCACCTGCGTGGGTGATCTGGCGCATTCGGACTGGCTGGGTACCGATCAGGTCAGCGATGCTGCCGACTGCCTGGCGGCACTGCAAGGGCAGCTGCATGACTGGCTGATCGTCGACCACTATGCTCTGGATTCCCGCTGGGAAACTCAGCTGCGCCAGGTCGCCGGACGAATCCTGGTCATCGATGACCTTGCCGATCGACGGCATGATTGCGACCTGCTGCTCGATCAGAACCTGTATCAGGACATGCAGACACGCTACGCCGACAAGGTCCCGCAAGCCTGCCGTCTGTTATTGGGCCCCAGGTTCGCCTTGCTGCGCGAGGAGTTCCGGCAATTGCGTGAGACCCTGGCCGGCCCGCGGGCTCAGGTCAGGCGCGTGCTGGTGTTCTTCGGCGGTGTCGACGCTCGCAATTTCACCGGGCAGGCACTGACGGCGCTGGCGGACGTTGGTTCGGCCAACTTCGAAGTGGATGTGGTGCTTGGCGCGCAGCACCCGCAGCGCGCGGCGATCGAGTTGTTGTGTCAGGCCGAGGGTTTTCGTTGCCATGTGCAGACTTCGCGGATGGCCGAACTGATGGCGGGTGCCGATCTCGCCATCGGGGCGGGCGGTACTGCGACCTGGGAGCGTTGCAGTCTGGGATTGCCGACCCTGGCGCTGAGCACTGCGGATAACCAGACGCGGCAGTTGGCCGATGCGGCTGCGGAGGGTCTGGTCTATGCACCCGAGCTAGGTGCGGACATGCAGGCGACCCTTGCCATGCACTTGCCGGCGTTGCTGCATAACGCTGCCTTGCGGCAGTTGATCTCACGCTCAGGCACGGCTGCCGTGGATGGCCTGGGTGCTCAGCGCCTGGCCACGCGCATGGGCTGCAGCGGGTTGAGCCTGCGCGAGGCGCGCGCGGAGGATTCCAAGCATCTGTACTGTTGGCGCAATCACCCTAGGATTCGTGCCGTTTCACGCAACCAGAACGAGATCGCCTGGGAGGACCACTGCCGTTGGCTCTCCGGTGTGCTCGCTGATCCTCGACGCAAACTGCTGATTGCCTATCAGGGCGAAGCCCCCGTGGGGGTCGTGCGCTTCGACGTGGAAGGCGAAGGCGCCGAAGTCTCTATCTATCTCGTCCCCGAAGCACCGGTTCGCTGTCGCGGGGGCGATCTGTTGCAAAGTGCCGAGGATTGGCTCATGGAGCATTGCCGCGAGGTGCGGCAGCTGCATGCGCAGGTCTTGGGTGGCAACACGGTCTCCAAAGGGTTGTTCATGGCCGCAGGCTATGACGTCGACAACACGCTGTTTTCAAAGAAGCTGCATGAGCTATGACTGAATCAATCAAGATCGAAAACCGTTGCATTGGCCGTGGTCACGCGCCTTTCGTCATTGCCGAGATGTCCGGCAACCACAATCAGTCTCTGGAGCGTGCACTGCAGATCGTGGAGGCAGCGGCCCGCACGGGTGCCCATGCGCTGAAGATCCAGACCTACACGGCGGATTCGATGACGCTGGATCTGGATGAAGGCGAGTTCCATATCAGTGATCCCAATAGCCTCTGGGCCGGCACCTCCCTGTACAAGCTGTATGGCGAGGCATTCACCCCCTGGGAATGGCACAAGCCGATCTTCGACCGGGCGCGCGAGCTGGGTATGATTGCCTTCAGCACGCCCTTCGATGACAAGGCCGTGGAGTTTCTCGAGTCGCTAGACGTGTCCTGCTACAAGATCGCGTCCTTCGAGAACACCGACCTGCCGTTGATCCGCCGTGTGGCTGCGACCGGCAAGCCGATGATCATTTCCACCGGCATGGCCACGGTCGCCGAGTTGGACGAGACGGTCCGTGCCGCGCGGCAGGCGGGCTGCAAGGACCTGATCCTGCTCAAGTGCACCAGCACTTACCCGGCGTCGCCGGAGAACACCAACATCCTGACTATTCCACACCTGCGCGAGCTGTTCGGCTGCGAAGCCGGTCTTTCCGATCACACCATGGGCGTCGGCGTGTCCGTAGCGGCCGTCGCGTTGGGCGCAAGCGTGGTGGAAAAACACTTCACGCTGAGCCGTGCCGAGGGAGGGGTCGACAGCGCCTTTTCCATGGAACCGCAGGAGATGGCGCAATTGGTCGTCGAGACCGAGCGGGCCTGGCAGTCGCTGGGCTGCGTCAGCTATGGCGCTACCGCTGCCGAGGAGAAGAGCCGGGTGTTCCGCCGTTCGATCTACGCCAGCGAAGACATCGCCGCCGGTGAGCTGCTGTCACCCTGCAATGTCCGCATCATTCGCCCGGGCCTGGGCCTGCCGCCGAAATATTTCGAACAGGTCATCGGCAAACGGGCCACGCAGGCGATCAGGCGAGGCACCCCCATCAGCTGGGATCTCATCTAGTGCCGCGGCCCAGTCTTGCCCAACTGATCGAGATTGAAAACGATCCGACGTTTCTTGAGTTTCGTTGCCCGCGCAGCGGTGTGCTGCTCTGGCCGCTGGTGCGTAATCAGTTCCTGCGTCAGCTGATCTCCGACCTTTACTACCAGCAGGCGCCGCTGGTCGAGGCCGTGCCGGCAGTGCCGCGTCGACAGGCATTGGGGGCACTTGGCCGGGTACTGGGTCACAATCTGCAGCAGGGTCGGATGCGCGGTGAGGTGTTGGTGGTCGGCACCGGTGCCGGGCATTTTCAGCGCGAGGGTCGCTGGTTCAACCGCATCACCGATTATCTGGCGCAGGAGGCTCCCGCGGACACGGTGATGGTCGAAGGCGTTGTGGACTGGCACCTACCGCACCCGCGCTGGAACCAGCGAGTCGCCTACTGGCTGCCCTGGCAGGGCGCAATCACGGTGGCGGGTCGCCTGCTGACGCGTGAACACCATCTGGCAGTCGCGCGAGAACTGCTCGAATACGCCAGGCAGCGGGCCTCGCAGTTGCTGGGGCTGACCATCGCCGATTCGAACATGGACATGCTGGTCGGCATGCAGGCGCGCAAGCTGGCGCGCCTGCCCGTGATGCAATTTGCCTATCGCCGTCTGCTGGAACGGGTACAGCCGCGCCTGGTACTACTGGAGCAGGCCTGCTACGGGGATTTTGCACCCTTCAATCAGGTCGCGCGTGAGATGGGTGTCCGCGTGGCGGAGCCCCAGCACGGCATGGTCTCCGGCGGTCACGACGCCTATTGCTATGCACCGGTGTTGCGCGAAAGCGAGGCGTATCGTGCCTGCCTGCCGCATGACTTCCTGGGTTACGGTGCCTGGTGGAACAGCCAGATCAACGTGCCGGTGCACAAGTGGGTGATCGGCAACCCGCACTATAGTGAGCAGCGTCGGAGCATGGCGTTTGCCGAGACGGAGCAAACCGACATCCTGCTGTTGGGTGACGGCATCGAATTCTCGCTGTACCTGGCCTTGGCTCAGGAGCTGGCGCAGTTGCTGCGCGGGCGTTACCGCATCGTGCTGCGGCCGCACCCGTTGGAACGTGCCGAGGTCCAGTTGCGTTTTCCCGAAGGACGCGCTGGCGATGTGCTGATCGATCCCAATCGGGATATCTACAGTTCGTTTGCCACGGCTCATGCGGTGGTCGGAGAGGTTTCCACGGGCCTGTTCGAGGCGCAGGGAATAGCGGGCCGCGTACTGCTTTGGGAGACTGCCAAGGCGCGTTTCAGTTATCCGCAGCATCCATTCTGTGGCTTCGTTGATGCCCGGGAGCTGGTGGAGTCGCTGCAGGCGCCTCAGGCTGGGCAAACAGAGGCGCTCTCGGAGGAGATTTGGGCGCCTGACTGGGCCGGCAATTATCGGAAGTATCTGGCCCATGCCCTAGGAGCGACTGGCTGAAGCAACGTCGGGCGGCCAAGGATGTGCAAACAACGTATCCTTGAGCCCTTAAATTATGCGGGCCGGCCGTGGGCCGGAAATCCGTGAAGTCACTTTGATCGGTAGTGAATCTTGGCCGTACAGACAATTTCAGTGATCGACTATGGCTGCGGCAATCTGGCTTCGGTCGTCAATATGATCCAGCACGTGGGTGGCGAGGCGCGCATCATCCGCACGCCAGATGAGCTGGACAGTGCGACCAAGCTCGTTTTGCCGGGCGTTGGCGCGTTTGATCACGGCATTGGCAGCTTGCGTCAGGGGGGCTGGATCACGCCTTTTGAGCAGGCCGTGCATCAGCGCAAGGTGCCGCTGATGGGTATCTGTCTGGGCATGCAGTTGCTGACTCGCGGCAGCGAAGAAGGCCAGGAGCCGGGGCTCGGCTGGATCGACGCGCAGGCAAGGCGCTTTCGTCCCAGCGGCCCGCGGCTGAAGGTACCGCACATGGGCTGGAACGAGGTGCGGCAGGTGCGCGCGGATGAGCTGTTACCGGCTTCGGCCAGTCCGCGGCGTTTCTACTTCGTGCATGCCTACAGGGTTGAATGCGCTGATCCTGCTGATGTGTTGCTGGAATGCGAATACGGAGAAACATTCGTGGCTGCCTTTCGCCATGCCAATATTTGGGGCTTCCAGTTTCATCCGGAGAAGAGCCATCGATTCGGTATGGAACTCTTCCGCCGCTTCCTGGAGGTATGAGGTGCTCAAGCAACGTGTGATACCGGCCCTGCTGTTACGCGACGGCGGCTTGGTAAAAACCCAGAAGTTCGGCAAGCACAAGTACATCGGCGATCCGATCAATGCCATCCGCATCTTCAATGAGAAGGAAGTGGACGAACTGGTGCTGCTCGACATCGACGCCAGCCGGCAGGATCGTGAGCCGGACTATGCACTGATCGAGAGCATTGCAGCCGAGTGCTTCATGCCGCTGGGATACGGTGGTGGGATATCCACGATCGAGCAGGCGCGACGAATCTTCTCTTCCGGTGTGGAGAAAGTCGTGCTGCAGACGTCGGCGCTGCAAAATCCGGCTCTGGTCACAGAGATCGCCCAGCGCTTCGGCAGCCAGAGCGTGGTTGTTTCCCTTGATATCAAGCGTGACTGGCTGGGGCGTTATCGTCTATGGTCCTCGTCTTCCCGTCGGACCCTGTCCGCGGACTGGCTTCAAGCGCTCCGTTCGATCGTATCCGCCGGGGCTGGCGAGGTACTGCTTAACTCCGTGGACCGTGACGGAATGCAGGAGGGATATGATCTGCGTCTAATCAAGGCTGCCGTTGATGCGGTAGATGTGCCGTTGATAGCCTTGGGTGGCGCAGCAAAGCTGGAGCATTTCGTCGAGGCGATCGAGGCAGGCGCTTCCGCCGTCGCAGCGGGCAGTTTGTTTGTGCTGCAGGGGCCGCATCGTGCGGTACTGATCAGCTATCCCAACTATTCAGAGCTTGAGTCGCTTTTCAGAGGTAAGGATGTTTCATAAAGAACACAGGATCTGTTCGCGATGCGTTATGGACGACAGCGCATCCAAAATCACTTTCGACGACGCGGGTGTTTGCAATTACTGCACCTATTTCCAGCAGCGCGTCAACAGTGTGGTATTTGCCCCCGAACAAGAGCGCTCAGAGCAGCGCAGGGCTTTCGTGGAGAAGGTGAAAAAGGCGGGCAAGGGCAAGCCATACGATTGCATCATCGGTCTGTCCGGAGGAGTAGATAGCTCCTATGTGCTGCACCTCGCTCTCAGCGAGGGTTTGCGGCCGCTCGCCGTGCACATGGACAACAACTGGAACTCCGAGCTCGCGGTCAACAACATCAAGAATCTGGTTACCCGTCTCGGCGTCGATCTGTACACTCACGTCATCGACTGGCCTGAGTACAAGGGCCTGATGCAGGCATTCTTCGACGCCGATGTCATCGACGTGGAGCTGCTTTACGACAACGCGATGTTGGCGGTGAACTACGAGCAGGCGCGGCGCTACGGCATCAAATACATACTGTCGGGAAGCAACTCCGCGACCGAAGGCATGCCGATGCCGGAGGGCTGGAACTGGCGCAAGTGGGACAAGCGCAATATCAAGGCGATCGCCCGGCGCAACTCGGTGCGGATTCGCACCTTCCCGATCATGGGCACGCTCGGTTACGTGTATAACCGCGTCGTGAAGGGAATTCAGTGGGCGTCATTTCTTGATCTCTACGACTACCAGAAGGAAGCAGCGCTGGATCTGCTTGAGCAGAAGTACGCTTACAAGCGCTACCCCTACAAGCACTATGAATCGGTCTTTACGCGCTTCTATCAGGGCTACATCCTCCCCGAAAAATTCGATGTGGATAAGCGCAAGTTGCATCTCTCGACGCTGGTTATGAGCGGCCAGATGACTCGCGATCAGGCGCTCGCCCATCTCCAGGGTTCTCCCTACGCCTCGCCTGAGGAGCTCGACAGGGACCGCAAGTATTTCCTCAAGAAGATGGGCTGGTCTGAAGGCCAGTTGGGGGAATATCTGCGGCGGCCAGGCAAGCCGCATGATGCTTATCCCAGTGAGCGCTTCGCCTGGGACTTCATTCGCAAGATCTATCAGATGCGGCGCGCTTCCTGAGTCCGTTCGCAAGGGCCTGCAAGCTCGTTTCCGTTAAGGGTTTTTCACTTGAATGTTCTGTTTCTGCATCCTGCTGCGGCTTTCGGTGGTGCATCCAAAAGCCTGATCGAGCTCTACAGGCTGTTACAAGGCAGCGGGGTCCGAGGGACGGTTCTCACTCCTGCCGGAGCCGTTTGCCAATCCTTCGAAAGAGCCGGCATGCGGACTCATCCGGTAAAGGGGCTTAGTCAGTTCGACAATACTCGTTATGGCTACTATCGCAAGGTTCGCTGGTTGATCTTGTTACGCGAGTTACTCCTGCTGCCGTTTGCGCTGGCGGGGCTGTGGCGGCTGCGGCGCGAACCCTTCGACCTGATCCATATCAACGAGATCACCCTGCTGCCGTTGGGTGTCGTCGCCAAATGGCTGCTGCGCGTTCCGATGGTGGTGCATGTTCGCTCGCTGCAGCGTAAGCCGGGCTCCGGCCTGCGAACCCGTTGGCTTAACGGGCTGCTGCGTCGATACGCCGATGCGGTGGTGGCGATAGATCACACTGTCGCTGCCACGCTGGAGCAGGAGCTTCCGTTGAGCATCGTCCACAATGGCCTCGAGGTAGCCAGTCAGCCAGTCGAGAAGCTCCCTGGTGACGGAGTTGGGCCGGTCAAGGTCGGGTTTCTCGGCGTGCTGATTCCGCTCAAAGGTATCTTCGAGCTGGTCGAGGCGATGCGCATCCTGAAATCCCGTGGCGTTTCCATCCAGTGCCTCGTGGCGGGTGAGAACGCGCGGGAGATATCTGGACTCAAGGCTTGGATTTTGCGCAAGTTTGGCTTTGCGCGAGATGTCCGCAGCGAGCTGGAGGGGCTGATCTGCCGCGAGGGTCTGGAAGACCAGATCAAGTTGCTCGGCTTCGTGAGCGATGTCCGCGAACTTTATCCACAACTGGATATTCTCTGCTTTCCCTCGCATCTGGATGCCGCGGGGCGTCCGGTCTTTGAGGCGGCGTTCTACTCGGTGCCCAGTGTCGTGGCAGTGAACGACCCATTGCCGGACGCTTTATTACACGAGGTGACTGGGCTGGCGGTACCGAAACCAGACCCGCTGTTGATCGCCGATGCGTTGCAGCGGCTTGCGGAAAATCCCGACCTTCGCCGTCAGCTTGGATGTCAGGCGAAGAGTTGGGCCGAGGAAACCTTCGCGATCGACGTCAATGCGGCGCGCATGCTTGACCTCTATCACCGCGTACTTTCATCAAATGCGAGTAGTTGAGCCATGCGCATCCTCATGCTCTCCCAGTACTTTTGGCCGGAAAGCTTCATCATCAATAACATCGTGCGTACGCTCGACGAGCAAGGCCACGAGGTGGTGGTCGCTACTGGCAAGCCCAACTATCCCGACGGCAAGGTCTTTGATGGCTACCGCGCTGCGGGTACCCAGCGCGAACGCTACCTGGGGCGCATCGAGGTACTGCGGGTGCCGCTGTGGCCGCGCGGGCAGGGTGGTGCGAAGAATCTGATCCTCAATTACCTGTCCTTTGTATTCGGCGGCCTGCTGTGCTTGCCGTGGATGCTGCGCGGGCGCCAGTTCGACGCAATTCTGGTATTTGCGCCATCGCCGATCACCCAAGCGATTCCGGCGATCCTGCTCAAGTGGCTGAAGAAGGCGAAGCTGGCCCTGTGGGTGCAGGACCTGTGGCCGGAGAGCCTCTCAGCCACCGGGTTCGTGCGCAATCCGTACCTGCTGCGTGCGGTGGGCTGGATGGTGCGTGCCATCTACCGCCCGTGCGACACCCTGCTGGTGCAGTCGCTGGCGTTCGTCGAGCCGGTGGCGCAGTATGCTGACCCGGCGAAGATCCAGTACTATCCCAATTCCATGGATGTAAGCAGCGAGGCCGTGGTGCCGGTGCCTGGCGAGCTTCTCGAACTGCTCGAGCAGCACTTCTGCGTGGTGTTCGCCGGCAACCTGGGCACCGCCCAGGCGCTCGACACCTTGGTGCAGGCGGCGGTCCTCCTGTGTGACGAGCCGCGTATCCGGCTGGTGCTGGTGGGCAGCGGCAGCCGTCTGGCTTGGCTCAAGGCCCAGCAGCAGGCGCTGGGGTTGGACAACCTGGTGTTGCCGGGGCGTTTCCCGATGGAGGCCATGCCGCAGATCTTTGAGCGTGCTTCGGCCCTGCTGGTGTCGCTGAACGACGAGCCGGCCTTTGCCCAGACCATTCCCAGCAAGATCCAGGCGTACCTGGCCGCCGGGCGGCCGATCCTGGCCTGCATGAGCGGCGAGGGTGCCCGGGTGGTCTGTGAGGCGCGCGCCGGTTTGGCTTCGCCGGCCGAGCAGGTACTGCCACTGGTTGCCAACATCCGCTGCATGCAGGCGCTCAGTGCCAGCGAGCGCGCTGCCATGGGCACCTCTGGGCGTGCCTATTTCGATGCCCACTTCGAGATGACCAGCCAGGTGCGCCGACTGGTCGAGCTGCTGCAGTGCTGATGCGCGTGCATGCCGTTCGAGTCGTGACGGTACGCAGGGAGGTCTGCTGATGCGCTTGCTGGTCTTCCCGCTGGCCTTCATGGCCAACACCTTCGCCATGATGCTGGTGATGATCGGCCTGAGCCTATTCGGCAAGCCGGTCCTGGCGGCCGACTTCGGCCTGATCCACGGCGCCACGGTAGCGCTGTTCTACTCCTTCTCCGGTAATGCGCGCAGCCTGATCCTGGCAGAGTCCGGCACGATCGGCGCGGCCGGCATCCTCCGCCTGCGCTTGCTGCTGCTGTTGCCGCTGAGCGTCCTGGCTTTCATGCTGTGTATCGGTGTGGTCGATGGCGGCTGGCTATTCGTACTGCTGCTGGTAGTGCGGCGGGCAGCCGAGTGGCTGGCGGAGGTCTTTCTCAGCGAGCAGGAGCTGCATCACCAGGGCCGTGCGGCGCTGCGTTTTCTGTTGATCCAGGGCTGCCTGGGTCTGGCGTTGTTGCTGGCGCTGCTCGATGGCGGCGTCTTGGCAATACCCATGACTCTGCTCTGGGGGCTGTCGCCGCTGCTCGGCTGCGTCAGTCTGGGCCTGCTCGGTCGCGCCCTGTGTAATCCCATGCCGCTGTTGCCGAGCATCCGCCTGTTGTTGCCGCACTTCGGCTCGACCGCGGTCATCGGCGTTTCGGTGTACGTTTTTCGCCTGTTCATCCTGCTGGTGGCGGGCAAGCAGGTGGCGGGCGACCTGTTTTCCGCCTTCGCCCTGGGCGGCATCCTCGGTGCGGTGTTCTCCCAGGCGCTAGGGCCGACCATGGTGCGCCATGAACAGCGCTCCGCCGGGCCGGGGCGCCTGATGCGGCTGTTCAATCTAATGCTGGTGGTGGTGCTGCTGGCGGGGCTGGGCCTGGTGGCGCTGGTCTGGGGCCTGCCGCAGGTGCTCGACTGGACTCACAAGGGCCAGCTGTTCTGGCTGGCGGTGGGCTGCTCGCTGGCCGGTGGCGTGGTCATGGTGCTGGCGCAACGCATCCGCCTGCGCATCATCCAGGACGATGTCGGTGGTGATGTATTCGGCTCGGACATCCTGGCGAACATCCTGCTGGTGGCGAGCATTCCCTTCGTCTTCTACGGCCTGGGGGTGAATGCCCTGGCCCTGCTGTATTTGCTCGGTGCGCTGCTGTCATGGATGTTCTACGCCAGCGAGCGGCATGGCCTTTTGGCGCAGCGTTATACCGGCTGGTTCAGCCAGCGACGTCTGCTACTGCTGATTGCGCTGGCGATTTTCCTGCCGCTGTTCTTCCAGCTGCAGGAAGGCATCTTTCGTGACCCAGCGCACGAGTTCAGCAGTGGCGGGGTGCTGGCGCTGCTGCCGATCCCGCTGTCGGTGCTGGCCTGCTACCTGGGGATGGTGTTGCTGGGGGGCTATTCGCAGGCGCGCCTGGCCCTGCTGAGTCTATTCTTCGTGTTCATCGGCATGTTGCTGACCAGCCTGTTGCTGGGGCCGGCGGGGGAGGGGCAGCATAAGCTGATCCTGCTGATCCAGTACATCCTGCCGATGTTCGCCCTGGTGCTCGGGCAGCAGTTCGGCGGGCGCGAGGATGCCCAGGCGCTGGTGGCGCGTGCGGCCTTGCTGGTGTTGCTGGCGATCGTGCCGTTGCAGCTGCTGGCCACCTTGCTGGCGGGCACTCCGATACTGTCGCCCTCGCTGCGGCTGTTCAGCATCTACCAGCATCTGCAGTACGTTCCGCTGCTGTTCGTTGCGGCCTATGTGCTGGCGTTGTTCGGCCTGTGGGGGCGGGCCGGGCTGGACGGCTGGCTGCAGGGGGTGACGCTGGCGATGGGGGCTTATGTGGTGCTGTCCTGGTCGCTGTTGGCCGGCCTGCTGCTTGCGCTCGGGCTGTTGTTGTTCCTGTTGCAGCAGGGCGTGCGTGACGCGCGTCGGCTGGTGCTGCCGCTGCTTGCGTTCGCGGGGGCTCTGTTGGCGCTTTGGTATGTCCGTGCTCTGCTGCAGGGCGAAGGATCGGCGCCGCTGCCGGCCTCCGCTGATCTGACGCTGCGGGTGCTGGAAGGGCGGGGCGGCTACCTAGAGCGCTGGACGTTCTACATCGATGGCATTACCGGCAGTTGGACCAGCGCCTTGCTTGGCCATGCCCGGTCGCCACAGCGCGAGCTGTACCCGAGCGCGCTGAACTATTATCTCGACTTCGCCTACAACTTCGGCCTGCTCGGGCTGCTACCGCTGGTGCTGCTGGCGTTGTATAGCCTGGTCGCGGTTCTACGGCGCTGGCGTACGTTCTGGGCTGCCACCCCGGCCCTGGGGCTGGCGCTGGTGGTCATCTTCATGCTCACGCTCGACAGTGCCTTCAAGGTCGGCCTGCGCCAGCCGTACTCTGGCGTGATCATGTTCTTCCTTTGGGGGTTGCTGCTGGCGCAGATCGCGCGGCCGACGGCACGCCCAGAAGCTTTCAACGAAAAGGGTGTCTGAGGGTTTTATGCGCTGGGAAGTTCTGATCAAGGCCGTGTGGGTGGTCGTATTCGCGCTGATTGCACTGCTCACCGGCTGCACGCTGGTCGAGTACCAGGGGAGCGCCTGGATCTATCTGCTGTTTACGGCGCTTTCCACTGCGCTGCTGTTCTTCGGTTTCGGCCGGGGTGCGATCTTTTTCGATGCTTTTATTGGCGTCCTGCTGTGGATTGGCTTCTGGTTGAAGTTCAGCGTGCGCACTGCACTCTCCGAGGGGCGCTTCAACATATCTGTTGGTAACTTTGATGGCGGAGCTGCATCGCTGGATAAAGCTCTGCTCGTTGTCTGCTGTGCGTTCGCAGCCATACTGTTGGGGCGCCTGGTCCGTCAGCGCTGGGGGTTCAGCTATCCGCTGAGCATGCCAAAGATTGGGTATGCGGGCATATTTGCTTTTTATCGCCGCTTCCGTGGCACATTGCTTTGTACGTTTGTCGTTGCAGTCGTATTGGTGTGCGCAGCGAATGCTTGGTTTGGCTTTTATCAGAGGGGGCAGGTCGCTCGGGTGATATTGCCATTGGGGTTAAATGGCGTTTTTTCTTGGCTACTTATGTTTGGAATGGCTTCGGTTTCAGCGCTGATCCTGCGTTTCGAATTTGAGCTGAATCGGGAGCGCTACTGGGTAGCGATCAGCCTTGCCATGCTGGAGGCTGCGCTGTCTAACATCTCGCTGTGGAGTCGCGGCATGATTCTCAACGGATCGTCGCTTTTGTACGGTGCTGTAGCCCAGTTCAAACGCTCTGAAATGCGCTTGCGGCTGGGGCTGGCCAGTATTGCATTGGTTGCTTTCGTTGGCTTCTTTGTAGTTTCGGTAGTCTCGGTGAATTGGTTGCGGGCCAATGCATTTTATTCTGGGTATTCGCAAGCGGAGGTTGGTCAGGCGGTAGTTGAGCAGACTTCAATTTTATTTTTAGATCGTTGGGTTGGTATTGAAGGTGTGATGTCGGTAGTGGGCTCCAACAAGACGGGGTGGGATACCTTCGCTCAGGCGCTTGGGGAGCGTTTCGATACCTCGGCAAACTCATTTTACGATCGTAATTTTGTTGAGTCGGCGTACGACAATACGCGTGACGGAGATTTGCATTTTGTCTCCTTGCCGGGCTTTATCGCTTTTCTGTTTTATCCCGGATCCTACCTTTTCCTATTCTGCGCGGTTTTGGCATTCTCGATGCTAGCTGCTGGTATCGAGTATCTAGTCTATCGATTGGGTGGTCAGAATCTGGTGTTCTGCGCGCTGATCGCTCAGGTGGTAGCCTTCCGTTACACCAGCTTCGGCTATGTTCCAATGCAGAGTTATCTGCTATTTGGGTCAATCCTGCTGAACGTCCTGATTTTGTATTTTTCTGATAGGCTCCTGCGTTTTTTCTACAGGCCTTGAGATCTTTGGAAGGTTTTGATTAATGGCTCGAATTCTGGTTCTAGGCGTCACCGGTATGCTCGGTAATGCCGTCTTTCGTGTTTTCAGTGGCGATGCTGCGCACCAGACCTGGGGCACGCTGCGCAGCGCCGCGGCGCTGCGCCACTTCGCCGAGGAGAGCCATGCGCGCCTGCTGTGCGGGGTCGATGTGCTCGATCAGGATGCGCTGACCGCCGTGATGGCGCGGGTCAGGCCGGAGGTGGTGATCAACTGCGTCGGTTTGATCAAACATTTGGCCGACGCCAACGATCCACTGACCGCGCTGCCGATCAATGCCATGCTGCCGCACCGCTTGGCTCGGCTGTGTGAACTGAGCGGGGCGCGGCTGATTCATGTCAGTACGGATTGCGTATTTTCTGGGCGCAAGGGCATGTATCTGGAAAGCGACATATCCGATGCAGAAGATTTGTATGGCAAGTCCAAGTTTATTGGCGAGTTGCATGATGTGCCACATGCGGTGACGTTGCGAACTTCGATTATTGGTCATGAGCTGAATAGTCATTACGCCTTAGTCGATTGGTTTCTTGCCCAGCAGGGGCGCGTGAAAGGTTTCACTAAGGCGATTTTTTCCGGTCTGCCGACTGTTGAGTTGGCGCGGGTGATGAAGGACTTTGTGTTGCCTGACCCTACGCTGCAGGGGCTGTATCATGTCGCGGCTCAGCCTGTAGATAAGTACACATTGCTCAGCTTAGTGGCGGCTCAATACGGCAAGCAGATCGACATTGCTGCTGATGATGCGCTGGTGATTGACCGCTCTCTGGATGGCTCACGCTTTAGTGCGGCAAGCGGTTATGTGGCGCCAGCTTGGCCTGAGCTAGTGAAGCGCATGTACGCCCAGCGCTGAGCTTACGTTTAAGTGGATGATATGAGCTAAGCCCAGTGCCTTGGCTCCGATTTGGAAGGTTCTATTCTATGTTCGACAACAAGGTATTGATGATTACTGGGGGCACCGGCTCCTTTGGTCACACGGTGCTCCGGCGTTTTCTCGATACTGCAGTGCGTGAAATCCGTATTTTTTCGCGAGACGAAAAGAAACAGGAGGACATGCGCATTGCGCTGGCTAACGACAAGGTCAAGTTCTACATCGGTGATGTGCGTGACTATGACAGCCTGAAGCAAGCCATGGTTGGCGTGGACTATATCTTCCATGCGGCGGCACTGAAGCAGGTGCCGTCCTGCGAGTTCTACCCGATGGAAGCCGTGCGTACCAACGTCAATGGCACCGAGAATGTACTCAACGCAGCTATTGCCAGCGGCGTTAAGCGGGTGGTGGTGTTGTCCACCGACAAGGCTGTGTATCCGATCAACGCCATGGGTATTTCCAAGGCCATGGCCGAGAAGCTAATGGTCGCCAAGTCGCGGATGATTCCCGAGGGCGGTACTGTGGTCTGCGCCACCCGTTACGGTAACGTGATGGCCTCGCGCGGTTCGGTGATTCCGCTGTTCATCGAGCAGCTGCGTAGCGGCGAGCCGCTGACGGTGACCGATCCGCAGATGACGCGCTTTCTGATGTCGCTGGAAGACTCGGTCGACCTGGTTCTGCATGCCTTCGAGCATGGCCAGCAGGGCGACCTGTTCGTGCAGAAGGCGCCGGCCTCAACGGTTGGCGATTTGGCCCAGGCGCTCAAAGAGCTGTTAGCTTGCGATAACCCGGTGCGGGTGATTGGCACGCGGCATGGGGAAAAACTCTACGAATCACTAGTCTCCCGTGAGGAGATGGCCAAGGCTGAGGATATGGGGCGCTATTACCGTATTCCAGCGGATAACCGCGACCTGAATTACAAGAAGTATTTTGTCGAGGGTGAGGAGAAAATCTCCGAGCTGGACGATTACACCTCACACAATACCGAGCGTTTAGATGTGCCTGGCATCAAGCAGCTGCTGCTCAAGCTCGATTACATCAAGGAGCAGCTCAATGCTTAAAGTCATGACCCTGGTTGGCACCCGCCCGGAGCTGATCAAGATGAGTCGGGTGATTGCCGAATTGGACCGCCAGGTTAACCACGTGCTGGTGCACTCAGGCCAAAACTACGATTACGAGCTGAACCAGGTTTTTTTTGATGATCTGGAAATCCGTAAGCCTGACCATTTTCTCGGTGCCGCTGGTGAGACAGCAGCGCAGACCATCGCAGAAGTGATTGCCAAAGCGGATGCTGTGTTTGAGCAAGAGCAGCCCGACGCGCTGCTGCTCTATGGTGATACCAATACCTGCCTTGCCGTAATCGCAGCCAAGCGCCGCAAGATTCCGGTATTCCATATGGAAGCAGGCAATCGTTGTTTTGATCAGCGTGTGCCGGAAGAGCTGAACCGCAAGGTGCTCGACCACTTGTCGGATATCAATATGGTGCTGACCGAGCATGCTCGCCGTTACTTGATCGCCGAGGGAATTCGCCCCGAAACCATCATCAAAACGGGCTCGCACATGCATGAGGTGCTGGATTACTACAAGCCTAAGATCGAGGCTTCTGATGTGCTCGTGCGCGAGGGGTTAGAGGCTGGCAAGTTCTTTATCGTCAGTGCTCATCGCGAGGAGAACGTCGACACGCCAGACAACCTGCGCGACTTGCTGGCTACGTTGCGCGCTTTGGCTGATGAGTATGGTTTCCCACTGATTGTTTCGACCCACCCAAGAACGCGCAAGCGCCTAGAGGCCTTGGGTGAGTCGTTAGAACATCCGCTGATTCGTTTTTCTAAGCCATTCGGCTTGCTCGATTACATCAAGCTGCAGATGCACGCTTTTTGCGTTCTTTCCGATAGCGGCACGATTACCGAAGAGGCCTCGTTACTCGACCTGTCGGCGGTGACCCTGCGCAATGCCCATGAGCGGCCCGAGGGCATGGATCAGGGCACGCTGATTATGAGCGGCCTTAAGGCGCAAGCGGTATTGCAGGCGGTGAAAGTGGTTACTAGTCAGCGGCAGGTCGGCCAGCGAGTCATTCCCGTGGTGCCAGACTATGAAGGCGGGCCTGTTTCTCAGCAGGTGGTCAGGGTAGTGCTGAGCTATACCGATTACATCAATAGAACTGTTTGGCGCACGCAGTGAGTACTAGGCCGAGCGCTTAAGCGCTCGGCGGTACATACCCATCCGCTTGGGCGTATTCTTCGCCGGCGAAGAATTTGTCCATTTCGGCTTGTAGAAACTTGCGGTCTTCGGCGTTCATCATGTTCAGGCGGCGTTCGTTGATCAGCATGGTTTGATGCTTTTGCCACTCGTCCCAGGCTTGTTTAGAGACGTTGTCGAAGATGTCTTGGCCTTTGGCGCCGGGGTAGGGTGGGCGGTCTAGGCCTTCGAGTTCTTGCTTGTACTTGCGGCAGTTGACCATGCGGGCCATGACGGTGTCCTCGTAATGCGTTGAGTGTTACAGCAGGGCAGCAGCTTGCTTAAGTAGCTTTTGCACGGGGGCGGCGAGCCCCAGCTTGGGCGGCGCGCTGAGGTTATACCAAAGCCATTCGCCCTCGGCCACGCTGCTCTGCGCTTGGCAGTTTACCAGCACCGGCTGAATGTGCAGTTGGAAGTGGCTAAAGGTGTGCTTTAGTTCGGCCATTGGCTGCTGGCTGCTGAGTTGCAGTTGCCGCGCTTGCGCTTCGCGGTCGATGGCTGCGCTGTTTTCTAGCTCTGGCAGGCTCCACAGACCGCCCCATAACCCTTGGCTGGGCCGGCGATAGAGCAAGATATGCCCGTTGTGCGCAAACAGCGGCATGACCACCTGTTTTTGCGGCAGGGCTTTGCGCGGTTTGGATTCCGGGTATGCGGCTGGCGTGCCGAGTAAGCGTGCTTGGCAGTGGCTGCTCAGCGGGCAGAGCAAGCATTGCGGCTTGCTGCGGGTGCACAGGGTGGCGCCTAAATCCATCATCGCTTGGGTGTAATGATTAACCCGCGCCTCAGGCGTAAAGCGCTCGGCAGCTGCCCACAGCGCACGGCTGGTGGCGGTTTCGCCGGGCCAGCCGGGTTGGGCGAGAAAGCGTGCCAGTACGCGTTTGACATTGCCGTCGAGAATCGACGCGCGCAGGCCCATGCTCAGGCTGGCGATGGCACCAGCGGTGGAGCGGCCAATGCCTGGCAGTTCGCTGAGCTGCTCGACTGAGCGCGGAAACTCCCCAGCAAATTCATTCACCACCTGCTTGGCGGTTTTGTGCAGGTTGCGCGCGCGGCTGTAGTAGCCAAGGCCGGTCCATAAGTGCATCACTTGGTCTTCGCTAGCGGCAGCGAGGGCCTGCACATCCGGCAGCGCATGCATGAAGCGCTCGAAGTAGCCGAGCACGGTGCTGACTTGCGTCTGCTGCAGCATGATTTCCGACACCCACACCCGATAAGGCGTGATGCCTTGTTGCCACGGTAGGTCTTTGCGGCCGTGCTGGTCGTACCACGCCAGCACGGCGTTGCTGAAGGCTTGCGGTGTCATTAACGGCCGAACAGCCCTTTCAGTGCGTCTTTCAGCTCGGGGCTGACTTTGTCGCCGAGTTTTTCTTCCAGCTTCTCGGTGAGTTTTTGTCCGGCCAATTTGGCGGTGATCTTGCCGAGGCCTTCTTGGTCGATACGACAAGCGCGGGCGCCCAGCTCAATTGGGCCACGGCAGCGCAGCGGCCATTCGATGCCGGCAAAACGCTCGTTCACTTGGCAGGCTTCGTCGGGCATCTCGCGGCGATCACCTTCGATGAGGATATTCACCAGATAGTCGATGCCCAGCACGCGCAGATCGATATCGCCTTCGCCTTTCACGCTCAGGCCCGGCAGGCTGGCACGCAGGTCGTCGTTGCGGGCGATGCCGTTTTTAATCCGCAGGCTGCCGCCGAGCTGTTGGAACACCGTATCGCGGCCTTCAATCGGGGCGCTTAACGCTTTGCGGTTGAGCAGGGCGATGCCTTGGCACAGTTGCTGTTCAAGGTTGGCGCCGACCAACACGCCCTCACGCAGGCTGAATTGCGCTACGCCATTTAAGCTGTTCATCCAGCGCTTCAGGCTATTGCCGCGCGCGGTGAGCTGGGTGTCGAAGAACAGGCTGCCCTTGAGTACTTGCTCCTGCTTGCGTGCTTTGAGGACTTGCTCGATGGCGATGCCTTTAACCTCTTTGCTGACATCCAGCAGCGGGTTGTCGGTTTTCGCATCTAAGCTGGCGCTGGCGATCACTTGGCCGCCAAAGGTGTCGGCTTGGAAATGCTCCAGCGTCAGCATGCCGCCACGGGCCTTGAGCTTGGCGCTTAAGTTATCCAGCGGAATGCCGTCGACGGTGAGCTGCTTGAGCTTGAGTTGCCCGGCGATATCCAGCTTGCGCAGGGTGTCCAGTGGCAACAGTGGCTCGTCGCTCCACGCTTCATCGGTGGGCTTTTCCGGTGCCGGCGTGGTGCCGTGGCCGGGGGCGCCGAGCG
This sequence comes from Atopomonas hussainii, assembly GCF_900109735.1. GTDB lineage: Bacteria > Pseudomonadota > Gammaproteobacteria > Pseudomonadales > Pseudomonadaceae > Atopomonas > Atopomonas hussainii. Next base: position 126,448 of record NZ_FOAS01000010.1, read on the forward strand.
CTTCTTTCACTTGCGCTTTGCGCTGTGCGGCTTGCGCGGTTTGCGCTTCGCTCTTCGGTGGCAGATAGCGGTCGAGATTGAGCTTGTCACCGTTTAAGTCAAAGCGCAGCGCTTGCTTAGCGAAGTCGGCGATGCTGACTTGACCGGTGAATTGGCTGTCGTCGAGTTTGAGTTTCAAGTCATTCAGCTGCAGCGCTTTGTCGCTGCCATCGAGCTGAGCGAACAGCTCGACGCTGCGTAGGGTGTTGCCGTCTTGCATGGGCGGCAGGGTTTGCCCAAGGCCTTCTAAGAAGGCGCGCGCATCGAAGTTGGCCAGGCTTAATGTGCCGCTCAGTTTGGGGCTCTTATCCAGCTGTTTAACGTTGATCTCGCCGAGCGCTTTGAGTTGGTTGGCGTTGATTTGCAGACCAGTCCATTGGGCGATTTGTGCGCTTTGGTCGAGCAGCAGCTGGCCTTGCGCGGTGAAGGTCAGGGTTTTTCCATTCAGCGGCTCGCCGCTGGCTTCGCCTTGCAGGTGCAGGTCTTCCAGCGCAAAACGCTTGAGGCCTAAGTCAAAGCGCAGGCCGCCTTTAAGGTCGGCGCGGGCGCGCAGCAGCGGTTTGGCCATGCTGAAGAAACCGTGCAGCTCTAGCGGAATACGCTGGCCTTCGGCCACGGCGCCGGTGGTCAGCTGCAGGTTCTCGACGCTGAACTGCTCGCCGGTTTTCGCATCGCGGTAGTTCAGGCGCGCATCGTTAATGCTCAGGCTGTCGATATTCAGGCTGACCGGCGGGGCGCCGCTATCGCCTGACGTGCTGTTGCTGGCGCTTGTGTCGGCCGTTTGCTGCGCGGTGCCTTTGGGTTCGGCGCTGGCTTTGGCCGGTTTGCCGAGGCTTTCCCAGTTGGCTTGGCCTTTGGCGTCGCGCTCTAGATTCAAGGTCAGGCCGTCGACGCGAATGGCGCTCATCTGCACTTCTTTACGCAGCAGCGGCAATACACGCACCGAGAAGCCCAAACGCTGCACGTCAGCCAGCGGGGTTTCTGGCGCTTGCAGGCTGGCGATGCTGGCCTGGTGAATCTCTAGGCCCAGCCAGGGGAATAGGCTCCAGCCGAGGTCGCCTTGCAGGTCTAGGGCGATGCCGGCTTTGTCGCGGGCCAGCGCCGCAATGTCGTCTTTGTAGTCGTTGGGGTCGAACAGGTGGGTGAGGGCAAAGCCCAAACCGATCACGATCAGCAGCAGGCCAACAAATAGCAGGGCGAGCAGTTTGCTTAGGGACTTCATGGTGCTTCCTTGTAAGCGATGAGTCGGAGCAGCGTGGTGTGAGTATACCGGATGGCGCCGTTGATTCAGGGTGGGCGCTTAAGCCAACAGCGCCGCAACCTGCTCGGCCAGCGCTAGGCTGGCGGTGAGCCCCGGCGACTCGATGCCGTATAGATTGACCAGCGCCGGCAGGCCATGTTCCCGTGGGCCTTGCAGCACAAAGTCGGCAGCCGGTTCGCCAGCCATGCTGAGCTTAGGGCGAATGCCGGCGTAGGCCGGTTGCAGGCGCGCGGCATCTAGCTGCGGAAAGTAGCGGCGGATGGCGGTGGCGAAGGGCTCGCGCAGTTGTTCGTTAACCCTGTAATCCGGCTCGACATGCGCGGCACAAGGCTCGACCGACCAATCCACATCGGGGCCAAAACGTAGTTGGCCGCTTAGGTCGAGCGTGGCGTGCACACCAAGCCCGGCGGTGTTGGCTTCGGGCATGGGGTAGATCAGCTGCGTAAACGGACTGCGGCCGGCGTAGCTGAAGTAGCGCCCACGGCACCAATGTGTAATGGGGATTAGCGCCGGGTTAAAGCCGTCGATTTGCGTCGCCAGCTGGCTGGCCCACAGGCCGCTGGCGTTGATCACTGCATCAAAGGCGTGGCTGAATGGCTCACCGCTGCTAGTACCTTCGGCCAGCCAATGATCGCCTTGCCACTGCAAGCGCTCGATGTGGGTATCCAGCGCCAAGCTGGCGCCGTGGCGTTCGGCGTGGGCCAGTAGCGAGAGCAAGTAAGCGTGGCTGTCGATAATCCCCGTATTGGGCGAGCGCAGCGCCTGCACGCCGCACACCGCAGGCTCTAAGGCATGCAGTTGGTGTTGGCTAAGCGGCGCTAGCTCGTCAATGCCGCAAGCGCGTGCATTGGCGGCAAGACGCTCAAGTGCCGGTAGCTCGCTGTTTTCCACCGCAATCAGCAGCTTGCCGATGCGCTGGTGCGGCACTTGGTGCGTTTTACACCAGTGATAGAGGCGCTCGCGGCCTTCTAAACAGGCGCGTGCCTTGAGTGAGCCGGGTGAGTAATACAGTCCGGCGTGAATTACCTCTGAGTTGCGACTAGAGGTATGCGCACCGATGAGTCGCGCTTGCTCGGCGATCACCACGCTGCGCTGTGGGCTGGCTAAGCGCGCAGCACAGGCCAAACCTAAGGCGCCGGCGCCGATGATTAGGGTGTTGGTAGTCATTGCTTTAGTGTGCTGGGCCGGCGCGCTTCACTCAACTGGCGTCAGCGGCCCCTGCTTTTGGCGGCTGCGGTTACCGCAACAGGCGCCATGCTTGGCTAGGCTGAAGAAAAACACCGAGCCTTGCTATGAATATCGCTGTACTGGCCTTTCCGCTGTATATCGTGCTGATTCTGCTGGAGCTGCTCTACGAACGCGCCAGTGGCAAGCACACCTATCGCCTCGCCGATGCTAGCACCAGCATGCAGACGGCTGTGTTGCGGGTGCTGTTGGAGGCACCGCTGCGCCTGCTATTGATCGTGCCCTATGCGTGGCTCTACGAGCATGCACGCCTGCTGGATTGGCCCGCAGATAATCCGTTGGGTTGGCTGGCGGCTTTTGTGTTGGTCGATCTGTGTTTCTACTGGGCGCATCGCACACTGCACCGTTACAACCTGCTGTGGGGCGCACACCAGCCGCATCACTCCAGCGAAGACTTCAACCTGTCGACTGCGCTGCGTAAGGGCGCCTTCCAGACCGCCTTCGATTGGCCCTTCTACTTGCCGCTGGCCTTGCTGGGCGTGCCGCTGCCGGTGTTTATCACCTTGCTAGGTCTGCAGCTGACGTATCAATTTTGGATTCACACCCAGCATATCGACCGCCTTGGTTGGCTGGAGCGATGGCTGGTTACGCCCAGCCATCACCGCGTGCATCACGGCCAGAATGATCGCTATATCGACCGTAATCACGGCGGCGTGCTGATCATTTGGGACAAATTATTTGGCACCTTTCAGGCCGAAGACGAGCCGGTGCGCTATGGCGTGACCACGCCGGTGAATACCTTCGACCCACTGCGCTTGCAGTTCTCCTGGTGGCGTCTGCTGTGGGCCGATGCCTGCGCCACGCAACGTGCGTGGGACAAGCTGCGCCTGTGGTGGATGCCCACCGGCTGGCGCCCCGCCGATGTGGCGCACACGCCGTGGCCAAAGATGGGCGAGGGGCTGTATCAAGCGCGCTTTAGTGCCCATCTGTGGGGTTATGCGCTGGCGCAGTTTTTGTTGGTCAATGGCTTGGCGCTGGCGTTTCTGTTCGCCAGTCGTGAGGCTGCTGTGTGGCAAGCAGTGTTGCTCGGCGTGCTGATTGTCAGTGGCGTGGTGTGCCTCGGTTTGTTGTTCGACGGCAGCGCGCGCTTCGCCAGTGCCGAGCGTTGGCGCTTGCAGTTGGCGCTGCTGGTTAGCGCGTTGGCGGGTTTGCTCACCCCGTGGCTGTGGGCGCTGCTGCCGGTGTTTTTAGTGCAGCGTCTGTGGCTGGCGGTTTTATTGCGCCAGAACGCGGTGCAGGCAGAGGAAATGCCTACTGATCGCGCCAAGGTAGCCGCCAATCGGGCCTGACTCTATAATGGCGGCCCTTTTTTCTGTCCCAAGCGGAGCCGTCGATGAGCGAACGCAAGGCGAGCGTCGAGCGCAACACCCTGGAAACCCAGATCAAGGTCGCTATCAACTTGGATGGCACCGGTCAGGCCAAGTTTGATGTTGGCGTACCGTTTCTTGAGCACATGCTCGATCAGATTGCCCGTCACGGCCTGATTGATCTGGATATTTTCTGTAAGGGCGACCTGCATATCGACGACCACCACACCGTGGAAGACGTCGGCATCACCTTGGGCCAAGCGTTTGCCAAAGCGGTCGGCGATAAGAAAGGCATGACTCGCTACGGCCACTCCTACGTGCCGCTGGATGAAGCCCTGTCACGCGTGGTGATCGACTTCTCCGGTCGCCCCGGCTTAGTGATGCACGTGCCGTATACCCGCGCCACCGTGGGCGGCTTTGATGTGGACTTGTTCCAAGAGTTCTTCCAAGGCTTCGTTAACCACGCGCAAGTCAGCCTGCACATCGACAACCTGCGTGGCACCAACACCCACCACCAGATCGAAACCGTGTTCAAAGCTTTCGGCCGCGCGCTGCGCATGGCGCTGGAGCTAGACCCGCGCATGGCTGGGCAAATGCCGTCGACTAAAGGTTGTCTGTAGAACCTGCCCATTCCACATTCGTGCCCGCGCCAATGGCAAATTGCTCGTGGCGCAAGGCAAGAGGAGAGAAGTTTGGTTATGCCAAATGAGCGACGATTAACGCCGGGGCACGAGCAATTTGCCTTGGCCCATGGGGTTGCGCACCAAGACGCGCCACGCTGCGTTGCGCAACTTGCCAATGAGAGCGCCATTGCCGGCGTTGCGCGCCTTGCTTGGCGCGCCTTGGTGCAGCAACGCGAACATGAATGTGGAATGGGCAGGTTCTAATGCAAACCGTCGCTGTTATTGATTACGGCATGGGCAACCTGCACTCGGTGGCCAAGGCGCTGGAGCACGTCGGTGCCGGGCGCGTGTTGGTCACCAGCGATGCGCAGGTGATCCGCGAGGCCGATCGTATTGTCTTCCCCGGCGTCGGCGCGATTCGCGACTGCATGGCCGAGATCAAGCGCTTGGGCTTTGACGAGCTGGTGCGTGAAGTCAGCCAAGATCGTCCGTTCTTGGGCATCTGCGTGGGCATGCAAGCCCTCTTAGAGCGCAGCGAAGAAAACGGCGGCGTGGACTGCATCGGCTTGTTCCCCGGCCAAGTTCGCCACTTCGGTACTGATTTGGTCGAAGACGGCGCCGTACTGAAAGTGCCGCACATGGGCTGGAACCTGATCGAGCACAGCATCGACCACCCGCTGTGGCACGAGATTCCCAGTGATGGCCGCTTCTACTTTGTGCACAGCTTCTATGTTGAAGCCGGCAACGCTCGCCAAGTGGCTGGGCGTGGGCATTATGGCGTCGATTTCGCCGCTGCGCTGGCCGATGGTTCGCGTTTCGCTGTGCAATTTCACCCGGAAAAAAGCCACACCCACGGCCTGCAACTGCTGCAGAACTTTGCCGCGTGGGATGGCCGCTGGTAAATGAGTCGGGGCAAGAGCCAGACGCCGTTATTGCGTCTTGAGGCCGAGCAAGAGCAAGCCGCTGTGGCCTTGCTGAAAGCGTTTCTCGATGAGCGCTTTGAGCTAGCACTGGGCAGTTTCGAAGTACAAGAGCTGCTCGATCTGTTTGCTCAAGAGATTGCCCCGCATTACTACAACAAGGCGATTTTCGATGTGCAGGCGCACCTGCAAGACAGGTTTGCCAGCATTGAAAGCGACCTTTGGGCGCTCGAAAAGAGCTAACCCATGACTGATTTTCTCGACTTGAACAGGTTATCGCGATGCTGATTATCCCCGCCATTGATCTGAAAGACGGCGCCTGCGTACGCCTGCGCCAAGGCCGTATGGAAGACTCCACGGTGTTTTCTGACGACCCGGTGAGCATGGCCGCCAAGTGGGTCGACGGTGGCTGCCGCCGTCTGCACTTGGTCGATTTGAACGGCGCCTTCGAAGGCCAGCCGGTGAATGGCGAAGTGGTCACCGCGATTGCCAAGCGCTACCCCGGTCTGCCGATTCAAATTGGCGGCGGCATCCGCACACTGGAAACCATCGAGCACTATGTGCGCGCCGGCGTGAGCTACGTGATTATCGGCACCAAAGCCGTTAAACAGCCGGAGTTTGTGACCGAAGCTTGTAAAGCCTTCCCCGGCAAAGTGATCGTTGGGCTGGATGCCAAAGACGGCTTCGTGGCCACCGACGGTTGGGCGGAAGTCTCCAGCGTGCAGGCTACTGACTTGGCCAGGCGTTTCGAGGCTGACGGCGTGGCGGCCATCGTCTACACCGACATCGCTAAAGACGGCATGATGCAAGGCTGCAACATCGAAGCCACCGCAGCGCTGGCCGCCGCGAGCAAGATTCCGGTGATCGCCTCCGGCGGTATTCATAATCTGGGCGATATCCAAAAGCTGCTCGACGCGCGTAGCCCTGGCATTATCGGCGCCATCACTGGCCGGGCGATTTACGAAGGCACCTTAGATGTCGCCGAGGCGCAAGCCGTGTGCGACGCGTTTAACGCTTAACTTGAGAGCAGGGCGGGTTAGCCAACCCGCCATCTTGGTTGAGTCTGAATCTGAATCCGCATAGCGGGTTACGGCTGGCGGCCTAGCCCGCCCACGAGAGCATCGATATGGCACTGGCAAAACGCATTATTCCCTGCCTCGACGTCGACAACGGCCGCGTGGTCAAAGGCGTGCAGTTCGAGAACATCCGCGATGCGGGCGACCCGGTAGAAATCGCCCGTCGCTACGATGAGCAAGGCGCCGACGAGATCACCTTTCTCGACATCACCGCCAGCCACCAAGAGCGTGACACTACACTGCACACGGTCGAGCGCATGGCCAGCCAAGTGTTTATCCCGCTGACCGTCGGCGGCGGCGTGCGTACCGTGCAGGACATCCGCAATCTGCTGAATGCCGGCGCCGACAAAGTGTCGATCAACACCGCCGCGGTGTTTAATCCCGAGTTCGTCGGCGAGGCCGCCTCGCGCTTTGGTTCGCAGTGCATCGTGGTGGCCATCGACGCCAAGCGCGTGGGCGAAGGCCGCTGGGAAATCTTCACCCATGGCGGGCGCAAGCCCACCGGCTTAGATGCCGTGGAATGGGCGCGCAAGATGGAAGAGCTAGGCGCCGGCGAAATCCTCCTGACCAGCATGGATCAGGACGGCGTGAAGAGCGGTTATGACTTAGGTGTGACTCGTGCCATCAGTGATGCCATCCATATCCCTGTGATAGCCTCCGGCGGCGTGGGCAACTTGCAGCATCTGGCCGATGGCGTGTTGCAAGGGCGTGCCGATGCCGTGTTGGCGGCGAGCATTTTCCACTTTGGTGAGTACACCATCCCGGAAGCCAAGGCGTTTATGGCGGCGCAAGGGATTGTGATGCGCTAAGAGGCGGTCATCAAATCAGTCTCTTTTGAGCGTTTAGACGATAAGAACAAAACACGCGTAGCAACTGCGCTGCGCGCCAAGAAAAGGGGATCCTACATGTTGAAGCGTGCGTTGCTGGGCTTGTTGGCTGTTGGCCTGCTAAGCCAGCCGGTACAGGCCGAACAGGCCAAGATCATTCTCAGCACCGAGAATTTCCCGCCTTATAACATGGCCACCAACGGCAAGAACTTCGCCCGCGAAGACAGCATCGAAGGCATTGCCGTGGAAGTGGTGCAAGAGATGTTCAAGCGCGCTGGGGTGGAGTACTACCTTGCGCTGCGCTTCCCGTGGGACCGCGTTTACAACATGGCGCTAGAAAAGCCCAACCATGGCGTGTTCTCCACCGCGCGCACCCCCGAGCGGGAAAAAGAATTTAAGTGGGTTGGCCCCATCGGCCCAGACGACTGGGTGCTGCTGGCCAAAGCCGATAGTGCGCTGGCGGTCAACAGCTTAGAAGAAGCCAAGGCTTACACCATCGGCGCCTACAAAGGCGACGCCATCGAAGAGTACCTGCTGCAGCAGGGCATCGAGCCGAAGAGCTCGTTCAACGACAAAACCAACGTCGACAAGCTGCAAAAAGGCCAAATCGACCTGTGGGCCACTGGCGACCCAGCGGGCCGCTACTTGGCCAAGCAAGAAGGCGTGACGGGTCTTAAAACCGTGATGCGCTTTAACCAGGCCGAGCTGTGGCTGGCGCTGAATAAAGAGACTGACGATGCCATTGTCAGCAAGCTGCAAGGCGCGCTGGATCAAATGCGCAGCGAGGGGTTTGTCGATAAAACTCTGAATAAGTATCTGCAGTGAGCGTGATGATGGTCTATAAAAATGGGGCTTGATGCCCCATTTTTTGTGCGTGTATGTTGGGTGTGTGAAATATTTCACACGGTGTTGGTGAGCAGTTCTGCAAGACTGCATGCTCAAATAAAACAACCTCAATTTGAGAAGTAGAAGTATGAAAGCATCTTCCCTGCGTGGCTTCTTGCTGCTGGCTGCTTTGGTGTGTAGCGGCTTGGCGCGAGCTGAACTCCCTGAAAACTACAAAGTTGTGTTGCTAACGGAAAATTTCCCGCCGTTCAACATGGCGATCAATGACAAGAATTTTGCCCGTGAGGATTCGATTGATGGCATCAGTGCTGAGCTGGTGCGGGAGATGTTTCGTCGCGCGAAAATCGATTATGTGATGACCTTGCGCTTTCCATGGGATCGCATTTATCGCCTAACCCAAGAAAAACCAGGCTATGGCTTGTTCTCTACGAGTCGTACGCCTGAGCGAGAAAACCAATTTAAGTGGGTCGGCCCGCTGGGTAAAACGCAGCGTGTTTTGATGGCGAAAACGGAAAGCGCCCTGCAAGTTGGTAGCCTTGCTGAAGCGGCTCAGTATCGTGTTGGGGCGTATAAAAACTCGGCTGTTAGTCAAATGCTAGAAGCTGAAAATGTGCCTTTGATTAATGCCCTGCGCGATCAGGAAAACATCAAAAAGCTAACTAAGGGTCAGATTGACCTTTGGGCCACGAACGACCCTGTAGGGCGCTACCTTGCTAAACAGGAAGGCTTTCCGGGGGCGTTGAAGGTGGTGTACACCATCAACGAGTCGAATCTGTATTTGGCGCTAAATTTGGACACCCCGGACGAAGTCATCCAGCGCCTGCAACAAGCGCTGGATCAGATGCGCGCCGAGGGTTATGTCGACGACATCACCAACAGCTATCTGTAATCGACTGCTGCGTTCAGCGCCCGCCTTGTGCGGGCGTTGTCGTTTTCGGCTGGTAAATACCGCCGGAACCATGCGCGGCCATGGCGCGATTGCCACGCAGGGCGATCAGCGGTTTAAGCGGTAAAAGCTGCACGTGCTGGCTGGCCAGTTTGGGCAGCTCCTCGCGCAATACCTGCAAGGTGGCGGGGTAGGGATGGCCAATTAACAGCGCGGAGCCTTGCTGTTTGGCCAGTGCAATGCCTTTACGCCATTCGCTGCGGATATGGGCGAGATCGTTCTGATCATCCAAAAACACATCGCGCGACAAGCTGGCCAGTTGCGCTTGTTGGGCGCTGGCCGCCGCTTGGGTACTGGCGGCAGTGCGGCTATCGACAAAGAACAGTCGCTTGGCGGCCAACAGCTGCATCAGTTGCTGCATGCCGGCGCCGTCGCTGGTCATGCGGCTACCCATATGGTTATTCACCCCGCTGGCGCCGGGCACTTGTTGCAGTGCTTGCTGCAGGCGCTCGGCGCGCTCGCTTGGGCTTTGTTCGGGGGTTAGCGCATAGGGCCCAGTTGCCGGCGCCATGGGCATATGCAGCAGGATAGTGCGGCCTTGCTCGCGCGCCTCGTGGGCGAGGGTTTTGCTGTGCGCGGTGTCGGGCATGATCGCCAGCGCAATCTCTGGGGCTAGGGCCATCACTTGGCGGTCGCGGGCTAAATTGCCGCCTAAGTCATCAATGATGATGCTCAGCCAATAACCATTGGGCGCAGGGGGCGGCGTCGGTTTGCTGGCTTGGGGCTGGTTGGGCTCTGTTTGCAGCGGTGCGGCTGGTGTTCGCGCGGGTGCGGCTACCTTGCGAGTTGGGCTTGGCGGCGTTGGCTTAACAGGAGCGGCTAGCGTGTCGCGCGTGGGGGCGCTGTTGGCGGCGGGTAATGTCGGCAGCGCTTGGGTATGCCCAAGGCTGCCGGGTAGCGGTGCGGCGGGGTTAGCCCAAGCGCTACTGCCGAGCAGGCAGAGACACAGGCTAACGCCGCGCACGCGGCTCATAGCGAGCGGGTGATGTTCAGGCCTTTGAGCAGGTTCAGTGCCTGATTGAGCTGATAGTCGTTGTCTTGCGGACGCTCTTGGCGCGCTTTCTTGTCTTTGCTCGGCTTGTCGGCGCCGCCATTGCCGTTGCCCAGATGGCCTTCGAGGTCGGCCTCTTTGTAGCCGGCAAAGTCATCGTCTTGCTCGCGGGTCACGCGGGCGCGCTGCACTTCGATATCCGGCACTATACCTTGGGCCTGAATAGAGCGGTCTTTCGGCGTGTAATACAAAGCCGTGGTGAGCTTTAGCGCGCGCTCGTTATTCAGCGGCAGCACAGTTTGTACTGAGCCTTTGCCGAAGCTATCGGTGCCCATAATCACCGCACGCTTGTGGTCTTGCAGGGCGCCGGCAACGATCTCAGAGGCCGATGCGGTGCCGCCGTTAATCAGCACCACCAGCGGGGCGTTTTCCAGCTTGTCGGCTGGGGTGGCCGAGAAGCGCAGCTCGGCGTTGCTGTCGCGGCCCTTGGTGTAGACGATCAGGCCTTTACGCAGGAAGTGATCGGACACTTCCACCGCCGCTTGCAGCACGCCGCCGGGGTTGTTGCGCAAGTCCAGCACTAAGCCATTGAGCTTGCCGCCTGCGTCTTTTTGCAGCTTATCCAGCGCCTTGCCGACTTGTTCGCCGGTGTTGACTTGGAACTGGGTGATGCGCAGGTAGCCGTAGCCATCTTCGAGCATCTGGCGCTTCACGCTTTGTACTTTGATCGCCGCGCGGGTGATTTCGACATCAAACGGCAGGCCGCCGTCGCGCACTAAGGTGAGGGTGATCTTGCTGCCGGGTTTGCCGCGCATTTTGTCCACGGCTTCGCTGATGCCTAAGCCTTGGGTCGGCTGGCCGTCGATTTTGATGATCAAATCACCGGCTTCGATGCCCGCTTCAGCGGCTGGGGTGTCGTCGATGGGGCTGACCACTTTGACGATGCCGTCTTCCACGCCGACTTCAATGCCTAAGCCGCCGAACTCGCCGGTGGTGCTCTCTTGCAGCTCGTTAAAGGCTTCCGGCTCTAGATAAGCGCTGTGCGGGTCGAGGCCGCTGAGCATGCCTTTAATGGCGTTTTCCAGCAGGGTTTTGTCGTCCACCGGCTCAACGTAGGCGGCTTTGATGCGGTCGAGCACTTCGGCAAAGGTGCGCAGGTCATCCAGCGGCAGCGCTGCTTTGCTCTCGTCGTCGCCGTGCTCGGCCAAGGCGTAGGGGCTTAGCACAGTGCACAGCGCGAGGCTGGCGGCCAGCAGTGTGCGGCTAAAGGGCAGTGCAAGCATGCAGGTTCTCCTGAAATTGCGGACGCTTATCCCTGCGTCCGGCACCACTGGCCGGGATCACTGGGTTTACCTTGTTGGCGAATGGCGAAGTACAGCGCGGGCGTGGTTTGCCCGCCGCTGCTGCCAACCGTGGCGATAGTTTCACCGGCGCGCACGTGTTGGCCTGGGGTCTTCAGTAAGGTTTGATTGTAGCCGTAGAGGCTTAAATAGCCGCCGCCGTGATCGACGATCAGTAGCAAACCGGCGCCGCGTAGCCATTCGGCGAATACCACGCGGCCATCGTGAATGGCGCGTACTTCACTGCCGGCGGGGGCGCCGAGTAACACGCCATCCCAGCTTAAACGCGCATCTTCGCTGCGCGGGCTGCCGTATTTAGCCAGTAGTTGCCCGTTCACCGGCCATGGCAAGCGGCCGCGGGCTTTAGCAAAAGGGCCTTCGACACCGTTGCCGGTGCTCACTGCGATCACCGCTTTGCCGGTTTGCGGATGAGTTTGCGCGGCGGCTAACTGCGCTTGCCGTTCGCGCTCGGCGCGTTCGTGGGCTTGCCGCGCCAGTTCTGCTTCGATGCTGGCCAGTACTTGATTGAGGCGTTTTTGCTCGGCTTGTTTGGCGGTTAATTTGCCGCCTTGCTGACGCAGGTTGCTGTTGAGCTTAGCGACCAGCGCTTTGCGTTCGCTGCGTACTTCTTCGAGCTTGGCCAGCTGCATGTCTAAATTGCCGCGCTGGCCTTCCAGTTGCAGCTGCTGTTTGGCGATATCGGTTTCGACATTGGCCAGTTGCTGCAAAGTGGTGTTGAAGGTGTCGAGCTGCTCTAGGCGCGCTTGGTTTAAATAGTCGTAATAGGTCAACGTGCGGCTTAAGTTTTCCGGCTGCTGCTGGTTAAGCAGCAGGCGCAGATACTCTTGGCGACCGCTTTGAAAGGCGGCGCGGGCCTGCACGCTGATCTGCTGATGCTGGGCGGCCTTGGCATCAAGGAGTTTTTTTTTCTCGTCTTGCAGGTTGTCGAGTTCTTTTTCGGACTCGTCCATCTGCTGCTGGATGTCTTTAACGTCTTTTTCCAGCTCGCCCATTTGTCGCTCGGTTTTTTGTAGCGACTTTTCGACCCCGGATTTTTCCGTGCGGATTTTATCCAGCAGCTTTTGCAGGGCTTTGATGTCGTCTTCGGCGGCTTTAAGTTCGCGCTGAGTCTGCGCCTTATCGGCAGGGTCGGCGGCTTGCAGAGGTAATGCAAACAGCAGGCAGAGAGCGGCAAGAGGCAGGCGCATGGTGGTCCACGGTGGGCGAATAACGGCTTAAGTATGCCGGTTACCTCAGCCAAAAAAAACGCCCTACCACTGGGGTAGGGCGTTATTGCGATCTGATGCGGTAATTAAATGCCTGTCAGCAGATTTTTACCGCTCATTTCCGCCGGTTGCGGCAGGCCGAGCAGGGCCAGCATAGTCGGTGCTACGTCGGACAAAATGCCGCCTTCGCGGATAGTCACGGCGCGCTTACCCACGTAGATAAACGGCACAGGCTCGCAAGTGTGTGCGGTGTGCGCTTGGCCGGTGCACTCGTCTTCCATCTGCTCGACATTGCCGTGGTCGGCGGTGATCAGCGCTTCGCCACCGACTTTCTCCAGCGCCTCGACGATGCGACCTACGCAGCTGTCGAGGGTTTCCACGGCTTTTACCGCTGCGCTAAATACGCCGGTGTGACCGACCATGTCGCCGTTGGCGTAGTTGACGATGATCACGTCGTAACGCTGGTTTTCGATGGCATCGACGATTTTGTCGGTGACTTCTGGGGCGCTCATCTCCGGCTGCAGGTCGTAGGTGGCGACGTCTGGCGAAGGAATCAAAATGCGCTCTTCGCCGGCGAAGGGTTCTTCACGACCGCCGGAGAAGAAGAAGGTCACGTGGGCGTATTTTTCGGTTTCCGCGATGCGTAGCTGAGTCAGGCCCTTGTCGGCGAGGTATTCGCCGAGCACGTTGGTCAGCGCTTCGGGGGCGAAGGCGCACGGTGCGGGGATGCTCGCCGAGTACTGGGTGAGCATCACAAAACCGGCCAGTTGCGGCGCGCGGCTACGGGCGAACTCGCTGAAGTCGGCCTCAACAAAGGCGCGGCTCAGCTCGCGGGCGCGGTCGGCGCGGAAGTTCATAAACACCACGGCGTCGCCGTCTGCCACCTTAACCGCTTCGCCGATGGTAGTGGCCTTCACAAATTCGTCGCTCTCGTCGCGGGCATAGGCGGCGGCAAGGCCGTCTTGCGCGCTGGCGGCGTTAAATTCGCCGTCGCCATCGACAATCAGGCGGTAGGCTTTTTCGACGCGATCCCAGCGGTTGTCACGGTCCATAGCAAAGTAGCGGCCGGTCAGGCTGGCGATGCGGCCTTTGCCGATCTTGGCGAGTTCTTCTTCGAGGTAGCCAATGTAGTCGGCGGCGCTTTTCGGCGGCGTGTCGCGGCCATCTAAGAAGGCGTGCACATAAATGTGCTCGGCGCCGCGCTCGGCGGCCAGCTTGACCATAGCGGCGAGGTGTTCTTGATGGCTGTGGACGCCGCCATCAGACAGCAAGCCCAGCACGTGCACGGCTTTGCCGTTGCTAACGGCTTTATCTACCGCTTGGGTGATGGCGGGGTTAGCGAAGAACTCGCCGTCCCGAATCGCTTTGGTCACGCGGGTGAAGTCTTGGTACACCACGCGGCCTGCGCCTAAGTTCATGTGGCCGACTTCGGAGTTGCCCATTTGCCCGTCTGGCAAGCCGACATCCATGCCAGAGCCTGAGATCAAACCATGCGGTTGGCGAGCTTTGAGCGCATCCAGCACCGGCGTGTTGGCCGCGTAGATGGCGTTGTGCTCGGGGTTGTCACTGTGGCCGAAGCCGTCGAGGATCATCAGAACCAGAGGTTTGCGCAGGGACATGGGCAACAGACTTTCGCTAGCTAATTAGGAAGGGCTCGCATTTTACCCGTATGCCGCACGGCGCGCCACGCGGGGCGTGCCTTCCCAGCGGCCGCTTGGCGTGTATACTGGCCCGCCTGTTTTTGCTGCCTGAGTCGCACGCGTCATGTTTTCCCAGCTGATCGAATTCGTCTCCAATCACTACCTGCTCAGCACTGCCTTTGTGGTGTTGTTGTGCTTGTTCATTCTTAACGAAACCCGCCGCAGCGGCCGCAGCCTAACGGCGCGTGAGTTGACTGCGATGGTCAACCAAGACACTGCCGTGCTGGTGGATATTCGTCCGAAGAAAGATTTCACCGCCGGGCATATCGCCGGGGCCGTGAGCATCCCTAACGACAAACTGGCTAGCCGCATCAGCGAGCTGGACAAGTTCAAAGACAAAACCGTGATCGTGGTGGACGAGAACGGTATGCACGCCGGTACTGCGTGCACAGCGCTGGGCAAGGCGGGCTTCCAAGTCGCCAAGCTGTCTGGCGGTGTGGCCAGCTGGCGTGCAGACGCGCTGCCTTTGGTGAAGTAATGGCCCGCGTGGTGATGTATTCTAGCCAATGGTGCCCATTCTGCGTGCGCGCCAAGCAGCTGCTGGAGCGCAAGGGCGTGAGCTTCGAGGATATCTCCGTCGATGGCCGCCCCGCGGTGCGCAACGAGATGACTCGCAAAGCCGGGCGCACCTCAGTGCCGCAAATCTGGATTAACGATTTTCATGTCGGCGGTTGCGACGATCTCTATGCTCTAGAACGCGCCGGTCGACTCGATGCCCTGCTTGCAGGGTAAGCATTCCAACAAGAAGGACTTATTCCATGACTGAACAAACTGCCAACGGCGCCGCCGCAGCTACTGAGCAAGAAGCACAATTCTCGCTGCAGCGCATTTACGTGCGTGACTCTTCTTTTGAAGCGCCGAAAGCCCCGCAAATCTTCCGCCAAGAGTGGAAGCCGCAAGTAGGTCTGGATCTGAACACCAAGCACACCCAGCTCGAAGGCGACTTCCACGAAGTGGTACTGACCCTGAGCGTGGAAGTGAAAGTCGGTGACGAAGTGGCCTTTATTGCTGAAGTGGAGCAGGCCGGTATCTTCCTGATCAGCGGTCTGGAGCAGGGCGCAATGGCGCACACCTTGGGCGCGTTCTGCCCGAACATCCTGTTCCCCTATGCGCGTGAAAACATCGACAACCTGGTAGTGAAGGGCAGCTTCCCGGCCCTGATGCTGCAACCGGTGAACTTCGATGCGCTGTTCGCCCAAGAGATGGCGCGTCAGCAGCAGGTTGCCGGCAACGCTTAATCAGCGTTTCTCAGCGATATAAAAAGGGCGCCCTGATCGGCGCCCTTTTTGCGTTTTTGGGTTTGCGTTTTGCGGCTTGCCGTTACGTGTCTTGACTGCCGACAAAGCCCAGCTGGCGCCATGCTTCGTAGACTACGACGGCGGCAGCGTTGGACAAGTTCAAGCTGCGACTTTGCGGCAGCATGGGCAGGCGAATGCGTTGCTCCGGCGGCACGCTTTCGCGCACCTCAACCGGTAGCCCACGGCTTTCTGGGCCGAATAGCAGCAAGTCGCCGGCTTGGTAGCTCACCTTGGTGTAGCAGTGGCTGCCTTTGGTGGTCATGGCCAGCACGCGTTGCGGCTTAATCGCCGCGAGGCAGTCCTCCAGCGAGGCATGCACTTGCGCGCGTGCCCACTCGTGGTAGTCCAAGCCGGCGCGGCGCAGGCGTTTGTCGTCCAGCACAAAGCCTAACGGCTCGATTAAGTGCAGGCGAAAGCCAGTGTTGGCGCAGAGGCGGATGATATTGCCCGTGTTGGGCGGTATCTCGGGTTCATACAGTGCAAGATCAATCATTTAGCGGAACTATTAAAAGTTGTGTCTATAAAAAGGCTTGGCGCTGGCAATTGACGTTCAAATGACTATCCTCAGGCTAAGCGAGGAGCATTTTGCCGGGAGCAACCAGTTTGAACTGGTTTAAGAAAAAAAAGAAAAACACGGCTGGGGGGCTGGTCGGTATTGAGTTCGGGCCAGAGGGCTTTGCCGTGGCGCAGGTCGAGCGCGCCGACGAAGGCGAGCCGTCCTTAACCTGCTGCCAGTTTGTCGAATGCGCCGAGGCGGAGCAAGCGGCGCGTCTTGCCGAGAGCGTGAAAAGCCTTGGTCTTGCCGGGCAAGAAGCGGTGGTGGTTTTGCACCCGGCCAATTACCAGTTTCTGCTCCTCGATCGCCCCGAAGTGCCCGATGAAGAACTGCGCGAGGCGCTGCAATGGCGGCTCAAAGACCTGATCGACGACGACCCCGAGCAAGTGGTGTTCGACGTCCTCACCCTGCCGGATGATGCCTACCGTGGCCGCGCCAAGATGGCCTATCTGGTGGTGGTCAGCAAAGCGCTGGTGTTAGACCTAAGGCACAAACTGCGCGAAGCCGGCTTAAAGCTGCGCTATGTCGATATCACCGAAATGGCCTTCCGCAATCTTGGCCTGCTTGCTGCGGCGCCGGGGGTTAATGCCGCGCTGCTGCGGCTGCGCTCCACCGAAGGTCTGATTACCGTGCAGCAGGGTGAAGACCTGTACATGGTGCGCCGTGTCGAGCTGGGCCTAAACGCCCTAGCGCAGGGTTACGACAACATGCTGCTGGAAGTGCAGCGCTCGCTCGATTACTACGAAAGCCAGATCGGCAAAGGTGCCGTGGGGCGCTTATTACTGCTGCCCTCCAAGCGCGCCAGTGAGCCGGTATTGGATGCACTGAAAATCGGCTTGGCGGCGCGGATTGATCGCCTCGATCTGCCGGCGCTGTTTGCTCAAGCCCCCGAGCTGGATGAGCGCACCCAAGCTTATTGCTTAGCCGCTGTAGGTGGCGCCTTGCGTCAGGAGGCGTCGGCCTGATGCGCAATATCAACCTCTATCGCCTCGAACGGCCGCGCCGGCAATCCACCCCGCTACTGCGTCACGCCAAGCTAGGCGCGTTTGTGTTGGTGCCGCTGTTGATCGCGCATGCCAGTTGGTTGGGCTGGCAGCTGCAGCAGGCCAAACAGCGCACCGCGCAGCTGCGCGTTGGCGCCGAATTGATTCAGCAAGAACGTGAGCAGCTGGAAGAAAACTTTCGTCTGCCGGTGCTCGATGAAGCCCTGCCGCTGGAGCTGGCCAAGGCGGAAGCGGTGAACCGCGAGCTGGAGCGCCTCGATGATTATCTGCGCCTGCTCGACAGCGCTGCGGTGGGCGGCTATGCCAGTGTGCTGCAAGGTTTGTCCGAGCGGCATCAGCAAGGCATCTGGCTGACCCGCATTGAGCTTAACGAAGGCTTGGCGCTGCTGCGCTTGCGTGGCAATGCCAGCAGTCAGGCGCAGGTTAAACCGTATCTCGATTCTTTAGGTGGCCACGGCGCGTTCACCGGGCGTTTGTTTCGCCAGTTTGAGCTCAAGCGCGATGAGGCGGGCTTCCAGCATTTCAGCTTGTCCAGCGACCTGCAGGAGGCCACGCCATGAAAGCCTTGTTAGCGCGTTGGTATGGGCTTAATGCACGGGAGCAAAATTTGGCCTTGCTGGTCGCCTTCGCCGTGTTCGGCATGCTCTATGTGCTGGTAGTGGTTGATCCGCTCGAGGCGGCGATCAAGGCACAGCACGCTGAGGTGAGTCAGCTGTCGACACAAATGGACGACAACCAGAGTGCACTAACGGACATGCAAGGCAAGCTCGCCGCTGACCCGAACTTGCCTTACCGCACGCGCCTGTTGGCGGCGCAAGACCGGCAGAACCAGCTACAGGCGCAGTTGGATGGCCAGACTGCGGCGTTGATTT
This sequence comes from Atopomonas hussainii, assembly GCF_900109735.1. GTDB lineage: Bacteria > Pseudomonadota > Gammaproteobacteria > Pseudomonadales > Pseudomonadaceae > Atopomonas > Atopomonas hussainii. The sequence continues at coordinate 144,525 of NZ_FOAS01000010.1, forward strand.
CGCCGCAACAGATGAAAAACCTGCTGCAAACCTTGCTCAAAGAACAGCCCGGTTTGCAGCTCAATGCGCTCAGTAGTTTTAGCGAGCCGCTGCAGTTATCTAAGCCTGATGCCGATAAACCCGATGCAGATAAAACTGACGCGCCGCCGGTAGCGGTGCTGTATCGCCACGGGGTACGCATGCAGTTATCGGGCAGTTATTTCTATGTGCTGAAGTATTTGCAGCAAGTGGAAGGCAGTGGCTGGCGGCTGTATTGGCAGCGTCTGGATTACCGGGTCGGTGAGGCCGGGCCGAGTCATGCTGAGATCGAATTGGAGGTCTATACCTTGAGCCGTTCAGCGGAGTGGATCGGTGTTTAAGTTGGCCCTGTTAGCCAGCGCGCTGCTGGGCGCGGCTAGCGCTTGGGCGGCCGTCGACCCAACCTTGCCACCGGCAGGGCAAGCCGCCGTGTCTGCTGCGCAAGCCAGTGAAGAAACCTTGCAGCTACAAGCCATCTTGCGTGACCGCCGGGGGGCGGTGCGCGCCATGATTAACGGCCAAAGCCTAAGCGTGGGTGACCGTATTGGCGGGCATCAGCTGGTGGCGATCAATAAAGCAGACGTTGTCTTAGAACACGCCGGTCAGCAGCGCACAGTGCGTTTGGCGCGCCCGGTCATAACGAAGAGTCGACCATGATCAAACCAACACATTCGCTAACCGTGCTACTGCTGTTGGGGGCCTTGAGCTTAAGCGCATGCCAGTCGTTTCGTGATGGTGAGCAGCAACTCTACGAGCAGACCAACCGCCAGCTAGACGAAGCGCTGAAGCAAAGTCGCGAACACAATCGCCCACCGGCGGCGGTGCAGGCGGCGCTGATTCCGCCGCTTAACTACGACAACCTGCCGGTGCGCAGTGGCCCGCGTTTCGATGTGTCGGCCATTGATATGCCGGCGCGCGAATTCTTTCTAAGCCTGATGGAAGGCGCCGGGCAAAACCTAGTGGTCGCCCCGCAAGTGGATGGGCTGATTACCTTCAACTTGAAAAACGTCACCCTCGAAGAAGTCTTGGCGGCGGTGCGCGATGTGTACGGGTTTGACTTCCAGCGCACTGCCTACGGCTATCGCATCCTGCCCAATCAGGTAATCACCCGCACCTACGATGTCGATTACCTCAACGTGCAGCGTGAAGGCGTGTCAGAAACCCAAGTCAGCTCCGGGCAAGCCACTACCAGCAATAGCTCGGACTCCAGCAGTGGCGGCACTACCACCAGCACCAGCTCGAGCACAGTGCCGGCCAGCCGTTTGACTACCACCAGCACCTCCGACCTGTGGGCCGAGTTGCAAACTGTGGTGGCGATGATTATCGGCGGCGAAGACGCCAACAGCGTGGTGGTTAACCCGCAGGCAGGCCTGTTGGTGGTGCGCGCTTCGGTGAGCGATCAGCAAGCGGTGGAAAGCTTCCTCGCTCAAGCGCAGCGCAACTTGCAGCGCCAAGTGGTGCTGGAAGCGAAGATTCTCGAAGTACGCCTCGACGATGGCTTTCAGGCTGGGGTGAACTGGCAGTACTTCTCAGGGCAAAAAGGCGTCACGGCTGGTGGTGCTGCGCTAGGCGGCAGCACAGGTATTGATGGGGTGTTTGGCTTTGTCTTTGACTTCGGCAAGTTCGAAGGCGCGATTGAGCTGCTCGAAACCCAAGGTGAAGTGCGCGTGCTGTCTAACCCAAGGGTTTCCACCCTGAATAACCAAAAAGCGGTGATTAAAGTCGGCACTGATGAGTACTTCGTCACCGACGTCTCGACCACCACCACAACCACCTCTGGTGGCACCAGTTCGCCAGATTTGGACATCACCCTGACGCCGTTCTTCTCCGGTATCTCCTTAGATGTCACCCCGCAAATCGACCAGCGTGACGACGTGACGCTGCATGTGCGCCCGACTATCAGCAAGGTCGAAGACCAGAACAAATCTATTCTGCTCGGTGATGCCGAGTTCAACCTGCCGCTGGCGCTGTCGACCACCCGTCAATCGGACTCCATCGTGCGCGCCAAAAGCGGCCAAGTGGTGGTGATCGGCGGCTTAATGCAAAACGCCAACGACAACACCGACGCCGGTTTGCCGTGGGCCACACAGCTGCCAGTGATTGGCGGCTTGTTTAAACAGCAACGCAAAGCCCTGCAAAAGAGTGAGCTGGTGATTCTGCTGCGCCCGGTGGTGGTGGCGAATAACGAAACTTGGCTGCGTCAGATTCAAGACAGCGCCGAAGCCTTCAAGGTGCTGAGGTAAGTCATGTATCAGGCCTTCTATGGGCTGCGCGAAATGCCCTTCTCGCTGACCCCGAACACCGAGTTCATGGTGCGCTTGCCGGGCCATCAGGAGTGCTTGAACTTGCTCTTAGTGGCGCTGGAGCAAGGTGAGGGCTTTATCAAAATCAGCGGCGAAGTGGGCACCGGCAAAACCTTGTTGTGCCGCGCTTTGCTCAACAGCCTCGACGCCGAGCGCTTTCAGCTCGCCTATGTGCCCAACCCGTGCCTGACCCCAGAAGGTTTGCGCCGCGCGGTGGCCCGCGAGCTGCGCTTGGTAGAGGCCGATAGCCTTGGCGAAATTGCCCTGCTGGAAGCGATTAACCAAAAGCTGATCGAGCTGGCGCACGCCGGGCGTAGCTGTGTGCTGCTGATTGATGAAGCACAAGCCCTGCCGGATGACACCTTAGAAGCGCTGCGCTTGCTGACTAACCTAGAAACCGAGCGCAGCAAACTGTTGCAGGTGGTGTTGTTCGGCCAGCCCGAGTTGGATGACGTGCTAGGGCAGGAACGCTTCCGCCAGTTGCGTCAGCGGATCACCTTTTCTTATCGCCTCAAGCAGCTTGAGGGCGAGCAGATTGAGCGTTACCTCAATCATCGCTTGAGCGTGGCTGGTTACAACGGCCCGGCCTTGTTTGAACGCGCCGCGCTGCGCTTGCTGGCGCAGGGTACGCGGGGCGTGCCGCGGCTGATCAATATCGTCGCGCACAAGGCGCTGATGGTCGGCTTTGGCAAAGGCCAGCGACGCATTCCGCGCAGTTTTGTCCAGCGCGCCTTGGACGATACCGAAGGCGTGCAGGGGCCAGCGAACGCTCAGCCTCGCTGGCCTTGGGGCGTGGCCGCCGGTTTGGTCGTGGCGTTAACCCTGTGGCAAGCGCCTGCCTTGTTGAACTGGTTGCAACCGTGGCTGCCCACTGTCGCCAACGCCGAACAAGGAGGTGGCGATGAGTCTGGTCAATGAGATGCTGCGTGACTTAGAAGCACGCCGCGCCAGCCCGGAAGAAACCGCACCGTTTGCCGGCATGGCGCCGGTGGATGACGACCCCGACGAGCGCCTGCAAGACCGCCTTAGTCGCAAGCGCCCGTTACTCGCTTGGCTAGGTGGCTGCGCGCTGCTGGCGATTCTGCTCGGTATGTCTTTGAAAGTGATTTTTGACCCGGCCGCCAAGCCAGCCCCAGCGGTAGTGCAGGCTCCAACACCTGTGGTGCCTGCTGTGACACCGGCGCCGGCCTTGGCGCAGATTCAAGCCGTGCTGCCGCAAAACCAAGGCGAGCGCTTTGTCTTGCAGCTGCTCTTGGATAAACCCGTGAGCTACGAGCGCAAAGACGAAGACGGCGCCATCAGCATTCGCCTGCCCGCCACCGCACTGCCGCAAGGCTTGCAGCAAGGCCGCGTGCAGCGTGCGCCACTGGTGTTGTCGTGGCGCTTAGAGCCGCAAGGTAATGATGTGCAGCTGCTGTTGGTGGCCCTAGGCGGCACCTTGCAAGTGGATGATCGCCTCGAAAGCGCCGCCGATCGTTGGCAGCTGTGGCTAGAAGTCACCCCGCGCGCCGCCGAGGCCGAACTGGACTTAACCGACCTGCCGATTGCCGAAGAAGCCAGCGAGCCGGTTGAGCTGTTCGCCGTGCCGGTCAGTGCACCGCCGGCAGAGCCCACACAGCCTGCCACTCACACGGCTAACACGGCGCCAGCGGTGCGCGCCCAGCCAACGGCGAACACACAGATTAAAGTCACCCCGCGTCGCCAAGACGAGCTGAGTCGCGCCAAGCAAGCCATGCTCGCGCAGGATTACTTAGGCGCTATCACCTTGCTGGAAACCGCCCAGCGTGAGCAGCCGGACAACAGCGAAGTCAGCGCTTGGTTGGCCAAAGCGTATTTGGCCGCCGGGCAAATCAATCAGCTACAGAGCTGGCTGCCGGGGCAAATCGCCCGTCATCCGCAAAACAGCGAGCTGCGCATGCTCTTAGCGCGGGGCCAGCTGGAGCAAGGCCAAGCCGCCGCTGCGGCGCAAACCTTAAGTGGTTATCTACCGCCGCTGGCTAAAGACCCGGCCTACCACGCGCTGCTCGCTGCCACTTACCAGCAAACCGGCAACTGGGCGCAAAGCGCCGAGCGCTATCAAGAGTTGCTGCGCTATCAAGCGGGCCAAGGCAGCTGGCAGCTCGGCTTGGCCATCGCGCTGGAGCAACTGGGCGACCTGCGTACGGCGAGCAATCATTACCGGTTGGGCTTGGCTACTGGCAGCTTGCAAGGTGCTTCTGCCGATTACGCGCGCAGTCGTTTAGCCGCGCTGCTGAAGGAATTAGGCGATGAGTGAAGAACAAGGCCAACGGAAAAAACTGCGCATCGGCGATGTGCTGATCCAAGCCGGGCTATTAACCGATGCGCAGCTGGGCCTCGCCCTGCAGGAACAAAAACGCGCCGGCACTAAGCTCGGCCGCACTGTGGTGGACATGGGCTTTGTCACCGAAGTGCGTTTGCTTAAGGCGTTGTCCGAGCAGCTGCAAGTGCCGTTTATCGAGCTTAAGCACTTTAAGTTCAACCAAGAACTGATCCAAAAACTGCCGGAAACCATGGCCCGCCGCTACCGCGCGCTGGTGCTGGCCAAAGAGCCGGAAGGCTTGCGCGTGGCCATGAGCGACCCGCTCGACTTAATGGCCATGGACGCCCTCGAACACCACCTAAAAGACCGTCTGCTGCCGGCGGTGGTGCGCGAAGGCGAGCTGGTCGAGACCCTTGAGCTGGTCTATCGCCGCACCAGCGAAATCGCCTCGATTGCCGGTGAGCTGGAAGAAGACCTCGCCGACAGCGACTTCGACCTCGCCCGCCTGTCGGACGACAGCAACACCGAAGCGCCGGTGGTGCGCCTGCTGCAAACCTTGTTTGAAGACGCCGTGCAAATGAAGGCCTCGGACATTCACATCGAGCCCGACGAAGGCGTGGTGCGCATCCGCCAGCGTATCGACGGTGTGCTCAACGAGCAGGTGATGAAAGAAAAACGCATCGCCTCAGCCTTGGTGATGCGCTTAAAGATCATGTCCGGTTTGGATATCTCGGAAAAACGCCTGCCGCAGGATGGCCGCTTCAATATCCGGGTGAAAAACCGCAGCCTCGACGTGCGTGTCTCGACCATGCCTGTGCAATACGGCGAGTCGGTGGTGATGCGTCTGCTCGATCAGTCAGCCGGCGTGTTTAGTCTGGATAAAACCGGCATGCCGGCGGATTTGCTGGCGCGTTTTCGCCGTTTGCTGCAGCGCCCGTTTGGCCTGGTGCTGGTCACTGGCCCGACAGGTTCGGGTAAAACCACCAGCCTGTATGCCGGGCTGTCGGAGCTTAATAGCCCGGATAAAAAAATCATCACCGTGGAAGACCCGGTGGAATACCGCCTGCCACGTATCAACCAAGTGCAGGTCAACGCCAAGATCGACCTGACCTTCGCCCGCGTGTTGCGCGCTGCGTTGCGCCAAGACCCGGACATCGTGCTGATTGGTGAGATGCGCGACCAAGAAACCGCCGAAATCGGCCTGCGCGCCGCACTGACCGGTCACTTGGTGCTATCCACCTTGCACACCAACGATGCGATGACCTCGGCCATGCGCTTGATCGACATGGGCGCCGAGCCGTTCTTGGTCGCTACCTCGTTAAATGCCGTGTTGGCGCAGCGCTTGATTCGCCGCATCTGCGAAAACTGCATGGAAGAGTACGAGCCCGCCTTGCAGCAACGTGTGTGGCTGGAAAGCCTCGCCGGGCATTCGCTAGAGGGGCGTAAGTTCAAGCATGGCAATGGCTGCCACCACTGCAATAACACAGGCTATCGCGGTCGTATCGGTGTGTATGAGCTGCTGGAAATGGACGATGCCATGGTCAGCGCCCTGCGCAGCGCCGATCCGGAAACCTTCGCTCAAGCGGCCAAGCGCAACCCCAATTACCGGCCACTGGCCAACTGCGCGCTGGACTACGCCTTGGCTGGCGTGACCAGTGTCGAGGAGGTACTCAAGGTGTGCGCCACGCTGACGGATAGCATGGAAGGCGCCGTGTAATGGCCGAGTTTCACTATCAGGGGCGTAATGCGCAGGGCGCTAAGGTCTCTGGTGTGCTCAGTGCCGCCAATGCGCAGGCTGTTGCGCAAACCTTGCAGTCGCAGCGCATCACCCCGCTGGCGATTGAAGAGCAAGCCGCGAGCGGGGCGGGCGGCGACGATGTGCTGCAGCAAATCCGCCAGCGCTTTAAGCGCCGCAAGGTGGCGCTGGAAGAACTGATTATCTTCTGCCGCCAGATGCGCAGCCTGAACAAAGCCGGCGTGCCCATTATTCGCGCCATGCGCGGCTTGGCCGAATCTGGGCGTAACGAGTTTTTTGCCGAGGTGCTGCAAGAAGTGGCCACGGACATGGAGTCCGGGATGAGCTTGGCGGCTGCGCTGCGCCAGCACCCTAAAGTGTTTATGCCGCTGTTTATCAGCATGATTAACGTCGGCGAAAACACCGGTAAGTTGGATGTCGCGTTCGGTGAGTTATCCGGCTATCTGGAGCTAGAGCGCGAAACCCGCAAGCGCATCAAGCAGGCCACCCGTTATCCCACCTTCGTGATGCTGGCCATGGGCGTGGCGCTGACGGTGATCAACCTGTTTGTGATTCCGGCGTTTGCCAAAGTGTTCGAGCAGTTTCGCGCCGAACTGCCGCTGCCCACGCGCATCTTGATCGGCATGTCCGATTTCATGGTCAATTATTGGTGGCTGCTGTTGCTGATTCTGGTCGGCAGTTTGGTGGCGTTTTTTCGCTACATCAAAACCGATGATGGCGCCTTGTGGTGGGACAAAACCAAGCTGCGCCTGCCCATCGTGGGCGGTGTTTTTGAGCGCATCGCCTTGGGCCGTTTCTCGCGCACCTTCGCCATGATGTACCAGTCTGGCGTGCCGATTCTGCAAACTTTGTCGGTGAATGCCGGCAGCGTCGGCAACTTGTATATCGGCAATGCCATCATCGAGATGCGCGCCGGGGTCGAGCGTGGCGAAGCGCTCACCCGCACCGCGGCCAATACCGGGCTGTTTACACCGTTGGTCTTGCAAATGATGGCGGTCGGCGAAGAAACCGGCTCGCTGGATTCATTATTTCTTGAAGTGGCCGACTTCTATGAACAAGAGGTCGACTACGACTTAAAACGCCTTGCCGATGCTATTGAGCCGATCTTGATTGTGGCGCTGGGCATTATGGTCTTGGTGTTGGCGCTGGGCGTGTTCCTGCCGATGTGGGAACTGTCGTCGGCGGCCAAGGGGAAAATGTGAGTCACCCCGACTATGCTCAAGATAAGCAAATCAGTCGCCTGAGAATTGTTGTCACACTGGTGCTAAGTCTGTTGGGCGGCAGTGTTGCGTGGATGATGTTAGAGCGCGCCAGCGCAGTGCTTGAACAGCGCACGGTGGCGGCGATTCGCGGCAGTTTGGCCGACAGCGTGTTGGCCGAAGTGGCCGAAGCCATGGCCGCTGGCAAGCCGGCGCCGGATCTGCACGCGGTGAACCCGTTCACCCTGCTGAGCTGGCAGCCCGAGCAGTATTGCGGCGAGTTGCAAGGTAACGCAGCGCCGCAGCCGGGGTGCTGGCATTACCTAACAGATCGCAAGTGGGTGGTATATCGCTTGCAAGCACGATGGATAACGCCTGAGGAAGGCGGCATTTTGGCGCTGGAGATTCGACGCTTAGGCGCTGAAGTGTTAAATAGTTCACACAATGTGCCGAAAAACGGCACTGCGGCCGTGTACGAAATGGACGACGTCAGCGCTGAGGAATTGCGCCGGTACATCCGCCGCTTAGAGCTCTAGGAGGCCCTATGCGTCAACGCGGTTTTACCTTGATTGAACTGATCGTGGTCATCGCCATTCTTGGCATTTTGGCTGCCGTGGCCTTGCCGCGCTTTATCAACGCCACCAAAGATGCTCACGAAGCGGCAGTGCGCGGTACCGCCGGCGCCTTAGCCTCGGCCGTTTTGCTAGTGCGTTCACAATGGGAAGTTAACCGCAACGGCGGCTCGCAGGGCTGTAGCGGCACTAACTGCCAGCAAAACGTGGCGGGTTTCGGCAACGGCACTGTGGATGTCAACGCCAACGGCTGGCCGATCGGTATCAATCGCGGGGCGGGTACACTGCCGGCCACTACTGCAATGAGTGTTGCAACCTGCGGCGAAGTGTTTAACAACGTTTTGCAAGGCTCGGCGCCAACGATTACAGGCACCAACCCGGATTACACCGTTACGGCGGCTACCACTATCTGCACGTTCGCTTACAACCTAGATGGTGGTAACGACAATATTCAATACAACGCCAATAACGGTGAAGTCACCGTTACCTTTCAGTAACACGGCATGAGGTCCATGTACGTATGAAAAAGCAACAAAGTGGTTTTACTTTGATCGAACTGATCATGGTGATTGTAATTTTGGGCATCTTGGCCGCCTTTGCGTTGCCGCGGTTTGCTGACTTTGGCAGTCAAGCTCGCATAGCTTCGATTAATGGCTTGGCGGGTAGTTTGCGCTCTGCCTCAGCCATTGCGCACTCCGCGCAGGTTGCTGCAGGTGCAGCGGCCAACGCTAGCGTTACCCTTGAGGGTGTCAATATTACTATGGTGGCTGGTTACCCAACAGCGAATGCGGCTGGTATCGACGAGGCTGCCCAAGTAGATGGTTTTGCGGCTACTGCTGGCGGTGCTGCTGCTGGTGCCTCAATAACCTATACCGTTCAAGGGTACACAGGCACCAACTGCCAAGTTGTCTACACCGCTGGTAATACTGGGCCCTCTACAGTTGTGGCCACAGTTAACGGTTGTTAAAACTAAGAGGTATAGCGAATGCGCAATGCTAACCAAGGCTTCACCCTGATTGAACTCATCATGGTGATTGTAATTTTGGGAATATTGGCGGCATTTGCTTTGCCTCGTTTTGCCGACTTTGGCCAGAGTGCGCGTATTGCGTCGCTGCAAGGTTTAGAGGGTAGTTTGAAGTCATCGGCAGCCATTGCGCACTCAGTGCATTTAGTGAATGGCACCGCGGTTAATGCACAAATTCCATTAGAGGGTTTGAACATTACGATGCGTAATGGCTACCCAAGGGCTAATGCGAGCGGTATTGATCTTGCTGCAAACGTTAGTGGTTTTGCTGCATCAGGTGGTGGGGGAGGTGCTAACGCTACGCGCACTTACAATATCACCGGCTACACCGCAGGCGCAGGCGGGTGCAATGTGACTTACCAAGCGGCAAATCCTAACCAAAACCGTCCTTCGCCTGTCATTACGCGTAATGACGGTGGTTGTTGAATAAGCAATCCCTATGCGCGGCTTCACCCTCGTCGAATTGCTTTTGGTGATTGTCATCCTCGGCATTTTGGCAGCAGTGGTGGGGCCGCGTTTTTTCTCGCGGGTGCAATTTGACGACCGCCTGTTTTACGAAGAAACCCTCGCCGCCGTGCGTTATGCGCAAAAGCTTGCGGTAGCCAGCAATTGCCAAGTGCGGGTGAGCTTGAGCCAAGCATCGGGCTACTTGCTCGAGCGCAACCAAAATTGCGCCAATGGCAGCAGCTGGGTGGCGGTGGTTGACCCGTATGAGGGCCAGCCGCCGTATGGCAACAGTGCCGTGCCTAACGGCGTGACGGTAAGCACGACGGGTTTCCCCGTGGTGTTTGACTCGCAAGGCCGCAGCGCCGCCGCCAGTGCCGGTATTGGTAGTTTTACCCTGAACGTCACCGCCGGCAGCGGTTACGTGAAAGGCCAGCTATGAAACGCCAGCGCGGCATGACGCTGGTGGAGTTGATCATCAGTATTGTGATCATCGGTATTGCCGCCTCGGCCTTGTTCAGCGCCATGGCCAGCATCACGGCGCGCTCCGCAGACCCTATGTTGCGCCAACAAGCCTTGGCGATTGCCGAGGCGTATCTGGAAGAAATCCTTACCCAGCCTTATCTCGACCCCAGCACCGGCAACGAATGCCCCAGCGCGCCGGGCAATCGTGCTTTGTTTGATAACGTCTGTGACTACAACGGGCTGAACGATAACGGCGCGCGTGACTCCTCCGGCAATGCGCTGGCGGGTTTAAGCAATTACCGCATTCAAGTGGCGGTGGCTAATGGCGCAGCGTGGAATGGCGTGCCTGCTGGCGCGGTACTCAGTGTGGACGTCACCGTGACTGATCCACAAGGTCAGGCGCTGCTGCTACGCGGCTACCGGACACGGTACTGAGGTGCCTATGCCACGACAGACACAGCGCGCGTTTACCTTAGTGGAACTGGTTATGGTGATTGCCCTGGCCGGGGTGGTTGCGGTGATGATCAGCGCGGTGCTATCGCGCCCGCTTGAAGGCTTTGTGGCGCAAAGCCGGCGTGCTGAGTTGGTCGATTTAGCCGCGTCGGCGCTCAATCGCATTGCGCGGGATATCCGCTTGGCGGTGCCTAATTCGGTGCGTGTACAGGGCAATGACATGGACATGCTCAACGTGCTGGCCGCCGGGCGCTATCGGCCCAATCGGGTAGGTGGCGATAGCCTGCGTTTTAGCACCAACAACAGCGACCCGGCGTGCACGGTTACGGGCAACTGCTCGGCGTTTCAGGTGCTGCACCCCAGTTTGAGTGTGGCGGGGGCGCGCTGGTTGGTGGTGTACAACATTGGCGCCGAATCAGGCGGCAGCCCCGTGGCGGGCAGCAATGTGTGGGCGTATGCCAACCCCGGAGTGATCAGCCCCACCGGCGCTGGCTTTGCCGCCACCGGTATAGCGGGTAACGAAACCCAGGTGACGCTCTCAGGCTATGGCAGCGACTTTCGCTTTGCGTTTGCCTCGCCCGAGCGTCGCTTTTATTTGGCCGATCAGGTGATTGGTTACCGTTGTAGCGGCAATCAATTGCTACGTTATACGCGTACGGTGCTAACCCCGGCATTTAGCGGCACCGACGAGTTGCTGGTGGATAAGCTCAGCGCGTGCAGCTTTACCTATGCGCCGGGCACGCCGCAGCGCGCGGGCTTGGTGACTTTGCGTCTGGCCATGACGATTGAAGGCGAAACCATTGAATTACTGCAGCAGGTTCACGTCGACAATGCGCCCTAAGTTAGCGGTGCCGCGAGGGTTACAACGCCAGCGCGGCTTTTCGCTGGTGGCGTCGATGTTTGTGGTGATTATTGTCACTGTGGTGGTGATCGCCATGGCGCGCCTGTCCAGCAATCAAAGCGCCACCGGCAGCCTGCTCATCCAACAGGCGCGGGCCTACCAAGCCGCCCGCGCAGGTTTGGAGTGGGGCATTTACCAAGCGCTGAATGGCGGCGCCTGCGCGGGCAGCCCAGTCATGGCCGGCAGTCTCAGTGAGTACACAGTGGCCGTTACGTGCACGAGTAACGGCTACACCGGCGAAGATGGTGCGGCGTTAACCATCTACCAACTGCAAGCCGTGGCACAAAACGGCTCGCCTGATACGCGTCCTGATTATGCCTTTCGCCGTTTGGAAGCCGTGGTGGAGCGATGATGAATATGCGCTGGATTGGCTTGTTGGGAGTTTTCACAGTACTACCTGCTTGGGCAGATGTCGGTAGCTGTGAAGCGAACTTTCCAGGCGGTATTCAGAGCTGGTACGTGGGGTCGGCCAGTAATGGCGGCAAGGTCACGTTTGAGCAAAATGCTGTGCTGCTTGATAACCCAGCGACAGCCTTGCCGGTGCAGTCGATCGAAAAGAAGGGCAATAACAACACTTGCGGTAGCTCGGATTGTGCGGCCAGTGGTGGCTCGGTGCCTACGCAAAGCGCTGGTGCTTTTCCTGATATGGGTGGCTATAAAGCGGAATATATTTTGGCTGATAACAGGTCGGGTGCTCTTTCAGGGGATGGCACTAATCAATACAAAGAAATAAAGCTTGGAAAAAATGCCAAGCTGACCATTGCTGGCGCTGGGCAGACTTTTTATATCGATAAGCTTGTATTGGGTGACGGGGCGGAGCTGACGCTTTCGCCGGGAGATTATTGGGTTGGTAAGTTTGACTCTAGTAAAAATTCCAGCGTTAAGATTTCAAGTAATGCTCAGGTTCGATGGTTTGTACGTGATGATTTCAAACTGGGCGAAAATTCATTGATTAACTCCTCGGGGAATAATAGTTCCGGAACCCCCGATCTGTTTTATCTTTATGCATACAGTAAGCTGGAGTTTGAAAAGGGCAGCACCGCCAGCGGTTATTTCTATGCGGCCTCAGGAAACGGTCAGGGTGACCCAGCTCTACTGAAAGAAAATACAAAAGTTTTTGGTGCGATCACAGCGCGCAATATTTATCTCGATAAAAACGCACAAGTTTCGTACAGCGCCCCCGGTGATGCGTGCGCGGCGCCGCTCACGCCAGTGCTCAGTTGGTCGATGAACGAAGCCATCTGGAGTGGCAATGGCAACGAAGTATTGGATGACTCGCCCAATGCGATGCACGGAGCGGTGAAGCGCGGCGCAACCAATCTTGATTTAGACCCCGCTTTGCCGATTGTGGCGGGTGAAGGTACTTGTGGTTATGGCGTGTTTGATACCAGTAGGCAGCAGTACATCGAGCATCCGCACGACAACCGCTTAACCATGGATGACAACTTCACCTTGGCGGTGTGGGTTAAGCCCGCCAGCTTACCGCGTAGCGGTTTGATGACCATTGCCTCGAAGGATGAAAACTACGAGTTTCACTTAAAGCCCAACGGCCGGGTGAACTGGTGGTGGCAAACCACAGGCCCCAACAGCACGCGCCAGTTTGATAGCACTGTGAGTGTGCCGGTGGGGCAATGGACGCATATCGTGTTGCGTTATGCCCCGGGCGATCAGCGTATTTATATCAATGGTGCACTGGCTGGGCAGCGTAATTACTCTGGCACGCCACGCGGCAATACCGACCCTTTCCAAATCGCCAATGACCAAGGCTTTCGCGGGCGATATTTCAACGGCCAGATCGACGAGGTGCGCATCTTTGATCGGCCGCTGTCGGATAGCCAAATCGCCGCGTTAATGCGTGAACGTAAGACCTGTCCGTTGCGCTTGGCGTGCTTTAACGACAGTTTTGACCGCACCGCGCCCGGCGCCGATTGGGCGCTGTCTCGTTCATCCGGCAACTTTAGTCCTGCACTGATCAGTAACCGGCTGCGCTTAACCGAAGCACAAAATCGCCAGGCTACGTTGGCCACGCTGCAGCGCGTCTTTCCCGCTGACGGCAACTATCTGGAGGTGGAATTCGACTACCTCGCCTATGCAGGATCTAGCAATGGTCGCGGCGCCGATGGGGTGGCGGTGATTTTGTCCGATCAAAGCATCACTCCAATTCCCGGCAGCTACGGTGGTTCGTTAGGCTACGCGCAACGCACAAACTCTAACCCACGGATCAATGGTTTTGCCGGCGGTTGGCTGGGGCTAGGTGTTGATGAGTACGGTAATTTCTCCCGTGCCAGTGAGGGGCGTGTGGGGGGCGTGGGCTTCCGCCGCGACTCGGTAGCAATTCGAGGTTCGGGGTCTCGCTTAAATGGCTACCGCTATTTGGCCGGTACCGGCTCGCTAAACCCGGGGGTCGATATTGGCGGCAACACGCCGGGGCCGAATCATCGCTACAAACTGGTGATGGATGGCCGCGAGGCCGGCAAAGTGTATCTGCGCGTTGATCGCGATACTGGCAGCGGCTACCAAAACCTGATCGCCAACTTTGATGCGCGCGCCGATGTGAATCAGGCACCGTTGCCGCAGAACTTCTTGCTCTCGTTTACCGGCTCTACGGGTGGCTCGCGCAATATCCATGAGCTGGATAACGTGCAGGTATGTTCACGCTTTGGCATTACCACGCCGGTGCTGATCGACCATATCAGGCTGGAGCATGACGGCAATGGCCTGACCTGCTCGCCAGAAACCGTCACCGTGAAAGCCTGCCGCGATAGCGCGTGTACTCAGCTGTATACCGACCCTGTGAGCGTCACCTTGGCTGGTACTGGCTGGGCGCAAAACCCGCTAACCGTGACCGGCGGTAGTGCCACGGTGGCGTTGCGTAATACCACGGCTGGAACACGCACTGTGGCCGTGAGCGCCTCTAGCCCAAGCGCGAATAACACCGCGCAGTGCCGCAACCTCAGTGCCGGCAGCAACAGTTGCGACATTGCTTTTGCCGACAGCGGTTTTATCTTCGATGTGCCCACGCAGACCTCCGGCAAGCCGTCGTCGGCGGTGCAGATCAGCGCGGTGAAGAAAGACGACGCCAGCCAGGCCTGTGTGCCGGCCTTTGCCAATGTTAATAAAAACGTTGGCTTCTGGTTTAACTACAGCAACCCGAGCACCGGCACCTTAGCGCTCAGCGTCAACAGCACTTCTCTAGGCACCAACGCCGCCAGCCCCACGCCGGTAAGCTTAAGTTTCGATGCCAATGCCCGCGCGAATTTCACCGTGACTTACCCAGATGCCGGTCAGCTGACCCTTAACGCGCAATACACCGAGCAAGTCGCGGGGCAGCCGGATTTGCTGATGCAAGGTAACGACAGCTTCGTGGTGAAACCGTTTGGTTTGCATGTGGCCACCGAGACGCTCACCACATGCACGGCGGATGTCAGCTGCCCGCTGTACCCTGGCAATGTGCGCGCCGGTGATAGCTTTAATCTGCGCGTTAGGCCCGTGGCGTGGAATGGCTCCGATACGGACGCCGATTTAAGCGATAACCCCGCCACGCCTAACTATGAACAGACCGGCTTAGGCTTTACCAGCGCTGTGCTGGCACCGGCCGGTGGCGATAGCGGTTCTTTATCGCCAGCCGGTTACGACCACGGCGTGAGCGCTACGGGCGAGAGCACGGTGAGTGTGCGCCAAGGCGAAGTGGGCGTGTTCCAAATCACCGTCACCCCGCCGCTCAACGGCTATCTGGGTGAGACAGTACCAGCCGGGGTGAGTGGCCCAGTAGGGCGCTTTATTCCCGCTAACTTCCAAGTGACTGCCAGTGCGACTCTCACCAATGCGTGTGGCGCCTTTAGCTATCAAGGCCAGCGCATTGGCTATCAGAATGAGCCACAGCTGAGTGTCACTGCGGTGAGCCGCGATGGTGGCACCACTAATAACTATGACCGTGGCGCTTTCTGGCGCTTAGCGAATCCCTCACTAGGGGTGAACTCCACCATTGCCGGGCGCGCGGGGCTCAATGCACGCATGAGCCTAGACGGCACGCAAAGCATTGTGGTCAACGGTGCAGGCAATGGCGATGGCGCGCGCACCTTTACCTATCAAGGGCAGGGCCTGCTGTACAGCAAGGCTGCCGTGCCGAGCAGTGAGGATGAGCCAGTGGCCATCGACGCCGAGCTGGCCTTTGCCGCCGCGGCGCTCACCGACCTAGATGGTGCCTGCTACGGCGGCGCCAGCTGCGCAGGCTTTACCCAGACCTTTGCTGGCAGCGAGCTGCGCTTGGGGCGCGCCAGTGTTGGCAATGCGCATGGCTCGGAGCTGCAAGGTTTAAGCCTGCCGCTGCAACTGCAAAGCTGGAAAAGCGGCGGCGTGTTTAGTCTGGAAGCCGGCGATACTTGCACTGTGCTCAGCAGCGCCAATGTCAGCCTGAGCAACTTCATCGGCAACCTCGCCAGCAGCGATACCTCGGCGAGTCTTAGCGGGCCAACCGGCGGGCTTGGCAGCCTAAGCCTGACGGCGCCGGGCGCCGGTAATGACGGCAGCGTACAAGTGAACCTCGATGTGCCGGAATACCTGCACTTTGACTGGTTTGGCAGTGGCCTTAGCGACCCGCAAGGGCAGGCCACGTTTGGGATTTTTGGCGGCCAACAGCCGATCATCTACCGCCGCGAGACCTACCGTTAACCCGCACTAGCGCGGCGCGAAACCCGCCTTGGGGGTTGAAACCGCCGCCGTTCACCTCCACTGTCATCCTCAGTCGCTATGCTGTGGGCGCGGGTGCTGGCATTCGTCGGTGCCGGCGCTATCATTGCAGCGCTTCGATAGGCTATCCCTATGGCATTCATTGGTTCATTTGATTTAACGAATGAGCCGGGCTTGCGTAGTCTTGCCTTCGTCCAACGTTAATTCATCCCACAAGGAGTCATTCATGAACCTGATTAACACCCAAGTTCAGCCGTTCAAGGTTAACGCTTTCCACAACGGCAAGTTCATCGAAGTTACCGAAGAAAGCCTCAAGGGCAAGTGGTCCGTGCTGATCTTCATGCCGGCTGCTTTCACCTTCAACTGCCCGACCGAAATCGAAGACGCGGCCAACAACTACGCCGAGTTCCAGAAGGCCGGTGCTGAGGTGTACATCGTCACTACCGACACCCACTTCTCGCACAAGGTATGGCACGAAACTTCGCCGGCCGTTGGCAAGGCACAGTTCCCGCTGATCGGCGACCCGACTCACCAGCTGACCAACGCGTTCGGCGTGCACATCGCTGAAGAAGGCTTGGCACTGCGTGGCACCTTCGTGGTTAACCCGGAAGGCACCATCAAGACCGTAGAGATTCACTCCAACGAAATCGCTCGTGACGTTGGCGAAACCCTGCGCAAGCTGAAAGCCGCTCAGTACACCGCTGCCCATCCGGGTGAAGTGTGCCCAGCTAAGTGGAAAGAGGGTGAGAAGACCCTGGCTCCGTCGCTGGACCTGGTCGGCAAGATCTAAGCCGAGGTTAAGCGATGAGCACACAGGCCAAGCACGAACTGACCGAATTAGGCCTCGCCTTGCTGAGTCATTACGCGATGCGTGGCCTGTAAGCCACCCAAGCAACGCAGCGTGATCCGCTGTGCTGTGAGAGAAGGGCGCGACACATTCGCGCCCTTCTTGTAAGGGGCCTTTATGGCCCACCCCGAATTAAGCAGATTCTCACGAGGACTCGCGCCATGTTAGACGCCAACCTGAAAACCCAATTGCAGGGCTACCTGACCAAGGTGACTCAGCCGTTCGCGATTGTTGCCTCGCTGGATGACAGCGCGAAATCGCAAGAACTGCTGGGCCTGCTCAACGACATCGAAGCCCTGAGTGACAAAATCACCCTGCGCACCGATGGCACCGACAGCCGCACGCCGTCGTTCGCCTTAACCCGCGACGACGCCAACATCAGCCTGCGCTTTGCCGGCATCCCTATGGGCCACGAGTTCACCTCGTTGGTGCTGGCGCTGCTGCAAGTTGGCGGCCACCCTTTCAAACTCAGCGACGAGGTGATCGAACAGATCCGCGCCGTGGAGGGTGAATTTAACTTCGAAACTTATTTCTCGCTGTCCTGCCAGAACTGCCCTGACGTGGTGCAGGCGCTGAACCTGATGGCCGTGCTCAACCCTAACATCCGTCACGTGGCCATTGATGGCGCGCTGTTTCAGGATGAGGTTGAAGCCCGCCAAGTCATGTCGGTGCCGAGCATCTACTTAAACGGCGAGCTGTTCACTCAGGGCCGCATGGGCGTGGAAGAAATCCTCGCCAAAATCGACACCGGCGCGGCAGCCCGCGAGGCCGCCAAGCTGAATGACAAAGCCCCGTTCGACGTACTAGTCGTCGGTGGTGGCCCCGCTGGCGCTGCCGCTGCGGTGTACGCCGCGCGTAAAGGCATTCGCACCGGTGTAGCGGCGGAGCGCTTCGGCGGGCAAGTGCTGGACACCCTGGCGATTGAAAACTTTATCTCCGTGCAAGAAACCGAAGGCCCGAAACTGGCCCGCGCACTGGAAGAACACGTTAAGCAGTACGAAGTGGACCTCATGAACCTGCAACGTGCCGCCAAGCTGGTGCCCGCGGCTGAAGGCGGCCTGCATGAGGTGCAGTTCGAGAGCGGCGCTTCGCTAAAAGCCAAGACGGTGATTATTTCCACCGGCGCGCGCTGGCGCGAAATGAACGTGCCCGGCGAGCAGGAATACCGTGGCAAGGGCGTAGCCTACTGCCCGCATTGCGACGGCCCGCTGTTTAAAGGCAAGCCCGTGGCGGTGATCGGCGGCGGTAACTCCGGCGTTGAGGCGGCTATCGACTTGGCCGGTATCGTCAGCCACGTCACCCTGATCGAGTTCGACGACAAGCTGCGCGCCGATGCCGTGCTGCAAACCAAGCTGGCCAGCCTGCCGAATGTCACAGTGATTAAGAGCGCGCTGACCACTGAAGTGAAGGGCAACGGCCAGAAAGTCACCGGCTTGGTCTACCAAGACCGCATCAGTGGCGAGCACCATGAAGTGACGCTGGACGGCATCTTCGTGCAGATCGGCCTGCTGCCTAACAGCGATTGGCTGAAGGGCTCGGTCGAGCTGTCGCCGCGCGGCGAGATCATCACCGACAGCCGTGGCGCGACCAACATCCCCGGCGTGTTTGCCGCCGGTGACGTAACCACCGTGCCGTACAAGCAAATCGTCATCGCCATCGGCGAAGGCGCGAAGGCGTCACTGGCAGCGTTTGATCACCTCATCCGGCAGTGAAGCACGGCTTGAAGGGCTGCACAGCGAAGTCACGGCGTTACGCGGTGCTCGAAAACTCGCCTACCAACACGGTATGTCTCGTTTTCTGTGCGCCGGGCGCCTTGTGCCTGCACTGTTCGCCGCTGCAATCCGTACTTCCTTAGTTAAGTTTGCTCCGCCCGCCGCCGCATCGGCGGGCAGCATTCCCACTCGGCAAGCCTCGGCTTGCCGTTTTTTTGTCTGCGCTAGTCAAACAGGGCCGCTTAGCCGATAGCGTTTGCATTTCCTGTGCGTGTCGCCTATATATGCAAATAATTGCATTAAAAATCATCGTCCACCCATAACAAGCACAGGGACTTTTTATGAAACGCACCGGCACTCGTTTTCGCGCGCAAAAGGCGCTGTCTCATTACGACGCTATCGTCATTGGCTCGGGCGTTGGTGGCCTGTGTACCGCCGCGCTGCTGGCCAAGCTGGGGCAAAAAGTCTGTGTGCTGGAGCAGCACTACACCGCTGGCGGTTACACCCATGTGTACGAGCGTGGCGGCTATGAGTGGGATGTGGGCGTGCACTACATCGGCGAGGTGCATAAGCCGTGGTCGGTGATTCGCCGCGTGTTTGATGTAATCACCGATGGCCAGTTGGAATGGGCCGAGATGGACGCGCACTACGACCATATCGTCATCGGCGATCAGGAATTCCGCTACATGGCCGGCCGTGAAGAGTTTAAGGCCGAGATGAAGAAGCACTTCCCCGAGGAAGCGGCGGCCATCGACCGTTATGTCGAGCTGATCAGCGAAGTCAGCGCGCAAATCCCCAAGTTCTTCGCTGGCCAAGCGCTGCCGCGCAGCATCGGCACCCTGTACAACAAGCTGCGTCGCAAGCTGTTTCCCGATTACTTTTTTAAAAGCACCCGCGAAGTGCTGGAAGGCCTAACCCGCAACGAGCAGCTGATTGGCGTGCTCACCGCGCAGTGGGGCGACTACGGCTTGCCGCCGGCGCAGGCGGCGTTTGTGATGCACGCCATGGTGGCTAAGCACTACGTGACCGGCGGTAACTACCCCGTGGGCGGTTCGATTCGCATCGCTGAAACCATTATTCCGGTGATCGAAGCGGCCGGTGGCCATGTGTTTACCTACGCTGGCGTTGAGCAGGTGCTGGTTAAAGACAACCGCGCCTACGGCGTGCAGTTGGTTAAAGACGGCCACGTGATTACCGCCGATAAGATCGTCAGCTGCGCCGGCTTGCTGCCGACCTATGACAAGCTGCTGCCAAAAACCGTCAGCGCGCCGTTGGGTTTGCTCAGTGACCTAGAAGAGGTCAAACCCTCGGCCTCGCACGTGTGCATCTACGCGGGGTTCAAAGGTGATGCCAAAGCCTTGAACCTGCCGAAGACTAACTATTGGTTGTACCCCGAGTTCAATCACGACCTGTCGGTGAAGCGCTTTATGGATTCGCCGGGGCTCGATTTCCCGATGATTTATATCTCCTTCCCGTCGGCTAAAGACCCGGACTGGAACCGCCGCTACCCGAATAAATCCACCGTCGAGATCGTCGCGCCGAGCTTCCCGCAGTGGTTTGAGCAGTGGAAGGGCAGCACATGGAACAAGCGTGGCGAAGACTACGAAGCCTTTAAAGAAAAAATCAGCCAAGTGCTGCTGGAGGCGCTGTACAAGCACCACCCGCAGCTGCGTGAAGCGCTGGACTTCTACGAGCTGTCGACGCCGCTGTCTACCGAGTGGTTCCAGTGGAACCAAGTAGGCGAGATTTACGGCATCGAGCACACCGTGAAGCGCTTCCAGCAGAACTGGATTCACCCGCAAACGCCGATTAAGAACTTCTATTTAACCGGCTCGGATGTGGTGACTGCTGGGGTTGGCGGCGCCTTGATGGGCGGCGTGCTGTGCACCGCGCGGATGCTCGGTTGGCAGGCCTATAAGGTGAAGAAATTGATCGCCGAGGCTTATCAGCCAGAGCAGGGCCAAGCGGAGAGCAAGCCGCAAACGGCTTAACGGCTGGGCGGTTAACCGAAGTGATCCTTCTGCGCTAATCCATCGCTGGCAGCGTGAATTCATGCAGAAGGCACTAGGCGGCACTGGTTTAATGGCTGCACAACTCAATCGCTGCGTTGTGCGGTGCTCGCAACCTCACCTACCAAAAGGTATGTCTCGGTTGCTGTGCGCCGTACGCCTTGCGCTTGAGTCGTTCGCCGATTAAACAGGCTGTCTGCTAAAGCCCGAGGGGTAATGCTCTCGGGCTTTTTTCTGCCTTTAGGTTATGCCTGTTCGGCCAAGGGCAGTTCGAAGTAGAAGGTGCTGCCTTGCCCTTCGCGGCTGGTAAAGCCGATTTCGCCGCCCATTGCCTCGATCAGCGCTTTGCTAATGCTTAAACCCAGCCCCGTGCCGCCGCGTCGGCGGGTGTCGGAGCTATCGGCTTGGGCGAATTTGGCGAAAATACGCCCGTGAAATTCTTGAGGAATCCCCGGGCCGTGATCGACCACCGCTACATGCACGCGGTTGTCGTGCAGACGGCCGCGAATCATCACGCTGTCGCCTTCGGGCGAAAACTTCACCGCGTTGGAGATCAAGTTACTCAGCACTTGTTGCAGCGCTTGCGCATCCACACTGATGCGCACGGCGTCGTTTAGCTCGGCGCAGTCGCTATGCAGTTGCACCTTGTAGCTGCTGGCGTAGCCGGCATTCAGCACCAGTGCTTGGTTAAGCAGCTCGGCTACTGAGTACTCTGCGAGCTCTAGCTGCTTGTGGCCCAGCTCTAGGCGCTCGATGTCGAGAATGTCGTTGACCAGTGACACCAAGCGGTCGGCATTGCTGCGACTGATATTGATCAGTTGCAGCGCTTGCTCGTTGAGCTCGCCACCCACGCCGCCGGCCAGTAGGCCGAGTGAGCCCTTGATGGAGGTCAGTGGGGTGCGTAGTTCGTGGCTGACGGTGGCGACAAACTCGCGTTTCATGCGCTCGATTTGTTTGCGGCTGGAAATATCGCGCAGCATGGCCACGTAGCGCAGGCCATTGGGCAGTAGATAGCTACTCAGGCTGACTTCAATATCCAGCGGGCATTGATGCAGGTCGCGCATTTGCCATTCCACCCGCTCTTCAAGCCCCGCGCTGAGCAGTTCTGGCACAGAGACGACCTCGCGCAGCACGTCTTGCAGATTGGTTTTGCTGGCATTGCCGCCCAGTGCCAACAGTTGTTGCGCGGCAGGGTTGGCGCGCAAGAATTGGCCGCTGGCATTCATGATGATGATGCCTTCGGCGGCGTTATTCAGCACCGAGGTGATCTCAAAGGTACGTTCGCGCACTTGCTCGGCAACTGCCTGCGCGCGGCCGCTAATGGCCAATAAAAAAGCGCCTAATAAACTACACAGCAGCAAACCTGTGGTGAGCAATAGCCAAGGCTGCAAGCTTTGTTGGTGCTGCAAAAAACTTGCGCTGGGTAATAGCTGTAAGGTCAGGGCGCGGCCGCCAAAGTTCAGGGTGGCGACTTGCCGTAAGTCTTCTGCGTAGGCGGGCACGCGGTAGTTATCGTCGCCAAAGAGCAGGGTGTTTTGCGTGGCCTGTGAGTCTTTCACCGTCAGCATAAAATTATCGGCGCTGGCGGTGTAGCTGTGGATTGTGGCCTCAATTAAGCGTTGCACTTGGATGGCGGCAACGGCAAAGCCGCGTAGATAAAGCCCGCGCTGTTCTTCATTGAGGGCGCTTGGGGCCGTCCAATAGGCTGGGTAAAACAGCAGGACGCCAAGCTTGCGTTCGGCGTTGTTGACCAAAGTGATGGGGGCCGTCATGGCCAGTTTGCCTTTATCGCGGGCGTACTCTAACGCGGCATTGCGGATTGGCTCAGTGCTGACGTCGATGCCCAAGGCGCGCTCATTGCCTTGCAGGGGGTTCATGTATGCCAGCACCACGTATTGCGCGCGCGGGCTTGCCAGCGCTAAACGGCCGTCAGGGGTGAACTCTTTAATCGCAAAACCCGGCTGCATACTTTGTAAGCGTTCTTCCAGTGCGGCGCGCTCATAGTGCTGCACCAAAGGGTTCCAGGTTAAGGCAATCAAGCCTGGATAGCCGTCGTTCATCTCTTCGGTGAATTGGCTAAAGTCTTGCGCTGATACAAAGGTTGAGGCGGTAAAGAAGCGCTCAATGGAATGGAGCACCGTGCCATAGCGATTTAGGCGGCTTTCAAGGGCGTTAAACAGCAACTTGGCTTGTTGTTCAAACTCCAACTGCACACGTTCTTGTTGCACGGCGCTGGCGCGCAAAAAGATAAACACCATGATCGCGCAGCTGACGAGCAACGGCAGCGCCACGCTGAGTAAACGCGGGCGCCATAAAGGGGCGGGTTTGCCGAACAGCATAAGCATGACGGGCGCGACGAGCATCACCCCAAGGCTGTCGCCGAGCCACCACGTCCACGCAGAAAACAGCCATTTCTCAGTGCTGATTATCTCCGCCAGCCACAGCACGCTGGGGCCAACCAGAGCGCTGATTAAGCAGGCCAGCGGCCCAGCCAATAGCAGCCATAAAAAAATGCTGCGCTCGTCTTGCAGCGGGTTGTCGGCACCGAGCCAGCGGCGTATGGCCCACGCGGCCAGCAAGCATTGCGCGGTTGAGCCTAGGGCAATGCCCAGCGCTACCGGCAAGCCAGCCCAGCTCAGCTCGGTAAGGCTGCTGATACCCAAGCTCAGATTGAGCACAGTACTGCCCAGTAGCACGCCCCAAAGCATAGGGTAGCCCCAGAGAATAACCGCACCCACGGCAATGCCTAGGGCAGGGAAGATCGGCGTTACAAACCCCGGTGGCACCGCCAATAACAGCCCTAAGCGACCTGCCAGCACATAGGCCAGCGCCAAACAAAGGCCGCCAAGGCCATAACGTAGGCTGGCGGGTAAGGTGGCAAAGGGCTTAAGCGGGCTCACTACAGGGCTCCTCACTGGCAGGCTCCGTACTGACAAAATCGGCATAAAACTGCGCGCCTTGCCCCGGCTTGCTAAAGAAGCTCAGCTCGCCACCCATGCAGTGCATGAGCTTTTGGCTAATGGCTAAGCCCAGTCCGGTGCTTTTGGTTTGCCGCGTGTCGTCGTTATGCGCTTGGGTAAAGGGTTGGAAGAGTTTGTCCTGAAAGTCGAGGGGAATGCCCGGGCCTTGATCGCTCACGGTGATGCGGCAGCCGTTGGGCGTAGCGCTAACGCTGATCTGCACAGTGCTGTGTGCAGGGCTGAAACGGATGGCATTGGCCAGTAAGTTGACCAGTACTTGCTGGGTGCGGCCGCTATCAAGTAGCACTTGGTAGTCTTCGGCCGCATTAAAGCCGAGTCTTACCTGTTCGGTGACGGCCAGTGGTTGCAGGGTTTCTAGCGCTGCGTGAATTTGCGCATTGATCGACTGCTGGCTCAGTTGCACCTGTAGGCGTTCAGACTGCAGTTTTTCAAAGTCGAGAATGTCATTCACTAGCGCCGCCAAACGCTCGCCGCCGCGCAGGGCGAGATCGACGATCTGCTGGCCTTGGGCGTCGAGTTGAGCGTTGTGCAAGCCGTGCAACAGACGAATCGAGCCCAGTAACGCGGTGAGCGGGGTGCGCAGTTCATGGCTGACCATAGCGGCGAACTGGCTTTTGCTTTGCGCTAGCTGTTTTTCTGCGCTGATGTCTTGCAGCGCGCAGATCAGTTCGGGCTTGTCGTGCTCACGAATCAAAAACACTCGTGCCCACAAGTGGTGCTCGGGGCCATTAAGTTCCAGCTCAATAGGCTCGCTAAAGCCCGCCTCGTCTAAGCCCTCAGCCTGTTGCAGTAGCAGTGCGGCATTGTGTGGATCGAAACCGGGTAACTGCTCCAGTGCGCAACGACTGTGGGTGCTATGCAGCATGGCTTGCGCGTTGGGGCTGAGCACCACGCTGCGCTCTGCTGGGTTAAGGCGGAAATAACACATATGCCCCGCCTTAAGGGCCAGCTCGAGGCGCGAGGTCAGGCGCTCAAGCCGCGCCGAGTTATCCACGCTGGCTTGATAAAGGCCAATCACGTGGCGGCTCATATTGCGTAGCAGCAAGCCCAGTAGCAGCAGCGCGATAAAGCAGCCCAGTACGATGCCGCCTAAGCTGGTCGGCACCTTCAGCGGGATCAGCTGCTGCGCCTCTAACCAGGCCACCAGTGCGATGCTGAATGCGCTTAAGGCATAGCCTAGCCAGCTCAGCAGGCGCTCGCCGCTAAGCGCTAACGCCACGGGCAAGATCACCAGTGCCGGCATGGGGGTGGCAAACACAGTGCCGGCGCTAAACAAGGTTAAGCTCAGAATCAGCCAGGTGCTTAACCACGCCAATAGCAGGGCGCCGCGTGCGCGCAAACGCAT
The DNA here is from genome assembly GCF_900109735.1 of Atopomonas hussainii. Lineage (GTDB taxonomy): Bacteria > Pseudomonadota > Gammaproteobacteria > Pseudomonadales > Pseudomonadaceae > Atopomonas > Atopomonas hussainii. The sequence goes on from NZ_FOAS01000010.1 coordinate 169,524, forward strand.
TAGCAAATAACTGCTCAATAACAGTGGCGGCAGCATCACGGCGTACATCAGCACAGCGCGCTTGGCGCGCACCGGCTCATCACCCAACCATAAAACCAGTGCGGCAATGGGCATGATGATCAGCATGGAGCCAATCAAGGTGCGCGCCAGCCCAGCTTGCAGGTTGTGTTGTTGTCGCAGGTTGTTGGCCTTGCTCACCGGCAGGGCATTCCTTGTGTTGGATTAAAGGTGGCTATTAACACAGCGTAGATCAGCACGGCGGCCAAGGGTGCTAGGCTTGCCGCTAATTCAAGACAGCTTTGAGGGCCGCGCGTGTCTGCCATCATCCATATCGACCAGCTGGGCAAAACCTACAGCTCTGGTCATACCGCCTTAAGCGATATCAGTCTGGATATCCAAGAAGGCGAAATTTTTGCCTTGCTCGGCCCCAACGGCGCGGGCAAAACCACCCTGATCAGCATTGTGTGCGGCATCGTTAACCCCGGCAGTGGCCGCGTGTTGGTGGGCGGGCATGACATCGTGCGCGACTACCGTGCCTCGCGCGGCTTAATCGGCTTAGTGCCGCAAGAGCTGGTTAACGATGTGTTTGAAACCGTATGGGCCACGGTGAGTTTTAGCCGCGGCCTGTTCGGCAAAAAGCCCAATCCGGCGTATATCGAGCAGCTGCTCAAAGAGCTGTCGCTGTGGGATAAGCGCGACGCCAAGCTGATCGAGCTGTCCGGCGGTATGAAGCGCCGCGTGATGATCGCCAAAGCGCTGTCGCACGAGCCGCGTGTGTTGTTTCTCGACGAACCCACCGCTGGGGTGGATGTCGAGCTGCGCCGCGATATGTGGGCCATGGTGCGCCGCCTGCGCGAGCGCGGGGTGACGGTAATCCTCACCACCCACTACATCGAAGAAGCCGAAGAAATGGCCGACCGCATCGGCATCATCCGCAAGGGCGAGCTGATCTTGGTCGAAGACAAAGCCGTGCTGATGCAGCGCCTCGGTCGCAAAGAACTGATTCTGCACCTTAAAGAACCGCTCAGCGCATTGCCGGACAGCCTAGTGCCGTTCCGTTTAGAGCGCATCGAAGAGGGCCACGGACTGCGTTACCCGTTCGATAGCCAAGATGAAGACAGCGGCATTCCGCGCTTGCTCACCGCGCTGGCGGCGGCAGGCATCGAGTTGCGTGATTTGAAATCCAAAGAAAGCTCGCTGGAAGACATCTTCGTCAGCCTGCTCAAGGAGGGCGTATGAACCTGTATGCCATTAGAGCTATTTATCTGTTTGAGCTGGCGCGCACCTGGCGCACCTTGTTGCAAAGCATTGCCACGCCAGTGATCAGTACCTCGCTGTATTTCGTCGTGTTTGGCTCGGCGATTGGCAGCAGCATGGCGCAGGTGCATGGGGTGAGTTATGGCGCCTTTATCGTGCCGGGCCTGATCATGCTGGCGCTGCTCACCGAGAGCATCTCCAACGCTTCGTTTGGCATCTATATGCCGCGCTACGCCGGCACGATTTATGAAGTGCTGTCGGCGCCGATTTCGCCGCTGGAAATCGTCATCGGTTATGTCGGCGCAGCGGCGACCAAGTCGGTGATTCTCGGCGTGGTGATTCTGCTCACCGCGCGCTTGTTTGTGGACTTCGAGATTGCCCACCCGGTGTGGATGCTTGCTTACCTGCTGCTAACCGCTTTCACCTTTAGCCTGTTCGGCTTCATCGTCGGCCTGTGGGCCGATGGTTGGGAGAAGCTGCAAGTGGTGCCCGCGCTGATCGTCACCCCGTTAACCTTCTTAGGCGGCGCGTTTTACTCCATCAGCATGCTGCCGGAGCTGTGGCAAACCATCACCCTGTTTAACCCGGTGGTGTATTTGATCAGCGCCTTCCGCTGGACCTTCTACGGTGTGGCCGACGTCAATGTAGCGCTGAGCTTTGCCATGACCGGCGTGTTTTTAGTGGCTTGTTTAGCGGTGGTGAGCTGGATGTTCCGCACCGGCTATCGGTTAAAAAACTAGGACGGTTTGGGGCGCGGTCATCCGCTAGGTAAACTGCGCCCGTTTTAAATCAAGGAAGTGTTATGTCACTGCGCCACGCCATTCTGACCCTGCTGGCCACCGAGCCCGGCAGTGGTTATGACATCGTCCAGCACTTTAAACAGTCGCTGGGCTATTTCTGGAATGCCAAGCACCAGCAGGTCTACTTAGAACTGCGCCGGTTAAGCGAAGAAGGCTGGCTGGATTGCCAAGTCGAAGCACAAAGCGATAAGCCCGACCGCAAGGTGTATACCCTCACCGATTCGGGCATGGCCGAACTGCAACGCTGGCTGCGCGAACCAGCGGCGGCAAACAAGATCAACGACGCCTTGCTGGTCAAACTGTACGGCGGCACCTTGATCGAGGCAGACAACCTGCGCGATGAGTTGGCCCGCCATGTGGATATCCACCAGCAAACCTTGCATAGCCTGCGGGAAATCGAAAAGCTCTATCTAGCCCTAGATGATGCACAAAAAGCCCAGCACCGCCTGCCTTACCTCACCCTACGCCGTGGCATATTGGGTGAAGAGGCGTGGCTGAAATGGGCTGATGAGGTGGCGGCGGAGCTGTAATGGCGATGTGCTGACCTATGAGTGTATTAGGAGCAGCAAGCTGCTTTTTAATACGCAGTGCAGGTTGGTGTGATTGTTGGGCTTTAATGTCGAGAGAGAAAATAAATATGTCCCATTTCATTCATTTTATTAAGCAATGGGATTGCCGGTGATATCTTCATTCTTCTGCTGGTCGATGCGGTGAAATATAGGGCTTCTTCCAATGATGCCCCTGAATATATTCCGCCGTTTGTGAAAAGACCACCCACTGATCGCCAACTGCAATTTTGCTCGTGGCTGTAGGCTTTTTAGTATCCCACACCACCTCGCCAGTATGTTTATCCCAAGCCATGGGAATGCTACCAGAGAGCCCAAAGACCAAATCACCAGGGTGGTTTTTAGCGATAACACCCCGGCCGGTAGACCAGAGCCATACAAAGGGCTCATCACGAAAAGGTGCTAAGTACAAAGAATAACCACCTACACCAGCATGAGATAGCACAACCTCCCCATTACAAACACTTAAACGCCCTGCGCAAGCCCAATTAGCATCCATGCTCTCAGCATGCATATGCGCTTGCATTGCTGGGCAGTTGAAATAATTAACTTCGCGAACTAACTCCGCAGTCACAAGGTCAAACACCAACAAGTGATCAGCAATTAACACATAGGCCAAGTCAGTCTCGATAAATGCTATAATACTTTTGTCAGGAAACGCTTGACGATATTTTGCCAGAGAAACATCCAGTACTGGCATTCCTCTATCCAAACAATAAACCAAGAAATTACCACTTCGGCGCTCACCAAATATCAGAGAGCCCTGCCAATCTTTCGAATAACCTATATCCAAGCGCAAGCAACTTGACACCCGCTGCTCTTTGATGTCGATAATATCAATGTCTTTATAAAGAGAGCTCACATCACTGCCGCGATAAACCTTGCCTCCCCAGTAATAGGCCCAGCCATAATCATCCCATTCAGGGTTCATCTTTCGATCCGCTTCGCTATAGATAGACGAAAATCCATCCAAAGCCAGAACTTCTGGCTTCCATCCGCTTATCATAAGCACATTACTGCCAGGGCATATTGACCGGAGGCCGGTTACATTCGCCTCATAACAGCATGGCTGCGAGTCAAAGTCTCCTTCAAAACCTTCAAGATCAATACACTTCAGAAAGCTGGGCGCACCTTGAATAGGCATATCAGCATGAGAGTAGAGCGCATACATTTTTTTTCCGAGAACAAAAACATCAAAATATCGCTCGGCCGAAAAACACTTAAAATTAGCTTTTTTTGAAGGAATACCCGGCAACATCTCAACTCCCTTTCGACGTCAATGGATCGATCAGCTCTTCTATAACATGAATAGTGATGTCTTTAGAACAATCAAACTTTGGCTCAACAAGCAATAAAAGGGAGCAGATTTATCTTCTGTTCCGCAGTGCTAGGGAAACGCTGATTTATTAAGCCTCACACCAGCACCAGTGCCGATTCGCAGCGCAAAATCAGAAAACCAGCTCGATTCCCCGCATGACTAGCGCCTTTTGGCGTTAGCGCAGCCTCCGTAGAGGCCATTTCCCGTCAGCAAGACGGATTTATCCCGTGAGCACGCATCAAATGTCGCTTGGATAGCAGCAAATTCGCGAAGCCAAACAGGCTGAACAGCTGCGCCGTGTTTTTCGTCAGACCGCGATAGCGCGTTTTGCGGTAATGAAACAGATTTTTAACCACGTGAAAGGGATGCTCGACTTTGGCGCGCACTTTGGCTTTCAGGCGTTCTA
>NZ_FOAS01000038.1 GCF_900109735.1 Atopomonas hussainii
AAAAGCTGCGCTTTTTGCCGCCCCTTAGCTTAATCGTTAGGCGGCGTGCAGGTTTTATCTGGTTTGAAACGCCCTGCGCACAACGAAACAAGCCTTTTCATGTTCCCGATTTGGCGTTAACTTTGTGGCTTCTGATGCGCCGCTTTCGTGTCGCTGTTAGCTTCCGCATCCTGCAAAGCGCCGTGCGTGCTGAAACGCGAAGCTTCTCAGCTGTTTGAACCCCGTTATTTGCGCCATGCAAAAGGAGTTGTTGGACAGGATGCACCGAATCGCAAATAACTTTCCGTGTCAGGTCGAAGCGCCTTGCTCATCGTTTATCAAGTTCAGCGTTTCCTGTTCGCTCGGCGTCAATCTTTGGCCTAACAACTGGTTCAAGTCGTTCGCTTCGCTCACTGGGACGTCCAAAAGCTGCGCTTTTGTCCGCCCCTTAACCAAACGTTAGGCATCACAGATGACTTCGCGCCTTTCAACAGTCGATCCTCATATCGAAAACACATTGAGTGATTTACCCATAGAAAAACGCACTGCATTAGCCTCTAGCGTAGTTTTATGGGTAGTGCGCGAGGCCGGTCTCGACTGCTTAGCCATAGAAAAAGCCATTAATGAAATGCGGCACGATCAATTACAAGAAATCGCAATACAGTCCGATGAGAACTATCTAAAACAACAAGAACTTGGCAACTTTGAACATCTGGATTTTTTCTCTAAGGCCCGCGCATATAGCGCGGCATCCTTCTTGGCCCAAGGAAAAATATACGAAGCTATCTACGAGGCAATCATGGCCACCGATGAACCGGAAAAAATCCTTAAACACCTTCAGGGCGGTGAAGCCTAACAATGCGCTTAAGGCCGCTCGCTCCGCTCACTGGACGTCAAAAAGCTCCGCTTTTTGCCGCCCCTTAGCTTATCGTTAGGGCGCTTCACAAAGTGTTGGCAAACCACACCACCACAACGAATCCACACGCTGCTTTTCAGCACGCTGTTTTGTCGGTAGCTTTGCGGTTATCTGCCAGTTTCGCGGCGCCGCCTATGGGTTCGCCGGCGGGTTATTTGCGGTAAGCATTGGAAGGTTTTGACAGCATGGATCGAGTCGCAAATAACTACTTTAGAAAGTCATCACTTCGGCGTTTCGGGTCTTTTCGTTTGGGTTTGGCCTGTCGCTCCACGGCCACAACGAGCCATCCTAACAATGCGCTCAACGCCGCTCACTTCGTTCGCTGGACGTC
>NZ_FOAS01000025.1 GCF_900109735.1 Atopomonas hussainii
AGTCATGCGGGGAATCGAGCTGGTTTTCTGATTTTGCGCTGCGAATCGGCACTGGTGCTGGTGTGAGGCTTAATAAATCAGCGTTTCCCTAGATAATATTTTTTTAAATAAAAAAGACGGAACCGAGCCCTTCACTTCCGGCGAAAACACCTTAAGCTATACTATAAATGATTTCTGGAGCTGGTCTTACTCGAACATCATGTTCAATACAATTCGAGGGGATCTTGGGGAGTACATAATCTATGAGACGCTAAAAAGCAGATTAAGCAGTAAGCATTACTCCACACGAAGAGACGGAGATGTTTGTGACTTCCAAATTGGCAATATCTGGATAGAGGTAAAAACATCATCATATATACAAGCATGGGAGCAGAGCGGCAAGCCACACTCAGACATTGTATTTGACATTGCCGAACGCGAAGATTATGACTTTGTCACTGGGAAGCCCATAAAAGGGGTAAAAAAAAGATGGGCCAACATATATGTTCTCTGCTTGTTGGCCGAAAAAGACAGGGGCACAGTAAATCCTCTCAACACAGACCAATGGAAATTCTGGATTGTAAGCACAAGCGAGTTAAATAGAGTAAGAAAGCACAGCAGCCGATTACCCCTTAACCAACTAAACACCGTCAATGCAATCGAGAGCAACTTAAACAACCTATTCGTCGACATAGAAAAAACATACAACCTTCACTTGAAACGCCTTGCAGCTAGCTCACCGTAAAACCAGAGCTTGATTTATTTCCAGCTAGTTATCTGCGCTTAATTGATGCTCTGATTTCGCCTCCCGTCGACATACTATTCTTTGCGAAAGAATAGTAAGCACAAGAAACAGGCCCCCAACATTGGCTCGGCTGCGCCGAGTTCCCTCGCTCCAGACTGCTTCGGCTTTGGCATCCTGCGTCGCCCTACCTCCTGCATCCATGCAGTCGTCCAGAGGCCCAGCCCGAAGGGCCATCCATGGCCCATCGGGCTTTGCGCGGCATCCCTGCCGCTTAACCTCTTCCAGCAGCCTTCCACTCGGCCTGCTGGAGGGGGCATTGGTGCAAGTCGATGGTTTGGTGGTTCGCAAGTTTGGCTTGATGTTTGTTTATTGCTTGTTTGTTATTCCCTCACCCCGGCCCTCTCCCAGAGGGAGAGGGTGCAAGGCATGACAGCCAATGGTGCGGCTGGCACCAACCGCCCCTTTTATCCGGCTGAGCGCAGGCTGGCTGTAGTGGGGTAAGCCGCAGGGATGCGGCGCAAGCGGCGATGGGCTAGGGATAGCCCTTCGCCGTGGCCCCACGTAAGCCTGCCGGAGCGAAGGAACTCGGCGCAGCCGAGCCGGATAGTGGGGCAAGCGTTTTGGGTTACTTTTGCCGCGACTGGCAAAAGTGACTCGCCCGGGAAGGGCGAAACAAGAAGGCTCGATAAACGCAGCAGTCAGCTTAACGCAACAACTTAGAAGCTCACCACTTTGCAAAACGGACAGCACCAAATGCGCCTTAAGCTGGCGAAACAGGCCCCGTAAGCTCAGCAATCAGCTTAACGCCAAAACACCAAAGCCCACCGCTTTGCAGACCAAATGCACTCACTCACGTGGGACAATGGGGCAGATTTATTGCGTGCAGTTTAATCACCGAGAAGGAGATCAACATGGTCACCGCCCGTACCACGCTGCTCGCCGGCTTGTTCTTGCTGGCACCTTGGGCCGCAAAGGCCGCTACTGAGGCAACAATCAGCTGTACCGATATGCGCAGCAACCCCGCCATTTTTACCAGCGAGGTCGACCTAGGCTCTGGCCATGGCAGCCCCACCAAGGTGGATTACCACTGCCCAGAAAGCTTGGCCCAGCTGCCCATAACGCAAACGGTCTACCAGCTTAGCGAACAAATTCGTAACCAATACCCTTGGCCGGGGTGCTCCGGCAGCATCGTTTACGCCCAGTGGCGCTACTACCATTGGGCTTTGCTGCAAGCCGGCCTCGCTCCGCAGCAGTTGCTCGGCGGCAAAAACAGTCGCGCCCACAGCGATAAAACCTGGGCCTATTTAGCCCGCTGGGCCCTGCAAAGCCCCAGTCAGCAACGGCTATATCAAGCACTGCGGGCTGCCGTGGATGAAGCAAGCCCAGCACTAACCCAGCACTACCAAAGCACCGCGCAACTAACGCCCGCCGAGGCCGCAGAAGCCAGTGAGCGCGCCTTAGCCATCATGCTCTATTGGGCCGGCGGCGCCGCGCCGGGCTCCAGCGACACACACTACACCCCCGAACTGCCGGGCATAGTGCAAACCATGGCCACCGCACCGCTGACACTTGAGCAGCTCAACCAATGGCTTAGCCAGCACCCCGATGCTGAACCACACACCGTGGACTTAGCTCTGAAAAGCGCGATCATTCATCAACAGCCGTTAGCGGTTATCCACCGGCTAATCACCGTGAGTCAGCCACTCGACCAAGGCGATGAGTCCGCTTTGTTTTTTGCCTTAGACAACCCGCCAGCGCTCACTGCTTTGCTACAAGCCGGTGCGGACATCAATTACCGCAATGGCTTCGGCAAAACCGTGCTGTTTTACGCCATCGAACGCGGCGATATCGCGCAGGTTAAACAGCTGCTAAGCGCCGGAGCCAACCCCAACCAGCGCTACCTCAGCAGCACCGAGTTAGAAGAGCACGCGATGTGCCAATACAACATCCAGCACGGCCAACGCACGCCACTGATGCATGCCGCCCAGCATGCCTCTGCGCCTATGCTGAAGTTATTACTGCAACACAACGCCGACACCCAAGCCCGCGACGAACAAGACTGGAGCGCCTTGGACTACGCTCGACATAACCAACGGCAGAGTAATGAGAAGGCTCTGTTGCTGCATTCAACCGCGGCTGAATAAGCACAACTGCAGGCGTTATTTACAGCAGCCGGATAAAAGGGGCGATTGGTGCAAGCTGCACCATAAGTGATGGTTGCGCCAAACGCTTTTCGTAGTTTTAACCTGCAAACCGCCAAACCATCGACCTGCACCAATGCCCCCTCCAGCAGGCCGAGTGGAAGGCTGCTGGAAGAGGTTAAGCGGCAGGGATGCCGCGAAAAGCCCGATGGGCCATGGATGGCCCTTCGGGCTGGGCCTCTGGAAGCAGTCTGGAGCGAGGGAACTCGGCGCAGCCGAGCCAATGTTGGGGGCCTGTTTCTTGTGCTTACTATTCTTTCGTAAAGAATAGTAAGTCGCCGGGAGGCGAAATCAGCTCGTTAAATAACTCGCCAGGAACTAGCCTAAAATATACCTGCCGCTTTTGCCTTTTAGACAGAAACCCCAATCAATGCAACTGCATCACAATACTCATTGTTGTAGGAAATTAAATTTTCTCCAGAGGTGTTTTTTAACCAAGCAAAAAAATCGCACTCTGTGCTATTGATTTCAGCTAAAAAACGACCCATCTCTTCTTTGCTATTTTCCAAGTCTTTAGTGTAGGTTGGCAAGAAAACTAGACCAAGCCCATATTGATGTTCTAAAGAGCCTTGCGTTCTAATTATGTCGGATCTGGCGCTGTTTAATGCCTTATCTATCAAAGATCTAAAATCGCGTTTTTTGTTTCCTGTGAGATATACCCACGATTGCTTAGCCTCAGCTACGACTTGCTTACCGGCATACTGAAAAAATAAATCTACACGCCCTTTCGACTCATCTTCTTCTTTGCCTTTTATTGCTCCGAATTCCTCCAAAGCAAACCCGCCGCTGCGCCAAATGGCGCCAGCCAACGCTCCTACGTTGGCGCGTTCGTTATACCAATATAAGCTATCGTCGCAATTATTTGATTCAATATAGTCTCGGTGGACACGAAGCCATTGCTCTAACACGGGCTTTAGCCAAGATAGCTTTTTACTGTGTATTTTTACTTCTGACTCTATGCCAAACATTACAGTGTCAACTCCTGTCAGTGTCGGTGAAGAATTTATATAAAAATTACTAGGATGGTTTAATCGCATAAAAAACCCCGCTCAAGCATCACCTGAGCGGGGTTTTTAACAGCACCAGCAATTACGCCGTACGCTGCCGGCTACCGGCAGCCTCTTCCGCCTCGCTGGCGTAGGCCAGTTGCATGGCTTTAAGGCGGCGCTTCTCGCTGCGGCGGATCAGGAACCAAGCGATCAGCGTGGCCATCGACACCGAGAGCAGAATCAAGCTCGCCACGGCGTTGATCTCCGGCTTCACGCCCAAGCGTACCGACGAGAAGATCTCCATCGGCAGGGTGGTCGAGCCGGGGCCGGAGACGAAGCTAGCCAGTACCAAGTCGTCCAGCGACAGGGTGAAGGCCATCATCCAGCCGGCGGCCAGTGACGGGGCGATCATCGGTACGGTGATCAGCAGGAAGGTTTTCCACGGCTTGGCGCCTAAGTCCATGGCGGCTTCTTCGATGGACAGATCCAGCTCTTTCAAGCGCGACGACACCACCACGGCCACGTACGAGGCGGTGAAGGAGGTGTGCGCAATCCAGATGGTGGTCAGGCCACGTTCGCCCGGCCAGCCGATCAGCTGGCCCATGGCGACGAAGAGCAGCAACAGCGACAAACCGGTGATCACTTCGGGCATCACCAGCGGCGCGGTGATCATGCCGGAGAACACGGTTTTGCCTCTAAAGCGCGGCATGCGGGTCATCACAAAGGCGGCTAAGGTGCCGATGATGACCGCCGAGCAGGAGGTGAAGAACGCCACCTGCAAGCTGCGCCATACCGAGTTCATCAGCTGGGTGTTATCCAAAAGGCCCACGTACCAATGGATCGACCAGCCACCCCACACGGTCACCAGCTTGCTGGCGTTGAACGAGTAGATGACCAGCACCACCATGGGCAGGTAGATAAACAGTAAACCCGCGATCAGCATGACCTTGGGCAAGTCCCAACGTTTCATAGACGGCCCTCCAGTTCTTTCTGCTGGTTACGGTTAAACAAGATGATCGGGATGATCAGAATCGCCAGCATGATCACGGCCAACGCCGAGGCCACCGGCCAGTCGCGGTTGTTGAAGAACTCTTGCCAGAGCACTTTACCGATCATCAGGGTCTCTGGGCCGCCGAGCAGCTCAGGGATCACGAACTCGCCCACCGCCGGGATAAACACCAGCATGCAGCCGGCGTAGATGCCGTTTTTCGACAGCGGCACGGTGATGCGCCAGAAGCTGGTGAAACGGCTGGCACCGAGGTCGCTCGCGGCTTCCAGCAGGGTCATGTCGTGCTTCACCAAGTTGGCGTACAGCGGCAGGATCATGAACGGCAGGTACGAGTAGACAATGCCCAGATACACGGCGAAGTCGGTGTTGAGCATTTGAATCGGGCTGTCGATGATGCCGAGCGACATCAGTGTGCTGTTGATCAGGCCGTTCTTTGACAGCAGACCCATCCACGCATACACGCGGATCAGGATTGCCGTCCAGGTGGGCATCATGATCAATAGCAGCAGCACGGTTTGCATTTCTTTATTGGCGCGAGCAATGGCGTAGGCCATCGGGAAGCCGATAAACAAACACAGCAAGGTGCTGACGGTGGCTATCTTGATCGAGCCAAGATAAGCGGCCCAATACAGCTCATCTTCGGACAAGAAGATGTAGTTGCCGAGGTTTAAGGTGACTTGAATCACCTGGTCGACATAGCTGAACACTTCTGAATACGGCGGAATCGCCACTTCAGCTTCAGCGAAGCTGATCTTCAGCACGATCACAAACGGCAGCACGAAGAACAGGAACAGCCACAAGAAGGGCGCCCCGATCACATAGTGCCTGCCCTTGGGCAGGTAGCGGGTCAGGATGTTCATGAGCGCAACGCCACCCCGCTGTCATCTTCCCAATAGATAAACACTTCTTCGCCCCACGACGGACGGCCCGCGCGGCGTTCGGTGTTGGCGATAAACGACTGCACCAACAGGCCCGACGGCAGCTTGATGTAGTACACCGAGTGGCCGCCTAGGTAAGCGATGTCGTGCACCACGCCGGTGAACCAGTTGTGTTCGCAGTCGGGTTTTTCCGCGGCGATCAGCAGTTTTTCCGGGCGCAGGGCGTAGGTGATGCTCTTGTCTTGCACTGAGGTGCTGACGCCGTGGCCGACGTAAATGGGCCGCTCAAGGTCGGGGCATTGGATGATCGCGTGGTCTTCCATATCGCTGACCACTTGGCCGTCGAACAGGTTGACGTTGCCGATGAACTCGGCCACCAAGCGGCTGTTGGGGCTCTCGTAGATGTCTACCGGGCTGCCGACTTGGGCGATCCAGCCGTGGTGCATGATGGCGATGCGTTGCGCCATGGTCATGGCTTCTTCTTGGTCGTGGGTGACCATGATGCAGGTCACGCCGACGCGCTCGATGATCTCGACCAGTTCCAGCTGCATTTGCGAGCGGAGCTTTTTATCCAGTGCGCCCATGGGCTCGTCGAGCAGCAGCAGTTTGGGGCGCTTGGCCAGCGAGCGGGCCAAGGCCACGCGCTGACGCTGGCCACCCGAAAGCTGGTGCGGCTTGCGCTTGGCGTATTGGCTCATGTGCACCAGCTTGAGCATCTCGGCCACGCGGGCTTCGATCTCGGCCTTGGGCAGGCCGTCTTGCTTGAGGCCGAAGGCGATATTTTGCTCCACGCTCATGTGCGGGAACAGCGCATAGCTCTGGAACATCATGTTGATCGGCCGCTCGTAGGGCGGCAGGTCGGTGATGTCTTGGCCATCGACGAAAATACGTCCGTCGCTGGGGCGCTCGAAGCCGGCGAGCATGCGCAGCAAGGTGGATTTGCCGGAGCCGGAACCGCCGAGCAGCGCGAAGATTTCGCCTCGGTTAATGGTCAGGGACACATCGTCCACGGCCACGGTTTCGTCGAACTTTTTCGTAATCCGGTCGATTTTCACCAGCACATCTGCGCTGGCTTGGCCCGCAGGGGCATTATTGTTGGCACCGGTGGCTGTAGCCATCACTCACTCCCAAGACTAACAAGTTGCCCGCGCACGGCAGGCGATCGAAAAGACGTAAGGCGTAACGCCTTAATGGAAAGTGTTGCCGCCAAGCGGCAGACCCTGCGCATGCTGTGCAGGGCGTTTTTTCCGGCCACAGCACGGGCGTTGCGGCGTGTGGATAACGCGCAAACGTGGGCAGCAGCAGGAAGGGAAACGTCGTTCTGGCGGGGCCGGGCGCACGCGGTGGCGCGGGCGGGGCGGCAGTCATGGTCGACGGCGGCGCGGATAGTAGCGGCAGCCAGAAACGTTGCGAAGAGGGGTTGGCGTAAAAAAGTGGCCAAAGTGGGCGTTAATGCCGAGAAACAGCGAACTTGCGGGGCGGCTGGCGGTGGATCGAGCGCCCAGGGCACGTGTACGCAATCCCAGAATAAACCGCAGCGTCGCGGGGTGTGCATATCCGCAACGAGATTGCTGAGCCCACAGGCAGCGGGCAGGGTGTGACATTGACCCTGTTGCATCCGGCCTCCCCACCATGGCTGCGGGGGCAGGCATGGCTTGCGTTAACAGTTTGCGTTCAGTGCAAAACAGTCCAGTAATCAGTCAGTTAGGCTGCGGCCGCTGGGCGGCCGCAGCACAATCAAGGCTTGTCTGTGGGCTTATTTGCCCGACTTCACCTTGGTCCAGCTACGCGTAATGACGCGGTAAACCTTCTGCGGCAGCTCGGCGAAGGTGTACAGCTTGGCCATAGTGGCGTCATCCGGGTAGATGGCTTTGTTGTTGCGGATCGGCTCATCCACCAGCGGGGTCGCCGCGCTGTTGCCGTTGGGGTACGACACGTAGTTGGAGATCGGCGCGATCACTTCCGGCTTGAGCAGGTAGTTGAGGAACAGGTGAGCAGATTCGCTGTTCTTGCTGTCGGCCGGAATGGCCAGCATGTCGAACCAAGAAGCCGCGCCCTCTTTGGGGATCACGTAGTTAACCACGGTGCCGTTGCCGGCTTCTTCAGCACGGTCACGCGCTTGGAATACGTCGCCCGACCAACCCACGGCCACACAGATGTTGCCGTTGGCCAGGTCAGAGATGTACTTGGAGCTGTGGAAGTAGGTCACGTGCGGACGAATCTTCAGCAGCAACTCTTCGGCCTTCTTGTAGTCGGCGGTGTTGGTGCTGTTCGGGTCCAGACCCAGGTAGTGCAGGGCGGCCGGAACGATTTCGGTCGGTGCATCCAGCAGGGCTACGCCACACTTGGACAGCTTCTCGATGTTCTCCGGCTTGAAGATCACATCCCACGAATCAATGGTGTCGGTGCCCAGCGCTTCTTTCACTTTGGCCGGGTTGTAACCGATACCAGTGGTGCCCCACAGGTAGGGGTAGGCGTACTGGTTGCCCGGATCGTTCACATCCAGCGCTTTGAGCAGGTTCTTGTTGAGGTTTTCCCAGTTGCTCAGCTTGGACTTATCCAGCTTTTGGAACACGCCCGCCTTGATTTGCTTGGCGAGGAATTGACCAGACGGCACGACCACGTCGTAGCCGGTGCTACCGGACAGCAGCTTGGCTTCCAGCACTTCGTTGGAGTCGAACACGTCGTACACCACACGAATACCGGTTTCTTTTTCGAAATTGGCCAGGGTGTCTTCAGCGATGTAGTCGGACCAGTTGTACACGTGCAGCACTTTTTCTTCCGCCTGCGCCGCAGTAGCGGCAGCAGCCGTGAGGGACAGTGCCATCAGGGTCTTGGCAAACATTTTCATGCAGGTAGCTCCTCGTTATTGTTGCTGTATCCAGCGGGTGCGCATACGGGCCACCCGCGGTGAGCCTGGCCTACGCACTGGCGCAAGTCTGGCAAGCTGCGTGACGATGCTCAAGCCTTGAGTTCTGCCCAAGTGGCATCCAAGGCTTTGCGGGCCAACGCAACCAGTTCATCAATCTGCTCGCAGGTGATCACCAACGGCGGCGAAATAATCATGGTGTCGCCTACCGCACGCATCACCAAGCCATTGTTGAAGCAGTGTTCGCGGCAGCGCATACCGGTGTTGCCACCGGGGAAACGCTCACGGCTTTGCTTGTCTTTGACCAATTCCAGTGCGCCTAACAAGCCCGTGGTGCGGGCTTCGCCCACCAGCGGGTGATCGGCCAGCTCGGCCCATTTCTTCTGCAAGTACGGTGCCGTCTTTTCTTTCACCTGAGTGACGATGTGCTCGTTCTTCAGAATGCGCAGGTTCTCCAGCGCCACCGCAGCGGCCACCGGGTGCCCGGAGTAGGTAAAGCCGTGGTAGAACTCGCCGCCTTGCTCGGTGAGCACTTTGGCCACGCGGTCACCGACCAGCACGGCGCCCATCGGCAGATAGCCGCTGGTCATGCCTTTAGCTACGGGCATGAGGTCGGGTTTTAAGTCGAAGTACTGGCTGCCGAACCATTCGCCGGTGCGGCCAAAGCCACAGATCACTTCATCGACCACCAAGAGGATGTCGTACTTAGCCAGCACCTTCTTGATGGTGGGCCAGTAGGTGGCTGGCGGAATAATCACCCCGCCGGCGCCTTGAATCGGCTCGGCGATAAACGCCGCGACGTTGTCGGCGCCGATTTCTTGAATCTTCTTATCCAGCTGCTCCGCCGCCCACACGCCGAACTCGTCGGGTGTCATGTTGCCACCTTCACCAAACCAATACGGTTGCGGAATGTGGTCGATGTAAGGAATCGGCAGGTCGCCTTGCTCGTGCATCGGCTTCATGCCGCCTAAGCTGGCACCCGCGACGGTAGAGCCGTGGTAGCCGTTTAAGCGGCTGATGATCCACTTCTTCTCCGGCTTGCCTTGGCATGCCCAGAAATGGCGCACCATGCGCAGTACGGTGTCGTTGGATTCCGAGCCTGAGCCGGTGAAGAACACCTTGTGCATGCCCTCAGGCGCGATGCTGGCGATCTCTTTGGCCAGTTCAATGGCCGGCACATGGGTGGTCTGGAAGAACAAGTTGTAGAACGGCAGCTCTTGCATCTGCTTGGCGGCGGCATCGACCAGCTCTTGACGGCCATAGCCGACATTGACGCACCACAGGCCCGCCATGCCGTCGAGAATCTTGTGCCCTTCGCTGTCCCAGATATAGATGCCATCACCCTTGGTGATTACCCGCGCGCCTTTGGCGTTTAGCGCTTGGTAGTCGGTAAACGGCGGTAGCACGTGGTCGCGGCTATCTGCCTGTAGGTTTTGGGTGGACGAGGCCTGAGTCATTGGGCACCTCTGGGTTTTATTTTTAGAGTGTGGGCACGCCCGGTCTCATCGTGAAGCCGGGCACTACTGCCGCTTAGCTTGTGGCCAGCGGCAGGCCTGTTTTAACCATTGGGCTGCGCACGGCCTTGTGCGCGGCTGGTGTTAGACCGAGAACTGCAGGAACTCGCGTTCCCACGAACTGATCACCCGCTTAAAGTTTTCTTGCTCGGCGCGCTTAACCGCGACGAAGCCGGTGACGAATTTCTCGCCTAAGTACTTCTTCACCGTTTTGTTGTCTTCCATACGCTCTAGCGCGGCTTCTAAGGTCAGCGGCAGGCGCAAGTTGCGGCGCTCGTAACCACGGCCTTTAACCGGCGCGCTGGGCTTTAAGCCTTCAACCATGCCGATGTAGCCGCACAGCAAGCTGGCGGCGATGGCCAGATACGGGTTGCAGTCGGCACCGGCGAGGCGGTTCTCAACGCGGCGGTTTTGCGGGCTGGAATCCGGCACACGCAAACCCACGGTACGGTTTTCTTCGCCCCACTCGACGTTTACCGGCGCCGAGGTATCGGGCAGGAAACGGCGGAACGAATTCACGTTCGGCGCAAACAGCGGCAGCATCGCGGGGATGAACTTCTGCAAGCCACCGATGTGGTGCAGGAACAGCTCGCTCATGCTGCCGTCGTCGTTGGAGAAAATATTCTTGCCGGTGGCGATTTCAACAATGCTCTGGTGCAAGTGCATGGCGCTGCCGGGCTCGTCGGTGATCGGCTTGGCCATAAAGGTGGCGGCCACATCATGCTTGAGCGCGGCTTCGCGCATGGTGCGCTTAAACACCAAAATCTGGTCGGCCAGCTGCAGCGCATTACCGTGACGGAAGTTAATTTCCATCTGCGCTGGGCCTTCTTCGTGGATTAGGGTGTCGAGATCCAGGCCTTGCAGTTCGCACCAGTCGTACATGTCTTCAAACAGCGGGTCGAACTCGTTGGCGGCATCAATCGAGAACGACTGACGGCCAGTTTCCGGACGACCCGAGCGACCAACCGGCACTTCCAGCGGGAAGTCTGGATCGCTGCTGCGTTTGGTTAAGTAGAACTCCATCTCCGGCGCGACAATCGGCTGCCAGCCTTTGTCGGCGTAGAGCTTGAGCACTTTCTTTAAGATGTTGCGCGGTGACAGCTCAATCGGGTTGCCGAGCTTGTCGAAGGTGTCGTGAAACACCATGGCGGTCGGCTCGAGCGCCCACGGCACCGGGTACACCGCGGTTTCGTCGGGACGGCAAACCATGTCGATGTCGGCTTCGTCGAGCAGCTCGTAATAGGTGTCGTCTTCGACGTAGTCACCGGTCACGGTCTGCAGCAGCACGCTTTCGGGCAAGCGCATGCCTTTTTCATCGAGAAATTTATTGGTCGGCGAAATCTTCCCGCGCGGGATGCCGGTCAGGTCGCTGACTAAACATTCCACTTCGGTAATTTGGCGAGATTTCAGCCACTCGCTCAGCTGTTTGATTGCGTGTTCCATGGGTAAGGCTCAACGTTGTCTGGCGCGTTCCTGACAAGCCTTGCCGAAGGCTTGAAAAATCGCCAGATAAATTGGGTTTTCGGTGACTTTCCATTCTGGATGCCACTGCACGCCCAATGCGAAGGTGCGTGCGCTCTCGATCGAGAAGGCCTCGATCAAACCGTCGGGAGCGCGAGCCTCGGTACGCAAGCCCGGGGCGAGTTGGTCGACGCCCTGAGCATGAATCGAATTGACCCGGAACGAATCCGGCAGACCGAGACCCGCCAGCACCCCTCCGGGATCAACATGTACATCGTGCGCAGGGCCGTATTGCACATCTAACGGCTGATCCTGCGGTTCGCGGTGATCTATATAGCCGGGCACTTCATGCACCTTTTGATGCAAGCTGCCGCCGAACACCACGTTCATTTCCTGAAAACCCCGGCAAATGCCCAGTACCGGCACACCGGCTTCCACCGCGGCGCGAATCAGCGGCAGGGTGGTGGCGTCACGTGCGGGGTCGTGATGGGTACCGGCCTCGCTGGCTGGTCCACAATAATGATGCGGCTCGACATTCGATGGCGAACCGGTAAACAACAGACCATCCAAACCGGCAAGTAATTGCGGCAGTGGCAGCAAGTCGCCCAAGGCCGGAATCACCAGCGGCAGACCACCGGCACCCAACGAAACTGCACGCACATACTTATCCCCTGCTATATGAAAGGGATGCTTGCCAATTTGGCTGGTGCAGGCAGTGACGCCGATAACCGGCAGACGTGAAGCAGACATGGTGGGCCTTCATGCACGGTGGATGAATGTGAGCCGAGCTTAGCCTTGTTCATTTTTTTTCACAACAGGCTTTGTGAAATATTCTGAACACCCGCTTGAACCCCTGAAGAAAACCCTGCTGCGCGCCTTGAAATGCCCGCTATTGGCCCATTAATAGGCTACACTGCCCGCTATAGGTGCATGAAAAAGCCTGGTTGACTTCCCCTTTGCTTTGGGATTCACTCGCGCTTAGCACAAGAAATGATGAAAATTTTTAACAACCACTGAGTGTATCCATCATGGCGGTCCCTCCTTCTCTCGTCCGTATCGAAGAAGCCGAGGCCTTCCTGAAAACACACCCGGACATTCAATTCGTCGATCTGTTGATCGCGGATATGAATGGCGTGGTGCGCGGTAAACGGGTTGACCGGAGTAATCTGGTCAAAGTTTTCGAGAAAGGCATCAACTTACCGGCGTCCTTGTTCGCCTTGGACATCACCGGCAGCACGGTAGAAAGCACAGGCTTAGGCCTCGATATCGGCGATGCCGATATGGTTTGCTACCCCATTCCCGGCACCTTGAGTGTCGAACCCTGGCAAAAGCGCCCCACCGCGCAATTGCTCATGACCATGCATGAAAAGGAAGGCGAGCTGGAAGGCCAGCCATTCTTTGCTGACCCCCGCGAAGTCCTGCGTAAAGTAGTACAGCGCTTCGATGAAATGGGCCTGAAAGTGTGTGCCGCGTTCGAGCTGGAGTTCTACCTGATCGATCAGGAGAACGTGAACGGCCGACCACAGCCACCGCGCTCGCCGATCTCGGGCAAGCGTCCGCAATCGACGCAGGTTTATTCCATCGACGATCTGGATGAGTACGCCGACTGCTTACAGGACATCATCGACTGCGCGCGTGGGCAAAACCTGCCGGCCGATGCGATTGTCTCGGAATCAGCGCCCGCCCAGTTTGAGATCAACCTGATCCACGTCGAAGACGCGATTCAGGCGTGTGATCACGCTGTGCTGCTCAAGCGCTTGATCAAGAACGTGGCCTATGACCATGAAATGGACACCACCTTCATGGCCAAACCGTACCCCAACCAAGCGGGTAACGGGCTGCACGTGCATGTTTCGCTGATCGACAAAGACGGCAAGAATATTTTTGCCGCCGACGATCCGCTGGATAACCAAAACCTGCTGCATGCCATTGGCGGCTTGGTGGAGGCAATGCCGGCGAGCATGGCTTTCCTGTGCCCCAACGTGAACAGCTATCGCCGTTTTGGCTCGCAGTACTACGTGCCCAACGCGCCCAGCTGGGGTATCGACAACCGCACCACGGCACTGCGCATTCCCACTGGGCACCCCAATGCCCTGCGTGTTGAGCACCGTGTGGCTGGCGCCGATGCCAACCCGTATTTGCTCATGGCTGCGGTACTGGCCGGCATCCACCACGGCTTGACCAACAAGGTCACCCCGCCGGCGGATACCGAAGGCAACGCTTACGAGAAACACGAGCCAAGCCTGCCGAACAATCTGCGCGACGCCCTGCGTGAGCTGGACGAAAGCGAGATCATGAACCAGTACATCAACTCGGATTACATCGACATCTTTGTCGCTTGTAAGGAAGCCGAGCTGGAAGAGTTCGAGACCACCATCTCCGACCTCGAGTACAACTGGTACTTGCACACCGTGTAAGCGCCAACGCAACACCAACGCCGGCCCGCAAGCCGGCGTTGTTATTTCTACGACTGCAAAAAGCCACTAAAAGGCCATTCTCATGCCTTCTATGCTCACCAGCCTGGCCAATTCTTACTACCAAGCCAGCACGCCTGCGCCGCGTCGTTACGCCCCGCTGCAAGGCCAGCAGCATGCCGATGTGGCGATTATTGGCGGCGGTTACACCGGCTTAAGTGCCGCGCTGGAGCTGGCTAAACAAGGCTGTCGAGTGATCTTGCTAGAGGCCGAACAACTGGGCTTTGGCGCCAGCGGGCGTAACGGCGGGCAGATCAACGTGGGCCTCGCCTGCGAGCAAGCCGAGCTACGCCGCAAAGTGGGCAGCGATAACGCAGCCGCCTTGTGGCAATGGTCGGTGGAAGGCGTCGAGCTGCTGCGCCAGCGCGTGCGCAACTACCGGATCGACTGCGATTTAACCGATGGCTGCCTACTGGCGGCGGAAACCCCGGCGCAAGTGCGCGACCTCGCAGCCTGGCAAGCCGAGCTCGAAGACAGCTACGACTATCGCCATCTCCAACTGCTTGAGGGCAGCGAATTAAGCGCCGCCGTTGGCAGCCCGCTGTACCGCGCCGCCGTGCTGGATCGCTTTAGCGGTCACCTGCATCCATTGAAATATCTGCACGGTTTGGCCGCCGCCGCGCATACCGCCGGCGTGCAGATTTTTGAGCACAGCCGCGTGCAGCATATTGAACAGGGGCTTAACCGCGCCCGCCTCAGCGTTAACGGCGGGTTTGTCAGTGCCGATGCCGTGGTACTGGCCGGCAATGCCTATAACCACGCGCTGCTGCCGTGGCGCGTGCAACGCAGCATGCCCATCGGCAGCTTTATCGGCGCCACCGCGCCGCTGCCTGATGCCCTCGCTGCCGAGCTGATCGGCAGCCGCGCGGCGGTGTGCAGCATGAACTTTGTGATCGACTACTACCGGCTAAGCGCCGACAACCGCCTGCTGTTCGGTGGTCGCGCCTCGGTTACCGGGCGCGAGCCGCACAACCTCGAAGCGCTCATGCGCCAGCGCATGGCCAGCGTGTTCCCGCAACTGGCGGGCTACGACTTCGACTATTTATGGGGCGGCCTCTTGGCCATGACGGTCAACCGCGCGCCGCAATTTGGTCGCTTAGGCCAGCGGCTGTATTTCGCCCACGGCTACAGCGGGCAAGGTGTGGCGCTATCCGGCCTTGCCGGCGTGGTGCTGGCCGAAGCCATCAGTGGCAAGCCCGAACGTTTCAACCTGTTTAGCCGCATTCCCCATGCGCCTGTGCCGCCCGGCGCCGGCTTACAAACCCTCGCGCGACTCGGCGGCGTGGCTTGGTATCAGCTACGTGACCGACTCGGTTGGTGATTTTGTCTAACAACAAGGAGTAACAATATGCGCCGCCTCATCCGCCATTTGGCCCTCTTATGCGCCTGCAGCAGCAGCGCCTTTGCTGATGATCTGGTGTTCTACAACTGGAACGATTACATCGCCCCCGAGGTGCTCACCGAATTCAGCCAGCAAACCGGCATTAAGGTCGACTACCGCACCTATAGCACCAGCCAAGAGCTGCAAGCACTGATGAAGCAAGGCGGGCGCGCCGATCTTGTAGTGCCCTCGCAAGACACCCTCGGCCTGCTGATTGGGCAAAACAAATTACAGCCGCTAAAACAGGCGCAACTGCCCAACCGGCAACACCTCGACCGCGAACTGCTGGCCAAATTGGCCGCCTTCGACCGTGGCAACCGCTTTGCCGTGCCGTACTTATGGGGCGCCGTGGGCATGGCAGTGAACCAACCGCAGGTTGAGCAGGCCCTCGGGCAGAGCCCTGCCGACAGCTGGACGCTGGTTTTCGACCCGGCCAACGCCGCCAAACTCAGCCAGTGCGGCATGAGCCTGCTGGACTCCGACACCGACATCCTCAACATCGTCACCAACCTGCAAGGCCGCAGCCTCGACCGCGCCAGCGACCGACGCATCAAACGCGCCGCCGACCTAGTCGCCAGCACCCGCCCGTACCTGCGCTACATCGACAGCGAAGCCTATATCGACGACCTCAATAGCGGCCGCCTGTGCGTAGCCGTGGCGTGGATTGGCGATGCCCTCGGCGCTGCCGCCGCCGGCCAGCCGGTGCGCTTTGTGATTCCCGAAGAAGGCAGCGTGATGTTTATCGACAGCTTGGTCATTCCTGCGCAAGCGCAGCAAGTAGACGCCGCGCACCAGCTGATCAACTACCTGATGCAGCCAGAAGTGATCGCCCGCATCACCGCCGAAACCTACTACCCCAACGCCAACACCGCCTCGCACGCGCACCTGCCCGCCGAGATGCGTGACGACCCATCGCTGAACCTCGACTCGGGCCTCAAGCGTCGCCTGTTCACCCCGGCCACCCTGAGCGAAGAACGCAACGCGATGATCCACCAACTGTGGAGCGACATGCTCAACGCACCGCTTGCACCTACCGCGGCGTCTGCCGTCCAATAACGGCGTGTTAAATACGGCGCACGCCCAGCGTGCGCCCGTTGGAGCAAGCCATGGCCTCACCCCGCAAACCCCGCGCCAGCAGTCAGGCGCGCATTCAGCAGATTCTCGACGCCGCCCGCGCGTTGTTAGCCCGTGATGGCTTGGCCAGCCTAAGTATGTACAGCGTGGCCGAACACGCCGGCATGCCGCCCTCTTCGGTGTACCACTTCTTCGCCAACGTGCCGGCCATCTGCCAAGGCCTGACCGAGCAAGTACACGCCGCTTTTCGCGACTGCCTCGAACAACCGCTCGACAAGCCCGTAGCCACGTGGCGCGAGCTGGCGCGCATCATCGAACAACGCATGCTCGCCGTGTACCGCGACGACCCCGCCGCCTGCCAGCTGATCCTCGCCAGCCACGCACAAGCCGACATCACCGCCGCCGACCGCGAACACGACGAACAACTCGGCCAGCGTCTGCACCAAGTGTTTAGTCAGCACTTTCAGCTGCCGACCATCGACAACCCCGTTGACCTATTCACCCTCGCCCTAGAACTGGGTGACCGCGTGTACGCCCGTTCGGTGCAGCTGCACGGGCATATCACCCCCTACTATGCCGAAGAGGGCATGCGGGTGTTTGAGGCGTATTTAGGGTTGTATTTGCCGGTGTATTTGGTGCCGCAGGGGCGGCTGTGATGACCGAGCGGTGGATGAGTAGAAGCTACGCGGAAAAAAGGCAGCGGGATGACCACACGAGAAGTCTTGTATGTGCCACTATTGGCGTGAAACATCACGAAAGACATGTTATTTAATTTTAGCTGGGCACGCTAAACATGAATATTCAAGCTACAACTTTTAATTGTGGTATTGGTGAACTGCTTCAGAGCAATGATTTGCCAGTCTTGGATATTGAGACCGGCACCGAGGTTTTATTGTTTGTTGCCGGCTCAGCGCAACAACCTTCCGGGGTCGTCGGTATTCAAATTTTTGGTACCACAGCGTTACTACGTTCGTTAGCTGTTTCAGCATCGGAGCGTGGTAATGGCCTGGGTGCTGCTCTTGTTCAGCACGTAGAGCAGTATGCACTCTTGATGGGCATAAGCTCTATTTATTTGCTCACGACCACGGCCGCGTCATTCTTTAAATTACGCGGTTATAATATTGCCAATCGTGCAGATGCACCTGCGTCTATTGCTAGTACTCGTCAATTTTCCAGCTTATGTCCTAGGGAAACGCTGATTTATTCCTCAGCAGCTCTCTTGGCTGGCACAATCGCGGGAAGCCCATCGCCTGAGTCAGCCGCATGCAAAAAACCTTTT
>NZ_FOAS01000003.1 GCF_900109735.1 Atopomonas hussainii
AGAGCAAATAGAACGCCTGAAAGCCAAAGTGCGCGCCAAAGTCGAGCATCCCTTTCACGTGGTTAAAAATCTGTTTCATTACCGCAAAACGCGCTATCGCGGTCTGACGAAAAACACGGCGCAGCTGTTCAGCCTGTTTGGCTTCGCGAATTTGCTGCTATCCAAGCGACATTTGATGCGTGCTCACGGGATAAATCCGTCTTGCTGACGGGAAATGGCCTCTACGGAGGCTGCGCTAACGCCAAAAGGCGCTAGTCATGCGGGGAATCGAGCTGGTTTTCTGATTTTGCGCTGCGAATCGGCACTGGTGCTGGTGTGAGGCTTAATAAATCAGCGTTTCCCTAAGCGCAAGGCTAATACATAGTAATGGCGAGCTTGACCACTCTCTCCTGCACTCTGTGACGCACGAAACAACGACAGATAGCGCTGTGCGGTATAGCGCTGACGCAATGACTGGCAGTCAACCGGCAGACTAGCAAACACTTCTTCAACTATGCCCAGCGCATATTCTTCAGCCTTGTCTCGGCTATGCCTCAGGCTCCCTGCATGCTTATAAATACGTGCCAATGGCGTACTAATCACCGCTACTGGGGCACTGATCAGCAAATAAGCAAACACGGCTATGTCTTCACCGCTGCGTAAGTGAGTCGGATAGGGACGCTGCAACAATAGGTCACGACGAAATAACGAACAGCCATGGGAGATACTGATGCGCTTTTGTAACAAATAGCGAAAAATCAAGGCTCGTGAATCGACAGCAGGCACAGCTGGTGGAGTCCGTAGACGCTCGCGGCCATTAGCGCGCACAGATATTTGCGCTCCTAGAACCATACCCAACATCGGCTGTGCCAACACCCGCCTCCGCAGAGTTTCCAAAGCCTCGGGCATCAACTCGTCATCAGCGTCCAGCAATAACACATAGCGGCCAGCCGCCTCATCGACGCCTCTATTGCGTGCTGCAGCAGCGCCCGCATTAACCTGACTAATTACCCGCAAAGTGGGGTGACGCGACTGGTAATCCGCCAGCACGACAGGCGTACTGTCTGTCGAGCCATCATCCACCACAATCAGCTCAGAATCATCACTCAACTGCTCGAGCACTGAGTTCAAAGCACGCGGCAGCATGTCCGCATAGTTATAGGTAGGAATAACAACGCTAATCAGCAATCCATCAGAGCGCGTCATGTCAGTCACATCCATCCTTGTTCGACGAACAAATCACCGGTTCGCCAAGGCTATTTAGCGAGATAGTTAGCGGCACACCGTTGCAGGTGAAATTTTCCAGTTCTTTCTTCAGGTCACACCAGCGCTGGTTGTATTCACGCAGGAGTACCTGCGTACGTGAAGTGCCGTCTTTATGCACTTCAAAGGTAAAAGCCATAAAGGGGCTCGAGCGATCAACCGTGAGCATTTGCGCCGCCACGGTACCGAGCAGCGCCGCGCAGAATAGCCGCGAAGGGGGCGTGAATTAAGGCGCCAGAAAGGCTAGGCACGGTCAATGCCACTGGGTTTGCCTCTTGGTTGTGTGGCTACTGAGCCACCGCTAAAACAGTATTCGTTAACGCCGACTGGCGTGCGGCAGATTAGTCTGCCGTCGGTAATACGTGATCCAGCTGCTTGTGCAGCGGCGAGTCGCTCGGCCAATTGCGCAGCAGGCGGGCCCGATCGCGGGCAAATGCCTTGGCAAAACGCCGCTGGCAACGGTGCTGCTGCATGGCATCGAGGTCGATCAGGCCAAAGCCCGACGCCATCCAGAACACGTTGTGCCCTTTCAAATCGCCATGACTGAGACGCTGCGCCTTCATCTGCGTTAGCAGCTGCGCCAACGCAGCCAACTCATCGTCGGGCGGCAATTGCTGCCCGGCAGGATCGAAACGGGCGATTATATCCCCACCCGGACAATATTCGGTAATCAGGTAGGCCGTGCGGCGCAAACCCCAGCTGCGCCGCTCGATCACCGCCAATGGCGTGGGCGTGGCGATGCCTAAATGCAGCAGCCGATTGCCTTCGATCCAGCTGTGCCATGCACGACTCGGTCGCCAGCAGCGCTTGAGCCAGTGCGCGGTGTTTTTGATGTTGTAGCGCTTGACCAACAACGGCCGCCCGTCGACCTCCACCCGCGCCACCGTGGCGGCGCCGCCGGTTTTGTAGATGTGCCCGGCGTCGATAAAGCGGTCTGGCTCAGCCAAGAGCGGCGCCAAGACCGTTAGCCACTCGCGGCGCACCGCCAGAATGCCGGTGGCGCTTTTGCTAAAGGCAAACAGGCTGCAATCACGCGCGCATTTTTTTAAGTAATCGCGCAGGCGCCATTGGCGCAGCTTGCGCTCCGCCTCGCGCAAGGCATCGAGGGCAATCGCCTGCGGGTTATGCGCCATGTAACTCACCAGCAGCAGTTCAAGCTGGTCGTCCGACAGCGGCGGCAGCTGAGCAAAAAACACCGCCAAATTGGCCTGACACTGCGCGGCAGACAGCGGCTGCCCCAAGGCTTGCTGACGAATGCCGCCAGCATCAATCAAGTACAACTGCGCGCCATCGGCAAGTAGATTGTCTAAGTGCAGGTCTTCTTGCCAAAGCCCTTGGGCGTGCAGCTGGCCGATACAGGTCAAGGCCTTTTGCAGCAATGTCGCTTGCTCAGCGCTGAGCAGCGGCTGCGCAGCCAACGCTTGCCAGCGTGTGCCTAAACTTTGCCCCTGCTCGATAAACCGATACAGCAGCCATGCGCCGTGCTCGTTTTGCCCGCTGGTGAGCAGCTCTGGTGTCGCCACGCCTGCCTGCTGCAGAGCGGCAAAACCATCGCGCTCTTGCTGAGCGTCGCGTGCCGCTTTGTCGCCGACCAGCAATTTGGCCAACACTGTCTGCCCCTGCCACTGTGCGCGCGCGACATAACGCTTGCCCGGCAGCACGCGCAGCCACTGTTCAAGCAGTACGCTTTGATCAGCCAGCGGCACAGACATGGGCAATGCAGGATTGCGCCCGGCCTTACGCAACAGCGCCAGACTCATGCGCGCTCCTTATGAGCGCGGCGTTTGGCCAAGGCCTGCTGCCATCGCGCCAGCTGCGCCGACTGGCCGAGCGCAGCCAGATACGCAATCAAAAAGGCACTGACCTGCTCGTCACCCCAGCGCGCACCGATGCGGCGCAGCAGGGTGTCGATATCCCGCACGCGGTCACGGTTACGCAACACGCTTTTGCGGGTTTTTTCCAAGTCGATAAAGCACGCCTTGAACGCCGCGCCACTGGGCTGCAAAAAAATATGCTTGGGGTACAAACAAGCATGATAGAGGCCCGCCGCGTGCAGCTGTGCCACCAGTGCGGCACATGCCTGAACAATCGCCATGTTTTGCGCGGCCGATTGCTGACCGCGGTTTTCTAGGTAGTCATGCAGGTCTTGCCAGCCATCCAGCGCATGGGTCAGCAAGATCGCGCGCCACTCTTTGCCCACTTTACGCTCGGCATAAAACGCCGCACTCAGCGCAGGCACTGCCAGCTGGGCATAGCGGCGAATATTACGCAGCTCGCGCGCGAAGGTTGGCTCGCCAAAGGGTCGCGCCGGGCTTAGGGTCAGATGGTTACTTTGCCGTTTAAGGTAGTAGGCGCGGCCATCCACTTCGAGCCGACAAACACTGCTCCAGCCGCCGCGCTCGGTATTGGGCAAATCGACAGCGGGCAGCTGCAGCGCCCACAACGCCTCAAAGCTATCCAGCCCAGCCGCTTGCAACACGGGCTGATCTTGCGCGGCAATAAAGTCGTTCATTCGCGCCCCGCAAAGAAACCGAGAATACGCCGCAGCATTTTTTTATCCGCCGGGGTGAGCTTAGTATGCCCGCGATACTGCAGAAAAAAGCGCAAGCGAACGCTGCGCGGCAGCTGGTACTTGGCCACTTTATCGAGGCAGGCTAAGTCTTTGATGATGCGATAACGCAGCATGGGGCCAAACCAGAAGCTGCCACCGGGGCAATCAATAAAAAACAGCCGCGCTTGGTCATCGACGAGCAAGTTGCGCCACTTTAAGTCGTTATGCACGAAGTGATGTGCATGCATGGTGGCCGTGGCGCTAGCCAACTGCTGACTAATACCGGCCAGCCATTGGCGGTCTTGCAGGCGCGGGTCTTTGGCATGAGCAATCGCTGATAAATCCTGAGTATTGGGCAGCTCTCGGGTAATCAACGCCCCGCGCAAAAATTGGCCTTTGTTACGCTCCAAGCCATAAGCCACCAAAGTGGCGGTAGGCATGCCCCAACGTGCAAAGTGGCGGAGATTCTGCCACTCGGCCTTAACCCGAGGACGCCCCAAATAGCGGCGTAAGTGCTTGCCCGCCCCCCAATAGCGTTTGACGTAATAGCGCACGCCAGCCAGCTCAAGCACGATCACTTCACTGAGTGGATCTTTGGTCAGACGCTTGCCCTGCAAGGCAAACACCGCCTCCAACGAGCCAAACTCATTGTGCAAATGCTGGTAGTCGGCATTGAGCTTCCAGCTAGCCATCAGAGCGCATCTCCATAGCGCTGCTTGCGCGCATACAATTTGGCGGCCTTGCCTTCTAACCAGGTGAATAAACGCGCTTCGTCAGCCAGCGTTTTACGCAGTGGCTGAGCAAAATAATCGCGCAAGAAGCGCAGACGGTCGCGGCGCGTGAGGCCTATATCCAGCACCGAGAAATACAGCGCGGCGAGGTCTTTATTGCGCCAGCGCTTAGGCGTGGCCGTGCGGGTTTGCGCGCGGTGCAGGTCGATCAGCGACAAGCGCAGGCTACCTGCCTGTACCGGCTGATCGGTGTGCAGCAAAAAGTGGCAGATATAAAAGTCGCGGTGGTTAACCCCGCCACGGTGCATGCGCCCGGCCATGTCCGCCACCTTGGCGATTAGCGCGTGTTTCAACGCAGGCGCTGGTGGCTGCTTGGCCCAGTGAAGACTGAACTGTTCCAGATCGGTGGTCGGCGCCAGCTCTTCGGTGATGATAAAGCTGTGCTGCGCCGCTGGATTAGCACCACGCACGCCGTAAGCCACGCTGCGCATACTTGGCACACCGAGTGCTGCCAAACGCTGTAAAGCCACCTGTTCGTTACGCGCGCCGAGCACCGGCAATTTGGCGCTAAGCAAATTTTTGGCGATTTCGCCCCAGCCGATGCCGCGATGAATTTTTACGAAATAACCGCGCTCAGCCACTTCGGTGCGTAGCGTGCGGCGGCCTTCCAGCTCGCGGTAGACCTGCCCCTCAAGACGTTCGACCTCAACAAACGGGTCTTTGCCTTGCCACAGGCTGGCGAACGGTTCGTGCAGTTCGATCACGCCGCGCCCCCAACGATCAAATCGGCGGCATGCTGCGCCATGCTGTAGATATCAGCCTGCTCGGCAAAGCGCAGGCCATTGTCGGCATAGCGTGCGCGACGCTGGTCATCAGCCAAAACAGCAGCCAACTGGGCGTTCATGGCTTTTTGCTGGAACGGCATGACGATCAGCTCGCCCGCCTCGGCCTCGGCCACGTAATGGGCGTAACCGCAGACATTGGTAACCAACACCGGCAGCCCAGCGACCAACGCCTCAAGCAGCACAGTGCCGGTGTTTTCGTTATAGGCCGGGTGAATCAGCAGATCGGCGCCAAGCAAGAAGCGTGGAATATCGCTACGCCCTTTAAGGATTTGCACTTGCTCGGACACACCCAGCGCCTTGGCTTGCAGCAAGAAAGGCTTAGGGTCGTCTTGGCCGATGGCGATCAAGCGGGTGCGTTTTTTCAGCGTTTTCGGCAGTGCATCGAGCGCTTTTAAGCTGCGATCCAGCCCCTTGGTTTTAAACCCTGAGCCAATCTGCACTAACAGCAAGTCGTCGTCGGCCAAATTAAACTCGGCGCGAAACTCAGCGCGAATCTCTGCCGCATTAGTTGGCGCACGACGATCCAGCGCGATGCCCGGCGGCAGCAGGTGAAAACGCTCAGCCGGAGTTTGATAGTGCTTCACGAACAGCGGCTGCTGTAGTTGAGAAATCATCAGCACTTGGGTACGTGCCTCGCGGCCAAACACGGCACGCTCGTAATCGGCAAAGTGCTTATAGCGGCCCCACTTGCGATACAGGCCGCCGCGCAGGGTTTGCGCTTTGTCCTCAAAGCACGGGTCGGCGGCGTAGTACCAGTCGAGGCCCGGCATTTTGTTAAAACCGATCACTTGATCGACCGGGCGCTGCGCTAAGTCGCGCTGCACCCAGGCGGTGAATTTCTCGTTGCGCTTGTGATTGAACAGCGCCTTGACTGGCGCGACCAGCACCTCGAAGCCCGGCGGCACGTCGCCTTCCCAAATCAGGGTGTAGACGCGAACCGTGTGGCCGCGCGCCTGACACTCTTGGGCGATGCGCATAAAGTCGCGCTGCAGGCCGCCAAACGGAAAGTATTTGTACAGCACAAACGCCAACTGCATCAGGCGGGTTCCTTTATTAACGGCGCCAACGCCTGCCACACTTCGGCATGCCCTAAGCCCTCGAAACAGGGCTGTTCACGGTTGCCCTGCCCGGCCAACGGCCCGGTGGCACACAGGTGCACTTGACCGCGACCGTAAGCACCGACTTTGGCCGGCAAGGTGGGGCCGTAGAGTGAAATGCTCGGCACATCCAACGCGGCGGCTAAATGGCCTAGGCCGGTATCCACGGCCACACAGGCGCGCGCACCGGCGATCACCTGCGCGACGCCGGCGAGGTTCATTTTCGGCAGCACGCTGACCAGCGGCAGCTTAGCCGCGATGCGTTCGGCACGGGCTTTTTCTGCCG
Source organism: Atopomonas hussainii (assembly GCF_900109735.1). Taxonomy (GTDB): domain Bacteria; phylum Pseudomonadota; class Gammaproteobacteria; order Pseudomonadales; family Pseudomonadaceae; genus Atopomonas; species Atopomonas hussainii. The sequence goes on from NZ_FOAS01000003.1 coordinate 6,753, forward strand.
AGTTGCCCCACGGCAAACGCACGGCCATGCCGACGCTATTTAACTGTTCAGCCAAGGCACGCCAGTCGTTTTCTGGCCAATGTTTACTGGGCCATGTGGTGCCATGCAAAAACAGCACATAAGGGCTAGCCGGAGCTTGGCCTGCCAGCTGCGCTCGCGGCAGGCCGTAATCGCCGATACTGCTGGGCAGTGGGTAATTTAAGGCCTGAGCAAACAGCTGGCGGGTACGCTCCACCGCATGCTGACCCCACGCTACGGGGTAGCCATGGTCATAAAAACGGCTCGCCAACGGCTCGCGTGCAGAGTCTTTATTGAGCCCTGCCACGGGGGCGTTGGCGTAACGGGTTAGCCAGGCACTTTTCAACAAGCCTTGAGCGTCAAGCACTAAATCATAGCGACCACGGCGCAAGCGCTGTTTAAACGCCGCCCAGTCGCCACTGCGCCACGTTTGTACAAGGTTCTTGCGCCAGCGGCGAATGGCCACGGGGATCACTTCGTGCACGGCGGGGTGCCAGCGGGGGATCTCGGCAAAGCCTTCTTCCACCACCCAGTCGAACTGAATGCTGGGCAAGGCACGGGCGGCATCGGTGAGCGCGGGCAAGGTATGCACCACATCGCCCAGCGAGGAGGTTTTAATCAACAGCACCCGCACTAGCGAACCTCAACCGGGTCGCCGACCAGGCGGTCCAAGGCTTCCACCACCGGGCGTGGCTTGAGCTGGCGCAGGCAGTCGTAATGACCAAAGCGGCAAGTGCGCTCAAAGCACGGGCTGCATTCCAAGCCCAAACGCACCACTTCTACCTGCTCAGCCAACGGCGGAGTGAACTGGTCGGACGTCGAGCCATACACCGCCACCAACGGGCGATTAAGCGCCGCGGCGACGTGCATCAGGCCAGAATCATTGCTGACCACCGCCGTTGCGGCCGATAGCAAGTCCACTGCTTGGGCCAGCGAGGTCTGCCCGGCGAGATTGAAGCACTCCTCGCGCAGACCGGGAATCAGCCGCTGACGCAGTTCTTCGCAACCGGGGTGATCGTTGCTGGAACCAAACAGCCACACCTGCCAACCGGCACGAATTTTCAGCTCAGCGACTTTGGCGTAGTGCTCGGCGGGCCAGCGCTTGGCCTCACCAAACTCGGCGCCGGGGCACAGGGCCAACACGGGGCGATCCAGATGCAGGCCAAACGCAGCCAAGGCGGCATCGCGGCTGGCCGGATCAATCTGCAACGTGGGGCGCGGATACGGTTTAGGCAGCTCGGCATCGGGCGCATAACCCAGCGCCATAAAGCGCTCGATCATCAGCGGGTAGCGCTGTTTATCCAGCACGCGCACATCGTTCAGCAGGCCGTAGCGCATTTCGCCACGCCAGCCGGTGCGCTTGGGGATTTTGGCGAAAAACGGCGTGAGGGCCGACTTCAACGAGTTCGGCAGCAGAATCGCCTGATCGTAAGCGCCGCGCATGCCCTGCCCGAGCTTGCGGCGGGTGGCCAAATCGAGCACGCCATGGCCCAGCGGCATGCTGATGGCTTGGCGCACTTCCGGCATGCGCGCCAGCAGCGGCTCACTCCACGCGGGGGCGAGCACGTCTATTTGGCAATCCGGATACTGCTGTTTCAGGCAGGTGAACAGGGTCTGCGCCATGACCATGTCGCCTACCCAGCTCGGGCCTACAATCAGGATATTCATAGAGTACTTAAGCGGTTTCGCCGCGCCGCTGCCATCAATGCAGCGGCGCGAGCGCTTTACTTAACCAGCGTGCGCCACTGCGCGTGGTCTTCCGTGCGACCGCTGACCAGATCGAAGTAACGGCTCTGCAGCTTCTCGGTGATCGGGCCACGTTGACCGGCGCCTATCACGCGGCCGTCCAGCTCGCGAATCGGTGTTACTTCCGCAGCGGTGCCGGTGAAGAAAGCCTCGTCAGCGATGTACACCTCGTCGCGGGTGATGCGCTTCTCGACCAGCTTCAGACCCAGCTCGTTAGCCAGGGTGAGGATGGTGTTACGGGTAATGCCGTTCAGGCAGGCAGTCACCTCGGGGGTGTAAATCACGCCGTCTTTAACGATGAAGATATTCTCGCCAGAACCTTCGGCCACGTAGCCTTCCGGGTCGAGTAGCAGGGCTTCGTCGGCGCCGCCAGAAATCGCTTCCTGCAGGGCCAGCATCGAGTTGATGTAATGACCGTTGGCCTTAGCGCGGGTCATCGAGATGTTCACGTGGTGACGGGTGAACGAGCTGGTACGCACCTTGATGCCGGTCTTCAGGGCTTCTTCGCCCATGTAGGCGCCCCAGTGCCACGCAGCAACAATCACGTGCACTTTCAGGCCAGTGGCGCGCAGGCCCATGCCTTCGCTGCCGAAGAACACCATCGGGCGCAGGTAAGCCGAGGCCAAGCCGTTTTCAGCCACCGCAGCGCGCTGCGCTTCGTTGATCTCGTCCTTAGTGAACGGGATCTGCATGTTCATGATCTTGGCGGAATCAAACAGGCGGTTGGTGTGCTCTTGCAGGCGGAAGATCGCCGTACCCTTGGGGGTTTCGTACGCACGCACGCCTTCGAACACGCCCATGCCGTAGTGCAGGGTGTGGGTGAGTACGTGGGTGGTGGCGTCACGCCAAGGCACCATTTTACCGTCATACCAGATCAGACCATCGCGGTCGGACATCGACATAGCTGCCAGCTCCTAAAAAGCATCCAAATTACAAAATGTAAGTAAAAAACTATCAGTCCACTGAGGGAAGCGATTGATTTATTCGGCGAACGACTCAAGCACAAGGCGTACGGAGCGCAGCAACCGAGACATACCGCCTTGGTAGGCGAGGTTGCGAGCACCGCACAACGCGGTGATTGAGTTGTGCAGCCATTAAATCGGCGTTTCCCCTAACCGAGCCCAAGGCTTTGCCATATGCGACGCACCCCATGGCGTTCATCGTGAAAAAGATCACCGCTGACCACACCCGGCAGTTGCTGCAATGCTAGGCGGTGCGCGGCTGCGCGATAGGCTTTGTAGGCCTCTTGCAGGAGACGGACGTCCTCGCTGGCGATCAGGCCAGCCCGTTCCAGCTCTTCCAGGATGCGGATATTGTCAGTGAAGCGCAGTAGCGCCGGGCACTGTGCGGACCAAGCTAAGACGGCATATTGCACCATAAATTCAATATCGACGATACCGCCGGCGTCATGCTTCAAGTCAAACGGCGCTGTTGCGCTAAAGGCGTTGTCCGCTGTACCAGCGGCGGTTTCGCGACTGCCTAAGTTGTCGCGCATCTTCGCGCGCATGCCGGCGACTTCTTGCTGCAGCGCCGCTAGCTCGCGCGCTTGCCCCAGCACTTCGCAGCGAATCGCCTCAAAGGCGGTGGCCACCGACTCGCTGCCAGCGAGCATGCGCGCGCGCACCAGCGCTTGGTGCTCCCACGTCCACGCTTCCAGCTGCTGGTATTTATGGAAGGCTGCCAGCGAGCTGACTAACAGGCCCGACGCGCCCGACGGACGCAGACGCATATCCACTTCATAGAGCTGGCCCGAGGTGGTTTGTGTGGTTAACAGGTGAATAATCCGCTGACCTAACCGAGTAAAGAACTGCGCGCCGTCGATTGAGCGCTCGCCATCGGTTTCCGCTTGCGGGTCGGCGCCGTGGATAAACACTAAGTCGAGGTCGGAGCTGTGCCCCAGTTCGATGCCCCCCACTTTGCCGTAACCGACGATGATGAAGTCCGGATCACACACCCCGCCATCGGCACGCCGTGGCCGCCCATGACGCAGCACCATTTGCTGCCACGCCAAGTTAAGCACTTCGCGCAGAATCGCTTCGGCGAGCCAGGTTAAATAGTCACTGACCTTCATCAGCGGCAGGGTGCCGGCGACTTCCGAGGCGGCTACGCGCAGGCTGTGCGCCAGTTTAAAGTGGCGCAGCGCTTCCATTTGCTGCTCGAGGTCTTCTTCGGGGATGCGCAACAAGCGTTGCCGCAGCTCACTGGCTAGCTCATCGGCTTGCGGCGGGCTGTACAGGCGCCCTTCATTTAACAGCTCGTCAAGCAATAGCGGATAACGCGCCATTTGCGCAGCAATGTACGGGCTAGCCGCACAAAGGATGACCAGCTGCTGCAAGGCGCCGGGGTTTTCGGTGAGCAGCACTAAATAAGCCGAGCGGCGCAGCACCGCCTCGACCAAGGGCAGTACACGCGCCAAGGCTAAGTCTGGCTGGGCATGCTCGCTGATTTGCGCCAGCAAACGCGGCACGAAAGCATCCAAGCGCTCGCGCCCGACCCGCTGCACTTGGCGCAGCGCGGGGCTGGCCTGCAAGCCGCAGAGCTTGCGCCACGCTTCATCCGCATCGGCGAAACCGGCGTCGCGCAGCTGCTCCAGCGCTGCCGCCTCATCTTGATTCGGCCCACTGAGCCACAAGGGCTGCCACTCATCGGCAGGGTGCGCTTGGGCTTTCGGCGCATCGTCGTCGGGGTCGGCAATCACTTGTGCGAAGTGCCATGCCACGCGCTCGCGCCAATGCGCGAGGTCGTCGTAAAAGCTGGCCCAGTCGCTGTACCCCATCAACCAAGCGATGCGTGCACGCGCTTCGGGCGCCTCGGGGAGCATTTGCGTTTGCTGGTCGGCCACCGCCTGCAGGGCGTGCTCGACGTAGCGCAGAAAGCCGTAGGCTTCTTTTAATTCACTCACCACGTCATCGGGCAGATAGCCTTGATCGCACAGGGTATCCAACACGCCCAGCAATGGGCGCTGCTGCAGGGATAGATCGCGCCCGCCGTGAATCAGCTGGAAGGCTTGCGCGATAAACTCCACCTCACGAATCCCGCCGGCGCCGAGCTTGATGTTTTGCGCCATGCCGCGCCGCTGCACTTCTTGCTGGATCAAGCCCTTCATGGTGCGCAGCGCTTCAATCGCGGAGAAATCCAAATAGCGGCGATACACAAACGGCCGCAGCTGTTCGAGCAAGTGCGCGCCGGCCACAGCATCACCGCCAACCACCCGCGCTTTGATCATCGCGTAGCGTTCCCAGTCGCGGCCTTGGTCTTGGTAGTACTGCTCCATCGCCGCGAAGCTGTACACCAACGGGCCGCTGGAGCCATACGGGCGCAAGCGCATGTCGGTGCGGAACACGAAGCCATCCACGGTGTGCGCATCCAAGGCTTTGATGAGGCGCTGACCTAAGCGGGTGAAGAACTCTTGGTTATCTAAGCTGCGCCGCCCGCCTTCAGTTTCGCCGCCTTCGGGGTATGCAAAGATCAGGTCAATATCGGAGGACAAATTCAGCTCGCCCGCGCCCAACTTGCCCATGCCGAGAATGACTAAATGCTGCGCTTGCTGCGAATAGCGCCCTAGCGGCGTGCCGAACTGCGCACAGTGTTTGGGGTATAGCCAGTGGTAGGCCAAGTCGATACAGGCATCGGCCAGGTCGGATAGGTCGCGGCAGGTCTCGGCCAAGTCCGCTTGGCGAGTCACGTCGCGCCAAATGATGCGCACCTGCTGAGCATTACGAAAGTTGCGCAGCAGCGCGCCGAGCTGATCGTCATCGGCTTGTTCGCCTAGCTCGCCCAACTGTGCTGCCAGCGCCGCACGCAGCTCGCCAGCGGCCAAGGCACGGGCTAGCCAACCGCTGCCGTGAAGGTTTGCCAACATCGCCGGCAGACGGCGCGCTTGCTCGACGACAAAATCACTGCCCGCCAACACGCGATTTAATTGCTCGCGCGCAGGCGCTTGCCAAGCGTGATAGGCAGCGCGCTCGCCATCCTCAGCGGCGCGCTCATCCAACGCTTGCAACGCCCAATCGGCGCGGCTTTGCCAAGCCTCGGTGAGCGCGGCCAGTGCTGGTCGATTCATGGTCTATCCTTTTCGGTGCTGACGCGCTCAGAGCCCAGATGTAGCGAAAACAAACCTGATCGCGATCAATTTTGTAGTTTTCCTACCTTAGTCGGTGTCTTCAGGGCTGACCGGCGCGTCATTTTGTAGTAAAACTACATGCCGGACAGAATCCTCCGGTTTCCCGAACCTGATCCTCACGCCAAAAGCCCGAGGGTTGCCTCGATTCTGGAAGCCTTTTTGCCCTGGAGCAACCACATGCAAGACCTTGATCCGATTGAAACGCAGGAATGGCTGGACGCCCTGGAATCCGTTCTCGAGCACGAAGGCGAGAGCCGCGCCCAGTACCTGCTAACCCGCATGGCCGAGCTCGCTAGCCGCACCGGCACTGAGCTGCCCTATGCCATCACCACGCCGTATCGCAACACCATCCCGGTGACCCACGAGGCACGCATGCCGGGCGATTTGTTCATGGAGCGCCGCATCCGCTCGCTGGTGCGCTGGAACGCGCTGGCCATGGTGATGCGCACCAATATGGCGGACCCGGATCTGGGCGGGCACATCTCTACTTTCGCCTCCAGCGCCACCCTGTATGACGTGGGCTTTAACTACTTCTTCCAAGCCCCCACCGAAGAGCACGGCGGCGACCTGATCTATTTCCAAGGTCACGCAGCACCGGGCATTTACGCCCGCGCCTTCTTAGAAGGCCGCATCAGCGAAGACCAACTGAATAACTTCCGCCGCGAAGTGGATGGCCAAGGCCTGTCGTCTTACCCCCACCCATGGCTGATGCCAGACTTCTGGCAGTTCCCCACCGTATCGATGGGCCTGGGCCCGATCCAAGCCATCTATCAAGCGCGCTTTATGAAGTACCTCGAGCACCGCGGCTTTATTCCCGCTGGCAAGCAGAAGGTCTGGTGCTTCTTGGGCGACGGCGAGTGCGACGAGCCAGAATCCTTAGGCGCTATCTCACTGGCAGGCCGCGAAAAGCTCGACAACCTGATATTCGTCATCAACTGTAACCTGCAGCGCCTCGACGGCCCCGTGCGCGGTAACGGCAAGATCATTCAAGAACTGGAAGGCGTGTTCCGCGGCGCCGACTGGAACGTAACGAAAGTTATCTGGGGCCGCTTCTGGGACCCGCTGTTTGCCAAAGATCACCACGGCCTGCTGCAAGCGCGCATGGACGAAGTGGTCGACGGCGAATACCAAAACTACAAAGCCAAAGACGGCGCCTACGTGCGCGAACACTTCTTTGGCGCGCGCCCAGAGCTGAAAGAGATGGTCAAAGACCTCTCTGACCAAGAAATCTGGAAGCTCAACCGCGGCGGCCACGACCCGTACAAGGTGTATGCCGCGTACCACGATGCGGTGAACCACAAGGGTCAGCCGAGCGTGATTCTCGCCAAGACCATTAAAGGCTACGGCACCGGCTCTGGTGAGGCGAAGAACATCGCCCACAACGTGAAGAAGGTGGATATCGACAGCCTGAAGAAATTCCGCGACCGCTTCGATATTCCGGTACAAGACGCCGACTTGGAAAAACTGCCCTTCTACCGCCCGGAAGAAGGCAGCGCCGAAGCCCGTTACCTGCTACAGCGCCGCGAAAGCCTCGGCGGCTTTATGCCGCAGCGGCGCAGCAAGAGCTTCAGCATCCCCACGCCGCCGCTGGATACTTTAAAAGCCATTCTGGATGGCAGTGGCGACCGCGAAATCTCCACCACCATGGCCTTCGTACGCATCTTGGCGCAGCTGGTGAAAGATAAAGAGCTGGGCGAGCGCATCGTGCCCATCGTGCCGGACGAAGCGCGCACCTTCGGTATGGAAGGTATGTTCCGTCAGCTGGGCATCTACTCCTCGGTCGGCCAGCTGTATGAGCCGGTGGATAAAGACCAAGTCATGTTCTACCGCGAGGACATGAAGGGGCAGATTCTCGAAGAAGGCATCAACGAAGCCGGCGCCATGTCGAGCTGGATTGCCGCTGCCACCAGTTACAGCACGCACAACCAGCCGATGCTGCCGTTCTACATCTTCTATTCGATGTTCGGCTTCCAGCGTATTGGCGACTTGGCTTGGGCCGCCGGCGACAGCCGCGCCCGTGGCTTCTTGGTCGGCGGCACCGCTGGCCGCACTACGCTGAACGGCGAAGGCTTGCAGCACGAAGATGGCCATAGCCACATTCTGGCCTCGACCATCCCCAACTGCCGCAGCTACGACCCCACCTACGGCTACGAGCTGGCGGTGATTATCCGCGAAGGTATCCGCCGCATGACCGAGGAGCAGGAGAACGTCTTCTACTACCTCACCGTGATGAACGAGGCCTACACCCAACCCGCCATGCCGGCAGGCTGTGAAGACGGCATCATCAAAGGCATGTATCTGCTGGAAGAAGACAAGCGCGACGCCGCCTGCCGCGTGCAGCTGCTGGGCAGCGGCACCATCCTGCGCGAAGTGCGCGAAGCAGCGCAGATTCTGCGCGATGAGTTCGGCATCGGCGCCGATGTGTGGAGCGTCACCAGCTTTAACGAGCTGCGCCGCGATGGCTTAGCGGTCGAGCGCTACAACCGCTTGCACCCCGAGCAAAAACCGCAGCAAAGCTATATCGAGCAGTGCCTAAGCGGCCGCAAAGGGCCAGTCGTCGCCAGCACCGATTACATGAAGCTGTTCGCCGACCAAGTGCGCCAATGGGTACCGAGCAAAGAGTACAAGGTACTCGGTACCGACGGTTTTGGCCGCAGCGACAGCCGCGCCAAGCTGCGGCACTTCTTTGAAGTGGACCGTTACTTCGTCGTCCTCGCGGCGCTGGAAGCGCTGGCGGATCGTGGCGAGATTGAGCCGAAAGTGGTCGCCGAGGCGATCGCCAAATTCGGCATCGACCCGAACAAGATCAACCCGCTGGACTGCTAAGGAGAGAAGCGATGAGTGAAGTGATTCGCGTACCCGATATCGGCACCGGCGAAGGTGAAGTGATTGAGCTGTTCGTCAAAGTCGGCGACCGCATCGAAGCCGATCAAAGCCTGCTAACGCTGGAATCTGACAAGGCCAGCATGGAAATCCCCGCCCCTAAAGCGGGGGTAATTACCGCGCTAAAAATTAAACTGGGCGACAAACTCAAAGAAGGCGACGAGCTGCTGGTACTCGACAGCGGCGAAGCGGCGACAGCTGCGCCTGCCGAAGCCAGCCCTACCGCCGCACCGGCTGCTGAACCAGCACCAGCGCCTGCCCCGGCTGCCGCTGCGCCCAGCCCAGCCGCCAGTCAAAGCCAGCCGATTCATGTGCCGGATATTGGTTCATCCGGCAAAGCCAAAATCATCGAAGTGCTGGTCAAAGCGGGCGACAGCGTCAGCGCCGAGCAGTCGCTGATCGTGCTGGAGTCCGACAAGGCGAGCATGGAAATCCCCTGCCCCGCCGATGGCGTGGTGGAGTCTGTGGCGATCAAGCTGGACGACGAAGTCGGCACCGGCGACCTGATCCTGACCCTGAAAACCGCCGGTGCCGCGCCCGCAGCCAGTACACCGGCACCCGCCGCTGCGCCTGCCGCGCCCAGCGCTAGTTCCGCTCCCGCTGCAGCACCTGCTCCAGCCGAAGCAGCGGAAGAGCCAGCTCCGGTAGGCGCGCCCACACCGGGCGGTAGCAAAGCACACGCCGGCCCTGCGGTACGCAAGCTGGCGCGCGAAATGGGCGTGGAGCTGAGCGACTTAAGCGGCACCGGCCGTCATGGCCGCGTGGTCAAAGAAGACGTGCAAGCTTATGTGAAAGCGCAGCTGGCCAAAGCCAAACAAGCGGGCAGCGGCACCGTCAGTGGCGGCATGGGTATTCCGCCGATTCCTGAGGTCGACTTCAGCAAGTTCGGCCCAGTGGAAGAGGTGCCGATGACCCGCCTGATGCAAATCGGCGCAGCCAATTTGCACCGCAGCTGGCTCAACGTGCCGCACGTGACCCAGTTCGATCTGGCGGATATCAGCAGCCTTGAAGCCTTCCGCGTCAGCCAAAAAGGCGCCGCAGAAAAAGCCGGGGTGAAGCTGACCATTCTGCCGTTCTTGATCATGGCCTGCGCTCGCGCGCTGAAAGAACTGCCGGACTTCAACAGCTCGCTTGCCCCCAACGGCAAAGCGGTCATCCGTAAGGGCTATGTGCATATCGGCTTTGCCGTAGACACCCCGGACGGCTTGCTGGTGCCAGTGATTCGCGACGCCGACAAAAAAGGCCTGCTGCAATTAGCCGCCGAGGCCGCCGAACTGGCCGACAAGGCGCGCAACAAAAAGCTCAGCCCGGATGCCATGCAAGGCGCTTGCTTCACTATCTCCAGCCTCGGCCACATTGGCGGCACCGGCTTTACGCCGATCGTCAACGCGCCAGAAGTAGCGATCTTGGGCGTCAGCAAAGCCAGCATGCAGCCAGTGTGGGACGGCAAAGCCTTCCAGCCGCACCTGATGCTGCCGCTGTCGCTATCTTACGACCACCGGGTGATCAACGGCGCTTCGGCAGCGCGCTTCACTAAGCTGCTGGGTGATTTGCTCGGCGAGATCCGCACCTTATTGCTGTAAACCGGTTTGTTTCATCCACGCCTTATGCCCCGCTTTGCGGGGCTTTTTTTCGCCCAGCTTTAACCAAGTTGCTATCATGCCGGCAAATTTTTACGGCGGATTCCCATGAAGATTTTACTCACCGGCGGCGCCGGCTTTATTGGCTCGGCGCTGGTGCGTCACCTGATTAACGACACTGAGCACCAGGTGCTCAACCTCGACAAACTCACCTACGCCGGCAATCTAGAATCGTTGGCCAGTGTCGCCGATCATCCGCGCTACCGCTTTGTGCAGGGTGACATCGCTGACAGCGCCTTAGTCGGCCAACTGCTCAGCGAGTTTCAGCCTGATGCGGTGATGCATTTAGCGGCGGAAAGCCATGTGGATCGTTCCATCGACGGCCCCGCCGAGTTTATCCAGACCAATATCGTCGGCACCTACGCCCTGCTGGAAAGCGTGCGCCGCTACTGGGGCACGCTGCCGGCGGACACGAAGAGCGCGTTTCGCTTTCACCATATCTCTACCGATGAGGTGTATGGCGACTTGCACGGCAGCGATGATTTCTTCACCGAAACCACGCCCTACGCGCCCAGCTCGCCTTACTCGGCCAGCAAAGCGGCATCCGATCACTTAGTCCGCGCCTGGCAACGCACCTACGGCCTGCCGGTGCTGATCACCAACTGTTCGAATAACTACGGGCCGTTCCATTTCCCGGAAAAGCTCATTCCGTTGATGATTTTGAATGCCCTGCAAGGCAAACCGCTGCCGGTGTATGGCGACGGTCAGCAGATTCGCGACTGGTTGTACGTGGAAGACCACGCCCGCGCACTGCTCACCGTGGTTAGCCAAGGCAAGGTCGGCGAGACCTACAACATCGGCGGGCATAACGAGCAAACCAACCTGCATGTGGTGCAGAGCTTGTGTGACCTGCTGGAAGAACTCGCCCCCGAGAAGCCCGCAGGCATCGCCCACTACTGCGACCTAATTACCTTCGTCACCGATCGCCCTGGGCACGATGTGCGCTACGCCATCGACGCGAGCAAGATCCAGCGCGAACTCGGCTGGGTACCGCAAGAAACCTTCGCCAGCGGCCTGCGTAAAACCGTGCAGTGGTATTTGGCCAACGCCACCTGGTGCCAGCATGTTCAGGATGGCAGTTATCAAGGGCAACGTTTAGGAGCATCGAGTTAATGAAAGGCATCGTCCTCGCCGGCGGCTCTGGCACGCGCTTGCATCCGCTGACCCTCGGCACCTCCAAGCAGATGCTGCCGATTTACGACAAGCCGATGATCTACTACCCGATCTCGGTGCTGATGCTCGCTGGCATCCGCGAGATTCTGATCATCTCCACCCCGCACGACCTGCCTAACTTCGAAAAACTGCTCGGCGATGGCAGCCAGTTCGGCGTGCGTTTTAGCTACGTCGAGCAACCCTCGCCGGACGGCCTCGCACAGGCGTTTATCCTCGGTGAAGACTTTATCGGCGACGACAGCGTGTGCCTGATCCTCGGCGACAATATCTTCCACGGTCAGCACTTCACGGAAAAGCTGCAGCGCGCCGCGCACCATCCGCAAGGCGCCACCGTATTCGGTTACTGGGTCAGCGACCCGGAGCGTTTCGGTGTGGTGGAGTTCGACGCGCAAGGCAAAGCCATCTCGATTGAAGAAAAGCCCAGCCAACCCAAGTCGCCCTACGCAGTCACCGGCCTGTACTTCTACGACAACAGCGTGGTCGAGATCGCCAAAGCCGTGCAGCCTTCACCGCGCGGCGAGCTGGAAATCACCGATGTGAACAACGCCTACCTCAAACGCGGCGATTTACGTGTGGAGAAACTTGGCCGTGGCTTTGCTTGGCTCGACACCGGCACCCACGACAGCCTGCTCGAAGCCTCGCATTACGTACAAACCATCGAGGCGCGCCAAGGCCTGAAGGTCGCCTGCTTGGAAGAAATCGCCTACCAACACGGCTGGATTAGCCGCGAGCAACTGCTCAGCCAAGCCAACGCACTGGGCAAAACCGGCTACGGCCAATACCTCAAGCGTCTGGCCGGAGAAAAGGCATGAAGGCCACCGCTACCGCGCTGCCGGAAGTACTGATTCTCGAACCTAAGGTGTTCGGTGACAGTCGTGGTTTTTTTCTGGAAAGTTTCAACGCCAAAACCTTTGCCGAAGTCACCGGGCTTAACGTGAACTTTGTGCAAGACAACCACTCGCGCTCGCAACAAGGCGTGCTGCGTGGCTTGCACTATCAACTGGAGCAGGCACAGGGCAAGTTGGTGCGTGTCACCCAAGGCCGCGTGTTCGATGTAGCGGTGGATATCCGCCGCAGCTCACCGCGTTTTGGTCAGTGGGTGGGCGTCGAATTAACCGGCGACAATCACCGTCAACTGTGGGTGCCCGCCGGCTTTGCCCACGGCTTTGTGGTGCTTAGCGAGTCAGCCGACTTTCTTTACAAAACCACCGACTACTACGCCCCCGAGCACGAACGAGCGATTCGCTGGGACGACCCGGCACTGGCGATTGAGTGGCCGCTGGACGGCATCACCCCGCAACTCTCGGGTAAAGACCAAGCGGCTTGCACATTGGCCGCGGCCGAGGTGTACCCGTGAAGATTCTCCTCACCGGCATCAACGGCCAAGTCGGCGCCGCCATCCAGCAGGCGCTGAGCCGCAGCACGCTGCCGCATGAGCTGATTGCCTTAGATCGCCACAGGCTGGACCTTAGCGAGTCCACCAGCATTGAGCGCGCGCTGGACGCGCATCAGCCGGACATCATCATCAACCCGGCCGCCTACACCGCCGTCGATCAAGCAGAGAGCGACCAAGATGCCGCCTTCGCCATCAACGCCATCGCACCCAAGCAGCTGGCCGAAGGAGCGGCGCGTTTAGGCATCCCGCTGATTCACTTCTCCACCGACTATGTGTTCAATGGCAGCAAGCAAGGCGCTTGGCTAGAAAGCGACACGCCGCAGCCGCTCAACGTGTACGGCGCCAGCAAGTTAGCCGGCGAGCAAGCGATTGCGGCCAGCGGCTGCGCCCATGTGATTTTACGCACCAGCTGGGTGTACAGCGGCGGCGGAAAGAATTTCTACCTCACCATGCGCCGCCTGCTTAGCCAGCGCGATGCGGTGAATGTAGTGGATGACCAATTCGGCACCCCGACGCCCGCAGGCTGGCTGGCCGAGGTGGTGCTGCAGCTGCTCGATCGCTGGCAAGCCGGGCAATGGCACAGCGGCATTTATCACTGCACGCCCACAGGGGTTACCCACTGGCTGGGCTTTGCCGAAGCGATTGCCGCACAACTGGCTAGCGAGCAGCGCCTTACCGCTAAGCTGTCCGGCATTCCCAGTAGCGACTACCCCACCCCAGCGCAACGCCCAGCCAACTCGCAACTGTGCTGTAACAAGCTGCGCGGCACCTGGGCCATCGCCCTGCCGGATTGGCAGAGCGCTTTTACCACCTACCTATAAAAAACCTGCGGCGCGGCTTAACCGCGCTGCAAGTTGCGAATCAAGAACGACAAGGTTTTCGCCAGCTCTGCTGCGCCCGCGTGATCACGCACTATGGTCAGCCATACGCTGTTATCGCGCGGGCTGAGAATCTGGCAAACCGGCTTGCTGGCCTCGCAGCGGTACTCAATAAACGGGTCGATACCAAACACCGCCAACTGGCTGTTGCGTACCTGCACACGGCCTTGCTGGCGGCGCTCTTCACGCGCTTGCAGCACACCCTTCTCGGGGCTGTTGAGCTGATAAATCAAGTCTTGCGCATCGGCTTGCCCCACCTGATAGCCAGCCCGGTACGCATGGGTCTGCAACAAGCTGTTGGCGTGCCGTAGCAAGGCTTCACGGTCGCTCTTGGTCAGATAAAGCGTGCGCAGCTCTTGCAGATATTGCTGCTGCTCGTCACTCTGCAAGGCAGACTCAGCCTGCACCGCCCAGCTAAAGCTGAGAATGACTAGGCCGATACAGGCTTTATGGAGTTGTTTTTTTAGTTGCCTAACCATGCTTCACCTTCGCCGGATTGCTACATTGCTGTTAGATGCCCCAAAGAGAATACCGCAGGCCCTGCCACGGCAGCGCGCCTCGTTGAGAAGCGAGCATGGAAAAACCCGCCAACGCGCCGCATAGCGCAGGCTTAGACAACGCTCAAGCGTTACCGCACCTCGCGCAGCTGGGGCTGCTGCGCTATGTGCGCCGCAATGATGCCAGCTGGCAGATGCTCTCGGTGGACGAAGCCTGCAGCGCCATTCTAGGCCTTAACGCCGAGCAGTTGTGCTGCAGCGAGCACAGTTATGCGCGCTGCCTGTATGCCTGCAATCGCGAGCAACTGCACGCCGAAGTGCAACAGCAGCTGAGTAAACGCGGCTTTTTTCGTCTGCATTACTACCTGCAAACCCCCGGCGGCTTACATCGGGTTTGCGAAACCGGACAACGCCAAGCAGCCGACCACGACACCCTGCGCGGCTACCTCTGGCTAGAACCAGCGCCCGAAGAAGCTCGCCAACTACAAACACTGCAGACCGATAACGAACGCCTGCGCAGCTCGCTGGAGCTATACCGCAAAGCACAGGACAGCCACCTCGAACACCTTGCCCGTTCGCGCGCGCAGCAAGATTTGTTGCTGGCGATCACCAAGCACGCTTACCACACCGCAAGCCCGCTGTTAGAGGCTGGGCAGATGATCACCCGCGCCGCCTGTGAGGTGTTCAACGTCAACCGTATTGGCGCGTGGCGGCTACAAGGCTCACTGCTGATCCCCATCGCCTTGTATCAGCGTGACGAGGGCTGCTTTGCCAAAGTCGATACGCTGGATATTCAACTCTTTCCGCGTTACCTCAAAGCCCTGCAAAGCGGCCGCAGTATTGATGCGCACAACGCCCAGCAAGACCCGCGCACCAGCGAATTAACCCTGAACTACCTCAAGCCGCTGAATATCAGCTCGATGCTGGATGCCGCCATTCGCGCCGAGGGCCAAGTGGTCGGCGTGCTGTGCCTTGAGCGCCAAGGCGAGACCCGCCATTGGCAAGCCGACGAAATCGCGTTTGCCGCCGCGCTGGCCGACCAGCTCAGCCAAGCGCTGCTGCTCGAAGAGCGCCAGCAGGCCAGCAGCACGCTCAACCTGTTCCGTCGTGCGCTGGAGCAAAGCGCCAGTGCGGTGATTCTGGTCGACCGCTTGGGGCGCATCGAATACACCAACAGCCGCTTTAGCGACATCACCCAATACGAGCCCGAACAACTGAACGGGCAGCTGCTCAGCGAACAAGAGTTCCTCGCCCCACTTGCCGCCTTATTGCGCCAGCCGCACCAAACCTTCGGCGCCGATCATCGCTGGCAAGGCGAATTCAAAAGCTATCGCAAAGACTTAGCGCCTTATTGGGCACAGCTGTCGCTGTCGCGCGTACTCAGCGAGCATGGCGAACTGACCCACTACCTGGGCATCTTTGAAGACATCACGCAAAGCAAGCTCGACCAGCAGCGTATCGAACGTTTGGCCTACGTCGACGACCTCACTGGCCTCGGCAATCGCGCTTACTTCCTGCAAGAGTTGGATGACTTTTTTGGCAGCCGCGATGCCCACGGCGAACGCGAAGCCTGCTTGATGCTCATCGACGTGGACAACTTCAAGCGCATCAACGACAGCCTCGGCCACCAGACCGGCGACAAACTGCTGATGGCCTTGGCCAAGCGACTGGGCAACAGCGTGCGGCAAATGGGCAAGCTGGCGCGGCTGGCCGGCAATGAGTTTGCCGTGCTGTTGGAAGACTGCGACCTCAGCGCCGCGCACAGCGTGGCCGATGAGGCGCTAGACACCCTGAGCAAACCGCTGTTTTTCGATAACCAGCTGATTAACCTCACCGTGTCACTGGGCTTGGCCTGCGCCAAACAACACGCCGAAGACCCGCCGACCCTGCTGAAGCATGCAGGCCTTGCCCTGCACAAAGCCAAATCAAGCGGCAAAAATCGCGCCTGCGCCTTTGATGAAAGCCTGATTGCTGAAGCCTCTTACCGCCTGTTCTTAGAAAACAACCTGCACCGTGCTCTAGAGCTGGGCGAGCTGGAAGTGCATTACCAGCCGAAAATCCACCTTGGCCACGGCAAGCTGCAAGGGCTCGAAGCCCTGCTGCGCTGGCGCCACCCGGAAAAAGGCATGATTCGCCCTGATCAGTTCATCAGCGTGGCGGAAGAAACCGGGCTGATCCTGCCGATTGGCAAGTGGGTGATCCGCGAAGCCTGCCAAATGCTCAAGCGCTTAGGCAGCCATGGTCTAGATCAAGTCAAAATCGCCATCAACTTATCGCCTAAGCAATTCTCCGAACCCGATCTTGCTGGCGCGATTGCGAAAATTCTCCAAGAAGAAAACATCGACGGCACACGGATCGAACTGGAACTCACCGAAAGCCTGCTGATGGACGCCAGCCAACCGCTCTTGGATGTGCTCGAGTCCCTCAAATCCCTAGGCTTAAGCCTAGCCATGGACGACTTCGGCACCGGCTACTCATCGCTCAGCTACCTGAAAAAATTCCCCATCGACGTGCTGAAAATCGATCGCAGCTTCGTCATGGATATTCCTCAGCAAGAGGAAGACATGGAAATCACCGCCGCGGTGAT
The DNA here is from genome assembly GCF_900109735.1 of Atopomonas hussainii. Classification (GTDB taxonomy): domain Bacteria; phylum Pseudomonadota; class Gammaproteobacteria; order Pseudomonadales; family Pseudomonadaceae; genus Atopomonas; species Atopomonas hussainii. Next base: position 23,694 of record NZ_FOAS01000003.1, read on the forward strand.
CGCCATGGCGCACAACCTACGCCTGAACGTGGTCGCCGAGGGCATCGAAACCCGCGAGCAGCTGCAGTTCTTACGCCTGCACAAATGCGACATCGGCCAAGGCTACCTGTTTGACAAGCCACTGCCGCCGGATGAGTTGATCGAACGCCTGAAACGCTACCAGCGCTAAACGCCTGCTGCGCGTACTATCGACGTAACAGGCAACGCCGCACGCACTCTGAATAAGAGCACCGCACCCAAACGGCCGTCGCCATCGCAACAACCGAGGAGACTGACATGAGCGATAAGTCCAGCCTACCCACCGCCGAGCAAGCCTTACCCGGCCGGCCTACTCCCCTGCCGCTGCACAATGTGCATGCTGTTAACGGCAACCCGTTAATCGGCCCCTTTCCCGAGCACTTAGAGGTTGCACAGTTTGGCATGGGCTGTTTTTGGGGGGCCGAGCGGCGCTTCTGGCAGCAACCCGGCGTGTGGAGCACCGCAGCAGGCTATGCCGGCGGCTATACGCCAAACCCTACCTATGAAGAAACCTGCACCGGGCTAACCGGGCACACCGAAGTGGTACAGGTAGTGTTTGACCCGGGCAAAATCAGCTTTGCCGACTTGCTGACGCTGTTCTGGGAAGCCCACGACCCCACCCAAGGCATGCGCCAAGGCAACGACCGCGGCAGCCAATACCGCTCCGCGATCTATTGCCACACCCCAGCGCAATTACAAGCCGCCCAAGCCAGCGCCGCCGTTTTTGAAGCCGAACTGCGCCGCGCCGGCTTCGGCTCCATCACCACAGAAATCCGCGATAACGTGCCCTTTTATGCCGCCGAGGATTACCACCAGCAATACCTGCACAAGAACCCCGGCGGTTACTGTGGGCTGCGCGGTACGGGCGTGTGTTTTGGCGAAAGCTAAGTGCAAAACCGCGCAACACCTCACTCGACAGGACAACGCGGCCAGCTAGACTAGGTCAGCCGCGCTCAGCCCGAGTGCGGCCCTACGACACGGAGTGTCTTATGCAAAAAAGCCTTATCGGCGCGGCTATGCTTGCCGCCGCTTTTACCTCCAGCGCCTACGCCGAATCATCCCTCAAACTTTTCAGTGAGCCAGGGGACTATATCGGTGGCGGTAAGCAATACAGCTACAGCGAACCTGCAGCGACTTTCCAATACACCGAGAACTACCACAAAGGCATTACCGTCAATATTAACGCGGGCAATGAGTGGTGGTCGTTGATCTTAGTCAGTGGCGACAAAACGCAACTCAAGCCCGGCGTGTATCTCAATGCCGAGCGCTTCCCATTTCAAAGTGCCGGTAAACCCGGCTTGAACTTCAGCGGTTCAGGCCGTGGCTGTAATACGCTCACCGGGCAATTCGAAGTACTCGAAGTGGGTTATGACGAAGCCGGCAAGCTAAAAAGCCTCGGGGTAAACTTTGAGCAGCACTGTGAAGGCGGAGTACCTGCTTTGTACGGCAGCCTGTACTTCAATTCGCTACCCGCAGTAGGGGCAAGCACGCAGGGCGTTTCAGTACAGCGCGTCATTTGCCGTAACGTGACCACCGGGCAACGTGTTCGCTTTAACAGTGACGCGCCCACCTTTGACTGCCGCAAGCAGGGTTTACAGGTGAATACCGGGGATCGCGTCACCATTACCGTGCAAGGTGCTGCGTACTAATAATCGCTGCAGAGCCTTGAGGGCTTCCCTCAAGGCTCAACGTGCTTTTTGCCGCGGCTTACGCGGCTTCGCTCCCGGAGTCGGTGCCAGCACCGGCTCTTCGATCAACCAGTCGAGGCGATAGCCGCCGCCACCTTGATCGAGCAGCTTTAGCAGCTCCGGCAGGCCAGTACGCAGCTCCTCTTCCAGCGGCCACGGCGGGTTCACAATCGCTAAGCCACTGCCATTGAGTGACGCGGCGTTATCCGCCGGGCGTACCCACAACTCGGCACGCAACAGCTTTGGCGCGCCACTGTTCGCCAGCGCTTGGTAAAAGCCTTTGAGCTGCTTTTCGGCCTTGATCGGGTACCAGATAGCCACTACCACTTGCCGCATGCGGCCAATGGCCTCTTGCAGGGTGTTAACCGCTTGGCTGAATTCGTCTTCCGCTTCAAACGGCGGGTCGATCAGCAACAATGCGCGCTTTTCTTCTGTCGGCAGCAAGGCTTTACCAATCTGCCAGCCGTCACGCTGATGGCAGATCACCCGCTCGTCGTGGCGCATGTTGTCTTTGAGCAAAGCAAAATCTTGCGGATGTTTTTCACACAGCTGCAGGCTGTCGTACTCGCGCAATACACGGCGCGCCAGCTCTGGGGAGCCCGGGTAATAGCGCCGCTCTCCCTCGCTATTTAGCGCCGCCACTTGCGCGAGGTAATCGGCCAACAAGGGGCTGTTACTCTGCGCAGGCAAACGACCAATGCCGCTGTGCCACTCGCCAGTTTTACCCGCCTCCACACCGTGCAAGTCATATAAACCAACGCCGGCATGGCTATCCAAATAAGCGATGGGCGCCTCTTTGCGCTGCATCAGCACTAACATGCGTTGCAGCACGGCGTGTTTTAAGACATCAGCAAAATTGCCGGCGTGGTAGGCGTGGCGATAATTCATACAAACCTCATTGAGCAGGTGCGCATTGTAGCGCTGCCAGCTTAATTATCGCCCGCCATTCCCGCTTGCCATGATGATTTGCGCCCCTCTTGTGGTGGCGTACTCTGCCAAAACTGACCCTCAACGAAGGCACGCACACATGGCCGACACCCTACTTTGCCGCCGTAACTTGGCGTTTGAACTGTACGAAATGCACAACGCCGAAGCGCTGTGCGAGCGCCCGCGGTTTGCCGAGCACAACCGCGAAACCTTCGACGCCGCCTTAGGCACCGCGCACAGCATCGCCCGTGATTTGTTCGCCCCGCACAATCGCAAAGGCGATGAGCACGAGCCGCAGTATGTGAATGGCGCCGCCGAGCTGATCCCAGAGGTCGCACCGGCGCTGACCGCGTTTATCGAAGCGGGTTTTTTAAATGCCACGCGCGACTTCGAGGTCGGCGGCATGCAGCTGCCTAACTTGCTCTCGCAGGCCTGCTTTGCGCATTTTCAGTCGGCCAATATTGCCTCTAGCTCGTACGCCATGCTGACCATGGGCGCCAGTAATCTGATCGAAGCCTTTGGCAGCGCCGAGCAACAGCAGCGCTTTTTAACCCCAATGATCGAAGGCCGCTTCTTCGGCACCATGGCGCTCACCGAGCCGCATGCTGGCTCGTCCCTATCGGACATCCGCACCAAGGCCGAGCCCGCCGCCGATGGCAGCTACCGGATCAAAGGCAACAAGATTTTTATCTCCGGCGGCGATCAGCCGATCTCCGAGAACATCGTACACATGGTGCTCGCCAAGCTGCCCGACGCCCCAGCCGGGGTGAAGGGCATCAGCTTGTTTATCGTGCCCAAGTTTTTAGTCAACGACGACGGCAGCCTCGGCGCGCGTAACGATGTGGCGCTGGCGGGTTTGTTCCACAAAATGGGCTGGCGCGGCACCACCTCCACGGCGCTGAACTTTGGCGATAACGACAACTGCGTGGGTTACTTGGTCGGCAAGCCACACCACGGCTTGGCGTATATGTTCCAGATGATGAACGAAGCGCGCATCGGCGTCGGCATGGGCGCCACTATGCTTGGCTACGCCGGCTATTTGTATTCGCTGGATTACGCCCGCAACCGCCCACAGGGCCGCCACCCCGATGGCAAAAACCCGAGCAGCGCGCAGGTCAGCATCGTCGAACATGCCGATGTACGGCGTATGCTGCTCACCCAGAAAGCCTATGTCGAAGGCGCCTTCGATTTGGGCCTGCTCGGTGCGCGACTGTTTGATGACAGCCTGACCCTGCCGACTGAAGACGAGCGCCAGCAAGCATTGGAGCTGCTCGACCTGCTCACGCCGATTATTAAATCGTGGCCGTCGGAGTTCTGCCTCAAGGCCAACGAGCTGGCGATACAAATCCTCGGCGGCCATGGCTACACCCGCGAATACCCGGTGGAGCAGTACTACCGCGACAACCGCCTGAACCCCATCCACGAAGGCACGCACGGCATTCAGTCGCTGGACTTGCTCGGCCGCAAAGTATCGATGAACGGCGGCGCGGCGCTGAAAGCCTTGCTCAAGCAAATCCACAGCACTTGCGCACAAGCGGCCGAAATGCCCGAGCTGAACGGTCTGCGTACGCCACTGGAACAACTGGTCAACCGCTTACAAACGGTCACCTTGGCACTGCTCGGCGACTTAATAGCCGGCAAGGTCAACCAAGGCTTGGCCAACTCGGCGCTGTACCTCAAAGCCTTTGGTCACGCGGTGGTCGGCTGGCGTTGGCTGGCGCAAGCGGTGGTCGCACAACAGGCTCTAAACACGGCTCAAGGCGACGACGTGGCTTTCTATCAGGGCAAGCTGCAAGCGGCACGCTACTTCCTCACCTGGGAAGTGCCCAGCTGCCAGCACGAACTGGCCCTACTGGAAGCGCGCGACGACACCTGTTTAGCCATGCAGGATGCGTGGTTCTAATCGCCCCGCGCCCCACTTCGCACTGGCGCCGCTTCTAACCCTGCACTAGGGTTAAACCTGATGCTTGCTTGAAAGCACGCACACCATTAGGTTTAGAGACAAGGCGTCAGTGCGAGGTGGCTTGTGTAGGAAACGCGTTTCACCCCTGTGAGCTGCTACTTATTTATCAGTGCAGCACCCCGGACGTTTTCTACCGCCATCACCCTCTGCCGGCTGCAATAACAAAAAGCTTGGCACACCCAAGGAGTAGGTGATGGCAAAACAAGAAGAGCAAGGCACCGTCGAGGCGAGCCAAGACGACAACACCGTCGAAAAAACCAACAAAGCCAAAAGCGCCAGCAAGCGCAAAGTCAGCGCCCCAGAAACCCTGCCGGTGGATGGCCGCAAGCCGCTGTATTTTGTCGAGCGCGATCTGGAAGAAATTCTTCAGCACTTAGACGGCCTGCGCAGCGAAATTTACCCGCGCCCCGATAGCGAAGAATTTATCCCCTCGGAAAACCACTTTCCCTCGGTGTGCTTGATTGGCCTGGGCCGCTGCGGTTCTAACATCGCGCTCGATGTGGCCAGCCTCGTTTACAACGCGCGAATGTTTTATCTAAACGAAGCGTTTAACGAAGAAAAAGCCCAGCAAGACCCCGAAGGCACCTCGCTACGCTGGATTCGCCGCCAGCTGCACATGCCGCGCAACAAGATTAATCCGGTGTATTTGATCGAGCCCATCGTGCTGCTCGGCGATTTGGACAAAGACATCAGCGGGCGCATTCGCCTCTCCACCCGCAATAATCAGAACAACTTCCTGCGCGACTACCGCAAGATGCAGGTCATGGACCTCTCGGAAGTTCACGCCGGCGGCGCCGGTAACGCGCCGATTTTGGGCCAGTACTTGGGCCGCATTATTCTGAATCGCGAGGCCGCGCAGTTCAGTCATGAAAGCTGGCGCCAATTGCACGCCTACCTCATCGACTCGTGCGGCATTAAAGCCAACCAATCGCGGCTGTATTTCTATATTTTCAGCGCCGGCGGCGGCACCGGCTCGGGCATGGCCTCAGAATTCGGCCTCGCCCAGCAAAACGCCTATCTGACCAAAACCTTCGAAGTGGCCGAGCCAGAAGCCGAAGACAACCAGCGCCACTCGTTTGTCTTCGAGCCTATCTTCACCAGTGGCATCTGCATTCTGCCCAATATCAGCGACGACAAGGTCGAGCTGTCCGAAGCGCTGCACATCAACGCCGGCCGTCTGCTGTGTAAATACCTGTCGGAGGAGTGGGACTTCTCCTACAACTACGAAGACGAACGCGAACGCGATGGCGTAGAAAACGTCATGCAGCGCATTCGCCCGTGGAACGCCATGATGCTGATCTCCAACGACATCATGCGCTACGCCGAAGCCAGCGACGACGCGGTGACCCGCGACATCGACGTCAATTCGATGGAGCGATACGCCAACCAGTACATCTCGCAGCAGATCTTCAACATTCTTACTGCGCAAGCGGTGACCTCGGACTACGACGATCACTACTTCCGCCGCGCCGGCATCGACATTGGCGAAACCATTCGCCTCGACGCCAACGACCTGTTTATGAGCCTCGCCGGCCCCGTGGCGATTGCCTACGCCGAAAGCGTGGTGCCAGACCTCAACGGCGAGAAGCGCAGCGGGCAGATCGATATCGACGACCTGTTCTGCCGCTCCATCGACCTACCGCACTTTAACGAGCAAACACGCGCCATTGAGGGCATTAGCTTGCTGCCGGTGGAGGCAGGACACTACCGCGAGGCCCTGCAAAGCTTCCGCGAAGGTGACTACAACGCCGCCAGCCTGCGCGAGCTGCACTTCTTCAAGAACTGCTCGTCGGTGGTGTCGATTGTCTCGCTGCCCAAGGACTACAAGCTGTCGTACGTAGACCTCAACCGCCTGAAAACGCACCTGAATAACTTATTTCCCAACACCACGCTTAAGCGCTACGCGCTGGTAATTGGCGCCTCCGCCAACCTGTCGCTGACCACCTTAGTGGCGAAAAGTCCGTGCCTGTCGGATGACTTCCTCACCCTGCTGGTGGCCTATATCAAGCGCTGCTTCGCCAAGGACGAATACCGTTTTGACGAGCGCCTCGACCAACGCATTCTCGATTTGATTCAGAACGATGACTTCGACGAAGCGCAGATCGACGAACTGGTCAACGCCTACGAAAACCCGGCGAAGATTCTCGACACCAACTGGTTTGCCATTAAGCCGATGTACGAGCGCAAGTACCGCGAGTTGATTCGCGATGACGAACGCTTTACCTCGATTAACGACATCCGCCTCAGTGCCACCAACATCAAGAAGGCCATCCGTTACCTGCGCGAGATCTATCGCCACCGCATCAGCCGTATCCGTATGCTGAGCCTTAGCCACTAAACCGTCGGCTAGAAACGACAAAGCCCGCAGTATTCAACCTGCGGGCTTTGTCACTTTTCTCTGGGCAAAAAAGAAACCCCGCCGAGGCGGGGTTTGCAGACTAAAAATTCTGACAATCCTTGATCAGAGTGCCGTCCTAGCACTGTTCCCTTCAATCCCTTTGCTGTGTGTGCGTCCTGCACAACGTCCTTGTGTGAGTAAAGATACGGGTTACACGGGGTGAGCAAAAGCAGCCATTGCCGCCACGTTGTGTAAGCCAAAACTTACACGGCGTCAGCAAGAATAAAAGGCGCAGGTGTTTTCTAACTAAAAGCTCTGTTCTAGACTCAGTTCACACTTATAAAAATAAACAGATCAGCATTCATGCGAGGTCTACTATGCGCCAAAGCTATGCCGTGTTGGCTCTCTGCCTGCTTTCACCTTGGGCCTTTGCCTCTGGAGGTGGTCAAGAGCGTTTGAGTGATCCCAAACAAGCCGAGCAAGAGTTCTTCTGGCCTGTGGTGTATGCCAATGGCGGCAGTTCGCTGTATTGCGACAAGGCCTTCAATGAAGAGGGTGGCTTGTTTACCGCCTCGGCGGTGTACACCAAGAAGCAAATCAAAAGTGCGCTGCGCTGCTTGACCGACAAGCAATGTGCGCTGAAGTCGGGCCGCTACCAGCACATGCTGTCGGATTTACATAACCTGTACCCGGCCCTCTCCCGCGTTGAGCTAAGCCGGCGCAATGCCAATTTTGGCGACTTGGCCGACAGCGTGCCGAGTAAGTTTGCCGATATCGACTGCGAGTTCCGCACCACCTTCCAAGTGGTCGAGCCGCGTGATGCCGCCAAGGGCAACATCGCCCGCGCCATCTTCTACATGCATCGCGAATACGGCCTGCCGATTATTGGGCAGGAGCAAATGTACAAAGAATGGCACCAGCTCGACCCTGTGGATGACGCCGAACGCGCCCGAAACGATGTTATTGAAGGCATACAAGGCAACCGCAATGCGTTTATCGACAACCCGGCACTGGTCAACGAGTTAGTGCCTTAACCGCAGCCCCAATAAAAAACCCGCCGAAGCGGGTTTTTTATTGCCTAACGAACGCCAAGGGGCGCTGACTTAATCGGCGAACGAATCAAGCGCAAGGCGTACGGCGCGCAGCAACCGAGACATACCGTCAGGTAGGCGAGATTGTGAGCACCGCACAACACAGCGATTGAGTCGTGCAGGCATTAAATCAGCGTCTCCTTAGAACTGCGCAGCGTCGAGCAGATACAGTGACTCGCTACCGGCTTTAACCGATGCGGTCAGCGATTGCGTACGCGGCAGCAGGCGCGCGAAGAAGAAGCGCGCGGTGCCCAACTTGCTCACGTAGAACTCGTCCTGATCTTGCTTGGCCAGCGCAGTACGCGCCATCAATGCCCACATATAGGCATAGGCGGTGTAGCCAAACACTTGCAGGTACTCGACCGACGCCGCACCGATTTCGTTGGGGTTTTGCTTGGCTTGCGCCAGTACCCAGTTGGTCAGCTCGTCGAGGTTTTCTACCGCGGCCTTCAGCGGCGCGGTGAACTCGGTCAAATTGGCGTCAGCACCGGCGATGAAGGTTTTGATTTCATCGGCGAAGTGCTTGTAGAAGCTGCCACCGTTACCCACCACCTTACGCCCCATCAGGTCCAGCGACTGAATGCCATTGGTGCCTTCGTAGATCTGGGTGATGCGGCAATCGCGAATCAGCTGCTCTTGGCCCCACTCACGAATGAAGCCGTGGCCGCCGAAAATTTGCTGGCCATGCACCGTGGTTTCCAGACCCATGTCGGTCAGGAAGGCCTTGGCAACCGGGGTCAGCAGTGCCACCAATTCTTCGGCGCGGGTAGCAACGGCTTTGTCTTCGCTGTACTTGGCAGTGTCCAGCTGCATAGCCACGTAGCTGGAGAAAGCACGGCCGCCTTCGTTCAGCGCTTTCATGGTCAGCAACATGCGGCGCACGTCCGGATGCACGATGATCGGGTCGGCGGCCTTGTCTTTCGCCACCGGGCCAGTCGGCGCACGGCTCTGGATACGGTCACGAGCGTACTCAATGGCGTTCTGGTAAGAGCGCTCACCCAGCGACAAACCTTGGATGCCTACACCCAAACGCTCGTAGTTCATCATGGTGAACATGGCATTCAGGCCCTTGTTCACTTCACCGATCAGGTAACCGGTAGCGCCATCGAAGTTCATCACACAGGTAGCCGAAGCCTTGATGCCCATCTTGTGTTCGATAGAGCCACAGCCCAAGGTGTTCTTCTCACCCAGCGAGCCATCGGCGTTGACCATCACTTTCGGCACCAGGAACAGCGAGATACCTTTCGGGCCAGCTGGCGCGTCAGGCAGCTTGGCCAGTACCAAGTGAATGATGTTTTCGGTCAGGTCGTGCTCACCGCCGGTGATGAAAATCTTCGTACCGGAGATTTTGTAGCTGCCATCGGCTTGCGGCTCGGCCTTAGTACGGATGATGCCCAAGTCGGTGCCGGCATGCGGCTCGGTCAAGCACATGGAGCCCGCCCACACGCCGGAGTACATGTTCGGCAGGTACTGCGCTTTCAGCTCTTCGCTGGCGTGGTTGAGGATCGACAGACAGGCGCCAGCGGTCAGCATCGGGTACAGACCGAACGACAGGTTGGCCGAGTTGACCATTTCTTCGACTTGCGCGCCGATCACCTTGGGCATGCCCATGCCGCCGAACTCCGGCGAGCCGCCAACACCCACCCAGCCGCCTTCGGCATAGGTGTTATAGGCTGCGGGGAAGCCGGCCGGGGTCTTCACCACGCCGTCAGTCCAGGAGCAGCCTTCTTCGTCACCGCTACGGTTTAGCGGAGCGATGGTGCCGGCCATGACTTTGCCGGCTTCTTCCAGAATGGCGCTGGCGGTTTCTTCATCCACCACCTCGGCCAGGCCTGGCAACTGTGCCCACAGCTTGGACACTTCAAAAACTTCATTGAGCACAAAGCGCATGTCGCGCAGCGGGGCCTGATAATCTGCCATGGTGCGTTCCTCTATCCGGTTCAGGGCATGCTCGCGCCAGCGCTAGCATGAGTGTGACTGCAATTCTAGCCGAACAACGAATCAGGCCTGTAGCGTCACATTAAGACCGAAAGGTCACGCCATTAGTTGCCGCCCAATAAAAAACGCCCACCGAAGCGGCGGGCGTTTTTTGACTCAGACAACGCGGGCGATTAGTAGCCCAGCGCGAAGTCTTCTTCAGCCAAATCCATCAGGTTGCCAGCACCGGACAGCATAGCTTCAGCATGCATGCGGGTACGCGGCAGGATACGGTCGAAGTAGAACTTAGCGGTCTGCAGCTTAGCCTTGTAGAAGGCCTCTTCGCTGGTGCCGGCTGCCAGCTTCTCAGCTGCCAAGCGCGCCATGTCAGCCCAGAAGTAAGCCAAGCAGGCGTAACCGGAGTACATCAGGTAGTCCACCGAGGCGGCACCGACTTCTTCGCGGTCTTTCATCGCGGCCATACCAACCTTCATGGTCAGATCGCCCCACTCTTTGTTCAACGGCGCCAGCTTAGCCAGCAACGGCTTGATCGCTTCGTTGCCTTCGTTGGCCTGGATGAACTTGTGCACGATCTTGGTGAAGCCTTTCAGGGCTTCGCCTTGGGTCATCAGAACCTTACGACCCAGCAGGTCGATCGCCTGAACACCGGTGGTGCCTTCGTACAGCATAGAGATACGGCTGTCGCGGACGTTCTGCTCCATGCCCCACTCAGCGATAAAGCCGTGGCCGCCGTAGATTTGTACGCCGTGGTTAGCAGCTTCGAAACCCACTTCAGTCATGAAGGCTTTAGCAATCGGCGTCATGAAGGCCAGCAGCGCATCGGCTTGCTTAACGGCTTCTTCGTCTTTGCTGTACTTAACCACGTCAACCAGCTTGGCGGTGAAGTACACCATCGCACGGTTACCTTCAGCGAAGGCTTTCATGGTCAGCAGCATACGACGCACGTCTGGGTGCACGATGATCGGGTCAGCGGCTTTTTCCGGCGCTTTCGGGCCAGTCAGCGAACGCATTTGCAGACGCTCACGAGCGTACTTCAGACCACCTTGGAAACCGATTTCGGCGTGCGCCAAACCTTGCAGAGCAGTACCCAGACGGGCAGTGTTCATGAAGGTGAACATGCAGTTCAGACCTTTGTTGGCGGGGCCGATCAGATAACCGGTGGCGCCATCAAAGTTCATCACGCAAGTAGCGTTACCGTGGATACCCATCTTGTGCTCGATCGAGCCACAAGAAACAGCGTTACGCTCGCCGGCATCGCCCGCAGCGTTCGGCAGAAACTTCGGCACGATGAACAGGGAGATACCCTTAGTGCCAGCCGGTGCGTCGGGCAGACGCGCCAGTACGATGTGCACGATGTTCTCAGACATGTCGTGCTCACCGGCAGAAATAAAGATCTTGGTGCCGGTCACTTTGTAAGAGCCGTCAGCCTGCGGCTCGGCCTTGGTGCGCAGCATGCCCAAGTCAGTACCGCAATGCGGCTCGGTCAAGCACATGGTGCCGGTCCACTCGCCGGTTACCAGCTTGGTCAGGTAGGCATGCTTCTGCTCGTCGGTACCGTGCTCGGCCAGCGTATTCATAGCGCCGTGCGACAGACCTGGGTACATGCCCCACGACCAGTTGGATTCACCAACCAGCTCGCTGATCACCAGACCCAGCGACTCTGGCAGGCCTTGACCACCATGCTCAACAGAGTGAGCCAAGCTCGGCCAGCCGCCTTCAACGTACTGCTGGTAAGCTGCTTTAAAACCAGTCGGGGTTTTTACGCCGTCTTCCGACCAAGTACAGCCTTCGAGGTCACCAACGCGGTTCAGCGGAGCAAGAACCTGCTCACAGAACTTAGCGCCTTCCTCAAGAATGGCGTTGCACATGTCCGGGGTGGCTTCTTCGCAACCTGGCAGGCTTGCGTAGTGGGCTTCATAGCCCAGCAATTCGTCACGTACGAAGCGGATATCACGCAAGGGAGCCTTGTACTCGGGCATATCGGTAAACCTCAGAGATTGAGTCCTTGGAAGACGAACGCACCATGCGTTCGCGTCTGGGGATGGGCGGTGCCACCCCATCCGGCGCTAGAACTTTTTCAGCGTAGCAGGCCGGATATCAAACAGGCGTTTGAAACATACGTTTACGCCAGCAAACTTGTCAAGCCCTCAGGCCTCAGCACTGAAACCGACACCCTCAGCGGGCGATAACGCCGACAGGCGTCGGTACAAGGTTAAATCAAACGGCGAGCGAGTTAAGCGCTCGCTTTGCTCACGGTCTTGCTGGCGTTGCTGATCATCTTCTTCGGCCGCTAAACGATCGGCTTCGCGCTGCTCTTGCGCCTGCACTTGCTCGTTGCGGTTTTTCTCCGCCAGCTCGGCACGCGCCTCAGTCAGCGCCGCCTGCGCTTGCGCGGCAATACGTAAGTCGGCCGAGGACGGCTCCGCCGGTGCCAACGCGGCACGCAGCACCTGCTGCATTTTGGCTAACGTAGCCTCGGGGTCGCCATTAACCGGCGAAGCATCAATCGACACTTCGCCCGCAACGGCATAGCTACGCCCATCCGGGCCGCGCTTAAAGGTGTAGGACGGCGCGCCGGCATATTGCCCACCCACCGCCGCATGCGCTTGCTCGTGGGCACGCACTTCGGCATCGCGCGCAGATAAACGGCTGATCTCTTGCTGATCCTTTTGCTGCTGCTCAGCGTCTTGCTGATCGCGCACCTTGGCTTCTTGCGCTTCTTGCTCCTGCTGAGCGCGCAGCTGTTCAGCTTGAGATTGCTCGCGCTGCGCACGCCCCTGCTCGTCCGGCGAGCGCGCAGAGCCCAGCGCCGCACTGCCTTCATTCACTGGTGGCAGCGTGGTTTGGCTGGGATCAGCAATCACAGGGGCTTGCGTAGTGCGTACCGGCGCAACCGCTACGCTTTGCACAGGCAGCGCCGGGAGCGGCGAGACGTTCATGACCTTGCTCGCAGTGCCTTAGGCGCGCACGTCCACCAGCGTACCGAGCACTTCGTCAGCGGTGGTGATGACTTGCGCACCGGCCTGCGCTTCGGTTTGCCCGACGCGCAGTTCGACGAGGCTATCGGCCACATCAGCGGTGGGTTCTGGCGCACGCACTGGCGGGGTGTTCTGCGCTGGGTCAGGTCGATTGGCCTGCTGCGCTTGCGCCGCTGCGGCTGGCTGCTCTTCACGCTGCGGCAGGGTTTGCCGGGCGATGTCACTGCCTGCCTGATCGATACGGCGCTGCCCTGCCTGCACGGCGCCAAGGCCGGCACTCAGTGCACTTCCGGAAATTTGCATGGTGATACCTCCGTCAGGCGGATGGATTCACCTTGATTAAAACAAGGATTGATCGTTTTTTATACAACCGAAGCCAGCGCACCGACCAATGGCGCCAGTTCAAGATGACCGGCCACGGTAGCCGCGTTGGCGTCCTGCAAATAAGGCACCTCGCCCAGGCAAGGCGCCGGCAACAGGCTGTGCAGGGTATTGAGGTTTTCCGCCAAGCGAGTGGTATTGGGATCGACAACATTGGCCACCCAGCCCGCAAGGCGTAAGCCATCGCGCTGAATGGCTTCAGCGGTGAGTAACGCATGGTTGATGCAGCCCAAGCGCACGCCCACCACCAGAATCACCGGAAACCGCAGCGCCTTGGCCAAATCCGCCAAGGTCTCATGCTTATATAAAGGCACGCGCCAACCACCTGCGCCTTCAACTATGGTGAAGTCGGCACCGCGCTTAAGCACCGTTTCTAGCGCTTGTTTTAGGCGCGCAACGGACAAATCCTCGCCGGCTTCACGCGCGGCAATGTGCGGAGCAATCGCCGGAAAGAAGGCAAACGGATTGACCTGCTCATAGGTTAACGGCGGAAAGCATTGGGCTTGCAGCGCCAGCGCATCTTCATTGCGCAGCCCTTGTGGCGTGACAATGCTGCCAGAGGCGACCGGCTTGCCGGCAGCGGTGGTCATGCCTTCTTGCCGCGCCTTGCACAGCAGGCCCGCGGCGATGGTGGTTTTACCGACTTCGGTGTCTGTACCGGTAACAAAAAACGCTGCCATGTTCGCTCCTTAAACCTTGCGTAATAGGCCGTAGACTACCCGGTAGGTTGCTGGCAAACCGTCTTCCGTGCGAAAGCTTTCATACGCCTGCTGTAAGGCCCGCAGGCGAGCACGACCAGTTAAACCCTCAGGGCGCCCCTGATTAATATTGTGCGCACCGACTTCTTTTAACGAACGCGTTAAGCTGCGCAAATCATTAAAGCACAGGATATGCGCCTGCTCCTGTAACCCGATCAGCTGCATGTCACAGTCTGCGACCAAGTTCTGATAATCATCCCAACGGCGAAAACGATTGACGTGTACACCGCCATCCACCGCCTGCCAGCTGCTGCGTAACTCGTGCAAGGTGCCTTGGCACAAACTACTAAACGCCAGCACACCGCCGGGACGTAAAACTCGCCGCGCCTCGCTGAGCACGGCGGCAAAATCGCCACACCACTGCACCGCCAAACTACTGATGAGCAAATCGACACTGTCGCTGGCCAGCGGCAGCGCCTCCGCATCGCCTTGCACATACGCAGACGCAGCCTCTTGCTGGCGCGCCACCTGCAGCATGCCCATAGCCAGATCCAGCGCCACACCCTGCGCGTGTGGATAACGGCAGGCCAAGGCGCGCGAGCAATACCCAGTGCCAACGCCGACATCCAACCAACGCTGCACCGTGTGCGTTGGCAGGCGCGCCAGCAGCGCATCGGCGACTTGCCGTTGTAGCTCGGCAACACCGTCGTAACTGCCCGCCGCCTTAGAGAACGAGGCAGCCACTAAGGCTTTATCCGGCAGGCGATAGGCCTCAGACATCGGCGGCCTCATGGACAAACACATCGACCAGCTCAGCCAACAACTCCGGTTGTTCCAACAGCAAGGCGTGGCTTAGGTCTTCAATCAGCTGCACTTCGACATCCGGCAGAATCGCCAGCAGATCGGGCGCGACCTCGGCTGGCACCAACGCATCATTACCGGCCAAAACATACAACTGCGGGCCGAGATAGCTGGCTAACGCCGCGCGGTTATCCAGCGCGGCCAAGTGCGCCAAGCCCGCCGGCAGCGCAGTGCACTCGGTTAGCGCGTGGCTTTGCAGAGCTCGCGCTAGCGCTCGCGGTTCGGCAGCGCCTTGGCTACACAGCAGACCAAAGCGCTTCAGCGTGGCCTGCAGGGCTTGGCTTAAACCCTCGCTAAACGCCTGCAATGTGGCAGGCGGCATACCATGCGGCCAATCAGGGCGCGCGACAAAACTAGGGCTGGCCGCCAGGCTGATCACGCCGGGGCAATGCTCGCCGCGCTGCGCCGCTAAAGCCTGCGCCAACTGCCCTCCCAACGACCAACCGAGCAGCCAAGCGTCTGCCGGCACATCCTGCTCCAGCGCGGCCAGCCAGTGCTCCGCTGGCACTTCCGGCAAACGATGCACACTGATGTGCCAGTGCGGGTTACGCGCCAACAAGGCTTGCCGTAAGGGCTCAAGCACATCAACCGAGAAACCCCAGCCGGGCAACAAGGCCAAATGATTACGCATGCTCACACTCCTGCCGCAGGGCACGCCACGCGATATCGAGCGCGCTCAGCAAGCGATCTACCTGTGCCGAGCTATGCGCCGCCGACAACGTCACGCGCAGGCGCGCACTGCCGGCAGGCACGGTGGGCGGGCGAATCGCGCCGACCAGCACGCCTTGCTCACGCAGGTGCGCCGCTAAGCGCAACGCATGCCCGCTCTCACCCACCACGATGGGCTGAATCGGCGTATCACTGGGCATCAAGGTCAAACCCAACTGCTCGGCGCCATGGCGGAACTGCTTGATCAGCGCCTGCAAATGCTCGCGACGCCAGGTTTCGCCTTGCAGCAACTGCAAACTCTTTAATGAGGCACAGGCCACCGCCGGCGGCTGGCTGGTGGTGTAAATGTACGGACGAGCAAATTGAATCAGGGTTTCGATTAGCTCATCGCTGCCGGCGACAAACGCGCCGGCGGTGCCGAAGGCTTTACCCAGCGTACCGACCAGCACAGGCACATCCTCGATGCTCAGCTGATAGTGTTCCACCACACCACCACCGTGCGCGCCGAGCGGGCCAAAGCCGTGGGCGTCATCCACCATCAGCCACGCGCCATGCTGCTTGGCGGTGGCGCACAAGGCGGGCAAGTCGGCGCAGTCGCCATCCATGCTGAACACGCCATCGGTGACCACTAAGGTATTGCCCTGCGCCTTGGCTAAACGACTCGCCAAGCTGTTCGCATCGTTGTGCAGATAACGACTAAAGCGCGCGCCGCTGAGCAAACCAGCATCCAGCAAAGACGCATGATTAAGGCGATCTTCCAGCACGGTATCGCCCTGCCCGACCAGCGCCGTGACAGCGGCCAGATTGGCCATATAGCCGGTGGAAAACAGCAGTGCACGCGGGCGGCCGGTGAATGCCGCGAGCGCCTCTTCCAGCTCATGGTGCGGCGCGCTATGGCCGATGACTAAATGCGAAGCGCCACCGCCCACGCCCCAGCGCTCAATGCCTACGTTAAAGGCAGCGCGCACCTCGGGGTGATTAGCGAGGCCCAGATAATCATTCGAGCAGAACGCCAACAGCGGCTGACCATCGACCACCACCTCGGGCCCTTGCGGGGTTTGCAGCAGCGGCCGCTGGCGGTACAAATCGGCCGCGCGGCGCTCGGCAAGGCGGCTAGTCAGATCAAACGGCATAGCGATACTCGCGCATCCAAAGGAAAACACCCCTCGCCCACTTAAGGCGAGGAGTTCAGCGTGTCGCACTCGCCCGCAGGCGAGCGGCGTTTAGGCCGATGCAGCGTCGTAAAACAGCTTAGTGTCGCGCTGCTCGACCAAGGCTTGTTCGATGGCGGCTTGATGCACTTCATCGGCGTGCTCTTCGCGCTCTTCGGGCTTGATGCCTAAACGCTTGAACAGGGCCATGTCTTTATCGGCTTGCGGATTGGCGGTGGTGAGCAGTTTTTCGCCGTAGAAAATCGAGTTAGCGCCCGCCAAGAAAGCCAGCGCCTGCATTTGCTCGTTCATCTGTTCTCGCCCGGCGGACAGGCGCACGTGCGACTTAGGCATCATGATGCGCGCCACCGCCAGCATGCGAATGAAGTCAAACGGGGCGACATCCTGCTCTTCCGCCAGCGGCGTGCCCTTGACCTTAACCAGCATGTTGATAGGTACGGATTCCGGGTGTTCCGGCAGGTTAGCCAGCTGAATCAGCAAGCCCGCGCGGTCATCCAGCGACTCACCCATGCCCAAGATGCCGCCTGAGCAAATCTTCATCCCCGCATCACGCACATAGCTCAGCGTTTGCAGGCGCTCGCTGTAGGTGCGAGTGGTGATGATGTTGCCGTAGAACTCGGGCGAGGTGTCCAGATTGTGGTTGTAGTAATCCAGCCCCGCCTTGGCCAGCGCGCGGGTTTGCTCTTCGTCGAGCTTGCCTAAGGTCATGCAGGTTTCCAGCCCCATGGCCTTCACGCCTTCGACCATTTTCAGCACGTAGGGCATGTCTTTGGCCGACGGGTGCTTCCACGCCGCGCCCATGCAGAAGCGCGTCGAGCCGATGCTCTTCGCCTCGGCTGCGGCCTGCAGCACCTTCTCGACTTCCATCAGCTTTTCTTTATCGAGGCCGGTGTTGTAGTGCCCCGACTGCGGACAATATTTGCAGTCTTCGGGGCAAGCGCCGGTCTTGATCGATAGCAAGGTCGAGACCTGCACGCGATTGGGGTCGAAATGCGCGCGGTGCACGCTCTGCGCTTGAAACAGCAAATCGTTGAACGGCTGAGTGAACAGCGCTTTTACCTCGTCGAGGCTCCAGTCGTGACGAAGCGGCGCGGCGGCAGTAGCGGACATAGCGGGTTCCTTGCAGCAAGACGGGGCCCGGCCTAAGGTAAATGCCGGACAGGATGTCTGGATAATAACGAGGCAATATGGACTGTCAACCAAGATCACTTTGCAAGGTTTACAGCTGGTTAAAAATCAACCATAACTGTTTACTGTGTGATGAGCCAAGCGACGGCACTCTGCCTCTGTGTCATGGCTGTGAAGACGACTTACCCTGGCTACTGAGTCACTGCCCTTGCTGCGCCGAGCCGCTACCGAGCGCGCAGTTATGCCCCCGCTGCCAACGCAAACAGCCGGCTTTTCATCAGGTGATCAGCCCGCTGCGCTACGCCTTTCCAGTCGATGCGCTGGTAGCACGCTTTAAAGCCGACCACGCCAGCCACTATGGCCGCCTGCTCTGCCAGCTACTGGCCCGCGAGCTACAACACCGCTTTAACGACGGCCTAGCCCGCCCCGACCTGCTCCTGCCTGTGCCGCAAAGCCCGCAACGCCTGCGCCAGCGCGGCTTTAACCAAGCCCTGTGGCTAACCCGCTGGCTGAGCCGCGAGTTAAAACTGCCGTGGCAAAAACACTGGCTCAGCGATAACGGCCAACACCTGAGCCAGAAAACCCTCGACGCCAAAGCCCGTGCGCGCAACCTCAACAGTGCCTTCAGTTTGACGAAACAGGCGCAGCCGCAAGGCCTGCACATTGCCCTGGTGGATGACATTGTCACCACCGGCAGCACCGCCAACGCCATCAGCCAAGTGCTGCTCAAGGCCGGCGCGCAGCAGGTGGATATTTACTGTTTGGCGCGCACCGCCAGAAGCCAATAAGCCGCCAGCGCAGTACACTGCGCCGATGAACGCACATCCTTACGACGCCTTAACCCCCGACCTTATCCTGGATGCGGTGGACAGCCTCGGCCTGATCACCGACGGCCGCCTGCTGGCACTGAACAGCTACGAAAATCGTGTCTATCAAGTGGGTATCGACGAGCAAACGCCGCTGATCGCCAAGTTCTATCGCCCCGAGCGCTGGAGCGATGCAGCGATTGCCGAGGAGCACGCCTTCGCCCTTGAGCTGGCCGCCCACGAGCTACCGGTGGTGGCGCCCTTGGTGATCGACGGCAGTAGCTTGTTCAGCCACCAAGGCTTTCGTTTTGCACTGTTTCCGCGGCGCGGCGGGCATTCCCCGGAAGCCGAAGACCCGGAACTGCTGTATCGCCTCGGCCAATTTCTCGGCCGTCTGCATAACATCGGTGCCACCCAGCCGTTTGCCCATCGCGAGTCGTTAACCCCGGCGCTGGCGCAGCACGCGCTGGCAGCACTCGAGGCCTTTACCGGGCACGAAAGTGGGTATTTAACCGCCGCCCGGCAGCTTATCGAGCAGGCCCAAGCACGCTTTAACGCCGTGAACCCCAGCCTGCTGCGCGGCCACGGCGACTGCCATATCGGCAACTTGCTGTACCGCGACGAACAGCTGTGGCTGGTCGACTTAGACGACACCCGCATGGCGCCGGCCATGCAAGACCTCTGGCTGCTATTAAGCCCCGAGCCGGACAGCCAGCGCCGCCAACTCACCGAGCTGCTGGATGGCTATGAAGAATTCCGCGATTTTCCGCGTGCCGAGCTAGCGCTGATCGAACCGCTGCGTGCCCTGCGCTTGGTGCTGCACGATGCGTGGCTGGCCAAACGCTGGAGCGACCCGGCGTTTCCCAAAGCCTTCCCGTGGTTTGACCAAAACGGCTACTGGGCCTCCCAAGCCCGGCGTTTTGACGAGCAGCGCCGCGCCTTAGACCAGCCAACTGTTACGCTCTATTAAGGCGCCGCTGTTAGGTGTTCACCTCTGGTGCAACCTCTAGACTGCGTTTTTAACGCATAGGTGTGCGCATGGCTTCGCTTCGCCAAGGCTATTTACTCGGCCTGACGTCCTACGTTCTGTGGGGATTATTTCCGTTTTACTTCAAACCACTGGAAAGCATTCCGGCGCTGGAAATCATCGTCCAGCGCGTGCTCGGCTGCGCCTTGGTCGGCAGCTTGCTCCTGCTGTGGTGGCGTCACCCCGGCTGGTGGCGCGAACTGCGCGACAACCCTAAACGCCTGCTGGCCTTAGCAGCCAGCGGCTTGCTGATTGGTTTTAACTGGACGCTCTATGTCTGGGCAGTGACCAACGAGCGCATGGTGGAAGCCAGCCTTGGCTACTACATCAACCCCTTGATTAACGTGTTGCTCGGTCTACTGCTGCTCGGCGAGCGCTTACGCCCGCTGCAATGGTTAGCCGTGGGCCTAGCCGCCGCCGGCGTGGTGACGCAAGTCATCCAATACGGCGCCGTGCCGTGGGTATCGCTGGGGCTGGCGTTCTCGTTTGGCTTTTATGCGCTGATTCGCAAGCAAGCGCAGGTCAGCGCCCTGCCGGGTTTAGTGGTGGAAACCTGGTTTATGGTGCCGCTGGCGCTAATCTGGTGGCTGGGCTTTAGCCAAGGGCCGACGCAAACCAGCGAACTGTGGTTAAGCCCGCTGGGTTTATGGTTAAGCCTTGCCGGCCTGGTGACCTTAGTGCCCTTACTCTGTTTTGCCGCTGCGGCGCGGCAGTTACCGCTCTCGACCTTAGGCTTCTTGCAGTACATCGCGCCGACCTTAGTGTTGATGGCGGCGGTGTGGGTATACGACGAGCCCTTCGACGTGCATCGCCTGTTCGCCTTTGCCTGCATTTGGGTCGCCTTGTTGGTGTTCAGTTTCGACAGCTGGCGCTGGCTGACCCGCAAAGCCCTGTAGCTGGTGAAAAAACAACCAGCGCTGGCCAGCCCAGAACTGGCGCTGGCCGGCGCTAGTCTTCCCAAACTCACTCACAGAGTTATCCACAACATCCGGGGATAACCCGAGCCAGCTAGAGCCTGTGCGCAGAATTCTGCCGGCCACTTCACAAAACCCTACAGAAACCTCTGCCGAGCCCGCAAAACTCCAATAAATGGCTATTTTTCAATCACTTAAAAACAGCGACCAGCCAGTCAGACAATCTTTGGTTATTTCTTGAGCAACCTTGCCCAGCCCACGCCCGACAAGGCCTGCACGCAGTCACGCAAAGCTTATCCACAGACTTACCCCACACTTCTGGGGAGAAACCAGCGTCTGTACACAGGGGCAACGCTGCCTAAGCAAAGCCACCGCTAAACCACCACGCTTTACACAGCGCCCACGCAAAAAAGCCGCAACGTAAAACGCTGCGGCTGATGAGAAGTCTGTATCGAAAAGGTGGATCAGCTGGCCAAACGGCCTGGGAAACCGACTTCGCTGATCAACATGCCATGGCGCACGATGCAGCGCTGGCCTTCGTGTTCCAAACGCAGTGGCACACGGGAAACAACCACCCAGCCATCGCTGAAGAGTTGTTCTATGTGTTTACGCAGAGCGTGAAACTGACGCTGCTCGGTTCTTGTCGAGTCCATTCGCTACCTCCTGGCTTTCGCCGTTACTGCTATCCGTTTCCAAGAAAGAAAAGTGCTGACCTCATGCTCAGCAGAGCGGCAGCCCCCGATTTTCGTGGGCGCCATCACAGTGTAGACGCGAAACAGGTCACACAAAACACAAGCAAACGTGAATCGCTTCACATTTTTGGCTTTTTTACCTTAAGCCGGCCACAGCCCCTACGGAGCCTGCCTTGGCGCACGCTCAGGCTATGGCCTTGGCGACTTAATCGATGCCGAGTTTTAGCTCCACCATCAGGTCATCGGCCAGCGCTTCTAGATGCTCTTTCAAATCGGCCGTGGATAAGCTTGCCGGCACCGCCAGTAACGCCTCGGCATGGAACAGCGGCTCGCCCGACATCGGCGCCGGACGCACCTCGGTGGTGAGGCTTTCCACGTTCACGCCGCGTTCGGCCAAGTGCCGGCTGATATCCCGCACGATACCGGCGCGATCGTTGCCCAGCAGGTCTAAACGCATGGCTTGCCACTGACCACCGGGGTTATCGCCACTGGCGGCCACTTGCACGCGAATATTGTGCGCGGCCAAGCCTTCCAGCTCGGCGAGTAGCGGCTGGCTATCCGCCTCAGCCACGGCCACGCGCAGAATGCCGGCGAACTGCCCAGCCATACGCGCCATGCGGCTTTCCAACCAGTTGCCACCGTGGGCGGCCACCACTTTCGCCAGTCGCTCGACCAAGCCGGGCTGATCCGGCGCCATCACGGTTAAGATCCAATGCTGCATGCTTTACTCCTCTGCCATGGCCGGCGGCAGGGCCAACCAATAGGTAAAAAACTCCTCATCGCGCACAAAGCCCAGCTGCTCATACAAGCCTTGCGCGGCGAAATTGCTGTGCGCGGTTTCTAACTGCACGCCACACGCGCCACTGGCCTCGGCCTGTTTGCGCACCGCTTGCAGCAAGGTTTTGCCCACGCCTTGGCGGCGCACTGAGCTATCCACATACATATCATGCAGCAGCCAAGCCGGGCTCAGTTGCAGCGAGGCGAAGAAGGGATAGAGCAAGGCGAAACCGAGCATCTTGCCCTGTTGCTCGAGCAACAGAATCACCGCCTCACGGTGCTGCAAACGCTCGGCTAAAAAGGCACGAATATCTTTTAAAGGCGCGGGGCGCTCATAGAAGGTCAGATAGGCGGCGAACAAGGGCACTAAGGCGGCGACATCCGCCTCTTCGGCTTTACGCACGGTAAAGGTCACAGTGAGCCGCCCATGTCGCGCAGGGTTTCTTTGATTTGCTCGAAGTCGTATTCCGACAGGCCCATGTACTCCAGCACAAAGGTTTGAATCGACGCCCACTCACGGTCTTCGGTTTGATTGCCCAAGGTGCGCGAGGTCTGGCAAATGTGCTCGGCCATTTTCAAAATCGCCAGCAAGGTGCGCAGGTTAGAGTCGCGACTGGACGACTCGGAGAAAATCGACAGCGCATTGTGGTGATTGGCAATCGCATCGCACAAATGTTTGGGCAGGCGCCACGACTTAGCGGTGTAAAAACCCACCACCGCATGGTTGGTGTTGTAGCGGCGATTTTCCGTATCGACGATACGCCACTCAGGACTGGCACTGGCGTAGGCCTCTTCCATCACGCTGATGAAATCGGCAAAGCGCCCGAGCATCAGCGGAATGCCGCAGTTGTGGAACAAGCCCAGCGAATAGGCCTCGTCCGGTGCTTGGTAGCCGAGGCGCTTGGCCAAGCTCATGCAAGTCATGGCCACGTCTTGTGCGGTGTCCCAAAAGCGATTGAGCTGGACGATGGTTTCATCGCTCATCTCGCCTTTGATCGACAGCGCGTTGACCAAGTTGATGACCATCTTGCTGCCCAGCAGGTTGACCGCCTGCTGGATCGAACTAATCGTGTTCGACAAGCCAAAAAAAGGTGAGTTGACGACCTTCAATAAGGCGCCAGAAAGCCCTGGGTCTTGGCTGATTAATTTAGCGATATTGCGCAAATCTGGCTCAGGCATGACTTGCTCCATCTGCAAGTCGACCATGATTTGCGGTTGCGGCGGCACGCTGATGCCTTGCAGTGCCTGGAGGATTTGCGCCTCATCCAGTTCGTAGCTCATGCCGAGCACTCCCTCAGCGGTAACCTCTGCAGTGTAATCCATGCTGGGCTTTCTCTCCGGAAACAAACTGTACACGGTCAACGCCGGCGTACTTCCTGACTAACACGCGAGCTACAGGCGGATAAATTCGACCATCGGCCGGCAGTGCGACGGGTATAATCGCGCTTTTTGCGGAGCCGAGCCATGTCCCTGCCTATCCTCAGTTTGAAAAATAATGCCGAGCGCCGTCTGCGCGCTGGCCACCTGTGGATTTACAGCAACGAAGTGGACGTTGCCTTGACCCCTCTCAATGCTTTTGAGGCTGGCGACCAAGCGCTGGTGCAAACCGCCTCGGGCAAGCCGCTGGGCATTGCCGTACTCAGCCCGAAGAACCTGATTTGCGGCCGCCTGATCAGCCGCGACGCCAAGCACAAGCTGGATAAGTCGCTGCTGGTGCACCGCTTCAACATCGCCTTAAGCCTGCGTGAGCGCGCCTTTAGCGAGCCCTGCTACCGCCTGATCTACGGCGACAGCGACCTGCTGCCGGGGCTGGTGGTTGACCGCTTCTTCGATATCGCCGTGGTGCAAATCAGCTCGGCCGCCATGGAACTGCACAAAGACGCCATCGTCGACGCCTTGGTGCAGGTGCTTAAACCTAGCGGCATCGTGTTTAAAAACGATGGCAGCGCGCGTGCCGCCGAAGAACTGCCCAGCTATGTAGACGTCGCCTACGGCGAAGTGCCCGACTGGGTGCCGCTGGTGGAAAACGGCGTGCGCTTTGAAGCCCCCGTACTGGCTGGGCAGAAAACCGGCTGGTTCTACGATCACCGCATGAACCGCGCCCGTCTGGCGCCCTATGTGGCCGGTAAGCGCGTGCTGGATTTATTCAGCTACATCGGCGGTTGGGGTATTCAGGCTGCGGCGTTTGGCGCCAGCGAAGTGATGTGCGTGGATGCCTCGGGCTTTGCCTTAGATGGCGTCGAGCGCAACGCCGCACTGAACGGTTTGAGCGAAAGCGTGGTTGCCGTCGAAGGCGATGTGTTCGCCGCCCTGCGCGAGCTGAAAGCCGCCGAAGAGCGCTTCGACGTGATCGTTGCCGATCCGCCGGCCTTTATTAAGCGCAAAAAAGACATCAAAAACGGTGAGGCCGCCTACCGCCGCCTCAACGAGCAAGCCATGCGCCTGCTCAATAAAGACGGCATTCTGGTCAGCGCCAGCTGCTCGATGCACTTGGCCGAAGACAACCTGCAGAACATCCTCTTGGCCAGCAGCCGCCATCTGGATCGCCACCTGCAAATTCTCGAGCGCGGCGCACAAGGCCCCGATCACCCGGTGCACCCGGCCATCGCCGAAACCCGCTATATCAAGAGCCTGACGTGTCGCTTACTCCCTAGCTAATCGCTCATGCCACAGCGGCAGCTGCCATACTCACTGGCAGCTGCCCAATGCCGAGGACTCCCCGCCTTCATGGATGCCGTAACCGTCAACAACCTGTTTCTGATCGGCGCCTTATTGGTCGGCGCGAGCATTTTGGTCAGCTCGTTGTCGTCACGCTTAGGTGTGCCGTTGCTGTTGGTGTTTCTCGGTATTGGCATGCTCGCCGGTGAAGATGGCCCCGGCGATATTCTGTTCGACAACTACCCGTTGGCCTACCTAATCGGCAACTTGGCGCTGGCGATCATTCTCTTTGATGGCGGCCTGCGCACTAAGGTGGAAACCTTCCGCGTGGGTTTAAAGCCGGCGCTGTCGCTGGCCACCGTCGGTGTGCTGGTCACCGCCGGGCTGACTGGCTGGGCGGCGATGTGGCTTTTTGACTTAAGCCTGATGGAAGGCTTACTGCTGGGCGCGATTGTCAGCTCGACCGATGCCGCGGCGGTGTTTTCGCTGCTCAGCGGCCACGGCTTGTCACTCAACCAGCGGGTGTCTTCCACGCTGGAGATCGAATCCGGCAGCAACGACCCGATGGCGGTGTTTCTTACCATCAGCCTGATCGACATCATCCGTTTGGATGGCAGCTTTAGCAGCAGCTTTTTGCTGGCCTTAGTGCAGCAGTTTTCCATCGGCATCTTGTTTGGCTTAGGCGGCGGCTGGTTGCTGGTGCGTTTAATCAACCGCATGCAATTGGCGCAAGGCTTGTACCCGCTATTGGCGATCAGCGCCGGGCTTACTGTGTTTGCCGGCACCAACGCGGTGGGCGGCAGCGGTTTCTTGGCGATTTATCTGGCCGGTTTAATGCTCGGCAACCACGCGGTGCGCAGCCGTCACGGCATTTTGCACATGAGCGACGGCCTCGCTTGGCTTGGGCAAATCGGCATGTTCTTGGTGCTAGGTTTGTTAGTTACCCCGCACGAACTGCTGCCCATCGCCCTGCCGGCACTCGGCCTTGCCCTGTGGTTGATGCTCGTGGCGCGGCCATTGTCGGTGGTGCTGGGCTTGCTGCCCTTTCGCAGCTTTCACCTGCCCGAGCGCGGCTTTATCAGCTGGGTGGGGCTGCGCGGAGCGGTGCCGATTATTCTCGCGGTGTTCCCCATGATGGCCGGCCTTGAGCAGGCGCAGCTGTTCTTTAACGTGGCGTTTTTTATCGTGCTGATCTCGCTGCTGCTGCAAGGCACCAGCCTGCCTTTGGCGGCGCGCATCGCCAAGGTTGAAGTGCCGCCGCAGCTCACCCCCACCAGCCGCGCCGGGCTAGAGCCGTGGCCAACCAGCGACTGGGAGCTATTCACCTATCAGCTGGGCAAAGACAACTGGTGCGTCGGCGCGCCACTGCGTGACCTGCACATGCCACCGGGCACCCGCGTGGCGATTCTGTTTCGCGGTGATGACTCTCTGCCGCCCACCGGCAGCACTGTGCTGGAGGTGAGCGATATCTTGTGCGTGGTCGGTCGCGAGAGCGATATTCCCGCCCTCGGCAAGCTGTTTAGCCAAGCGCCCGAGCGCAAGCTGGGCACCCGTTTCTTCGGTGACTTCGTGCTGGAAAGCGGCGCGCCGCTGCTCGATGTCGCGCGCCTGTATGGCTTAAAGCTCGGCGAAGACGACGACCCGCAAATGCTGCTGGGGGCAAAAATTGCTCAGCTGATTGGCGGGGAACCTGTGGTCGGTGATGCCGTCGAATGGCTACAACTAACTTGGACCGTTGCCGCGCTGGATGACGGCCAGATCCGCAAAATCGGCGTGCGTCTGCCGCATGGCAGCCAAGGGCCAAAATTGTTTTTCTAACATGGCACTGATTAAATCGCGGCAACAAAACGCCGTGTCTTACGGCCGCGCGGCGTAGTGCAACCTGTGCCCTTCTGCTCAATCAACAACCCAAGCCCATTGCGCCTCGGCGCTAGGAACTTTATGCGTTTGACCACCCTGCTTGTCAGCCTGCTGTTCACCTTGCAACTCGGCTTAGTGCACGCCGAGGAGCAACCGCTGCCTAAGCGCGATGCGCTGCAGCAACAGCTCGAAAGCCTGCCTGAACGCAAACTCAGCGAAGCCGATGAAAAGATCGTGCGCAACGCGCTGGAAAAGTCTGTGATATTTATCGACCAGCTCAGCGAAACCCGCGAGCGGCGCAACCAGCTCACCGAGCAGCTGGATAAAGCGCCCAAGCAGATCAGCGATGCGCAGCGCGAAATGGGCCGCTTGCAAGAACTCTCGGAAGAAGCACTGCTACAACGCCACCAAGCCCTCGACCTGAATACCCTAACCAGTCGCTTGGGCGAGAAAACCAGTCAGCTGTCGGTGTGGCAAAGTGACTTGTCAGCCGCCAACAACCTGCTGATCACCACCCAGACCCGCCCCGAACGCGCGCAAAACGAGCTGACCGCCGCACAAGCGCGCCTGATCACGGTCAACACCCAGCTTATCAGCGGGCGCAACAGCAGCCGCGAACTGCGCAGCGAAGAAATTCAGCGCCTGAAAATCGAACGCCAAGCGTTAGAAGAACGCTCGCAGCTGAACCGCGACGAGCTGGCCAGTAACGGCGTGCTGCAAGAGTTAGCCAACAATCGCCGCAACTTGCTGACCAAGCGCATCGCCCTGAGCGAGCAGGAAATTCAAATTCTGCAGCAGATGATCAGCCAAAAGCGCTTGGCCGAAAGCGAAGCCGCCGTCGCTCAAGCCAACAGCGGCGCCCAAGGCGCGCCCGACAGCGTGTTGGCCAGACAGAGCCGCCTCAACCAGCAGCTCAGCGAATACCTGCTGAGCACCACCGCGCGCCTCAATGAATTAAACCGCCTGACCCAAGAAGGTCGCCAACAGCTGGATAACCTGCGACAAATCGAGCGCGCGCTGGATGAGCAAATCAACGTGCTCAAAGGCAGCCTGCTGCTGTCGAAAATCCTCTACCAGCAGAAGCAAGCCCTGCCCAAACTGCACTTGGATAACCGCCTCACCGACGAAATTGGCGACTTGCGCCTCTACCAATTCGAGCTGGGCAAGCGCCGCCAAGAGCTCAGCAACCCCGATGTGTATCTCGATGCACAACTGGAAAAAGAGCCGCCAGAAAACATCACCCCGCTGCTGCGCGATGAGCTACAGCGCTTGGTCAGCAACCGCCGCGATTTAATGGAGCGTTTGAACGGCGAGCTAAACAGCGTGCTCACCCAAGCGATTAACCTGCAGCTGATTCAAAAAGACCTGCAGCGCAGCAGCACGCACTTAAGCGAAACCTTAGAAGCGCAGATGTTCTGGATTCCCAGCAACCGCCCGCTGGACTGGAAATGGCTGCAAAGCGTGCCGGAACTGTTTGTTGCCGAGGTCGAAGACCTGCCTGGTCTGCGCTCGCTGCAAGAAGCGGGCGGCAGCATCGACAACCCACTGTTTTACTTCCCGGCCATCGCGCTGATTCTGTTTTTGCTGCAGCGCCGCAATGCCATCAAGGCCAAGCTGGAAGAGTTAAAAAGCAAAGTCGGCCACTACCAGCACGACAATCAACTGGTCACGCCGTATGCCCTGCTGCTGCACAGTTTGTTAGCGCTGCCCATTCCGTTGATTTTCCTCTGCACCAGCTACTTGCTAACCAGCACGCCGGGGCACGACCCGGTGATGGTGCAGACATTAGTGGAAATGGCCGCCCTGTGGTGGGCGATGGCCTTTGCCCGACGCATCCTCAGCCATAACAAGGTGGCCGAACGGCATTTCCGCTGGGACCCGGCCCGCGTGCAGCTGATTCGCCGCAAGATCTTTCTCATCGGCTGCCTGCTGTTCCCGCTGATTCTGGTGGTCAACGTGGCCGCCCTGCAGCCTGCGCGCTTGGCCAGCGATGTGATTGGCATCTTCTTTTGCCTAATCAGCTTCTCGGCGCTGAGCGTGATTTCGTGGCAGCTGTTCCGCAAGCAACCGCCGCTACTGAATTCGCACACCATTCACTTTTTTGCCGGGCTAACCATGGTCTGCCTGCCGCTGGCTCTGCTGGCGATGGTTTTCATGGGCTACTTCTACACCGCACTGAAACTATTCGGCCTGTATGTCCTGACCTTGGCCATGCTCGCCGGCTGGATTCTGCTCGAAGCCATGTTTGTGCGCGGCATGAGCTTGGCCGCGCGCCGTTTGGCCTACCAACGCGCCCTCAAACGCCGCGAAGGCAACACCCGCGAAGGCGCCGACGGCAGCGAACTGAGCGACGACAACGAGCTGGATATCGAGCAAATCAACCAGCAATCGCTGCGTCTGATTCGCCTCGCGCTGATGGCGATCTTCTTTATCAGCCTGTACTGGGTGTGGGCCGACCTGCTCAGCGTGGTGAATTACCTCGAAACCGTCACCCTGTGGGAATACAGCAGCGAAACCCCAGAAGGCCCCGCCTTAGTGCCGATCAGCGTGCGCGATGTGCTGGCTGCCTTGCTGGTGGTGGCCGTCACCGTCGCCTTGGGGCGCAACCTGCCCGGCCTCTTGGAAGTGCTGGTGCTGTCGAAGATGCACTTAAAGCAAGGCAGCTCCTACGCCATTACCACCTTGCTGTCGTATGTGATTACCGCCATCGGTATTGTCAGCGCCATGAGTTCGCTCGGGGTCAGCTGGGACAAACTGCAATGGCTGGTCGCCGCGCTCTCGGTGGGTTTGGGCTTTGGCTTGCAGGAAATCTTCGCCAACTTTGTCTCGGGCCTGATCATTCTGTTCGAGCGCCCGGTGCGCATTGGTGACACCGTCACCCTCGGCAATCTGTCTGGCACAGTCAGCCGCATTCGTATCCGCGCCACCACCATCACCGACTTCGACCGCAAAGAAATCATCGTGCCGAACAAGGTGTTCGTCACCGATCAGCTGATCAACTGGACGCTCACCGACGCCGTCACCCGCGTGGTGCTAAATGTCGGCGTGGCCTATGGCTCAGACCTTGCGCTAACCAAACAACTGCTGCTGCAAGCGGTGCGCGAAAACAGCCGGGTGATGAGCGAGCCCGAGCCGCAAGTGCTGTTCTTGGTGTTCGGCGAAAGCACGTTGGATCACGAAGTGCGCTTCCATGTGCGCGAGTTGGGCGACCGCTTAGCGGCCACCGACGAAATCAACCGGCGCATCGATCAGCTGTTCCGTGAGCACCACATCGAGATCGCCTTCCGTCAGCTGGATATCTTCGTGAAAAACTTCAAAGGCGAAGAACAGCAGCTAGTCGACAAGCGCGAACTACCGCCCAGCCAAGGCTAAGCGGAGCAAACGCAGCCCCGCGCCAACTGGCCAGCCAGCACAAACCCGAGCACAATGCTCGGGTTTGTTGTTGCAGGAGCCGCTGTCGTGCGCTGGGCCGAATTACCCTTTGATAATCACTTTGCCCGTCTTGGCGAGGCCTTCTACACCCGCGTAGAACCCACCCCGCTGCGCGAACCGCAACTGGCCGTGGTCAGCCCCAGCGTGCTGGAGTTACTCGGCCTCGACGCCGACACCGCCAACGACCCAGCCTTAGTCAGCGTGTGCGCCGGAGCGCAGCGCTGGGCCGACAGCGACCCGCTGGCGATGATCTACGCCGGCCACCAGTTTGGCGGCTACAACCCGCAGCTTGGCGATGGCCGTGGCTTGCTACTCGGCCAAGTGCGCGACGCCCACGGCAGCTCATGGGACTTGCACCTAAAAGGAGCGGGCTTAACACCCTATTCACGCATGGGCGATGGCCGCGCGGTGCTGCGCTCGTCGATTCGTGAATTTCTCGCCAGCGAATACTTAGCCGCCCTAGGCATTCCCACCACCCGCGCGCTGTGCGTGATCAGCTCCAACTCGCCGGTACAGCGCGAGCAGCTGGAGCGCGGTGCTAGCCTGCTGCGCGTGGCGCCCTGTCACCTGCGCTTTGGCCACTTCGAGCTGTTCTATTACCGCCAACAGTTCGACCGGCTCAAACAGCTCGCTGACTACGCCCTTGAGCACTACTTCCCCAGCGCGCAACAGCAAGCCCAGCCCTACGCCGCGCTGTATACCGAGGTGGTGCAGCGCACCGCCAACTTGCTCGCGTATTGGCAAGCCTATGGCTTCTGTCATGGCGTGATGAACACCGACAACATGGCGCTCACCGGGCAAACCTTCGACTTCGGCCCCTACGCCTTTCTCGATGATTACGAGCCGGGCTATATCTGCAACGCCTCCGACGACTACGGCCGCTACGCCTTTAACCGTCAGGTGGATATCGCCGCGTGGAACCTCGCCGCCTTCGCCCAAGCGCTCACCCCGCTGGTGGACGGCGAACAGCTACGCAGCCTGCACGCGCAGTTTTTACCGCAGTACCAAAATGCCTTCTTGGCCCTCATGCGCCAGCGCTTGGGCTTAAGCAGCGCGCTAGCCGGTGATGACGAGCTGACCCGCGACTGGCTGAGCCTGCTCGCCCGTAGCCAAGCGGACTTTCACTTAAGCCACCGCCGCCTAAGCAGCACGCCGCAAGCCGAGCTTATGCAGCAGGCCGAGCACTTCGCCGATTTAACCGGCGCCCGCCAGTGGCTCAGCGCCTACCAACAGCGCCTGCAGCAACAACCCGGCGACGACAGCCAACGCATGGCCGCCATGCAAGCGGTTAACCCACTGTATGTGCTGCGCAATCACCTAGCGCAACAGGTCATCCGCGCCGCGGAAAACAACGACTTCGCCCCACTGCGCCGCCTGCACCGCGTGCTCAGCCAACCCTTTAGCGCACAACCGGGCTGCGACGACTTAAGCAGCGCCCCGCCGGAAGACGGTAAGCGCTTGTGCATTAGCTGCTCGTCTTAAGGCATACGCAGAACCATGGCTCGCCTGTCCACCTTTCAAAGCGCAAAAACGCTGCTGCGCTGCCTAGCGGCTCTCTTCATGGCCGCTCTGTTAGCGGGCTGCACTGTGAAAACCGACTCGATAAGCCAAGCCAGCGTCACTCAGTGGCAAAACGGCAAACTGCAGGGCGAGGTAAAACCGCTGTCGCCCGTCGCCACCGCTCAGTTTGACGCGTGGCTAACAGACCACCGCTGGGGCTGGCTGCCGGTGCACGGCACTTTTTTACCCGCGCTTACCATCAGCCTCACCCATACCGACGGCACAGTCTCTACCGCGAACCTGCGCAAAGACTCATTGGTAATTGGCGACTATCAGCTCCGCCTTGCGGATGCCGAGTATGAATACCTGCGCAACCTACTTAGCTCCCCTGAAAACCGCTAAGCAGCATATTCCTCAAAAGCATATAAATTTCAGAAAACAGTCTTGGACATTCTAAGCCAAGCTTATTTATCGTGGCGCCCTCAGGAAAACCGCCTTTGAGGGTGTCATGCTCGGCGAAACAATGTCTCTGCTACTGGTCGCAGCCTTACTTATCGGTGTGCTGGTAGCGTTTGTCCGCGAAACCTGGAGCCCCGATGTGGTGGCCGGGATTGCCGTGGCCATTTTGCTTGCCGTGCAAATTCTCACCCCTGCCGAAGTGCTCAGCGTGCTGTCTAACCCGGCGCCGATCACTATCGCCTGTATGTTCGTCTTGTCCGCCGCCTTAGAGCGCACCGGCTGTGTGGATGCCCTCGGCGCGTGGCTGAGCAACTTAGTCGGCGGCAGCCCGCTGAAAGCGCTGGCTGGTTTAATGGCCACCGCGATGCTGGTCTCGGCGTTTATCAACAACACCCCGGTGGTCGCCATCATGACCCCGGTAGCGATTGCCTTGGCCGCCCGCGCCGGCACTATGCCCTCTAAGCTGCTGATTCCGCTGTCGTACGCCACCATCATGGGCGGCACGCTAACGCTGATCGGCACCTCGACCAATATTCTGGTCGATGGCGTGGCGCGTAATGCCGGCCTGCCGCCGATTGGCATGTTCGACATCACCTTGCCGGGCCTAGTGATGGCCGCCGTGGGCTTCATCTACATGCTCACCTTCGGCTATCGCCTGCTGCCTGATCGCGAGCCCTTCTCGCGCACCCTGCGCAGCAATACTGGCCGCACCTTTATGAGCGAGCTATTGGTGCCCGCAGGCTCGCCTGTGGTGGGCAAAAGCATCAGCGAGGCCAGCTTAAACGGCGGTTCTGGCCTTAAGGTACTGAAGATTTTCCGCGCCGATGAAGCCATCACCGAGCCGGCCAACACCACTGTTCTGCAGGCCGGCGATCAGCTGGTGCTGCACACCACGCGGCAGGATGTGGTGGAGCTGCGCGAAAGCGGTCTACTGGAGTTCAACCGTGGCGAGGCCTTCGAGACCATCAGCACCCGCGACGTGGTGCTGGCCGAAGCCATCGTGGGGCGAAACTCGCGCTACAGCCATCGCCCGATGCGCGACCTCGACTTAACCGCGCGTTACGGCATTCATGTGCTGGCCGTGCACCGCCAAGACGAAAATATTCAGGGCAACTTGGATGATTTCGAGCTGCAATTTGGCGATGTAATGCTGCTCGAAGGCACCCCCGCGCAGATCAAGCGTTTTGCCGATAACGGTGAGCTGATCAGCCTCAACACCGTGCAAGAGCGCGCCTACCGTCGCGATAAGGCACCGATTGCCATCATCGCTACCCTCGCGGTGATGGTGTTAGCCGCGTTTAAAGTCATGCCCATTGAAGGCTTGGCGATGATCGCTGCCGTCACTGTGCTGGCCACCGGCTGCTTGGATGTCGAAGACGCCTACAAGGCGGTGGAATGGAAGATTCTCGGCCTGATTCTCGGCATGCTCGCGGTCAGTATCGCGATGGACAAGGTCGGGCTGGTGAGCGTGATTGTCGATGGCGTGATGGCGGTGACGCCCACCGCGCACCCGCTGATCATGCTGGCGTTTATCTACTTTATGACCTCGGCGCTGACCGAAGTGCTGTCGAACAACGCCGTGGCGGTACTGATCGCGCCGATTGGTATTGGCTTGGCAGAAACCTTAGGCGTGAGCCCCATGCCCTTTGTGGTCGCGGTGATGTTCGCTGCCAGCGCCAGCTTTGCCACGCCGATTGGCTACCAAACCAACACCTTTGTGTATAACGCCGGCGGCTACCGCTTTACCGACTTTATGAAAGTCGGCAGCCCGCTGAACTTTTTAATGTGGATTGTGGGGATGATCGTCATCCCACTGTGTTTCCCTTTCTAAGCCCGCACTTGCTCCGTTGTAACCCCGTTTCATAGGCACGGCTTGCCGTGCCGAAACCAAGGGCTATCCCGTCACACCTCTTTGGATGTATTGAACCCTGCGCGCGGCTCGGCCATGCTCGGGGTTTTCTTGCCTGCTTCGAGGGACCCGATGAAACGCGAAACCTTAGCCATCCACGCCGGTTACAGCCCAGACCCGACCACTAAAGCGGTGGCGGTGCCTATCTACCAGACCAGCTCATACGCCTTCGATAGCACCCAACACGGCGCCGACCTGTTCGATTTAAAAGTGCCGGGCAATATCTACACCCGGATCATGAACCCCACCCACGACGTGCTCGAACAGCGCATTGCCGCGCTGGAAGGCGGCGTCGGCGCACTGGCGGTGGCCTCGGGCATGGCGGCGATCACCTACGCGATTCTCACCTTGGCGCAGGCCGGCGATAACATCATCGCCAGCAGCAAGCTGTACGGCGGCACCTACAACCTGTTTGCCCACACCCTGCCGCGCTACGGCATCGAAGTCCGCTTCGCCGCACACGACGATATCGCCGGCATGGAGCAACTGATCGACGCCAACACCCGCGCGGTGTTCTGTGAGTCGATCGGCAACCCCGCCGGTAATATCACCGACCTCGCCGCGCTAAGCAGCATGGCGCACAGTCACGGCGTACCGGTGATTGTCGACAACACCGTGGCCAGTCCGGCGCTGTGCCGGCCGTTTGAGCACGGCGCGGATATCGTGGTGCACTCGCTGACCAAATACATCGGCGGCCACGGCACCAGCATCGGCGGCATGGTGGTCGACTCCGGTAAATTCCCATGGACCGAGCAGCGCGAGCGCTTCCCGCATTTCAATACCCCGGATGCCTCGTACCACGGCGTGGTGTACACCGAGGCCTTCGGCCCTGCGGCTTTTATCGGCCGCTGCCGTGTGGTGCCGCTGCGCAACATGGGCGCGGCACTGTCACCGTTTAATGCCTTCCTGATTTTGCAGGGGCTGGAAACCTTGCCGCTGCGCATGGAGCGTCACTGCGAAAACGCGCTGAAAGTCGCCGAATTTCTGCAAAACCACGCGCAAGTGGAGTGGGTCAGCTATGCCGGCCTGCCTAGCCACCCCGACCACGCCCTCGCACAGCGCTATATGCAGGGTACCCCAGCGTCGATTCTAAGCTTCGGCATCAAAGGCGGCGCCGAGGCGGGCGCGCGCTTTATCGACGCCCTACAGCTCATCGTGCGCTTGGTTAACATCGGCGATGCCAAATCGCTGGCCTGCCACCCCGCCAGCACCACCCACCGCCAGCTGAATGCCGAAGAACTGGCCCGCGCCGGGGTGAGTGCCGACATGGTGCGCTTGTCGATTGGCATCGAGCACAGCGACGACATTCTCGCCGACCTCGACCAAGCCCTACGCGCCAGCGCTTAAGCCCTAAGCCACACGGCGGCGCGCTCAACGCTGCGCCGCCGCAGCCCAGATAAGGAGAACCGCGTGCTGAAACAACTGCTGGAAGAAAAAATCGACTTCGTTAAACGCATGGGCTTAAAGGCTGAAGTGCTGGAGCGCGGCCATGTCGAGCTACTGGCCCCCGCCGCCGGCAACCAAAACCACATCGGCAGCATGTACGCCGGCGCGCTGTTTACCTTGGCAGAAATCCCCGGTGGCGCGCTGTTTCTCACCAGCTTCAACACGCAGCGTTTTTACCCGGTGCTTAAAGGCATGAACGTCGACTTTAAGCGCCCCGCCTTGGGCGATATTAGCGTTACCGCCCGCCTTAGCGATGCAGAAATTCAGCGCATCGAGCAACAGGCCGAAACCGACGGCAAAGCGCCTTACACCCTGACCCTAGAGCTAAAAGACGCCCAAGGCGCAGTCGTCGCCATCAGCCAAGGCCAGTACCAATTACGCCAAATCGGCCGCTAAACTGTCACAGGTCAACGTAGCGTCACAACGCTGACGCATACTTAACGCACACCGCTAAAGGAGCAGCCCATGCGTTCTCTGATGATTGTTCACGACCTCAGCCATGAAGCCGACGCCGCGCTGCTGCGTGCCGTGCAGCTGAGCCGCCAGCATGATGCCGAGCTGCATGTGCTGCACGTCATTCAAGGGCACTTACCGCCAGCCGTGATGGCCTCCGCCAAAGAAGCCGCTCAGCGCGCGCTGGATGAAAGCCTGCGTCGCACCGGCGCCCCCAGCGATACCCAGCTGACCATCATCCAAGGCCGCGTGGCGGAAACCATCTTAGAGAACTCTCACGAAGGCGACGTCGATTTAATCGTCATGGGCCTGCACCACCAGAAAAGCCCCGAGATGTTTGTCGGCACCACGCTAGAGCGCGTGGTACGGCAAAGCGCCCTGCCGGTGCTGGTGGTGAAAAACGCCGACGGCCAACCCTACGGCCGCGCCAGCATTGCGCTAGATTTCTCGCTGTGCGCCACCCATGCCTTAGGCAACTTGTTCGACTTACTGCCCAGCAATGCCGACATCTTCGCCCTGCACGTGTTCGACCTGCCGGCCTCAGGCTTCTTAGGTCGCCCGCGCAGCACCGAGAAGATGATCGAAACGCAGAAACAAATGATCGCCCAACTGGTGAAAGACGAGCAGGAGCGCTTAGGTGTCGACGGCCCGACCATTCACCACGACGTGCGCCAAGGCGGCATCGCCAATGCGCTGGACGAAAGCATCTACACCCGTCACAGCCAACTTCTGGCCTTGGGCAGCCATGGCCGTGGAGTGATCTCCGAAGCCCTGCTGGGCAGCCTCACCCAGCACTACCTGCGCAATCCCCCGTGTGACTTGCTGATCTGTAAGTAATACAGAGTGCAGATAAAACGAAGGGGCCTCGCGGCCCCTTCGATGTTTCTTAACCTTCCAGATGCTCATACAGCGACACAAACTGCTGAGTGAGTTTATGCCGTGGGTCTAAGTAGATCAGCGGCTTACACAGCTGGTGCGATTCACGCATCTTCACCGAGCTGGTCAAGTGCACCGGCAGCACAGGCAACTCTTCGGCGATCAACTCATCCAGCAACTGCTGCGGCAAGCTCGCGCGCGGCTGAAACTGATTGACCACAATGCCTTCCACTTCGAGGTCTTCATTGTGGTCTTCTTTTAAATCCGCCAGCTCATGCAGCAAACCGTACAAGGCCTGGCGCGAGAAGCTGTCGCAATCGAAGGGAATCAAGCAGCGATCGGCGGCGATCAGCGCGGAAACGGTATAAAAATTCAGCGCCGGCGGCGTATCGATATAAATCCGCTCGTAGTCCTTGCTCAAGTTCTCCAACAACTTTCGCAGGTTGTTGATCTTGTGTTTGGCTTCCAGCTTCGGCTGCAGCTCGGCCAACTCCGCCGAGGCAGTGATGATGTGCAGGTTTTCAAACTGGGTTTCATGGATCTGCGCTACCGGCTTCTTAGCAAGAAGCCCAGAGGACAACACCTGCTTAAAAAACTCCGCCATGCCTTCGGGAATCTCATCACCCACCAGCCCAGTTAAGTAATGCGTGGTATTGGCCTGCGCATCCAAATCCACCACCAACGTGCGCAAGCCCTGCTGCGCACTCACCGCCGCCAAATTGCAGGTAATACTCGACTTACCCACCCCGCCTTTTTGGTTAAACACTACGCGTCGCATACCTACCCCCAGCATTCCTGCAGACTAAACCCAGCTTATCGCACCCGTTTCCTTCAGGCCTTGCAGCGTGTATTGGGCACGTAATGTGCTGCGAGCATACGACAACCTGCTGTAGGCCGACAAAAGTTAGGGTGATATCATTCGCGCCCTTGAGTCGAGACGACTCTGCAAGCACTCCCGCAGGGAAGTATGAAGTAGCTCGCAGGATGACCGTGCTGAACTTTTCTATTGCTGCCTGGCAAGCCTGGGCACCCGACATTGATACCTTCGACCGTTGGCTACTTTGGGCCAAGGGTGAAGTGCGCGCGCAAAATGATTACAGCGCGCCCAAGGTCGACTTTTTGCCCGCCATGCAACGACGCCGCCTCAGCCCGCTCGCGCGCATGGCCTTTCACGTCGGCTGGCCGCTGGCGGAGGGCTGTGAGCAGCTGCCGTTAGTGTTTTATTCACGGCATGGCGAAACCGGCCGCACGGCTGAGTTATTGCAATGCTTAGCTAACGCCGAACCACTCTCACCCACCCAGTTTGGCCTTTCTGTACACAACGCGATCATCGGCCAATGG
The DNA here is from genome assembly GCF_900109735.1 of Atopomonas hussainii. Classification (GTDB taxonomy): domain Bacteria; phylum Pseudomonadota; class Gammaproteobacteria; order Pseudomonadales; family Pseudomonadaceae; genus Atopomonas; species Atopomonas hussainii. The sequence goes on from NZ_FOAS01000003.1 coordinate 61,694, forward strand.
TCAATTCTGCGCGGCGAAACGACCGAAATGACCGCGCTGTCCGGCGGTGAAGACGGCTTTGAACAGGCGCTTATCGAGGCAGCACTCCTGTTACAGGAGCATCCGCAGGTGTTACTCATCGCCGCCGAAGAACAGCCGGCGCCCCTGTATGCCGCCGCTATTGATGATATTCCGCACGCCTATGCATTGGGGCTGCTGTTAAGCCGCGGTTCACAGTGCCAACTGAGCTGGCAAGCCACGGCCAGCTCACCGGCCGCTTCTTTACCTAACCCATTGAACTGGCTACGCCACTGGCTGTTAAACACGCCAGCTTGGCAACACCACGGCACACAACGTAGTTGGAGCTGGCAATGCCACAGAGCGCAGTAAAACAAGACGCCTACTATTGGCGCCTCATCGCCACCGCGCTTAGCTTCAGCGTGTTCGGCATCGGTGGCGTGATCCTCTTACTGGTGGTGTTCCCGCTACAGAGCCTACTACCGGGCGACGCCTTGCAACGCCGCCGTCGTGCGCGCCTTACCGTCAGTCGCCTCTTTATGTTCTTTATTAAGTTCATGCGCGCCATGGGCGTGCTGACCTTTCAGTTCGACGGCGCCGAACGCCTCGGCCGCCCCGGCCAGCTGATTATTGCCAACCATCCTTCGCTACTGGATGTGGTGTTCTTAATTGCCCACCTGCGCGACACCGGCTGCGTGGTCAAAGAGAGCCTGTGGCGCAACCCTAGCATGCGCGGCCCAGTGCAAGCCTGCGGCTACATCAGCAATAACGGCAGCGCTGAGATGCTCGACGACGCCGCGCAAACCCTGCGCGATGGGCAAACCCTGATCATCTTCCCCGAAGGCACGCGCACCACGCCGGGCCTGCCGCCGACCTTCCATCGCGGCGCGGCAGCCATTGCCCTGCGCGGCGCGCAGGTCATTACCCCGGTCTACATCAGCGTTAACCCCACCACGCTGACCAAAGCCGAGCCCTGGTATCGCATCCCCGCACGCCGCATGCACTACCAGCTGCGCGTCGGCGCCGACCTGCAGCCGGCGCAGTATCTAGCGGGGCACTCGGCGCCCATTGCCTCGCGCCATCTCAACCAACAACTCCATCAGCAATACACGCAGGAGCTCGCCGTATGAGCCAACTGGAACAAGAGATCAAAACGCTCATCATTGAGTCCCTCGGCTTAGAGGATATGACGCCCAGCGATATCGACAGCCAAGCGGTTTTATTTGGCGACGGTTTGGGTCTCGACAGTGTCGACGCTTTGGAATTGGGCCTGGCGATTCAAAAGCGCTACGGCATTAAAATCGACGCGGAATCCAAAGACACCCGTGAGCATTTTCGCAACGTGGCCAGCCTAGCGGCCTTTGTCAGCCAGCACCGTAGCGCCTAAGGACGCCCTCCCCATGCAAAGCCGAGAAGACGTATTCAATACCCTGCGCGAAGCGCTGATCGAACTGTTTGAACTAAGCCCGGAGAGCATCACCGGCGACGCTAACCTGTATGAAGATTTGGAAATCGACAGCATCGACGCCGTCGACCTGATCGACCACATCAAGCGCCAGACCGGCAAAAAGCTGGCCGCCGAAGACTTTAAGAGCGTGCGCACCGTCGACGACGTGGTCGATGCGGTGTTCCGCCTCGCCCAGCAAGACGCATGACACGCCTAGCCAGCACCGCTCTGGTGCTGGTGGGCTTGCTCTACCCGTTTGCCGTGTACTTTGGCCTAGAGCATGTTTCACCACGCTGGTTTGCCCTACTGCTGGCCGCCCTCTGGCTAATGCGGGCGCTGACGGCTACCCGCCAGCCGGGCACTTGGCAACTACCCGCACTGGCCTTGGTGTTTTGCGGCGTGTTGGCAATTAGCGCCGACGACCAGCTACTACGCCTCTACCCCGTGCTGATTAACGCCGGCCTCGCCGCCTTGTTCGCCCACAGTTTGTATCACGGCATGCCGGTCATTGAGCGCTTAGCGCGTCTGCAAGAGCCGGACTTACCACCGAGCGGCGTGCGTTATACCCGGCAAGTGACCAAAGTCTGGCTGGCGTTTTTTCTCGCCAACGGCAGCGTTGCACTGCTGCTCAGCCTGTGGGCGCCGCTAAGTTGGTGGACGCTGTACAACGGCCTGATTGCCTACCTGCTAATGGGCTGTCTGTTTATTGTGGAATGGCTGGTGCGCCAGCGCGTTAAGGCCCAAGCATGAGCTGGATTAATCTACACGAGCTATTGCTCGCACCGACACACGACCGTCTGCTGTGCCAGCAACCCGAACTGAGCCTAAGCCAGTGGCAAGCGCGCACCTTGCGCTTGGCCGCCAGCCTAGCCGAGTGCAACAGCCAGCGGATTGCCCTGCACTGTTTAGACGCCCTTAACCTAGCCAGCGGTCTATTTGCCGCGTGGCGCGTGGGTGCTGAGGTTTACCTGCTTAGCGATGTGCAACCTGCCAGCCTTGCCAACCTAGAAGGCCGTGCCGATCTCTGCTTGGGCGACCATCAGCAAGCGCCGCTTACCGACATCGAACAACTGATTGCCAACGCTCACGAGCCCTTAGCCGGCCAAGCCCTAGCCGCCGAGCAAGCCTGCCTGTGGGTGTGCACCTCTGGCTCCAGCGGCCAGCCAAAACAAATCCGCAAGACCCTCGCCCAACTGGCGGCCGAGGTGCAGGTGCTCGAGCAGCTCTGGGGCGCGCAGTTGGGCAGCGCGCAAATCCTAGGTAGCGTCGCCACGCAGCATCTGTACGGCTTGTTATTCCGCCTGTTGTGGCCCATGGCCGCTGGGCGTTGCTTACACCCCTTACAACTGGGTTATCCCGAAGATGTGCTCGCACAGGTGCAGCGCCAACCGCGCAGCGCGTGGGTGGCGAGCCCGGCCTTGCTCAAACGCCTTCCTGAGCACCTGCCTTGGTCGGCCCAGCGCGAGCGCCTGTGCAGCGTGTTTTCTTCCGGTGGACCACTGCCCGCCAGCGCCAGCGCGCAAGTGGCCGACTGGCTAGGTCACGCGCCGCTGGAAATCTATGGCAGCTCAGAAACCGGCGGCATTGCCTGGCGCCAAGGCGGCGAGTATTGGCAAGCCCTGCCGGGCGTTGCGCTCAGCGCCGATGAAAGCGGCGCGCTACAGGTGCGTTCGGCGTTTTTACCGGCCGGGCACTGTGAGGTGATGGCCGATCAGGTCGCCTTCGCGCCGCAAGGCATGCGTCTGCTGCAACGCCTCGACCGCATCGTTAAATTGGAAGAAAAGCGCATCGCCCTGCCCGCACTAGAACAGCGTTTAGAGCAACATCCGTGGGTCGCCGAATGTCGTCTCGGGCTGATTGAAGCGGGCCGCGCGCATCTAGGCGCGCTCGTGGTGCTTAACACTGCCGGGCGTCACGCCTTACGTAATGGTGGTCGCCGCGCACTGACCGACGCCCTACGCAAACACCTCCATGGCCACTGCGAAAACCTCGCCTTGCCGCGCCGCTGGCGCTTGCTCGAGCAGTTGCCGGTCAACGCCCAAGGCAAATTAGGCCAAGCGCAGATCAACGCCTTGCTCTTGGCTGAGCGTCCACGCCACGCCGAGGTGCTTAATCAACACAGCAGTGCTGATGGCCTGCATTTACAGCTGCGCATCCCGTTGGATCTGGCCCACTTTAGCGGCCACTTCCCCGCCACCCCGGTGGTACCGGGCGTGCTGCTGATCGACTGGGCCATCGACTTCGGTCGTCAGTACCTGCAGCTAGCTGGGCGTTTTAGCGGCATGGAAGTGATCAAGTTCCAACGCCTACTGCGCCCCGGCGACGAGCCGGTGATGACCCTGCGTTTTGATGCCGCCAAAGGCAAACTGCACTTCGCCGTGCGCTGCGCCGACGAGCCCTGCGCCAGCGGCCGCATTCGCTGGGAGAGCACAGATGTTTAAGCCCTGTGCGGTAATCCCCGTGTATAACCACGAAGGCCCACTGCCCGGCGTGGTGGCTGCCCTGCGTGCCGCTGGCTTGCCTTGCGTGCTGGTCGACGATGCCTCCAGCGCCAGCTGCCAAGCGGTGATGCAACGTTTAGCGGCAGAGCCTGCGGTGTATCTGGTCAGTCTGCCGCATAACCTCGGCAAAGGCGGCGCGGTGATGGCTGGTTTACGTGCGGCGGACGCGCAAGGCTTTACTCATGCCTTACAGGTCGATGCCGACGGCCAGCATTGCCTGGATGACGTGCAGCGTTTTCTGTCTGCCGGCGCGGCAGCCCCTGAACAGCTAATTTGCGGCTACCCGGAATACGACGCCAGCATCCCTAAGGGGCGTTTGTACGGTCGTTATCTGACCCATGTGTGGGTATGGATTAACACCCTCTCGCTGAGCATTCGCGATTCTATGTGCGGCTTTCGCCTCTACCCTTTAACGCCCGTACTGGCCGTGCTCGACAGCGCCAAACTGGGCCTGCGCATGGATTTCGATCCGGAAATTCTCGTGCGCCTGCATTGGCGCGGGCAGCCCATGCAGTGGCTGGCCACCCGAGTGACCTACCCCGAAGACGGCCTCTCACACTTTCGCTTATGGCAAGACAACTGGCTGATATCGCGCATGCACGCGCGGCTGTTCTTCGGCATGTTGTGCCGCGCCCCAGCCTTGCTGTACCGCCGCTTGAGGGCAGATCGCCGATGAGCCAGAACACCTGGGCGCAAGAAAAAGAGCGCGGTTCATTGCTGCTGATGCGCTTCACCGCGTGGTGTGCGCGGCATTTAGGTCGGCGCCTGATTAGCCCGCTGCTGCACGTGATCGTGCTGTACTTTTTTATTTTTGGCCGCCGTGCGCGCCAGAGCATTTACACCTACCAAAGCCAACTGGCGAAGTTCGCCCCCGAGCAACAACCAGCGGCCAGCTACTGGCGAGTGTTCCAGCAATTCATGTGCTTTGCCGAAGCGTTGCTCGACAAGCTGGACGCCTGGCAAGGCAAGATTCAGCGCCAGCAACTGCTGTTTAACGACCCCGAGTTGATTCCGCGCTTGCAGCGCCAAGGCCAAGGCGTGCTGCTGATGGGCTCGCACTTAGGCAATTTAGAGGTCTGCCGCGCCATGGCGCAGCTCACCGACCGCGTGCCGCTCAATGTGCTGGTGCACACCAAGCACGCCGTGCAGTTCAACCAGCTGCTCGGCGATAGCGGCGCCAGCCACCTTAACCTGCTGCAAGTCACCGAAGTCGGCCCCGACACCATGATGATGCTCAACGAGCGCCTAGCACGCGGCGAATGGGTAGTGATTGTCGGCGACCGCATCCCCGTGCACGGCGGCCGCACCGTAGAGGTGGACTTCCTCGGCGCCAAAGCCCCGCTACCGCAAGGCCCGTACCTACTCGCCGGCTTGCTGCAATGCCCGGTGTATTTGCTGTTTTGCCTGCGCCAGGGCAAGCAATTTCGTATCGACCTCGAACACTTTAGCGATGGCATTCGCTGGAAGCGCAGCACCCGCGAGGCGGTGATTGCCGAGCAGGCGCAGCGCTACGCCGACCGCTTGGCCGAGCAGTGCCTACGCGCACCGCTGCAATGGTTCAATTTTTATCCCTTCTGGAGTTCCCATGCCCCCCGCCAAGACTGAACCCGGCCTGACGTTTGGCACCGCCGCGTTACGCATTGAAGACATTGTTGCGTTGGCCCGCCGCAGCACGCGCAGCCAGCTCGACAACGCAGCGGATTTTGTTGAGAACATCCGTGCTGGGGCGCGTTTTCTGGAAAACCTGCTGGCCCGCGAAGGGGTGATCTACGGCGTCACCACCGGCTATGGCGACTCCTGTGTGGTGGCGATTCCACCGGCGGTGGTCGATGAACTGCCGCGCCATTTGTACACCTTCCACGGCTGTGGCTTAGGCCAACTGCTCGACGATGAAGCCACCCGTGCTGTGCTGGCCGTGCGCTTACAGTCGCTGTGTCAGGGTGTGTCGGGCGTGCGCTATGAGCTGCTGGAGCAACTGCACGCGCTGCTAGAGCACGATGTGCTGCCGCTGATTCCCGAAGAAGGCTCGGTCGGCGCCAGTGGCGATCTCACCCCGCTGAGCTACGTCGCCGCAGCGCTGGCTGGCGAACGCGACGTGCGCCACCAGGGCGAGCGCCTAAGCGCTGCCGACGCCCTGCGCGCCTGCGGCCGCGCGCCCTTGCCGCTCAAGCCCAAAGAAGGCTTAGCGCTGATGAACGGCACGGCGGTGATGACGGCACTGGCCTGTCTGGCCTTCGACCGCGCCAACTATCTGCTACAGCTGGCCACGCGCATCACCGCGATGAACGTGGTCGCCTTGCAAGGCAACCCCCAGCACTTTGACGAGCGCCTGTTTGCCGCCAAACCACACCCTGGGCAAACCCAAGTCGCTGCGTGGCTACGTGCGGATCTGGCGATTGAAGGCCCGCAAGCGCCGCTGCATCGCCTGCAAGATCGCTACTCGCTGCGCTGTGCGCCGCATGTGCTGGGCGTACTGGCCGACAGCCTGCCGTTCCTGCGCCAACTGATCGAAACCGAACTGAATAGCGCCAACGACAACCCGCTGATCGACCCACACGCCGAGCGCGTACTGCATGGCGGGCACTTCTACGGCGGGCACATCGCCTTTGCTATGGACAGCCTGAAAAACCTGATCGCCAACGTCGCCGATTTGCTCGACCGGCAACTGGCCCTGCTGGTCGACACCCGCTACAACCATGGCCTGCCGAGCAACTTATCCGGCGCGCCGCACGAGCGCGCCATGCTCAACCACGGCTTTAAAGCCGTGCAGATCGGCGCCAGCGCTTGGACTGCCGAAGCGCTTAAACACACCATGCCGGCCAGCGTGTTCTCCCGCTCGACCGAGTGCCACAACCAAGACAAGGTCAGCATGGGCACCATCGCCGCGCGCGATGCGTTGCGCGTACTGAGCCTCACCGAGCAAGTCGCCGTGGCCACGCTGTTGGCGGCGCGCCAAGGCCTGTGGCTGCGCGAACAAGCCGGCGAGCTAGGCGAGCTACCCGCGCCCTTGGCCGAAACCTACGCCAGCCTGAATCACGATTACCCGCCCGTCATCGAAGACCGCGCCCTAGAAGCCGAGCTGCGCCAGCTGCTCAGCCAACTGCGCGCCCAGCACTGGAGGCTCTATGCGCGGTAAAGGTGTGCTGCAAGCCAGCTTCGAGCTGGAAGTGCCGTTTTTTGATGTCGATATGATGACCGTGGTCTGGCACGGCCACTACATCAAATACCTCGAACAAGCGCGCTGCTTGCTGCTCGACCGCATCGGCCATGGCTACACGCAGATGTTCGAATCAGGCTACGCCTGGCCGGTGATCGACCTGCAAGTGCGCTACGTAAAACCGGCGCGTTTCGGCCAGCAACTGCGCGTCACCGCCGACCTGATCGAGTGGGAAAATCGCCTGAAGATTCACTACCTCGTCTGTGATGCCGCCAGTGGCGAGAGGCTCACCCGCGCCAGCACCATCCAAGTGGCTGTCGAGGTGCACAGTATGGAAATGCAGCTGGCTTCACCGCGCGTATTTACCGACGCCGTTGAACGCACTTTGGCAGCCAAGCCCGCATGATGCGCGCAGTCTGTTTCGCGCTCGCCCTACTCGCCAGTCACGCCTGGGGGTTTGACTTGGCTGCGCTGGAGCAGCAGCTCGCACACCACCAGCGTATTCACGGCCAGTTCAGCCAAAGCCGGTTTATTCCCGGCTTAGCCGCGCCGCTGCAAAGCCACGGCCGTTTTGTGATGGATCGCCAGCAGGGTTTGCTCTGGCAGTTAGCGCAGCCTTGGCAACTTAACCTGCGCTTAACCGCGCAAGGCCTCGCGCAGCAACAAGACGGTCAATGGCTGAGCCTTAACGCACAACATGCCAGCAGCCACACCTCGCGTTTGTTCTTGGCGTTGCTGCGCGGTGATCGCGCCGAGCTCGACAAGCTGTTCGACAGCCAACTCAGCGGCAGCAGTGCGCAATGGCAGCTGACCTTGCAGCCCAAGAGCCTGCTGCTGAAGCAAATTTTTACCCGTATCGAGGTGCGCGGCGGCGCGCTGCTTGAGCAGATCGACCTGCACGACACCAGCGGCGAGCACACCCGCCTCACCTTTAGCGCGCAGCACACCGACCAGCCACTCAGCCCGCAGGAAGCGCTCGATCTTGCGCCCTGACAGCCTCGCCCGCAACGCCAGCTGGTTCGGTTTAGCGCTGTTGCTGCTACTGCCGCTGTTACTGCTCGGCAGTGGCGCACGCCAAGCGCAAGTCAGTGCCGACTTATTGCAACTGTTGCCCACGCTGGCGCAAGACCCGCTCAGCCAGCGCGCCCAAGCGCGCATGCAAGCAGCAGTGAATGGCCAACTGTGGTTGCTGATCGGTCATCCAGATGCCGCGCGCTTAGCGCCAGCCGCCGCCCAGCTCAGCGCCGATTGGCAAGACAGTGGTTTATTTCGTGAGGTGCGCTGGCAGTTTCAGGGTGACCTTGCGCAGCTGCGTGAAACACTGCGCCAGCAGCGTCTGGCGCGGCTACCGGCGCATGAGGTTCAGGCACTGCTCGATAAGCCCAGCCAATGGCTCGACGAACGCAGCGCACGCTTGTTTAGCCCGCTGCGTGACGACCTACTGCCATTACCTGAAGACTGGTTTGGCCTAGCCAATTTCAGCCTGCGCGCGCCGCTGGCTGATTTTAATCTGCAACTTGCCGATGGCAGCCTGCAACGCCACGCCGAGGGGCAACACTGGTTGCTGCTGCAAGCGCGCAGCCATAGCGATGCATGGCAGCTAGACAGCCCCACGCAGATTGCCGCCTTACTGCAAGACAGCCAACAACAGCTGGCCGCCCAAGGCGTGACCTTGTTGGCCAGCGGCGGCGTGCTGCATGCCGCCGCTGCACAACAACAGGCGCAGCGCGAAATCAATCTGGTCGGCGGCGGCGGTCTGTTCGGCATCGTGCTACTGCTCGCCGTGAGCTTTCGCAGCGTGCGCGCCCTCAGCGCTTTGTTGCCGGTCTGTTTGGGCATGGCCGCGGGCACGCTGGTGACCCTGTGCTGGTTTGACAGCGTGCATGTGCTCACCCTAGTGCTCGGCTGCAGCTTGCTGGGCGTGGCCATCGACTATCCGCTGCACCTGTTGGCCAAGCGCTGGCAAGCCGAACGCTGGCCCGCTGAGCGCGCCCTCAGTTATCTGTTACCGAGCCTGACCCTAGGCCTTGTCACCAGTCTGGCTGGCTACCTACTGCTGGGTTCAACGCCCATGCCGGCGCTGCAGCAAGTCGCGGTGTTTTCCGCCAGCGGCTTGCTCGCCGCCTACTGCAGCGTGATCGCCTTGCTGCCGCGCCTACTGCGCAACTGGCCAGCACAGCCCGCGCCCGGCTGGCTGGCCCGCCCGGTGCAGGCTTGGCTACACAGCCGCTACCTAGCCCCGTTAGCCGCGATCGTGAGTGTGCTGCTCTTATTGGCCGGCGCCCCGCAGCTGGGTTTTGGCGAAGGCTTGCGCAGCTGGGTAAGTACCCCGCCCGCACTGCAACAGCAGGAGCAACGCTTTGCCCAGCTGTCCGGCCAGCAACCCACCAGTCAGCACTTTATTGTTAGCGGCGCCAACCTCAGCGAGCTGTTGCAGCGCGAGCAGGCGCTGCTGGCTAAGCTGCAGCCGTTGATTGATCAAGGCAGGCTTAACAGCGCCCTAGCGCTAAGCCAGCAGTTCACCCCACCGTCAACCCAACAGGCGCTGCAGCAGCAGTTCCGCCAGCTGGCTGACAGCTCGCTGGCACTACCGCGCTGGCAAGCCGCTGGTGTTTCGCCAAACACACTTAAAGCAGCGCTGCAGTCGCTAGCGGCGCTGCCCTTGGTGAGTATTGAGGACTGGTTAGCCAGCCAAACCGGCCAACCCTTTGCTGTGCTGTGGCTAGGCGAGCACGATGGCCAGCTGCATAGCGTGGTGAGCCTCAATGGCCTGCGCGATACCGAGGCTATGGCCACGTTAAGTGATCTGCCCGGGGTGCGCTGGGCCGACCCGCTCGCGCAAGTACAGCAACAACTGAACAACACGCGGCAACACGCCGCTTGGCTGATTGCCTTGGCCAGTGCCTGCATGGGGTTGCTGCTGGTGCTGCGCTGTGGGCTGCGCGCGGGGCTGCGTATTTTAAGTGTGCCTGTGCTGGCCAGCGCGGCCAGTCTGGGCTTGCTGGGTTTACTGGGCGAGCCGCTGACCCTATTCAGCCTGTTTGCCCTGTGGTTAGTGCTGGCGATCGGCGTGGATTACGCCATTTTTATCCAGCAGCAATTTAGCCTCAGCACCGCCTGCGGCTTGTGGCTGCAGGCAGCGACAACTCTGCTGTCGTTTGGCCTACTGGCGCTCAGCCAAACCCCAGTAATTCATAATTTTGGCCTCACCCTTAGCCTTGGCCTGGCTGCCACTCTTGCGCTGACGCCACTGGCCAGCGCGTCCATGTTGCGGAGTCATCATGCAAACACGTGAAGTCGTCGTTATCGGTGCTGGGCCCTCCGGCGCGATTGCCAGCGCCTTGCTCAAGCGCCAAGGTCACGATGTGCTGGTGCTGGAGCGCCAGCATTTCCCCCGCTTTAGTATCGGCGAGAGTTTGCTCACCCACTGCCTCGACTTTGTTGAAGAGGCCGGCATGTTGCCGGCAGTAGAAGCGGCCGGCTTTCAGTTTAAAAACGGCGCGGCATTCAGCTGGGGCGAGCGCTACACCGACTTCGACTTTGGCGACAAATTTGGCCACGGCCGCGATAGCACCTTTCAGGTACAGCGTGCCAGCTTCGACAAACTGCTGGCCGATCAAGCCGCGCTGCAAGGGGTCGCGATTCGCTACGGCGAAAGCGTCATCGCCGCCGACTTTAGCGGTGCGCAAGCCGCGCTGCGCGTACAGCGTGAAGACGGCAGCGAATACGAGGTGAGCGCCCAGTTTGTCCTCGACGGCAGCGGCTATGGCCGCGTCTTGCCACGCCTGCTCGATCTCGACACGCCCTCGGCCTTCCCCAACCGCTGCGCGGTATTCACCCATATCGAAGACCGTATCGACGACCCCGACTTCGACCGCAACAAGATCCTCATCACCATCCACCCAGAACATCGCGGCGTGTGGTACTGGCTGATCCCGTTCAGTAACGGCCGCTGTTCGCTCGGCGTAGTGGCCGAAGAAAGCTTCTACCGCGACCAGCCCGCCGAACTGCAAGCCTGCCTGCAAAAGCTGGCCAGCGAACCGCCGATGCTGGCCCGCCTGCTGAAGAACGCCGTGTGGGACACCCCAGTGAACCGCCAAGCCGGTTACTCCGCCAACGTCAAAGCACTGCACGGGCGCAATTTCGCCTTGCTGGGTAATGCCGCAGAATTTCTCGATCCGGTGTTCTCCTCCGGCGTCACCATCGCCATGCACTCCGCCAGCTTGGCCGCGGGTCTTGTGCATCGTCAGCTGGGCGGCGAGCAGATCGACTGGGACAGCGCCTTTAGCACCCCACTGATGCGCGGCGTGAACACCTTCCGCGCCTATGTCGAGGGCTGGTACGACGGCAGCTTCCAAAACGTGATCTTCCAGAGCGAGCGCAACAATGAGATCAAGAAAATGATCTGCGCGATTCTGGCTGGCTACGCCTGGAATGCCGACAACCCCTTTGTCGCCGAAGCCAAGCGCCGTCTGCGCGTGGTCAGTGAGCTATGCGCGCTGGCCTGATTAGCCTTGCGCTGGCCCTGCTCAGCGGCTGCGCCAATGTCGCCACGCTTAACCCCAGCGTGACACTGGCCAGCCCGCAGCAATGGCTGCTTGAACACCGCCCCGCGCAAGGCGCGCTGCAAGCGTGGCTGTTGGTGGTGCAAAACCAAGCACAGGGTAGTCTGTGGGCGCTCTACGACCCGCTAGGCGTACCGCGCGAGCGTCTGCTTTGGCAGTCTGGCCAATGGCAACGCCAAGGCTTTCTGCCACCCTTTACCCTCACCGACAGTCGTGAGCTGTTTGCTGCGCTGCAATTTGCCCTCACCCCTACCGAGCAGGTGGTTAAAGCGTTCCCCACCGCGCGCAGCACAGCACAGCAGCGCTGCCTACCCACACCGCGTACGACGGAGTGTCGTTGGCAGGTCAGCTACCCAGAGGGCACACTAGCGCCCGCCCAGTTAACGCTCAGCAATGGCCTGCAATTAACTCTGCAACCCATCACCCGCACGGAGGCCCAGCCATGAACACCTACCTGAATGCGCTAGGCCTGATCTCGCCGCTGGGTAACGACCTTGCTAGCACGGCGCAGGCACTGTTCAGTGGCCGCAGTGGCTTGCAAAAGCAAGCGGGCTGGATCCCTGAGCAATCAATCCCGGTCGGCGCGGTTAACACCCCGCTCGCGGCATTGCCCGACGCGCTGCACGCCTACGAGAACCGCTGTAATCGCCTGCTGTATGCCGCCTTAGCGCCCTTAGCCGCCGAGCTCGACCAAGCGCTAACCCGCTATGGCCGCGCACGTGTGGGGTTGGTCATCGGCACTAGCACGGCGGGTATTTTGGAAGGCGGCCAAGCGGTGCGCGAAGGCCACGCCGCAGCGCACTATGGCCGCCAAGAACTGACCTCGGCCACCCGCTGGCTGGAGCAGTATTTAGGCTTGCAAGGGCCGGTGATTTTGATTTCCACCGCCTGCACCTCAGGCGCGCGGGCGCTGCTCACCGCCAAGCGTCTGCTGCACAGTGATCTGTGCGATGTCGTGCTGTGCGGCGGCGCCGACTCGTTATGCCACCTCACGCTGAACGGTTTTAATGCCTTGGAAGCGATTGCCGCCGAGCCCTGTCAGCCGCTATCGGCTAACCGCCAAGGCATCAATATCGGCGAGGCAGCAGCGCTGTTTTTGCTTAGCAAAGAACCCAGCCCGATTCGCTTATTAGGCGCCGCCGCCAGCAGCGACGCGCACCATATGTCTGCCCCCGACCCCAGCGGCCAAGGGGCGCTGCGCGCCATGCAAGGCGCGCTCAAGGATGCGCAACTGAGCGCGAGCGACATCGGCTATCTCAACTTGCACGGCACCGCGACGGTGCATAACGACGCCATGGAAAGCCTCGCCGCGCACCAGCTGTTTGCCGAGCACGTGCCCTGCTCATCCACCAAACCGCTGACCGGCCACACCTTAGGTGCTGCCGGTGCGTTGGAAGCGGCTTTCTGCTGGCTCACCTTGCACCCCGACTACAACCCCGAGCGGCGCCTGCCGCTGCACTGCTGGGATGGCCAAGCCGATCCCAAACTACCCCGCTTAGCCTTAGCTGACAGCAACGCACGCCTGGCCAAGCCCTACGCCATGAGCAACTCCTTTGCCTTTGGCGGCAACAATGCCTGCGTCATTTTAGGAGCCAGCACATGAGCCTCTGGCCAATCCACGAGCTAGTGCCGCATGCCGGCGATATGATTCTGCTCGATCACGTGCTCGAATACGGCGCGGAGCACTTGCAGGCCCAAGTCACCATTAACCGGCAGGGTTTGTTTAACCAAGCTGACGACAGCCTGCCCGCGTGGGTGGGCATTGAAATCATGGCGCAAGGCATCGCCGCCTATGCCGGCTGCCATGCGCGCGCCGCCGGGCAAGCGCCAGAGCTGGGTTTTTTACTCGGCACCCGGCAATTTCACACCAGCCACGACCGCTTACCGGCCGGTACAGTGCTGCAGTTACAGGTAGAGCGCACCTTGCAAGATGACAGCGGCATGGCCGTTTTTGAATGCCGCTTAAGCAGCGACGACATTCAACTGCAGGCGCGCTTAAACGTGTATCGGCCGAACAACATCGCCGATTACCTCAACGAACCCGCCCCCGGAGCCCGCAATCGCAATGACTGACCGCATCCTCGTGACTGGCTCAAGCCGTGGCATTGGCCGTGCCATCGCCCTGCGCTTGGCGCTAGCTGGCTTCGATATCGTGCTGCACTGCCGCAGCCGCCGTGACGAAGCCGAACAGGTGGCAGAGCAGATCATCGCCCTGGGCCGCCAAGTGCAGATTCTGCAATTCGATGTCAGCGACCGCGCACAGAGCCGCGCCGCCCTGGAGGCCGACATCGAAGCCCACGGCGCCTACTACGGTGTGGTGTGCAATGCCGGGCTGACCCGTGATGGCGCCTTCCCGGCGCTGAGCGAAGAAGATTGGGACCAAGTGCTACGCACCAATCTCGATGGCTTTTACAATGTGCTGCATCCGCTGATCATGCCGATGATCCGCCGCCGCGCGGCCGGCCGTATCGTCTGCATCACTTCGGTATCGGGGCTGATCGGCAACCGTGGGCAAGTCAATTACAGTGCGTCCAAAGCCGGGGTGATCGGCGCCGCTAAAGCGCTGGCCATTGAACTGGGTAAACGTAAGATCACCGTGAATTGCGTTGCGCCGGGGCTGATTGAAACCGACATGCTGGACGAGCACGTGCCCATCGACGAGATTCTAAAAATGATTCCCGCCGCGCGCATGGGCAGCCCGGAAGAAGTCGCCGCGGCGGTTAATTTTTTAATGTCTGCCGAAGCAGGTTACATCACACGCCAAGTGCTGGCGGTTAATGGTGGTTTGTGTTGAATGAGTAGTTTCAAACGCGTCGTCGTCACCGGCATGGCCGGCATCACCTCACTGGGCAGCGACTGGCCAAGCATCGCCAGCGCGTTTCGCGCCGGGCGCAGCGGCATTCGCTACATGAGCGAATGGGACCGCTATGCCGACCTCAACACCCGCCTAGGCGGCCCGGTGGATGACTTTCAAGCCCCCAGCCATTGGACACGCAAGCAAATGCGCAGTATGGGCCGCGTATCACGCTTGTCGGTGCGCGCCGCCGAGCTGGCGCTAGCCCAAGCAGGCCTGAGCGATGACGCCAGCATTCGTGATGGGCGCATGGGCGTTGCCTGCGGCTCATCCACCGGCAGCACCGACGAAGTCAAAGCCTTCGGCAACATGCTGCTCAATGGCAGCGCCGACGGCCTGAATGCCAACTCCTATGTGCGCATGATGCCGCACACCACAGCCGCCAATATCAGCATCTTCTTTGGCCTGAAGGGGCGTTTGATTCCTACCTCTAGCGCTTGCACTAGCGGCAGCCAAGGGATTGGTTTCGCTTACGAGGCAATCAAGTTTGGCCGCCTGCCGATGATGCTCGCCGGCGGCGCGGAAGAACTGTGCCCCACCGAGGCCATGGTGTTCGACGCGCTGTATGCCACCAGCCTGAAAAACGACACCCCCCAGCTGAGCCCGCGCCCTTACGACAGTGGCCGTGACGGCCTGGTGATCGGCGAAGCTGCCGGCATGCTGGTGCTCGAAGAGCTCGAACACGCCAAGGCTCGCGGCGCGACCATTTATGCCGAAATCGTCGGCTTTGGCTGCAATGCCGACGGCCAACACACCACCCGCCCCGAACAAGCCACCATGCGCGGCGCGATGGAGCTGGCGTTGGCCGATGCCAACCTGCCGCCCAGCGCAATTGGCTACGTAAACGGCCACGGCACCGCCACCGAGCAAGGCGACATTGCGGAAACCCAAGCTACCAGCAGCCTGTTCGGCACGCAGATGCCGCTTAGCTCGCAAAAGAGCTACCTCGGTCATACCTTAGGCGCCTGCGGCGCGCTGGAGTCTTGGTTCAGCATCGAAATGCTCAACAGCGACCGCTACCTACCCACGCTCAACTTGGTCGATATTGACCCGCGCTGCGGCGAACTGGATTACCTGCGCGGCGAAGACCGCGTGATCAGCAACGAATACGTGATGAACAACAATTTTGCCTTCGGCGGCGTCAACACTTCGTTGATTTTCCGCCGTTGGGCTTAACTCAGCACCGAAAGGAGATCAGGGAATGACACGCAGTAAAACTCGTATAACAGGACTCTTGTTAATACTTTTAGCTCTGGGCGGCTGTACCAGCGCTAAAATCCATAACGCCTCAGAGTCTTTCTCACGTGACTTAAACATTGATGAGCAACAAGTACAGCGCGCCATTATTACTGCCATTAACGATCGGCAATGGCAAGTGCAGTCAGTCAAGCCAAATTTAATCCAAGCCGAACTTACCGTGCGCAACCGGCACCACGCCGAAGTAGACATCCCCTATAGCAACACTGGATTCAGCATCAACTATCGAAGCAGCTGGGGCTTAAATCAGTCTGGGGAAAAGATTCACCGCAGCTACAACAAGTGGGTCAACAACCTTAGAAACAACATTCTAAAGGAGCTTGATTTAAGCGCCGGCCATGCTTACGCTGATAACTTAGGAATCGTCAAGCAAGGCGCCGAAACCCCGGAGTACTTCAGTATCCAAGAGGCCATCACACGAGCAACCGACGCAGGCCAACTAGATGGCTCGGTCAGGTTTTTCATGGAAGGCGAGCAACTTCCAGCTAGCCTTCATCTTCGTGATAGCGTGACAGCTCACCGTAAAACAAACTCTTCTAATAAAACCTCAGAAGAAGCCTGTTTGTGGGCTGCACAAACAGCTCTAATCGCGTTGCAAAATAAAGCCAAGTCTCTCGGTGCAAATGCCGTCACTGGAATAGTCAGCTACTATGCACGAGATGTTTATAAGAGCAAAGATAAGTTCCAATGTCACTCTGGCTTAGTAGTCGCCAGCGTTGCGTTACGCGGCACTATTACCAACATCGAATAGAACAATGAAAAACAAACATATCTACTTTGCGCTGTTCATTGCCATGACTCTCGGCACAGCCGCCAACGCTGAGACGCCTCTTGGCAAAGAGCTGTATAGCGAGCACTGCAGCAAATGTCACGGTGACAACGGCAAAGCGCGCACCCTGCGTGGCTGGCTGTTCTTCGCGCAGAACCTGAGTAAAGCCAGTTGGCAAAGCCGCGAGTCCGACGACGAACTGGCCGCAGCCATTCGCCGCGGCCCCGGTGCGATGCCGGCCTACGAGGGCACACTCACGGATGCTGAGATAGACCAGCTGGTGGCGCATATTCGCACCCTCAAGCAGCCCTAAGCGTGCTGCACCAACAACAAGGGCCGCAACTGCGGCCCTTGTTGTTTCTAAGCAGGTGGTGCTGCTTAGTGATACTGCGCCGACAGCTCGTGCACGGCCTCGAAGAAAGCTTTGGCGTGCTCGGGGTTAACCTCGGGGGTGATGCCGTGGCCGAGGTTGAACACGTGGCCGCTGCCGGTGCCGTAGGCGGCCAAAATGCGCCCGACTTCGGCGCGAATCGCCGCTGGGCTGGCGTACAGCACGCTGGGGTCCATGTTGCCTTGCAGGGCGACTTTGTGACCCACGCGCTGACGGGCGCTGGCGATGTCGCAGGTCCAGTCGAGGCCCAAGGCTTCGGCGCCGCTGTCGGCCATAGATTCCAGCCATAAGCCGCCGCCTTTGGTGAACAGAATCACCGGCACCTGACGGCCTTCGTGCTCGCGGATCAGGCCGTTAACAATCTTCTGCATATAGGCCAGTGAGAACTCTTGGTACGCAGCGGCTGACAGCGAGCCGCCCCATGAGTCAAAAATCTGCACCGCTTGCGCGCCGGCCTTGATCTGCCCGTTTAAGTAAGCGGTGACCGACTGCGCGAGCTTATCCAGCAACTGGTGCATGGCTTGCGGGTTGCTGTAGAGCATGGCCTTGGACTTGCGGAAGTCTTTGCTCGAGCCGCCTTCCACCATGTAGGTCGCCAGCGTCCACGGGCTGCCGGAGAAGCCGATCAGCGGCACGCGGCCGTTCAGCTCGCGGCGGATGGTGCGCACGGCATCCATCACATAGCCCAAGTCTTTTTCCGCATCGGGGATCGGCAGCGCGTCGATGGCTTCTGGGGTATCGACCACCTTTTTAAAACGCGGGCCTTCGCCGGTTTCGAAGTACAGGCCTAAGCCCATCGCATCCGGCACAGTGAGGATGTCTGAGAACAGAATTGCCGCGTCGATTTGCGGGTAACGCTCCAGCGGCTGCAAAGTAACTTCGCAAGCCAGCTCGGCGTTTTTGCACAGGCTCATAAAGTCGCCGGCTTTGGCGCGGGTAGCGCGGTATTCCGGCAGGTAGCGGCCCGCTTGGCGCATCATCCATACCGGCGTGACGTCCACGGGTTGCTTGAGCAGCGCACGCAGGAAACGGTCGTTTTTCAGTTCAGACATACATCACCCCAAATTCAGTTGCGCGCATTGTCGCAAAGGCAAAAACAAAAGGCACGGTGAGTGCCGTGCCTTTTGCTAAGCGGTTGATCTAGCGCAAGCGCCAATCAGCTCGATTACACGCCGAGGTAGTCAAGGATACCTTCAGCGGCTTCGCGACCTTCGTGGATCGCGGTGACTACTAAGTCCGAACCGCGCACCATATCGCCACCGGCGAAGATCTTCGGGTTGCTGGTCTGGAACTTGTACTGTGCGGCGCTCGGGGCAATCACGCGACCACTGCTGTCGGTCTTGATGTTTTGCGCCTCGAACCAGCTGGCCGGGCTCGGACGGAAGCCGAAGGCCACCAGCACGGCATCCGCCGGAATGACTTGCTCAGAGCCGGGAATTGGCTCAGGGCTACGACGGCCACGCGCATCGGGCTCACCCAAGCGGGTTTCCACCACTTTCACGCCTTCCACCTTGCCTTCGCCGACGATAGCGATGGGCTGGCGATTGAAGAGGAATTGCACACCCTCTTCGCGGGCGTTTTTCACTTCTTTGCGCGAGCCGGGCATGTTTTCTTCGTCACGACGGTAGGCACAGGTGACCTTAGTCGCGCCCTGACGAATCGAGGTACGGTTACAGTCCATCGCGGTGTCACCACCGCCAAGCACCACAACTTGCTTACCTTTCATGTCGATAAAGTCGTCGGCCGACTTCTCGAAACCCAGGTTGCGGTTGACGTTGGCGATGAGGAAGTCCAACGCGTCATACACGCCCGGCAGGTCTTCACCGGGGAAGCCGCCTTTCATGTAGGTGTAAGTGCCCATGCCCATGAACACCGCGTCGTAATCGCGCAACAGATCGTCGATCTGCACGTCTGTACCGATTTCGGTGTTCAGGCGGAACTCGATACCCATGCCGGTGAACACTTCACGGCGGCGGCTCATAACGGTTTTTTCCAGCTTGAATTCGGGGATACCGAAGGTCAGCAAGCCACCGATCTCGGGGTTCTTATCGAACACCACCGGGGTGACGCCGTTACGCACCAGAATGTCGGCACAGCCAAGGCCTGCCGGGCCGGCGCCGATAATCGCGACTTTCTTGCCGGTCGGTTTGACGTTGGACATGTCCGGACGCCAGCCCATGGCAAAGGCGGTATCGGTAATGTACTTCTCCACCGAGCCAATGGTTACCGCGCCGAAACCGTCGTTCAGCGTACAGGCGCCTTCACACAGGCGGTCTTGCGGGCATACGCGGCCACACACTTCCGGCAGGGTGTTGGTCTGATGCGACAGCTCGGCCGCTTTCAGAATGTTGCCTTCGCTGACCAGCTTCAGCCAGTTAGGAATGTAGTTGTGTACCGGGCACTTCCACTCGCAGTACGGGTTACCGCAACCCAAGCAACGGTGCGCTTGCTCGCACGCCTGTGCCGGCTTGAAGGTGTCGTAGATTTCCACGAACTCCTTCTTGCGCTGACGCAGCAGCTTCTTCTTCGGGTCTTTACGCCCCACTTCGATGAACTGGAAGTCGTTATTCAGACGTTCAGCCATATCAAAACCTCTTTATTGCAGCGGCACGCTTAGCGGCACACCGCAAGACTTTCACGGTAGCCGGCAAGCCTGCGAACAGGCTTGCCGTGCGGGGCTTGTTATTGCGGGTTAGCGCGGGTCGAAGACAGCAACGACGCCAAGTTGGCCGCTTTCGGTTTGACCAGCCAGAACTTACGGATGTAGTCATCCAAGTTCTCCAGCAGGTTGGTGCCCCAAGCACTGCCAGTTTCGGTCACGTACTCGGCAATCACTTCTTGCAGATGGCTGCGGTAGGCTTCCATCGCTTCGCTGCTGATGCGGGTGATTTCCACCAACTCGTGGTTCACGCGGTCAACGAAGCTATTGTCTTCGTCGAGCACATACGCGAAGCCACCGGTCATACCCGCACCGAAGTTGTAGCCGGTACGGCCCAGCACGCAGATCATGCCGCCGGTCATGTATTCGCAGCAGTGGTCGCCAGCGCCTTCGATAACCGCATGCGCACCCGAGTTACGCACCGCGAAACGCTCACCGGCAGTACCGGCAGCGAACAAGGTGCCACCGGTGGCACCGTACAAGCAGGTATTACCGATAATGGCGCTTTCTTGGCTGGCAAACGGGCTGCCTTTGGGCGGTGCAATCACCAGCTTACCGCCAGTCATGCCTTTGCCCACGTAGTCGTTGGCATCGCCTTCGAGGTACAAGTTCAGGCCGCCGGCGTTCCACACGCCGAAGCTCTGCCCGGCGGTGCCGTTAAAGCGGAAGGTAATCGGCGCATCGACCATGCCTTGGTTGCCGTGGGCCTTGGCGATTTCGCCCGACACCCGCGCACCAATCGAACGGTCGCAGTTACACACATCCAGCTCATAGGTGCCGCCCGCCTTGTTGGCGATGGCATCTTTGGCCAGTTCAACCATGCGCTCAGCCAGCTCGCCCTTGTCGAACGGCGCGTTGCGCTCGCTCAGGCAGAACTGCGGCTTATCGGCCGGAATCAGGTCGTTAGCCAGCAGCGGCGACAGGTCGAGGTTGTTCTGCTTGCCAGTGCTGCCCGGCAGCACTTCCAACAGATCAGTCCGGCCGATCAGCTCTTCCAAGCTGCGCACGCCAAGCTTGGCCAGCCACTCGCGGGTTTCCATCGCCACGTAGGTGAAGAAGTTCATCACCATTTCTACGGTGCCGATGTAGTGGTCGCGACGCAGACGCTCGTTCTGGGTAGCCACACCGGTAGCGCAGTTGTTCAGGTGACAAATACGCAGGTACTTACAGCCCAGTGCGATCATCGGCGCGGTGCCGAAGCCGAAGCTTTCTGCGCCCAAGATAGCCGCTTTGACCACGTCGAGGCCGGTCTTCAGGCCGCCGTCAGTCTGTACCCGCACCTTGCCACGCAGGTCGTTGGCACGTAGCGCTTGGTGCGCTTCAGACAGACCCAGCTCCCACGGGCTACCGGCGTACTTGATGGAGGTCAGCGGCGAAGCGCCGGTACCACCGTCGTAACCGGAGATGGTGATCAGGTCGGCATAGGCCTTGGCCACACCAGCGGCGATGGTGCCCACGCCCGCTTCAGCTACCAGCTTGACCGACACTTGTGCGGCAGGGTTGACCTGCTTGAGGTCGAAAATCAGCTGCGCCAAGTCTTCGATCGAGTAAATGTCGTGGTGCGGCGGCGGGGAAATCAGCGTCACCCCCGGCACTGCGTAACGCAGGCGAGCAATCAGCGGATTCACCTTACCACCGGGCAGCTGGCCGCCTTCGCCGGGCTTAGCGCCCTGCGCGACTTTAATCTGGATCACTTCGGCGTTGACCAGATATTCCGGCGTCACACCAAAGCGGCCCGAGGCCACCTGCTTAATTTTTGAGGTTTTCATGGTGCCGTAACGCACCGGATCTTCGCCACCCTCACCGGAGTTAGAGCGCGCGCCCAAGCGGTTCATCGCCTCGGCGATGGCTTCGTGCGCCTCGGGCGACAAGGCGCCCAGTGAAATACCGGCCGAGTCAAAGCGCTTGAAGATGGCTTCCAGCGGCTCGATGTCGTCCAGCGACAGCGGTGCGTCAGCCAACTTGACCTTAAACATGTCACGCAGCGACGACACCGGACGGCTGTTCACCAGCTCGGCGTACTCTTGATACTTCTCGTAGGAGTCCTGCTGTACCGCCGCTTGCAGGGTGTTCACCACATCCGGGTTGTAGGCATGGTATTCGCCACCGTGGACGAACTTCAGCAGGCCACCCTGTTGGATCGGCTTACGCGCTGCCCAAGCTTCGCCAGCCAGCAGCTTTTGCTCGGCTTCTAAGTCTTCGAAGCGGGCGCCCTGAATACGGCTGGCCACACCACGGAAGCACAACTCGGTGACATCTTTCGACAGACCCACGGCTTCAAACAGCTGCGCACCACGGTAAGACGCCACAGTGGAGATACCCATCTTCGACAGGATCTTCATCAGGCCCTTAGCGATGCCTTTGCGGTAATACTTGAAGATTTCATGGCTATCGCCCAGCACTTCGCCGCTGCGTACCAAGTCTTCCAGCACTTCGTAAGCCAAGTACGGGTACACCGCCGAGGCACCGAAGCCCAGCAGCACGGCATAGTGGTGCGGGTCGCGCGCCGTGGCGGTTTCTACCAAGATGTTGCAGTCGCAACGCAGGCCTTTTTCCACCAAACGGTGGTGCACCGCACCGGTAGCCAAGGCGGCATGCACCGGCAGCTTGCCCGGAGCGATATTGCGATCCGACAGCACCAGCAGCACTTTACCAGCACGCACGGCTTCTTCGGCTTGATCGGCGATATTTTCAATCGCGGCTTTCAGGCCCAGCGCTTCGTCGTAGTTGAGGTCGATACGCTGATGGCTGAAGGCTTCATCCTGCAGTTCGAGGATCGACGCCCACTTGGCCGGAGAAATAACCGGCGAGGTGAGAATCGCGCGCTTCGCGTGATCAACGGTTTCATCGAAGATGTTGCGCTCGGCACCCAAACAGGTTTCCAGCGACATCACGATGGATTCGCGCAGCGGGTCGATCGGCGGGTTGGTCACCTGGGCGAACTGCTGGCGGAAGTAGTCGTACACCGAGCGCACACGCTGACTGAGCACCGCCATTGGCGTGTCGTCGCCCATCGAGCCCACGGCCTCTTGGCCTTGCTCGGCCATCGGGCGCAGTACTTGGTCACGCTCTTCGAAGGTGACCTGGAACATCTTCATGTACTGCTTGAGCTGCTCTTGGTCGTAGCTGGCGCTGCCGTGATCTTCGTCCAAGTTGGCACGAATACGCAGCGCGCTCTGACGCAGCCACTGCTTATACGGATGGCGCGACTTCAAGCGGTCATCGATATCTTTGGTGTGCAGCACTTGGCCGGTCTGGGTATCCACCGCCAGAATCTGCCCTGGGCCCACGCGGCCTTTGGCCAGTACGTCTTCGGGCTGGTAACTCCACACGCCGATTTCCGAGGCCAAGGTGATGTAACCGTTCTTGGTGGTCACCCAACGCGCCGGACGCAAGCCGTTACGGTCAAGCAAGCACGCCGCGTAGCGACCGTCGGTCAGTACCACACCGGCAGGGCCATCCCACGGCTCCATGTGCATGGAGTTGTATTCGTAGAAGGCGCGCAGCTCGGCGTCCATGGTGTCGACGTTCTGCCAAGCCGGCGGAATGATCATGCGTACGCCACGGAACAGGTCGATGCCACCGGTAACCATCAGCTCGAGCATGTTGTCCATGCTTGAGGAGTCAGAGCCCACGCGGTTAACCAGCGGGCCGAGCTCTTCCAGATCCGGAATCATCTCATTGGCAAACTTAGTGCGACGCGCCTGCGCCCAGTTACGGTTGCCAGTGATGGTGTTGATTTCACCGTTGTGCGCCAAGAAGCGGAACGGCTGAGCCAGCGGCCACTTGGGCAAGGTGTTGGTCGAGAAGCGCTGGTGGAACACGCAGATAGCGGTTTTCAGGCGCTCGTCGCTTAAGTCCGGATAAAACGCGGCGAGGTCCGCCGGCATCATCAGGCCCTTATAAATGATGGTCTTGTGCGAGAAGCTACAAATGTAGTGATCGCTGTCTTCGGCGTTAGCCACCGAAGAACGACGGCGCGCGCTAAACAGCTTGACCGCGAATTGCTGGTCGTCCAGCCCTTCACCGCCAATAAACACTTGTTCAATTTGCGGCAGACGTGCCAAGGCCAGCTCACCGAGCACGCTGGTGTCGATCGGCACTTGGCGCCAGCCGATCAGCTTAAGGCCAGCGGCCTCGATCTCGCGATTCATGTTGGCACGCGCGGCTTCTGCTTTGGCGGCGTCTTGGTTAAAGAACACCATGCCTACGGCGTACTGCGCCGGCAGATCACATGCAAAGGCTTCCTTAGCCGTCGCGCGGAGGAATTCGTCCGGCTTCTGGATCAACAGACCGCAACCGTCACCCGTCTTGCCGTCAGCGTTGATGCCGCCACGGTGGGTCATGCAGGTCAGCGCTTCAATGGCTGTCTGCAACAGGTGGTGACTGGGCTGGCCCTGCATATGGGCGATCAGACCAAATCCGCAGTTATCCTTGAACTCACCAGGATGATACAAACCTGCTTTCATAGACCCTCACCTGGAAAACCTTTAAAAATCAAATACTTGCCACAAAATTTTGGGCGCAAAAAGCCCTACACAAGGGCAAAAGGGAGGTCATTGTACACACCACCCTACGCCCCCACAAATTTTCGTGACACCTGAGTTAAAGCCAATGTCGCGATTACGAATGGCTTGCAACCGGCCCGCATGTTAATGACCCGCCGGTCAACACTGCGCACGCCTTGCGCGGCGCAGCTATGGCGTCAGCGCGACGCGCGGATTTCGCGCTGAATATCCGCAAAACGCTTTGGCCAAGGCTTATTACGCTGATACTGCGCAGGCAACTTAGCCACAGCCTGCTTGGCCTCCAGCGCCGTAGCAAACTGGCCGTAGGTGACGACAAACATAGGTTTGCCCGACACCAACTTGCGATAAAAACGGAACTGCGCCCCTTCCTTGGCGACCACCGCCTTAGCGGCTACAGCCGATGATAACGCCGACACTTGCAACGCATACTGACCACCCGCCTGAGCGGCGTACCAACCCTCATGCCCCTCTCCGGCAACTGCTGACACTGAAGCAGTCACAGGCGCAGGCTTAGCGACGGGCGTAGCAACCGGCTTAGCCGGCTCTTGAGCCTTAGGCGCCGGCTCGACAACTGGCTTTGCCGCCACCACAGGCGCAGCGACTGGTGCCGCACTTGGCTCAACAACCACAGGCGCCGGCTCTGGCGCGGAAGCCGCCTCAGCCGGAGCAGGTGTAGCGCTGCGCTCAATGGGCTGCGTCGGCACCGGTAACGGTAATGGCTGCGCAACCCCGTCGAACTGTACTTGCGGCTCTTGCTGAGCAGGCTCACTGACTTCAGCAAGGGTCGGCTCAGGATTGGCCGCAACAGGCTCAACTGTCGCCTCAACCACAGGTGTGACTGGCGGCAGCGTCAACTCAGACGACTGCGTAGCAACCACATCATCGCCACTCTTGCCCTGCATAAACCACGCAGCACCAACCCCCAAAGCAATCACCGCCACCATAGCGAGGTGCTTAATCGGAAAGCGCGCCTTGCGCCCGGCTTCAGGAGCATCCTGGCCATCCTGCATGGCATCAATAGCCGCTTCTCGCGCCACTTGATTGATCAAGCCAGGCCAGCCGCCAGACTCTTCGTGAATGTGCTCCAGCTGCTCTTCGCTGAAGATATCCAAGTCAGCTCCCGCCGCTTTCAAGCGCTGAGCTAAATACTCGCAAGTATCTTCATATTCATAAGGCGCAAGGGTGATGGGGTGGAAACGCTCCTGATCGCCAGCTAAGCGCTCTAAGCGCGCGGCCAAAGCTGCGGTGCCAAACAAAAACACATGCGGTCGCGCCTGCCCTTGACCATCTGCCAAGGTGAACAACAACGGCAACAGCTCATCCGGAAGGTCATCGGCCTCATCCACCAACAGGTAGAGCTCCTGTCCGGTTAAAGCCAACTGCTCAATTTGCTCAAACACTTCCTCAAGATCACTGGAAGCGCCCCCGAGCCCCTGCGCAATACCCATCAATACGTCGCGCGAAGCCATTAGGCCGCGCCCACTTAACACAACGCATTTGACCGAATCTTTATTTGCGCTACCGGCCAAGGCCTTGCGCAGCAAGGTTTTCCCGCTCCCTTCAGGGCCGCTTACCAGCAGCATCAGCTGACTGTAGCGCGCCAAGTGATGCAACTGACTCAAAACCGTTTTGCGCTGCGCCGGGAAAAACTTCATCCCCGGCACACGAGCCGCAAAGGGGTCATGAGCAAAGCCGTAATGGTCTAAGAAAGCATCATCCGCATGCAGCATCACTAACACTCAAGCAACGAAAAGGGGGTAACGCGCCTGCAAGGTAGCCTGCAGGGCTTCACGAGAAAAATCAGCGGTCACACAAGCCTCACCGAGGCCTTTCAACAGAATCAGGCGCAATTGACCATCGAGAACCTTTTTATCCACCGCCATGTGCTGGATAAAGGCCTGCGCAGTCATGCCCGCAGGCGGCGCGACCGGCAACTTAGCCCGCTCAAGCAGGGCGCAACCGCGACGCACGACACTTTCGTCAATCCAACCGAGACGGTGCGATAACTCCAGCGCCATCACTGTGCCCGCCGCTACAGCTTCACCGTGCAGCCAAGTGCCGTAACCTTGCTCGGTCTCAATGGCGTGCCCGAAGGTGTGGCCCAAATTGAGAATCGCGCGAATTCCGCCTTCGCGCTCATCCTGTGCCACCACATCCGCCTTCGCTGCACAGGAGCGCTCAATCGCCTCCGTGAGCGCCGCCGCATCTAATGCCAACAAGCGTTCTAGATTTGCTTCAAGCCAGACAAAAAAGTCTTGATCACAAATCAAGCCATACTTAATCACTTCCGCCAAACCGGCGGACAACTCGCGCGCGGGCAAAGTATTTAGGCTTGCGGTATCGATAATCACGGCGTCGGGCTGATAAAAGGCCCCCACCATATTTTTTCCCAATGGATGATTGATACCGGTCTTACCGCCCACCGACGAATCTACCTGCGATAGCAAGGTTGTCGGCACCTGAATAAAATGCACGCCTCGCTGATAGCACGCAGCCGCAAAACCCGTCATATCGCCGATAACACCACCGCCCAAGGCAATCAGAGTGGTTTTTCGGTCGTGACGACACTCCAGCAGGCGATCAAAAATCAGATTAAGGGTTTGCCAATTTTTGAACTGCTCACCATCAGGGAGCACCACGCTATCAACCTGATAGCCGCTCAATGCTGCCTCTAGGCGAGCAAGGTATAGCGGAGCAACCGTTTCGTTGGTTACAACTGCAACCTGGCGCCCTTTGATATGCGCCTGAAACAGCTCTGCCTGATCCAGTAGTCCCTCACCAATGTAGATCGGGTAACTACGCTCAGCTAAATCAACCTTGAGTGTCGCCATACCATCCTCGCGCTCAGAAGGCGCTAGGATAACCTGTCAGGCAGGGTTGCGGGAGTCGAGCTGCGCGAGGATTTCCTGAACCACCATCCGCGGCGGACGCTCATCGGTCTCCACCACGATATCGGCAACTTCTCGATACAGCGGATCACGCACCGCCATCAACTGGCGAAGTACAGCGGCAGGATCTTCCGTTTGCAACAAAGGCCGATTGCGATCTCGCGCCGTGCGCACAATCTGCTGCTCTACAGAGGCGAACAAGTAGACCACAACGGCACCACGCTTAAGCGCCGCACGATTAGCCTCGCGCATAACCGCACCGCCACCGGTTGCCAGTAGCTGGTTATCGTCAAGCAGTAACTCTTCGATAACCGCCTGCTCACGATCACGAAAGCCCTGCTCGCCTTCAACGTCAAAAATCCACGGGATATCCGCCCCTGTGCGCTCCTCAATTTCTTTATCGGAGTCAATAAAGGGCAAACGCAGCTCTTTAGCAAGAAGACGCCCGATGGTGCTTTTGCCAGCACCCATCGGGCCTACGAGGACTAAGTTCACGAACGATCAGTTCTTAAGGGCAACGCCTTGGCTGTTCAGGATGCGCGGAGTTAAGAAAATCAGCAACTCCGTTTTACTATCCTCGATCAAGTCTCGCTTAAAGAGCCGTCCAACCACCGGAAGATCGCCAAGGAATGGAATTTTATCGACCGTTTTAGTCTGAGTATTTGTAAACACCCCACCAATTACAGCAGTTTCGCCGTCATTTACCAAAACCTTAGCGGTTACCTCGTTCGTATTGATCGGGGGAACACCACCAACAGAGCGAGAAAAATCCGGCGAGTCCTTATTGACCTTAACATCCATAATCACTCGGCTATCTGGCGTAATTTGCGGAGTGACCTCTAAGGAAAGCGCCGCCTCTTTAAATGAGGTTGTTGTTGCACCGCTTGAGCTAGCCTCCTGAAAAGGAATTTCTGTACCCTTCAGGATTTTCGCCGTCTCTTTATCCGAAGTAACCACCTTAGGCTGCGACACGACTTCTCCATTGCCGGTCTTCTCCATCGCAGACAACTCAAGATCCAGCAAAGTATTGTCCGTTATAAAGCCAATATTTATACCCGAGGTGCGACCAGGTGCGCCTAGATTAACGAAGCTACCCGCCTGAAACTCCAGAGGATCTGTGCCCTTTTCCAGACTATTCGTACCACCCACCACAAAATTATTATCAGCCCGACTAATGCCACGCCACTCAACACCGAGCTGACGATTATAATCAACATTCGCCTCAACAATACGCGCCTCAATCATTACCTGCCGCACAGGTATATCGAGCTGAGCAACGATACGACGCAATTCTTCCATCCGCTCACGAGTATAGTGAGCAATCAAGCTGTTTGATCGATCATCACAAATAATCGACCCACGCATATCCTTTTGCTCGCCAGCCTCAGTGAACTCATCAAAGAGTTTGGCCAAATCACAAGCTTTAGCATAGTTAACCTGAAGAACCTCTCTAACAATTGGAGAAAGCTCGGCTAACTGACGCTGAGTCTCCAATTCCTGCCTTTCACGTGCGGCAATCTCATCAGCTGGAGCTACAAGCAAAACATTGCCGACCTTCCGCTGATCAAGGCCTTTCGTTTTCAGGACAAGATCAAGCGCTTGGTCCCATGGGACATTTTGGAGACGTAGAGTGATGCTGCCCTGAACAGTATCACTAGCCACCAAGTTCAAGTCAGTAAAATCAGCAATCAGCTGCAAAACAGATCGA
Organism: Atopomonas hussainii; assembly: GCF_900109735.1. GTDB lineage: Bacteria > Pseudomonadota > Gammaproteobacteria > Pseudomonadales > Pseudomonadaceae > Atopomonas > Atopomonas hussainii. Next base: position 90,416 of record NZ_FOAS01000003.1, read on the forward strand.
ACATCAATATCCTGGAAGTTCAGCGATAACTTCTCGCCAGTGTAAGCGAACTTATCAGAGTTGCGCTTTTCAGACTCTTCGCGAGTCAAAGGCTTTACACTAACGGTAAGCTTATTATCAGTCTGATAAGCCAAATAATCATAGAAACCCGTTGGCTCAATAATCACCGTCGATTTATCAGATGCGCCGCGTGCGTAGACATACTGAACTGGAGTAGCAAAATCTTTCACGTCCAGGCGGACGCGCAACGCTTCCGGCAGTTGCGTCTTGGGAAACTCAAGACGAATCTTACCGCCAACATCTTGAATATCAGGAGCGATGGAGGGATCCGACAGCTCAATAACAACACTGCCCTCACCATTTTCACCGCGCTGAAAGTCTAGATTTTTAATGCTTGGAACGCCTGCTGGCGCAACAACCACCGGCTTCACAGGAGCTACCACCGCTTTCTCGCCAGCGCCAACAACCACAATCACGCTGCTCCCTTCTGCACGAGCAGAGTACGGCGTGAGCGTAGTCATATTAATGATCATCCGGGTGCGATCTGCTGCCTCCACAAAGGTAACGCTACGGGCATTCCCCATGCCCAACTCTCGCACCTTAACGCCCAGCTTATTCTTTACCCCCGGCAGATCCAAAGCGATACGCGCAGGCTGCTCAATGGTATATCCACGAGGAATATCTACCGGGCTATCAAAGCCCATGCGTAACTCCATGCGATCACCCGGCAAGGTAACCACATCTAAGGTTTTTAAATCCGCCGCATTAACCGCCGAAGAGATCAGCCCAAGCGCAGCAAGAAGGGCAAAGCCATTACTTATAATTTTCATTTCATTAATCCCACTAGCTGTCTTTTCTTTATCCGTTATCTCTTAACGGCAGTTGACGAGGACGCTCAAGCCACCCGCCCTCTCCATCAGGGACGATTTCCAAGACCTCAATCTTCCCGGCATCAATTGCGACAATCCTGCCGTGATTACGCCCCAGATAGTCGCCGACCATCACACGATGAACGCTTCCCGCACCGCTAACCAGAGCAAAAAGGCCGCGCTGATCACCCAAGGTGCCAACCATTGTAAACGTTTCGATATTGAAGCCTTCAAGGAACTGCTTCACGCGAGCTTCATCAGGCTTCACTTCTTTTTCGCCCTTCTGCCGCTGAACAACTTCAAACTTAACGGGAGGCTGGAAGGGGGAGCGCATATTAACCGCACTGTAGGCAAAAGCCTCATAGGGCGTAAACTGAGGCAACGGCTCAATACTACCCTTTGGCTTAGCCCTAACCTCATCCATAAAGGCATTTAAGTCACTAAAATCACCGCCCGTACAGCCAACCAAGAGGACAGAAAGAAGAGAAACACCCAGCATCCCTTTCATTACTTAGCCCCCTTATCGTTATAGCGATAGGTTTTTGCCGTAATACTCATACGCAACCTAGAAGCGCCAGCTTGATCTGCCTTCTCTGGCACAATTTCAAAATCGTGCAAAGTAACAATGCGAGGCAAAGCCGCGACACCGCTAACGAAAGTAGCCAGATCGTGATAACCGCCAACAACCGAAATCAAAATTGGCAACTCAATATAAAACTGCTGGGCAACCTCAGGCTGAAGTTTTATTTCCTCAAACTCCAAACCTGCACCAAGCCCTGTACGAGTGATATCTTCGAGCAAGCCAGGCACTTCTGTATCACTCGGAAGCTGACGAAGCAAAGCGCCAAATGACGCTTCCATTTCAACCATCTGCTCTTTATAAGCTTCCAAGTTCGCCGCTTGAAACGCTTTACGCTGAAAATCTTGTTTTAAATTTGATTCTTTAGAGATTGCCGCATCCAAGCTTCCTTGCAAATCTTTTAGGTAGAAGTTATACCCCAAAAAAAGAACTAGGATAAACACCAAAACACAAGCTATTACCTTTACTGCTGCTGGCCAAGAACCGACATTTTCAAAATCAAGATCATTAAGATCGAAATCTTTCAAGCCCTGCAGGCTTTGCTGAAAGCTCATTTACCAGACTCCTCTGCTTTCGGCGCCACACGGGTAACTGTCAAAGCAAAACTATTTCTCTGCTCCACCTCCCCCTGAGTTAGAGCCTTCACACCCGTCAACACCGGCCCATTAAGCCAGTCAGACGCATCCAGTTGCCGCATCAGCTTGGAAACACGGTTATTAGACTCTGCCATACCCTCGACTGATATTTGCTGACCTTTACTGCTCAACTTGGTAAAGAAAACACCATCAGGAAGCGTACGCACCAGCTCATCAAAGCCACGAACAATGACCGGTCGATTACCCTGTAAGTCGGAAATAATTTTCATCCGCTCAAGCAACTGCTTACGACGCTCTTGCAGTTCTTTAATTTCAGAAATACGCGCATCTAGGACAGCAATTTCCTTGCGCAGATACTCAGCGCGAGCATTTTGATACTCAATTTGCGAGGAAAGGTATTGCCCGCCCAGAAACACCAAGCCAGCAGCCACCATTAACACCCCCATGATTGAGGCAATAAAGCGTTGCTTGCGCTCTTCGCGGAGTTTTTCGCGCCACGGTAAAAGGTTAATTTTTGCCATTAGTCGAAACTCCTCATCGCCAGACCGCAGGCAATCATCAGCGCGGGCGCATCACTGGCCAGCGCTCCGGCATTAACCTTGCCGCCTAAAGCCATCTGCGCGAACGGGTTTGCCACTTGCGTTGGGGTACCAATCTTTTGCTGGATCAACTGATCCAGCCCAGCAATGGACGCGGTGCCGCCAGCCAAAAGAATATGGTCGACATCATTGAACTGGCCGCCAGCGAAGAAGAACTGCAACGCACGAGAAACCTGCAGCACAACTTGCTCTTTAAAGGGAGCCAGCACTTCTGTCTCGTAGTCGTCCGGCAGGCCACCCTGCTTTTTGGCAAGGCCGGCCTCTTCAACAGACAGACCATAACGCCGCTGAATTTCCTCGGTCAGCTGCTTGCCGCCGAACAAAAGCTCGCGGTTGTAAACGTTACGCCCACCATGCAACACGTTAAGCGTGGTCATCGTGGCACCGATATCCACGACGGCAACGGTTAAGTCTTCCGCATCGCCACCAAGCGTCGGCATGATCAGCTCGCAAGCGCGCTCCATCGCATGCGCTTCGATATCCACCACTTTGGCGGTTAGCGCAGCGACTGAGAGCACCGCTTCACGATCTTCAACGTTTTCACGACGGCAGGCGGCGAGCAAAACATCGACACGCTCAGGATTACGCTTAGAGGGGCCAATGACCTCGAAGTCTAAGGCCACTTCATCCAGCGGGTAGGGGATGTACTGATCAGCTTCGAGACGGATCTGATTTTCCAACTCGTCATCCGACAAGCCAGCTTCCATCTCGATGGTCTTGGTGATCACCGCAGAGCCGGACACGGCTACGGCGGCGACTTTGACACCAGACTTCGACTTAGCCAGCACGCGGGCAACGATTTGCCCGACCTGCTCGATGTCGGCCACGTTTTTCTCTTCCACCGCGTTCGGTGGAAGTGGCTCCACAGCATAGGCCTCGACCTTGTAGCGAGAGCCAGATTTACTCAGTTCGAGCAGCTTCACCGAAGTAGAGCTGATGTCGATCCCCAGGAGCGTATTCGCTTTCTTATTGAGCCCTAGCACGGCTAATTCCCTATCAACATCCGACACTTACGGACGATTTATGTTTTTCAACATTAAATAACAGACTTGACAGAAGCGCAAATAGCTCACCACGAAAAAATCCGCGTATAATGTGAAGCGCTTCCTCCTGTCCTCATCCGCATTTCTTAACCTGTTATTTTTTCAGGACTTTCTCAGCCCCATGCGCGTTATTAAGTTTTTCTGGTGGTCGCTGCTGGCGTTGCTTTGCGCACCCATCATGGCTCTAAGCGGTGCCTTTCTGTACCTCAACCCCACCCTGCCCGACGTCGACGCTCTGAAGTCGGTGCAGTTGCAGATCCCTCTGCGCGTCTACAGCCAGGATCAGCGCTTGATCGCCGAATTTGGCGAAATGCGCCGCAACCCCATCACGATCGAGCAAGTGCCGCAGGATTTTGTCCATGCGTTACTGGCCGCTGAAGACGACAACTTTCAACATCATTATGGCGTCGATGTAAAAAGCTTGATGCGCGCTGCCGCTCAATTATTGCAAAGCGGGCGCATTCAAACGGGCGGCTCGACCATCACCATGCAGGTGGCGAAAAACTTCTTCCTCTCCAGTGAGCGTAGCTTCTCGCGCAAACTGAATGAGATCCTGCTGGCATTACAGATCGAACGTCAGCTGAGCAAGGATGAAATTCTTGAGCTGTACGTGAACAAGATTTACCTCGGCAACCGCGCCTACGGCATTGAGGCGGCTGCCAATGTTTACTACGGCAAAGGCATCCAAGAGCTCTCTCTCGCGCAGCTAGCGATGATCGCTGGCCTGCCCAAAGCGCCTTCGCGCTTCAACCCGCTGGTCAACCCTGAGCGCGCTAAAGAGCGACGTGACTGGATTCTCGGCCGCATGAACAAGCTGGGCTATATCGACGAGCCAAGCCTGCAAGTGGCACTGAGCGCCCCAGTGGATGCTCGCTATCACGTGCCCAGCCCCGAAGTCAGCGCCCCCTATATTGCCGAAATGGCCCGCGCGGAGATGGTCGGCCGCTATGGCAGCGCGGCGTATACCGACGGCTTCAATGTGTTCGTCACCATCAACAGTGAGCGACAGCAAATTGCCAATCAGGCACTGCGTAAAGGCCTGATTGAGTACGACCACCGCCACGGCTATCGCGGTCCGGAAGCGCGCCTTGGTGACAAGCCACTTGCCGAACAACTGCAACGCCTCAGCCAACTCAGCACCATGAACGGCATGGAGCCAGCGCTAGTCACCAGCGTTGAGGCCAGCGGCCTGATGGCGCGCCTGCGCAATGGCGAAGAGCACGTAGTGGCCTGGGACAGCATGAAATGGGCACGCCCGTTCATCAACAGCCGCAGCATGGGTGCCAGCCCCAAGCAGCCCGCTGACGTGGTGCAAGTGGGCGATATCATTCGCCTTGAGAAAATTACTAAAGACGAGGTGCAGAGCTGGCAGTTTGCCCAAGTACCCAAAGCGCAAAGCGCACTGGTATCGCTCAACCCGCACACAGGGGCAATTGAAGCACTTGTCGGCGGCTTCTCGTTTGAGCAAAGCAACTACAACCGCGCCGTGCAGGCCAAGCGCCAGCCGGGCTCCAGCTTTAAGCCGTTTATCTATGCTGCCGCGCTGGACAAGGGCTACTCCCCGGCCAGCCTAGTCAACGACGCACCGATCGTGTTTGTCGATGAGCATCTCGACAAGGTGTGGCGCCCGAAGAATGACAACAACACGTTCCTCGGCCCCATTACCCTACGCGAAGCGCTGTATCGCTCACGCAACTTAGTGTCGATTCGCCTGCTGCAAGACATCGGCATCGACTACGCACTGAAATACGCTCAGCTGTTTGGCTTCGAGCCCGACGACCTGCCGCGCAATTACTCGCTCGCCTTGGGCACCGCCAGCCTCACGCCGATGCAAATCGCCACGGGCTGGAGTGTGTTTGCCAACGGTGGTTACCAGATCAAACCCTACTTGATCGAACGCATCACCGACCGCGACGGCAAAGAGCTGTTCAGCACCCTGCCGCCAGCTAAACAAACCACCGCGCTCGACCAAGAAGAAACCGGCGAAAGTATGAGCCTTAGCCAACTGGCTGCCGAAGTCGCCGCGAACGAGGCTGCCGTCGAAGACCTGCACATGCAGCAAGTAATCGACGAGCGCACCGCTTACCTGATGACCAGCATGCTGCAAGACGTGATCCGTCGCGGCACCGGGCGGCGCGCATTAGCCTTAGGGCGCAGCGACTTGGCCGGCAAAACCGGCACCACCAACGACAGCAAAGATGCCTGGTTCTCCGGCTACAACGCCGACCTAGTGACCACTGTCTGGGTCGGCTTCGACCAGCCGGAAAGCCTCGGCCGCAACGAGTACGGCGGCACCGCAGCCCTGCCCATCTGGATGAGCTACATGGGCGCCGCATTGCAAGACATGCCCAACCATCTGCCCAGCGAACCGGCTGGCATGGTGAGCATGCGCGTAGACCCCAACACGGGCCGCGCCGCCGCACCGGGCGCCAACGATGCCTATTTCGAAGTGTTCAAATCAGAACACACGCCACCGCCGGCCGAGCCGATTGGCAGCTTCCCGCAGGACAACTACGGTGGCGCGCCCAGCGCTGGCGGTAGCGCTGCACCGATTGACTTGTTCTAAGCGCTTAGCCGCCAGCCAACCCCAACAAAAAAGCCCCGCATTCGCGGGGCTTTTTTTACACGGCGCGGTTAGCGCTTAAACACGTCATCCACACTGCCCAGCGGATAGTGCGCCGGATACGGCAGCGAAGCGACGCCACTGTCGACCGCCGCTTGCGCTACAGCTGCGGAAACCACAGAAATCAGGCGCGGGTCCAACGGCTTAGGAATGATGTACTCAGTGCCGTATTCCAGCTTATCCACGCCATACGCGGTCAGTACTTCTTGCGGCACTGGCTCTTTGGCCAGATCACGCAGGGCGTAGGCAGCGGCGATCTTCATCTCTTCATTGATGCGCGTCGCACGCACGTCTAGCGCACCGCGGAAGATGAAGGGGAAGCCCAGCACGTTGTTCACTTGGTTCGGGTAGTCCGAACGACCGGTGGCCATGATCAGGTCAGAGCGGGTTTGATGGGCCAGCTCAGGCTGAATTTCTGGGTCCGGGTTAGAGCAGGCAAACACCACCGGATTCGGCGCCATGCGCTTGAGGTCTTCCGGCGACAGCAGGTTAGCGCCCGACAGACCAACGAACACATCCGCACCGTCCATGGCATCGCTTAAGGTGCGTGCAGCGGTTTCGTGGGCGAACATAGCTTTGTACTGGTTCAGGTCATCACGACCGGCGTGAATCACGCCTTTGCGGTCAAGCATGAAGATGTTTTCGATCTTCGCGCCCATGCTCACCAGCAACTTCATGCACGCGATGGCCGCCGCACCGGCGCCCAAACACACGATGCGCGCGTCTTCAATCTTCTTGTTGGCGATTTCCAGCGCATTGAGCATGCCGGCAGCGGTCACAATGGCGGTGCCGTGCTGGTCATCGTGGAAGACCGGAATGTCGCACTGCTCAATCAGTGCGCGCTCGATTTCAAAGCACTCAGGAGCCTTGATGTCTTCGAGGTTGATGCCACCGAAGGTAATCGAGATGCGCTTAACGGTATCGATAAACGCTTGCGGGCTTTCTGAGGCCACTTCGATGTCGAACACGTCCACACCGGCAAAACGCTTGAATAAAACACCCTTGCCTTCCATCACCGGCTTGGAGGCCAGCGGGCCCAAGTTACCTAAGCCCAAAATCGCCGTGCCGTCGGAAATCACCGCGACCAAGTTGCCCTTGGCGGTGTACTTGTAGGCATCTTCCGGATCTTTCGCAATCTCACGCACAGGCTCTGCCACACCGGGGCTGTAGGCCAAGGTCAGGTCACGCGCCGTGGCGGTGGGTTTGCTGATTTCTACGCTGATTTTGCCCGGACGGGGCTCGGCGTGATACGCGAGTGCAGCTTGTTTCAGATCAGACATGTCTACAGTTCCGGTTGGTGGTGACAACGGGGAGGTCGTCGAGCATACGAAAACTCCCCTAATCGCTCAAGAACAAAGCTCGACGCACAGGTCAAGATTCGCTCGCTGGGCTTACTTGACGACCTTAATCACCTGCCCGGCACGTACCTCGCCCTGCGGATACAGGCCATTGAGTAAGCGCAGCTGATTTTCGCCGTCGTCGTTAAATTTGCTCTTCGCCGCGAGGCTACGAATGGTTTCGCCGGCCTTGACCGTGTGTAGGCGAATGCGCAGCGGCTGCGCCAAGGCTTTTTCTTTGCTGGTCAGCGGGCGGAAGCTACGAATCACCCGCAAGAACTGATCGTCTTGCGTTTCAATCGGCGCTCGGCCTTTCACGGCTGCGACAAACAGGTAGGCGTACTTGTCGTGATAAAGCACCGCTAGGCGCCGCGCTTTGTCGCCGGGGATCATCGCGGCATAGCCGGTCACACCGGACTGATTGAGCTGAAACTCATCCACCAAGCGCTCGCGACCAAGCTTCTTGCGCAAGAACTCTTCGGGCGTCAGGCGCGCGTCTTTATCTTCCATGCCCATGATGATGAAGGCCTGCTCGTCGGACGTATGGCCGATCAGTTTATCCGGCTGATTGACTATGCCCCAGCCCGCTGGGTATTCGAGGGTGAAGTTCAAATCCGCATGATAAAAACGCTGCCCACGGCGCACCCCCGAGGCAGCTGAGTCACCAAAGGCCATGCCATTAAGCGCCTGCAAGAAGGCCTCGCGATTCACCTCACCCGCGCCGCCACCAGGCACTTTGGCGATCACTTCTTGCAAACGGCGATCGTTATCGGGGTGGGTATCAAACAAACCGTGGTAACCGGTTTGCACGGGCTTGCCCTGCGCGGCAGCGCGAGCCTTGGCATAGTCCTCCTGCGCCTTGAGCACGCGCACCACTTGGATCATCGCCTGCGGGTCATAACCGGCGCGCGCTAAATACTGCGCACCGAAGCCGTCGGCTTCTAGCTCCATATCGCGGCCATAGCCACGCACCACGGCGGTGCCGAGCACGTTGGTCAAATCGCCCGCCGCGCCTACGCCGGTGCCGATTGCCACCACGTTGGCAAGCACGCTAAGCGCGGTCGACTGGCCATGCTGGCGCACGCTATGTCGCGCAGTAACGTGGCCAATCTCATGACCCAACACCGCGGCCAACTCGGCTTCGGTGTTTAAGTAACTGAGCAGGCCGCGATGGATATAGATATAGCCACCGGGCAGCGCGAAGGCGTTGACATCCGGGCTATCCACCACAGTGAACTGGTAATTGAGATTACTGCGGTGACTGGCGCGCGCCATGCGCTGACCGATGCGCTCGACGTAAGCACGCAAGGCTTGGTCTTCCACCAAGCTGTATTGCTTGAGCACCTCTTGGTGATAGCGCTGGCCGAGGCTGACTTCGTCGCGCTCGCTCATCATCACAAAATCGGTTTTACCGGTGGCCGGGTTGACCGCGCATCCGGCGAGCAAACCCAACAGCAGCAGCGCCAATACGCTGCGCACACAAGACATCATGGCCATTCCCTCAACATGCTTGGATGCTGCAAGTCTACCAACCAACGCGCGCGCCCGCTGGCGGCCACCTCGCGCTGACGATCGCGCCACCAGCCTTTGACCAGCCACTGGCGCGCTTGCAGCTGCGTATCACTGGGCCAGACCTGTTTAGCATGCGCCCAAGCAATACGCGCCACGGCGCCGTTTTCCAGCTCTAGCCAGATACCACCACGATTGCGCTGCACCGTTTTAACGCGCGCCAGCAAAGGCTGAAACCCTGCCTGCTGCACGTGCGCACTCAAGGGGCGCGACCACACACCACGCTTGCCCTGCTGCGCCACGCGTTCGGCCGCCAAGTGACAAGCGGCAAGCTGAGTGTTCGGCGCTATCGCCACTTGCCAGCCCAAGCCATCACGCAGCAAGTGCTCCTCAAGATTACTGCCGCTGCGAGTGAAACCGTGCGCTAAGGTACGGCCGTAGTGATCCTGGCGATCGCGCCCGAGCAGCAAGCCGACTTCACCACCACTAGCGCTCAACTCAGCCTGCAAGGCGCGCCGTGCCTGCTCAGCAAACGGCTCGGCGCTGCGCCCTTGGCGCGCCAGCTCAGGCGTATTGATGCCAATTAAGCGCACGCTCCGGCCATCGGCGAGCTTTAGCGTATCGCCATCCACCACCTTAGCCACCGTATGCCACGTGAGCTTGGTGGGTGCCTCACAGGCGGCTTGCACAAAACCCATGGGCACAAAAAAGGCGCTGATCATCAGCGCCTTTTTTACTAGCTTGCCAAGCTGCATCAGCTTGCTCGCCACAGCAAGATTACTTCTTGCTGCTAACCACGCCGAAGCGCTGCTTGAAGCGATCGATACGGCCGCCAGCGTCAACGATCTTCTGCTTGCCGGTGTAGAACGGGTGGCAAGAAGCGCAAACGTCCAGGTGGATCGGGGCGCACAGGGTAGAGCGAGTCTTGATGGTGGCACCGCAGCTGCAGGTAGCTTCGATGTCTTCGTAGCGCGGATGGATATCAGCTTTCATGGGAGATCCTCATTAAGAGTAGTGCCGCCACCCATCCGACTTGAACGGGCACCGCACGCATTAACACAGCCAGCGCTGTGCGGAAAAATAGGGCGGCATCATACCAGAGTGCGGCAGGTGGGCAAGACTTTTGCGCCTGCGTGCTATGCTCGCCGGCCCGTATTTATTCGCCGTGGCTGCCCTGTGATTCTGCAACTGGCTTTGCCCTCGCCCCTGCGCCGCTTATTCGACTACCTGCCACCGCTCGGTTGCAACCCAGCTCTGCTGCGCCCCGGCGTGCGTTTGCGCGTGCCGTTTGGCCGTCGTGAAGTGGTCGGCGTGTTGATTCGCACGCAGCAGCACAGCGAAGTGCCGGCCGACAAACTGCGCGCCGCGCTCGAGCTACTCGACCACGAGCCACTGCTGCCCGACAGCGTTTGGCAGCTCGCCTTGCGCACCGCGCAGTATTACCAGCACAGCTTAGGCGACACCTTGGCGTGGGCACTGCCAAGCCTGTTGCGCCAAGGCGAAGCCGCGCAAATGCCCGACCAGTGGATTTGGCAGGCAGCGCCAGAAGCGCGCGCCGACGACCCAAGCCTTAATCGCGCACCCAAACAGCAAGCCGCATTGCGCGTACTCAAGCAGCACCCGCACGGCATCCAGCACACCAATCTGGCGCGTTTCGACTTACAAAAAGCCACTCTAGATAACCTGCAAAGCAAAGGTTTGGTGAGCCTCACCTGTCACCGCCACCAGAGCAAGCCACGCCCCAGTCAATGGCTGCATGCTGCCGAGCTGCCGCTGAACAGCGAGCAACAAACAGCACTGCACGCCCTGAGCGCCGGGCTTGGCCGCTTTCAGCCGTACTTATTGGCTGGTGTCACCGGCAGCGGCAAAACCGAAGTGTATTTGCAGCTAATTCACCAAGTGCTGCGTGCTGGCCAGCAAGTGCTGGTGCTGATCCCGGAGATCAACCTTGGCCCGCAAACCCTAAGCCGCTTTACCGAGCGTTTTAATGCACGCATCGCCATGCTGCACTCCAACCTCACCGACCGCGAACGCTTGGATGTATGGCTTAAAGCCCGCGCCGGTGAGCTGGATATCGTCATCGGCACCCGCTCGGCACTGTTCACGCCGCTGGCTAAGCCCGGCCTGATTGTGGTCGACGAGGAACACGACGCCTCGTATAAGCAGCAGGAAGGCCTGCGCTATCACGCGCGCGATCTAGCTGTGCTGCGCGGCCGTCTAGAGAACGTACCGGTGCTGCTTGGCTCCGCCACGCCGTCGCTGGAAAGCCTGCACAACGCCCAACAAGGCCGCTATGCGCAGCTCAAACTCAACCAGCGCGCCGGTCACGCCCAGCCGCCCAAGCTATTGCGCCTAGATATTAAAAGCCGCCCGCTGGATGGCGGTCTGTCGCAACCTTTGCTCGGCGCCATGCGTGACACGCTCGGCAAAGGCCAGCAGGTATTGGTGTTTCTTAACCGGCGCGGCTTTGCCCCCACCCTGCTGTGCAGCCATTGCGGCTGGCAGGCCGAGTGCTCGCGCTGCGATGCACGCCTGACCCTACACCAACGCCAGCAACGTTTGCGCTGCCATCACTGCGATAGTCAGCGGCGCATTCCGGAGGCCTGTCCCAAATGCCAATCCACTGAGTTACTGCCGATTGGCGTGGGCACCGAACGCAGCGAAGAGCGCCTGCTAGAACTCTTCCCCGACTACCCGGTGCTGCGCATCGACCGCGACAGCACGCGCGGCAAGCACAGCATGCAAGCCTTGTTCGCGCAGATTCAACGCGGCGAGCCGTGCATCTTGCTGGGCACGCAAATGCTCGCCAAAGGGCATCACTTTCCACAGGTCACCTTAGTGGCCATTCTGGAAGCCGACGGCGGGCTGTTCTCGGCAGACTTCCGCGCCGCCGAGCGCATGGCGCAGCAGATTATTCAGGTCGCTGGGCGCGCCGGGCGCGATAGCCAACCCGGCCGTGTACTGATCCAAAGCCAGCTGGCCGACCATCCTTTATTGGTGCAGCTGTGCGAAAGCGGCTATTTCGCCTTTGCCGAACAAGCCCTGCACGAGCGCCGCCAAGCCGGCCTGCCACCCTTTAGCCAGATGGCCTTGCTGCGCGCCGAAGCCAACCAACCGGCGCTGGCCGAGCAGTTTTTGCAGCAGGCCTGCACGCTGGCCGAGGGCCTATGCCCAAGCGCCAGTGTCGAACTACTGGGCCCCGTGCCCGCGCCCATGGCCAAGCGCGGCGGCAAGCATCGCGCGCAGCTGTTACTGCTCAGCGAACAACGCGCGCCGCTGCATCAACTGCTCGCGCCATGGCTGGCGCAACTTGAGAGCCTGCCCGAGGGCCGCAAGGTGCGCTGGTCGTTGGATGTCGACCCCATCGACACCTATTAGCCAAAACCTATATCAATTTTTTTTGATGCTTTGCTTGCCGAGTCGGAATTACCTCTCTAGACTGGCTCGCCATGAACAGTATCGCCACGCCCGCCTTCTCGACGCTCGACAGCCTCGCGCAGCTGAATAAAGCTGCCGGCGATGCGCTGCGCCTGAATATTTTGCGTGCGCTGGCCAACGATTCGTTCGGCGTGCTGGAACTGGCGCAGATCTTCGCCACCACCCAATCGGGCATGAGCCACCACTTAAAAGTGCTTGCCCAAGCTTGCTTGGTGGCTACACGCCGTGAAGGCAATGCGATCTTCTATCGCCGTGCCCTACCCAAAGCCGAGCATCCGCATACCGCGCTGCACAGCGCCCTGCTGGCGAGTGTCGATCAGTGCGAGTTAGAAGCAGCCATCAGCGAGCAAATCGAGCTCATCCACGCGCAGCGCGCCGCCGTCAGCCGCGACTACTTCGCCCGTGTGGCAGATAAATTCCAAGCCCAGCAGGATCTGATCGCCGGCCTAGAGCAGTACCACGACGCCGTGCTTAACCTGCTCGACACCTTGAGCCTGCCAGACAACGCCTGCGCGATTGACGTGGGCTCCGGCGATGGACGTTTTTTACCGGCGCTGGCCGAGCGTTTTAGCCGTGTGATCGCGCTAGACAACAGCCCAGCAATGCTCGAACAAGCCCGCGAGCACTGCCACAGCGCAGGCCTCAAGCACGTCAAACTACTGCTGGCCGACGCCCTGCAACAGCCCTGCGCGCCGGCTGACTGCGTGGTGCTGAACATGGTGCTGCATCACTTGCCAGCGCCCGCCGAGGCGCTGCAAGCACTCAGCCAGCTGGTGAAGCCCGGCGGTCATTTACTGATTAGCGAGTTGTGCCCGCACGATCAAGCCTGGGCGCGCGACGCCTGCGGCGATCTGTGGCTAGGCTTCGAGCAAGAAGAATTGGCCCAGTGGGCCTCGCACGCCGAGCTTGCCAGCGGCGACAGCCTGTACTTAGGCCTGCGTAACGGCTTCCAACTGCAAATCCGCCATTTTTATCGCCTGCCTACGGCAGACGTTTCCACACTCCGGTCATAGGACATTGCCCCAATGAGCGAATACTCCCTGTTTACCTCTGAATCCGTCTCTGAAGGCCATCCGGACAAGATCGCCGACCAGATCTCCGATGCCGTACTGGACGCCATCATCACCGAAGACAAGCACGCCCGCGTGGCAGTGGAAACGCTGGTAAAAACCGGCGTGGCGATTGTCGCCGGCGAAGTCACCACCAGCGCGTGGGTCGACCTTGAGCAGATCGTGCGTGATGTGATCAACGACATCGGCTACACCAGCAGCGAAGTGGGCTTCGACGGCTCTACTTGCGGCGTGATGAACGTGATCGGCAAGCAATCGGTGGACATCGCCCAAGGCGTCGACCGCAGCAAGCCCGAAGACCAAGGCGCCGGCGACCAAGGCCTGATGTTTGGCTACGCCAGCAACGAAACCGACGTGCTGATGCCTGCGCCGATCTGCTTCAGCCACCGTTTGGTCGAGCGTCAAGCCGAAGCGCGCAAGAGCGGCCTACTGCCGTGGCTGCGCCCGGATGCGAAAAGCCAAGTCACCTGCCGCTACGAAAACGGCAAAGTGGCCGGCATCGACGCCATCGTACTGTCGACCCAGCACAACCCCGATGTGTCGCTAGCCGACCTGCGTGAAGGCGTGATGGAGCTGATCGTTAAGCACGTCATCCCTGCCGAGCTGCTGCACAAAGACACCCAGTTCCACATCAACCCGACCGGCAACTTTGTGATCGGCGGCCCGGTGGGCGACTGCGGCTTAACCGGCCGTAAAATCATCGTCGACACCTACGGCGGCATGGCCCGCCACGGCGGCGGCGCGTTCTCTGGTAAAGACCCATCTAAGGTGGACCGCTCGGCCGCCTACGCCGGTCGTTACGTGGCGAAGAACATCGTCGCCGCCGGCCTGGCCGACAAGTGCGAAATTCAGGTGTCCTACGCCATCGGTGTGGCGCAGCCGACGTCCATTTCGCTGAACACCTTCGGCACCGGCAAGCTCAGCGATGCGCAGATCATTCAGCTGGTGCGTGAGCATTTCGACCTGCGTCCGTACGCCATCACTAAGATGCTCGACCTGCTGCACCCCATGTACCGCCGCACCGCCGCGTACGGCCACTTTGGTCGCCTGCCGGAGCAAATCACCGTCGGCGACGACACCTTCACCACCTTCTCGTGGGAACAGACCGACAAAGCCGCCGCACTGCGAGCTGCTGCCGGCCTGTAAGCCCCGCCATAAAAAACGGCGCGCTCGGAGATCCGGCGCGCCGTTTTTTTATGCTTGTCGCAAACTGCTCGCCGCTCAGCAGCTCATGCCTTAATAACCACGAAACTCTTGATGGCAACCGCTGCACCCGGCATTCACGGCCTGTAGCGCCTCCACAAACGTCGCGTTTACCGCCGGCAACTCTTGCGTCACTTGTTGCAAGCGCTGGGCCGCCTGTTCAAGCTGCTGCGCATAGCCGGCAAACTGTGCTTGACGCGCCGACTGCGCCACATCGGCATCCTCCGGCAATGGCGGATAATACTGCCACGCCTGCCCACTCAAGCCGGCCAAGGCTTGCGCGTGCTGGGCCACCTCAGCCGAATCGAATAATCGTTCACCACGCTGATAATCACGCAAGGTCTGGCTGTGGCTGAGCATTTGTTTAAACACCGCGCTGCGCTTGCCCTCAGGCGAATTGGGGTCGACCTCTTTGCAGCCCACCAACAACACCACACTGCAACACCCCAACCAACGCAACCACTGCATGCCCACTGCCTCAGCAACAAAAGCCGCGCAGTGTGCCCGAGCCCAGCCTTTGGCCCTAGACAAAAACTGTTAGTAAAAATCTCCGCAAACGACAGAAAGCCTTGGGCAGACCCGCCGTGGCCGCTATACTTGCCTGCACTTTGCACGGCGCTACGCCGTGTCCCGCCACCCACCCGAGGGGCGCTGCAGCAGGTTCTCTGTCAGGCTCGGTTGGGGCGCGTTCGACCAGCATGGTCACACGCACAACGGCGCCCATTCACACAACGAATGGAGAAGCGCATGACCGCGTTTGCAGACTTTAAGGTTGCCGACATAAGCCTGGCCGATTGGGGCCGCAAAGAAATCATCATCGCCGAATCTGAAATGCCTGCCCTGATGGGCCTGCGCCGCAAATATGCCGGCGAGCAGCCGCTGAAAGGCGCGAAGATCATCGGCTGTATCCACATGACCATCCAAACCGCCGTACTGATCGAAACCCTGATCGCCCTGGGTGCCGAAGTGCGCTGGTCGAGCTGCAACATTTTCTCCACCCAAGACCAAGCCGCTGCGGCCATCGCCAACGCCGGCATTCCGGTCTTCGCGTGGAAAGGTGAAACTGAAGAAGAGTACGAGTGGTGCATCGAGCAAACCATCCTCAAAGATGGCCAGCCGTGGGACGCCAACATGATTCTGGATGACGGCGGCGACCTGACCCAGATCATCCACCAGAAGTACCCGGCGATGCTGGAGAAGATCCACGGCATCACCGAAGAAACCACCACCGGCGTACATCGTCTGGTTGAGATGCTGAAAAAAGGCACCCTGAAAGTGCCGGCCATCAACGTCAACGACTCGGTCACCAAGAGTAAGAACGACAACAAGTACGGCTGCCGTCACAGCCTTAACGACGCCATCAAGCGCGGCACCGACCACCTGCTGTCTGGCAAGCAAGCGCTGGTGATCGGTTACGGCGACGTGGGCAAGGGCTCAGCTGCTTCGCTGCGCCAAGAAGGCATGATCGTTAAAGTCACCGAAGTCGACCCGATCTGCGCCATGCAAGCCTGCATGGACGGCTACGAAGTGGTTTCGCCGTACAAGAACGGCATTAACGACGGCACCGACGCCAGCGTCGACGCTGCGCTGCTGGGCAAGATCGACCTGATCGTCACCACCACCGGCAACGTCAACGTCTGCGACGCCGGCATGCTCAAGGCACTGAAAGCCCGCGCTGTGGTGTGCAACATCGGCCACTTCGACAACGAAATCGACACCGCCTTCATGCGCGCCAACTGGGCTTGGGAAGAAGTGAAGCCGCAGGTGCACAAGATTCACCGCACCGGCAAAGACCTCGATCCGACCAATGATGACTATCTGATCCTGCTGGCCGAAGGCCGCTTGGTGAACTTGGGCAACGCTACTGGCCACCCAAGCCGCATCATGGATGGCTCGTTCGCCAACCAAGTACTGGCGCAGATGTACCTGTTCGAACGCAAGTTCGCTGAGTTACCGGCTGCCGACAAAGCCGCCAAGCTGAGCGTGACTGTGCTGCCGAAGAAGCTCGACGAAGAAGTCGCCTTGGAAATGGTGAAAGGCTTCGGCGGCGTGGTAACCCAGCTGACCAGCAAGCAAGCCGAGTACATCGACGTGCCGCAAGAAGGCCCCTTCAAGCCGGACACCTACCGCTACTAAGCCTGGCCCGCACGATGGGCAGCCGCTGCCCATCGTCATTTTTACGTTGGGCAGCCTAAGCTGCCCTGACTGACGGATTGTGTATGTCTCAAGAACGCCGCTACAGCTTTGAGTTCTTCCCGACGAAGACCGACGCTGGCCACGAAAAACTGCTCAACGTCGCCCGCCAACTGGCTGGCTATAACCCGGACTTTTTCTCCTGCACCTATGGCGCCGGTGGCTCCACCCGCGACCGCACGCTCAACACTGTTTTGCAGTTGGATGGCGAGGTGAAAGTCCCCACCGCACCGCATTTATCCTGCGTCGGCGACAGCAAAGCCGAGCTGCGCGAGCTGCTCAATACCTACCAAAGCAACGGCATTCAACGCATCGTTGCGCTGCGTGGCGACCTGCCTTCTGGCATGGGCATGGCCTCCGGCGAACTGCGCTTTGCCAACGAGTTGGTCGAATTCATTCGCGCCGAAACCGGCGATCATTTTCACATTGAAGTGGCCGCCTATCCCGAAGCCCACCCGCAGGCGCGCAGCTTCGAAACCGACCTGAACAACTTCGTGCGCAAAATGCAGGCCGGCGCCGACAGTGCCATCACCCAATACTTCTTCAACGCCGACTGTTATTTCCATTTTGTCGAGTGCGCAGAAAAATTAGGGGTGACACAACCGATCGTGCCGGGCATCATGCCGATTACCAACTACAGCAAGCTGGCCCGTTTCTCGGACGCCTGCGGCGCGGAAATCCCCCGCTGGATCCGCAAACAGCTGGAAGCCTACGGTGACGACATCGACAGCATCCAGGCCTTTGGTGAAGAAGTGATCACCGCCATGTGCGAACGCCTCCTTCAAGGCGGCGCCCCCGGCCTGCACTTCTACACACTGAACCAAGCCGAGCCCAGCCTTGCCATCTGGCACAACTTGAAGTTACCGCGCTAAACCTTGGCGGCCTTCAGCGTTGAAGGCCGCTCACCCGCCTGCTGTTGTGGTACTGCGAACTGCTTCGCTTATTCGCATCCGGCCGCCGCCGGAGCCTGCTCCCAGCGCACGGAGCAAGCCGCCGACGGAACTCACCAGTTTGCCAGATGCATAGACCCGCGCATGACGATCGGCCCCGCCGACCACATAGGTACAGTGCATGCCATTTGCAAACCTCGGACTTTCTGAGGCGTTGAGCCAAGCCGTAGCCGCTGCAGGCTACAACGAACCCACCCCTGTCCAGCAACGCGCCATCCCCGCCGTATTAAGCGGCCGCGATTTGATGGTTGCGGCACAAACCGGTACCGGTAAAACCGGCGGTTTTGCCTTGCCCGTGCTGGAAAAACTCTTCCCCGCCGGGCACCCCGATCGCGAGCAGCGCCACGGTGCCAAGCAAGCCCGCGTGCTGGTATTGACCCCCACCCGCGAGCTAGCCGCGCAAGTGCACGACAGCTTCCAGCTGTATGCCCGTGACCTGCTGCTCAATAGCGCGTGTATTTTTGGCGGCGTGGGCATGACCCCGCAGATCAAAAAGCTCAGCAAGGGCGTCGACGTGCTGGTCGCCTGTCCCGGACGCCTGCTCGACCTGCTGGGACAAAACGCCGTAGACCTGAGCCAAGTTGAAATTCTTGTGCTGGACGAAGCCGACCGCATGCTCGACATGGGCTTTATCCACGACGTTAAAAAGGTGCTCGCCCGCTTGCCCGCCAAGCGGCAGAACCTGCTGTTCTCGGCCACCTTTAATAAAGACATCATCGCGCTGGCCAACCGCCTGCTGGATAACCCCGAGCGCATCGAAGTCACTCCACCAAACACCACCGTCGAGCGCATCGCTCAAGCGGTGTACCGGTTGGAAAACGCCCATAAGCGCCCGCTCCTGGCCCACTTGATCACCCAAGGTGCCTGGGAGCAAGTGCTAGTCTTCACCCGCACCAAGCACGGCGCCAATCGGCTGGCCGAATACCTGATCAAGCAGGGCCTCACCGCGGCGGCGATTCACGGCAATAAGAGCCAAAACGCCCGCACCAAAGCCTTGGCTGACTTTAAAGCCAACGAAGTTCGCGTCTTGGTCGCCACCGATATCGCGGCACGTGGCTTGGATATCGACCAACTGCCGCACGTGGTCAACTACGAGCTGCCCAATGTCGAAGAAGACTACGTGCACCGCATTGGCCGTACCGGCCGCGCCGGGCGTAGTGGCGAGGCCATCTCGCTGGTCGCACCGGATGAAGAAAAACTGCTCAAGGCGATCGAAAAGTTCACCCAGCAGAAGATTCCCGCCGGCGACAGCATGGGCTTTGATGCGGGCAGCATCGACTTAAGCCAAAGCCAAGACGCCCCGCGCCCGCCACGCCAAGGTCGCGGCCACGGTCGTGGCGACAAGCCGCGCCATGAAAACAGCGACGCCAGTAACAGTGACGCGCAGAAGAAGCGTCGTCGCCGTGGCAAAAAGCCCACCGACGGCGCCGAAACCAGCACCCCAGCTGCCGCCAGCGAAAACCCGCGTAATAGCGCGCGTGATAACAACGGCGAGAACCGTCCACGCAAGCCGCGCGGCGAGCAAAACGGCAGCAATCCGCGCAATAACCAAGAGCGCCGCCCAGCTAACAACAATACCGGGCGTGGAGGGCAACCACGCCAGTCGGGGCGCAAGCCGTTTGGCGGGCATAACATGCCACGCATGGAAGACCTGCTCGACACGCCCTGGTCCCGCCAAGAGCGCGAGCGCCCAGCGCTGCTGAAGACCCTGCAAATCGACATGCCGGATCTGCCTGACAACATCGATGACGACTTCGGTAACCGTGTCGATTACGTGCCCAAAGCACCGGCCAAGCCCAGCAGCAATCGCCGCCGTGGCGGTGGCAGTCGCAAGCCCAACAACCGTGGCAACGGCGGCAAAGGTGGTAGCGGCGGTAACGACAATCGCGGCAATCGCTAAGTGAACGCCCCCAGCGCTCAAGCAGCGCTGGGGGCGTTATTTCGCCGGAGGATGGCTTGATGCTGCCCAGCAAAATCAAACTGCACAAAGCCTCACGCGAGCTAGAACTTTGCTACGGCGAACAGTGCTATCGGCTCAGCGCCGAGTTCCTGCGTGTGCATTCACCGTCAGCCGAAGTGCGTGGCCACGGACGCCCTGTTTTACAGCACGGCAAACAACACGTTGCCCTCGTATCGCTCGAACCTGCCGGGCAATACGCGTTGAAATTAGTTTTCGATGACGGCCACGATTCCGGTCTATACAGCTGGGATTATCTGTATCACCTCGCCACGCAGCGCGAACAGCTTTGGGCCCGCTATCTAGAGCAGCTGCGTGACGCCGGACAAAGCCGCGACCCGCACACAACCATCGTTCGGTTGTAACACCGCGCTACAAAACACCACACATCTACGTCAACTCTAGAAAGTAATTTCTAACCGCTTGTTGGCATAATTGGCCAAGTTTTTGCGTGTTTGTCTTTTGCTTGTCATTACCGTGTAACTGGAGTAACAGGTAATGGCGCTTTGCGTTTGACAAGAAAAATAAGCAAACAGACCAGCGTCACGGTTCGCGATGCGTTGCTGTCCCGCTGGATTCCCCTCTTTCGAGGATGACGGAGAACGACATGAGTCACGAAAAAGAGCAGCTAAAGGACCAGGCAGCTGAGAATACGCTGAACCTGAACCCGGTCATCAGTATTCAAGGGCGCGATATTCTGTCGTCGGCACGCATGGTGATGATGCAGTTTCTGCGTCAGCCTGTGCATAGCCTCAAGCACGTCGGCCACTTTGGCGTTGAATTAAAGAACGTCATGCTCGGCCAATCTGAGCTGACCCCCACCGCCGATGACCGCCGCTTTAGTGACCCGGCATGGAGCCAAAACCCGCTGTATAAGCGCTACATGCAGACCTACTTAGCTTGGCGCAAAGAGCTCAATGACTGGGCCGACCAGAGCAGCCTCTCCGACCTCGATCGGCAACGCGGCAAATTCGTTATCGCCCTGATGACCGAAGCCATGTCGCCGACCAACAGCCTGGCCAACCCGGCAGCGCTGAAGCGTTTTTTTGAAACCGGCGGCAAAAGCCTGCTGGATGGCTTAAGTAATCTGGCCAAAGACTTGGTGCAAAACGGCGGCATGCCCAGCCAAGTGAACAAAAAAGCCTTTGAAGTGGGCAAGAACTTAGCCCTTACCGAAGGCAACGTGGTGTTCCGCCACGATGTGCTGGAGCTGATTCAGTACAAGCCGCTGAGCGAGCAAGTGCTTGAGCGCCCCCTGTTAGTGGTGCCGCCGCAGATCAACAAGTTTTATGTCTTCGACCTGTCGCCGGAAAAATCCTTGGCGCGCTTCTGCGTTAAAACAGGCCTGCAAACCTTCGTAATCAGCTGGCGCAACCCGACTAAGTCGCAGCGCGAGTGGGGGTTGAACACCTATATCGAAGCCCTGAAAGAAGCCATCGATGTCGTCCTGTCGATCACCGGCAGCAAAGACGTCAACATGATCGGCGCTTGCTCGGGCGGCATCACCACCTCATCGCTGCTGGGCCACTACGCCGCACTGGGACAAAAGAAGGTGCACAGCTTCACCCAGTTGGTGAGCGTGATGAACACCGAGCCGCAACAAGGCGTCGACACCCCGGCTGCCCTGTTCGCCGACGAGCGCACGCTGGAAGCGGCCAAGCGCCACTCCTACCAAGCTGGCGTGCTGGAAGGCAGCGAGATGGCCAAAGTGTTCGCCTGGATGCGCCCCAACGACCTGATCTGGAACTACTGGGTTAACAACTACCTGCTCGGCAATGAGCCGCCAGCGTTCGACATCCTGTTCTGGAACAACGACACCACGCGTCTACCGGCAGCCCTGCATGGCGACTTCATTGACCTGCTGAAGAACAACTCGCTGGCCCGCCCCGGTGCGCTGGAAGTCTGTGGCACACCGATTGATCTCAAGCAGGTCAAATGCGACATGTATTACGTGGCCGGTGTCACCGACCACATCACCCCGTGGCAAGCCTGCTACAAATCTGCGCAGATGTTCGGCGGCAAGTGCGAGTTCGTGCTTTCGCAGAGCGGCCACATTCAGAGTATTCTGAACCCGCCTGGCAACCCCAAGGCACGCTTTATTACCAACCCGGATATGGCCGGCACACCGGATGAGTGGCTGAAGAAAGGTACGAAGCACACGGATTCCTGGTGGCTGCACTGGGGCAAGTGGATTACCGAACATTCCGGCAAACACAAAGAAGCTCCGGCAGGCGTGGGTAGTAACAAGTTCCCCGCCGCTGAAGCTGCGCCCGGCACTTACGTGCACGAGCGATAAGCAAGACAGGAAGCGGTCGTCATGTCCAACGCATTTATTTTTCGCACCATTGAACTGGACGGCCAGCGGATTCGTACCGCTGTCCGCCCCGGTAACGGCACACTCACGCCGTTACTGCTGTTCAATGGCATCGGTGCCAACTTGGAACTGGTCTTTCCCTTTGTTCAAGCGCTGAGCCCCGACTTAGAAGTGATTGCGTTTGACGTGCCGGGCGTGGGCGGCTCCTCCACGCCGTCGACGCCCTACCGTTTTCCCGGTTTGGCGAAGTTGGCCGCGCGCATGCTCGACTACTTAGATTACGGTCAAGTGTGCGCCCTCGGCGTGTCGTGGGGCGGCGCCTTGGCGCAGCAATTTGCCCACGACTACCCCGAGCGCTGCAAAAAGCTGGTGCTGTGCGCTACCTCCGCCGGCGCCGTGATGATCCCCGGCAAGCCCAAAGTGCTGATGCGCATGGCCAGTCCGCGGCGCTACATTCAGCCGTCTTACGGCGTACATATCGCCCCAGACATCTACGGTGGTGCGTTTCGCCGCGACCCGGGCCTGGCCATGAAGCATGCGGCCAAAGTGCGTTCGTCCGGCAAGGTAGGCTACTACTGGCAGCTGGCTGCCGGCCTCGGCTGGACCAGCATTCACTGGCTGCACAAGATCAAGCAACCGACCCTCGTGCTGGCCGGCGATGATGACCCGATTATCCCGCTGGCCAACATGCGTTTGCTGGCTTGGCGCATTCCCAATGCCGAGTTACATGTCATCGATGATGGCCATCTGTTCCTCGTCACCCGCGCCGAAACCGTTGCCCCCATCATTATGAAATTCCTCGAAGAGGAACGTCAGCGTGCCATTATCCACCCGCGCCCGCAGCTGGCCCGCTCTTAATCCCCGCGTTACCGGCGTAGTCGCCCCGCAGCGACTACGCTTATGCCTTCGTGCCGCAGTTAGGCGCACGACTCACCTTTCCAGCCGATTGAACTGACCTGAGCTTTGCACAGGAGTGCTTTGTCATGCCCCATCGTCAAAACCCCGCTGAACTTCCCAGTAACGCCGAAATCATGGTGGCCAGCAACGCCATGGTGGGCGTCAGCGGCAGCAATTTACTCGGCAGTCTGCGCCAGATCGCCTTTCATGGTTTGCGCCAGCCACTGCACACCCTGAAGCATCTGGGCCAACTGGGTAAGTCCTTGGGGCATGTAGTGCTGGGCGATAGCGCCATTGCGCCGAACAAAACCGACTTACGCTTTAACGACCCGACGTGGCAATTCAATCCGCTGTACCGCCGCACCATGCAGAGCTACTTAGCCGTACAGCAACAGCTGCACAGCTGGCTAAAAGAAAGTGACTTGCCTGGCGAAGACAAAGCCCGCGCCCTGTTTGTGATGGGCCTACTGACCGACGCCGCATCACCGAGCAACGCGCTGATTAACCCGCAGGCGGTTAAAGAGCTGTTCGATACCGCCGGCTACAGCGTGGTCAAAGGCCTACGCAACTTGTTTGACGACTGGCTGCACAATGGCGGCCTGCCTAGCCAAGTGAGCAAGCACGCCTTCGAAGTGGGTAAAAACCTCGCCACCAGCGAAGGCGCCGTGGTGTATCGCAGCGACATGTTCGAGCTGATTCAATACAAACCGCTTACCGAACAGGTCTACGCTAAGCCTCTGCTGATCGTGCCGCCGCAGATCAACAAGTTTTATATCTTCGACCTGTCGCCGGAAAAAAGCTTTGTGCGCTACTGCTTAAAGCATGGCTTGCAGACCTTCATCATCAGCTGGCGCAACCCCGACGCCCGGCATCGCGAATGGGGCCTGTCGAGCTACGCCGAAGCCGTGCAGCAAGCCATGCAGGTGATGCAGCAGATCTGTGGCAGCAAAGACGTCCACCTGCTCGGCGCCTGTGCTGGCGGGATGAATATCGCGCTGTTACAGGGCCACTTGGCCGCCAAGCGCAAGCTCAAGCAAGTCGCCAGCGCCACGTATTTGGTCAGCCTGCTGGACTGCCAGATCGACAGCCAGATGACCCTGTTCGCCAACGAAGAAACCATCGAAACCGCCAAGCGCCGCTCCTATCAGCAAGGCGTACTCGACGGTCGCGACATGGCCCGTGTGTTTGCTTGGCTAAGGCCCAATGACCTGATCTGGAATTACTGGGTCAACAATTACCTGCTCGGCAAAGAGCCACCCGCCTTTGATGTGCTGTACTGGAACAACGACAACACCCGCCTGCCCGCCACCTTGCACGGCGACTTGCTCGACTGCTTCAAGCACAACCCACTGGCCCGCGCCAACGCCATCGAAGTGTGCGGCACGCCGATTGATTTGAAAAAAGTCACCGTCGACAGCATGACCATCGGCGGCATGACCGACCACATCACCCCATGGGATGCGGTCTATCGCTCGGCCAACTTGCTCGGTGGCGACAGCCGCTTCATTCTGTCGTCCAGCGGCCACGTGCAGAGCATCCTCAACCCGCCGGAAAAACGTAGTAAACGCTATTTCTACCAAAGCGGCGCCCTGAGTAGCGACCCACGCGCTTGGCTGTACGACGCTAAGCGTCAAGAAGGCAGTTGGTGGCCAACCTGGCTGAACTGGATGCAAGAGCGCTCCGGCGAAAAACAAGAAGCCGTGCCGGCACTCGGCAACCAAAGCCACCCTGTGCTCGGCGATGCGCCCGGAATCTTCGTTCATGTGCGCTGAGCAGCGACCACCGAAAACCCGCGAGCGCATTTTGAGCTGCGCGCTGGAGCTGTTTAACCGCTTGGGCGAGCCGCAAGTCACCACACTGGAGATCGCCAACGAGCTGGAGATCAGCCCGGGCAATCTGTATTACCACTTCCGTGGTAAAGAGCCGCTGATTCTCGCCCTGTTTGAGCGCTTTCAAGCCGACAGCCAACATCTGCTCGACCCGCCGGTGGATGTTGAGCTGAACACGCATGATTACTGGCTGTTTTTGCACTTAATCGTCGAGCAGACGGTGCACTACCGCTTCCTGTTTCAAGACTTGTCGATCCTCGCCGAGCGGCTGCCCAAGCTGGCCCACGGCATGCGGGTCTGGATCAACAAACTCAAACAAGCACTGGCGTTGTTGCTCGCCAAACTGAAAGCCGAAGGGGTGCTTGAAAGCGATATCGAAGCCTTGGGCAGCTTGGTCGACCAGCTGACCATGACTTTGCTCTACTCGTTGGAGTACCAGCGTATGGTCGGCCAGCCGGCAGAATCGCGCGTGGCGGTCTATCAAATGATGATGCTCGCCGCCCCGCACTTAACCGAGCAGGCTCAGGCGGTGACCATCAATTTAGCCAGACGCTATTTGGCCGAAGAATAACGCCGCCAAAGCTAGCCCCGAAAATGACAACGCCCGGCCTAGGCCGGGCGTTGTGCTAGAGCACTACTGTCGATCAGCGTCGATCAGCTATTGCTGCTCGGCGTCGCCGGCGCCGCTGCCGGGGCAGCAGGCTTAGCGGCTTCTGCCGGCTTAGCTGCGGGCTTAGCCGCTGCTTTAGGCGCAGCAGGCTTCTTCGCCGCTGGTTTTTTCGCTGCCGGCTTAGCGGCTGGCTTGGCCGCCGCAGGTTTAGCAGCGACAGCAGGCTTAGCGGCCGGTGCTTTGGCGGCGGGCTTGGCGGCAGCAGGCTTTTTGCCTTCGTCGGTCAACTTCTTAACCAGCTTGGTTAATTCGTCGACTTTCTTCTGCAGCTCACGCACTTCGCTACGGCTCGGTACGCCTAGGCGCGAAACGGCACTGTTCAGACGGCGATCAAACGCCTCTTCCAGCGCATTCCACTTGCCCAACGCTTTGTCTTTCACCGACTCCACCGCGTCTACGGCTTTGTCTTTGGCAGACTCAACGTTTTTCACCTGCTGTTCGACAGCACCCTTGGCCAGCTCTTCCGCTTTCGCGCCGTCCTCTACCAAGCCGTCAAACAGCTTGGCGCCGTCTTTGCTGGCCTTGGCGTAAGCGCCCAGCCCAGCCAACCAGATCTGACGCGAATACTTTTCGACTTCGTTCAGCCAAGAGTTGCTTTCAACGTTTTCGGACTTCTTCTTGCTAGCCATAGGGCCTCCTTACGGATTACTTAGCGCTCAGCTTTTTGATAGCTGCGTTCAGCTCGTCGATTTTAGCCGACAGCTCAGCCACGTCTTTCTTCGACGGGATGCTCAGACGGCCCAGAGCAGCGGATACGCGCTCATCGAAAGCCTTCTCAACCACATCCAGCTTAGCTTGAGCTTGAGTTTTTACATTTTTCTTTACCGAGTCGAACTTGCTGTTAGCGGCTTCAACTTGCTCAGCAACCAGTTCTTTGCCCTGCTTCTCAACGCCTTCACCTTCGGTAACCAGGCCTTTGAAGTAGTCCAGGCCTTCTTTACCGGCTTTGGCGTAAGCGCCCAGGCCAGCCAGCCAAATTTGACGCGCGTACGCTTTAACGTCGGTCAGTACGGTAGCTTCCTGAGTTTCTGCAACTTTCTTAACGGCAGCCTTAGTCATAAATCACCTCATAATCATGGTGGTAAAAACTCCTGGCTTATCCAGGCTTGTGAGCAAGATTAGGGATCGTCATTAGAAAAGGCATACTAGGAAACGAAAAAGCGCGATTTTTTTTATCGCGCTTTTTCTGAGCCTATTGAACAGCTAGCGGAGCACTTAACGCACCTGCGTCTCAACCGCCAAAACCTCGCCCAAGGCCAGCCTCAGTTGGTCACCCGATTGCAGCGGGCCAACCCCGGCTGGCGTACCGGTCAGCACCACATCGCCGGGTTGCAAGGTGAAGTGCTGCGCGATGTACTGCAACAGCGGCAGAATCGGCGTGATCATCTCGGCGCTGCTACCTTGCTGGCGAACTTCGCCGTTAATGCTCAGGCTCACGGGAATCTCTTCCAGCGATTCAAAACGCTCGGCGGCAACAAAGCTCGACAGCGGGCAAGCGCCATCGAAAGCCTTGGCCACTTCCCACGGGTGGCCCTTTTCTTTCAGCTTGCTTTGCAGGCCACGCAAGGTCAGATCCAGCGCCGCGCCAATACCCACGATAGCTTCGCGGGCCTCTTCTGCGCTGACCTTTTGGCTCAGCGGCTTGCCGATGAGCACGGCAATCTCGGCCTCATAATGCACATCGCCACGGTCTTGCGGCAGGCTCACGCCTTGCGCCAGCGGGGTCACCGAGGTTGCCGGTTTAATAAATAGAATCGGCTCGGTAGGGATTGGGTTATTCAGCTCTTTAGCGTGCTCGGCGTAGTTACGCCCCACGCACACCACTTTGCCCAACGGGAAATGGATCAGGGTGCCGTCGCTGTATTGATGCTGATAGGTCATTGCCTGCTCCTTAGGCCTGCGGGAAGATTTTGCCGGGGTTCATGATGCCGTTCGGGTCAAACACCGCTTTGATAGAGCGCATGATGGCGATCTCTGCGGCGCTGCGGCTGTAGTGCAGGTAATCACGCTTGGTCATACCCACGCCGTGCTCGGCGCTGATCGAGCCGTTGTACTTGTCGACCGTTTCGAACACCCACTGGTTGACCGTAGCGCACTTGGCGAAGAACTCATCTTTGCTGAGGTTTTCCGGTTTTAAGATGTTCAGGTGCAGGTTGCCGTCGCCAATATGGCCGAACCAGATCACTTCGAAGTCGGGGTAGTTGCTCGCGACGATCTGATCGATATCCGCCAAGAAAGCCGGCACTTTGGAAACCGTCACCGAGATGTCGTTCTTATACGGCGTCCAGTGGCTGATGGTTTCCGAGATGTACTCACGCAGCTTCCACAGGTTTTGCAGCTGCTGCTCGCTCTGACTCATCACGCCATCCAGCACCCAGCCTTGTTCCACGCAGTATTCGAAGGTTTCCAGCGCTTGGTTGGCGACTTCCTCGCTGGTGGCTTCAAATTCCAGCAGCGCATAGAAGGGGCAGTCGGTTTCGAACGGCGCCGGCACGTCGCCACGGGCGAGAATCTTCGCCAACGCTTTGTCGGAGAAGAACTCAAACGCGGTTAGGTCGAGCTTGCTTTGGAAGGCATGCAGCACCGGCATCACGGCGTCCATATCCGGCGCACCGAGCACCATGGCGGTGAGGTTTTTCGGCGCACGGTCGAGGCGCATGGTGGCTTCTACCACAAAACCTAAGGTGCCTTCGCCGCCAATAAATAGCTGACGCAAATCGTAACCGGTGGCGTTTTTAATCAGGTCGCGGTTTAGCTCGAGCAGCTCGCCGGTGCCGGTGACTACTTTCATGCCGGCCACCCAGTTGCGGGTCATGCCGTAGCGAATCACCTTAATACCGCCGGCATTGGTGCCGATGTTGCCGCCAATCTGGCTGGAGCCAGCGCTAGCGAAGTCCACGGGGTAGTAGAGGCCTTGTTCTTCGGCGAAGTTTTGCAGCTGCTCGGTGATCACGCCCGGCTGGCAGACTACCGTACGGTCGTACTCATTGAAGCTGAGGATTTGGTTCATGTAGTCGAACGCCACGACCACTTCGCCATTGGCCGCCACCGCAGCAGCAGATAACCCCGTGCGGCCACCGGACGGCACCAGCGCGACTTTATGCTCATTCGCCCAACGCACGATGGCTTGCACTTGCTCGATGCTCTTGGGGAGAGCAATCGCCAGCGGCGCTGGGGCAAAGTGTTTGGTCCAGTCCTTGCCATAGGTTTGCAGGGAATCGGCGTCGGTCAACAGCTTGCCGTCATCCAGCAGGCTACGCAGTTGGTCAATCAGGACGGCTTGGCTCATGGACACAGTCTCGCTACGTTCATCGGCACCCTGAGTAGAATTCAACTCGGGTTAGGGTCACAAAATGGGCGCTTATGCTAGCATACGTCGCCCCGATAGCAGCCTCTGCCAACTGCACTCGGGTTAGCGCATCCCGCGCCTTTTGCCTCTCATTCACCACCGGGATCAGGTTTCACCCATGAGCAAGACTTCCCTCGACAAGAGCAAGATCAAGTTTCTGTTGCTTGAGGGCGTTCACCAGAATGCCGTCGACACCTTGAAAGCTGCAGGTTACGACAACATCGAGTACCTCAAGGGTGCCCTGTCCGACGAAGAGCTGAAAGAGAAGATCGCTGATGCGCACTTCATCGGCATTCGCTCGCGCACACAGCTGACCGCTGATGTGTTTGATTGCGCCAAGAAGCTGGTCGCGGTTGGCTGTTTCTGCATCGGCACCAACCAAGTGGACCTCAATGCCGCCCGCGAGCGTGGTATTGCGGTATTCAACGCCCCGTACTCCAACACCCGCTCGGTCGCCGAGCTGGTACTGGCGCAAGCGATTCTGCTGCTGCGCGGTATCCCCGAGAAGAATGCCTCTTGCCACCGTGGTGGTTGGATCAAGAGCGCGGCTAACTCGTTCGAAATTCGCGGCAAGAAACTTGGCATCGTCGGCTACGGCTCGATCGGCACGCAGCTGTCGGTACTGGCCGAAGCCTTGGGCATGCAAGTGTTCTTCTATGACGTGGTGACTAAGCTGCCGCTGGGCAACGCCACGCAAATTGGCAATCTGCACGACCTGCTGGGCATGTGCGACATCGTGTCGCTACATGTGCCGCAACTGCCGTCCACCCAGTGGATGATCGGCGAGAAAGAAATTCGCGCGATCAAGAAAGGCGGCATTCTGATCAACGCCGCACGCGGCACTGTGGTTGAGCTGGAGCATCTGGCGGCTGCGATTAAAGACGAGCACCTGATCGGCGCGGCCATCGACGTGTTCCCGGTTGAGCCTAAGTCTAACGACGAAGAGTTCGAAAGCCCGCTGCGTGGTCTGGATCGCGTGATCCTCACCCCGCACATCGGTGGCTCCACCGCTGAAGCGCAGGCCAACATTGGTCTGGAAGTGGCTGAGAAGCTGGTCAAGTACAGCGACAACGGCACTACCACCTCGGCGGTGAACTTCCCGGAAGTGGCCCTGCCCTCGCACCCCGGTGTACACCGTCTGCTGCACGTGCACCAGAACGTGCCGGGCGTGCTCAGCGAGATCAACAAGGTGCTGTCGGACAACAACGTCAACATCTCCGGTCAGTACCTGCAGACCAACGAGAAGATCGGCTACGTGGTGATCGACGTCGACGCCGAGTACTCGGAGCTGGCGCTGGACAAACTGTCCACCGTGAACGGCACCATCCGTACCCGCGTACTGTTCTGATCGGTAACACCGCGCTAACACTAGCGCACCAAAAGGAGGCTTCGGCCTCCTTTTTTATTGCCTGCTTTACGCCTAAGCCCCCTGACGAGAACCAACAGCTAGCCAGCGCCCCAACCTTTCGCCGGTTAATTGGCAAGTGCCTGCTGGCGGCTTGCCTGCCGTCAATCAGCCAGCACAATAGAGCACGCAGTGTTGAGTGGTCGCTGCCCATAACAACAACATTCATGGGACCAAGCCATGTTCAACAGAAGTGCTCTTACAGCCCTGCTGCTGTGCGCCAGCAGCGCCAGCTACGCCCTCACCCCAATGACCGATCAAGAGCTGGCCAACACCACCGGTCAAGCCGGCATCAGCCTGCGCATCGATGTGCAGGCGCAAATCGGCCGTATTGAATACCGCGACACCGACGCCAACGGCGGCACCGTCAGCCTGCGCAATGTAAAGATTGATAACGGTTGCTTGACCGTTGCCGACTGCCCCAACGGCCAAGGCGGCGGGATTGCCTTTGGCGCCGCTAAGTTGGGTTTATCACTGCCGTTCTTTGGCGTTGAGCTGCCCACACTGAAAGTGGATGTGGTGCAGACCAGCGGCGGCGACTCGGCGATTCAGCTGACCCTGCCCGATCTCACCACCATCAACCAACAGATGATTGCCAATGGCCTTCCTGCGCAACGGATTCGCGTGCGCGTGGCCGGTGATCTGTATGTGGGCAACAACAGCTTAGGCAGCGTGGAGATTCGCGATATCACCGATATTCGCGGGGAAATTCGCATCCGCGGCCACTGATTTCTCCCCCCGAGAAAGACCAAGGCCCGACAGCGCTATTGCGCTGCCGAGCCTTGTGTTAGCCGCTTTGGTAATGCGCGCGGTTATAAGTCGCGCACCACCACCGTATTGGCCATCTTGTCGTGCCAGCCTTGTTTGCGACCGTCGAACGCCGTCCAGATCACGCCAATGGCAAACAGCATGTACGCCGGAAAATAACCCACATAGCGCAACGCTAAACGACCGACCGACACAGGCTGCAAACTATCGGCATCGACAATGCGCAGACGCAGCGCCATCTTGCCTGGGGTGGCTTGTTTGTAATGCCAGAACAGCACATACACAGCGGCCATCGCCAGGTTGCTCAAGATATCCCAGCCAAAGCCCGCCGACTCGCCGGCCTCCAGCGCGTCAAAGTCGACGAATACCATCATGATGGGCACCATAATCGCCAGCAACAAAACACCGTCGATCAGGGTGGCTAACACGCGCACCCAAAAACCGGCAAAAACGACTTCCTGCGCATTAGGCGCACTACGATCCACCAAGTTAGCTTGTGGGGCTTGATAGGGGTTTTCTGCCATGCGTCCGTTCTCCTTAAACATCCAGCATTAGCCGCTCAACGTCGGCCAGTTGATCCTCGCAAAAAACCGTCACCCCGGCCAGTCGTAGCGCGGCGGCTGTGACACCCTCGCCAGAAACCAAGGTGCCAGTAAAACTGCCGTCATAGGTGTGCTGATTGCCGCACGACGGGCTGCGGGCTTTTAGTAACGCCCAACGCAGATCGTGCTGCTGGGCTAACTGCACGGCTTGCGCCGCACCATGGCGAAACGCCTGCGACACGTCATGGCCTTGGCTATCGCACAGACCAGCAGCGCCGCGCCAGATCAGCTCGCCTTGCCCGCCGGGCACTTCCGCCGGTAAGCGTGGCACCGGCAGGCCACCGGCCACTTCTGGGCACAGCACCACTAACAGGCCTTGCGCCTGCCACGCCAGCAGCTGCGGATAGGCCGGGAGCAAGCGGCCGTCATAGCGCACCCGCTGCCCCAACAAACAGGCCGAGACCAACAAACGTGGCTTTAGCTGGCTTACCATGGCATCTCGCCGCGACGTAAAAACCAACCGGTTAGCGACAGGCGTTCACGGGCTGCTGGCATCACCTCATGCGGTAGCAAGGCCGAACGAAAACACACCAGCGTGCCCAACTCGGGCAACACGTCTTGCGTGCTGCCATCGGGCAGGTACAAACGCAGCGTGCCGCCATCCTCGGCCTGCCAATGCTCGTTGAGGTACAAGACCACGCTGATGGTGCGGCGATCGTCATCGCGGAAACGGTCGAGATGCTTCTTGTAGTAAGCGCCCTCGGGGAACACCGCAAAGTGGCACTCCAGTGCTTCCAGCCCTAAAAACAGCGCGCCATTGAGTGCCTCGCGCAGTTGTTCGGTGAGCGCCAAGTAGCGATCCGTCGCAGCGCTCATGCCCGGTTCAAGCCACAAGGTGATATCGCTGCGAATCGCTTCACGCACTTCTGCGCCGCCAGCACGGCCAACGGCCGCCGGGGTGAGCAAATCGGCCTGCTGCCAGAGACGCGCTTGATCGGCCAACTCACGGGCGATCTGGGCGGGAATAAACCCCGGCAACACGCACCAACCGGGTTCAACTAACTGCTCGACCAGATGATCGAGCGAGGCCTGCCAAACAGGCGTGGGTAAAGGCATAACAGCGCTCCGAAAAAGGCCCGCTGAGTTTACGCCGCTAAGCGGGGCAACTCGACATCTGCGCGCTAAGCACCAACAATAGGGGCCCTTTTTTCTTGCCCTTGCGATTGCCCGATGCGTGCCCTGCTTGCCCTGACGTTGACCTTACTGTGCGCCCCCACCTGGGCCGATAGCTATGAAGCGCTTTACCAAGCCGCCGGCTGGCCACAGCAAGAAGTGCATTTCCAGCAAGCGCTCAAGGCCACCCGCGAAGGCTATCGCAGCCACTTGCCGCAAGCGGTGTACGACAGCCTGCAACACAATGCCGAGCGGCGCTTGGGCAGCGTACAAATCCGCCAGCGCATGCTTAACCAGCTGCGCCAACAGCTGAGTAGCCCAACCGAGGCGCTGCAGTTCTTTAGTGGCCCGGTGGGCCAGCGCGTGGTCGCGCAGGAGATTCATGCCTCCAGCCCAAGCGAGCTAAAACGAGCCCAGACGGGCATGCCGGCGATGCCCGCCAGCCCCGCGCGGCAAGCGCTGGTGGAGCGCTTAGGCGGCGTATTGCCGGTGCGCGAAGCCGGAGCCGAAGTTGCCTTGGCGCTAGGCAGTTTGGCTGCCGACAGCCTGAGCCAAATGCTGCCGGGCTTGTTTGACCCCGCGCAAACGCAAAACTTAGTGCAAACCCAACGCGCAGCGCTGCAACGGCAGATGGCGGGCGATCTGCACAACACCTTGCTGTATGTCTATCGCGAGCTAGAAGACGCCGAGCTGGCCGCCTTTGCCGAGTTCGCCGAGTCACCGGCTGGCCGTCAGTACTATGCCGCCGCGCTAAGCTCGCTGAAGGCAGGCCTTGCGGTCGGGCAAACCCTGCCTTAATCCAGCCCTTAGCGCTGTAGCTGCTCGCTAAGAAAGGCCAGATACAGCTGACGTAAGGCCTCGGTTTCATTCGCCAAATGATGGCCTGCACCCGGCACGGTAAGCACCGTCGGTTGGTGGAACTTCTGCCCCAGCACCTTAAGGTTATGCCGCCAATCGACGGTCATGTCCTGATCGCCCTGCACTATGATCAAGGGGTGCGTGCTGTTCGGCGCCGCTTCCATTCTGGGAATCCAACGCGCCAATGCGCCCACCCAGTCCACCGGCAAGATTTGTGGTTGCAGCGGATCGCCAACACGGACGAAATCCAGAAACGCCGTATCGCCACTGTTGTTGGCATAGCGGCGCGGAATGCTGTCCACAAATGGGCGCAGCAAGTGATAGCTCAAGCGCGACATATTCCACGCCACCGGGCGCACTAAGGGCGCCAGCAGCATAATTTTGCCCAGTGCACTGGGCGCTTCGCGATGTAATAAGAAGTCCAGCACGATACCGGCGCCGGTACTTTGCCCCATCACATGCCAAGGCTTGGGCAAGTCGAGCAGTTCTGCCTGAGCCAGCAGTTGCTGCAAAGTCAGTTGATAAAAGTGGAAATCTTGAATGCTGGCGCGCGCGCCGCTTGAGAGGCCGTGGCCGGGTAAATCACAGGCCAGCACGGCCAAATCATGCCCCAGCGCCCAGCGCTGCAAATGGCCGTATAAGCCCATGTGGTCATAGTAGCCATGCAGTAGCAGCAAACTGCCTTGCGCCGGCCGGCCTTGCGGCAGCCAGGCCTGCATCGCCACCTGATAGGGGCCAACCTCAGCACGCCCCAACAACACCTGCAAGGCGCCCGCCTGCGGCGCCGGCAAGCGGTAATACTGCCAATACTGCGCGGCTAACTCGGGCACGTTACCGCCAAGGGGTTGGAGCTCGGTAGCCAACTGCTGCAAGGCACTGCTGTGCATGGTGTTGCTCCAGATCATTCGCTTAACGCTGGGTTGCTGCGGATAATAGCCGCTCACTGATTGCCTGAGTTGCCTTTGCTATGCGCTTTATCACGCGCTTATCCGCCCGCCACTGGTTAACTGTAGCCGCGATTGCGGTGTGGCTGCTGGCCATGCTGACGGCTTTTTTATGGTTTCAGCAGCAGTTTATTCGCCCCTTTAGCGACACCAGCGTCAACCTAGCGCAGCTGCAACTGCACGCGCCCAAAGCGCTAAGCAGCCCCGGCGCGGTGCGCGTGGTGCATTTCTGGCAGCCGGGTTGCCCGTGCAACGTGGCTAACCAAGCGCACTTGGCCGAGTTACGGG
This sequence comes from Atopomonas hussainii, assembly GCF_900109735.1. Classification (GTDB taxonomy): domain Bacteria; phylum Pseudomonadota; class Gammaproteobacteria; order Pseudomonadales; family Pseudomonadaceae; genus Atopomonas; species Atopomonas hussainii. Next base: position 125,420 of record NZ_FOAS01000003.1, read on the forward strand.
TGAAATACCAAGGGCAAAACGTGCAGTTTTACCAAGTGCGCCAACCCGGCAGCCAAGGCCAATTACCGCCGCCGCTGGATGACTTAGCGGCACTCGAAAGCACCGCTCAGTTTGCCCCACCGGTCAGCCCCGCCGTGGGCATTTGGGATAGCCAAGGGCGCCTTGCCTACTTCGGCCCCTACAGCGAAGGTATGGTGTGCAACGCCGCCAACAGCTTTATCGAGCCAGTGGTCGACCGCCTACTGGCCGGCAAAAGCGTGAGCATCAGCAACGCCTTAGCGGTTGGCTGTTTTTGCCGCTGGTAACGAACTCATCCACCCAAAGGAAATGACCATGCGCCGCACTTTCATCACCCTACTGCTCAGCAGCCTGCTGAGCCTGCCGGCACTGGCTGCGCCGGTGGACAGCATCAAAGCAGAACTGGCCGCCAACTTGGTCAGTGTCGAAGCCAGCCGCAAACAAGCGGTGGCAGCCAATCTTGGCCTCAGCGACAGCGAAGCGCAGGCTTTTTGGCCGCTGTACCAGAGCTATCGCGAACAAATCAGCGCCCTCGCCCACGAAGGCTTAGGCACCCTAGTGGACTACGCCGTGCTGCATAACCAGCAGAGCCTCACCCAAGTTGACGCGGCCAATATTCTCGATGACGTGCTCAAGCGTGAGGCGCAGCGCAGCGTGCTCAAAGAGCATTTCATTCAGCAGCTGGCCCGCGAGATCAGCCCACGCATCGCCCTGCGCTTCTTGCTGGTGGAAGGCCAGATGGATGCCTTAAGCCGCTACGACGCACTGCGGCAAATCCCGCTGGATTAACCCGGCGGCGAGCCACGCCGCGTGCGCCGATAGGCCTGCGGCGTTTGCCCAAACCAGCGCCGAAAGGCGCGGTAAAACGGCGACAGTTCGGCGTAGCCCAAGCGCCGCGCCACTTCTTTAAGCGGCAGCTCGGTATTGATCAGCTCGCTCACGCACGCCTGCCGCACGCTATCCAGCACACCGCGAAAGCCCATGCCTTGCGCCTTGAGCATCTGCTGCAACTGCGCGGTGCGTAAACCCAAGGCCTGCGCACATTGCGCTTGCGTGGGCAGCGCAGCGCCGCTGTCTAACTGGCGCGCCAACTGGTAGCGCAAGCGCGCCAGCCAGCGGTCTTCTTGCAGGCTATCGAGCTGCTGCTGCGCCTCGCGCGATAACGCCTGAAACACCTCGGCACAGGCATGCCGCGAAGGCTTATCCAACCATGTTGCGCTAAACACCAAGGCATCGTGCTGCGCGCTGAAATGCAGCGGCGCGGCCAATAAGCGCTGGTGCTCGCTGTGCGTGCGCGGCGCTGGGTGACGCCAATGCACCGCCTGCAGGGTTAGCTGCTCGTCGGTGAGCCAATGCAGCAATTTAAACAGCAGCAGGCTCAAACATTCGCTCTGCTGGCGCAGGTGAGCAAAGCCGCGATAGTTGAGGTCGATGATCAGCCAAGCGCTGCCGTCATGTTCTTCCAGCTGCGCCAGCAAGCCGCCAGACAGCAAGGCCTGAAACTTCAGCAGCGCCTGCAAGCCTTGGCGCAGGTTGGGCGCGCTCAATAACAAGTAACTGGCGACATCCAAAAAGCGCGGGCGCATGGCCTCGGCCAGATGCAGGCCAATATCACTGTCGCCGGTTAACGGCTCGATGGCCTGCCAAAAGCGCGGCGCTAGCTCATGGGCTTCGCGCCCCTCGCTAAAGCCTTGCACCCAATCGGCGCCCTGAAAGGCTTGGCGATACACCTGCGCGGGGTCAAAGCCGAGCCGCTCCAGCGCCTCAAACAAAAAGCGCCGCAAGGTAATCGAATGGGTTAACGGGGTTAACGAGGCGGTTGGTTGCATGACTCATCCACAGCAAGATTGACCTGAAAATATTGACCAGCACAAAAAAGGTCAATGCCGCAGCGCCATGCCCTCGCCACAATCGACAGCTAATAACAAACACAACGAGGATTGCTATGCGCCGGATATTCGCTATCTCTGCCTTAAGCGTGGCCGTGGCCTGCGCCGCTGGCTGGGGTTACTTGAACAGCAAAACCCCGACCCGCGATGGCAGCCTGAGCCTTGCCAACCTGCAAGCGCCGGTCAGCGTGCGCTATGACGAGGTGGGCGTGCCGCATATCCAAGCCGCTAACGAAGCCGACCTGTATCGCGCACTGGGCTTTGTGCATGCGCAAGATCGGCTGTTCCAGATGGAAATGCTGCGCCGCTTGGCGCGCGGCGAGCTGGCGGAAATCCTCGGCGAAAAACTGGTCCCCACCGACACCCTGTTCCGCACCCTGCGCCTAGACCAACAAGCCCGCCAGCGCGCCGCTGAGTTCGACGCGGAAAGCCCCGCAGGCCAAGCGCTAACCGCCTATCTGGACGGCGTTAACCAGTGCTTGGCGCAGTGCGCCACGCCGCTGGAGTTCGACCTGCTGGGTATTCCCAAACGCGAATTCAGCGTGGAAGACACCTTCGCCAGCGCCGGCTATTTAGCCTTTAGCTTTGCCAATGCGCTGCGCGCCGAGCCCACCTTGAGCTTTATCAAAGACGAACTGGGTGCGGACTACCTCGCCATGTTCGATCTGGCTTGGCAGCCCGACGGCGTTATCGAGCGCCCGCTGGCGCAAGCCGACTGGCAAAGCTTGGGCGCCTTGGCGCGGCTGAGCAGCCAAGCAGTTAGCGACTTTGGCCTGCCACAATTTGAGGGCAGCAACGCCTGGGCCGTGGCGGGTAGCCGCACGCAAAGCGGCAAACCGCTGCTGGCCAGTGACCCGCACATTCGCTTTGCCGTGCCGTCGGTGTGGTACGAGGCGCATTTGCAAAGCCCCGAGCATGAGCTGTACGGCCACTTCCAAGCACTGATGCCGGTGCCGCTACTGGGCCACAACCGCGAATTTGGCTGGGGCGTGACCATGTTCCAGAACGACGACATGGACCTGTTCGCCGAAAAGCTAAACCCCGACAACCCCAACCAAGCCTGGAGCCGTGGCCAGTGGGTCGAGCTAAAGAGCGAAACAGTCGAGATCAAGGTCAAAGACGCCGAGCCCGTGCAGCTCACCCTGCGCACGAGCCCTAACGGCCCGATCATCAATGACGCCTTGGGCAAAACGGCGCCTGTCACGCCGGTCAGCCTGTGGTGGCCGATTCTTACCGAGAAGAATCCGATTCTCGACGGCTTCTACGCCCTCGGCCGCGCCGACAACTTAGACAAAGCCCGCGCCGCGGTAGAGAACATCGAAGCGCCGGGGCTGAACATCATGTACGCCAACGCCAAGGGCGATATTGGCTGGTGGGCGGCGGCTAAGCTGCCGATCCGCAGCGCACCGGGCAACCCGACGTTTATTCTTGATGGCAGTTTGGATGACACCATCCCCACCGCCTTCCATCCCTTTAGCGCTAACCCGCAGGAAGAAAACCCGCCGCGCGGTTATATCCTCTCTGCCAACCACCAGCCCAAGCCGGCCAGCGGCATTGAGATTCCCGGTTACTACAACCTGCCCGACCGCGCGCAACGCCTAGACCACCGTTTAAGCACCCCCGGCGTGCAATGGAACACGCAAAACAGCCAAGCCCTGCAACTGGATGGCGGTACCGCCTATGGCCCACGCAGCCTCGCCAAAGTGCTGCCTGACTTGCGCCACATTGCCGGCGAGGACGACGCGCAACAAGCACTCGTGACGCTGCTGAAACGCTGGGATGGCGACTACCAACTGGACAGCCGCGCAGCCAGCTTGTTCAGCGTGTGGAGCTACAACGTGGCCAAGGCGGCGATGCACGACGAACTGGGCGACGACTTGTTCGACAGCCTGCTGCTAGTACGCAGCTTCGACAGCGCGCTACCGCGCTTGCTTGGCGACGCTCAAGCACCGTGGTGGGATAACCGCAACAGCGAAGCGCGCGAAAGCCGCAGCGATATTCTCGCCAGCGCTTGGCAGCAAACCCTGCACGACTTTGCCGCGCTAGAGGACAACGGCGCTTGGGGCGCCAGCCATACGCTGACCCACCTGCATCCGCTGGGTAGCCAAGGCGGCCTGCTGGGCAAGCTCTTTAACGTCGGCCCGTTCGCCGCCCCCGGTGGTCACGAAACGCCGAACAACTTGGCCAACCGCCTAAGCCCAGCACCGTGGACCGTTAACTACGGCCCCTCGACCCGCCGCCTGATCGACTTTGCCGAGCCGGAAAAGTCCCTCGGTATTAACCCGGTTGGGCAAAGCGGCGTCCTGTTCGACCCGCACTACGACGACCAAGCCGAGGCGTATATCCAAGGCCAGTACCGCCCGCAGCGCCTCGCCGAAGACGATATTGCCGCGCATACCCAAGGCACCTTAGTGCTGAACCCGCAGTAAAGCGCAGCCAGCAAAAACGCCAAGGCCGGAATAGTTCCGGCCTTGGCGTTTTTTAATATTCAAACATTCGCCTTTGAGTCAGCGAACAGCTCAAAGGCAAGGCGTACGGAGCACAGCAAGCGAGACATACCGCCTGGTAGGCGAGCTTGTGAGCACCGCACAACGCCGCCATTGAGTTGTGCAGCCACTCAAAGACTCAATCAATCGTCGCCGTCGTCATCCTCGCCGCTGTCATCCATGCCCAGCTCTTTGATCTTGCGCGTCAGGGTATTGCGCCCCCAACCGAGCAGCACGGCAGCATCGCGGCGCCGGCCGGCGGTGTGCTTGAGCGCCGTCTCGATCATGATCTTCTCGAAGGCCGGTACTGCGCTATCGAGCAGGTTGTTCTGCCCACGGGTCAGCGCTTGGTCGGCCCACAGGCGCAGCGCGTCTTCCCAGTTATTCACCGGCATGGCTTCGCCGGTTTGATTGAGCAGCTCAGGCGGCAGGTCGTCGACCAGCACTTCGCGGCCGGAGGCCATCACAGTGATCCAGCGGCAGGTATTTTCCAGCTGGCGCACGTTACCCGGCCAAGGCAGGCTCTGCAGGTAATCGGCGGTTTCCGGCTTGAGCACCTTAGGGTCGACGGTCAGCTCTTGCGCGGCACGGGCCAAGAAGTGCTGCGCCAAGGCGGGAATGTCTTCGCGGCGATCGGCCAAGCGCGGGATATGAATGCGGATCACATTCAGGCGGTGGAACAAGTCCTCACGGAACTTGCCCTCTTTCACCAAGTTTTCCAGATTCTGGTGGGTGGCGGCGATGATGCGCACATCGACCCGCACCGGGGTGTGACCACCGACGCGGTAAAACTCGCCATCGGCCAGCACACGCAGCAAACGGGTTTGCGTGTCGGCCGGCATGTCGCCGATTTCATCTAAAAACAGCGTGCCGCCATCGGCTTGCTCGAAGCGCCCACGACGCTGGTTGGCCGCGCCGGTGAAGGCGCCCTTTTCGTGGCCGAACAGCTCGGACTCCATCAAGTCTTTGGGAATCGCTGCCATGTTCAGGGCAATAAACGGGTTCGCCGCACGCGGGCTGTGGCGATGCAACGCATGCGCGACCAGCTCTTTACCGGTGCCGGACTCACCGTTAATCAATACCGTGATGTTGGAGTGCGACAGGCGACCAATGGCGCGGAAGACCTCCTGCATGGCCGGCGCTTCGCCGATGATTTCCGGCGTGCTGAGCGCCGGTTCTGGCTCACGCAAACCTTGCTGCTCGCGGGCATGCAGGCCTGCGCGCTTGACCAGCGAGACGGCCTCGTCGACATCGAACGGCTTGGGCAGGTACTCAAACGCACCACCTTGGTAAGAAGCCACGGCGCTTTCTAAGTCCGAATGCGCGGTCATCACGATCACCGGCAGGCGCGGTTGCTGCTCGCGAATCACCTTGAGCAAATCCAAGCCACTGGTACCGGGCATGCGAATGTCGGAGATGATCACGTCCGGGCTCTGCCGCGCCAAGCGCGAGATCACGCTGTCGGCGTTATCAAAGCAGACGGTTTCTAGGCCTTCTTGCTGCAGGGCTTTTTCCAGCACCCAGCGGATTGAACGATCGTCATCGACTATCCAGACGGTCTCTCTCATTACGAAGTCGCTCCTTGTTCCAGCGGCAAGTACAGGCTGAAGGTGGTGTGCCCAGGGTGACTGTCACACTCGATCAAACCGCCATGCTGGCTAATGATGTTTTGCGCAATGGCCAGCCCCAGACCGGTGCCTTCGGCACGGCCGCTGACCATGGGATAAAAAATGGTGTCTTGCAGCTCGCTGGGAATACCCGGGCCGTTGTCGGTGATATCCACCTTGACCACCAAGCGATGGCGCACATGGGCGATGGTGAATTGGCGCAGCGCGCGAGTGCACAAGGTGATGCGCCCCAAGCGCAGATCGCTCTGCCCTTCGATGGCCTGCATGGCGTTACGGACGATATTCAGCACCGCTTGAATCAGCTGCTCACGATCGGCGATCAGCTCCGGGATGCTCGGGTCGTAGTCGCGCACTAAGGTGATCACGTCATCGGTTTCCGCCTTCACTAGGCTGCACACGCGCTCCAGCACTTCGTGAATATTGGTTGGGCGCAGCTCAGGCAATTTGTTCGAGCCGAGCATGCGGTCAACCAAGTTACGCAGGCGGTCGGCCTCTTCGATGATGACGTTGGTGTAATCCTTTAAATCTTCGCTGGGTAGCTCACGGGAGAGCAGCTGCGCGGCGCCGCGAATGCCACCCAAGGGGTTTTTAATTTCGTGCGCTAAGCCACGCACCAACAGCTTGGTGGTTTCTTGCTTGGACAACTGCGCTTCTTCTTTGGTGATGCGCAGCAGGCGGTCGCGCGGCTGGATTTCAATCAGCAGGTGGTTTTGCTTTTTCGACGGCAGCGGCGTGACGGCGTAGTCCACCGTCAGCGGTTGACCGCCGGTGGTGATCAGCTGCGCCTCGCGCTTGGTAAACGGGTGCGCTTCGCTCACTGCCAGACGCAAGGCCTCAAGGCTTTCGGCGGTTTCGGTGAACAGCTCGCTGACTAACTGACCATGGCTGCGCTGCCCACTGACCGCCAAAAGCATCTCTGCTGCCGGATTCATGTACTCCAGACACAACTGCTGATCGAGCAAAATGATCGCCGTGGTTAAGTTATCCAGCAGTAGTTTGTGCGGTACCAGGCTATCGCCCATGCTGCCCCCTTGCTGTGCACCCATCGCCCCGAAAGCGACAGTCAGAACAAGACAGGTTCTTTGCAACCTGCTCGTTTTTACCCATTGCGGCTGTCCGACCTTGGGCAAAACCTATTCAGCTAGGGATTTGCAAAAAGCGCACCACAGCCAAGGAAAGCGCCGAAACAGCAAGGCCCGCCACTAGAGCAGGCTGACTGCCCTAGCGGATCAACGGTTTTACCATGGGGAAAGTGTAATGCGCCGCAAGAAAGCGCACTACTTTGGTGCGTAGTCCGCACTATAAGGGGCAGGCTCGGGGTCGCTGCCAATAGAGGGCAAAAGCGATGGCAGCCAAGAGGGCAGCAACGAGGGCCTCTCTTCTTTGGGCTTGTCTTTTAGCGGGCACTCTAAACGCACACCCCAATCGCCTTTCTGACACGGCTTAGTGCGGCGCTTCTGATCCAACGTCATGCGTTGCACATGCACGGGCTGGGTGGGCGTGCGCTCGATGATGCGCCCCCGCGCATCGACAATCTCAACGGCCAGCTGATGCGTACCGCGCGTGAGGTTCTCCACGTTAAACACCGGGCTCACGGACGCATCGCCATACACAGCGCCATCTAACTGCAAACGGTACAAATGCCCGGAATACAACTTCGGCTCACTGCTGGCGGTGACAATCAGGTTGCCAGCGTTGTTGTCCTGCACATGACTATCGGGCTCGGGGAATAAAATCCGCAGCACCTTGTAGCGCGGTGTTTGGCTTTCCAGCGGCTCTGGCTTAGGCGCCAGTGGCGCGGGCGCTGGCTGCGACATTTGAGTGGTACGCGGGGTGATCTGCACCCGCGTGGCGTGCGGCGGGTGCGCGCCATCGCTAAAGACCCGATTACCTTCGGCATCGATCCAGGTATACACATCAGCGCGCACCAAAGAGGTGCACAAAAGAAACAACCCGATAATAACCGCGCTGCGCATCAAGGCGTCGCCTTAGGCAGTGGCAACGTCGGCTTTGGTGTACCCAGTGCCACGCGCTGCACGGTAATGGTCACGCTATTGCTGCGTTGAATCTCTTTTTCGCCGGCCAACACCACCACCTGCAATTGGTGTGTGCCGCGCTCGATATTGGTCAGTGACAAAGGGCTCACGCCCGGCTCGCCCACCGCACTGCCATCCACCAGCGCTTGCAAAACGTGCCCCGCTGCCAACGCTGGCACGCTACGCACCACCACTTGGAAGTCGCCGTTATTGGCGCGAATCGCCTCAGCGCCATCAGGGCTGGTGATCTTCAACACTTTATAGTTCGGCGCCTTAGCCACTTCTGGCTTAGCCGTGGGCGGCAAGCTGCTTGGCTCTACCTTCACCGCATTGGGCGTGCGCACATCCACTTGCTCGGCTTGCGCGTCTTGTGGCGGCTTATCGGTGAGCACGACATTGCCGTTGGCGTCGGTATAACGGTAAATCTGCGCACTGGCCAACAGCGGCATAACCAGTAACACAATCAATGGAAATCGGCGCATAGCAGCCTCCTTGAGCAATGCCTCAACCTTACACCGCCCAGCCGCGCTGGCAAGCGGCGCGCGCTGGCTGCGTGGCGCTCTTAACATTCAGAAACAACAAAGCCGCCCGAAGGCGGCCTTGCTGCGAATTCCGAAGAGGAATTAAACGCTGTAGTACAGATCGTATTCCAGCGGGTGTACGAAGGTACGTACTTTGATTTCTTCTTCGCTCTTCAGGGCGATGTAGGCATCGATGAACTCATCGGTGAACACGCCACCCTTGGTCAGAAACTCACGGTCAGCAGACAGCGATTCCAGGGCTTCCTTCAGGCTGCCGCAAACCTGCGGGATGTTCGCAGCTTCTTCCGGCGGCAGGTCGTACAGGTTCTTGTCGGCTGCATCGCCCGGGTGGATCTTGTTCTGGATACCGTCCAGACCGGCCATCAGCAGAGCAGCGAAGGCCAGGTAGGGGTTAGCAGACGGATCCGGGAAACGTGCTTCGATACGGCGGGCTTTCGGGCTCGCAACGTACGGAATACGGATAGAAGCAGAACGGTTACGAGCCGAGTAAGCCAGCATGACCGGAGCTTCGAAGCCCGGCACCAAACGCTTGTACGAGTTGGTGGATGGGTTGGTGAAGCCGTTCAGAGCCTTACCGTGCTTGATGATACCGCCGATGAAGTACAGGGCAGTGTCAGACAGGCCAGCATAGCCGTCGCCAGAGAAGGTGTTCTTACCGTCTTTGGAGATGGACATGTGCACGTGCATGCCAGAACCGTTGTCGCCGTACAGCGGCTTCGGCATGAAGGTTACGGTTTTGCCGTAAGCGTCAGCCACGTTGTGTACGCAGTACTTGAGGTTCTGAACTTCGTCAGCCTTAGCCACCAGAGTGTTGAACTTCACACCGATTTCGTTCTGACCAGCAGTGGCCACTTCGTGGTGGTGAACTTCTACAACCTGACCCATTTCTTCCAGTGCGTTGCACATGGCAGTACGGATTTCGTGGTCGTGGTCAACCGGCGGAACCGGGAAGTAACCACCTTTAACGCCCGGACGGTGGCCTTTGTTGCCAGTCTCGATGTCAGCGTCGGTGTTCCAGGAAGCCTGCTCAGAGAAGATCTTGAACATGGAGCCAGAGATGTCGGACTTGAACTTCACTTCGTCGAAGATGAAGAACTCAGGCTCCGGACCGAAGAACGCGGTATCACCAATACCGGTCGACTTCAGGTATTCCTCAGCGGCGCGAGCTACGCTGCGCGGATCGCGCTCGTAGGGCTGCATGGTGGACGGCTCGATGATGCTACAAACGATGATCAGCGTCGGCTCTTCGGTGAACGGATCCAACACGGCAGTGTTGTCGTCCGGCATCAAGATCATGTCGGAAGCTTCGATGCCTTTCCAACCAGCGATGGAGGAACCGTCGAACATCTTGCCTTCTTCGAAGGTTTCTTCGCTGAAGTCACGCGCCGGCATGGTCACGTGCTGCTGCTTACCTTTGGTGTCAGTGAAGCGCAGGTCTACCCACTTCACATCGTTGTCTTTGATCAGTTGAAGCGACTTCTTCGACATGGTGTCCTCCAGAAGATGTGTCGTCCGGGCTTCTAGTCAGCAGCCCAGTGTCTAGCGGTTACTCGCCGTGCGAAAACCTTGCACCGGTAAAGGCAATTTGTGTGCCAGACCCCAAAAACCACTAGAGCCCCCATAAAAGTGCGTGCCTAAGCTAAAAGCCGCCACCCATGCCGGTCAATAGCGCACCGAAATGATTCACTAAAAATTCAGCGCGCACCAAAATAGGGCGCACAAAGAGCAAAAACAGGATTTGGCTGATTTTTAACCGATAAGCGCCTATAATTCGCGCCCTTTTTTCTTACCCCTGTGTTGCCCATGAAACTGGTCGTTAAGGTCTTTGCTGAGATCACCATCAAAAGCCGCCCGGTGCGCAAAAACTTTATTCGCCAGTTGCGCCGCAACATCCGTAATGACTTGCGCCTGATTGATCCTGAGGTCACCGTCACCGGTGAATGGGACAACCTGCAAGTCGACACCCAAGTCAGCGACGAGCGCAGCCGCGAGCAACTGGTCGAGCGCTTAAAGTGCATTCCCGGCGTGGCCAACTTTCTTGAGGTGTGGGAATACCCACTCACCGATATCGACACCATTTATCAGCAGTGTCGGGAACATTTTGGTGCACAGCTCACCGGCAAGACCCTCGCCATTCGCTGTAAGCGCGCTGGCAAGCACGAATTCAGTTCACAAGACGTCGAGCGTTATGTCGGCGGCGGCTTGAATCAAAACTGCGGCGCAGCCGGGGTGGATCTCAAGAACCCTGACCTGCTGATTCGCATCGAGATTCGTCATCAGCAGGTGTTTATCGTCCGCGCCATGCACTACGGCATCGGCGGCTACCCGCTGGGCAGCATGGAGCAAGTGCTGACGCTGATGTCCGGCGGCTTTGACTCCACCGTCGCTGCCTATCAAATGCTGCGGCGCGGCCTGACCACCCACTTTGTGTTCTTCAACTTAGGTGGCCGCGCGCACGAGTTGGGCGTTAAAGAAGTCGCCCACTACCTGTGGCAGAAGTACGCCCGTGGCCACAAGCTGCTGTTCGTCACTGTGCCGTTTGAAGGCGTGGTCGGCGAAATTTTAAGCCAAGTGGACAACAGCCAGATGGGCGTGATCTTAAAGCGCATGATGCTGCGCGCCGCCACACAGATTGCTGACGAGTTGGAAATCGCCACACTGGTCACCGGCGAAGCCATCGGCCAAGTGTCCAGCCAGACGCTGCCGAACCTCGGCATCATCGACCGCGCCACCGACAAGCTGGTGCTGCGCCCGCTGATCGTCAGCCACAAGCAAGACATTATCGACACCGCCGACGCCATCGGCACCGGCGACTTCGCGCGCAACATGCCCGAGTACTGCGGGGTGATTTCGGTCAACCCGACCACCCGCGCCTGCCCACGCCGCATTGCCCGCGAAGAAGAAAAGTTCGACATGGCTGTGCTCGAGCAAGCCGTGGCGCAAACCACGATTACCTCAATGGCCCGCGTGATCGACGAACTGGGCGAAAGCGCCGAAGTGGAAATCGTCGAGCAAATCCTCCCCGGCCAAGTGCTGCTGGATATTCGCCACCCCGATGACGTCGAAGACACACCGCTGACCCTGCCCGACGTGGAGCAGCGCGCCCTGCCCTTCTACGCTATCAACAGCCAGTTCAAGAACTTGGATGCCAATCGCCAGTACCTGCTGTATTGCGATCGCGGCGTGATGAGCCGCTTGCACGCCCAGCATTTGGTCAGCGAAGGCTTTACCAACGTGCGCGTGTATCGTCCGCAGCCAGCGACGGGGCCCCGTGCATGAAACTTTGCCGCATTAGCCGACACGGTCGGCGGCGTCGCCATCCTCCCGATAACACGGTCGTCTTCAGGCCGTAACTTTGACCCCATTGACTAAGGCGGCGAAAACCGCCGCTCTAAGTAGGACACGACTGTGATCGAGAAACTCAGAAACATCGCCATCATCGCCCACGTTGACCACGGTAAAACCACCCTGGTTGATAAGCTGCTCAAGCTCTCCGGCACTTTGGATCGTAAAGAAGCCGAAGGCGAGCGCGTGATGGACTCTAACGACCAAGAACGCGAGCGCGGCATTACCATTCTGGCCAAGAACACCGCCATCCAGTGGAACGGCTACAACATCAACATCGTCGACACCCCCGGCCACGCTGACTTCGGCGGCGAGGTTGAGCGTGTGATGAGCATGGTGGACTCCGTACTGCTGCTGGTGGACGCGCAAGACGGCCCGATGCCGCAAACCCGCTTCGTGACCCAGAAAGCCTTTAAGGCCGGCCTGCGTCCGATCGTGGTAGTGAACAAAATCGACCGCCCCGGCGCGCGCCCTGACTGGGTTATCGACCAGATCTTCGACCTGTTCGACAACTTAGGCGCCACCGACGAGCAGCTGGACTTCCCGATCGTTTACGCCAGCGCCCTGAACGGCATCGCCGGTGATGATCCGGAAAACATGACCGACAACATGGACCCGATCTTCCAGGCCATCATCGACCATGTACCGACTCCGAGCGTGGATCTGGACGGCCCGTTCCAGATGCAAATCTCCCAGCTGGACTACAACAGCTTCTTGGGTGTGATCGGCATCGGCCGTATCGCGCGCGGCAAGATCAACGCCAACACTCCGGTGACCGCCATCGGCGCCGACGGCAAAAAGCGTAACGGCCGTATCCTCAAGATCATGGGCCACCACGGCCTGCAGCGCGTCGAAGTACAAACCGCGCAAGCCGGTGACATCGTCTGCGTGAGCGGTTTCGACGAGCTGTTCATCTCCGACACCCTGTGCGATCCTCAGAACGTCGAAGCCCTGCCGCCGCTGACCGTTGACCAGCCCACCGTGAGCATGACCTTCCAGGTCAACGACTCGCCGTTCGCCGGTAAAGAAGGCAAGTTCGTCACCAGCCGCAACATCAAAGAGCGTCTGGACAAAGAACTGCTGCACAACGTGGCCCTGCGCGTTGTGCAAGGCGACAGCCCAGAGAAGTTCAAGGTTTCTGGCCGTGGCGAACTGCACCTGTCGGTACTGATCGAAAACATGCGCCGCGAAGGCTTCGAGCTGGCCGTAGGCCGCCCGGAAGTGGTGATCATCGAGAACGAAGACGGCGAGAAGCAAGAGCCCTACGAAAACGTCACCATCGACATCGAAGAGCAGCACCAAGGCCCGATCATGGAGCAAATGGGTCTGCGTAAGGGCGATCTGACCAACATGATCCCCGATGGCAAAGGCCGTATTCGTCTGGAATACACCATTCCGGCGCGTGGCTTGATCGGCTTCCGTAACGCCTTCCTGACCATGACTTCCGGCACCGGTATTCTGACCAGCACCTTCAGCCACTACGGCCCGATCAAGGCCGGTGAAGTGGCGCACCGGCAGAACGGCGTGCTGGTTTCCATGGCCGGCGGCACCGCCCTGACCTACTCGCTGGAAACCCTGCAGGACCGCGGTAAGCTGTTCCTCGCCCCGGGCGACGAAGTCTACGAAGGCCAGCTGGCCGGCATCCACAGCCGCGACAACGACCTGGTGATCAACCCCACCAAGGCCAAGAAGCTCGACAACATGCGCGCTTCCGGCAAGGACGAAACCATTCAGCTGGTTCCGGCACTCAAGTTCACTCTGGAACAAGCGCTGGAATTCATCGATGACGACGAGCTGGTCGAAGTAACGCCGAAGTCGATTCGTCTGCGTAAGAAAATGCTCAACGAAAACGACCGTAAGCGCTATGAGCGCAGCAAGGTCTAAGTAGTAGCTGACTAGCAGCGAATAGAAAAAGCCTGAGTGGGTAACCACTCAGGCTTTTTTAATGCCTGCGCGAAATGCACTTATACCGTAGTCATGCGCGGCACTACCTGCACGCCGGGCAAAAACTGCCCGAAGTCGCGCTGCTTGCCTAATGCCTCGGGGTATTCGCTGCCTTGTTGGTAGGCCACACGGCCATTGATCAGACACGCTTTGACCGCTGCATCGTTACGCTTGACCAAGCGCGGCAGGTTGAGGATTTCCATCGGTGCTTCGCTGATGCTGTCCAGCTCCTCATTTAAGCCTGCGGGGTTAATCAGCACTAAGTCGGCCCGATCACCCACGCGCAGAGTGCCGGCGTTAATGCCGAACCACTCGCCCAGCTCACCGGTTAAACGCTGCACAGCTTTTTCGATCGGCATAAAGGCACGGCCTTGCTCGGCGGCATCGCGCACGTACTTCAAGAACCTGAGCGGGAAGTTGTACTGCGCAATGGAACGCAAATGCGCACCAGAGTCAGCAAAGCCCGGATGCGTCCACGGGCTGGCGATCAGCTGCTCGACAATCTCGGGGCGGTGATTGCCGTAGTTGGTCTTCCACTTCAGCGCGTTGCGGTATTGCTTGGCCAGCGCGAAGTAAGTGTCTACCGGGTCGCTGCCGCGCTCGCGGCCAATGCCGGCGAAGTTACGGCCAACCAAACTGGCGTCGGGGCAATCGGTAATCCAGCTGTCGGCAAAATCGCGGTGCCACAGGCCTTTGGTAAAGATGGCCTGCACCTGTTTTTTAAACAGCGCACGAAATTCTGGCTCGTCGATTTTCTCGTAGAGCATGTCTTCGTCTTTGATATCGCGCAGCACTTCGCCGGCGCCGAACTCCTCAAAGGCGTTCACGTTCAGCCCTTCCAAATGCACAGTGAACGGCGCGGGCAAGGTCTGCCAACGAAAGTTGCCGCGCAGCACGGTATTGGCCAGCCAGCCGGAAGCGCGGGTGATGCGATGCAGGAAAGGCTGCGCTTTAAGGTCCAGCGCGGTGAGCATGCTGCATTTTAGCGGCGTGCGCCCCCAGCCATGCGCCTGCCACAAGAAGGCAAACACGTTCACCTTAGTGACCGCATTCGGCGCGCCCTGCAGCACCGCGCCACGGCGGCGCAAAATGGCGAACAGGCGCGAGAACTCGTGCCAGGTAGCAAAGGTCGACGGCAGCGGGCTAGACCAGGCGCGGTCGCCGTCCATCTTGTCGAGCTTAGTGGTCATTACCGACAGGCCGATGCAGCCGGCATCCAGCGCCTGCTCCAACAGCTCTTCCATACGCTGCAGCTCGGCCTCTGTGGGTTTCACCTTGCTGGTGGCGCGCTCAAGGCCCATCACCGCGACACGCAGTTCCGAGTGGCCTAAGAAGGAACACACGTTCGGCCCCAGCGGGTGTTGGTCGTAAAAGGCGCGGTAGCCAGCCGGGTCGCGCCAGGTTTTTTTCTCTTTAAGCACCGGCAACACCAGCTCGCGCGGCACGGCTTCGACGCGGGTAAATAGGTCGGAGCAATCCTCGGCATCGGCCAGCAACATGCTGATTGAGCAAGAGCCCACCGCCACACTGGTGACGCCGTGGCGCACCGACTCTTTCAGCGCGGGCGCGGCAATCACCTCGGCATCGTAATGCGAGTGGCACTCGATAAAGCCCGGGGTTAGCCAGTGGCCGTGGCCGTCGATCACTTGCGCGGCCTGCTCGGCACTGATCGGTGCGAGGCTCACGCAGGCCACGCGGCCGTCTTTAATGCCGAGGTGGCGCACCTCGGCGGGGCTGCCGCAGCCGTCGAAATAACGCGCGTGGTTGATGGCGATGTCGTACTGCATGGAACTGTCCTCAGCGCGGCCAGAGCAAAATCAGCGCAGTGACCAGCAGCAGCCAGTACACCGCGATCCGGAAATGCCGTTCGTTGACCTTATGGTGAAGGGTTTCGCCCACCCACAGCCCGAGCAGCAGCAAGGGCGCGAACAGAGCGATGTGCGGGAGCGCCGCGCTAAGGCGGCCGTCAGCAAGGAACGCCAGCGTGAGCAGGCTGTTTAAGCTGAACCAAACGGTGACTAAGGTGGCGCGAAAGCGGGTTTTATCCAGCGTGCTGCCGGCCAATGCGTACACCAACAAGGGCCCGCCGCTGGCGAATAAGCCGTGACACAGGCCGCCGCCCAAGGTGAGCACGCGGCTTAGCCACAGCGGGTGGGCACTCGCCACAGTGGCGCTACGCAAGCGCCACAATTCGCGACCGGCAAACCACAACACCAGCACGCCGAGCAGCTGGCGCAGCAGGTTTTCATCCAAATACGGGCGCACAAAATAGCCTGCTGTGGTGCCGAGCAGCATGCCGGGCAGAATCAACTTGAGCAGCAAGGGCTTATCGATGGCCTGCCGATAACGCCACGCTAAATAACCGGTTAAACCGATATTCAGCGGCACCAGCACCGGCAGTAATTGCTCGATCGGCAGCAGCAAGGCGCTGAGCGACAAGGCAATCACGATGCTGCCAAAGCCGGTGATGGCCTCCAGCGTGTAGGCGAGCAGAATAAACACACCCACGGCCAGCCAAGCGGCGCTTAACCATTCCATCAGTGCAGCTCCGCAGCAAAACGGCGGCACATCTGCCGATGGAAAAAGCTCGGCGCCAGTCGCCACAACAAGCTGGCCAGATGCGTGCGCCGGTCGGGAAATAAACGCTCTAAGCCTTGGGCTTGCGCGAGAATGACCTTGTCTGCCATCCACTCGGCACTGTGCAAAGTACCGAGTGTGGTGCGTGCATGACTGGCCGCTTGGCCATCGGCGCCGAGGGCGTTTTGCTCAATCGGCGTGGCCAAAAAGCTCGGGTACACCAGCAATAAACGCACGCCATCGCGGCGCACTTCGCCGCGCAACACCTCTAACGCTTGCGCCAAGGCGCTTTTCGCTGCGCAGTAACCAGCACGGCCGAGCACGGGCATCCAGCTGGCCATCGAGCCCACGGCAACAATCTGCCCGCGACTGGCTTTAAGCAGCGGCAAAGCTTTAAGGGTTAGTTCCAGCGGCGCGTGGTAGTTCACCGCCATCACCTTGCGAAACACCTCAGGCGCCGTGCGCTGGGTGAGCGAGCGATGGGTAATGCCGGCGTTGTTGATCAGCACATCGAGGCGGCCAAACTCGGCCAAGCAGGCATCTACTAAGGCCAGTTGCACTTGCTCGTCACAAATATCGCCGGCCAAGCTAATCACCTTAGTGGCCGTGAGGCTGGCGGCGCGTTGCTCTAACAAGTCTTGATTGAGGTCGGTAAGCAGCAGTTGATCGCCACGCGCCTGACAGGCTTGCGCCAGCGCCCAACCCAAGCCGCTGGCGGCACCTGTGATTAAGGTTACGCACATGGTTTGGCCTCGCTTAACACCGGTAACGGTTGGCGCGACCAATACAGCGCCAGCAGCAAACCACTGACCAAGTGCCACGTGCCCCAGAACGCGGCAATCAGCAGCATGCCGGTAGCTTGCGGGAAGAAGGTAAAGATAATCGCCAGCCCCAGCGCGGCATTTTGAATGCCCACCTCAAGGGTGATCGCCCGTTGCTGTGCGGGGTTTAAACTGGTCAGGCGCGCAGCGGCAAAACCCACCAGCAGCGCCAGCGCGTTATGCCCCACCACCAAGTAGAAAAACAGGTGGAAGTGTTCGACAAACGCCGACCAATTGCGGCCAAAGGCAATCGCAACAAAACCGAGCATCACCGCCAATGCCACCCAGCGCAGCGGTTGCTCGATGCGTTTAGAAAGCTGCGGAAAGCGCCGCCCCACCCACATACCGGCCACCAAGGGCACGCCGAGCACCAAGAGCACCATCAGCAGCAGCTCCAGCGGGGCGATATGAATGCTGCTCAGCAGCGCTTGGGTCTTCGGATTAAGCCAGGCGTAAAAAGCGAAATTCAGCGGCGTAAGCACGCTGGCGGCCAAACTCGACACCGCCGTCATGCTCACCGATACCGCCACATCGCCGCGCGCCAGCCACGTCATGATATTGCTGAAGGTGCCGCCGGGGCAGGCGGCGAGCAGTAACATGCCTAGGCCCAGCTCGGGGGCAATCGGCAGCAGCCAGATCAACGCGCAGGTCAGCGCTGGCAGCAGCAAAAATTGCGCGATTAGCCCCACGACGGGAGCTTTCGGTGCACGCAAAATGGCGCTGAAATGCGCCACGCGTAGCTCCAGCGACACGCCAAACATCATCACCGCCAGCAGCAGGTTGATCAGCACTAGGCTGGCGGGGTCAAATTGAATCTCCACGGCGTTCATCGTGGGCACCGTGTGGCGAATCCGTAAGGCTTGATCGGGGTCATGGCGGCTTGCTTGTTGTTATGCTTATCGCCAGCTTAGAAAAGCCGCGCCGCGCTGGCACGGTCGATTCGGGACCTGATCTGGTTAAATCGCGCCCATGACGTCTACCCCTTCCATTACCCCTTCCATCACCGTGCAATACGCCCAAGGCCTGTGTCAGGCCGCCGAGCGCTTAGGCCTCAGCTTGCCGCCAGCATGGCCGAGCAAGTTGCCCAGCCGCGTGCCGCTGGCCCAGCAAGATGCCCTGTGGCAGCACTTGGCCGCGCAAAGCCGCGAGCCACTGCTGGGCTTGCAGTTGGGCCATGCCCTGCACATAGGCCATCTGGATTTGGTCGGCGTGCTGCTGATGAGCTGCGACAGCTTAGGCGAGGCGCTGGAGGCGCTCTTGGAGTACTACCCGATTATTGGCGAGGGCGGCGAGTTTAGCCTGCAGCACGAAGGCGAGCGCTGCGTGCTCAGCTATCAGCCGCGCTACAACGTGCTGACTGAGATGCGTGTGGAAGCCGTGCTGGCCAGCCTGATCAATATGACCCGCTGGATTAGCGGTGGCCGTGAGCTGGACTTACACGTGCAGTTTGCCCATCCAGCGCTGGCGGCCAATAACGCCTATCAGCAAGTACTGGCCTGCCCGGTGCGTTTTTCAGCCTCCAGCAATGCGTTGAGCCTGCCGCGCGCGGTACTTAGCCAAGCGCTGATCCAAGCTAATCCGGCCATGTGCAGCCATTTGCGTCAGCTGGCCGATCAGCAGTTAGACGCGCTGGGCAATAGCAGCTTGAGCGCGCAGGTGGCGCAGCTACTCAACGAATTTCCCGCCTGGGGTAAAGAGCGCGTGGCCGAGCGACTGGCCGTCAGTGGCCGGCATCTGAATCGCAAACTCGCCGAAGAAGGTGCCAGCTTTAAGCTGCTGCGCGAGCAAGTGCTCAGTCGTTTGGCCGAACAAGGCCTGCGAGACGGGCGCAGCATTCAACAGTTGGCCGAGCAGCTCGGCTTTGCTGACGAGAGTGCGTTCAGCAAAGCCTTCCGCCGTTGGTGTGGGGTAACGCCGGGGCAGTTTCGCCAGCGTTAAGCCACTCAGCTGGCCGGATGCACGGTCAGAATCACTCCGTTGATGGCTGTGACTTTCACCGCTTGGCCGCTGGGTAAATCGGGCCCGGTGACGAGCCACAGGGTGTCGCCGGCTTTGATTTTGCCGCGCCCTTCGACAATCGCTTCGTGCAGGTTAAAGGTTCGCCCCAGTAGCTCGGTGCCGCGCTGATTCAGCCCCGGCTGCTCGCTGGGGGTGGGGTTGTTTTTCTGCTGACGCCACCAGAGCACGCCGCTGATCACCGACATCACGGCAAACAGCAAAAACTGGCCGCGCCAGTCGAGGCCCGGAAACAGCCATGTCAGCACGCCGATCAAGGCTGCCGAGAGCCCCAGCCAGAGGAAATAACCGCCGGTACCGAGCACCTCGATAATCAGCAACAAGGTGCCAAAGCCCAGCCAGTCCCAAAACGATAAGGTGTGCAGGTAATCGAGCATGGCTTAGCCCTTATTGCCGAAGGTCTCTTTAACGATTTCGCCAATCCCGCCGAGCGTGCCGACCAGTTGGCTGGACTCGAGCGGCATAAGGATGACCTTGCTGTTATCCGCGGCGGCCAGTTGGCCAAGCGCTTCGACGTATTTCTGCGCAACGAAATAGTTCACCGCTTGCAGGCTGCCGCTGGCGATGGCTTCAGAAACCATCTGAGTAGCCTTGGCTTCTGCCTCGGCAGCACGCTCGCGGGCTTCGGCTTCGAGGAATGCCGCTTGGCGTTCGCCTTCGGCCTCAAGAATCTGCGCTTGTTTTTTACCTTCGGCGGTGAGGATTTGTGCCTGCCGAGCGCCTTCGGCTTCCAAAACTTGCGCACGCTTTAAGCGCTCGGCTTTCATCTGGCTGGCCATGGCTTCGACCAAGTCGGTCGGCGGGGTGATGTCTTTAATCTCGATACGGGTGACTTTTACGCCCCACGGCGTGGTGGCTTCATCCACGGTGCGCAGCAGGCGCTCGTTGATCGCATCGCGTTGGCTGAGCATGTGGTCAAGCTCCATGGAGCCCAGCACAGTACGGATGTTGGTCATCACCAAGTTGCGAATCGCGTATTCCAGTTCGCTCACCTCATAAGCGGCTTGCGCGGCGTTGACGATCTGGAAGAAGCACACCGCGTCGATTTCGACGATGGCGTTGTCGGCGCTGATCGCCTCTTGCGGGGGGATGTCCAGCACGCGCTCCATCATGTTGATCTTGTGGCCGATGCGATCCATCACCGGAATGATGATGTTCAGGCCCGGCTTGAGCGTGTTGGTGTAGCGGCCAAAGCGCTCGACCGTCCACTGGTAACCCTGCGGCACAACCTTGAAGCCCATAAAGACAATGGCCACAGCCAAGCCGACAAACAGTGAAATAACGCCACCGATTTCCATGTGAGTGTTCCTTTTACGGGTTAAATACGAGAGCGCGCATCGGCCTTGAGTAAAGCCTGCAAAATCTTAGCATCATGGCCGTAACTGTCGGGGTAGCGAGTGACGTGCCCTTGGCCATCCACCTCGACCGTCCAGTACGCCATCAGCAGCGGAATGCCCGCCGCAAGGCGGTATTCATAGGTGTCGCCTTTAGCCAGCAGCTCTTGCACGCGGGTAAGTTCCGCCTCGCTAAGCAGCAAGCTGCTTAAGGTGTCCACCGCCTCGATACGCACGCAGCCCGAGCTAAAGGTGCGCGGCGCTTTGGCAAATAAGTTTTGGCTCGGCGTGTCGTGCAAATACACCGAGAACGGATTAGCAAAGCGCAGCGCCATATGCCCCAGCGGGTTTTTCGGCCCCGGAGGTTGGCGCAGCATGATGCCGCCGGGGCGTGCCCAGTCGATGCTCGTGGGGTCGAGCTGCTTACCGTTGAAGTCCAATACCAGCAGGTTCTCTTGTTCTAAGTAGGCAAGGTCGGCGCGAATCTTCGGCAGCTTGTCTTTCTTTAAGATGGTCGGCGGAATCGTCCAGCTGGGGTTTAAGGTTAGGCGCGACAGGCGTGATTTAAGCAGTGGCGTTGGCCGCTCGGCGCGGCCCACTTGGGTGCGCGTGTGCCACACCGGCTGGCCATCGCGGTACAGATGTAGCTCGGCAGCGGCGACATTGATCAGCAGTAAGTCGGGCTCGAAGAAGTGCCGCAACCAACGCAGACGTTCCAAGTTCACCCGTAACTGATCGCGGCGCTGTGTTGGGCCAAGATTCAGCGCTTGTAGAGTGCCACTGCCGACCAGCGCATCGGGGTTAAGGGCATGCTCGCGCTGCACTTGCCGCACGGCGTCGGCGAGTGTTTGATCGAACAGTTCGGCCTCGGCGACAGGCTCGGCCGTTAAGTGCCCGCTGGCGATTAAGCGTTCACGCAGCTGCGTCACGCGCGCGCCGCGACTGCCGAGCTTGAGCAGTGCGCCCGGCTCAACCAGCGGCCAAGCGGCATAGGCTTGCTCGCGTTCGGCGGCATACACGCGGCGTAGCGCAGCGTATTGCGCCGACAGTGGCCGGGCTTTGGCAAAGCCCTGCGCAGGCTTTTGCACAAACGCCTGTGCCCAACGGAGCAGCTGGGCCTCGGCGGCGGGTTTATCCCATGGCTCACGTTGCCAGATGGGCTCCAGTAATTCCTGCGGCAAGCGGCCAAAATACAGGTGCTGCATGGCGTGCCAATACGCCAAGCTGTGCGTCAGTTCTGCGCAGTCAAGCGCTTGCGGTGCTGTGCTGCCTAGGCGGTAGTCGTCGGGGTTTAAACCATCATCGGCCAGTGTCGCCAGCGCCTCAGCCAAACGCTCACGTTGGCCCGCTTGCAGCCATTGCGGCTGGTCGTTTAAGGGGTGGTAAAACGCTTGCAGGGCCCGATCATCTTGCGCAGAAATCGCGGCGCACTGTGGCCAAGGCACTTCGGCAGCCGCGACCAATGGCACACTCAACATGAGCATGTTCAGGTAAAGTGCTGTTTTTTTGATCAATTTGTACGGGCTCCGTGTCGTTACCGGCTATCCTGATTGCTATCCATAGCAACATAACAAGTATAGGTATGCCAACGTGACGACCAATAGGGACATTGCCGGGCCATGGGGGAGCAGTATGCGCGCGGCGTGGTTGCGAAACGTTGGGCTGGCAATGTTGTGCTGGCTGAGCACACCGGCTTTTGCCGATTCATCTTTATTTCAAGCATTGGCGCAGCGTGCGCCGCAACTCGATCGGCAGGCGTTGCGTCACGCGCTGGCGGCGATGCAGTGCGCGATTAACCATGGTGCGAAACCGGCGCAACGCTTGGCGGTGATTGATTACTCCCGCCCTTCCACCGAAAAGCGCTTATATATCTTCGACTTAAACCGTAAACGCCTGTTGCTGCGCGATTATGTGGCGCATGGCCGTGCCTCGGGTGAGAACCTCGCCACACAATTCTCTAACCGCGTGAATTCGCACCAAACCAGTCTGGGCTTGTTCCAAGGTGCGGAGAGCTATCGCGGCAAGCATGGCTATTCACTGCGCATGGATGGCCTAGAGCCGGGGCTTAACGATAAAGCCCGCGAGCGCGCTATCGTGATTCATGGTGCCGCGTATGTGAACCCCGCGTGGATCAGCCGCCAAGGCCGTATTGGTCGCAGTTTAGGTTGCCCTGCCGTGCGCCAAGGGGTGGCGCGCATGGTGGTCGATAAGCTGAAAAATGGCCAATTTGTCTTTGCTTGGCATGCCAAGTACAGCCGTAATGTGGCGGCTGGCTACCAACGCTGCGGGCCTATGGTGTTGGCTAAAGCGGCGCGGGCGGACAAAAACGGCTGATTACAGGGCTTGCCCCAGTTCATCGCTGCACGTTACGCAGGCTTGATGGCAAACCTGATTGCGCCCGGCGTCTTTGGCGCTGTACAGGCGCTGGTCGGCGTCATTGATCAGGCTGTCGAGGCTGTAGTGATTGCCGCGCTCCGCCACGCCTAAGCTAACGGTGATGCTAAGGCCAGCCGGCTTCAGTCGCTCGACTTGCTCGCGCAGCCGTTCAGCCAAGTGCGCGGCCTGCACGTCATGGGTTTCGGGCAGTAGCAGCAAGAATTCTTCACCACCCCAGCGCACACAAATATCGCCATGCCGGGCGGTTTGCTGGAGCAGTTTGCTCAGGGCGATGAGTACTAAGTCACCAGTGGCGTGACCGTGTTGATCGTTAATCTGCTTGAAGTGATCGATATCGAGCAGAATCACCGACAGCGGCCGATGATTGCGCATGGCGGTGCTCCACAGACTATCGCTGACATCGAAGAACGCGCGGCGATTAAACAGCCCAGTCAACGGGTCCGTACGCGCCATGTGCTCAGCTTGCAGGCGCGCCACTTGATGCTGGCGCATTTGGTAGGCCAAGGCCAACGCCAGCAGCGTGGCTTCCAAAAGAACCCCGATTTTCATCGCGTTAAACGTCAACGTGTTGAAGGGCAAAACATTCCACAACGCCAAATTGGTGGTGGCGGTGCCAAGCAAGCCAAAGGCCGAGGCCGCCAGAAAATAACGTGCGGCGAGCAGGCCACGACTTAAGCAGAGCCCGCCTAAAACCACCATCACGACCGGGTAAATGATGAGGGCGATAAACGTTAGGCGCATACCGGCCACATAGAAACCGCTTAACGACAGCAGCACGGACAGCGCCATAAAGGCATTGGCGCCCCATTTCAGCAGGCTATTTAGGCGCGGATAAAGTGCCGGAATATCAAGGAAATGACGGGCAAAGTGCAGACTGCTCCAGGCCACGGCGACCAGCAGCATTAAAATGCCGAAATGGTTGGAGTCTGGCCAAAACCACTCATTGATATAGCTGGAAGACAGCAGATACAGAAGCACATAAATAAACAAAAACACTGAGTAGTTCAGTGTATTGGGGTCGCGCAAACCGCTGTAAAGCATCAAGTTAAAGGCGATCAAGGCGAGGAGATAGCCCAGTTGTGCACCGTCAATGAAACTGATCCATTTCGCCACTGTGCGTTGCTGTGTTTCTTCTAACAGGCGCACCACGAGTGGGTGCGAACCGATGTTTTCAAAGCGTACATAGAGGCCGCTATTGCCCGGCGGCACGTCGAGAACAAAGAGATAACCCTGATTAGGCACAGGCCGCTGTTGCCGTGGCTTAGCATCACCAGCGTAAAACGCCTGCAAAACCTGCTGACCGTGCAGCAGATAGACATTCATCTGGTCGATCCATGCGGGGCCAATTTCTAAGGTGCGGCGCAGCGCCTTATCGTCAGCGTTATGTAGCGGCAAATATACCCAGTGCGGCTTAGGGGCTGAGCCTAAGTGCAAGACGCGGCTGTGATGCGATTGGAATTGCCCACTGTGCCGCGCTGCCATGGCCTCAGACAGTGACAAGGGCGGCCCTTCGGGCTCGAAGAAATAGCTCAGCTCTTGACCCAGATAGTCATAACTGGGCTCGGTGAGTTCTACGGCACCAAAGCCGTAGGGCGCGCTAATTAGGCTCAGCACAGCCAGAGCTGAACGTAGCCAGTGGTTGATTGCTTTCAAGGTGGAGGTTCTGGTGTTTTTTTCTCAGCCTAGTTGAGTTTTATCGCCGCGTGACGCTTATTCGCCCGCCGCATGGGCACACACCACCTGATTGCGGCCCGCGTGTTTGGCGCGATACAGCTGCTCGTCAGCGGTGTTGATGAGTTCATCCAGATTGCTTTCACCGCCTAACTGCGCCACCCCTAAGCTGGCGCTGACGGCAATGCCAGAGGGTTTCAGTTGGGCAATGCGCACGCACAGGCGCTCAGCCAGTAGGCAAGCTTGTTCGGCATTGGTTTCGGGCAGCAGCAGCAGGAACTCCTCACCGCCCCAGCGCACGGTTAAGTCGCCATGCCGCGCCAGCTGTTGCAACAAGGTGCTGACAGCCACTAAGACTAAGTCGCCGGTGGCATGGCCGTGTTCATCGTTGATGCGCTTGAAATGGTCAATGTCGATCAAGATCACCGCGAGCGGGCGCTGATTACGAATCGACGTGCTCCACAGGCGGTCGCTTAATTCAAAGAAGGCGCGGCGGTTGAGCAGTTGCGTCAGCGGGTCGGTGCGCGCCAGCTCTTCTGCACGCAGGCGAGCGGCTTGATGCTGGCGCATCCGGTAGGCCAAGGCTAATGCCAGCAGAGTCGCTTCGATCAACAAGCCGACCTCTACCGCGCGATAGCCGAGCAGAGTAAACGGCAGCACGCCCATCACTGTGAGGTTGCTGATGGCGGTGCCTAGCATGCCGAAGGTGGTTGCCGCCAAGAAGTAACGCGCCGCCAACAGCCCTTTGCGCCAGCACAGCGCACCGAGGGCCATCATGATGAACGGGAACGCCACCAGCGCGGCAAACGTCAGGTATTGCGCCGGCAAGGCCATATCAAAACTGGCAAAGGCCACCACCAGCAACAGACAGGCATTGCTGTAGTGCTTAATTAGCCCATTGAGGCGCGGGTAGAACTGCGCCAACTGCAAAAAGTGCCGGGCGAAGTGCAGGCCTGTCCACGCCATCGCCACCATCAGCACGACAATGCCGTAATGGGTAATCGACGCGGTCTCTGGCCAACCCCAGGCATTTAAGTGGCCGGTATAGGTGAGGTTGAGGGCGATAAAGGTGGCGAGAAAGACCGAGTAATTAAGGCTATTACGGTCGCGCAGACCGCCAAACAGCATCAGATTGAAGGCGATCAGGGCCAATAAAAAGCCATACAAGCCGCCATGACTGTAGCTGTTCCAGAGGATGAGGCGCTGCTGCTGTTCGCTGGTTAACAAGCGCAGCATCAAGGGTTGGGTGTCTATGGTTTCAAAGCGTAAGAACAGTGCGCTGCGGCCGGGCGGTATTTGCAGAGGCATTACATAACCTTGTACAGGCACCGGCTGGGCATGTTGCGGCAGTTCGTCGCCGGCGCTGCTGGCGAATAAAACATGCTGGTTTTCCACCAGATAGGCATCAAAGCGATCGACCCATACCGGGCCGACTTCCAGATAGCGCAGCACGGGGCGGTCTTGCTGGTTTTCCAGCGGTAAATACACCCAGTGTGCGGGTGGGTTGATGCCGAGATGCAACACGCTGCTGGGGTGCTGCATAAACTGACCTTGCCGCTGCGCCTGCATGGCTTGCGCCAAGGTGAGCGGTTGCGGACGCGTTTCAAGCAGGTAATACAGGTCTTTACCCAGGTAGTTATAACTGGGTTGGCTGAGGTCGATAGCCGTTGCGGCGCTGACTTGCAGGCAAAAGCCGAGAAGCCAGCAGAGGCTGATGAGGTAGTGGTAGGTGCGCTTCACTGCGTCGGTGTTGTTATCGTTTTGCGATAAGCCTAGCCGAGCGGCAGCCCGAGGGACAGCCCTTAATGACGCGGAATTAGCGCTGCTCGCTTTGCGGGGTAACGCGCAGCACTTCTTCCAGCGTGGTTTGTCCGGCGGCAATCTTCTGCGCACCGGCCAAACGCAGACTGCGCATGCCCTCTTTAAACGCCTGGCGGCGCAGGGCGATGTGGTCGCAGTCGGCGTGGATGTAGTCTTTCAGGCTGTCGGTCAGCGGCATGATTTCGTACACCCCAGCACGCCCGCGATAGCCTGTGTCGCGGCACTCTTCACAACCCACAGCTTGCTGCGCCTTGGTGGGTGCGGCAGACGACCAAGGGCGGGTCAGCTCTTGCCAGTCATCGTCGGGAATCGACGTCGGCGCTTTACAGTGCGGGCACAAGGTACGCACCAAGCGCTGCGCCATCACCCCGAGCACCGTGGCTTTGATCAGGTACGCCGGCACGCCCAGCTCAAGCAGGCGAGTGATCGCCGTCGGCGCATCGTTGGTGTGCAAGGTAGACAGTACCAAGTGACCGGTCAGCGATGCTTGTATGGCCATCTCGGCGGTTTCCAGATCGCGGATCTCGCCGACCATGATGATGTCCGGGTCTTGGCGCAGCAGTGCGCGTACGCCGCTGGCGAAGGTCAGGTCGATATTGTGTTGCACCTGCATTTGGTTAAACGACGGCTCGATCATCTCGATCGGGTCTTCGATGGTGCACACGTTAACTTCCGGCGTGGCCAGCTGTTTGAGGGTGGTGTACAGCGTGGTGGTCTTGCCCGAGCCAGTGGGGCCGGTAACCAAAATAATGCCGTTGGGTTGGCTGGTCATGTGCGTCCAGCGCTTTAAGTCGTCGTTGCCAAAGCCCAGTTCGTGGAAGCCCTTGAGCAGCACTTCGGGGTCGAAGATACGCATCACCATCTTCTCGCCGAAGGCGGTGGGCAGGGTAGATAGACGCAGCTCGACCTCATTACCCAGTGGCGTACGGGTTTTTACCCGGCCATCTTGTGGACGACGTTTCTCGGCCACGTTCATCCGCCCAAGGCTTTTTAGGCGGCTAATCGCCGCCATGGTGACGTTGGCGGGAAACTCGTACACATTGTGCAGCACGCCATCGATACGAAAACGCACTAAACCGATGTCGCGGCGTGGCTCGATGTGGATGTCACTGGCGCGCTGCTGAAAGGCAAACTGGAACAACCAGTCGACGATGGTAACGATGTGCGCGTCGTTGGCATCGGGGTCGGCACCCAGTTGCAAGAGCTGCTCAAAGTTGCCCACGCCGCTGATCTTCTGATCCACCGCACCGGCACCGCTGACCGATTTGGCCACGCGGTAAAACTCGTTGGTGAAGCGCTCTAAATCCAGCGGGTTGATCACCACACGCTTGATTTCGCGCTTGAGCACATGGCGCAGGTTGCTTTCCCAGCTGTGCACCCACGGCTCGCAACTGGCGATGGTGACGCTGTCGCTATCGGTAGCCACGGCAAGAATCTTATGCCGCTGAGCAAAGGCATACGACATCAGCGGGGTCACTGCCGCGACGTTGATTTTTAGCGGGTCGATGCGCAAATACGGCTGGCCGCTGCGCTCGGCCAGCCATTGGGTGAGCACTTCTAAATCGAGTTTTTTGCCCGGCCGTTTGGGATCGGGCAACTCTTGGCAGGCGAGGAAGTCGAGCGGGTGTTGCTTGTTGGTGAACGCACTGCGGCGGATGGCTAAGCAGTGCTCAGCCGCCGCTTGGGTGACCCGTTCTTCACGCACCAAATCACGCAGCACGTCGGCCAAATCGACAACGCGGTCGGGGCTGGGTGTTGCTGCGTTCATGCTCATGCTTCCTTGACTCGATTCAATGCGTCTAGCTTAGCGACTTAGCGCGCGCCAAGCCTTGAGGGTACGCACAGTATGCGCCTGATGCTGACAGGCTTCCAAACCCTCGCTGCCGGGTACATAGGCGAAGTAACGCAGCTTGTTCAGCTCGCCGTAGAAGCGGTCAACCTCGGGCAGCTCCAGCAAGCCACGGGCATGTTCTAACCAGAGACACACACGTTGCAGGCGCGGGGTTTGCTCGCGGATACGTTCAGGATCTTGCTCAGCCAGCGCCAGCGGTGTGCTCAGCGCTTCGGCATCGTCTTTTAATTGGTGCAGCAGCCAGTTGCCCAGCGCTACGCCACCGATTTTAGTGCCTTTCGCGTTGCGTTCTGCTTGCCATGCGCGGGTCAACAGCAGCTGCGCTAAGCCCAGCGACAACTGGCCCCAGCGAGTGCCTTCCAGCTCTTCGGCAAACTGTGCCGGTGCGGCCTCGCGGGTGGCTTGCTCGTAATAGCCCTCTACCGAGCGCGGCTGCCATGTGGCGATCAATGCATCGAGATGCTGGCGCAAGGCGCTGGTGCTGCTACGCGGCACGGCTTGGCCGGGGCTGGCCAACAGCGCACGCAGGCTAAGCAGCAAATCCACCCACTCAACCAGCAGCTTCCAATGGCCGTTAAAACGGTATTGCTCGGCTAAGCGCTGACTGGCGCCGAGTAACTGCCAACCCAGCGCGGCAAAGCTGTCGTCCAGCGTTTGCTCGGCGCTTAAGCTCACCTGTGGCAAGCGCAAGCTGTAGCTGGCGCTATCAAACAGGCGATAACCGCGCTCGGCCTTGCTGATATCGCAGGGCATCAGCGGTAAGTCTGCGGCCAATTCGCAGGCCAGGGCGAGCAGCGCGGCGGGCTCGCCTTGGCGCAGTTCTAGCTCTACTTCGCAGATCGGTTCGCTGTGCTCGCCGACGACCACGCTGCCTTGGTCCAGCGCCGCTTCGATGATGACTTTTTGCTTGCCACGGCCCCAGGCCAGCTCGGTTTTTTCCCGCACAAAATCGGTGGAGAAAATCGGCTGCAAGGTGGCTTTATTGAGCTCGGCCAACTCCGCCGGCCAGCAGCTGTCGTCCAGCTTGCTGATATCCAGCTGGGCGCTGTCGAGATACCAATCCCACTCATGACGTTCCGACAAACCCGCCACGCTCTGGCCACGGGTTTTCAGGGTTTGAATATATTGCTCGCCATCTTTACGTAGGCGCAGCGCCACTTTGCTGTGCGCCAGCGCGCGCTCGGGGGTGTCGAAGTACTGGTTAAACAGCGCCACACGCTGCCAGCCGTCCTTGCTACGCTTTTTAATCAGCGCATGCTGCTTTAGGCGCTCTAGCGTGGTGGGGGTGGCGCGTAGCTTGATTTCGATTTCGTTGAACATGACGTGCTGAGCCCAGAGGCTTATGACCATTTAATGACAGAAAGTGGCAGATCGAGGGCGTGATCCCTATACTGCCGCGAAATTTTTACGGGGTATTGCCGTATGCCGACTAAATCCTTGATGGGGCTGTTTGCCCGCTCGCCCATTGGCCCAATGCAGGATCACATTGTAAAGGCTCATGAGTGCGCCAGTCGTTTGCTGCCGTTCTTTGAGGCCGCCTGCGCGGGTGATTGGGAGCAAGCTGCGCACATTCAAAAAGAAATGTCGCAATTGGAACATGAAGCCGACAAGCTGAAAAAAGATGTGCGTCTGCACCTGCCGAAAAGCTTGTTCCTGCCCGTGCCGCGTTCGGACCTGCTAGAGCTGCTCAGTGTACAGGACAAGGTCGCCAACCGCGCCAAGGATATTTCTGGCCTGATGCTGGGCCGGCAGATGGCCATTCCCGAGCCGATGCAGCCGCTGATGACCCACTACGTGCAACGCACGGTGGATGCCAGCGCGCAAGCCAAGAAAGCCGTTCAAGAGCTGGACGAACTGCTGGAAAGCGGTTTCGCCGGCCGCGAAGCGCAACTGGTCGAGACCCTGATCGAAGAACTCGGCCAAATTGAAAACGACACGGACAAGTTGCAAGTGGAAGTGCGTCAGCAGCTGTTCCAACTGGAAAAGCAGCTGCCGCCGGTGGATGTCATGTTCCTCTACCAGGTGATCGATTGGATCGGTGATGTCGCCGACCGTGCCCAGCGCGTGGGCAACCGCCTGGAACAACTGCTGGCGCGTTAACGCCGGCGGATTGTCTTAACCAACGAGAAATTTCACATGTCTCTGATTGCTGAATACGGCACAGTGTTGTTGCTGCTGGCCTGTCTGTTTGGATTCTTCATGGCCTGGGGTGTGGGCGCTAACGATGTTGCCAACGCCATGGGTACCTCCGTCGGCTCGCGCGCACTGACCATCAAACAAGCGATCATCATCGCCATGGTGTTCGAGTTCTGCGGCGCTTATTTAGCCGGCGGCGAAGTAACCGACACGGTTAAAAGCGGCATCGTCGATGCCTCGGTGATTCCGCCGGACTTACTGGTGCTAGGCATGATGTCGGCCCTGCTGGCGGCCGGTACTTGGTTGCTGGTGGCCTCGATGAAAGGCTGGCCGGTATCTACCACGCATTCGATTATCGGCGCAGTGATTGGCTTTGCTGCGGTGGGCGTATCGATGGACTCGGTGAAGTGGGAAGGCTTAGCGCCGATCGCCGCCAGCTGGGTGGTGTCGCCGGTACTGTCGGGTGCGGTGGCTTTTGTGCTGTTTCTCACCGTGCAGAAGCTGATCATCAACAGCGATGATCCGTTTAAAAACGCCAAGCGCTACGTGCCGTTCTACATGTTCCTCACCGGTTTTGTGGTGAGCATCCTGACCGTGACCAAAGGCCTGAAGCATATTGGCCTGCACCTGAGCACCGTGGAAGGCCTGTTGATTGCTATCTGCGTCGGCCTATTCGTGATGTTTGTCGGCATGGCGCTGATTAGCCGCATCAAAGTCGATGTGGAAGCGGACAAGCAGTTCCACTTCGCCAGCGTGGAGAAAATCTTCGCTGTGCTGATGATCTTCACCGCCTGCGCCATGGCCTTTGCCCACGGCTCCAACGACGTAGCGAACGCCGTTGGCCCGCTGGCTGCGATTGTTAGCGCGCTGGAAACCGGAGCGCAGGCCGCTTCTAAATCAGCCGTACCAGGCTGGGTGCTGCTGCTGGGTGCCGTGGGCATCGTGGTTGGCTTGGCCACTTATGGCTACAAAGTCATCGCCACCATCGGTAAAGAAATCACCGAACTGACCCCCAGTCGTGGCTTCACCGCTGAGCTGGCTACCGCCACCACAGTGGTCGGTGCTTCGGCGTTAGGCTTGCCGGTTTCTACCACCCACACCTTGGTCGGTGCGGTGCTGGGCGTCGGCTTGGCCCGTGGTATTGCGGCGCTGAACTTGGGCGTGGTGGGGCAGATCTTCCTATCTTGGGTGATCACCCTGCCGGTGGGCGCTTTGCTGTCGGTGGTGTTCTTTACCATCCTGCGGACTTTATTCGCTTAATCGCACTGACAAGTTCTCCCAAAAGCCGCCGCGCAGGCTCTGCCCGGCGGCTTTTTTCTGCCTGTCGATTTGGGCTAAGCGCACAAGCGCCCTATGATGAAGGCTCAACGACGGAGAGCCGCGATGCCTTTGCCCAGCCTAAAACAGCAATTTAGTCAGCTGATTGCCTTACCTTCGGTGAGCTGCACTCAGCCAGAGTGGGACCAAAGCAACCTGCCCGTCGTCGAGCAGCTGGCGCAATGGTTTGGCGAGTTTGGCTTTGCTTGCGAACTGCAAGAGATTGAGCCCGGCAAATTCAACCTGCTCGCCACCTTAGGCCAAGGCCCCGGCGGGCTGATTCTCGCCGGGCATACCGACACCGTACCGTTTGATAGCGGCCGCTGGAGCCTCGACCCGCTCAAGCTGCTGGAGCGCGACGACCGCTGGTACGGCCTCGGCGTGTGCGACATGAAGGGCTTTTTCCCGCTGATTATTGAAGCACTCAAAGAGCTGCCGCTGGATAAGCTGCAACAGCCCTTGATGATTCTCGCCACCTGCGACGAAGAAAGCTCCATGTCTGGCGCCCGCGCGCTGGCCAAGCTGGGCCGTCCGCTGCCGCGCAAGGCGGTGATTGGCGAACCCACTGGCCTGCGCCCCGTGCGTTTGCACAAAGGCATCTTGATGGAGCAGATCAACATCACCGGGCAGAGCGGGCACTCCTCCGACCCTAGCCTCGGCCACAGCGCCATGGAGGCCATGCATGCGGTGATTGGCCGCCTGCTCGACTTGCGCGGCCAGTGGCAAAAACGTTGGCAGAACCCGCTGTTTGGCGTGCCGGTGCCAACGCTAAACCTCGGCTGCATACACGGTGGCGATAACCCCAACCGTATCTGCGCCCAGTGCGCGCTGGAATTTGACCTGCGCCCACTACCGGGCATGGCCAGCGACGAGTTACGCGCACAAATCCGCGCGCAGCTCACCGACGTTGCCGCCGAACACCAAGTGCAGATCGACTACGGCCCGCTGTTCCCCGGCGTGCCGGCGTTTGAAGAACTGGCCGATAGCCCACTGGTGCAACTGGCCGAACGCCTCACCGGGCATTCGGCAGAATCCGCCGCGTTTGCCACCGAAGCGCCGTATTTAAAAGCCCTCGGCTGCCAAACCATTGTTTTAGGTCCGGGGGATATTGCCTGTGCGCACCAACCCGACGAATATCTCGACCTTGCGCGCATTGAGCCCACCGTCCAGCTGCTTCGCGGCTTAATCGACGAGTGCTGCCTGCGCCCAGCCGAACCCCAGCCTCAAGGAAGCGCTGATGCTTGATTACGTAAACTGGCTGCGGCATGCCTCGCCGTACATTAACCAGCACCGCGACTGCACCTTTGTGGTCATGCTGCCGGGCGAAGGCGTGGCGCACCCCAACTTTGGCAATATCGTTCACGACTTGGTGCTGCTGCACAGCCTTGGCGTGCGCTTGGTGCTGGTGCACGGCTCGCGGCCGCAAATTGAGGCGCGCTTGGCCGAGCGCGGCCTGTCGCCGCGTTACCACAACAACTTACGGGTCACCGACGGCGCGGCGCTGGAATGCGTGATGGATGCCGTGGGCCGTCTGCGCGTGGAAATCGAAGCACGCTTATCGATGGATATGGCCGCCTCGCCGATGCAAGGCGCGCGCTTACGCGTGGCAGGCGGCAACTTAGTCACCGCCCGGCCGCTGGGCGTACACGATGGCATCGACTACCACCACACCGGCGAAGTGCGGCGTATCGACCGCAAAGGCATTCAACGCCTGCTGGATGAGCGCAGCATTGTGCTGCTCTCGCCGCTGGGTTATTCGCCCACCGGCGAGATCTTCAACCTCGCCTGCGAAGACGTGGCCATGAGCGCCGCCATTGCCCTCGCAGCCGACAAGCTGGTGCTCTACGGCGAAGAAGCCGGTCTGCTGGATGACAACGAGCAACTGGTGCGTGAACTGCGCCCCTACCAAGCCCGCGCGCATTTGCAGCGCTTAGGCGCCTGCTATCAGGCCGAGCTGCTCGACGCGGCGGCGCAGGCGGCTGAGGGCGGTGTGCGGCGCAGTCATATTGTCAGCTTCCAAAACAACGGCGCGCTGCTCACCGAGCTGTTCACCCGCGACGGCGGCGGCACTATGGTGGCGCAAGAGCAATTCGAGCGCTTGCGCGAAGCCACCATCGACGACGTGGGCGGCTTGCTGGAGCTAATCCGTCCGCTGGAAGAACAAGGCATTCTGGTGCGCCGCTCACGCGAGGTGCTGGAAACCGAAATCGAGCAGTTCAGCATTGTCGAGCGCGACGGGCTAATCATCGCCTGCGCGGCACTCTACCCGCTGCCGGACTCGCAAGCTGGTGAACTGGCCTGCTTGGCGGTCAACCCGCAATACCGCCAAGGCGGGCGCGGTGACGAGCTACTGGCGCGTATCGAACAGCGCGCTAAGACGCTTGGTCTGAATCAGCTGTTCGTGCTCACCACGCGCACCGCGCACTGGTTTCAAGAGCGCGGCTTTGTCACCTGCGGGGTGGAAAGCCTGCCCAGCTCACGCGCCTCGCTGTATAACTTTCAACGCAACTCCAAGGTTTTCGTGAAGAGCCTCTGAGTCGCCCAGCGCTATAGGTGCCCGCCGCAGTGCGGGCATTTTTTATTCTGCTGGGCGCGCTCAAGCAATGCGGCGGCGTCTTCATCGGGAATGCCCAGTTCTTCGGCGCTGTCATCCAGCGCATCGCGTTCGTCGTCGCTCAAGTGGCCGTCGGCCAGCGCGACCTGCACTTGCTCGCTAAAACGCTCGCGGCGTAGCTCCAGCTCGCGGGAAAAACCCGAGGCCAAAATGCCCGCCGGCAAAGCAGCCATGCCCACGCCGGCCAGAGTGATGAGCATGCCAAAGGCTTTGCCCAGTGCGGTCATCGGCACCACATCGCCATAACCGACGGTGGTGAGCGTTACCGTAGCCCACCACATGGCCGCAGGAATCGAGCCGAAGTGCTCCGGTTGAATATGCCGCTCCACCGCGTACATGCCGCTAGCGGCAAAGATAATGATGATCAGCATGACAAACAGCGCCGAGGCAAAGCTGGACGCCTCTTTGCGCATCACAGTGCCCAGCAGCTCTAACGATGCCGAATAGCGCGCCAGCTTAAACACGCGCAGCAAACGCAGCACGCGCAAGATGCGCGTATCGACGTTGATAAACAGGGCTAAATAGAACGGCGCAATGGCGATCAAATCGACCAAGGCCATCGGGCTTAACAGGTACGCCACACGCGGCGAGCGGGCCTCAGCAAAGGCCGGGTGCTCCGGCGCGCTGTACAAGCGCAGTAAATACTCCAGCGAGAACAGCGCCACCGAGATGCGCTCGAACAGCACAAACTGTTCGGCATATTGCGCCTCGATACGCGCTACGGACTCTAAAATCACCGCCGCCACGTTGGCCAAAATCAGCAAGGCAATCGCCAGCTGCAGCAGGCGCGGCAGCCAGCGCTGGTTGTCTTCTAAGTAGAGGTAGACCTGCTGTCGCAGCGGGGTCATGGCGGCTCCCTGTTGTCATTATGGGTGGGAGCGATCGTCGATCGCGCGGCACAGTATACCGGCTGCGCCGCGCTGATCCGGTTTAACGCAAGCTAATCACCTGCCAGCCCGCCTGCTCGGCCTGTGCACGCAGGGTGTCATCCGGGTCGACCGCCACCGGCGTGCTCACTTGCTGAAGCAGCGGCAAGTCGTTGTGCGAGTCGCTGTAAAAATAGCTGCCCTCAAGGCTGTGGCCGGTGTCTTTTAGCCAACGCGCCAGACGCTCGACCTTGCCTTCACGAAAGCACGGCACATCGGTGGTGCGGCCGGTGTAGCGGCCATCGGCTTGCTCGCACTCGGTGGCCAGCAGGTGTTCAACGCCTAAGCGGCGCGCAATCGGGCCGGTCACAAAGCGGTTGGTGGCGGTGATGATCAGCACTGTGTCGCCGGCAGCGCGGTGCTTGGTCAGTAAGGCCTCGCCGGCGGGCAGAATGATCGGCTCGATACACTCGGCCATAAACTGCGCGTGCCAGGCATCCAACTGCTCTTGCGGGTGCTCGCCCAGCACGGCCAGGCAAAAATTCAGGTACTCACGAATATCCAGCTTGCCGCTTAAATAGTCTTGGTAGAACTCGTCGTTCCGCGCCTTGTAAGCGTCGCCATCGACAATGCCGTGCCGACACAGAAAATCGCCCCAAGCATGATCACTGTCACCAGCCAGCAAGGTGTTATCCAGATCAAACAGGGCCAAGGCCATGACGCTCTCCATCAAGGTAAAAAAAGGCCGACCAGCATACCTGCCTAAGCATGACCTGCCTATGACAGCCGAGGCTGGCGCGTTGCCGCTACTTGCGCCTTTGTGGAAGAATGCAAGACATTGAAAGATTAGGGGTTGTACCGTGATCGATAATGATGGTTTTCGCCCCAATGTCGGCATCATACTGGCCAACGACCTCGGTCAGGTGTTGTGGGCCAAACGCATCAATCAAGATGCTTGGCAGTTTCCGCAAGGCGGCATTCAAGGGCGCGAGTCGCCAGAAGAGGCGCTGTACCGCGAGTTGCAAGAAGAGGTAGGGCTGGCTGAGACGGATGTCAAAATCCTCGCCTGCACCAAAGGCTGGCTGCGTTATCGCCTGCCACAACGCTTGGTGCGTACGCACAGTAAGCCGTTGTGCATTGGGCAAAAGCAAAAGTGGTTTTTACTGCGCTTAACCAGTGACGAGCGCAATGTGCGTGTCGATTTAAACCATAAACCCGAATTTGATGGCTGGCGTTGGGTCAGCTACTGGTATCCACTCAATCAGGTGGTGTCGTTTAAGCGCGAGGTGTACCGCAAAGCCATGCGCGAACTGGCCCCCAGGCTCACAGTTAGGGAGTAGCGCGCTTGGCCATCGATATGCTCAAGACCCTGCGGCAAATCGCCCAGGAAGTCGGCACCGCGAAAGATCTGAAAGCGGCATTGAGCGTTATCGTGCAGCGCGTGCGCGAGGTGATGGGCACCCAAGTGTGCTCGGTTTACCTGTTCGACCCCGACGAGCAGCGCTACGTGCTGATGGCCACCGAAGGCCTCAACAAGCGCGCGGTGGGCAAGGTATCGCTGGCGCGCAATGAAGGCTTGGTGGGCTTAGTCGGCCGCCGCGAAGAGCCGCTTAACCTCGAAGACGCCCCCGCGCACAAAGACTTTCGTTACTTCCCGGAAACCGGCGAAGAAAAGTATTACTCCTTCCTCGGTGTGCCGATCATCCATCACCGTCGGGTGATGGGCGTGCTGGTGGTGCAGCAGCGCGAGCGTCGTCAGTTCGATGAAGGCGAAGAGGCCTTCTTGGTCACCATGAGCGCGCAGCTCTCCGGCGTGATTGCCCACGCGGAAGCCACGGGCTCAATTCGTGGCCTCGGGCGCAAAGCCAAGCCCGTGCAAGATGCCAAGTTCTTGGGGGTGCCCGGCGCCCCGGGTGTGGCGATCGGTACGGCGGTGGTGATGCTGCCACCAGCCGACTTAGACGCCGTGCCCGACCGCGAGGCCGATGATGTCGGCAGCGAACTCGCTGCCTTCCAAGAAGCCCTTGAGGCCGCACGCAAAGAAGTGCGCAAAATCGCCGGGCGCCTAGAACGCACCCTGCGCCCCGAAGAGCGCGCACTATTTGATGTGTACCTGATGATTCTCGACGACCCGACTATCTCCGGAGAAATCGAAGACATCATCCGCACCGGCCAATGGGCGCAAGGCGCCGTGCGCCAAGTGGTCAAGCAGCACATCAAGCGCTTCGACGCTATGGACGACGCCTACCTGCGCGAGCGCGCCACCGACATTCGCGACCTAGGCCGACGTGTGCTCGGGCACCTGCAGCAAGCGCACAAAAGCAAAGTAGAAATCCCTGAGCAGGCCATTTTGGTCAGCGAAGAAATCACCCCCGCGATGCTCGGCGAAATCACCCCCGACAAACTGGTCGGCTTGGTGTCGGTGAAAGGCTCGGGTAACTCGCACGTAGCCATTCTTGCCCGCGCCATGGGCATTCCCACCGTGATGGGCGCCACTGAGCTGCCTTACAGCCGCCTCGATGGCCTGACGCTGGTAGTCGACGGCTACCACGGCGAAGTGTTCAGCAACCCGTCTGACGAAGTGCAGCGCCAATACCGCGCGGTGATTGAAGACGAGCGCGAACTGGTCAAAGGCTTAGAAGCGCTGCGCGATCAGCCCTGCGAAACCACCGACGGCCGCCGCATGCCGCTGTGGGTGAACACCGGTTTGCTCGCCGATGTGCATCGCTCGCTCAATCATGGTGCCGAAGGCGTGGGCCTGTATCGCTCGGAAGTGCCGTTTATGGTGATGGAGCGCTTCCCCAGCGAGAAAGAACAGCAAGCCACTTACCGCGAGCAGCTGCAGGCATTCCACCCGCAGCCTGTGACCATGCGTACGCTGGATGTCGGCGGCGATAAACCGCTGTCGTACTTCCCGATCAAAGAAGAAAACCCCTTCTTGGGTTGGCGCGGCATCCGCGTGACCCTCGACCACCCGGACATCTTCCTCGTGCAAGTGCGCGCCATGCTCAAGGCCGGTGCTGGGCTGGGCAACCTGCGCATTCTGCTGCCGATGATCAGCGGCCTGCATGAGCTAGAAGAAGCCAGCCACCTGATTCACCGCGCCTGGGGCGAAGTGCGCGATGAGGGCGTAGACGTCGCTATGCCGCCGATTGGCGTGATGGTCGAAGTGCCCGCCGCCGTTTACCAAGCGCGCGAACTAGCCCGGCATGCCGATTTTCTTTCGATTGGCTCCAACGACCTGACCCAGTATTTGCTCGCCGTTGATCGCAACAACCCGCGCGTGGCCGAGCTGTACGACTACTACCACCCCGCCTTGCTGCAAGCGCTGCATAAAGTGGT
Organism: Atopomonas hussainii; assembly: GCF_900109735.1. Lineage (GTDB taxonomy): Bacteria > Pseudomonadota > Gammaproteobacteria > Pseudomonadales > Pseudomonadaceae > Atopomonas > Atopomonas hussainii. Next base: position 164,072 of record NZ_FOAS01000003.1, read on the forward strand.
GCAAGACGCCCATGCCGAAGGCAAGCCGGTGAGCATCTGTGGCGAAATGGCCGGCGACCCCGCCGCTGCCGTGCTGTTGATGGCCATGGGCTTCGACAGCCTGTCGATGAACGCCAACAACCTGCCACGGGTGAAATGGCTACTGCGTCAAGTCAGTCAACAGCAAGCGCAAGAGTTGCTTACCCAAGTGCAGAGCATGGACAACCCGCAAGTGATTCGCAGCGTGGTTGACTTGTACCTGCGCAACTTAGGCCTAGGCCGGGTGATTAACCCTGCGTCGGAAGTGACGGCGTAAGGGCAAGACATCACCTGACTGGTCGCTATTGCTGCTCGCCTGGGCAAACAACGCTCAAAAAACAAACTTTCATTGATAGTTAAGCCTTTAAAGTACCCATCGTTTAGATTGCGCTGAAAGTTATGAACCTAGAGCACCTCAAACTGTTTGTCCGTCTTGCCGTCACGCAGAACATCAGCCAAGCCGGGCAAGAGCTGGGTTTGTCGCCGGCGGTGGCCAGTGCGCATTTGGCCAAGCTGGAAGACAGCCTCGGCGTGCGTTTGCTGCACCGCACCACGCGTAAGGTGTCGCTCACCGAAGAAGGCCAAGCCTTTTTGCCGCATGCCGAGGATGTACTGGCCAGCGCCGAGCAAGCGCGCGCGGCGGTGGGTGCTGGGGAAAGCTCGCCGCGCGGTGTTTTGCGTGTCACCGCGCCGGGCTCATTTGGCCGCCAGCATGTGTTGCCAGCGCTGGCCGGCTTTCTCGCTACCTTTCCGCACCTGCAGCTGGATCTGCGCCTCAGCGACACTATGGTCGATTTGGTCGAGGGCGGTTTCGACGTCGCCATCCGCAATGCGGCGCTGAAAGACTCCAGCTTAATCGCCCGCAAGCTAGCCGCGGATCGACGCATCGTCTGCGCCGCACCGGCGTATTTAGCCGCCCACGGCACACCACAAACGCCGGCAGATCTCAGCGCCCATCAGTGTATTAACCTGCTTGGCCTAGACCATTGGAGCTTCACCGGCCCAAGTGGCGTCATCAGCGTAAAAACTCAAGGCCGACTGCGGGTGGATGACGGCACGGCCATGCGTGATGCCTGCGTAGCAGGCTTAGGTTTGTCGATTAATTCGACCTGGAGCGCCTACCAACAACTGGCGCGCGGCGAGCTTGTGCAAGTGCTGGCCGATTACCCCTTGGCCAGCGACACCGCGTTGTGGGCGGTGTACCCCAGCGCGCGTCTTCTGGCACCTAAAGTGCGCGCTTTTATCGACTTCTTCGCCAACCACTTCGGCCCCGAGCCGTATTGGGATCGGCACAAAACGTGATCGCCTAAACACTTGCGGTGCGACGCACGCAATAAAACACAACATCGCCCGTTTGGCTGCGAGCAGAGTGTGATCCAGCTCCGTTGTTGCGCCTAACCCCGTCCTAGACTGCTGCATCACTGACTGGTTTAGGACTCTCGTTATGCGCACTTTATGGATGATCGGCGTACCCGTGGCGGTACTGGCAGGCGTTGCCGGCGCTCTCTGGCTAAGCCAACCCACAGACACCGCGCCGGCGCCCCTCGCCGCGTCAACACCGCAACCTGTGAGCGTCAGCCTGCAACCGCAGATCAGCGCCACCGCGCCCAGCAGCGCAGAAGGCAGCGACACTATCGAACTGCGCGCGCCAGCCGCCAAGGCCGCAGCCGGCCAAGCGCGGCACGAGCTGTGGCAAGCCAAGCAGCTGCGCGAAAGCGCACTGGCTGACGGCACACCGCAATACCACACCGACATCGACACCGCTTGGCTCAGCGAGTTAAGCGTTGGCCAAGAGCTGGTCATGGGCCTGCCCGGCGTTGAACAGCCGGTGCGCGTGCAGCTCGACAGCACCCACAACAATGCCGGTGTGCCGGTGTGGCAAGGCGCCCTGCCCGAAGGCAGCGAGATTGAGCGCATGACGCTGGTGCGCGGCGCGCTGGAAACCCACATCAGCGTCACCACGCTGCAAGGCACTTACAGCGTGATCATCGACAACCGTAGTGGCCGCACTGTGGTCACCAACGAAAACGACCTCGCCCGCCGCGCTGATCCGCATGGCGACACGGTCGAGCTGCCCGCTGGGGAGCTGCCACCACCGGCCATCCCGGCCAACAGCTAAGTACAACACCTCACCCACACAATAAGGATATTCCTATGCACGCTCGCAATTGGCTTGGCGCCGCCCTTGGTTTGGCGGCCCCACTGGCGTTCGCCGCGCCACAAACGGTCGACATCATGGTGCTGTACACCGATGCCGCGACCAAAACCAGCAATGGCCGCGATATCGACGCGCGTATCGCCAGCTATATCGAATACAGCAACACCGCTTATGCGCAGAGCAACATCGACCTGCGTCTGCGCTTAGTGCACAAACAAAAGCTCGACTGGGCCAACTATGCCGACGTCACCAGCGCCAACCTCGACGCCCTGCGTAAAGACAGCCAAGTACAACGTCTGCGCGAGCAGTACGGCGCCGACGTGGTCAGCCTGATCAACCTGGCCGCCAACGCTGGCAATGGTTACATCACGTGCGGCATCGGCTACATGGGCTCCGGCGCGAAGAACAGCGACGCCTTCTACAGCTGGGCCAAAGACATCGCCTACAACTTGGTGGGCGTGGATTGCGGCCTCAACACCTTCGCTCACGAGGCCGGCCACAACATGGGCCTGCGCCACTCCTACGAGCAAGACCAGCAAGACGGCTACTACGCCAGCAGCAACCATAGCGGCACCCACGAATGGAGCCGCGGCTACGGTGTGTACGGCAAGTTCAGCACCATCATGGGCTATCCGCACGTGTTCAACGCCCGTACTCAAGCGCCGTACTTCTCTAACCCCTTGCTGGTGAAAAGCGAATGCTCTGGCCAAGCCTGTGGCATGGACGGCCGCGCCGACGCGACTCGCGCGCTGAACACCATGGCCAGCCAGATTGCCGGCTTCCGCCCCAGCAAAGTACCGAGCACCGGCAACCCCACCACCCCGACCGACCCCGTCACCCCAACGCCGACGCTGCCGTGGTGCAGCAAGCCAGCGCTGAAAGGCCTCGTCAGCAACGGCGAATTTGCCAACACCGACGGCTGGCAAGCCCTGTTTGGCGCCGGCCAGCTAAGCACCGTGAATATCGCCAAAGACTGCCGCGACAACGCCCTGCTGCTCGACACCAACAGCTTTGACCTCGCCGCCACCCCGGTGAGCGGCCTGCGCAACGGCACCGCTTACACCCTGCGCGGCAAAGTGATGCTCAAAGCCGCCAACAGCCGCGAGAACGTCAACTTAGCGATTTTGTCCGAAACCACCGATGGCCGCCTGACCTACAGCAGCAGCCAGCTGGTGCAAGCCTCCGTGACGGGCAACGAGTTCACCCCGCTAGAACGCAGCTTCACCTACCAGCCGGCCAGCAACCTACGTAACGTCTACGTGGCGATCTGGACAGCCAGCGGCGCTAGCCTGCTCGCCGATGAAATCAGCTTGGTTGAAAGCAGCACCAGCGCGCCGAGCGTACCGCCGGCACCGAGCGTGATCCGCTTCGACTTCGAGAACGGCATCGGCGGCTTTGCAGGCTTCCACGCACGCGCTGGTAACAGCCGCTACGGACACAACGGCAGCAAAGCCCTAGTCGCCTACCGCCGCAGTGCCGAAAACAGCGGCGCCAGCCACAGCCTGCTGGGCAACATCGACGCCGGCAGTGCATACAGCCTGCGCGCCGACGTACGCATCGGCAGCAACAAGAGCCTGCAAGCCCAAGCCAGCGCCTACCTGTATGTAGAAGTAGAAGGCAGCCAAGGCCAGTACCTGCCCATCGCCAGCGTTACCACCCAAGGCAACAACTGGGCTGTGCTGCAAGGCAACGTACAGGTCCCCGCTGGCAAACTGACCCGCGCTGACCTGCTGCTGGTCGGCACCCAGAAGCAACACAACCTGCTGATCGACAACCTCGAACTGCGCAAGCAGTAAGTCAGCAACAGCGCCGCAACACGCCCGCACTGCCAAGTAACGCAGCGCGGGCGTTTTGCACGCTTAAGAGGTTCAGTTCGCGCTTTTCGCCCTTTGCCTAAATTCGATGGAAAACAGGCATTTACACGAAGAAAACGCTAGGTATAATGCGCGACCTATGCCGGTATAGCTCAGTCGGTAGAGCAACTGACTTGTAATCAGTAGGTCCCGGGTTCGACTCCTGGTGCCGGCACCATACAAATCAAAGGGTTACGCGAAAGCGTAGCCCTTTTTTGTTGTCTAGCGTTTTACCTTTTTGCTGTTTTGGTCCCTGCTCCGGCCCAACACTGCTAAGGCATGTCTCAAGGCAATAAAAAACCGGCAGCCAAGGCTGCCGGTTTTTTGTTGACCGCTGGGGGCTAACCCTTAGCGGTAGTCTTCCATCGGTACGCAGGCGCAGAACAGGTTGCGGTCGCCGTAGACGTTGTCGATGCGGTTGACGCTGGGCCAGAACTTGCTGGCAGCGACGAACGGCAGCGGGGTCACGGCCTGTTGCACGCTGTAGGGGCGCTCCCAGGTGCCGGTGATGTCGGCCAGGGTGTGCGGCGCGTGGATCAGCGGGTTGTTGTCCAGCGGCCACTCGCCACGTTCGACCTTGGCGATTTCTTCGCGGATGGCCAGCATGGCGTCGGCGAAGCGATCTAGCTCGGCCTTGGACTCGCTCTCGGTCGGCTCGATCATCAAGGTGCCGGGCACCGGGAAGGACATGGTCGGCGCGTGGAAGCCGTAGTCCATCAGGCGCTTGGCGACGTCTTCTTCGCTGATGCCGCTGGCGGCTTTGAGCGGGCGCAGGTCGATGATGCACTCGTGGGCGACACGGCCGTTCTGGCCGCTGTACAGCACCGGGAAGGCGGCCGAAAGGCGCTTGGCCAAGTAGTTGGCGTTGAGCATGGCCACTTCGGTGGCGTCTTTCAGACGCGGGCCCATCATGGCGATGTACATCCAGCTGATCACCAGAATGCTCGCACTGCCCCACGGCGCGGCGCTGACGGCGCCGTTTTCCGGGTTCGGGCCGCTGATCGGCACCACCGGGTGATTCGCCACGAACGGCGCCAAATGCGCTTTCACGCCGATCGGGCCCATGCCCGGGCCGCCACCGCCGTGCGGAATGCAGAAGGTTTTGTGCAGGTTCATGTGCGACACATCGGCGCCGATGTCGGCTGGGCGGGCCAGACCAACTTGGGCGTTGAGGTTGGCGCCGTCCATGTACACCTGACCGCCGTGCTGGTGGACGATTTCGCAGATTTCGCGAATGCCCTGCTCGTACACGCCGTGGGTCGAGGGGTAAGTGATCATCAAGCAGGCCAGCTGCTCGGCGCACTCGGCGGCCTTGCGGCGCAGGTCTTCAATATCGACGTTGCCTTGCTTGTCGCACTCGACGATTTGTACGCGCATGGAAGCCATTTGCGCGGTGGCCGGGTTAGTGCCGTGCGCAGAAGCCGGGATCAAGCACACGTTGCGGTGCCCTTCGCCACGGCTTTCGTGGTATTTGCGGATCGCCAGCAGGCCGGCGTATTCACCCTGCGCGCCGGAGTTAGGCTGCATGCAGATAGCGTCGAAGCCGGTGATGGCGCGCAGCCAGCTGTCCAACTCGCCGATCATCTGCGCGTAACCCTGCGCCTGCGCGGCAGGCACGAAGGGGTGCAGCGCGCCAAACTCGGGCCAGGTCACCGGGATCATCTCGGCGGTGGCGTTGAGCTTCATGGTGCAGCTGCCCAGCGGGATCATGCTGTGGTTGAGCGCCAAGTCGCGGCCTTCGAGGGTGCGCAGGTAGCGCAGCATCTCGGTTTCGCTGTGGTAGCTGTTGAACACCGAGTGTTGCAGCACGGGTTCGCTGCGCTCCAGCGCCTCGGGCAGGCCGAGGGCGACGCTGGCATCCAGCGCATTGACTTCTAAGCCATGACCTTCGCCCACGAAGACGCTGAACAGTGCGGCTAAGGTGGCTTCGGAGCAGGTTTCATCCAAGCTCACGCCCAGCAGGCCGTCAGCGATGCGCAGATTGATGCGCGCGGCTTCGGCGCGAGCCACGATGGCTTGTTGCTGCTCGGCGCTAACGCGATAGGTCAGGGTGTCGAAGAAGTGGCTGTTAACCCGCTCCAGGCCTTTAGCGGCCAAACCGGCAGCCAGCACGGCGGTTAAGCGATGCACACGCTGGGCGATGCGCTTTAAGCCTTGCGGGCCGTGGTACACGGCGTAGAAGCCGGCCATGTTGGCCAGCAGCACCTGCGCGGTACAAATGTTCGAGTTGGCCTTCTCGCGGCGGATGTGCTGCTCGCGGGTTTGCAGCGCCATGCGCAGCGCGGTGTTGCCGCGGGCGTCTTTCGACACGCCAATGATGCGCCCCGGCATGGCGCGCTTGAAGGCGTCGCGGGTGGCGAAGAACGCCGCGTGCGGGCCGCCGTAGCCCATCGGCACGCCAAAGCGCTGCGCGCAGCCGAACACTACGTCGGCACCTAACTTGCCCGGTGCTTCGAGCAGCATCAGGCTGAGCATGTCGGCGGCCACACAGGCAATCGCGCCTTGTGCGTGCAGGGCTTCGATCTGGCTCTTCAGGCTGTGCACTTCGCCCCAAGTGTCGGTGTACTGAATCAGCGCGCCGAATACCGGCTCGTTGCCCAGCTCGGCCAAGGGCGCCACGCGCACCTCAAAGCCAAAGGCTTCGGCACGGGTTTGCACCACCGAAATGGTCTGCGGGTGGCAATGGTCGGCGATAAAGAACAGGTTGGATTTGCTCTTCGCCACGCGCTTGGCCAAGGCCATGGCTTCGGCAGCGGCGGTGCCCTCATCGAGCAGCGAGGCGCTGGCCAAGTCCAGCCCGGTCAGGTCGATCACCGCTTGCTGGAAGTTCAGCAGCGCTTCTAAACGGCCTTGGGCGATTTCTGGCTGATAGGGCGTGTAGGCGGTGTACCAGCCCGGGTTTTCCATCACGTTACGCAGGATCACCTTAGGGGTGTGCGTGCCGTAGTAGCCCATGCCGATCAGGCTAGTGAACAGCTGGTTTTGCTTGGCGATACCGGCCAAACGCGCCAGCGCTTCTTCTTCGTTCAGCGCGGCGGGCAGCTCCAGCGCACGGTTGAAACGAATGGCGGCGGGGACGGTTTCATCGATCAGCGCTTCGCGGCTGGCCAGCCCAAGGCTTTCCAGCATGCTTTGCTGCTCGGCAGCATCGGGGCCGTTGTGGCGGCGCAAAAAGGCTTCGTGATCGATCAGCTGATTCAGGGAAGGAAACGACATGGGTTACCTCAAAAAAAAGAGCAAACCCGCCGTGCTGAAGTGGCCTCTAGGCCAATCCGCGCAGCGGCGGGAGGTTGCGGTCACGCAGGGTAATTAGGCGTTTTCGCAGATTTCGCGATAGCCGTCGGCATCCAGCAACTCGTTGTAGTCGTCCGGGTTGCTCGGCTTGATGCGGAAGAACCACGCGTCATACGGCTCGCTGTTAACGCTTTCCGGGGCATCGACCAGGTCTTCGTTAACGGCAACGATTTCACCGGCGATCGGCGCGTAGATGTCGGAGGCGGCTTTCACCGACTCGACCACACCGGCCTCTTGGCCAGCTTCTAGCTCGGCGCCGACGTCCGGCAGCTCAACAAACACCACGTCGCCAAGGGCTTCTTGAGCGTGGTCGGTGATGCCTACGGTGATGGTGCCGTCGGCTTCCAGACGCAGCCACTCGTGGCTTTCTACGTAACGCAGTTCTGCAGGGATGTTGCTCATGAGTCATTCCTCAAAATAAAGGGCGGCAGCGCCGCAAATTAAATCAGCGCCTTGCCGTGGCGCACAAAGTTAGCGGCGACCACCCGCACGGGCAGCCACTTACCACGAATTTCTACTTCGGCACGCTCGCCGGTACCGGCCGGCACACGCGCTAAGGCGATGGATAAACCTAGGGTCGGCGAGAAGCTGCCGCTGGTGATTTCACCTTCGCCAAGGCCATCCACACGCACCACTTGATGGGCACGCAGTACGCCGCGCTCTTCCAGCACTAAACCAACCAGCTTGGGTTGATCGCCGGCGGCCTTTTGCGCTTCCAGCACGCTACGACCGATAAAGTCGCGCTCGGCGGGCTCCCACGCGATGGTCCAGCCCATATTGGCGGCCAGCGGCGAGATGTCTTCGTTCATGTCTTGGCCGTACAGGTTCATCCCCGCTTCAAGGCGCAGGGTGTCACGCGCGCCCAAACCCGCCGGGGGAATGCCGGCGCCGGCCAAGTCGGTCATCAGCTGCTGGGCATCGGCCGCCGGCAGCATGATCTCCAGACCATCTTCACCGGTGTAGCCGGTGCGGGCGATAAACCATTCGCCTTCCGGCAGGCCTTGGAAGGGCTTCAGGTCAGTGATGATTTCGGCACGCGCGGCGCTCACCAACTTGGCGGTTTTGCTGCGCGCATTCGGGCCTTGGATAGCCAGCATGGCCAGCTCGGGGCGCTCGGTGAGGGTGGCGTCGAACTTAGCCACTTGCTGCTGCATCCACGCGAGGTCTTTGTCGCGGGTGGCGGCGTTGACCACCACGCGGTAGCCGAAGTCGGTGAGGTAGACGATCAGGTCATCGATCACGCCGCCACGCTCGTTGAGCATGCCGCTGTACAGCGCTTTACCGGGGGTGGTCAGACGGGCGACGTCGTTGGCCAGCAGGTATTGCAGATAGGCTTGCGCTTGCGGGCCGGTGACATCCACCACGGTCATGTGCGAGACATCGAACACGCCACAGTCTTTGCGCACTTGATGATGCTCTTCCATTTGCGAGCCGTAGTGCAGCGGCATGTCCCAGCCACCGAAATCGACCATCTTGGCGCCCAGCGCCACGTGCTGCTCATACAGCGGGGTACGTTGACCCATCACAACTCTCCTGCTGGTCCCGTTTGGCCTGACAGCGGCTAAACGATAGCGGATGAAAAAAAGCAAAGGCGATGGAGCTTCCCCCACCGCCCATTGAATCTGCATTGTAGGCGCGCATTGTAGCCGCTACATCACGACCAAGGAATGACCGAACGGCAGCGAAATGCGCCGCAGCCGGCTCAGTGCCGCGCCGAGCGGCGGATCAAGCCAATCACCGGCAGTAAACCGACCAGCACTAAGGTCAGCGCGGGCAGCGCCGCGCGCGACCATTCGCCCTCGCTGGTGAGGGCGTAAATGCGCACCGCGAGGGTGTCCCAACCGAAGGGGCGCATCAGCAAGGTAGCGGGCATTTCTTTCAACACATCGACAAACACCAGCAGCGCCGCCGACAAACAGCCTGGCAACAGCAGCGGCAGGTAAATGCGCCAAAACAACGCCACGCCGCCCACCCCTAAGCTGCGCGAGGCCTGCGGAATACTCGGTCGAATGCGCGCCAAGGCGCCTTCCAGCGGGCCATACGCCACGGCCATAAAGCGAATCAGGTACGCCACCAAGAGCGCAGCCAGCGAGCCCAGCAGCAGCGGCTTGCCCGCCCCGCCCAAGGCGGTCGAGAGAGGAATAACCAGATGATTATCCAAGTAGCTAAAGGCAAACATGATGGCCACCGCGAGCAGCGAGCCGGGCAAGGCATAGCCCAGATTGCTAAACGCCACCAGCGAACGCATCTGCCGACTGGCGTATTGGCGCCGGGCAAACGCCAACACCAGCGCCGAGGCCACGGTGAGCAGCGCCGCTACCGCGCCAATGCTTAGCGTGTTGCTGACCAGATCGAGATAACGCGAGTCCAAATCAAAGCGACCACGCTCCCAGAACCACGCAAGCAACTGCAGAATCGGCACCACAAACGCCAACGCAAACACTAAGCCGCACCACGCGCTGGCCGCCCACGCTTTCACGCCGCGCAGCGGAAACAACGCCGCCGCACGCTGACGCTCGCTGGCGGTACGGGTTTGCCCTCTCAGGCGTTTTTCCGCCATCAGCACCACCAGCACAAACACCAGCAACAGGCAGGCCAGCTGCGTGGCGCTGGACAAGCTATAAAAGCCGTACCACGTTTTGTAGATAGCGGTGGTGAAGGTTTGGTAGTTGAACACCGACACCGCGCCAAAATCGGCCAAGGTTTCCATCAGCGCCAGCGCCAAGCCCGCGCCAATCGCCGGCCAGGCCATGGGCAGCGCCACGCGCCAAAAGGCCCGCCACGGCGATAAACCAAGCACCCGCGCGGCTTCCATCAGGCCGCGGCCTTGGGCCATAAATGCGCCACGGGCGAGCAAATACACGTAGGGATAAAACACCAACACCAGCACGGTAATCACCCCGCCGGTAGAACGCACCGGCGGCAGGCGCAAGCCACTGCCAAACCAGTCACGCAGGGTGCTTTGCACCGGCCCGGCAAAATCCAGCAGGCCGACAAACACAAACGCCAGCACATAGGCGGGAATCGCAAAGGGCAGCATCAGCGCCCAATCCAACCAGCGCCGCCCGGGAAACTCACATAGGCTGGTCAACCACGCCAAGCTCACGCCCAGCAGCACAACCCCCACCCCGACGCCAACGGCCAACACCACAGTGTTGCCGACCAAGGTGGGTAGCTGGGTGTCCCACAGGTGTTGCCAGATGCTGCTATCGACTTCGCTCCAGCTGAGCAAGAGCACCAGAATCGGCATCGCCACCAGCGCGGCAAAGCCCAGCGCTAAGGGGTACCACAGCCAGCGGGAGTTCAGGTGGGTCACGGCAGACTCTTCACAGAAATTCGCGGCAAGCTTAATTCAGACCGCCGCCAAGCCCAAGGCTAAGCCATGTTGGCAGCGGTGATTAAACGGCAAACAGCACAAAGCCGGGCGAACCCGGCTTTGTGGTCACAGCGCGTGGGCTTATTTCCAGCCAGCGCGGTCCATCAGCTTGATCGCTTCCGGCTGCAGCTTGCCGGCGAACTCCACGTTGATGGTGTCAGCCTTGAACTCGCCCCAGCTCTTCACTTCCGGTGCCGGCTCTACGCTCGGGTTAGCCGGGAACTCCATGTTCAGCTTAGCGAAGATGCTCTGCGCTTCTGGGCCAGTCATCCACTCCAGCAGCTTGATGGCTTCTGCCTTGTGCGGCGCATGCTTAGTCACGCCAGCACCGGACAAGTTAACGTGCACGCCACGGTCGGCTTGGTTCGGCCAGAACAGTTTCACTTTCAGATCAGGCTGCGAGGCAAGCAGGCGGCCGTAGTAGTAGCTGTTGACGATACCCACGTCGCACTGACCGGCATCGATAGCCTTAAGCAGCGCGGTGTCATCGGAGAACACATCGGTGGCTAGGTTGTTAACCCAGCTCTTCACGACGGCTTCGGTCTTCTCTTCGCCCCAAGTTTTCAGCATGGCGGCGGTCAGCGACTGGTTGTACACCTTCTGGCTGGTGCGCAGGCACAGGCGACCTTCCATATTGGCATCACCCAGCGCTTCATAAGTGCTCAGCTCGCCGTCTTTCACGCGCTCGGTGGAGTACGCCAAGGTGCGCGCACGCAGCGACAGGCCAGTCCAAGTGTTGTTAGTGGCGCGGTACTGCGCAGGAATATTGGCCTCAATCACCTTGCTGGTGACCGGCTCCAGCACGTCTTCTTGCGAAGCCTGCCACAGGTTGCCAGCGTCAACGGTGATCAGCATGTCGGCGGGGGTATTCGCGCCCTCAGCCTTCAAACGCGCCAGCAGCGGTGCTTCTTTATCGGTGATAAAACTGACTTTAACGCCGGTTTTTGCGGTGTAGGCATCGAAGACAGGCTTGATCAGGTCGTCGATACGCGCGGAGTACACCACCAGCTCTTCAGCGGCATTGGCGGTAAAGGTGGTTGCTGCCAGTACAACAGCGGCGAACAAGGGACGCATTTGCATGGACAAAGCCTCATCTGCAATGAATTTACATGCGGATGATAATGACTGACATTTGCCTTATCAATGACCTATATCAATTCGCCAGCGCGGCCGAGCAGCGCAGCGCTGACGAAGAAAGGCGCAATCAATCAGCGCGCCAGCTCGGGAATATCGCCTTCCAAGCCCAAGGCTCGACGAATAAACAGCGCCTTAGCTTCGTCCCATTGTTCGACTTGACGCAGCCCTTCGTTACGCACCCAGCGCACGGCCAGTGGGTCGGCTTGGAACAAGCGCTGAAAGCCTTCCATCGCGGCCATCATGCCGAGGTTATGCGGCATACGGCGGCGCTCGTAACGGCCCAGCACGCGCTTGCTGGCAAATGGCTCGCCCCGTGTCACGGCGTGTTTGAGCGCCTCGGCCAGAGCGGCGGCATCCATAAAACCCAAGTTAACGCCCTGCCCTGCCAGCGGATGGATGGTGTGCGCGGCATCGCCGATCAGCGCCAAGCCATCTTGCACATAGCGCACAGCGTGGCGTTGGCGTAGCGGAATGCGGAAGCGGCGATCGGCGTGTTCGACCTTGCCCAGCGAGCCCTCAAAGGCGCGTTCGATAGCGGCACAGAAGGTTTGATCGTCGAGTGCTTCCAGCTCGCGGGCGCGCTCTTCATCACATGACCAAACAATCGAGTACCAATGCTCGTCGCCCTCGCGGGTCAGCGGTAAAAACGCCAGCGGGCCGTGATCGGTAAAGCGCTGGCGCGCCGCGCCGCCATGCGGTTTAGCGCAGCGCACGCTGGTGACCAGTGCGTGGTGCAGGTAATCCCATTCGCGGGTTTTAAAACCGCCCAGCTCGCGGATTAACGAGCGCGCGCCGTCGGCACCGATAATCAGCGGCGCACTGACTTGCGCGTGGTTATCCAGCAGCAGGTGCCATTGGCCGTCTTGCTGGTGCAGGGTTTCCACCCGCGCATCGCCGAGCAGACCAATGTCAGCATCCAGCAGGCATTCGAGCAGGGCATCCTGCACCACGCGATTTTCCACGATATGCCCCAGCACGTCGGCATGCACGCTGGCGGCGTCGAAGTTCACCGCACCAGTGCCGGAGCCATCCCACACATGCATACGGGTATAGGGCGTGGCGCGACGGCGCTCGATGCCTTGCCAAGCGCCTAAGCGCGTGAGTAAGCGCTGACTGGCCGCCGACAGTGCACTGACGCGCGGCTCAAAATCGCCCGCGGGGTCAAACGCGCCCACCGCTAAAGGCGCGGCGTCGAGCAGAAGAATATTCAGCCCGCTGTCGGCCATGGCCAAGGCGAAACTGGCACCGACCATGCCGGCACCGACCACTACGATGTCGGCTCGATAATGGCGATTCATGCACTCTCCTGCGCGGTGCGCGCCTTGGGCTTGCGGCGCACATAAAGGGTTTTGTGAACACGGGCGACCAGCTCGCCGTCGTCATTCAGCACATCGACACACAGCTCGGGCAGGTACTTGTCGCCACCCGCCGTGCGCTCGGCAATCTCGGCCAACAGCGCATCACTGATCGCGAAATGCGCATGCACGCGGCCTTTGCCGGGGCTGACAAAGTCGATATGCGCGGCTTTATCCCAAACAAAATAATCGCTGCCCAGCGACTCCAGCAGCAGCAACATAAAAAACGGGTCGACCATGCTGTACAGGCTGCCACCGAAGTGGGTGCCCACGTAATTACGGTTCAGCCGGTTGAGGCCCATGCTGACCGTTGCTTGGCGAAAATCCGCACTGATGTGTTTCACCCGCACGCCCGCGCCGAGATACGGCGGATACAGACTTAAGCCCCAGCGCAACAGCTTGGCCTTGCGCGCCTGCGCTTTAACCCGCGCGGCGGATAGCTCAGACATGCTTGACTCCCAACCCCATGGCCTGCCGCGCAAACCAATGCTTGGCCACAGGCACTACATCCAACCCCAACAGACCCAAACCGCGGCCCAGTGAGAGCAACGGGTCGCTGTTGGAGAACAGCCGCGTTACGCGATCTGAGAAACCAATGGTCAGCCATTGATCGCGCTGCTGCCGCGCATGAAATTCGCTAAGCGGCGCCAGCGTGCCGAGCGGTTCGGTGCTAGCCAGTAAGCTCGCCGCCAAGGCCACGGTGTCGCGCAGCGATAAATTAAAGCCCTGCCCGGCAATCGGGTGCAGGCTGTGCGCGGCATTGCCGAGCACCACTAAATGCGGGCGCACTTGCTCTTCGGCCTCGACCAGCGCCAGCGGGTAAATATGCCGCGCGCCAATCTGGGTAAAGCCGCCCAAGCGATAGCCAAAGGCATCTTGCAGCTCGGCCAGCAGGGCGTTGTCGCTGAGCTGCTGCAGGCGCTCAGCATCGTCGCTGGGGCGAGTCCACACCAAAGCGCAGCGGTTATCCGCCAGCGGCAACAGGGCCATCGGGCCTTGCTCGGTAAAACGCTCAAACGCTTGGCCTTGATGCGCTTCGCCGGGGGTTAGGTTGGCGATCAGCGCGGTCTGCCCATACGGGGTTTGCCGCACGCCGATGCCCAGTTGTTCGCGCAGGCCCGAGCGACCGCCGTCGGCCAGCACCAGCAAATCGGCGTGCAAGGTGCTGGTGTCGCCGTCTTGTTCGATCTGCAAGGTGTAGCCGTCTGCACCGGGCTGCAGCTGCGTGACATGCGCGGGGCAGCGCCACTGCACCACGTCGGTATCCAGCGCGCCGAGCAGGCAATGGCCTAGCCAAGCGTTTTCCACCACATAACCGAGCGCTGGCACGCGCTCGTCTTCGGCCTGCAAGCGCGCGGCACCAAAGCGGCCACGGTCGGAAACATGAATGCTGCGGATCGGCTCGGCACGCTCGGCCAACGCCTCCCACACACCCAAGCGCTCGAAGATCAAGCGACTGCCGTAACTGAGCGCCGTAGAGCGCGCGTCGTAGCTCGGCTGAAAGCCGCCACTGGGGGCGAAAGCCTCGACCAGTACCAGCTCCCAACCTTGCTCGCGGGCGTGGTTTTGCAGCGCCAAAGCGAGGCTTGCGCCCACCATGCCGCCACCAACAATCACCAATCGCTGCGTCACGAGACCTCCTTACGCGGCGCGGCTGGCGCGCGCTTGCGCCATCAAGGCTTCGATGGCGTCGGCGTCGGTTGGCACGCTGTCGGTCAGCACTTGGTAGCCGGTTTTGGTGACCAGCACGTCGTCTTCGATACGCACACCAATGCCGCGCCAGCGCTTATCGACGCTCTGATTATCCACCGCGATATAAATGCCCGGCTCGACGGTCAGCACCATGCCCGGCTCCAGCACGCGCCACGCGCCGCCGAGCTTGTAGTCGCCCACGTCATGCACGTCCATACCCAGCCAGTGGCCGGCACGGTGCATGTAGAACGGCTTGTAGGCTTCGTTGGCGATCAGCTCGTCCACATCACCACTGAGCAAGCCCAGTTCGACGAGGCCGGCAGTGATGACCTGCACAGTGGCTTCGTGCGGGTCGTTCCAATGATTATTCGGCGAGATCGCCGCAAAGGCAGCGTGCTGCGCCTTGAGCACTAAGTCATAAATGGCGCGCTGCTCGGTGCTAAAACGGCCATTGACGGGGAAGGTGCGGGTGATATCGCTGGCGTAGCAGTCGATCTCGCAACCGGCGTCAATCAACAGCAGGTCGCCATCTTTCAGCGGCTGGTCGTTTTCGGTGTAGTGCAAGATGCAGGCGTTCTTGCCGCCAGCCACAATCGAGCTATACGCCGCGTGCTTAGCGCCGTTTTTGCGGAACACGTATTCCAGCTCGGCTTCGATTTGGTATTCGTTCAGCCCCGGCACGCAGGCTTGCATGGCGGCGATGTGCGCCTGCGCGGAGATCTCCGCGGCATGCTGCATCACCTTCACTTCGCCAGCGCTTTTGTACAAACGCAGGTCGTGCAGCAGGTGGTCGAGGGCGACAAACTCGTTCGGCGGCTGCGCCCCCTGACGCGCCTTGGCGCGGATCACGTTGATCCAATCCATCAGGCGCTTATCGAACTCGGCGTTCATGCCCAGGCTGTGATAAACGCGCTCGCGACCTTCGATCAGCCCCGGCAGGATGTCGTCGATATCGCTGATCGGGAAGGCGTCATCGGCGCCAAACTCGCTGATCGCGCCTTCTTGCCCAGCACGCAGGCCGTCCCACAGTTCGCGCTCGGCATCGCGCTCGCGGCAAAACAGAATGAACTCACCATGCTCGCGACCGGGAATCAGCGCTAGCACAGCCTCTGGCTCAGGAAAGCCGGTGAGGTACTGGAAGTCGCTGTCCTGACGGTAGCTGTGCTCCACATCGCGATTGCGGATATACACCGGCGCGGCCGGCAGAATGGCGATGCTGTTGGGTTCCATCTGCGCCATCAGCGCTTTGCGGCGGCGGGCGTATTCACTGCGAGAGATGCGGCTCATGCGGGCTCCGGCGATTAATGCAGGGTCTTTTGGCTGCTGTCAGCTTGCGCTTGGCGCAGCTGGCGGCGCGCCTCACTAAACAGCAGCAAGGGCGCCACGCGCAGGTATTCCTGCACTTCCATGTAGTCGCCTTCGGCTTCGTCGGTGTCGCTGTCTTCGCTGCCAATTTGCGCGATGGCGGCCAAGTCGGTGAGCACTTCTTGCGCGTCTTCGCTGAGGCTCAGGCTGGCGCCGGCCAAGCCAAAACCGGCCAAGAAACCTTGGCACCAGTAACCCAAAGCACGGGTGCGCTCGATCAGCGGCATGTCGTCACCGGGCAGTAGCACCACCACGGCCATTTCGCCTTCACCCAGCTCTTTAGCCGACATGGCGCGCAGGCCTTGCATGGCCATGCCCAGTGCTTCAGGCCAAACATCTTGCGGCTGACCGAGCAGCTCGCCGGCGGCTTTGAGCCACGTGGCGTCGTCTAGCTCGATGCCGGCGCACAGATAGCCGAGCAAATGGCCGTGCAATTCGGCGGGGGAAACATGCGGGGTAACCTGCGCCAGCAATTCGGCCAACGCGGAGTAAGGAGCAGCAGACATGACGGGCTTCAACTTAGCGAGAAAAACACCGCGCTATGCTAACACCCGAGGTTAGCCAAGGCTTGCGCCAAATCAGCCCAAGTCAAAGACGACACGCGCACTCGTGACGCCTGCACAACGCTGTGATGCGCTTGGTTTGACCCCCACGGGCTGGCCCACCTATAGTTGCCCAGTACTCTCTTTTACCCTTGGATTTTCCATGGAAAACGTGGACTTGCAGGCGCTTAGCGACAAGCTGGACGAACTGCTCAAGCAGGTCGACTACCTGCGCCGACACAACCGCGCCCTGCTCGCCAGCGAGCAAGCGTGGCGTGAAGAGCGCGCCCAGCTGATCGAAAAGAACGAATTGGCCAAGCACAAGGTCGAATCCATGATCCAGCACCTCAAATCATTGGAGCAGGACGGATGAAGCCCAGTAACGACACCGTCACCCTGCATATTCTCGACAAGGAATACGCCATTGCCTGCCCGCAGGACGAACGCGACAACCTGCAGCGCGCCAGCCAGTATCTGGACGAGCGCATGCGGCAGATTCGCGCCACCGGCAAAGTGATTGGCGCCGACCGCATTGCGGTAATGGCAGCGCTGAACATCAGCCACGAGCTGTTACTCGAACGCAACAAGCTGGAAGCCGAAAGCCAAGGCCGCGAGAAACAACTGAGCTTAATGCTCGGCAAGCTGGAACAAGCACTGTCGCGCCAAGACGACTAATTCGTATCAAGGTAAAAAGACGATTAAATTCGTCCCCAGGTGAACAGACGATTAAGTTCGTCGCAGGGTTAAAAACTGCCGGCAGGGATTTTTCCGGTATAATCGGCGGCACGCTCCCTGGCATGTGCGCCAGTCGGTGATGTCCCTGAGCCGATACGCACAACCTCGGAGGTTGGCAGCTGAGCCGGTGTGCATGTCCGCACGACGGAAAGCCTTAAGGTTCGCTCCAACCGCCACCTTGAACTTTCGGGTTCAAGGGCTAACCCGACAGCGGCATCTCGGGGAGTTCTCTTCTTTTATGTCTAGCCTTACCCCCGCCCAACAACGCCAGCAGCTGCGCAAAACCTTGCGCCAAGCGCGCCGCGCGTTAAGCCAAGCGCAACAACGCCACGCCGCCAAGCGGCTGCAAAAGCGCTTAGCCGTACACCCGTGGCTGCGCCGTGCCCGGCATGTGGCGCTGTATCTGGCCAACGATGGCGAAATCGACCCACAACCACTCAGCCAATGGCTGCAACGCCGTGGCAAGCAAGTGTACTTGCCGGTGCTCAAGCGCTGGCCGCGCACCGCCATGCAGTTTCAGCGCATTGATCACACCCACTGGCAGACCAATCGCTTTGGCATCGCCGAGCCGCGCTACCAGCATCAAGCAGCGCGGCGCATTGAATGCTTAGATGTCTTGCTGATGCCCTTGGTGGGTTTCGATCCGCAGGGCAATCGCATGGGCATGGGTGGCGGGTTTTATGATCGGCTACTGGGCAAGCTGCAGCGCCGCGCGCATTGGCAAGGCCCCAAGCGCGTTGGTTTGGCTCACGAGTGCCAGAAAGTCGCGCAATTACCGACCGCCGCATGGGATGTACCGCTGCACGGCATCGCCAGCGATCAGGCGTGGTATTCAGGAAAAAACAGCCGTTAAAGCAGAGAACGCGAGTGAGGTGGAGCACGGTGCATCCCTGCACCCAGCACCCAGCACGGCGGATTAGCCGCGTTGCAAAATTACTGCGCTTGAAGCGAGATAACCGGCGCGGTGGTTTCCGCCTGTTCCGGTTGCCACTGGCTTTGGGTGTAGCCGGTGGTGACAATACCCAGCCCTAAAATCAGGGCCAAAATCCACAATAGGTCAGGTTTGCGCTGCATAAATCCCCCAAAAAAGGCACTTCTTTTTTTGTTTTTATGAAAAGCGGGCACAGGCTAAAGCAATTTTCTGGCGTCGGTTTTGCGTCAGATCCCATTTCCGACCACCACCGCAAGACGGGCAATATTATTTGGATTTTGTCATTGTCAGACAAGCACTAATCGCGCTGGGAGCCTTATGAATTACTGGCTGATGAAGTCCGAACCGGACGAATTTTCTTTTCTCGACCTGCAAAACGCCGCAAAACCCTGTCGCTGGGACGGTGTACGCAATTATCAGGCGCGCAATTTCCTGCGCAACATGGCCGAGGGCGATCTGTTTTTGTTTTACCACTCCAGCTGCGCCGAGCCGGGCATCGCCGGGATTGGCGAAATCGCCCGCAGCGCCTACCCCGACCCCAGCGCCCTCGACCCACAAAGCCCCTACTTTGCCGCCAAAGCCAGCGCAGAGAAAAACCCGTGGAGTGCTGTAGACGTGCGTTTTGCGCGCAGCATTAAGCGCCTACTGCCGCTCAGCGAGCTGCGTGAGCTCAACGGCCTAGACGACTTCCCCTTAGTGCAAAAAGGCTCGCGCCTGTCGGTAATGCCCGTCACCGACGAGCAGTGGCAAGTGCTCAGCGCACTGTTTTAGCGCCTGCGCGCGGCGTCGATTAAGCCGCCGCATACGCCACGCATCCCGCAGTAACGAGGAAGCCCCAGCGAGAAGCGACTACTCTGCAAAGACGCACGACCGTTTTTTGAGTACAGCATGGCACCCTCGGCACTCACTGCACTGATTCGCCTATCGTTGATCGCGCTGCTGGCAACCCTCATCGCCGCCAGCGGCGCCTTAGCGTGGCAAGCGCAGCAAAGCCTGAATCAGCGCCTTGAGCAGCAGCTACTGCGCGAAGGGCACATCCTCGCTGACTCCCTGCAACGCCGCCTGCGTCGCCATGAAGACGAACTAACCCGCCTACTGCTGATTTGGCACCACCATCAAGGCATGGACCAAGAAGAATGGGAGCTTCACGCCCGTAGCCTGCTGGACAGCCAAACCTCTTTAGTGCGGCTAATTTGGGTCACCCCCGAACTCACCGTACGCTGGCCCGTGCAGGAGCCCAAGCACCAGGCCTTCTATGACGGCCAACCGCTGCCCCGCGATCTTCCTCTCTATGCCGCCCTGTTTCGCCACGACTACAGCGGCAATGAATATGTATTAGGCCTCAGAGCCCGCGAGCTGCACTTGATTCGCCCCATCAATGCCGGTCAACCCGACGACATTGCCAGCGCATTTAGCGGTGCACTGGTCAGCTCGTTCGACGTCGATGAGCTGGTCAATTCACTCTTGGATGACAGCCGCCGCGAATTACTGGCCATCGAACTGCATTACCGCAGCCAGCCCGTATTCGCTTTTGGCACAGCGGCCAACAAGGACGAATGGCACACCTTTGCCATCCCTCAGCACCCCGGTTTCGAGCTACGGGTCAGCGCCAACACACGTTTTTTGCAGTTGCTACGCAGCCCTGTGCCAGAGCTGATTTTTATCAGCGGCAGCCTGCTCAGCTTGCTGCTGTTCAGTGCGGCCTTGTTCACCCAAAAGCACTACCAGCGGCGCAACGAAATCGAGCAGTTCAACCAGCAGCTGCAAGATGAAATATCCCAGCGCAGCGCCGCCGAAGAACAACTGGCCCTCGAGGATGCGCGCCTGAATCTGATTCTGGAGCTCACCGACCACAGCCACGACGGGCTGATCGTGCACAACCTTACGCAAAACATTGCCTTGCACATCAACAGTGCCGCCTACCGCATGCTCGGCTACCAAAGCCACGCCGTGTTTGAACGCCTGCTATGCCAACACCCGGACGGCATCCTGCCGGACTTCCAAGCTTGGCTAAAAATGCTCCGCAGCCTCAGCCGCCAAGGCCTGCCGCGGGTGTTTCAGCTGAATTTAAAGCGCCATGACGGCAGCGATCAGCCGGTTGAGATCAGCGCCGAACTGCTTGAGCTGGAAGGCATCAGCTACCTAGTGGCAGCGATTCGCGATAACAGCGCACGGCTCAAACTGGAGCACGAGCTGCAAGAGCTCACCCAGCGCGACGGACTCACCGGACTGTACAACCGCCGCCACTTTGACGAAGAACTCGAACGCGAATGGCGCCGCGCGCAGCGCTCCAGCAGCGGCCTTGGCTTGTTGATGATCGATGTCGATCACTTCAAGGCCTTTAACGATCACTTTGGCCACCAAGCCGGCGACGATGCGTTACGTCTATTAGCCAATACGCTGCGCGCCAGCCTGCAACGCGAAGGCGATCAGGCCTTCCGCTATGGCGGTGAAGAACTCGCGGTGATTCTCGCCGGCGCCACCGAAGCCAGCGCCATTACCACCGCCGAATTACTGCACCGGCAAATTGCCGACCTGCACATTCAACATCCGCACAGCCACACCGGCCAACTCACCATCAGCATTGGCCTGAGCTGGGAGGTTCCACCGCTGGGCTTTGGCTCCGAGCAGTTGGTCAAACACGCCGACAAAGCCCTCTACGCCGCCAAAGAAGAAGGCCGCAACCGCACCTGCCGCTGGCCACTGCGCGCAGACGACGAGTGACTCAAACGCATCGTTTAGTCAGCCCCCGACGGCAAGCGCATGATTTATTCACGACCATCATGTAGTATTCGCCCGCTTGCACTACAAGGGCACGTTGCCCGCGCCAAGCGCTATTCCAGCAGAGCGAGGTAGAAAATGACTGAACGCGTTCAAGTCGGTGGCCTGCAGGTCGCCAAAGTCCTGTACGACTTTGTCAACAATCAAGCCATTCCGGGCACCGGCATCGCGGCCGAGGCTTTCTGGAAAGGTGTGGACGCCCTGGTCCATGACTTGGCTCCCAAGAACAAGGCCCTGCTGGCCAAGCGTGACGCCCTGCAAGCGCAAATCGACGCTTGGCATCAGGCGCGTGCCGGCCAAGCGCACGACGCGGCCGCCTATAAAGCCTTCCTGCAAGAAATCGGCTACCTGCTGCCTGAGCCGGCCGATTTCAGCGTGAGCACTGAAAACGTCGACGAAGAAATCGCCAACATTGCTGGCCCGCAGCTGGTAGTACCGGTGATGAACGCGCGTTTTGCCCTGAACGCCTCTAACGCCCGTTGGGGCTCGCTGTACGATGCCCTGTACGGCACCGACGTGATCAGCGAAGAAGGCGGCGCCGAGAAAGGCAAGGGTTACAACAAAGTGCGTGGCGACAAAGTCATCGCCTTCGCCCGCCAGTTCCTCGACGATGCCGCGCCACTGGCCAGCGGTAGCCATGTCGACTCCACGGCCTACGCGGTGGTCAACGGTCAACTGAGCGTGAGCCTGAAAGACGGCAGCAGCGTAGGTCTGAAAGACGCCGCGCAGTTTATCGGCTTCCAAGGTGATGCCGCCGCGCCGGTGGCCGTGCTGCTCAAGCACAACGGCCTGCACTTTGAAATTCAAGTCGACGCCAGCAGCCCGATCGGCCAGACCGACGCCGCCGGCGTGAAAGACGTGCTGATGGAAGCCGCGCTGACCACCATCATGGACTGCGAAGACTCCGTTGCCGCCGTCGATGCCGAAGACAAAGTAGTGGTCTACAGCAACTGGCTGGGCCTGATGAAGGGCGACCTGGCTGAGCAAGTGAGCAAAGGCGGCCAGACCTTCACCCGCACCATGAACGCCGACCGCGAATACACCGCCGCCGATGGCAGCAGCCTGACCCTGCACGGCCGCTCGATGCTGTTCGTGCGTAACGTCGGTCACCTGATGACCAACGAAGCCATCTTGGACAAAGACGGCAACGAAGTGCCCGAGGGCATCATGGACGGCGCGATCACCAGCCTGATCGCCATCCACAACCTCAACGGCAGCGCCAGCCGCGCCAATAGCCGCAAGGGCAGCATGTACATCGTTAAGCCCAAGATGCACGGCCCGGAAGAAGTGGCGTTCGCTAACGAGCTGTTCGGCCGCGTGGAAGACCTGCTGAACCTGCCGCGCTTCACCCTGAAAATGGGCATCATGGACGAAGAGCGCCGCACCACCGTAAACCTGAAAGCCTGTATTCAGGCGGCTAAGGATCGCGTGGCGTTCATCAACACTGGCTTCCTCGACCGCACCGGCGACGAGCTGCACACCTCCATGGAAGCCGGCGCCATGGTGCGCAAGACAGCCATGAAGAGCGAGAAGTGGATCAGCGCCTACGAAGACTCCAACGTCGACATCGGTCTGGCCTGTGGCCTGCAAGGTCGCGCGCAGATCGGTAAAGGCATGTGGCCGATTCCGGACAAGCTGCTGCAAATGCTGGAAACCAAAATCGCCCACCCGATGGCCGGCGCTAACACCGCGTGGGTTCCGTCGCCGACCGCCGCTACCCTGCACGCCCTGCATTACCACAAGGTCAATGTGGCGGAGCGTCAGGCTGAGCTGGCCAAGCGCGCCCCGGCTTCGGTGGACGACATTCTGACCATTCCGCTGGCCCCCAACACCGATTGGAGCCCCGAGGAAATCCAGAACGAGCTGGACAACAACGCGCAAGGCATTTTGGGCTACGTGGTGCGCTGGATTGACCACGGCGTGGGCTGCTCCAAAGTGCCGGACATCAACGATGTCGGCCTGATGGAAGACCGCGCAACCCTGCGTATCTCCAGCCAGCACATCGCCAACTGGCTGCGCCACGGCGTAGTGAGCGAAGCGCAAGTACTGGAAACCCTCAAGCGCATGGCCGCTGTGGTTGATCGCCAGAACGCCGGCGACGCTGCCTACATCAACATGGCGCCGAACTTCGACGACAGCGTAGCCTTCCAGGCTGCGGTTGAGCTGGTCATCGAAGGCACCAAGCAGCCCAATGGCTACACCGAGCCAGTACTGCACCGCCGTCGCCGCGAGTTCAAGGCTAAGCACAACGCGTAAGCCGTGCTTAACTGAACCGCACTAAGAAAACCGCCATAGCCAACGCTGTGGCGGTTTTTTTCTGCGCGTTAGAAACAGCACAGCGCCGCTGTAGCGCAAAGCCCTAGCCCAGCGCGACAGTCGCTGCACAATCGCAGATGATCGGCACGCTTGTGCATTATTTCGCACAGAAATTTCAGAAAATCGCAACACTCTGTTACACTGCCGCGGTTCCACCGGCGTGAGCGCGCCGCTTTGCCTTATCCGCAAAGCCCCGATCAACGAGTAGGAGAACCCATGAATTGGCGTCATTCCCTGTCTGTTATTGGCTTGGCCTTGGCCACCAGCCTGTCTTTCTCAGCCCCTGTGGCGGCTAACGAGTGCGAACTCGAGCGTCCCGTGCGTTTCGCCGGGATGAACTGGACTTCCAACCTGATCACCGTCGAAATCGAGCGCTTCATCATGCAGCACGGTTATGGCTGCGAATCGCGGGTGGAAACCGGCGGCACCCTGCCCATGCTGGCCGCCATTGTGCGCGGCGATGTCGATGTCATGAGTGAAGTGTGGATTAACAGTGTCAGCGAAGCCTGGGACAAAGGCGTTGCCGAGGGCAAAGTGCAAAGCCTAGGCGACATCTACACCGGCGGTGTGGAAGCCTGGTGGATCCCCAAGTACGTGGCCGAGCGCTTTCCTGAGCTGAAAAGCGTGCAAGACCTGCCCAAGTTCAAAGAACATTTCGCCGACCCCGAAGACCCCAGCAAAGGCCTGTTGCTCACTTGCCCAGCCGGCTGGGCGTGCGAGGTGATCAACACCAACCTGTTTAAAGCCTATGGTCTGGACGACAGCTATAACCTGTCCTCCCCCGGCACCGGTGCGGCGCTGAAAGCGGCGATCACCTCGGCTTATAAGCGCAAAAAGAACGTGGTGTTCTACTACTGGTCGCCCACCCCGCTACTCGGCAAGCTCGACCTCGTGCGCCTGGAGATGAACCCCTACAAGGCCGATGGCCACGCCTGCAACACTAAGGCCGAATGTGCCAAGCCGTATGCCGGTAGCTACCCGGCGGCCACCATCAAGGCTGGGGTGAACACCGAGTTTGCCCAGCAAGCCCCCGAATTGCTGGCCTTCTTGCAGAAGGTCAACATCCCCACCGAGACCTTAAATGGCCTCTTAGCATGGGCTGAAGATGAAGGCGCCGAGGCCGATGAAGCCGCGCAGTTCTTCCTCAAAGAACATCCCGAATTGTGGCAAGCCTGGCTGCCGCAAGACGTCGCCCAACGCGTCCAACAAGCCCTGTAACCCTTCCAGCACCGGCGGCAGACGGCTGCGTCTGCCGCCGGTGTTTTGTCTGGAGAACGCATGTTTCCTGAACTGATCCCTGCCCGGCAGATGCGCCGCGCCATCGACAACTGGGTCGATGAGCTGGTGGCCAACTACGCCGACACCCTAGAAACCCTGTCCCAGCCGTTCTTAGAGCTGCTGATCTGGATCGAACAGCTGCTGCGCCAATCACCTTGGTGGGCGGTGGTCGGTGCAGTGATTGCGCTGACCTTTGCCATCAGCCGCCGTTGGAAACTGAGCCTCGCCATGGGCGCGCTACTCTCTTGCATCGGCCTGTTGGGCCTGTGGGATCGCGGCATGCAAACCCTGGCGCTGATGATCATGGCCACGGGCTTGTCGGTCGCCATCGGCATTCCGCTAGGCATTCTTATGGCGCGCATCAATTGGTTGCGGCAGATCATGCTGCCGGTGCTCGACGTGATGCAGACCATGCCCAGCTTCGTGTACCTGATTCCGGTGGTGATGCTGTTTGGCCTGGGCAAGATCCCAGCGATTATCGCCACCGTGGTGTACGCCGTGCCGCCGCTGATTCGCCTCACCGATTTGGGCATTCGCTTGGTGGATGCCGAAGTGCTGGAAGCCGCCCGCGCCTTTGGTGCCAACTCGCGCCAGCAGCTTTTTGGCGTGCAGCTGCCTTTAGCACTGCCGAACATCATGGCCGGTATCAACCAGACCACCATGATGGCGCTGTCGATGGTGGTGATCGCCTCGATGATTGGCGCACGCGGTTTGGGCCAAGAAGTACTGCTGGGCATTAATCGTTTAGAGGTCGGCCGCGGCCTGCTCGCTGGTCTTGCCATTGTGGTGCTGGCGATTCTGTTCGACCGGATTACTCAGGCCTTTGGCCAACGTCAGCAAGCGCGGAGGGGTGCATGAGCAAGATTGAAGTCAAAGGCATCTACAAGCTGTTCGGCAAGCAGCCGCAAAAATGGCTGGCCGCCGCGCAAGGTGGCATGAGCAAAGAAGAGCTACTGGCCAAAAGCGGCCACACGCTAGGCCTGCGCGACATTAGCCTGAACATCGAAGCGGGCAGCATTCACGTCATCATGGGCCTTTCAGGCTCGGGCAAGTCGACGCTGATTCGTCACTTCAACCGCCTGATCGAACCGACCGCCGGGCAAATTTTGGTCGATGGCCAAGACGTCACCGCCCTACCGCCGCGCGAGCTGGAAAAATTCCGCCAGCAAAAGATGAGCATGGTGTTCCAGCGCTTTGGCTTGTTTCCGCACCGCAGCGTGCTGGATAACGCTGTCTACGGCCTGAAAGTGCAAGGCGTGAAGCGCGCTGAGCGCGAAGAAAAAGCCCTGTATTGGCTGGAACAAGTGGGCCTAAAAGGCTTCGAGAAGCAGTTTCCCCATCAGCTGTCTGGAGGCATGCAGCAGCGTGTGGGCCTCGCCCGCGCCTTGGCCACCGACGCAGAAATCTTGCTGATGGACGAAGCCTTCTCGGCGCTCGACCCGCTGATCCGCCGCGAGATGCAAGACCAGCTCTTGGTGCTGCAAGAAAAGCTGCACAAGACCATCGTATTTATTACCCACGACTTGGACGAAGCGCTGCGCATCGGCAACCGCATCGCCATTTTGAAAGATGGCGAGCTGGTGCAAGAAGGCACCGCCGAGGACATCCTCCTGCGCCCGGCCACCGACTACGTGGCGGCCTTCCTGCAAGACGTTAACCGCAGCAAGGTACTCACCGCCGCGCACGCTATTCACGGCGGCATCCCGCGCTTAACCCTGACCAGCAGCCCCGCCGAGGCGGTGCAGGCGATGAGCCAAGCCAAGCAGGATTACAGCGCCGTGCTCGACGGCACTCAGCTCAAGGGCGTGCTGACCTTGAACGCCGCCCAGCAAGCCAACGCCAACGGCGACAGCATCACCACCAAGCTGATCGACGTGGCGCAAATCGCCGGCCACACACCGCTGGATGAGCTACTCGGCGACCTGCTCACCGAGCGCCAGCCTGCTGCCGTGGTGGACGAAAACGGCCACTACCGAGGCATGCTCGCCCGCAGCAAAGTGGCGCAGCTGCTAGGCGCCCAAGTGGCTTAAACACTCGTCGCAGCCAAAAAAAGGGGCAAGAAACGCGTTTCTTGCCCCTTTTTTATGCTTGTCCAACAAGCGGATATTCAAGCCGCGTTCGCCAAGCCCGCCTGTCGGCGCTTAAGGCGATAGGTCATGCAACCTGCGAGCAGTAAAGAGCCGTACAACAACTGATACACCGGCAGCGGGCCTAACAGCAGTGTCGGCCAAGTAGCACAGGCCTGATCGCCGCTTAAGAAAGTAGCGCAGCCGAGTAGCCAGTACGGCACCATCACCCACTGCAAATACACCAAAGGTAGCGCCAGCACGAAGCGCAGCGCACGCAAGCCGCCGGGCCAAAACAGAATGCCGGCACCGAGCATAGCTACCAGCAAATTTAACCCCAGCATGAGCCAGAACATCGCGCACCTCCGCCTAAAATCTCACCGTTCACCCTACCGCGTTTGGCACGGGTTGGCCGTTAGCCTTTAGTCCAAGGTGACGCCGTAGCGTTGGTACAGCTGCTGGATTTGCCCGGTGCGATAGAGCGCCAGCAAGGTGCTTTGCAGGCGCTGTTGGCGCAGTCGATCGCTGCGCACGTTGCAGGCCATGGCCTCCATCACGGTCAGAAAGGGCAGTACCTCATGCGGCATCGCCACCTCCGCTTGTTTGGACAACACTTGCGCACTCACTTCGCTGGTCGCCCACAGCGGCGCACGCTGACGCATAAGTTTGTCGGGGTTAAGGCCGTTGTGATTGGAGTAATCGACATTAAAGCCGATCTCCTCCAAGTAATTACCCACCCCAGAACCCATATGACTAAGCACCCGAAAAGCCTTAGCGTTCTCCAAGTCACTCACCGTCAGCGGGTTTTCGGCGGCGGAATACAAGCTAAAACGCGAAATCAGTAGCGGCCCCACCCAGCTGTAGTGAGCTTCACGCTCTTGGCGGCGCTCCAACAACAGCACGCAGACCTCAGGCTTTTTCGTCACTGCCTGCATGGCCCGATTAAGCGGGGCAAACTTGAGCTGATAGGGCTCGCCAGCTTGCTCCATCAGCGTGGCAAGAATATCCACGGCTAGACCTTTAGGTTTGCCGTCGCGATCTTGATAAGACAGCGGCTCACGCGGCCACGCGTAGACAGTCAACTCTGCGCGCACCGGCAACGTCAGCGCGGCCACGCTGAGCAATATCAGCAGCCGTGCCCACTTACTGCCACGCACGCATGGCCTCCTCATAACTTAAGGTCACGCCCTGCGATTTTTCGTGAGCCAAGGCGGGCTTAGGGGCTCCGGGCCGCGCTTGCCACTGCGCGGCAGAAGTCACAGGGTTTAACTTGGGCGCGCAGTGTAGGCCCGTTTTCTCTAACCCCGCCAAGTGCGCGTCCATGGCCTGTGCCAAGTTGCGCATGGCTTGGCCGGCAGTAATACGCCCAGCGATGGCAGGGTGTGCTTCTTTCCACCACAAGCTGGCCATCTCGGCGTAATCCGGCACGTTGGTGCCGGTGGGCGTCCACGCATGTACGGCTTGACTGCGGTAAAACTCCACCAGCCCACCCAGCGAAGCAGCACGCTCGGTCATGGCTTGAGAGAAAATATCCGAACGGCGAATCGGGGTTAATCCGTGCAAGGTTTTATTCAGCGACACACTGCGCGAGACCAGAAACTGCGCATACAACCACGCCGCTTTTAACTGCTCCGGCGGGGTGTTGGTTAGAAACGTCCACGAGCCAGCGTCTTGATAGCCGCTTTTCATCCCCGGCTGCCAATAAGCACCGTGCGGCGACGGCGCGACGCGCCACAGCGGCAGGCCGTCGTCATCCACCACCTCTATGCCGGGGCGGGTGTAATCGGCGGTAAAGGCGGTGTACCAAAAAATCTGCTGAGCGATTTGCCCTTGCGACGGCACGGGTCCGGCTTGGGTAAAGGTCAGCTGGATAGCCTCTGGCGGGGCGAAGCGCTTCAGCCAAAACACATAGCGCTCCAGTGCGTACACCGCCGCAGGGCTATCCAACGCGCCGCCACGCGCCATGCTCGCGCCGACAGGGTGACAACCTTCCACGCGAATGCCCCAGTCATCCACCGGCAGGCCGTTGGGCAAGCCCAGATCACCAACCCCCGCCATGCCCAACCATGCGTCAGATAAGCGCCAGCCCAATGAGGGGTCGTGCGCGCCGTAATCCATATGGCCATACACCGGCAGGCCGTCGATTTTTTTCACGTGGTAGGTAAAGAACTCGGCGATGTCCTCATACGCCGACCAGTTTTGCGGCACGCCTAAGTCGTAACCGTATTGCTGGCGAAAAGCTTTTTGCAGCTCGGGGCGGGTAAACCAGTCATGGCGAAACCAATACAGGTTGGCGAACTGCTGGTCCGGCAGTTGGTACAACTTACCGTCTGGCCCTGTGGTGAACGGTAGGCCGATAAAGTCATCCAGCGCTAGCGTAGGCAAGGTGACGCCGGCGCCGTCACCGACCATGAAATCCGACAGGGCCAACACTTGGCCGCCGCGAAAATGCGCGCCGATCAAGTCGCTGTCGCTGATATAACCGTCGTACAAGTGCAGGCCGGTGTCTTGCTGAGCATTGAGCTTATTGACCACGTCGTCTTCGCCGGTGATTTCGTGAATCACGCGGATGCCGGTTAAGCGGGTAAACAACGGCGCCAGCACTTGCGACTCGTACCAGTGGGTGGCGATGCGCTCGGACACCACGCGCACGGTTAAGCCGCGATACGGCTGCGCCGTTTGGCTAAACCAGCGCAGCTCGGCCAGTTGTTCGTCGGCAGTTAAGGTGGTGGGTTGTAGGTGATCTTGCAGCAGCTGCGCCACATCGGCCTGACTAGGGCTGGATAAACACAACGGCAACAACCAAGCCCACAGTCGCTTCATTAGAACGAGGCCACTCCTGCCCACAGCTCGTTGAGGTTACGGAAATTCCAGTTTTCCGGCGGCTCGCGGCCAATGATTTTGTCGTTGCAGTTGCTGGCGGCCAGATCAATCAGCGCCACCGGAATCGGCGTTTTGCTTTTCGCCGAGAAAAATACTTTTACCACCGGCTTAAGCAGTGCCGCTGGGTTTTGCTCGGTGACTACACCCAGGCGGCCAGATTCCAAGCGCACTAACGAGCCTGTGGGGTAAATGCCGATGGTTTTCACAAAGGCCTGAAACACCGCTTCATCAAAGTGGCCTTTGCTCCACTCGGCCATTTTGCGCAGCGACTCAGCCGGCCCCCAACCCGCTTTGTAAGGGCGATCGGAGGTGATGGCGTCATACACATCGCACACCGCGCCCATCTTGGCGAACAGGCTGATCTCGTCGCCCTTGAGCTTGTGCGGGTAGCCACTGCCGTCGACCTTTTCGTGATGATGCAGGCACACATCCATCACCATCTCACTGACTTGGCCGCCGTCGCGCAGCAGTTTAAAGCCTTCTTCGGGGTGACTTTTCACCGTAACAAACTCGCCATCGGTAAGCTTGCCGGGCTTGTTGAGGATATCCAGCGGAATCATCGCCTTGCCCAAATCGTGCAGCAGCCCAGCCATGCCGGCTTGGTGGACTTGCTCCTCAGGTAGTTGCAGCTGCCGCGCCAAAGCAATCATCAGCGCGCATACCGCTACCGAATGCATATAGGTGTATTCGTCGCGATTTTTCAGCCGCGCCAAGCTAATCAAAGCCCCCGGATTGCGATACACCGAGCTGGCAATTTCTTCCACCAGCTCTTGGCACTGCTCGGCCTCGATGGCCGCGCCCATGCGTGCATCGTTAAACATCGAGACGACTTTTTCTTTGCCCTTGGCGCAGATTTGCGCGGCGCGTTCGACTTCAGCGTCGAGGGAGACTTTCTCTTGCGGCGGCGGTGGCGCAGTCACCGCTGCGGTGAGCTCTTCCTCAATGGCTTCATCCACTTGCTCGCGGGTTTCGCTAACCACATCAGCTTCCACATCCAGCCCTTTGCTGGTGTCGATCCACACTTCGCTGATGCCGCTGTCTAAGATGCGCTGGATGTCTTTAGGGTCTTTGAGCAGAAACTTGCTGCGCCAGAACGGGTGCTCCATCCACGAGCCGCAAAGCTCGTGGAGGAACATACCTTGACGCAACTGAGAGGAAGAAATGCGTTTGAGCATGCCTGCTCGCCCCCAAAAAACGACTTCCGTTTCAGTATAGGCAGCTCATGTATGGGGGCCGCTGAATCTGTGATTTTTTTCGCAGTTTGCGAATTGTCGTGTCGCTTACGCGCGCAGACGACGGGTCTTCCACGTACCCACGCCGTTGTGCCACAGGTTGGCTAAAAACGCCCACAGGCCAGATTCATTCGGCTTAGGCTCGCCGCCACGCCCCATACGCTTAAGCTGGCGCGAATACCAAACCACCTCCATCAAGGCCATGCGATCGACCGTTTTAATGCCAGTGCTAATTGGCTGCACGCTGAATTCAGGATCTTGGCCGACCAGCAGGCGCTTAGGCAAATCCGGTTCAATAGCGAGGCCGCGGGCAATGCCCACCATGTCTAGCGCGCCGCCCTTTAGCGCTTCGGCCATGCCTTGGTGGCTGCGGAAACCGCCGGTAACCATCAAGGGCACCTGCACTTGGCCGCGGATTTTTTCCGCAAACTGCAGGAAGTACGCTTCGCGCGCTAAGGTGCTTTCTTGATGGCGCTTGTTGTCGCTCATCGCCGGGGCTTCGTAAGTGCCGCCGGACAGCTCAATCAGGTCGATGCCTTCAGCCTCTAGCGCTTTGATAACCGCCAACGACTCATCCTCGGTAAAGCCGCCGCGCTGGAAGTCCGCCGAGTTGAGTTTGATCGCCACGGGGAAGTCTTTGCCCACCTGAGCGCGAATCGCACGGTATACCTCCATTACAAAACGCTGGCGCTTCTCGCTGCTGCCGCCCCATTCATCGCTGCGCTGGTTGGTCAGCGGCGAGAGAAACTGGCTAACCAAATAGCCGTGCGCACCATGAATTTGCACGCCGGTAAAGCCGGCCTCTTTTACCAGCCGCGCCGCCGTGGCAAAGCGCTGGATGATGTCGCGAATCTCGCTGTCGGTGAGCGCGCGCGGGGCGGGGAAAAACGCCTGCAGCGCAGGGTTAAATGGCACCGCCGACGGCGCGACGTTCTCCACATTTAAGCCCTTCGGCGCTTGGCGACCGGGGTGATTGAGCTGCACCCACAGCTGAGTATCTTGGCGCGTGCCCGCTTGTGCCCAACGCTTGAGCAGCGGCAAGTCGCGTTCATCTTCAATCGCCACGTTATTCGGCTCGCCCAACGCGCGGCGATCCACCATCACGTTGCCGGTAATCAGCAGCCCCGTGCCGCCATCGGCCCAGCGGCCATAGAGCAACGGCAAGGCTTCGGTCACACGGTTATCGGTAGTGCCCAATGCCTCACTCATGGCCGATTTGCCCAAGCGGTTTTTCACCACGGCGCCACAGGGCAGGGTTAGCGATTGATCTAAAGTGACGGCGGACATGCGGGCCTCCGGAAAAACGAGCCATTGATTGAATGTGTAGCCACACTATTTTTCAGTTCGATATTTGTCAAACTATAAAATTCAAGACCTATGGCACAATGACGCGACATTCGCGCGATGAAACCCCATGAAGCCTACCGCACACCCCCAGCTCGATCAGTGCGAGCAACTGGCCAAAGCCTTTAAGGCGCTGTCTAACCCTAATCGGTTGGCCATGTATATGGACCTCATCCAGCTGGAAGAAACCGAGCACAGCGCTTGCTGTATTGCTGACCTGATCGACCGGTTGGAAATCGGCGCGCCTACCGTGTCGCACCACATCAAAGAACTGGTCAACGCCAACTTGGTGCACGTGCAGCGTGACGGCAAGTTCATGCGCTGCCGTCTGAACCGCGACACCTTTGCCTTGCTTGGGCAGTTCTTCAACGCTTAAGCCCAGCAGCTTTGTGACAACTATGCTGATGACTACACGCGCAGCGCGTTTTGCTGCGCCGACTGCGCAGGAGCGCCCATGGAAAACGTCGATAAACTGACCGAAAACCTGTTGCAGCTGCTGTGGCAGTGGGCGACCACGCCGTGGTTTCAAATCGGCAGTACCGATATCCACCTCGTCCGCTTAAGCGGCTTGTGCTTCATTCTGTTCTTCGCCTGGTGGTTCTCCACCCTGCTGGAGCGCGGCCTGCGCAACGTAGCGGCGCGCGGCAAAGGCACACACATGAACTCCTCGGGCGTGTATGCCTTCACCCGCATTATTCGTTATGCGGTATGGATTATCGGCACTTTAGTCGGCCTCAAGTATCTGGGCCTCGACCTCACCAACATCGCGCTGATCGGCGGTGCGGTGGGCGTAGGTATCGGTTTTGGTCTGCAAAACATCTTCAGCAACTTTATTTCCGGGCTGATCTTGCTGCTGGAGAAAACCCTCAAAGTGGGCGACTTCGTTGACCTGCAATCGGGCGTGATGGGCCGCGTCACCGAAATCGGCATGCGTTATACGCGCATCACCACCAACGACTTGGTCGATATCATCGTGCCGAACTCCGAGTTTATTAACGGCCGCGTGACCAACTGGAGCTTCAACGAAAAGTACCGCCGCATTCATGTGCCCTTCGGCGTGGCCTACGGCGTGGATAAGCACGCAGTGAAAGCCGCCGTGCTGCGCGCGGTAGATGCCGTGCCCGGTTGTATCACCCAAGAAGTTGGCCGCAAGCCCGACGTGTGGCTGACCAACTTTGGCGAGTCGAGCCTCGATTTTGAGTTAGTGGTGTGGGTTGAGCACGACCTGATGGTCTCGCCCGGCGCCACCCATGCGCGCTTTATGTGGGCGATTGAGGACGAGCTGCGCGCAGCGAGTATCGAAATCCCCTTCCCACAGCGCGATTTGCATTTACGCTCCGGCAGCCTGCGCCTTGATCTGGGCGATGATGCCGCGCGCTTACGCGCTATGCCCGGCATCCCCAAGCCCGACTGAAACATTCGGCAATGCTTAATCGCATGACAGCTACGGGCGGCAAACGTACTCTGCACAGGCGTCAAGGCGACGGAGCTGATCCCCTCCCCGCCGATTCAGCCCTGCGGCAGGCATAGGCTGAACGCACTCTCCCCATAACCGGCCTACTTGGCCGGTTTTTTTTGCCCAGCATTTAGACTTGGTCAAGGCGCAGCGCTTTTTTACACTGTGCGCCCCTGCCACGGATTGCTAAACCTGCTATGCGCATCGCCCTTGCCTTTGCCTACCTCAAAGCCAGCGCCATCATCGCTCTGCTGCTGCTCGATACTCTGATCTTGATTGGCCCCATGCTGGCCTTGGCGTTACTGAAACTACTGATCCCCATACCGGCTTGGCGGGCGCTGTGCTCCAAAGCGGTGATGACGATTGCAGAAACCTGGGCCGAAGGCTGCAAGCTGATTTTCGCTTGGCTCACGCCCACGCAGTGGGATATCCGTGGCGGCGCCGGCTTAAGCAAGCAGCGCTCGTATTTAGTGGTGAGCAACCATCAATCGTGGGTCGATATTCCTGCCTTGGTGGTGGCGTTTAACAATAAAACGCCGTACTTCAAGTTCTTCTTAAAGCAAGAGCTGATCTGGGTGCCGCTGCTAGGGCTGGCGTTTTGGGCCTTGGACTACCCCTTTATGAAGCGTTACTCCAAAGCCTTTTTGGCCAAGCATCCGCACCTACAAGGCAAAGACCTAGAGATCACCAAGGCAGCCTGCGCCAAGTTCCGCAACATGCCCGTTAACGTGGTGAACTACTTAGAAGGCACCCGCTGCACACCTGCCAAGCAGGCGGCGCAGCAATCGCCCTATCGCAACCTGCTAAAGCCCAAAGCCGGCGGCATTGCCTTCACCTTGGCAGCGCTGCAAGGCCAGCTCGACACCCTGCTGGATGTCACCCTGATTTACCCCGGCAGCACACCGCCGACTTTCAGCGACTTATTGTTGGGCCGCGTCGCTAAGGTGATTGTCGATATCCAACAAAGCCCGCTCGACGAGCGCTTAAGCGCTGGCGATTACGAGAACGACGCGCTCTTTCGTGCCGAATTTCAGCGCTGGGTCACTACCCTCTGGCAGGCCAAAGATGCGCGCATTGACCTATTGCGCGCCGAAGCCATGCACGAGCAAGACAAATAACTGGCGCCAGCCATTTGTCGGAAACCACTCGAGATAGCCATCATATAGCCACTACCCGCCACACAAATGCGCTAAGTTGAGCTCAAGCGCCTGCACAACAGGCCATCGACTGCTCCGCCACCCACGAGGGACCGGACCATGCACAACGAAGCGCACTACCTACAGCAGCTGCTTAACCTCGGCGAGCAACATCCGGTTGCGGCTGGCCACGCCATCTACAACCGCGAAGACACCTTGCTGATGGGCGCCGGCAGCCCGATTGACGCGCAAGCCCTGAGCCATCTCACCGAACAACCCCTGCGCCAACC
Source organism: Atopomonas hussainii (assembly GCF_900109735.1). GTDB lineage: Bacteria > Pseudomonadota > Gammaproteobacteria > Pseudomonadales > Pseudomonadaceae > Atopomonas > Atopomonas hussainii. Next base: position 199,310 of record NZ_FOAS01000003.1, read on the forward strand.
GCTACTCAACAGCCTGAGCATTCACGACGGCCTCACCCAGCCGCAACTGTGCCAAGACATAGCGCAGTTACTCAGCCCACATGCCGCGTGGCGTGCTTTGCTCGGCCCTGTGGAAGAGCTCCCCGCGCTGTTTCCGGCCTCTTTGCTGGCACAACACCTCACCGTGATGCGCACGCTGTACCCGGCCCTTTATCAGCGCACCCTGCGCGGCGCACTGCTGAGCCTCTGCCTAGCGCGGCAACTTCAAGCCAGCCACGTCGAGCACATTTGGCTGGCGGCCTTGGGCCGGCTCTGTGGACAGCTGTATCTGCCAGCCGAGTTGATCGGCAAGCACGTGAGCAAAAAGCACCTGCAACTACAGCTAGAGCACTACCCCGAATCCAGCTGGCTGGCTTTACAGCACGACCTGCCTGGCGAAAGCGCCTTGTGGCTAGCGCAACATCAAGAAAGCCTGACGGGCAGTGGTTTTCCCAGTGGCCAGCAAGAACCGGCACCATTAGCCGCGCAGCTACTAGGCATTGGCGATTGGTACGCACTGTTATGCGAGCTGCATGGCGAACTGAGCCTGCAAGCCTGTCGCCCCGCCTTGCAAATGCTCCGCGAACGCTGGCAGAGCGAGGTATTTCAAGCCTTTCAGCATTGCGCCGCGCACACAGCGGCAGACTTTCAGCCCCGCCACAGCCTCACGGAAAATCGCCAGTGGCTGAACGCACTGCTCAATCAGCAGGGCCAAGGGCAAAGCCGCCTGCGCCGCCTGCAGCAGCAACTGGCTGGCATGCCCGCACAACGCAGCGCCAGCGCCTTAATGCTCAACGGACTGGTCAATGAACTGCTGCACACCTGCGCCAGCGCCGGCTTATTGAGCGACGAATACCAACGCTGGGTGCTGTACGTGCACGACCAACGCCTTGAAGCAGCCAGCGAAGAAATGCACGGCCTAGAACTGCAAATCAGCGTGCTCAACCTCGAAATGCAGCGCGCCAACCACTTGGCCGAACGCTTAGGACTCGGCCAAGTGGGGCGTTATCACTGAAGAGGTAGCGCAAGTGCCCGCCGTTTATGACGCACAGAAAGCCATTACTGCGCAGCCGTGTTTGCTGCCTTAGCACGATACAACGCGAGGTGATTGACGATGCACATGTCGATCGCCTCAATCAGGTACATATACGGCTTACTGGCCACCGGCGGCACCAAACAGCGACTGGCGATACGCTGGCCCAGCAGTTCTGTGTCGATATAAACCACGTTAACCGGTGACTTTTCTGGGTTTTCCTGCTCGGTAAAAAAGGCGCGCGTGTACTCCTCATCCCCGGCACTGCGCTCAAACACCGCACTGTCTATGCGCGTGGTTTTTACCTCGCCAGCGGGAAATTCCGTCGGCGTCAGCAGTGCCGCACCGATGGGGCCCGTCAAACCAGCCACCAGCGAACTCTTGCGCAGCTGCGATTGCAGGTTGGCGTACGTCACGAAGTGCCGCACAACGATCTCAGGTTGACTGGCGAGCTCAGGGAAAGCCTCGAAGGCACGATGCGCCAACAAGCGCGTCGCCACGGGCTTAGTCGCATCATCAGCCATGCGATAGATCGCATAAGCGTCACTGGTCACCAGCAGGCTGAAAATTTCCTTTTCGCCCTCATAGGCCGGGCGCAAATCACGAATCACAACCTGCGCGGACTGCTCCAGCCCCGGGTACTCCGGCGGCGGTACAGGTGGCTGACCCGCACATCCTGCAATCGCTAACACACTGACAACCACACCGCATTGCAACATCTTCATGGAATATCCCTTTCTTAGGCCATGGGCTCGCAACAGCGCGAGCGGCACATCCTACTCAAGCCTCAGAGACATTCAATCACCCACAAGCAAAGCAAGGCTCTACCGAACCCATCAACCGCCTTATAAGCGCTCCAGCATTTTCTCAGCACTCAGCCAGCCCAGCCCATGAGCCTGTGCGACGCTTTCACAGGTCAGTTGGCCTTGCGCCACGCTAAGGCCATTACGCAGATGCACATCTTCTTGCAGGGCGCGCTTAGCGCCTTTGTCGGCCAGCGCGAGCACAAACGGCAAGGTCGCGTTATTGAGCGCCAAGGTAGAGGTACGCGCTACGCCGCCGGGCATATTGGCCACGCAGTAGTGCACCACGCCATCGACCACATAGGTGGGCTCAGCATGAGTCGTCGGTTTGGCGGTCGCCACACAGCCACCTTGGTCGATGGCCACATCAACAATCACCGAACCGGGCTGCATTTGCTTGACCAGCTCAGCACTGACCAGCTTCGGCGCGGCGGCGCCAGGAATCAGCACCCCACCAATGAGCAGATCCGCCGTGCGCGCATGCTCTTCCACTGCGGCCACGTTGGAATACAGCGTAGTAATGCGATTGCCGTACAGACTATCCAGACGCCGCAGGGTATCCACGCTCTTGTCCAACACAGTGACATCCGCGCCCAGCCCCACCGCCATGGCCAGTGCGTTGCTGCCCACCACGCCGCCACCCAAAATCACCACCTTGCCCGGCGCCACGCCCGGCACGCCGCCGAGCAGCACACCGCGTCCGCCTTGGGCTTTTTCTAGGCAGTGGGCACCCGCCTGCACCGACATGCGCCCAGCCACCTCGGACATCGGCGCCAGCAGTGGCAAGCGCCCCTGCGCATCGGTGACGGTTTCGTAGGCAATACAGGTCGAGCCACTGGCGATTAAGTCATCGGTCTGCGGGCGATCCGGCGCTAAGTGCAGGTAGGTGAATAGCGTGTGCTGTGGCGTCAGCCGAGCGCGTTCTTCGGCCTGCGGCTCCTTAACTTTCACGATCAGCTCGCTGTCGGCAAACACCGCCGGCGCATCGGCCACAATCTGCGCGCCAGCAGCACGGTAGTCGCCATCACTAAAACCAATCGCAGCACCTGCCGAGCTTTGCACCCGCACCTCATGCCCACGGCGGGTTAGCTCCAGCACCGAGGCGGGCGTTAAACCAACGCGATACTCGTGATTTTTGATCTCTTTGGGCAGACCAATACGCATGGGGAAGTCCTCCAGCCAGCTCACAGACAGTGCTTTGAGTCTAGGTCAGCAAGCTGCCCGGCAAGCGCCAAAGAGTTTCGCCAAGGCGCGAGAAATCGCCAAAAAGACCGCCATTTTTAGGCCATGCAGCTGCCTAACGGCTATGGCAAACTAGCGCCCCGCCAAGCAGGCATGGAGCGCCGTCAGTCATGTATCAATTAGTTTTTTCCGGACAACTTGCCGATAACTGGCAGCAAGCCGAGGTACTACCCGAGCTTGCCCGACTGCTTAAGCAGCCGCCGGAAAAAGCTCAAGTCTTGTTTAGCGGCCGCCGCTTCGTGCTGGCGAAAAACTTGTCGAGCAACAAAGCCCGTGACTTGCGCCTCAACCTGCGCAAAATTGGCGCCCTCGCCGACATCGAGAGCATGCCGCCACCTGCGACTAGCCAGCCCGAGCCCGCGACCGGCAAGCCGTGCCCCAAATGCGGTCACCGCCAGAGCAGCGGCGACACCTGCAACGCCTGCGGCGTGATCTTTCATAAGTTTCTGCAAGCCCAACAGGCGCAGACCATTGCAGCCAATCCGCAGATCAACCACAGCAGCCAAGCCACCGTCGCGCCCGCCAATAAGCGCAGCAACAGCGGCTACTTGCTCATCGGCCTCATCCTCTGCCTAGTCGTCGGCGTCAGCCTGATGATTTGGCAGAAACGCCAAGATGACGACTTTCGCACCCGCTTAATGCAGGCTGGAGTGAGTGAGTTCCACGTCGATGAAGTGGCTCAGCTGCGTGACCTATCGGTACCCGGACGCACCACCATCGTCGCCCTATTGGATTCGCGCTGCGGCAGCTGCAAGCACTTTCAACAGCTGTCCGCCACGCTCAGCCCGCACGCGCCGCAGCTGGCTTTCCGGCATATTGTGGTGCACGACCACGCGGCCTATGCGCAAGCGCTTAGCAAATACAAGGTGCCGATCAACAACACGCCCTACCTGGTGATCTACAGCCCCGACCAACAACCAATGAGCCCCGAACAGGCCAGTCATTCCCGCGAGTACTGGGTTGTGTTTGCCGAGGTCATCAAGGAGGTCGAGCGCGACGAGCGCCTACGCGCCTTCGAAGAAGAGCTCAAAGAACAGCGTCAACGTAAGGAATCCTCTGCTGCAGGCAACAGCTCCGCCGCCAAGGGATAACCATGCTCGCGTGCACTGTGCACAAGCCGCTCCTGCTCCGTGGCTAAAAAGCTATCCAGCCGCGTTAACTGAGCCAAGCGCTCGGCAATCTGCTGGCGCTTCTGCCAGATCAGCAGGGCGCCATCGGCGCAGGTGATTTGGCCATCCGCCTGCAAAGCGACGATCTGGCGAATCTCCTCCAGGCTAAAACCCATCTCTTGCGCATCACGAATAAAGCGCAAGCGCGTTAGGCACGCCGCGCTGTACTGCCGGTAGTTATTGGCGCTGCGTGGCGGCGCCGAGAGCAAACCAATGCGCTCGTAATAACGCACGGTATGCCGGCTGATGCCGGTGTGCTGCTCCACGTCGGCGATACGCATAAACACCTCTTGACTGTCGAGTGTGCTTCACACTTTAGCCTGTTTCTCCCCACACAGGAGAACACCCCATGGCTGACATTCTTATCAGTGGCGCCAGCGGTTTTATCGGCCGCTGGCTATGCCGAACCCTCACCCAACAAGGACACACTGTCTACGCGCTGCTGCGCGACCCCAGCCAACTGCCCAAGCTGCGCGAGCAGTGCACGCAGCTTGGCGGCCGTGGCGAAGCATTGCACGGCATCCACGGCGATATCCGTCAGCCGTTATGGGGCCTTAACGAGCCGCAGCGCTGGCAAACCATTTATCACCTCGCCGCACAATTCGCTTGGCACCTCAGTGCACACACGGCCCGCGCCAGCAACGTGCAAGGCAGCCTGCATGCCGTTGATTTGGCAGCGCAGCAAGACGCGCGCTTGATTCTGATCGGCGGCTTTATGGCCTGTAATACGGACTATCTAGCGGAGCTGGGCATTGATCCGCAGCAGCCCGAACGCAGCGATTGGCCTGCCCTGTACCGCCGCACAGGCGCTTATGAAGCCAGCAAGCTAGAAGGTCTGTTCCGCGCCCAAGCGTATGCTCACGAACGTGAAGTAGCGCTGACGTGCGTACACCCGGCCACAGTCTGCGGCGATGCGCAGCATGGGCAGGTGCCGGTCGAGCAACCCTTCGCGCAACTGCTTCAGGCCTTACAAAAGAAGCGCCTGCGCGCGGTTCCCGGCAGTCCGGCGCATTGGTTACCACTGGTCAGTGCCGACAGCTTAGCGGCGCTGCTGGCCTCGCTCGTCAACGTGCCGGCTGAACAAGCACCGCCCCAGCTGCTGGCGATGGACCCACAGACACCAGCGCTGGGCGAGCTATTGCAACAGCTGGCCGGTGCCTTAAGCGTGCCAGCGCCACGCGGCTATGTGCCGCTGCGGTTACTTGATGGGCTACTGCGCTTACCGTTACTGGCGCGCTACTTGATGACCAGCCGCGAGGGCTTAGCCTTTATCCGTCGCGAGCGCTTAACCGATGCCTATCAAGCCACCGCCCGCTATATGCAGGCACAAGCCCTGCACTGGCCAATCCTGAGTGACTGCTTAGCCCGCAGCGCGCAGTACGCCCTAGCGCAAACGGCAGGCATAAAAAAACCCGGTCAATGACCGGGTTTTTTTGGACTCGCTTAGCGCAACTGAATTAGATCAGTTGAACGCGCTCAGCTTGCAGGCCTTTCTGGCCCTGAGTCACTTCGAAAGTAACGCGCTGGCCTTCAGCCAGGGTCTTGAAGCCCTTGCCTTCGATAGCACGGAAGTGAACGAAAACGTCCGGGCCGCTTTCTTGAGTGATGAAGCCGAAGCCCTTAGTTTCGTTGAACCACTTTACAGTGCCTTCTTGACGATTCGACATAACGAATTTCCTTTGCAAATAAATTGAGTAACCCCGTCTAAAAAAGACGGAGAAGCACTGAGCTGCAAAGGTAAGGAATCGAACAACACGGGGTGGATCTTCTGGATCTACCGTATCAGAACACGAATCACGGCGACCCATGCGAACACAGCCAGACCACTATACCCTTTTTACGCCAAAAGCGAAGCCCTAATACCGACTAAGACATGCTTATCCGATAAAACCACCTAGCGCTGGTCAGTCACAAAACGACAGCTTAAGCTGTGGCGGTTTTTCATTGCTGGGCCAATCGAGCCCTGTGTGCCAGACGAGGTTTCCTTATGAGCGAAGTAGTCGGTTATCAACTGCAAGACGGCGTTGCCGTTATCAACCTGGACAACGGCAAGGTCAACGCGGTCTCCCACGAGGTGATCGACGGCCTGAACAAGGCGCTGGATCAAGCCGAAGCGGACAAAGCCGTGGTGGTTCTGACCGGTAAGCCGGGCATTCTCTCCGGCGGCTACGACCTAAAAGTCATGCAGACCAGCATGGACGCCGCGATCGGTTTGGTGACCGCAGGCTCTACCTTAGCGCGCCGCATGCTGGCCCACCCTTTCCCAATCATCGTCGCCTGCCCCGGCCATGCGGTGGCTAAAGGTGCCTTCTTGTTGCTGTCGGCGGACTACCGTATCGGTGTCGCAGGCGCCTTCCAGATCGGCCTGAACGAAGTGGCCATCGGCATGACCATGCACCACGTCGGTATCGAACTGGCTCGTGGCCGCCTGACCACTCCGGCGTTCCACCGCTCGGTGATCAACGCCGAAATGTTTGGCCCAGAAGCTGCGGTTAACGCCGGTTTCCTCGACCAAGTGGTTGCGCCGGAAGCCCTGATGGATACCGCCATGGCCACTGCCAAGGCAATGAAGAAGCTCAACATGCGCGCGCACAAGCAAACCAAGCTGAAGTCCCGCGCCGAGTTTTTGGCCACGCTGGACAAGTCCATCGCACTGGATCAAGACAGCAAGCTGCAGTAATTACTCCAGGTGCAGGGGCGCCAGTAGCTCCTGCACCCTGCCTCGCGCCTGCAACGCGGTAAAGCCCTGATCGAATAAATCACGCAGCTGCTCAGCTTGCGGCTGTTGGCGACTAAACAGCACGTAATAGTGCCAGTAGCCCAACACATCGCTTTCGCGCAATTCTTGCCGCTGCTCTGCCGGCAGCTCAGCAAGAACCTGCCGGCCCGCACGGCGATTGACATACAACGCATCGACACGTTGCTTGAGCAGCATTTCCAGCGCGCTGGCCTCATCGGCGGCCGAGACCAGCTGCACACAACCGCGACCCTCCAGCTGCCGCAGTTCTTGCAGCACCTCAGAGCCCAACGCCACCGCAATGCGCTTGTGGCACAACAGCTCAAAATCTTGGCTAAGGCTGTGCACCTGCACAGGCCAGCTCTGTCGGCTGATTAAGATCAGCTGATCACTGAATAAAGCCTGCGAATAATGAAAGTCTTGCTCGCGCTGTGGCGTTTTGCCCCACACCGCCGTGGCGTGCCAGCGCCCTTGCTTGGTCAGCAATAACGAGCGCTTCCACGGGTAAAACCCATACGCCACGGCCACATCGACTTCGGCAAAGGCTTCGGCGACCAGCTGCGCCACCGGCCCATAGCCCGGCAAACCCGAGCCCATGAACGGCGACCACTCGCCAATCGCGACGTTAACTTCACGCTCTGCAGCCCACAAGGCCACAGGAAAACACAACAACAAGCACCACCAACGCATGACGATCCCATCACTTCCGGCACGCCTAATGCGTAAGGATAGCCCTACGGCAGCAAAATCACCTTGCCGAGATTTTTCCGCTGCTCAAGACAAGCATGCGCTTGTGCCGCCTCGGCCAAAGCAAAACTGGCATGCACATGCGGTTTTAACCAACCCGCCTCGACACCCTCCAACAAGGCCTGCATCCAGGTGCGCACTTTCTCCGTCTCATGCCACAGATGGCCCATATTGACGCCAAACACGCCCCGGTTGTGCTCCATCAAACCCACCGGATGCAACCACGGCATGCCCAACACAGTACCGAGCAACTTGAGCTTGCCCCATGCGCCAGACTGGGTGGCGGCGGAGATACCAAAGGTGCCCAGTAGTCCGGTAGAGCGCAGTGCACTGAGGCTGCGCTTTAAGTGACTACCGCCGATAGGGTCGATAATCAGCTCCACCCCTCGGCCCTCGGTGAGTGACTGCAGCGCAGTTTCCCAACGCCCTTGGCCGTAGTCGATCAGAGCGTCGGCCCCTAGCTCTTTGAGCGCCGCATGCTTGCCTTGACTGGCTGTGCCGATCACCCGTGCGCCGCGCTGCTTGGCGATCTGCAACGCAGCCAAGCCGACGCCACCGCCAATGTTATGGATCAGCACGGTTTCATCACGCTGCAAACTACCCATCACCACCAACAGCTGCCACGCGGTGAGGTAATTCACCGGAATTGCCGCCGCCTGCTCGAAGCTCAGCGCCGCAGGCTGCTCGAACACTTGCGCCAGCGGCACGCACACTTGCTCGGCTTGTGCCGAGAAGCGACTTAAACCGAACACCCGCCGGCCCAACCAATGCGCCTCAACACCCGCGCCGAGGGCATCCACTTCGCCGGCAAACTCATAGCCCAAACACGCGGGAAACGGTGGCGCATCAGGGTATAAGCCTTGGCGGGCCATCACATCGGCAAAGTTCAGCCCGGCGGCACGCACCCGTACGCGCACTTCACCGGGCGCCGGCTGAAGATCGGCCACATGTTCTACACGGAGTACTTCGCGGCCACCGGCACGCGGCACGATTAAACGACGCATTAGGTCTTCCTCTCACCAAGCCAATCACACGTGGTTGATTCAAACCTTCAATTCGACAAATGTCAAACTATCGAATTTTAGCGCAACTACTCCCAAACCATCATCCAGCCTGCTGCCCGCAACAGGCCCTGCTCGTCCACTGCAAACAGCAGCTGATCATGCTCACCGCGCCAGTGATAGGCCAACAAGCGCCCAGCGGGCTTGCCACGCCACTCGGTCATGCGTACCAGTGCCGCGGCCTTTGGGTCGTCAGCCGGCCAGATTTTATCGGGCGCGCCCCACAGCTTTAGCAACTCGGCCTCGGGCAATGCCTGCTGCCAGCTGTACTCAAACAAACGCCGCATCAACTGGTGCTTTTCGCCTTGCCAGTGATCCACCGCAGGGTTAGGCGCAGCCCCCATAAAATGCCCCGGCACTTGGCGTAACTCGGCCCAGCGCCGCGCATCGTTGGATATATCGCCCCAAGCAAGCCCAGCGCACAGCATGTTTAAGCCCACGCACAGCGCTGCCAGCAGGCGATGAAAGAGAGACAACTTTATATACCTTTGCGACATACTCATTTCCCCCATAAACCGCACTGTTACAGCAGCACGCACCAAAAGTGCTCAATTCGGCAAAAAAGCCACTATTGCAACAGCATTTGGCCATCTCACCCGTCAGCTTTTAATACGCCATTAACACATCGCTAACCTGCTGTTTTTAATTAAAAGACGGCATAGCAATAACCGCTAATTGCGCCTCACCCTTCAGCTCTAGATAAAGGCCATAACATGCACCAAGAGCTTACACAGCCGTTACAGGGCGTGCATTTGACAGCTTTTTAAGACACTTCTACTGTCCCTGCGTTCCCGCTGGCAAACAACAAAAACGCGCGCCGAGCCAAGCAGTGCAGCGCGACGTGATGGCGGGAATACCTTGCAAGACCAGTCAGAGTCACCCGACTCGCACAACCACTCCCCCACAAGGGGACAATTCGTTTTATTCGAAGGAATTGAATAATGAAGACTGCTCTACAGGCGTTTTCCGCCCTCACCTTAGCGGTATCCCTTGCGCACACGGGGTTAGCTCACGCGCAAGAACATCAGCACGACACCTTTAATCTATTGGAGCAAGAGAAAGCCAATACGCAAATTTATAACGCGTATTTCCCCAATGCCGATATCGGCCGCAAAGCGGCGATTAGCTTCCACGGCCAATTATTAGAGTCGCATTACCCTAAAGGGTATTTAGTGATGGAGCTGAACGATGAAGAAATGCAGAAACTGCAAGTCTTCGGCTTCACCTTCGCGCCAGCGACCGAGTTCATCACTAAGCGCAACCAGATCCTCAGTAAGCTGCAAACGCAAATGCTTAGCGCGCAACAAAAGAGCCTGAGCATGGCCGCTGACGTCAGCGCCAATAACGTCAGCATCAGCGGCATCCCCGGCTACAGTTGCTACGCCACCGTGGAAGAAACCTTCGCCGTGGCCGCCGATATGGCCAGCAGCAAGCCCAACCTCGCGCAGTGGCTGGATATTGGTGACTCGTGGGAGAAAGGCGCCGGCGTCGGCGGCCATGACCTGCGCGTACTCAAGCTGACCAACCGCAGCAAAACCGGCACTAAGCCCAAGCTGTTTATTAACAGCGCGATTCACGCCCGCGAATACACCACTGCGGCGCTGACCTTGGACTTCGCCCGCCAATTAGTCGATGGCTATGGGGTGGATGCCGATGCCACCTGGATTCTTGACCATCACGAAGTGCATATCCTGCTGATGACCAACCCCGATGGGCGCAAAAAGGCCGAAACCGGGCTGTCGTGGCGTAAGAATGCCAACCAAAACTATTGTGGCGCCGGCAGCAACAGCCGGGGCGCCGACCTCAACCGTAACTTCACCTTTGGCTGGAACAGCACCAACGGCCAAGGCTCTAGCGGCAGTCAGTGCAACGACACCTATCGCGGCCCGTCGGCGGGCTCCGAGCCGGAAATCAAAGCGTTGGAAAGCTATGTGCGCAGCCTATGGCCCGACCGTCGTGGCAGCGGCAAAAACGACGCCGCGCCGAGCGACACCAGCGGTATTCACCTAGACGTGCACAGTTACAGCGAACTGGTGCTATGGCCGTGGGGCGACACCAGCCAAGCCGCGCCCAATGGCACTGCGCTGCAAACCTTGGGGCGTAAGTTCGCCTTCTTCAATAACTACCGCCCGCAGCAGTCCATCGGCTTGTACCCCACCGACGGCACCAGCGATGGCATCAGTTATGGCGAGCTGGGCGTACCGAGCTACACCTTCGAACTCGGCACTGAGTTCTTCCAGAGCTGTAGCACCTACAACAACACCATCAAGCCGAATAACCTGCCGGCCCTGCTGTATGCCGCCAAAGTGGTGCGCACGCCGTACATCACGCCCGGCGGCCCGGATATCAGCAACCTAAGCCTGAGTAACGGCGGCAGCACCGGCGTACCCGCTGGCACCGCCGTGACCTTAAGCGGCAGCGCCAGCGATGCGCGCTTTAATAACAGCAACGGCACCGAGAGCACTCAAGCGATCAGCGCCGTGGAGTACTACATCAACCAAGCACCGTGGGACAGCGGCGCCAGCCCGACTGCGCTACTGCCCAGCGATGGCAGCTTTAACAGCGTCAGCGAAGGCTTTAGCGGCACGCTAAACACCGCTGGGCTCAGCGAAGGCAAGTACTTAGTCTATGTACGCGCCCGCGATGCCTCCGGCACCTGGGGTGCGGTCAGCGCCAGCTTCTTGGTGATCGACAACGACGCCACTCAGCCACCGGCTAACTACTGCAGCGCCTCCAGTGGCAGCGCTAACTATGAGTGGATTGGCCGGGTGCAAGTGGGCAGCTTCAACAACAGTTCAGGCGCGGCCACCTACAGCGACTTTACCGGGCAGAACATCAGCCTAGTGCGCGGCAGTAACAGCCTGACCTTAACCCCGCAGTTCTCCAGCGGCGCCTACCGGCAAGGTTGGCGGGTGTGGATCGACCTCAACAAGGACGGTGACTTCGACGACAGCGGCGAGGCGGTGTACACCAGCAGCGGCACCAGCACCTCGGCCGTCAGCGGCAGCTTTAACATTGCCAGCAGCGTCGCCAGCGGTGCCACGCGGATGCGTGTAGCGATGCGCTACAACGCTACTCCTGCTAGCCCCTGCGGCAGCTACAACTACGGCGAGGTGGAAGACTACACCGTGGTCATTCCGTAACCCTTACTCAGCCACGTAACCCACCAGGGCCGCTTATCAGACTGCGTGAAAAGGTCGCGAGCGCAGGCTAGGCAAGGCAAAAACAGGCGAAAAAGCGCAGTTTACGTGTGGTAAATGAGCATTTTGAGCCTGTTTTTAACGCCGCATAGCCAAGCGCAGTAGTTTTCACGCTGTCTGTTATGCGGCCCTGGTTGCTACTCGGCTTAAGCGTCTTCGCCAGTACCTAGACGACGCTGCCGCATATACGCCGCCAAGGCTTGATCGCCGAGGTGCGCACTATCTACCAACGCGTGATAAACGCCCTGCTGATCAGCCTGCGTGCGGGTTTGACCGAGTTTTTCTTTACCCTCAATACGCTCAATCACCAGCTTAAAGCCGACAATCGCCTGATTAAGCCTGGCGACATAATCTGGCGCCAACAGAGCGTGATTGGCGTTTAAACCCGGCTCATAAACCTCGGTAAGGCGCTGCACTAGCTCTAGCGTCGCGTGACTATCGAGCAGCTCTAGGCGGCCATAGACATGCACCGCGGCATAGTTCCACGTCGGCACCGCCGGGCCTGCGGCATACCAAGTAGGCGAGATATACGCATGCGGGCCGCTGAACACCGCTAGCACCGTCTGCCCCGCTGCTTGCTCCGCCTGCGGATTGGCCTTAGCCACGTGCCCATACAACACGCCTTGCTCGCCTTCATCACGGGCCAACAGCAAGGGCAGATGGGTAGCGGTTAAGTCAGCGCTGACCAACGCGGCAAAGCCATGTTGCTCGATAAAGTCCAAGGCTTGCGCGCTATTAGGCATACGCAAATTGGCGGGGGTATACATGGCCAGTCTCCAAGGTTCGGTGCGCCGCCCAGCTTAATCGTCTGGCCAGCGCACCAACAGGCACAGTGGCGTGGTCAATCGGCGCTGCACTGTTGGACTAGAAGCTCACCGACGGGCCATCTGGCTCTTGCAGGGCGAAACCGGCATGCACGCGCCGTGCGGTGCTGTGTGCACCGTCGGCTTTCTCCAGCACCAGACTGTCGCCGCGCTGCTCAACTAAGCGATAGCTGTCGCGGTAATACACCGGGCGACCGCTGACCTCGGTGGTTTCCAGCACTTGCTGATCGCCTTGTTGGCTCCAGCAACCGCTTTCTTGCCCGACATCCACAGCGCTTACGTCATGCACTTGATAATCCAACTGGAAGCGGCCATCCGCGTTCAACGCCAGCAGCTGCTTGACCTGTTTGCCGTCCAGCTCGCGCTCTTCATACCAGCGGCCGACCAATTTATGCGTGGCGCCCGGTGCCTTGCAGGCCACCTCTTTAAGGCGCTGCGGCTCGCCGGCTAGGTGGCTGCGATACACGCGGCGCAAGGTCTCGGCATCGAAGCGGCAATGCGTGCTAGGGCAGTCAGCCTGAATCGTGAACTCGCCGCCAAGGCTTGTGGGGAAGTCGATACGCAGCTGCGGCCAGCCTTCGACCATGCCACCGGCGGGGGTAACCATACTCTCGCCTTGGCGCACCAAGCGCGGACCACCGGCGCGAGCTACATCGCCTAAAAACACCACGGTACGCAGGCGCTTGAGCTGGCAGTCCACCTCATCGGCGCAGCGCTGTGGGTCGACCACCACAGCGGGGCTGGCGCCGGGCTGTGTCGCAGGCGTATTGGCGTAAGTATTACCGGTATACGGCGTGCCTTGGCTTACCGGCAGCTGATTGCAGCCGAGCAATGCACTGATAACCACACTCAGGCCCACGGCCTGACCTAACCACTGACGCATCTTGTTCTCCTTGGTTGCGTTTTGCGGTGGGGGAACGTCGCTCTGGCGCGCGACGGGTGTTACAAAAAACCTACTGCGCTCGGCTATGCCGCGTTAAAAACAGGCTCAAAATGCTCACAAATCCTTTGAAAAGGATTTGAACAGCTTTAGCTGGCCCGGAGGGCGAAGCACAGCATGTGCGGAGTATTTACCATTCGTAAACTGCGCTTTCTCGCCTGTTTTTGCCTTGCCTAGCCATCGCTCGTGACGGTTTTTATCTTTTCTGCTCTGCCTAGGCCGGTTTTTTGTGGCTCAGGGCAGAAACAATAAGGCCCTACCGAGGTAGGGCCTTAACGCTTACTTCACTTGCGCGTTCAGCTCGCCTTTGGCGTAGCGCTGGAACATGCCTTCCAGTGAGATCGGTTTGATCTTGGAAGCATTGCCGGCGGTGCCGAAAGCTTCGTAGCGGGCGATACAAATGTCGCGCATCGCTTCGACGGTTTTGGCAAAGAACTTACGCGGGTCGAACTCGCTCGGGTGCTCAGCCATCATGCGGCGCATGGCACCGGTTGAGGCCAAACGCAGGTCGGTATCGATATTGACCTTACGCACACCGTGCTTAATGCCTTCGACGATTTCTTCTACCGGCACGCCGTAGGTTTCTTTGATGTCGCCACCGTACTGGTTGATGATCGCCAGCCACTCTTGCGGTACCGACGAAGAACCGTGCATCACCAAGTGAGTGTTAGGAATGCGCGCGTGGATCGCCTTGATACGGTCGATAGCGAGAATGTCGCCAGTCGGCGGCTTAGTGAACTTGTAAGCGCCGTGGCTGGTGCCGATGGCGATGGCCAGCGCATCCACTTGCGTCTTCTTGACGAAGTCAGCGGCTTCTTCCGGGTCGGTAAGCATTTGGCTGTGATCAAGCACGCCTTCGGCGCCGACGCCGTCTTCCTCACCAGCCATGCCGGTTTCCAAGCTACCCAAGCAGCCCAGCTCGCCTTCTACCGACACACCGCAAGCGTGGGCCATGGCCACGGTTTGCTGCGTCACGCGGACGTTGTACTCGTAATCGGTAGGGGTTTTACCGTCTTCGCCGAGCGAGCCATCCATCATCACCGAGCTGAAGCCCAGCTGAATCGAACGTTGGCACACATCTGGGCTGGTACCATGGTCTTGGTGCATACACACCGGAATGTGCGGAAACTCTTCGATGGCGGCGAGAATCAGGTGACGCAGAAACGGGGCACCGGCGTACTTACGCGCACCGGCCGAGGCCTGCACGATCACCGGGGAGTCGGTTTTGTCGGCCGCTTCCATGATGGCGCGCATCTGTTCCAGGTTGTTGACGTTGAACGCCGGCACGCCGTAGCCAAACTCGGCAGCGTGGTCCAGCATCTGGCGCATTGAAATCAGGGCCATGGTTCTCTCCCAGGCAAAACGTTAAACACAAAAAGCGCTCAAACAGGCGCTAGCTTATTGGCCAGCGCCCTGCGCGGCGCGGCAAGCGCGCCCAATTAATTCGTCATCGGCGGCCCAATACAGCAGGGCCTCGTCGCCTTTGGCGTGAAACACCAGTGTAGCGTCGCTGTACAGCATACCCGAGCCGCTCGGCTGGCGCGGCAAGGTAAAAGCCAAGGCGTCTAAACGCAACTCGACCACCTCATTACTCGCATCAGCAAAGCGCCAGCGAAACTGCTCGCCGCCTTCGCACTGCCAATGCTGCCATGCCGCCGGCTGGCTAAATGGCGTGCCGGGCTGGCTGGCGCAGCCTGCCAACCCGAACAACACTGCCACTAAGCCTAGCCGCAACATGACGTGCCTTAGCCTTTGGCGCGGCTTTGCAAAATCTCCACCGCCGGCAGCACCTTGCCTTCGACGAACTCCAAGAAGGCGCCGCCGCCGGTGGAGATGTAGGAGATTTTGTCCGACACATTGTACTTATCGATGGCCGCCAAGGTGTCGCCACCGCCGGCAATCGAGAAGGCATCACTGGCGGCAATCGCCAGCGCTAAGGTCTTGGTGCCTTCGCCAAACTGGTCAAACTCGAACACACCTACCGGGCCATTCCACAGCACGGTTTTGGAGCTTTTCAGCAGCTCAGCAAACTGCGCGGCAGTCTGCGGACCGATGTCGAGGATCATGTCGTCGTCGGCCACTTCGCTGATCAGCTTGATGGTTGCCTCGGCGCTTTCGGCGAACTCTTTGGCTACCACCACGTCGACCGGCAGCGGTACGTTGACCTTGCTGGCGATGTCTTTAGCGGTGTCGACCAAATCGGCTTCGTACAACGACTTGCCAACCTTGTAACCGGCAGCGGCCAAGAAGGTGTTGGCGATGCCGCCGCCGACGATCAGCTGATCGCACAGCTTGGCCAAGCTGTTCAGTACGTCCAGCTTGGTCGACACCTTAGAGCCAGCAACAATCGCTGCCATCGGACGAGCGGGGTTATCCAGCGCCTTGCCCAAGGCATCCAGCTCAGCCGCCAGCAACGGGCCGGCGCAGGCGACCGGGGCAAACTTGGCCACACCGTGGGTCGAAGCTTGCGCGCGGTGCGCGGTGCCGAAGGCGTCCATCACATAGATGTCGCACAGAGCAGCCATTTTCTGCGCCAGAGCGTCGGCGTTTTTCTTTTCGCCAGCGTTAAAGCGTACGTTCTCGAACAGCACCAGCTCGCCGTCTTTCAGGCTCAGCTCAGCATCGAGCCAATCGCGGATCAGCGGTACGTCGCGCGACAGCGCGTCGCTCAGGTAGTCGGCCACGGGCTTGAGCGAGCTTTCTTCGTCAAACACGCCTTCTTCCGGACGCCCCAAGTGCGACATCACCATGACCTTGGCCCCGGCTTCCAGCGCCAGCTTGATGGTCGGCAGGGCAGCCACGATACGCGCGTCGCTTTTCACCTTGCCGTCTTTCACCGGCACGTTGAGGTCTTCACGGATCAACACGCGCTTACCGCGCAGATCCAGATCAGTCATCTTCACCACGGACATGGCACTTTTCCTTTACTGACAGCTGTCATGTGAGGCCGCCGGAACCCGCGCCAACCAATGCGCGGCGCTGTCCAGCAGGCGTTGAGCAAACCCCCATTCGTTATCGAACCAGGCGAGCAGATTCACCAACCGTGGCCCAGCCACGCGGGTCTGACTGCCATCGACGATCGCCGAATGCGGGTCATGATTAAAATCGCAGGAGGCGTGCGGCAACTCAGTGTAGGCCAGCAAGCCCCGGTAGGCGCCCTCGGCAGCCTGTTTGAGCAGGGCATTCACCTCAGCAGGCGTAGTGTCACGCGCCACTTGCAGGGTGATGTCCAGCGCCGAGACATTCACCGTCGGCACGCGCACGGCCTTGGCCTGAATGCGCCCGGATAGCTCCGGCAGCAGACGCTCGATACCGCGCGCTAAGCCGGTAGACACCGGAATCACCGACTGAAACGCCGAGCGCGTGCGGCGCAGATCACGGTCGTGATAGGCGTCAATCACCGGCTGATCGTTCATCGCCGAGTGAATCGTGGTGATCGACACATAGTCGATACCCAGCGCCTCATTGAGCACTTTTAACAGCGGCACACTGCAGTTAGTGGTGCACGAGGCGTTGGAGACCAAGCGCTCGCTGCCAGTCAGCTGCTGCTGATTGACGCCAAACACCACAGTGGCATCGACATCCGTCTCGCTGGCCATGGGCTGCGAGAACAGCACGCGCGGCACCCCGGCATTAAGAAAGCGCTGGGCGTCTAAGCGGGTGGTGTATTGCCCGGAGCACTCGATCAGCAAGTCGAGCTGCAAGGCCTGCCAGTCGACCTGTTCGGGCGTCGCCGCGCAGCTGACCGCCAGCGCGTGTTGATCGAGCCACAACTGGTTATCGGCCGCGCGCACCTGAGCGGGAAAACGCCCATGGGTGGAGTCAAACTGGGTGAGGTATTCGACACTCGCCAAGTCGGCAATATCGTTCAGCGCAACGATATCTAACGGGCTCTGCGCGCCACGTTCATGCCACGCACGCAGCACGCAGCGGCCAATGCGGCCGTAACCGTTAAGGGCGATGCGATAAGGACGAGGGCGAGACATGCAGGGCCGGCAAGCTGCGGCGAGCGCCTCACGGCGCCCGCCTAGCGCATTACGCGTCGAGCAGCTCGGCCGCAGTGGCCAGCACGTTGTCGACGGTGAAGCCAAACTCTTCAAACAGCTGCGCCGCCGGAGCCGACTCACCGAAGCTGGTCATGCCGATGATGCGACCATCGAGGCCCACGTACTTGTACCAGAAGTCGGCATGCGCGGCTTCGATGGCGATACGCGCACCCACTTCGACCGGCAGTACCGATTGTTTGTAAGCGGCATCTTGCGCATCGAACACGCTGGTCGAGGGCATCGACACCACGCGCACGCGGCGGCCTTGCTCGTCGAGCTTGGCAGCAGCTTGCATGGCCAGGCCGACTTCCGAGCCGGTGGCAATCAAGATCAGCTCCGGCTCACCGGCGCAGTCTTTCAGCACATAACCACCGCGCGCCACATCAGCCACTTGCGCAGCGCTGCGGCTCTGGTGCGGCAGGTTCTGACGACTAAAGATCAGCGCGCTGGGACCATCACGGTGTTCGATGGCGGTCTTCCACGCAATCGCCGATTCCACCGCATCACAGGGGCGCCAGGTTTGCAGATTCGGCGTGCCACGCAGGCTAGCCAGCTGCTCGATGGGCTGGTGAGTCGGGCCGTCTTCGCCCAAACCGATCGAGTCGTGGGTGAACACGTACAGCACTTGCTGCTTCATCAGCGCCGACATGCGCACGGCGTTGCGGGCGTATTCCATAAAGATCAGGAAGGTCGCGCCGTAGGGCACGAAGCCACCGTGCAGGGCCACGCCGTTCATGATCGCGCTCATACCGAATTCGCGCACACCGTAGAACACGTAGTTGCCTGAGGCATCGTTAGCGCCGACGCCTTGGCAGCCCCTCCACAGAGTCAGGTTAGAACCGGCCAAGTCAGCCGAGCCGCCGAGCAGTTCTGGCAGCAGCGGGCCAAAGGCGTTCAGCGCATTCTGGCTGGCCTTACGGCTGGCGATGGTTTCGCCTTTGCTCAGTACGTCATCGATATAGGCTTGCGCTTTGGCGCTGAAGTCCGCCGGCAGCTCACCTTTGATCACGCGGCGCTCGAATTCGGCAGCCAGCTCAGGATGCGCAGCACGGTAAGCGGCAAACTGTTCGTTCCACGCGGCTTCACGCTCGCTACCGGCGGCTTTGGCGTCCCACTCGGCATAGATGTCGGCGGGAATTTCAAACGAACCATGCTCCCAACCCAGCTGAGCGCGGGTCAGAGCGATCTCGTCGGCACCCAGCGGGGCGCCGTGACACTCTTCTTTGCCTTGCTTGTTCGGCGAGCCAAAACCAATCACGGTTTTGCAGCAGATCAGCGTCGGCCTGTCGCTGGTGGCGCGGGCGGTTTCGATGGCGATCTGGATCTCTTCGGCGTCGTGACCATTCACATTGCGGATCACCTGCCAGCCGTAGGCTTCGAAGCGCGCCGGGGTGTCGTCGGTGAACCAACCTTCTACTTCACCGTCGATGGAGATGCCGTTGTCGTCGTAGAAGGCGATCAACTTGCCGAGGCCCAAGGTACCGGCCAGCGAGCACACTTCGTGGCTGATACCTTCCATCATGCAGCCGTCGCCCAAGAAGGCGTAGGTGTGATGGTCGACGATGGTGTGACCTTCGCGGTTGAACTGCGCGCCGAGCACTTTTTCCGCCAGCGCGAAACCCACGGCATTAGCGATGCCTTGGCCGAGCGGGCCGGTAGTGGTTTCTACGCCGGGGGTGTAGCCGTACTCGGGGTGGCCCGGGGTTTTGCTGTGCAGCTGACGGAAGTTTTGCAGATCGCTGATCGACAGATCGTAGCCGGTTAAGTGCAGCAGCGAGTAGATCAGCATCGAGCCGTGGCCGTTAGACAGCACGAAGCGGTCACGGTCGGCCCACTGCGGGTTCTGCGGGTTGTGCTTTAGGAAGTCGCGCCACAACACTTCGGCGATATCCGCCATGCCCATCGGGGCACCCGGGTGGCCACTGTTGGCTTTCTGCACGGCATCCATGCTTAAGGCACGGATGGCATTGGCTCGGTCACGACGGCTGGGCATTGGCAGCGCACTCCTGCATACGGCTAGAAAAAAGGCCGCTATTGTCGCCCAGCTTAGGCAGGCGGGGCAATTCTTGCGCTACGAAAGGTTGGCCGCCGTGATATTTAGCGACGTTGCGTGGTGTTTAGATGATGCCGTGCTCGGCCAGCATGTTCTCCAGCGCCAGCAAATCGGGGATTTTTGCCATGATGCCATCGGCATCCACCGCCGCCAGCTCAAGCGCCGCTAGGGGCACATCGGCCGCGGCCAGCTCACTATCGACCTTCATGGCGCGCGGAATCCCTTGCACCAACAGGGCAATGAACTTCACATGGCTACGCCCGCCTTGCGCGTTAAGCACTAAGATTCGCGCCTGATTACCCGCCGCTACGGCCGGCTCACCACTGGCCACCTCGAAGGACAGCAGCGGCAAACGCAGGTCACGCCAGTTGACCAAGCCCAAGAACCAGTCCGGCAAGTCGTCATTGCCTTGCGGCGCACGGTAAGGGATCAGCTCCGCCACTGCGACGTTGGGCACTATCAAAGTACGATCGGTCAACGGCAGCAGCAGCGCGGTCAGGCTGCGGATTTCTTCGTTGTCCGGTGACGTCATGACAGACTGCATAGTGCTCTCCTCAAGCGGCTGCGTGTGCCGCCAAGCGCGCTACAAGGGCGGCGGCTAATTCGTGGGGGGTGCCGACCAAGCGGCTATGCCCTGCTTCGCGCAGCGCCTCGGGCATGCTCGGGCAGGCGCAGGTGTCGGCGGTTTGCGTCCAGATCTCGCCACCTTGGCGCTCGACATAGGCCGCTGCACTCAGGCCATCGCAACCCATGCCGCTAAACACCATCACGCCGCAACGCCCTGCAAAATGCTGCGCCAAGTTGAGCATCATCTGATCAATCGACGGGCTGTACGGCTCGGGCCAGCTGCGACCACACAGTTGCACGCTGCCGTCTTCGTTAAAGCTCATTTCTTCGCCGATGCTGGCGACCACTACTTCGCCCGCGCGCAGCGGCTGCCCCGCCACGGCGTTACGCACCGGCCACTGCGAATGCCGGCCAACGGCCTGCGGCAAGCGCGTTTCAAAGCTGGGGTCGATGTGCTGGGCGTAGACAAACGCCACCGGCAAGCCGTGCGGCAAGGCATCGAGAAAGTTCTTCACCGCCGCCGGGCCACCCAATGAAGCGGCCAGCAGCCAGACTTCGCTAACTTCATCGCTGGCACCTTGAGCAAAGCCCGCCGGCAAATCGATGCGCTCAGCGGCTTTGTGGCTTTCCAGCAGCTCGGTCAGCGCGGGGCCCACTTGCCGTGTAGGGTCGCCGACTAAACGCTTGAGCTTACCGAACAGGCGGCGCTCCCAGCGTGGGTAATTTTCTGAGCTACGCTGCGGTGCTTGGCCTTCGCCAAACAGCACGGGGCTTTCCGAATGTTCCAGCAGCAGGTCGATCAGGCGGTCGTCATCGTGCACCAGATCGACCAACCACAAGTCGGTCGCACAGGCCTGCAACTGCTCGTGATCAAAGCGACCCGGATCAGTATTCAGCACCACTTGATAACCATTGGCAGCCAACGCCTGCTGCAACACATGACGCTGCAACGAGGTGTCGGCGATGACGGCAATCCTTGCCGTTACAGCAGCCTCAGTCATGGACTCCCGCCAATTCAGTAATAGTGTCGAGCAGTTCGCTCTCTTGATACGGCTTACCCAAGTAGCGGTTCACGCCAATGCTCAGCGCGCGGTCACGGTGTTTCTCGCCCGTACGCGAGGTGATCATGATGATCGGCAGGTCTTTGATCCGCTCATCGTGACGCACCAGCGTGGCCACTTCAAAGCCGTCCATACGCGGCATTTCGATATCCAGCAGCATCACATCGGGGGTGTGGTCTTGCAGCATGGCAATGGCTTCAACGCCGTCTTTGGCGGTGATCACCTCCATGCCGTTACGCTCCAGCAGACGGCTGGTTACCTTACGCACGGTCACCGAGTCATCCACCACCATGACCAGCGTCTGCCGATCACGCTTAGCGGCTTGCTCCGCTTGCCCCAACAGCTGTTGATGGCGCGGCAGCATGGCATGCGCGTGCATGGCGCGGATCATCGCCACCAGATCAAGAATCACCACCACGCGACCGTCACCCAAGATGGTCGCACCGGACACGCCGTGCACTAAGCCAAACTGCGGGCCGAGGGCCTTCACCACAATTTCCCGCGAGCCGGCGAGGCTATCGACCTGCACAGCAACCGCATGCTCAGCCGAGCGCACCAGAATCACCGGCAAGGGCAACGTCTGCCCGGTCAGCTTGGGCTGCTGGCCATTGCGCAGCAAGTCGCCCAAGTACTTCAGCTCGTAGGCTTGGCCGGCGTATTCAAAACGCGGCGCATTGGGCTGGTAATACGCCTCTAACTCAAACGGCGAGACGCGCACGATACCTTCGATGGTGTTCAACGGAATCGCGTAGAGGTCTTCGCCCGAGAAGATCATCAGGGCGCGGTTCACTGACACAGTGAACGGCAGACGGATGGTAAAGCGCGTGCCTTTGCCCACTTCCGAGGCAATCTGCATGCTACCGCCGAGCTGCTTAACCTCGGAGTTCACCACGTCCATGCCGACGCCACGACCAGAGATCTGCGTGACTTTCTCGGCGGTGGAGAAACCGGCCTCAAGAATGAACTGCAGAATCTCTTGATCGCTAAGGTCTGAGTTTTCGTCCATCAAGCCACGTTCGATGGCTTTCTTACGCACCGACTCCAGCTTGATACCAGCACCGTCATCGGCCAGTTGCAGGACGATATCGCCACCTTCACGGCCCAAGTTCAGGCGGATATTACCCACCTCACTCTTACCGCTGGCACGGCGCTGCTCAACGCCTTCAATACCGTGGTCGACCGCGTTACGCAGCATGTGCTCCAAGGGCGCGACGATGCGCTCGAGCACGGTACGGTCCATTTCCCCTTCGGCGTTGCCGACGTGGAATTCGACCTGCTTGCCCAACTCACCGGCCACCTGACGGACGATACGGCGCAGACGCGGAATCAGGCGATCAAACGGCACCATGCGGGTGCGCATCAGACCTTCTTGCAGTTCGGTGTTAACCCGCGCCTGCTGAATCAGCAGGGTTTCCGCGTCGCGGTTTTTCCCGGCGAGGGTTTCTTTTAAGTCGTGTAAGTCAGACGCCGACTCGAACAGTGCGCGCGACAGCTGCTGCAACTGCGAGTAACGGTCCATCTCCAGCGGGTCGAAGTCTTCGTAGCCTTCGCGCTCCACTTCTTCTTGGTGGCGCGAGAGGATCTGCGCTTGCGTTTCAGTATCCAAACGACGCAACTGGTCGCGCACACGCTCAATGGTGGCTTCCATTTCCGTCAGGGTGAAACTGAAGTCCGACACCTGCTGCTCAACCCGACCACGGAAGATTGAGGTTTCACCGGCAAGGTTAACCATGTCTTCGAGCAGTTCGGCCGGCACTTTGACCATTTCTTGCGGGCCACGCTGGCCGGCATCGCGCAACGCCGCTTCTTGTGCTTTACGCACAAAGGGCAGCACTTTGGCTTCTTGCTGGCCGTGCTTGGCCAACGGCACCATCAAGGGCGACAACTCACCCAGCTGGGTCGGTTTCGGCTGCACAGGCGCAACGAGCTGCTCGGCAACTGGCGCAGGCTCAGGGGTAACATCCTCAGCCACCGGCAAGGCTTGCAGGCGCTCTTGCAGGGCATCCACGCCTTGGCGCATGCCTTGGTAGGCCTGATAGGCATCTTCATACAGGCTCAGCGGGTACGGCGTGCCGGCGCGCTGACCTTCAATCAAATGCTGCTCAAGGTCGTGGGTGAGGTTGCCCAGCTCTCGCTGCCCCGCCAAGCGCGCACCACCCTTTAAGGTGTGCAGCACGCGCAGGATATTTTCCAGCGGCGCCTCATCGGCAAGGTTCTGCTCGCCTTGATGGATGCTTTCTTCCAGCTCCTCTAAGAGATCCACCGCCTCTTCGAGGAAGATTTCCAGAATTTCACTGTCTTCGGCATTCAGCGCCGCATCGGCTTCGGCTTCATCCACCGGGCTGATGCTGACCGCCTGCGGGGCGGCCTGCTGAGTGCCGGGGTTCGCGCGGTAGTCACGAATCTGCGCCAGCAAGCCACTGGTATCCGGCAGTGCGCGACGCTCACGCACCGCTTCGAGCAGGTCTTGCAGGCCGTCATGGCAGGCATGCAGCAGGCTGAACAAACCGTCGTTAGGTTTGAAGCGACCGCCACATAGGCCTTCGTAGAGGTATTCCAGCTCGTGGGCCAAATCGCCAACCGGAGCGATCTCGGCCATGCGCGCACCACCTTTTAAGGTGTGCAGATCACGCTGTAGGCTTTCCACCTCTAGCGTGTTATTGACATCTTCCAGCCAGCGCTGCAATGAGCCGCCGGCGCTGTCCATGATGTCGAACGCTTCTTCGAGGAAGATCTGTACCAGCTCGTCGTCAGCAAATTGCAGAGCCGGCTCATTGGCGACAAGCGCAACTTCCGCAGGCTCTGGAACTGCCTCAAGACTAATGTCTTCGTGGTTTTCTTCTTCTAGGCTTAGCTCGGCTTCGGCTTCGGCTTCGGCTTCGGCTTCGGCTTCGGCTTCGGCTTCGGCTTCGGCTTCGGCTTCGGCAGCAGGCTCATCCAGCTCGGGCAGGCTGGCAAGGGTTAATTCTTCATCTACCTCGAGGCTTGGCAGCTCATCGGCTGGCGCCAAAGCCTCAGACTCGTCATCGCCCTGCCATGCTGCGGGCTCGTCGAGCTCTGGTGCGGCATCCAACTCAGCCAGCGGCTCAGTGCTTAGGCTCGGGGTATCGCCTTGACGAAAGCTTTTGATCGCCGCAATCAGCGCAGCCGGATTACGCAGCGGCGCAGCCGCTTGCAGCTGATCGAGTTGCTGCGCTAAGCAGTCATGGCAAGCATGCAGCAGCTGAGTCAGCGTCGGCGCGTAGTGGAAGCGACCGTCCACCAAGCCTTCATATAAAGTTTCCAGCTCGTGACCGAGATCGCCAACCGGTGCAATGCCAGCCATCCGCGCACCACCTTTTAAGGTGTGCAGGTCACGCTGCAGGGCAGCTAGAACACTGGTATTGCTCGGCTCATCGAGCCAAGTCTCTAAGCTGTGACCGGTGCTTTCGAGAATATCGAGGGCTTCTTCGAGGAAGATCTCCACCATCTCGATATCCAGCTCGCCCAGCTCGATAGCATCGTTAGTCGGCGCCTCGGCGCTAACTTCAGGCAATGTCTCAGCGACCGACGCCGGCTCATCTAACGCTTCTGGGCTGAGCGCCGGCTCAGCAACCTCAGCCTCTGGCGCTTGCTCTGCGGCGCGTGCCAGTAAATCTTGCAAGGCTGCAATTTGCCCCGGTTGCGGCGTTACCTGAAGGCCAGCGGCGACCTGATCCATCATCGCAATCAGTTGCTCATGGGCCTCGCTCACGGTGCGGAAGAACGCCTCATCCACCGCAAGGCGCTCGGCGGCGACGGCCTGATACACCGCATGCAAGGCTTCGGCGAGCTTCTCGATGGGCTCAAGCTCGGCCATCTCGGCGCCACGCGCCAAGGTTTCCAACTCATTGATCAGCGTTTCCAGCTCGCGGCGCTCGCCGGGATGGGCCTGCCAATGATCGAGCAAATCATCGGCGTCGAGCAGGATATCCATGCCTTCGGCCAAGAAGATGCTGATCATCTGCGGGTCACGGACTTCGCCGTTTTCGCTGACCACGGTTTCGCTATGCAGCAAACGCTGCTCATGCAAACGGTGGATTTCTGCGACTAACTCATCGCTACCCGGCAAGGCGGCCAATGGCGTGCTGTTTAATTGAGCGACGCCTTTGCGCATCATCCGCTCACTGGCATCCAGACAGTCGGCGACTTCGCGATCGACCTTGATCAGGCCGTTCTTGAACTCTTTGACCATCTTTTCCAGCGGGCTGGCGATTTCCGCGATCGGGGTAATCCCCGCCATGTGCGCGCTTCCTTTAAGGGTATGCAACGAACGCTGCAAGGCGTCGTTAACTGCGCGCGGGAGCATTTCATTGCAGTCAGCGACAAAACCGGCAAGGTCATTCAGATGGCCTTCGGCTTCGTTACTGAAAATCTCTAGCAGCTGCTGGTCGAGGTCATCATCCAAGCCTTCGACCACGACTGGCTCGGCTTGCTCAGCCGGAGCGTCTTCAGGCTCAGGTTGCGCAAGCGTTTCAGCCTCGCTCAGCGAAGCTTCTAGGTCATCGCCTAAACCTAAGGCGTCGAGTTCTTCCAACTCTTCGGCTAACGCGTCTTCATCGCCCAGTACAGAGGCTGCTGTTTCGGCTGACTGTTCGGCGGCACCAGCAAAATTCGGCACCGGCTTATTTTTCGCCAGTGCATGCGCGGTCGCTGCCAAGCGGTCGACATCGTCACGCTGGCGTTGGGCCTTGTCGGCAAACTCTTGCACCAACTCGGGCAACAGTGCGACCACGTCTTGAATCACTTGCTGCACCGGCTGATCAGCCACAATGCTGCGGTCAATCACACGGTTGAGCATATTCTCAATCGACCACGCCAGCTCACCAACGATCAGCGCGCGCACCATGCGGCCGCTGCCTTTCAAGGTATGGAAGGCGCGACGCACTTCGGTCATCGCGGCCTTGTCATCCTGATCGGCCAGCCACTTGGGCAAGTATTCGTTGATGGTTTCCAGCACTTCGCCGGCTTCTTCGATAAA
Source organism: Atopomonas hussainii (assembly GCF_900109735.1). Taxonomy (GTDB): domain Bacteria; phylum Pseudomonadota; class Gammaproteobacteria; order Pseudomonadales; family Pseudomonadaceae; genus Atopomonas; species Atopomonas hussainii. The sequence continues at coordinate 225,810 of NZ_FOAS01000003.1, forward strand.
TACCTCAACGAGGTCTTCATCAAAGGGCTCTTCATCGGCATCCGGCGGCAACAGGCTCGGCGGTACTTCACCGGCTGGCGGGTTAATCGCTTGCACCGGTGCGGCCATGATCTCGGCCATGGTCGGTTCAGCCGGCTGCGGCGCGGGCGCACAGACTGGCTCGGTGGACAGCTCGACCATCGGCAGGTCGGCATCATCCAGCGCTAGCTCTTGCAGATCGGCCAAGGCATCCACATCGCCCAGCTCTAGCTCGGCTGGCGCCTCTGGCTCATCATCCAGGCTGGGCAGCAAGGCTGCGAGGTCTTGTTCTTGGTCGCTGTCTTGCAGCTCGGCGAAGTCCAGAGCAGGCTCTTCTTCATTGGCCTGCAACTCGACGTCGAGCGCTTCAAGACCCAGCGCATCCAGTTCTTGCGCCGCTAGCTGCTCGGCATCCGCTTCGTCACCCGTCGGCAGCGCCGTCTCATCGGCGGAAATATCTTCGATAGCCGAGAAGTCCAGCGCCGAGGCGTCTTCGTCTTCTGGGCTCTGGCTTTGGTAATCATCAAACAGGCTGCTAGCTTCGGCGTCATCGGCGACCAGTTCGGCTAATTCAGGCTCGGCCTCAAGCAGCTCAGCGTCGGGCTCGGCGATGTCTGCCTCGGGCTCTACAGCGCTGTGTTCCAGCGGGTAACCCAGCGCAGCTAGGCTTTCCTCGGCCACATCGAGAATCACTTCACCGCTGGCACCGTGGTCTTCCACTAAGCGCTCAAGGTAGTACTCGATGGCGGTAATCGCGTCGGCCAAGGTGTCGAGGCTCTGCCAGTTCGGCACGCCTCGGTTCACCAACAGTTGTTCTTGGATATAGCGGCTGGCGTTGGCCAGCAAACCGGCGGCGCGATCCAGCGGGATCATCGCTAAGCCGCCACGTACCTGCCCTAGCAGTTGCGGGACTTTTTCCAGGTGCTCGTGATTCCACTGCGAAGCAATGAATTCGATGATCGCGTCTTTGGCTTGCTCCAAGCCATTACGCGCTTCTTTAAGCACCACACGCTGCACTTGGGCAATGTCGGCCGAGGGCATGACGCTGGTTTCGTCGATGGCATCGTCATTCTGCCCAGCCATACCGGTCAGGGTGGCTTCGACGTACAGCAGGGCACCGGCGACATCCATCAACGCCGCGTCACTGACGCGATGTTTACTGCGCGCAAGTTCGCTCAATACATCCAATTGGTCTTGCAGCACTTTGCGCGGCTGAGTGAAGCCCAGCACGGCCAAAGTATCGGCCACTTGTTTCAGCGGCAGCTGCAGGTTGTCTAAATCTTGCAGGTTCGAACGATCACTGCGCACGAACAGATCGAGACTGTCTTTGACGCGCACCAGCTCTTCACACAAGGCGGTGACCACCGAGCGCATCGCGTCACGGTCTGGGCCGGCCAGCTTGGCACGCTCTTCGTCCACCAAGGCATCGTCAGGCAGTGCTTCATCAAGACGATAGGTACGCTTTAACTCGCTAATGCGCGGCGATTGCGCCGGGCTCTTGGCGATGTAGAACAGCAGGTTTTTGATCAGATCACCTGGCGCCGGCTGGTTCATGCCGTCTACGCCTTGCTCGACCAAGCGCTTCAGCTCGCGGTCGACTTGGCGCAGCAAGGTGCGCACCGTCGCGCCTTGGGCAATGCTGGCGTTGGCGAGGCCTTCGACCAAACCCGAACCAATCGGCCATAGCTTATTCAGCGGGGTGTCTTGGCACAGCGATTCGAGGCGCGCAAACACCCGCGCCAAGTAACTCAAGTTGGTGACTAGGTCCTGATTGCGCATCACCCCAACCAGCGCTAGCTGGTAAGTCTGGCGCAGCTTGCGCAGCAAGGCAGGCACTTCTGGGGTGTTACGCCCGGCCAACACTTCGGCGCTGGCTTGCGCCTCTTTGTTGCCCATATCGGGCGAGAACAGGCTGGTTTCCGACAGCAGCTTGTCGCCACGTGCAGCACGAATGTCGTTAAGCAGCGGCAGCAGCACCATCGGCAAGTCGCGCCGGGCGGCCTGAATGCGGTCCAGATACGCCGGCAGCTGCAGGATGCCCTGCATCAGCACTTCTAGCGCTTCATTCTGGTTGCCCACTTGGCCTTGGGCCAAGGCAGCGGAGAGTTGCTCCATTTCTTCGGCCAGCAGCGCTGCGCCAAAGAATTCGACCATCTGCAAGGTACCGACCACCTGATGCACATAACTTTGTGCAAATTGCAGGCGAGTCGAGTCTTGCGGGTTCTCGACAAAGGCTTCAAGGGCCTGACGGGCCTGTTTCAGGGTTTCCCCGATTTCACCCTTGACCCACTCCAGGGCGACATAATCGTGTCGATCACCCATAGCGACTCCAGTCTCAGTTACGCGCCGTTACGGCGCATAAAAGCCAATACATGTTCGTCGGCCACCGGGACAGCATCGGGATGCTGCCAGCCAGTCACTTCGCCCACCCCTATGACCATAATGCCGCCAGGCGCCAAGCGCTCGATCAGGCGGTTAAGGATGTCGCGGCGACGCCAACGGCGAAAATAAATCAGCAGGTTCTGACAAAAGATCACATCCATGCTGTGAAGTGGCGCATTGTTTAGCTCAAGCACGTTGAGGCGAATGTTGCAGCAGCGGCTTTTTAAGGCATCGATCACCGCGTAGCGACCATCTTCTGCCGGGGTAAAAAAGCGTTCGCGTTGCGCTTGTGAAACATTGTTCAACCGCGCGGCGGCATACACACCCTGACTGGCCGTGCGCAGCGCCTGCGCGCTGATATCGGTACCCGTCACGCCAAACTGCGACCACTGCTTTTCGTCTTCACCAAGCGCTTGGGCTGCGCAGATGGCCAATGAGTACATCTCATCGCCCGTCGAACAACCGGCACTCCACATCTGTAACGGACGCTGCAATCCTTGCCGAACACGCTCCTGCAGGTATTCATCCAGCAGGTTGAACGAGGCGGGATGGCGAAAGAAGCGGGTCTCTTGCACCGTGAGGCGGTCCAGCAAACGCGCCCATTCCACGGCGCCCTGCGGCCCTTCGCCCACGCGGGCAAGATACTCGTCGTAGTTGTCTAAGCCCAACTCACGCATCCGCGCATTCAGTTGAGTCAGTAGAAAGCTGCGACGGCGTTCATCCAGCACCATGCCCGTGCGGTTTTCCAACAACGTTTGCCACGCTTCAAACTGCTTAGGCAGCAAGTCGCGGGTCGGTTTCAGCGACCAAGACGTTGACGGCACACGGGGCTCCTCGCTCAAGGGCAACACGCGCCCAGCCTAAACCGGGCGCGACTCCACTTAAACGGCGTCCGGCAGCTTGAAGCCGGATACAGACTTACGCATGTCACCGGCCAACTTGGCCAAGTTACCAATGCTTTTCGCCGTCGCGGTGGTACCGGCAGAAGTCTGCGAGGTAATTTCCTGAATCACGTTCATCGTGTTGGAAATGTGGCCGGCAGAAGAAGCCTGCTGACGTGCGGCGTTAGAAATGTTCTGAATCAAGGCCGCCAATGTCCGCGATACCTTTTCAATTTCTTCCAGCGACACACCCGCGTCTTGGGCCAGACGAGCACCACGCACCACCTCGGTGGTGGTTTGTTCCATCGAAATTACCGCTTCGTTGGTGTCGGTCTGAATCGTTTTAACCAGCGCTTCAATCTGCTTGGTTGCCGCAGAGGAACGTTCCGCAAGGCGCTGTACTTCGTCCGCAACCACGGCGAAGCCTCGGCCTGCGTCACCGGCCATAGAGGCCTGAATCGCGGCGTTAAGTGCCAGAATGTTGGTTTGGTCAGCAATGTCGTTAATCAAGCTAACGATGTCACCAATCTCCTGCGACGATTCACCAAGGCGCTTAATACGCTTCGAGGTGTCCTGAATCTGCTCACGGATATTATCCATGCCGGAGATGGTGTTCTGTACGACTTCGTTACCTTTGTTGGCGATCGCTACCGACCGCTCCGCTACCGCGGCCGATTCGGCGGCGTTGGCAGATACCTGGTCAATCGACACGGCCATTTCGTTGATCGCCGCCGAGGCCCCGGCAATTTCTTGCGCCTGGTGCTCAGAAGCTTCGGCCAGGTGCATCGCGGTCGACTGGGTTTCCTGCGCCGACGATGCTACCGATACGGCGGTCTGGTTAATGGTACCTACCAGGTCACGCAGTTGGTCGATGGTGAAGTTAATGGAGTCGGCGATGGCACCAGTGAAGTCCTCGGTTACCGTGGCCTCAGTGGTCAAGTCACCGTCTGCAAGGTCAGCAATTTCGTCAAGCAGACGCAAAATAGCCGACTGGTTCTTTTCGTTGCGCTCCGCGGAGGCGGCCAGACGGGCGCGGGTGTCGGTCACCATCACCAAGCCGATGGCAATAATCGAAGCCAATGCCAACAGACCCAGCACGTAACCAGCAATGGTGTTGAAGTAACGCTCACCGGCTAAGTCTTCGAAGCGGGTGGCCAGCATCGAGGCTTTGTCCAGCAGAGTTTGCGACAGGCCGAAGATGTTGTTGGCAGACTCACGGACCTGGAACAGTTCCGGCGAGGTTTCAAGAATCTCGTCCACGCTACCGGAAACGAATTCGAACAACTCAGAAATCTCCGCCAGACGCTCCAGCGCGTCCTCGTCGGTTACCTGAGTAACGCCCATTGAGGCGTTGCCTTCGATCATACCGGCCAATACGCGACCGAACAGGCTAGCGTCACGACCGAAACTATCGGCGGCTTGCACGGAGTCTTCGTCACCGACCAGTACCTTGTTTACCGAACCGAGAATACGCTCGGCCAGCAGTGACTGGCGCTGCGCTACCGAGACCTGATCGGCCGGTGCTTCGGCGTCGAGCAGAATCTCTACCACTTCCTCGTACTCGACCTGCAGCTGCGGAATGGTTTCCGCCAGCGTCGCGGCTACTTCATGCAACGAGATTACGGTCTGCTCACTGGCCAGAATCGAGTCAGCGTTTTGCTTCAGCGCGTCCCAGTCCTGACCTACGCCACTCATTTCGCCAGTCAGGCTTTCCGGCGCAGCCGGCAGCCCAGTGGCTTCGTCACCCTGCGTCAGGTAGTCCCAGCGGCGCTGGAAATCGTCGCGCGAATCACGCAGCAAGGCGAACGCCTCAGGAGTACCGCCCGCCGCTTCCGTGGCGTTTTTAGCGATACGCTGCGACAGAACGCGCAGCTCACCGGCGTGGCCGATGTATTCCTTATCGTAGCCCGACTGGGTATTCAAATAAGCAAAGTTCGCGAACAACAGCACGATCGACACAATCAAGATTACGAACAAACCCGTAATCAAGGTGTTACTGCGAAGTCCGGATAGGAGATTACCTGCGTCAAGTTTCATCAGTTTGGCCCTCGCCTGGCCTACCGCTTTACGCTTCCGTAAGACTCAAGACCAGCGAACTGGTCTCACCAAAAATTAAACTGCGACATCCATGAAGCCCTGATCATGGCTTAGCTCACGCGGGCTAAACACCAACCAAGGCACATCGGACTGAAAGACGCCCTGAATAAAGGGCGTGATGTTGGCCTCTAGCGGCGGCAGGTCTTCAGCAAAACTGTCGACCGGGAAGTGCTGCATACCCAGCACCTCATCGACGATCAGCCCTGCCAATAACTCGCCCCGTTCAACCACCAGCACCCGACGCTGCTTACGCGTGCCGGTGAGCTCTTGGCCGAAAAAGCCACACAAATCGATAATCGGAAGCAAACGACCACGCACGTTGGCCACCCCACGCACCCAGCTCTTAACGCCAGGCAGCAAGGTGTAACGCGGCTCATGCAGAATTTCGCTGACTTCGCCCATCGGTGCCACTAAGTGACGACCCGCCAAGCGAAAGCCGATACCGCTCCAGGTCTGCACAATTTCTTTTTGCGCAGGCAAGCCCGCCGCCTCAGCACGGCAGCGACTGGCGATATCGACTAAGAGAGAAAAAGGACTTTGTGTGCCCGTCATGCTGACCCGATCTTATTGTTCTATTCGTTGACGGCGCGCGGCTTAACCAGCCAGCACAGCCTTCAGGGTGTTCAGCAATACGCTTTCTTCAACCGGCTTGGTCAAATAATCTTTTGCGCCCTGACGCTTGCCCCACACCTTGTCAGTTTCCTGATCTTTGGTGGTCACGATCACCACAGGGATGTGACTGGTTTCTGGGTCTTTAGTCAGCTGACGGGTCGCCTGAAAGCCATTCAGCCCCGGCATTACTACGTCCATCAGCACCGCATCGGGCTTTTCCTGACGCGCCAGCGCTACACCGTCGGCGCCGTTTTCCGCCTTCAGCACTTCGTGACCATGCTTCTCCAGCATAGCCGCCAGCTTGTACATCTCGGTTGGCGAATCATCAACGATCAGGATACGAGCCATGAATGTCCCCACAAATTTGCTACGACCGGTTTATCCGGCACTCATTAGGATGCTTGTTCTACCGGCGCAAACTCAGGCACGTGCGCCTTGATTGCACCCAACAATTCTTCTTTGCTGAACGGCTTGGTCAGATATTGATCCGAACCCACGATGCGCCCCTTGGCTTTGTCGAACAAGCCATCTTTTGAGGAGAGCATAATCACCGGCGTACCCTTGAAGGCGCTGTTGTTCTTGATCAGCGCACATGTCTGATAGCCATCCAAACGCGGCATCATGATATCGACAAAGATGATATTCGGATGACTGTCGGCAATTTTTGCCAAGGCATCGAAACCGTCGACAGCCGTGATCACATCACAGCCCACTTTCTTCAGCAGGGTTTCAGCGGTACGACGAATCGTTTTCGAGTCGTCGATCACCATGACCTTAAGCGCATTGTCTTGCATAAGTTTCCGGCCCTACCTACGCCAGGACTCTTTATAAGTTCTTATACCTTGGGCCACCACGGTGCGCCAAGAGCGACAACCGTACGCGAACCCCTTTTTTAGCACACTATCCTTGGGCAAGCTATAAAGCACTGCCCAGTACACTGGCCCGTTCTACCGCTTTGGAGGCGACTCAATGAGCATCCGCGTCGGCGTCGTGATGGACCCCATCAGCCGCATCAATTTCAAAAAAGATAGCACCCTCGCCATGTTACTGGCGGCGCAACAGCGCAATTGGGAGCTGTTTTATCTCGAGCAAGCCGACCTCTTTCAGCAGCAAGGCCAAGCTTTTGGCCGGATGCGACCGCTATCCGTAGCCGCCGACCCGCAACACTGGTACCAACTGGGCGACGAAGTGGATCGCCCGTTAAGCGACCTGCACATCATCCTGATGCGCAAAGACCCGCCCTTCGACAACGAATACATCTACGCCACTTACCTGCTTGAGCAAGCCGAGCAGCAAGGCTCACTGGTGGTGAACAAGCCGCAGAGCCTACGCGACTGCAATGAAAAATTCTTTGCCACGCACTTTACTAAACTGACACCCACCACGCTGATCAGTCGCCGTGCCGATATTCTGCGCAAGTTTGCCGCCGAGCAGCGTGACATCATTCTCAAACCCTTGGATGGCATGGGCGGCTCGCAGATTTTCCGTCACCGCGAAGGCGACCCTAACCTTTCGGTCATTCTCGAAACGCTCACCCTGCATGGCCAACAGCAGATCATGGCGCAGCGTTATATCCCCGAGATTACTCAGGGTGACAAACGCATTCTGATGATCAATGGCGAGCCGGTGCCATACTGCCTCGCGCGCATTCCCGCCCAAGGCGAGACCCGTGGCAACCTGGCCGCCGGCGGCCGTGGCGAGGCGCGCCCGCTAAGCTCGCGCGATCAAGAAATCGCTGCCATTGTCGGCCCTGAGCTAAAACGTCGCGGATTGATCTTTGTCGGCCTAGACGTCATCGGCGACCGACTGACGGAAATCAACGTCACCAGCCCGACCTGTATCCGCGAAATCGACGCTGCCTTCGCTACCGATATTGGCGGCCAGCTGATGGATACCCTTGCGCTCATGCTGAAAAACTAAAGTCGCCTTCGCAGCGCGCAGGCCGACAGGTTGCGCGCTGCGTCATAGACTTTTCAGCCTTTGATGGGCAGACTGCGGGCTGTTTAATTGCTTCCGTTTGCTGTCGATGAATGCTGCCGTGACGCCCGATCTCAGTACTAGCCAAGCGCCCATTCAGGCAGCTGATCGCCTGGGATTCACCCTATTTCTAGCCGCTGCTATTCATGCGCTGCTGATTCTCGGCATCTCATTCGACCTGCCAGACCCGAACACCTTAAGCAAAACCCTAGAAGTCACCCTTGCCACCCTCAAGAGCGATAAAAAGCCCGAGGAAGCTGACTATCTGGCGCAAATCAATCAAGAAGGCAGCGGCACCTTAGAACACAAGGCCACGCCGAAGACCACCGAAGAAGCGCCGTTCCAAGACAAAGAAATTCGCAAAGTGGCGCCGCCAACCCCGGCGCCGCAAGCCAGCAGCGAGCCTGTACCCGCCAAAGCGCTGACCACCCGCGCACCGAGCCCCGAGCGCGTCACGCCACAACCGATCAAGCCCGAGCCTAAGCCAGTACAACGCCCCACGCCGTCGTTTGACACCAGCATGCTCTCGGCAGAAATCGCCAGCCTAGAGGCGCAGCTGTCACAAGAACGCGAGCTGTACGCCAAGCGCCCACGCGTGCACCGCTTAAACGCCGCCTCCACCATGCAAGACAAAGGCGCTTGGTACAAAGAAGACTGGCGCAAAAAAGTCGAGCGCATCGGCAACCTCAACTACCCCGCCCAAGCGCGTCAACAGCAGATTTACGGCAGCCTGCGTTTGCTAGTGTCGATCAACCGCGACGGCACCCTGCGTGAGGTGTCGGTGCTAGAAAGCTCCGGCAAAACCGTGCTCGACCAAGCCGCCCTGCGCATCGTGCGCCTTGCCGCGCCCTACGCGCCGTTTACTGGCGATTTAGCCGATGTCGACGTACTAGAGATCATCCGCACCTGGCGCTTTGAGGCCGGCGACCGCCTTTCTAGCCGCTAAACCAGCGCTCGCCAGCCGCAAACTGCCCACGCAAACGCCCAGCGGACTTGTTACCCCGCCCGCCAAGCGCCACACTTAGCGCCATGAACGACAGCACCTTTGTCAGCCTGCGCAACCATTTTCTGATCGCCATGCCGCACATGGCCGACCCGAACTTTGCCCATACACTGACCTACATTTGTGAACACTCCGCCGACGGCGCCATGGGCATCGTCATCAACCGTGCTAGCGGGCTGGATTTGGCGGACATCATCGAGCACCTCGACAGCGAAGCCAGCGCCCCCGTGCACAATAGCCAGCAGGCCGTGTATGCCGGCGGCCCGGTGCAAACCGATCGCGGCTTCGTGCTGCACAGCCCCAGCCACCACTACAAATCGACCCTCGATATCGGTCATGTGTTTTTAAGCACCTCACAAGATGTGCTGTTTGATATCGCCGCCGGCCAAGGCCCCGAGCAAAGCCTGATTGCCCTCGGCTATGCCGGCTGGGATGCCGGGCAACTGGAAGCCGAAATTCTCGACAACGCTTGGCTCACCTGCCCTGCCGAGCTGGATATTTTGTTCGCCCTAGACGCCGACACCCGCCTTGCCGCTGCCGCGACACGCATGGGCGTCGACCTCGGCCTGCTCAGCAGCCAGGCCGGCCACGCATGAGTACGCCGCTAAAACTGGTGATGGGTTTTGACTTCGGCACGCGGCAAATTGGCCTCGCCATTGGCCAGCCGCTGCTCGGCAGCGCCCGCGAGTTGTGCACCTTAAAAGCCCGCGACGGCGTGCCAGATTGGCAGCAAATCGAACGCTTACTGAAAGAGTGGCAGCCGGATGCCCTCGTGGTCGGCATGCCGCTGAATATGGACGGCAGCCCCAGCGAGATGAGCGCCCGCGCCGACAAATTCGCCCGCCGCCTGCACGGCCGTTTTGGTCTGCCGGTGCATACCCATGACGAGCGCCTGACCACCTTCGAAGCCAAAGGCCAGCGCCTACAGCAAGGCCAGCGTGATGGCTTTAATCAGCGCCCCGTGGACGCCCTCGCCGCCGCGCTCATGCTGCAAGGCTGGCTGGAACAAAACACCCCCGTTAATCCCTAGGAGTTGCCATGTCGCCGAGCTTACCCAGCCCCGCCGAACTGATTCCCGCCCTCGCCCACGAGCTCAAAGCCCTGCTGGCGCAGAAGCAGATTAACGCGCCGCAGTTTATTGGCATTCGCACCGGCGGCGTGTGGGTGGCGCAAGCCCTGCTCGCCGAGCTCGGCCACAGCGACGAACACTTAGGCACCTTAGATGTGTCGTTCTACCGCGACGACTTTACCCAGAACGGCCTGCACCCACAGGTGCAACCCTCGGCACTGCCGTTTGATATCGAAGGCCAGCACCTGGTGCTGGTGGACGATGTGCTCATGAGCGGCCGCACCATTCGCGCCGCGCTCAACGAGCTGTTCGATTACGGCCGCCCCGCCAGCGTGACACTAGTCACCCTGATTGAGCTGGACGCCCGCGAATTACCAATTCGCGCCGATGTCAGCGCACTGCGCCTGTCCCTGCCGGCCGATCAGCGGGTAAAATTGCGCGGCCCCCAGCCCTTGTCCTTGGAACTGCGCCAACTGAGCGCCGCCACCGCCTGAGACAATCATCATGTTCGCCTTGTCCCATACCCAGACGCTGCAGCTCAACGACCAGGGCCAGCTGCGTCACTATCTAAGCATCGACGGCCTATCCCGCGAGCTCCTCACTGAACTGCTGGATACCGCCGACTCATTTTTAGAAGTCGGCGCGCGCTCGGTGAAAAAAGTCCCACTGCTACGCGGCATGACGGTGTGCAACGTGTTCTTCGAGAACTCCACGCGCACCCGCACCACCTTCGAGCTCGCCGCCAAACGCCTGTCTGCCGACGTGATCAACTTGGACATCTCCACCAGCTCGACCAGTAAGGGCGAGAGCCTGTTCGACACCCTGCGCAACCTTGAAGCCATGGCCGCCGACATGTTCGTCATGCGCCACGGCGACTCGGGCGCGGCGCATTTTGTTGCCGAGCACGTGTGCCCGAACGTGGCAGTGATCAACGCCGGCGACGGCCGCCACAGCCACCCGACCCAAGGCATGCTCGACATGCTCACCATTCGCCGCCACAAAGGTGACTTTGCCGGGCTGTCGGTGGCGATTGTTGGCGACATTCTGCACTCGCGCGTGGCGCGCTCGGACATGCTTGCTCTGCGCACCTTAGGCTGCACCGATATTCGCGTGATCGCGCCGAAATCGCTGCTGCCAGTGGGCATCGAGCAATACGGCGCCACGGTTTATCACGACATGAACGCGGGCCTGAAAGACGTCGACGTGGTGATCATGCTGCGCCTGCAAAAAGAGCGCATGCAGGGCGGTTTACTGCCCAGCGAAGGCGAGTTCTTCCGCCTCTACGGTCTCACTCAACAGCGCCTCGCGCTAGCCAAGCCGGATGCGTTGGTGATGCACCCGGGGCCGATCAACCGTGGCGTGGAGATTGAATCTGCGGTGGCCGATGGCGAGCACTCGGTGATTCTCAACCAAGTGACCTACGGCATCGCCGTGCGCATGGCCGTGCTGGCGATGACCATGAGCGGGCAGAAAACCCAACGCCAACTGGACCAAGAGAGCGAGGCCTGACATGCGGATGACCCTCAAAGGCGCGCGCGTCATCGACCCCGCCAGCCAACGCGACGAAAACGTCAGCATACACATTCAAGACGGGCGCATTCTAGCCCTCGGCAACGCACCCACCGGCTTTACCGCCGAGCGCCTGCTCGACTACTCGGGCCTGGTGATTGCCCCGGGCTTAGTGGATTTAGCCTGCGCCCTGCGTGAGCCGGGCTTTGGCCGCAAAGGCAATATCGCCAGCGAAACCCTCGCCGCGGCGGCTGGCGGCGTGACCAGTCTGTGTTGCCCGCCGTTTACCCGCCCAGCGCTAGACACCCCTGCGGTGGCCGAGCTGATTCTAGACCGCGCCCGCGAAGCCGGACACACCAAGGTATTCCCGCTTGGTGCGCTGTCCAAGGGTTTAGCCGGTGAACAACTGGCCGAACTGGTCGCGCTAAGAGACGCCGGCTGCGTGGCGTTCACCAACGGTTTAACTCAGTTCCAGCACATCCGCACCCTGCGCCGTGCGTTGGAATACGCCGCCACGTTTAACCTCACCGTGGTGTTTACCTCGCAAGACCGCGACTTGGCCGAAGGCGGCTTAGTCCATGAAGGCCCGGCGGCGGCCTTCCTCGGCTTGCCGGGCATTCCAGAAACCGCGGAAACCGTGGCCTTGGCGCGTGACCTACTGCTGGTGGAGCAAACCGGCGTGCGCGCGCACTTTAGCCAACTGACCAGCGCGCGCGGCGTGGAGATGATCGCCCAAGCGCAAGCCCGTGGCCTACCGGTGACCGCCGATGTGGCGCTGTACCAGCTGATCCTCACCGACGAAGCGCTGCACAGCTTCTCTGGCCTCTATCACGTACAACCGCCGCTACGCTCCAGCAGCGACCGCGAAGCGCTGCGCGAAGCGGTGCGCGCTGGAGTGATTCAAGCCATCGCCAGCCACCACCAACCGCACGAAGGCGACGCCAAGCGCGCACCGTTCGGCGCTACCGAAGCCGGCATCAGCAGTGCCGAACTCTTGCTGCCGCTAGCGCTGACCTTAGTGCAGGACGGCCTGCTCAGCCTGCCGCAGCTGCTGGAACGCTTAAGCCTTGGCCCCGCGCAAGCGCTCAAGCTCAGCGCCGGCAAGCTAGGCATCGGCGAAGCGGCTGACTTGGTGATCTTCGACCCAGAAAGCTGCACCGTGGCTGGCGAGCGCTGGTTCTCCAAGGGCGAAAACTGTCCGTTTATGGGCCACAGCCTACCCGGCGCAGTGCGGTACACCTTGGTGGATGGGCACATTAGCTATCAGCGCTGAGGAAACGCCGATTAACTCAGCGCTTCCCTAGCCCTCGTTAGACAAAAAAGCCGGATAGTCATCTATCCGGCCCTTTTTTACTTGAAGCACTGAACCTTAGAAGCGTCGGTTTAAGTCATCTTCATTGATTTCCAAGCTCAAGCCCTGACTCACCGAGCCCAAATGCTCGGCATCGGTTTCTGAGCCGAGTTTGATCATCAAGCGCAGGTCGTTGGCCGAGTCGGCGTGCAGCAAGGCGTCTTCGTAGGTGATTTCACCCTGCACATAGAGGTTGTAAAGCGCTTGGTCGAAAGTCTGCATGCCCAAGTCGGTGGAGCGCTTCATCAAGGGCTTCAGCTCGTGCACTTCGCCTTTACGGATCAAGTCCGCCGCCAGCGGGGTGTTGAGCAACACTTCGATCACCGCACGGCGGCCTTTACCGTCGGGCGTTGGCACCAGCTGCTGAGCGACGATGGCGCGCAGGTTAAGCGACAAGTCCATCCACGTCTGGTCATGACGATCCGGCGGGAAGAAGTGAATGATGCGGTCCAAAGCCTGGTTGGCGTTGTTGGCGTGCAAGGTGGCCAAACACAGGTGTCCGGTTTCCGCGAAGGCCACCGCGTGGTCCATGGTTTCGCGGCTCCGCACCTCACCAATCATGATTACATCGGGCGCCTGACGCAGGGTGTTTTTCAGCGCCACTTCAAAGCTGTCGGTGTCGATACCCACTTCGCGCTGGGTGACGATGCAGCCTTGGTGCTGGTGGATGTATTCGATCGGGTCTTCGATGGAGATGATGTGCCCGGAGGAGTTCTTATTCCGGTAGCCAATCATCGCCGCCAGCGAGGTGGACTTACCGGTACCGGTGGCACCGACGAAGATCACCAAACCACGCTTAGTCATCGCCAGCTTCTTCAGCACCTCAGGCAGCTTGAGCTGCTCAAGGGTGGGGATGTTGGTTTCGATCCGGCGCAGCACCATGCCCACCAAGTTGCGCTGGTGGAAGGCGCTGACACGGAAACGCCCCACGCCACGGGCGCTGATGGCGAAGTTGCATTCGTGGGTTTCGAGAAACTCGCGGCGCTGCTGTTCGTTCATCACGCCCAGTACGGTTTCGCGGGTTTGCTCCGGCGACATGGCCATCTTAGTGACTGGCATCACCTTGCCGTTGACCTTCATCGACGGCGGCACGCCGGCGGTAATAAATAGGTCCGAGCCGCCCTTTTCCACCATCAGGCGCAGCAGCTTTTCGAATTCCATAACGTAGCGTCCTTATAAGCTCTCGGGGCTCTTGGCCTTTTCTTTGGCGCTGTCACGGCTGACCAAGCCCTTGGCGAGCAAGGTTTTCAGGCAGCTGTCGAGGGTCTGCATGCCCAGCGAGCCGCCGGTCTGAATCGCCGAGTACATCTGCGCGACCTTATCTTCACGGATCAGGTTACGGATTGCTGGGGTGCCGATCATGATTTCGTGCGCCGCCACACGACCACCGCCGATCTTTTTCAGCAGCGTTTGCGAGATCACCGCCTGCAGCGATTCCGACAGCATGGAACGGACCATGGATTTTTCTTCAGCAGGGAACACGTCCACCACGCGGTCGATGGTTTTTGCCGCACTGGTGGTGTGCAGGGTGCCGAACACTAAGTGGCCGGTTTCCGCGGCGGTTAGCGCCAGACGGATGGTTTCTAAGTCACGCATCTCACCGACGAGGATGATGTCCGGGTCTTCACGCAGTGCCGAGCGCAAGGCTTCCGAGAAGCCTAAGGTGTCGCGGTGCACTTCACGCTGGTTGACCAAGCACTTCTTCGACTCGTGCACGAATTCGATCGGGTCTTCGATAGTGAGGATGTGGTGGTATTTGTTGCTATTAATGTAGTCGAGCATCGCTGCCAGCGTGGTCGACTTACCCGAACCGGTCGGCCCGGTGACCAGCACTAAGCCGCGCGGCACGTCGCTGATCTTGCGGAACACATCGCCCATGCCCAAATCTTCCATGCTTAATACCTTGGAAGGAATGGTCCGGAATACCGCGCCCGCGCCGCGGTTCTGGTTAAAGGCGTTCACCCGGAAGCGCGCAACGCCGGGCACTTCGAAGGAGAAGTCAGTCTCGAGGAATTCTTCGAAATCCTTACGCTGCTTGTCGTTCATGATGTCGTAGATCAGCGCGTGAACTTGCTTGTGCTCCAGGGCTGGCAAGTTGATGCGGCGCACGTCACCATCGACGCGAATCATCGGCGGCAGGCCAGCCGACAGGTGCAAGTCTGACGCGCCCTGTTTGGCACTGAAGGCCAGCAGTTCGGTGATATCCATGAAGCTCCCCAATTATTCTGGCAATGCAGGTAGAATGCGGCTTTGCGCAGCATCGAGCCTGACAGTGGAATGCCGGTAATGTCCACCATAGCAGACAATATTGCAAACGTGCGGGAGCAGATCCGTGAGGCAGCGCAAGCCGCCGAACGTTCGCCACAAAGTGTGCACCTGCTTGCCGTGAGTAAAACCAAACCCGCCAGCGCGATTCGCGCCGCGCATGCCTGTGGGCAACGCGATTTCGGCGAAAACTACCTGCAAGAAGCTCTCGACAAGCAAGCTGAATTGGCTGACTTGGACCTGTGCTGGCACTTTATTGGGCCGATTCAATCGAACAAGACGCGGCCGATTGCCGAACACTTTGCCTGGGTGCATTCGGTAGATCGTTTGAAGATTGCTCAGCGTCTTTCTGACCAGCGCCCCGCGCATTTGCCACCGCTAAATATCTGCCTGCAGGTGAATGTCAGTGGCGAGGCGAGCAAGTCTGGCTGCGAGCCGGCGGAGCTGGCCGAGCTAGCTCAGGCCGTGAGTCAACTGCCTAACCTCAAACTACGCGGCCTGATGGCGATTCCCGAACCCAGCGAAGACCTCGCCCTGCTGCACCAACGCTTTGCCGCTGTGCGCACACTGGCCGCGCAGCTGAACCTTGGCCTCGACACCCTGTCCATGGGCATGAGCCAAGACTTACCCGTCGCCATCGCCGAAGGCGCCACGTGGGTGCGTATCGGCACCGCACTGTTTGGCGCCCGCGACTACCCAACGCATTAAAGGAAGCCCTATGAGTTCACCCCACATTGCCTTTATTGGCGCTGGCAACATGGCCAGCAGCTTAATTGGCGGCCTGCTCGCCGAAGGTTTTCAGACCAACCAACTGATCGCCAGCGACCCCGGCGCAGAAACCCGCAGCCGCGTGGCCGAGCAGTTTGCCATCGCCACCACCGACGACAACGCGCAAGCCGTGGCCGGTGCCGACGTCATCGTGCTGGCGGTTAAGCCGCAGGTGATGAAGGCCGTGTGCCAGGCCTTAGCGCCGCAGCTAAGTGCTGGCCAGTTGATTGTTTCGGTAGCCGCCGGCATCCCCTGCGCCAGCTTAGAAAAATGGCTGGGCGATGTGGCTGTGGTGCGCTGCATGCCCAACACCCCCGCGTTGCGCCGCCAAGGCGTAAGCGGCCTGTTTGCCAATGCACGGGTCAGCAGCACTCAGCGGGCACTGGCCGAACAACTGCTCGGCGCCGTTGGCATCTATTTGTGGGTCGAGCAAGAAAGCCTGATTGATGCGGTGATTGCCGTGTCGGGCAGTGGCCCGGCGTACTTCTTCTTAATGATGGAAGCGATGACCGAAGCCGGCGCCAAGCTGGGCCTGTCACGCGCCGATGCGGAAAAGCTTGCCCTGTACACCGCCTTAGGCGCTGCCGACATGGCGATTCATGCTGATGTCGATGCCGCCGAACTGCGTCGCCGGGTGACCTCGCCGGGCGGCACCACCGAGCAAGCCATCCGCACCTTTGAAGAGGGCGGGCTGCGCAACTTGGTAGAACAGGCTATGAATAACTGTGCGGCGCGCGCCGCCGAAATGGCCGAACAACTGGGCCAATAACCCGGACCGACCTTAAGGAGAACGCCATGGCCGGCCTCGCCGAAGCCCTGATTTACATCATCCAAACCTTGGGCAGTCTGTATCTGCTGATCGTGCTGTTGCGCTTTGTGCTGCAACTGGTGCGCGCCGACTTCTATAACCCGCTCAGCCAATTCACCGTTAAGGCCACCCAGCCGCTGTTAAAGCCCATGCGCCGGGTGATTCCGGGCTTTGCCGGGCTCGACCTCGCCTCGCTGGTGCTGGCCATTGTGGTTCAGCTGCTGCTGATGATCATCACCCTCACCCTGACGGGCTATGGCGTGGGCGGCTTTATTTTGCAGCTGTTGGTGTGGTCGCTGATTGCTGTGGGCTCGCTAATGCTTAAGGTGTTCTTCTTCGCCTTAATCGGCAGCGTGATTCTTTCTTGGGTTGCGCCGGGTAGCCATAACCCTGCCGCGCAGCTGATCAACCAGATTTGCGAGCCGCTGTTAGCGCCGTTCCGCAAACTCATCCCCAACCTTGGCGGGCTGGATATTTCGCCGATTTTCGCCATTATGACCATCCATTTAATCGACAACTTTGTCTTATTCAAATTAGCCAAGAACACCGGCATGCCTGCCATCTTGGCGCCCTTTATGTAATGCCCGAGCTAATCTGGGATAACGGCGCGCTGCTGCTGGACTGCTATCTACAGCCGCGCGCCAGCAAAGATGAGTTTTGCGGCTGGCATGACGGACGGATGAAAATCCGCCTTACCGCGCCGCCGGTAGACGGCCAAGCCAATGCCCTGCTGATTAAATTTCTCGCCAAGCAATTTGGCGTGAGCAAAAGCGCGGTGAGCTTGGTGAGCGGCCAGCAGTCACGGCAAAAGCGCGTACGCATTGAGCAACCCAACCTTTTGCCAGACGCCCTCAAACTGACCACTTAGTCAGCCAACTGTGCATCTGGTCGCAGTTCACCTATGCGGGTGATTGACGCTACTCTTGCCAGCGTCGATAACAGTATTGACGTCAAAATTTAACCTCGGCTCTTTAGCCACGCCATCACACCACGAGGTAGCGCCCCGATGAGCATGGAACGTCTCGGTCAACAGGTTGACGAATACCTCGACTGGAAACGCAACCTAGCCCGGCAAATCACCCGCTACCGCAGCTGGTTAGAGAACAACCGCCTCAACAGCCCCGACACCGAGGCCAAGCTGGATCACGCCCTGCGCATACTGCGCCAAGACCAACTGACCTTGGCTTTCGTCGGTGAGTATTCACGCGGCAAAACCGAACTGATCAACAGCCTGTTCTTTGCCGATTTCGGCCAACGCATGCTGCCCTCGCAAGCCGGGCGCACCACCATGTGCCCGACAGAAATCTTCTTCGACCAACAAGCCGGGCGCCCTTACATTCGCTTGCTGCCGATTGAAACCCGCATGACCGAGGCCAATGTCGCCCAGTTCAAGCGTATTCCGCGTCATTGGGTGAACATGCCGCTGGACATGGACAACCCCGACAACATGGCCGAGGCCTTCGCCCAAGTGGCGCGCACTAAGTGCCTGCCGGCTGAGCAAGCGATTGCCTTAGGCTTCGACCCCGACCTGCTGGAACCCGCTGCCGATAAACCCGGTCACGTGCAAGTGCCGGCGTGGCGCCATGCGCTGGTTAGCCTCGATCATCCGCTGCTGCGCCGCGGCCTGCGCATTCTCGACACCCCTGGCTTAAACGCTTTGGGCAGCGAGCCAGAACTAACCCTGTCAATGCTGCCGGCCGCGCAAGCGGTGTTCTTTATGCTCAGTGCCGACACCGGCGTCACCGCCAGCGACATGCAAGTCTGGGAACAACACCTGCGCCCGCTGTACGACGAAGGCCAGTGCACCCTGTTCGCCATCCTCAACAAGATCGACGTGCTGTGGGATGACCTTGCCGGCGACGTCTTCGTCGACAACGCCATTCGCTTAGTGCAACAAGCCACCTCACGGCAGCTGAACTTGCCGATGGACTGCATTCTGCCGTTGTCGGCCAAGCAGTCGCTGCTGGCCAAAGTGCGCAGCGATCAAGCTCTGCTTAGCCGCAGCAAGATCGGCAATCTAGAAAACCTGCTCTGCGATCGCATCGTCGCGCAAAAAGAAGCACTGCTGCAGGAGCGCGTGGTCAGCCAAGTGCTGCGCCTGTCGCAAAACAGCCAAACCGCCCTGCAGCGCCGCGTCGATCAACTGCAGCAACAGCTCAGCGCCATCACCCACAGCAAGCACGACACCGGCAATTTGCTGTTTGAGATGACCGCTAAAGCGAAAAACGAGCACGCCCAGCATCACCGCCGCCTGCTGTCACTGAAAACCAACCAGCGCCTGCTCAAGCGCCAAGGCGACTTGCTGCAAGCGGCAATTCGCAGCACGCAAACGCAAGGCCACGTGACTAAGGTTAAGCGCAACCTGAATACCAGCTGGACCACCTTCGGCATCAACCAAGCCATCCTGCATTTCTTCAACAGCCTAGAGGCCGACCTGCATAACCTGCAGCACGAGGCCGAGCTGGCGAATAAAATGGTCGGCGCCATTTATAAGCGCCATAACGAAGAAAATCCGCTCTACGCCGAAGACCCGCCAGCCCTGTCCATTGACCGCAGCCTGCGCCAACTACGGCAAATTCGCCGACAGGCCGACCAGTTCCGTTTGCAGCTAAAAACCCTGCTCACCGAACAACACACCGTGACACGGCGCTTTATCAACACCTTGGCGCAAGAAGTGCTGCGCCTCCACCGCCGCCTGCGCACCGAGGTGGACAACTGGACGCGCGACGCCCTGACCCCGCTGCTGCAACACAGCCTAGAGCACAAACAGCTGCTCGAAGGGCATCTGCTGGAACTGAAACGCCTCAGCCAACAAGCCCATCAGGCGCAACATCGCAGCGAACAACTGCAGCGCTACCTCGACTTGCTCAGCGAGCAGCTCAACGTCGCCGCCGACATCCAACGCCAGCTGCGCATGCCCGCGCCGTGGCAGCGCAAGGCGAAGGTGGTGAGTATCAGTCAGGGGCAGGCTCGAGCTTAACCAGCGATCTAACGCTGGCAACAGCTCAAAACTGACGGCAAAGGGCGGGCATTCCACCTCGGAATGCCCGCCCTTTTCCTTTAGACTCACGCCTTTGTTTGTCTGGAGTTTTGCCTGATGCCCTCCGAGCTGCCCGCTGATTCCGTCGGCCTTGTCAGTCCACAGACAGCGCACTTCGATCAGCCCTTAATGCTCGCCTGCGGTCGTGAGCTGCCGGCCTATGACTTGGTCTATGAAACCTACGGCCAACTGAACAGCGCACGCAGCAATGCCGTGCTGATCTGCCATGCGCTGTCGGGTCATCATCATGCGGCGGGTTATCACAGCCTCGACGAGCGCAAGCCCGGCTGGTGGGACAGCGCCATCGGCCCCGGCAAACCGATCGACACCAATAAATTCTTTGTCGTCTGCCTGAACAATATCGGCGGCTGCAATGGCTCCACCGGCCCCACCAGCATTAACCCCGCCACCGGCAAACTTTACGGCGGCGATTTCCCGGTGCTCAACGTGATCGACTGGGTGCACAGCCAAGCGCGCCTGGCCGACTTGCTCGGCATCGACGTCTGGGCCGCGGTGATTGGCGGCAGCCTCGGCGGCATGCAGGCCATGCAGTGGAGCATCACCTACCCCGAGCGCCTTCAGCACGCAGTGGTGATTGCTTCGGCGCCTAAGCTGTCGGCGCAGAACATCGCCTTTAACGAAGTGGCACGACAGGCGATTTTGTCCGACCCGGACTACCACGGTGGGCAGTTCTACAGCCACGACACCATTCCCAAACGCGGCCTGATGCTGGCACGCATGGTCGGGCACATTACGTATTTGTCTGACGCAGCGATGGGCAGCAAGTTTGGCCGCGAGCTGAAAACCGACAAGCTCAATTACGACTTCCACAGCGTGGAGTTTCAGGTGGAAAGCTACCTGCGCTACCAAGGCGAGGAGTTCTCTGGCCGTTTCGACGCCAACACCTATGTGCTGATGACCAAAGCGCTGGACTATTACGACCCCGCCGCCGCTTACGAGGACAACCTCAGCCAAGCACTGGCGCAGGCCAAGGCGGACTTTTTAGTGGTGTCGTTCACCACCGACTGGCGCTTTTCGCCGGCACGCTCGCGCGAGATTGTCGATGCCCTGCTGGATGCGAAGAAAAACGTCAGCTATCTGGAAGTCGACGCACCGCAAGGCCACGATGCCTTCCTGATGCCCATCCCGCGCTATTTCACTGCCCTGCGTGGCTATCTGAACCGTATTGAACTGTAAGGCTGACCATGCGCGCTGATCTCGACATCATTCAAGAGTGGATTCCACACGGCAGCCGGGTGCTCGACTTAGGCTGCGGTAGCGGCGAGCTGCTCGAGTACCTGCAACAGCACAAAGCCGTGCAAGGCTACGGGCTGGAAATCGACCCCGACAACATTGCCGAATGCGTGGGTAAGGGCCTCAATGTGATCGAGCAAAACCTCGATTTGGGTCTGGCTAACTTCGCCACCAACAGCTTCGACGTGGTGGTGATGACCCAAGCCCTGCAAGCGGTGCATTACCCAGACAAGATCCTCGAAGAAATGCTCCGCGTGGGCCGCGAATGCATCATCACCTTCCCCAACTTTGGCCACTGGCGCTGCCGCTGGTACTTGTCCACCAAGGGCCGCATGCCGGTGTCGGAGTTTCTGCCCTACACCTGGTACAACACGCCGAACATTCACTTTTGCACCTTCCGTGACTTCGAGGCGCTGTGCCATCGCTCGCAGCTGAAAATCATCGAGCGCCTAGCGGTGGACCGTCGTCACCGCGACGGCAAACTGGCCAACCTGTGGCCTAATCTATTGGGTGAAATTGGTATTTATCGCGTTACCCGCTGACGCCCCGCACAGGAATAACCGCCATGAAAAACCTACTGACCGCCGTCTTAGCCGCCTGTTTAAGCTTCGCCCTGCCCGCGCAGGCCGAACAAGCCAAACAACTGGGCGACTACAAGGTGCACTACAGCGCCTTTAACTCGACCTTCTTACAGCCAGACACTGCCGCCGCCACGGGCCTAGTGCGCGGCAAGCAAACCGGCGTACTGAACATTGCCGTGCAGAAAGACGGCAAAGCCGTGGCCGCCATCGTCGGCGGCGAAGCCAAGGACCTGCTCAGCAAGGTACAGCCGCTGACCTTTAAAGAGATTCGCGAAGGCGAAGCCGTGTACTACCTCGCCCAGTTCACCCACGACAAACGCGAAACCTTAACCTTTACCGTGCGCGTGCAAGGCATTGGCGATGACGCCGTGCAGCAGTTCACCTTTAACCAAGAGTTCTTTGCCGCCGAATGAAACCGCTGACTGAACTGGTACTCGCTAGCCACAACGCTGGCAAGCTGAAAGAACTGCAAGCCCTGCTGGGTGACGGCATTCGCGTGCGCTCGGTGGCTGAATTCAGCCAAACCGCGCCGGAAGAAACCGGCCTGTCGTTTATCGAAAACGCCCTGCTCAAGGCGCGCCATGCGGCAGAGGTGTCTGGCCTACCGGCGCTGGCCGATGACTCGGGCCTCGCGGTGGATGCTTTAGGCGGCGCACCGGGGATTTACTCCGCACGCTACGCCGGCGACGGCGGTGATGCCGCCAACAACGCCAAGTTGCTTGAGGCGCTGAAAGATGTGCCAGACAGCCAGCGCGGCGCGCAGTTTATTTGCGCGCTGGCCTTAGTGCGTCACGCCACCGACCCAGTGCCTTTAGTGTGTGTTGGCCAGTGGCGCGGGCGCATTCTGCACGCCCTGCAGGGCAGCAACGGCTTTGGCTACGACCCACTGTTCTGGGTGGCCGAGCACGACTGCGCCAGCGCAGAACTGAGCCCCGCGCAAAAGAACCAGCTCAGCCACCGCGCTCGCGCCATGGCGCTGCTCATGCAGCAATTACCACAGCAACAACTTCACCAGCAGGGCTTATGAGCACGGCGGCCACACTGCCGCCGCTGGCGCTGTATATCCATGTGCCGTGGTGCGTGCGCAAATGCCCGTACTGCGACTTCAACTCCCACGCCGCAGGCGCCGAGTTGCCAGAAGCGGCGTATATCGACGCCCTGCTAGCCGACTTCGCCAGCGAGCTGCCTGCCGCACAAGGCCGCTCAATCAGCTCGGTGTTCATCGGTGGCGGCACACCCAGCTTGCTGTCTGCTGCCGCCTATCAGCGCTTGTTCAGTGAGCTGCGCGAGCAAATCGCCTTCAGCGCCGACTGCGAGATTACCCTCGAGGCCAACCCCGGCACCTTCGAACAAGACAAGTTCGCCGCCTACCGCGCCTTGGGTATCAATCGCCTGTCGCTGGGCATTCAGAGCTTTGCCCCCGAGCAACTCAAAGCGCTGGGGCGCATTCATGGCCGCGGCGAAGCGCTAAATGCCGCCAGTGCCGCGCGCCAAGCGGGCTTCGACAACTTCAATTTAGACTTAATGCACGGCCTGCCGGGGCAAGACCTCGACGCTGCATTGGCTGACTTGGCGCAAGCCATCGACCTAAAACCCACGCACCTGTCGTGGTATCAGCTGACCATCGAGCCGAACACCGAATACTGGAGCAAGCCGCCGCGCCTGCCCGAAGACGAAACCCTCTGGGCCATTCAAGAGCACGGCCAAGCGCTCCTCGCTCAGCACGGTTTTGCCCAGTACGAAGTGTCGGCCTATGCGCAGCAAGGCCGAGAAGCGCGGCATAACCTGAATTACTGGCAGTTTGGTGACTTTATCGGCATCGGCGCCGGCGCCCACGGCAAGCTCAGCCACATCGATAGCGCTGGCCACTGGCAAATCGAACGACGCTGGAAAACCCGCACACCAAAAGACTACCTAAACCCCGAGAAAGCCTTTTGCGCAGGCAGTGAAAGCATCAGCAGCGCCGACTTGCCCTTCGACTTCATGATGAACGCCTTGCGCCTGCACGCCGGCGTGCCGAGCGAGCTGTACCACGCCCGCACCGGCCAGCCGCTTAGCACACTTAAGCCGGCGCTAACTGACTTGCGCCGCCGCGGCCTGCTGGTTGAGGATGAAGCGCGCCTGTGCGCCACGCCGCAAGGCCAGATGTTTTTAAATGACTTGCTGCAACAGTTTTTAGCCGATTAACCACCCCTGCCTCGGTGCTAAGGAGCCTCTGTGGATCTCGTTCTCGACCTGCTTGCTACGCTGTCGCGCTGGAGCCGCGGCCATCTGTACGACATCTCGCTGGCGATTATGGCCACCCTGTTTGTGTTGTTTGGCCCGGGGATTAACGACAGCGTGCGCCGCGCCATCAGCAGCTGGAATTTCTTCCTGCGCACCTTGGCCTTCGTGCTGGTGTGTGCGTTGGGCTATGGCTTGGCGATTATCTTCTTAACCCCGTTTCTGGCCCAAGCGCTAGGCTATTTCAACAACTACACCTTGGCGCCGGTGCTGTTGCTGATTTTCTTCTTAATTGGCGTGTTGGCCGACCGTAGCTAACACCGGCCAGTAGCGCCCCTGCATGCCGGGCAGACAAAAGCGGCGCTAATAAAAAAGCCGAGGTCGCTTGCGCGCCTCGGCTTTTTGGTAGCTTAGCCAGCTGATTGAATCAGCGGCCTTCGCGGCGCAACGCCGAAGAGGTAAAGTCACGCGGGGTTAAGTCCGCGTTAAAGTTGTACATCTTCTCGTTGTTATCCAGACCATCGACCAAGAAGCGGCTGCCTTTAAAGTCGTAAGTGACTTCTAAGGTGCTGGTCATCAGCGGCACTTCGTAATAGTTGATCGGATGCACTTCCTGGGCACCAACTAGCTTCTGGCCGTCTTCGTCGTAGAGATCAACAGACAGAATCTGCCAGCTGTCTTCATCCAGATAGAAACGGCGCTTGCCATGCACATGGCTATGCCCCGGGCGCAAAGCGGCTTCCACCACCCACACACGGTGCAGCTCGTAACGCAGCAGGCTGTCGTTGACGTGTTTCTTCTGCACGATCTCGTCGTACTTCAAGCCTTTCTGGTGCACCTTGTAGCTGTTGTACGGCACGAGCATTTCTTTCTTGCCGACCAAGGTCCACTCGTACTTATCCGGCGCACCGTTGTACACGTCCACAGTGTCGGCCAAGCCGATGCCGTTGGTGTCTGGCTGCAGGCTGTCGTAAGCCAGCTTCGGCAGACGGCGCACACGGCGCTGGCCGACGTCATAGCGCCAGGCCTTACGAATGGCCAGCACCTGATCCAAAGGCTCCTGCACTACTAACGCAGAACCAGCGACTTTTGCCGGCGCGGTAATGCGGTACTTGTAGTAGAACAAGGTGTTGTCCAAGTCGCCGGGAGTAATCCCCTCGCGACCATAGACAAAGTAGGCGTAACGCTCCTGACGCTGCAGGTTGAAATCACCATTGGCCAATACCGCCGCCATGTTGGTGTTCATTTCCAGGCTTTCGCCGCGATAACGCATGATGTGGTTCCAGATCACTTCCAGTCCTTCTTGCGGGATTGGGAAGGGAATGCCGGAGGCCACACCCTGCACGCCATTACCGTTGGCAATTAACTCGCCGTTGGTGGCGTTATAGCGGGTAGCGTCATAGATGCGCTGCGGCGCCGAAGCACTGCGGCGCGTGGGGTAGACGCGCATTTTGTAGTCAGGATTGTCTTTGAGCAGCTGCTGCAAGCCCAACGGCACGCGCTCGGCGTGTGCGCCTAGGCTGGCCGCATCCACTTCAAACACCGGCACATCGGCAGCATACGGATCAGGATGGTGATCACCCACCTGATAGCCGGCAACCGGCTTAGTGATACCGCCTGTCCACGCCGGGATACTGGCCTCGGCGTTACCGGCTTTTTCGCCACCCAGCGGGGTGAGATCTTGACCTAAGCGCTGTGCCTGGCCCTCATCCACCTTGGCTTGGGCGGTTAATGCCAGCGACAGGCTGGCTGCTGCAATAACCACTCGTTTTAACACTGTAAAATCCCTCATCGATAATCGGGTGCCTGTGCCCTTTGTTGAAGTGTAGTTGGGCTTTGGCTTTTAGCGTTTTGGTGAGGGCCATCCTGGCGCTGGCTTTAGCCAGTCTTATGCTCCCGCAGGCGGCAAACGGCTTAGCGCGCCGCTTTGCCCTGCGGGCAGGCGTACCAAGTCATTCGGTACGCGTGAACTTCAAATCCCAAACGCCGTGGCCTAAGCGCTCGCCACGGGCTTCAAACTTGGTCAGCGGGCGCTCGGCGGGGCGCTCGATGTAGGCGCCGTCAGCCGCCTGGTTCTGATAGCCGGGCGCGGCGCTCAGCACCTCGAGCATATGTTCAGCATAGGGCTGCCAATCGGTCGCCATGTGCAGTACGCCGCCGACTTTCAGCTTGCGTCGTACCAGCTCGGCAAACGCCGGCTGCACAATGCGCCGTTTGTGGTGACGGCTTTTATGCCACGGATCGGGGAAGAACAGCATCAGCCGCGCCAAGCTGGCATCGGGCACGCACTGCTCTAACACAGCGATAGCATCTTCATTGTAGACACGCAGGTTATCGACCTCTTCGGCCAGCGCGCTGGCGAGCAAAGCACCAACGCCCGGCTTGTGCACTTCCACACCGATAAACGCCTGCTCAGGCGCGGCTTTGGCCATGGCCAGCAGGGACTGACCCATGCCAAAACCAATCTCCAGCGTCACTGGCTTATCGGCAAACAGCTCGGTGTAGTTCAGTGCACCTTCGGCCACGGTTAACCCGTAACGCGGCCAGCCTTGCTCGATACCGCGGGTTTGCCCGACAGTCATGCGCCCTTGGCGCAACACAAAGCTACGGATACTGCGGCGCGGCGCCTGACTATCGTCGGCGCCTGGTTGGTCGACTTCTTGACTCATATCTTTCTCAGCGAATCAGGCCATCTAACGGCGATGACGCCTGGGCATACAATTTGCGCGGCATGCGACCGGCGAGGAAGGCTTGGCGGCCAGCAATAATGGCGTGTTTCATGGCCTCGGCCATCAGCACCGGGTGCTGCGCATGGGCAATGGCGCTGTTCATCAGCACGGCTTCGCAGCCTAACTCCATGGCAATCGCCGCATCAGAGGCGGTACCCACACCGGCATCCACCAGCACCGGCACGGTGGCTTCTTCCAGAATGATCTGCAGGTTGTACGGATTGCAGATCCCCAGACCTGAGCCGATCAAACCGGCCAAGGGCATCACTGCCACGCAGCCCATTTGTGCCAGCTGGCGAGCGATGATCGGGTCATCGCTGGTGTAGACCATCACTTTAAAGCCGTCTTTGATCAGCTCTTCGGCAGCTTTTAAGGTTTCCACCACATTGGGGAACAGGGTCTTTTGGTCGGCCAGCACTTCCAACTTGACCAAGTCGTGACCATCCAATAATTCACGCGCCAAACGGCAGGTGCGCACTGCTTCAACCGCATCGAAGCAGCCGGCGGTGTTGGGCAGAATGGTGTACTTGTCGGGGCTGATCACGTCCAACAAGTTCGGCTCATTGGGGTTCTGGCCGATGTTGGTGCGGCGCACGGCCACGGTCACGATCTCGGCGCCGGAGGCTTCAATCGCCACGCGGGTTTCTTCGAGGTCTTTGTATTTGCCGGTGCCAATCAGCAGGCGCGACTGGTATTCGCGGCCGGCCAGCGTTAGCGGCTTATCAAAAGGCTGTGCGGTCATGAGGCTCTCGCTTAGCCGCCACCAATGGCATGCACCACTTCCACGTGATCACCTTCGGCAAGCACGGTGCTGGCATGCGCGCTGCGCGGCACGATTTCCTGATTGCGCTCCACCGCCACCCGTTTGCCGGTTAACCCCAACTGCGCCAGCAACTCGGCAATGCTGAGCGCCGCGGGCAACGTATGGGCTTGACCATTAAGGGTGATCTGCATCGAGCACAACCAGAAGTGTTGGACAAAAGGGCCGATATTCTAGCCTGAACGACCAGTCAGGCCCAAATCAGCGTGAGCGCCAAGCAAACCACGCCAGCGACGCCCAACCGATCAGAAACGCCACGCCGCCGAACGGGGTGATCATGCCTAAACTGCGCACGCCGCTAAGCGTCAGCGCGTACAGGCTGCCGGAAAACAGCAAGATGCCGAGCGTAAAGCCCCACGCCGCGATGCGCAGGCTGCGCGCCGGGTTCTTTGCCAGCAGCATAGCGACGGCCAGCAGCGCCAAAGCATGCACCATCTGATAATGCACGCCGGTCTGAAACACCGTGAGGTACTCGGCCGACAGCACATTACGCAGCCCGTGCGCGGCAAACGCGCCCAACCCTACAGCCAAAAAACCGGCCACGGCGGCCACCAACAAAGCCCAACGCTGCATGCGCCCCACTCCACAGACCTGACTCAACGGGCGGCTATAATGCCAGCTTTTCGCCACGGCCAACTCTAGATGTTTAAACGCCTGCTGCGCCTGCTCGGCAAACTCTTCGGCCTTCTGCTGCTGGTCAGCGCCCTCGCGGTATTGGCGCTGCGCTGGGTTGATCCGCCGGGCAGCTTGTTGATGCTCGAGCGCGCCTTAGAAGCCCGCGAGGCAGGCCGCAGCCTGACCTTACAGCGCCAATGGCGCGACTGGGACGAACTGCCCGACGACCTAAAAATGGCCGTGATTGCCGCCGAAGACCAACGTTTTGCCGAGCACTGGGGCTTTGATGTGAGCGCTATCGCGGCGGCGGTTAAGCACAACGCACAAGGCGGCAGCCTGCGTGGTGCCAGCACACTCAGCCAACAGTTAGCCAAAAACCTGTTTCTCTGGTCGGGCCGCAGTTGGCCGCGCAAAGCGCTGGAAGCGTGGTTTACCTTACTGCTGGAAGTGCTGCTACCTAAACAGCGCATTCTGGAGCTGTACTTAAACACCGTGGAATGGGGCGACGGCGTTTTTGGCGCCGATGCCGCTGCGCGTTATCACTTTGGCAGCCAAGCGCCGTATTTATCCGCCGAGCAAAGCAGCCTGCTGGCGGCCATTCTGCCTAATCCTCGCCAGCGCTCCGCCGCCGCGCCGAGCGCCGGCACACGCCAGCGTGCACAGTGGATTCGCCGCCAAGTTCGCCAACTCGGCGGCAGCCACTACTTAAATCAACTAGAGCGCCCTACGCTGAACTGGCGGGCCTATTTGCCCAGCTGGGCCACAGACTGGCGTTAAGGGGTGAGATCGTCTGGGGCGACAAACCGCAGCAGGCGCACGGTCTCATCGCCAACCCGTGCCGTAAGGCCTTCTTTGGGATACACCCACGCCTCTTCGCCTTCCAGCGGCAGCTTTAACTTGGCACGCCCAAAACTGCCTTCCAGTGCTTCCTGATGCGGCTCCGGCTCACCGCGCAGATTGATTGCCTGCACCAGATGACTGCCAAGCTGATCGGCCAACGCGGCGCTGAGCGGCTCGGCCGGCTTGCCACGCGCAACGCCGCTGGCCTTGGCCAAGCTCTGCCGCTCCTCTGCCGTTAACGCTAACTCAGCCACCAACTGCCAAGACTGCTCATCGGCCTCCCATTCGCTATGCCAAGTCAGCACCGCGCCTTCGAGACTGGCTTCCACATACAGCTCACCGGGCAAGTGTGCGCGCAGATCGTGCAAGCTGAGTTGCTGCTGTTTCAGTGCTGGCAGCACTGGCTCAAGCTTATCCAACCCCGCCAACGCAGCCGTCGCCTTAAAGCTCGACAGCCACATACCAAAGGCAAAGCCAAGCATGGCCAGCGCGGCAATCAGCAGGTAATGACGAGGGCGAAGAAACATGCAATTTCCTTGAGGCAAAGAAAAACCGCACGTTCAGTTCAGCTGTAACGTGCGGTTTTTAGGCTTCCAGCTTAAGCGACGAGCTGGCCTTTAAGCTTGTTCAGCGCGTTCTTTTCTAGCTGACGAATACGCTCGGCAGACACCTGATAGCGCTCGGCCAATTCATGCAGGGTAGCCTTTTCTTCGGCCAACCAGCGCTGGTAAAGAATATCGCGACTGCGATCATCCAAACCCTGTAACGCCGTATGCAGGTTGTTGTTGGCGCTCTCGGTCCAGTCAGCATCTTCTAAGAGTTGCGACGGATCGGCGCTGTGGTCTTCCAAGTAATACGCCGGCGCCTGATAAGCACTGTCGTCATCGGCATCGTTCGGCGCGTCGAAGGCCATATCGTGACCCGACAGGCGCGATTCCATCTCACGCACATCGCGCACTTCAACGCCTAAGTCTTGCGCCACGGCATGCGCTTCGTCGTTGTTCAGCCAGCCCAAGCCTTTCTTCGCGCGGCGCAGGTTGAAGAACAACTTACGCTGCGCCTTGGTGGTGGCGACTTTAACGATGCGCCAGTTGCGCAGAATAAATTCGTGAATCTCGGCCTTGATCCAGTGCACGGCAAACGACACCAAGCGCACGCCCATTTCCGGGTTGAAGCGCTTGACCGCCTTCATCAGGCCGACATTACCTTCTTGCACTAAATCGGCTTGGGCCAAGCCATAGCCAGAGTAGCTACGAGCGATGTGCACAACAAAACGCAGGTGCGACATCACGAGTTGACGAGCGGCATCCAGATCTTGCTGGTAGTAGAGACGCTCGGCCAGCTCGCGCTCCTGCTCTACCGACAACAGCGGAATGCTATTGACCGTAGAAACGTAAGCCTCGAGATTCGCCCCCGGGACTAGCGTGTGGACAGGTTGCAAAGCGGTGGTCATAAAGCCCCTCCAATGAGAATTGCGCAGCGAGTGTAGCACTGCCTCATCAGACACGGAACCTCAGGGCAAGTTCAAGACGCGCCTTGTTAGCAAATATTTCGTTGTGATTTCAGGCAGTTACTGCACTTGTGCTTCTAGCTCGCGCAGATGCCGACCAACGGCAAGCCAGGCGCCGCAGTAGCCGAGCATCACCGAACCTAGCATCAGCAGCAGACCTTCTTCCACCGGCACACCAATCAAGGCGAAATCGCTCTGATACAGACCTGCCAAACGCACCACCGCATCGTTCAGCCAACTCAAGCCAAACGCCAGCAGTACCCAAGCGATTAAACCGGCGCCAAAGCCATACAGCACGCCGATGTACAGAAACGGCCGCCGCACATAGCCATCGGTGCCGCCGACCAGCTTGATCACTTCGATCTCTTGTCGGCGCCCTTCAATGGCCAAGCGAATCGTGTTGCCCACCACCAGCAGCAAGCCGGCGATCAGCAACAAGGCAATGCCAAACACAAAGCGCTGACCGAGACTCAGCATGGCTGCCAAGCGCTCGACCCACGCCAAGTCCAATTGCGCCTGCGCTACACCGGGCAGGCCTTGCAGCTCGCTGAGCAAAGCCTCGAGCCCGGCACGTTCGACTTCTTTCGGGGTGACCACAATCAGTGCTGGCAGCGGGTTTTCTGGCAACTCTTTCAGCGCCTCGCCTAAACCAGATTGCTGCTGAAACTCGGCCAGCGCCTGCTCACGACTGATCAGCTCGACATCGGCCACATGCGCCATATCGGCGATACGCAGGCTTAACGCTTGGCTTTCGGCCTCAGGCAAACGCAGTTCTAGGAACACGCTGATTTGCGCGGCGCGCTGCCACGAGCCGCCGAGTTTTTCCAGGCTATCGAGCAATAAACCCATGCCCATCGGCAAGCTCAAAGCGATGCCCATCACCAACCAGGTTAATAAGGTTGAAATCGGCTGCGCCCACAGGCGGCCGACGCTGTCGTGCAAGCTGGCTTTATGACTGCGCCCGTAAGCACGCAGGGTTTCGCGCCAGCCATGCTGATCGCGCTTAGCACCACGTTTAGCGGGACGCGCGGCGGCCGCTTCTTGGCCGATTTTTTGCGGTTTGTCGCTCATCAGCCGCTCTCCCCGTCGCCAATAATGCGCCCGCGCTGCAAGGTCAGCAGGCGGTGGCGCATACGCGCAATCAACGCTAAGTCGTGACTGGCCACCAGCACCGTAGTGCCGGCGCGGTGGAAGTCTTCAAACAGGCCCATGATTTCCGCCGCCAAACGCGGGTCGAGGTTACCGGTCGGCTCATCGGCGAGCAGCAGTGCCGGCTTATGCACCACGGCACGGGCGATGCCGACGCGCTGTTGCTCACCGGTGGAGATATCCTGCGGCAGACATTTTTCTTTACGCAGCAGGCCGACCTTATCCAACGCGGCATGCACGCGCTTGGTCATTTGCTCGCGCGACAAGCCGAGAATTTGCAGCGGCAGCGCGACGTTTTCAAACACACTGCGATCAGGCAGCAGGCGGTGGTTTTGGAACACCACGCCGATCTGCCGACGCAGAAAAGGAATCTGCGCGTGAGTGATTTCGCTGATGTCTTGCCCAGCGAGAAGAATCTTGCCGGCGTCGGCTTTCTCCAACGCCAGAATCAGCTTGAGTAGGGTACTTTTACCGGCGCCCGAGTGCCCGGTGACGAACACCATCTCGCCACGGTGCACACGGAAACTGACATCCACCAGGCCCGTATGACCATTGGGATAACGCTTACCGACCTGCTCGAAGCGGATCATCCGTTGGCGACTCCGGCAAACAGGGCGCGCACAAAGTCATCGGCGACAAACGGACGCAGGTCGTCGATACCTTCGCCGACGCCGATGTAACGAATCGGCAGCTTCATTTGTTGCGCCAAGGCGAAGATCACCCCGCCTTTCGCGGTGCCATCGAGTTTGGTCAGCGCCAGGCCGGTGAGGTTTACCGCCTGATTAAACTGCTTGGCTTGGTTGAGGGCGTTTTGCCCGGTGCCGGCATCCAGCACCAAGAGCACTTCGTGCGGCGCGCTGCTATCGAGCTTGCCCATCACACGTTTTACTTTTTTCAGCTCTTCCATGAGGTTGTCTTTGTTGTGCAGACGGCCTGCGGTGTCGGCGATCAGCACATCACAACCACGCGACTTAGCCGCCTGCACGGCATCAAAAATCACTGAGGCGGAATCGGCGCCGGTGTGCTGAGCGATCACCGGAATCTGGTTACGCTCGCCCCACACTTGCAGCTGCTCAACAGCCGCGGCGCGAAAGGTATCGCCAGCGGCCAACATGACTTTCTTGCCGTCTTGTTGCAGCTTCTTAGCCAGCTTACCGATGGTGGTGGTTTTGCCCACGCCATTTACACCGACGACCAAGATCACGTAAGGACTGGCACCGGCAATCTGTAGCGGTTGTTCAACCGGCTTAAGCAGCGCGGCCAGTTCTTTTTGCAGGGCTTGGAACAGGCCGTCGGCGTCGGTTAAGTCTTTACGCTCAACCTGCCAAGTGAGGTTTTCCATGATCACGCGGGTGGCTTCGACACCGACGTCGGAGGTCAGCAGGCGGGTTTCGATCTCTTCCAGCAGGTCGTCATCAATCACCCGACGACCGAGGAACATGCTCGCCATACCCTCGCCGAGGGTGGCGCCAGTCTTGGACAGGCCTTGCTTTAAGCGATTAAAGAAGCCGGCTTTTTCTTCCGCGGGGCGGGCGGCGGGCTGCTCAACCTTTGCGGCGGGTTGCGCTGCTGATGCAGGTGCGGCTGGTGCGCTTTCGGCAGAGGTTTCAGCGGCGGCGTCTTTCTTGCGACCCCAGCCAAACAAGCCTTTGCGCTCTTCACTGGCTTGGGGTTTGTTGTCGTCTTTGGAACCAAACATGGGTGAACTCGTCGTGCGGCAGGCCATGCCTGCCCTGAAAAGAACACGAGCGCCCAGACCTTGCCTGCGCGCTCGGACAGTAACTGGCTGCCATAGTACCTGCTTGTGGCCGTAAAGGTGATGTCCGGCGACAAAACTGCGCTATTGGCCGGCCAGTATCGGCGGTAATACCTCAAGTAATTTGTCGACCTTCAGCGGCGAACGCAGAAAACCGTGCAAGGCGCCATCCGGCCCCACCAAGGCCACATTACCGCCGTGGTCGACGGTGTAATTGGGCTTACTGGTATCGGCGGGAATAAACGGAATGCCCAGCACGGTAGCCAACTCTTGGGTTTGCGCTAAGTCACCGGTTAACCCGGCAAAGCCGGCATCGAAGAAGCTTAAGTATTGCTTGAGCTGCTGCGGGGTATCGCGCGCGGGGTCTACGCTGACTAGCACCACCTGCATGCGCTGTTTAAGCGCCTCAGGCAAGCGGCTTTGCAGCTGGCGCAGCTCGGCCAAGGTAGTCGGGCAAATATCCGGGCAGAAGGTGTAGCCAAAAAACACCAAACGCCACTTACCGGTGAGCTGACTAACGTCCTGCGGCTGGCCTTCGGCATTGATAAAGGTCAGCGCCGGTAATGCACGGTGCGTAGTCAGCATCACTAAACCGGCATCCAGCTGCGCTGGTTTAGCTTGGCTTTCGCCACCGCTTAAGACTTTTTGAATGGTTAAGCCCAGCACCACGGCGATCACCGCCAACAGCACGGCGACCGTCTTTTGCACATTGCTCATAGATGAATTACCCCCTGCCAGTAATGATCTACCAGCAGGGCGATAAACAGCAAAAACAAATAAGTGATGGAGTACTTAAACAGCCCTATGGCGGCGTGCGGCTTAGTGTCGCACCACAGCGCCCACGCCCCATCGAGGAACTTCGCGCCCAGCGCCACGGCGGCGACTAGATAAATCAGCCCGCTCATGTGAATCACAAAGGGCAGCAGGCTGATGGCGAACAAAATCAGGCTATACAGCACGATATGCAGCTTGGTGTAACGCTCGCCGTGGGTCACTGGAAGCATGGGAATATCTGCCTTGGCGTATTCGGCCTTGCGGTGAATGGCCAGCGCCCAGAAGTGCGGCGGCGTCCAAGCGAAGATAATCAGCACTAACAGCAGCGGCTCGGCGCTGACTTGGCCCGTTACGGCGACCCAACCCAGTAGCGGCGGCGCAGCACCGGCCAGCCCGCCGATCACAAT
Source organism: Atopomonas hussainii (assembly GCF_900109735.1). GTDB lineage: Bacteria > Pseudomonadota > Gammaproteobacteria > Pseudomonadales > Pseudomonadaceae > Atopomonas > Atopomonas hussainii. The sequence continues at coordinate 260,248 of NZ_FOAS01000003.1, forward strand.
GTTCTGCGGCGTGGCGCGCTTTAAAAAACCTGTATACAGCGCGGCATAACCCAATAGCGAGGCCAAGGTCAGCCACAGGGTCAGCGGGTTAGTAAACACCAGCAGCAAGGCGCTGCCGCAGGCGGTGAGCAGCGCGGCAAACAAGATAACCTGCAACGGCGCCAAGCGGCCCTGCGCCACCGGGCGCTTCTGCGTGCGCGCCATGATGCTGTCGATACGCCGGTCGACCAAGTGATTGATCGCCGCTGCCGCACCGGCGCACAAGCCGATACCGGCATTGCCGAACAACAACACCTGCCAACTCACCCAGCCCTCGGTGGCCAGCAACATGCCGATCAGCGAGGTGATCAGCATTAATAGCACCACCTTGGGCTTGGTCAGCTCTAGATAGTCCTGCCAGCGCAGCGGGGCTGCGTGGTTTTGCGCGCTAGAGAGAATGGCCATGGGCATACTCCTTTATTGTTATTCGCTGTTGTTCGTTGTGCTTGCTGTTAAGCCGGCTGTAACACCCGGCTGCGCTGTAGTTCGTTGGCCGGTTGGCGCAAGCGGTAATTGATCGCCACCAACATGATCAGTAACGCCGCACCGCCGGCGTTATGCGCAACCGCGACTGCCAACGGCAGATGCAGCAGCACATTGCTTATCCCCAGCGAAACCTGCACGACCAACAACAGCGCTAGGGCTTGGGCCAAACCGGTTAACCGCGCCCGCCACAGTGCGGCAATCAGCAGCAGTAACAACGCACTAACCAAGATCGCACCTAGGCGGTGGCTGACATGAATCGCGGTGCGTGCATCGCTATCGAGCTGGCCGCCTAAATAGTTCGGCCCGATGTGCTGGGTGAGGTGAAAACCATTGGCGAAGTCCATTGCCGGCCACCATTCACCGTGGCAGGTGGGCAAATCGACGCAGGCTACGGCGGCGTAATTACTGCTCACCCAGCCACCCAGCGCCACTTGGCCGAGCACCGCCAACAAGCCGGCCGCGGCTAAACCGCGCAGCGCCTGCGTGGGCGGTTTTTTCAGCGCTGGCCAGCGCCCGGATAACCGCAAGGTCAGCAAGGCCTGCAAGCTAAGGGTGGTAAAGCCTCCGAGCAAATGCGCGGTCACCACTTGCGGCCAGAGCTTTAGGGTGACCGTCCACATACCAAAGGCGGCTTGTACGATCACCACCGCCAGCAGCAGCAGGGGCAGCTTCACCGGCTGGTCGGCAACGTCGCGGCGGCGCCATGCGAACAGTGCCTGCGCCAGAATCAACAGGCCTAAGGTGCCGGCAAAATAGCGGTGCACCATTTCGTTCCAGCCTTTTTCTTCCTCTACCGGCGCATGCGGAAAATGCTCGGCGGCATGCGCTAGCTGATCTTCTGTTTGCGGCACGCCGATAAAGCCATAGCAACCCGGCCAGTCAGGGCAACCGAGCCCCGCATGGGTGAGCCTTGTGTACGCGCCCAACATCACTACCAGTGCGGCCAACACGGTGGCGCACAGGGCTAAGGTAAAGCCTGCTTTACGCATAGGGGCCGCCTTATCCAATGTTGCTCAGCTTAAGCAGATGGCGCAGGTCGTTGAGCACTGGCTTGCCTTCGGTATCCGCGCCATAGCGCAGCACTAAGTTGCCATGCGGGTCGACCAACCACAGCTCGCTCGCGGCGCCTTGCGGGCCCTTACTGGGCAGGCTGTGCTGAATGATCTGCAATTTAGGGTCGTCGGTGCGCCACTGCGCTTGCTGCTGCGTGTCGGCGGCGGCCACCACTAAGGTGTGCGCCGCGCGATTGGCTTCACGGCCTAAGCCGATATGAATCTGCCGACTTAAATACAGCAGGCGTTCGCAGTCGCTATCGCAGGCTTGCGGCGCGGTGACTAGCAGCTGCCAGCGCCCTTCGCCCTCTTGCGGGTTGCTTAAGCCTAAGTCCTGCAGGGTCAGGCCGGGGCTGACCAGTTCGCCGTGATGGCTGCGCGACTGCGGCACGAAGAAGTCGCCGTAGTACATGGCGGTGGCCAGCACCATCGGCAGCACCGCCACGCCGACCAACGCCAGCAACTGCAAACGCCCGCGCCACAAGCTCGGCGTGGTTTCGGAAGGATTAGCGTGCGGCATGACGAGCTCCTCGATAAGACACAACGACTTGCCACGCGCTTAAGCACAGCAGCGCCAGCGCCAAGGCAAACCATTGCCAGGCGTAAGCGGTGTGTTTCGCGGGGCTCATATTGACGGGTGGCCAGCGGGTATCTAATGCCGCAGGGCCCGGAGTTAGGCGAACTTCGTAAGCAAAACCGGCGCGCCCAAGGCGCTGCCATAGCGTTTGAGGATTAGCCTCGGTGACTAAACGCGGCCAGCCTTGGCTGGGCGCCGCGCCGAGTTGTAGCGGGGTTTCGTGCGACTGATACACCCACGCAGTGAGGCTCAGCTGCGCCTCGGGTGTGTGTATGCGCGGCAGCTCACGGCGATCTTGCCAGCGCTGCCAGCCGCGATTGACCAGCAACCACAGGCCGCTGCGCTGATCGTAAAAGGGCTGTAACACCTCGACGCCCGGATGGCCGTCGCGCACGCGGTTATCCAGCAGCAGGGTATGTTCACTATCGAAGCGGCCTTGTAACTGCACGCGGCGATAGGCCAAGTCGCGTTGGCCTTCGAGGCTAACCAACGTTTGCGCGGGCAGCGCGCTGCGCGCTTGCCAGTTGGCCTCTAGCTGGCGTTTTTCGGCGGCACGCTCCAGCTGCCAAAAACCTAAGCCCAACAAGAGCGGCAGCAGCAATAACGGCAGCGCAATGCCCAACACACGCCACCATAGGCGCGGGCGGCGCTTGGCGGCTGGCATCTCAGCCGAGCTGGCTATACTGCTGCCTGTGTTCATCCTGCATCCCCCGGAGTCTGCCCATGCTGAAGCTGGTCATCGTCCTCTTGCTACTGGCGATCCTCGCCAGCTTGTTCAGCGGCCTAGTCTTTCTGGTGAAGGACGACAGCAGCCGCTCCCGCGTGGTCAATGCGCTCACCGTGCGCGTGGCTCTTACCGCGCTCACGGTGGCGCTGATTGCTTATGGCTTCTATAGCGGCCAATTGGTGTCGCATGTCACTTGGTGAGTGGGTTTAACCCCACTCACAACACATAAACGAAGATAAACAAACCGATCCACACCACATCGACGAAGTGCCAGTACCAGCTGGCCGCCTCAAAACCGAAGTGCTGCTCGGCATCGAAGTGCCCTTTCATAATGCGCACTAGCATCACCGCGAGGATGATCGCCCCCATGGTCACGTGGGCACCGTGAAAGCCGGTGAGCATGAAGAAGGTCGCGCCGTAGATGCCCGAGCCTAAGGTGAGGCCAAGCTCTTGGTAGGCGAAGATGTATTCCTCCACCTGCAAGGCCAAAAACGCCACGGCCAGCACCAGCGTCACCGCCAGCCAAGCCTTCAGCGCGCCGCGCTTGTTCTTCTTTAGCGCGTGATGGGCAAAGGTCACGGTGAAACTGGAGGTCACCAGCAAGATGGTGTTGATCAGCGGCAGCTGCCAGGCATCAATCACCGCGCTGGGTGGCGGGAAAAGCTTGTTATCGGGGTTCGACAGCAGCGGCCAGGTGAACTCGAAGCCTTCCCAGAGCATGTTGGTCACGCCCTTGTCGCCTTCCCCGCCCAGCCATGGGCCGGAAATAGTGCGCACATAAAACAGCGCACCGAAGAAGGCGACGAAGAACATCACCTCGGAGAAGATGAACCAGCTCATGCCCCAGCGGAACGAGCGGTCCATCTGCGCGCTGTACAGGCCGCCACGGCTTTCGCGGATCACATCGGCAAACCAGCCGTGCAGCATGTACGCCAAGAACAGCGCACCAACAAACATGATCAGCGGGCCGTTAGATTCGGCGCGCTCGGCGGATAAATCGTTAAACCACGCGCCCAAGCCATACAGCGTGGTGCTGAGGCCGATAGTGGCGATGATCGGCCACTTGCTTTGGGCGGGAACGTAATACTGCTCGTGGGTTTGGGACATGTTGTTCTCCTTATCGTCCGGCCACGGGAACCGGCGGCTTACGCGCAGTGATATCGAACAAGGTGTAGCCCAGCGTTAAGCGATGTACGTCGGCGGGCAGGTCGCGGTCGACAATAAAGCGCACCGGCATTTCGATGCGCTCGCCCGGCTGCAGCACTTGCTGGGTAAAGCAAAAACATTCGGTTTTATGAAAGTAAGCCGCCGCCTTAGACGGCGACACGCTGGGAATCGCCTGCGCCGTCATCGGCTTATCGGTGGGGTTATGCGCAATAAAGCGCATCTCCTGCACACTGCCGGGGCTGACCGTCAGCTGCGCCGCTACCGGCTCAAAACCCCAGACCATATCGGCGGCATTGGTGGCCACAAACTGCACTTTCACCTCGCGGCTGGCATCCACCTCGGCAGCGCCTTGGTAGGCGCTAGCGCTGGTTTTGCCGTTGATGCCGAACGCCTGACACATCACGTCGTAGATCGGCACCAAGGCAAAGCCGAAGGCAAACATCGCCACCACCACGCCACAGAGGCGCAGGGTGAGTTGGCCGATGGTGAGGGTTGATTCGCGCATGGCGACCTCACTTCACCTCGGGCGGGGTGCTAAAGGTGTGGTACGGCGCCGGTGACGGCACGCTCCACTCCAACCCTTCAGCGCCATCCCACGGTTTAGCCGGCGCGGGCTTACCGCCACGAATGCACTTGATAACGATAAACAGGAACAGCAACTGACTGGCGCCGAAGGTAAAGGCACCGATCGAGCTGATCATGTTGAAGTCAGCAAACTGCAGGTTGTAGTCCGGGATTCGCCGCGGCATGCCGGCCAACCCCACAAAGTGCATAGGGAAGAAGGCCAAGTTCATGCCGATAAAGCTCATCCAGAAGTGCGTTTTCGCCAGTACTTCGTCGTACATATGGCCGGTCCACTTGGGCAGCCAGAAGTACGCCGAGGCGAAGATGCCAAAGATCGCGCCCGGCACCAGCACGTAATGGAAGTGCGCCACCACAAAGTAGGTGTCGTGGTATTGGAAGTCCGCCGGAGCAATCGCCAGCATCAGGCCGGAGAAACCACCGATGGTGAACAGGATGACAAACGCCACGGCAAACAGCATGGGCGCCTCGAAGGTCATCGAGCCGCGCCACATGGTGCTCACCCAGTTAAACACCTTCACCCCAGTGGGCACGGCGATCAGCATGGTGGCGTACATAAAGAACAGCTCGCCGGTGAGCGGAATGCCCACAGTGAACATGTGGTGCGCCCAGACGATAAACGACAGGAAGGCAATCGACGCCGTGGCGTAGACCATCGAGGTGTAACCAAACAGCGGCTTACGCGCAAAGGCCGGGATGATCGCACTGACCGCACCGAACGCCGGCAGGATCATGATGTACACCTCAGGGTGGCCGAAGAACCAGAACACATGCTGGAACAACACCGGATCACCGCCACCGGCCGCACTAAAGAAGCTGGTGCCGAAGTGGATGTCCATCAGCATCATGGTCACGCAACCGGCCAACACCGGCATCACTGCAATCAACAAGAAGGCGGTGATCAGCCAAGTCCAGACGAACAAGGGCATTTTCATCAAGGTCATGCCCGGTGCGCGCAGGTTGAGGATGGTCGCCACCACGTTGATCGCGCCCATGATTGAGCTAACGCCCATCAAGTGCACACCGAAGATAAAGAAGGTCACCGACTCCGGCGCATAAGTGGTGGACAGCGGCGCGTAGAAGGTCCAGCCGAAGTTCGGCCCACCGGCCTCAGTGAACAAGGTCGAGAGCAGAATCCCGAAGGCCGCAGGCAACAGCCAGAAGCTGAAGTTGTTCATCCGCGGCAGGGCCATGTCTGGCGCGCCGATCATCAGCGGAATCATCCAGTTGGCGAGGCCGACAAACGCTGGCATCACCGCACCGAACACCATGATCAAACCGTGCATGGTGGTCATCTGGTTGAAAAATTCGGGCTCAACAATCTGCATGCCCGGCTGGAACAGCTCGGCGCGGATCACCATCGCCATGCTGCCGCCGACTAAAAACATGATGAAGCTGAACCACAAATACATGCTGCCGATGTCTTTATGGTTCGTGGTTAATACCCAGCGCATCAGCCCTTTGGCGGGGCCGTGATGGTGGTCGTGCCCGGCATGGGCGGTGTGGTCTATGACGGCACTCATGTCGGTCTCCTTATTCCTGCGCCTGCTTGAACTTGACCACGTCTTGCGGGGTCAGCATGTCACCCACGGCATTGCCCCAGGCATTACGCTCGTAAGTGATGATCGCGGCGATATCCACTTCAGACAGCTGCTTACCGTAAGCGGCCATGGAGGTGCCGGGCTTGCCGTTGAAGACGATATCCAAGTGCCCTTCGATGGCACCGGTGGCAATCGGCGAGCCTTTCAGCGCGGGGAACAGCGGCGGCATGCCTTCACCGGTGGGCTGGTGACAAGCAGCGCAGTTGCCTTGATAGGCTTTTTCGCCGCGCGCCATCAGTTCTTCCATGCTCCACTCTTTGCTGGTCAGCTCACGCAGGGCGATGGCGGCTTGTTTCTTTTCATCCAGCCAGGCGGCGTAGTCTTCTTGGCTTTTCACCTCGACCACCACGGGCATAAAGCCGTGGTCTTTACCGCACAGCTCGGCGCACTGGCCGCGGTAGATGCCGGGCTTGTCGACCTTGGTCCAGCTCTCGTTGATAAAGCCGGGGATGGCGTCTTTCTTCACCGCCAAATCTGGCACCCACCAGGCGTGAATCACATCGGCGGAGGTGATCAAGAAGCGCACTTTTTTGCCGGCGGGAATCACCAAGGGCTCGTCCACTTCCAGCAGGTAGTGTTCGCCCTTTTCATCTTTATTAGCGATTTGCGCGGCAGGGGTACTTAAGTTGCTGAAGAACTCGACGTCTTCGCCTAAGTACTTGTATTGCCACTTCCACTGGTAGCCGGTGATTTGGATATCCAAATCGGCCTCGCTAGCGTCGTAGATATCAATCAGAGTTTTGGTCGCCGGAATGGCCATCAGCACCAGAATGATCAGCGGCACTAACGTCCAGAGGATTTCCACCGTGGTGCTTTCGTGGAAATGCGCGGGCTGCTGCCCTGTCGAGCGGCGGTGGACCAGCATGGAAAAAAACATCACGCCGAACACCACCACGCCGATCACGACGCAGATCCAGAAAATAATCATGTGCAGATCGAAAACGTTCTGGCTGACCTCAGTCACGCCAGGCCGCATGTTGACGGCCCACTCCGCCTGCGCTGAAAGACTGGCGCAAAGCAAGAGCAGCCCTGTGAGCACAGAGCGTCGAAACATCTCGGGTTCCCCTATCTTTCTTGTTGTATGCCCGCCGGTTAAACGTGCTGGCTCGGGGTTCGGTGGCAATACGGCCTGCTCGAGAGCTTTGTCGCCGAGACCTCGGTTCCCTGCCTGATCTAACCTGCTGGGTCCCAATGGGTACGCGTTTCGACTTTGAGTATAGACAGGGTTTGCAGTGTGGCAATTTGTCGCAGCGTGAATTTATCCGCCGGCGCAAAAGCGCCGATCTAGCGCCTTTTGCCGGCAAATCCTCAAGCTAACCAGCAGAAAATGAAGCGTTTATGACTAAGCGTTCTAAGCATTTCCAAGCAGCTGTACTAAGTTAGAGAGCGACAGATTCACTCCGGGGGGAGCTATGTCAAACACCAACATTAAGCAACTCATCGAGCAGGCGCGCGACTACGAAGCGCACACCGGCGAACTGAGGCGCTACCTCAATGAACAGCTTGCACAACTACATCCGAGCATTCAGGGCCAAAGCGGCGACCAACTCGCCAGCCTGATGCACTTTGTCGACCAATACATTGCGCATGTACCGGAGTTTCTCGACGCAGCCTGCACGGTGGCCGTCGAATCGGGCCTGACGGAAACCGTCATGCCGTTACTGCGCGCCGCGGAATACTTCTTCCTTGAGCCGCCGCCACAACTCGAAGGCCATCGCGGTTTGGATGCCTTGCTCGACGAGGCCTATCTGGCGCATCGCTTTGTGGAGGAAATCAACGACTGTTACATGACCCACTTTGGTCAACCGCTGATCCCGATGGATTTGACGGTGGCCAATCTGATCGCTCACCAGCTGATCGGCGAACCCTTCGCCAATGAACTGGACGAGCTGGTGCACACCGCTGCATTGCACCAATTTGCCAGCTCGCGCTTTGATATCGACAACTTAGAAGCCTACAAAGCACACCTTAACGACCCCAAAGTGAAAGCCGCTTGGCGCCGCTGGCCGTGCTTCTCGGCAGAGCTGGGTGTTGAGCTAAATTGGGGGATGCTCGCCCACGCCTGTTAGGAAACGCTGATTGAATGCCTGCACGACCCAATCACTGCGTTGTGCGGTGCTCGCAAACTCACCTACCACTAGGTATGCCTCGTTTGCTGCGCGCCGTACGCCTTGTGCTTGATCCGTTCGGCGATTAAGTCAGCGCTTCCTTTGCTGACCGATCCGCTTTAACGCCTCGGCTACAGCAAGTTCAATTGCTGTCCGGGTGGGCAAAACTGGTGGCAGTCGAGGGCATAGCCCTCGCGCCGGTTGAGGCCCAAACGCTGGCAAGCCTTGCTAAAGCGCTGCGCCAGCAACTCAGCAAACACCCCTTCACCGCGCATACGCGCACCAAAGCGACTGTCGTAGTCGCGCCCGCCACGGCACTGGCGAATCACACTCAGCACATGCGCCGCCTTTAGCGGGTAATGCTCTGCCAGCCACGCGGTAAATAGCGGCGCCACCTCGTGCGGCAAGCGCAGCAACATATAAGCGGCCTGCGTAACGCCCGCTTGCTGCGCCTCGGCCAGCAGCGCCTCTAACTCGTGATCGTTTAATGCAGGAATCATCGGCGCGCACAGCACACCCACCGGCACGCCCGCTGCGGTTAATGCTCGAATCACCTTTAACCGCGCCGCGGGGCTGGCGGTACGCGGCTCCATGCGTCGTTTCAGCGTATCGTCCAGCGTGGTTAGGCTGATCATCACGTGCACTAAATTAGCCTGTGCCAACGGCACCAGCAGATCCAGATCGCGCAAGATCAACGCACCTTTAGTGACAATCGTCAGCGGATGCCGGTATTTGAGCAGAATCTCCAGCGTGCGCCGGGTGAGTTTCTGCTCCCGCTCCAGCGGCTGGTAAGGGTCGGTATTACTGCCCAGATTGATCGGCGAACAGACATAGCCCGGCGCCTGCAACTCACGCTCTAGGCAAGCAGCCAGATTGCTCTTGGCGATCAGCTTGGTCTCGAAATCCAGCCCCGGCGACCAGTCCCAATAGGCGTGGCTGGGCCGCGCATAACAATAAATGCAGCCATGCTCACAACCGCGATAGGGGTTGATCGACTGGCTAAACGGTAAATCCGGCGACTGGTTACGGCTAATCACCGTACGCGCGCGCTCGTAACGCACCTCGGTGGGCCGAGCCGATGGCACTTCTGCCTGATACCAGTCGTCATCCTCACGCGTGCTGCTGCACGGCGCAAAACGGTTCGCCGGCTGTAGTAACGTCCCCCGCGCGGCGCGTTTACCGGCCATCGTTAAACCCTCAAAACTGTATGCATAAACAGTATCAAGTTTTCCGCCCGACGCACCAGCCTTGCCGACGAGCAACGCGCCGCCGAAGATAGCCCCATGACCGACACTGCCGACCTTATCGCCCGAGTGCGAGCCTGCCAGCTGTGCGCCGCCCACCTACCCCTAGGGCCACGCCCGGTGCTGCAATTTGCCCCCGAGGCGCGCATTTTGATTGCCGGGCAAGCGCCGGGCGTTCGCGTGCACCGCTCCGGTATCCCCTTCGACGACCCCAGCGGCGTACGATTACGCGAGTGGCTGGGCATCGACAGCGCGACCTTCTACGACGCTCAGCAAATCGCCTTATTGCCCATGGGCTTTTGCTACCCCGGCACGGGCGCCAGCGGCGACTTGCCACCGCGCCGCGAATGCGCCGAACAGTGGCGCGGCGAGTTGCTCGCCCGCTTTAACGACCTGCAACTGACCATCCTGCTCGGCAACTACGCCATCGCCTATCACTTAGGCCGGCACAGCACACTCACCGACACAGTGCGTGCCTGGCAGCAACACTGGCCACAACTGATTGCCCTGCCCCATCCCAGCCCGCGCAATAACCGCTGGCTGGCGCGTAACCCGTGGTTTGCCAGCGAGGTGATCCCCGCCCTGCAGCACCGGGTCGCACAGGTGCTTAAGGGCAACACGACGGGAACTTAGCCCCACGCGGCCAGTCTGTTTAGCGCGCATGCGATATGCTTGCGCCTTTGTTTAATTTCACAACCCCTCAAGGAGCCTGCCTTGCCCCGGTTGTCCTTACTGTTAGCCCTGTTGCTCGGCGTTGCCAGCAGCCTGAGCCACGCCGCCACCGCGGCGAAAACCCACGAATTCCTCCTCGCCAACGGCCTTAAAGTGCTGGTGCGCGAAGACCACCGCGCCCCGGTGGTGGTCTCGCAGCTGTGGTACAAGGTCGGCTCCAGCTACGAGCTGCCCGGCCAGAGCGGCCTGTCGCACGCCTTAGAGCACATGATGTTTAAAGGCTCGAGCAAGCTGGAACCGGGCGAGTCGTCGCGCATCCTGCGTGAGCTGGGCGCCGAGGAAAACGCCTTTACCAGCAGCGACTTCACCGCCTACTACCAAGTGCTGTCCAGCGACCGCTTGGCCATCGCGCTGGAGATGGAAGCCGACCGCATGGCCACCCTGCGCCTGCCGGCCGATGAATTCGCTAAAGAAATCGAGGTAATTAAAGAAGAACGCCGCCTACGCACCGACGACAACCCCAACCGTCTGGCCTATGAGCGCTTTCTCACCCTCGCCTACCCGGCCAGCAGCTACCGCATCCCCACGGTGGGCTGGATGGATGACCTAAAGCGTATGCAGATCGGCGAGCTGCGCGACTGGTATCAGCAGTGGTACGCACCGAACAACGCCACCCTGGTGGTGGTCGGTGATGTGCAGGCCGAACAGGTGAAAGCGCTGGCCGAGCGCTTCTTCGGGCCGATTCCCGCCCGCGCTATTCCTCCCGCCAAGCGCCCGCTAGAGCTGGCCGAACCCGGCGAGCGTTTTCTTACCCTGCACGTGCGCACGCAGCTGCCCAGCGTGCTGTTGGGCTTTAACGTGCCCAGCCTGGCCACCGCAGCAAACCCCAGCGATGCTCACGCCCTGCGCCTGACCAGCGCGCTGCTGGATGGCGGCTACAGCTCGCGCATCCCCACCCGCTTGGAGCGCGAGCAAGAGCTGATCGCCGGTGGCGGCAGTAGCTACGACGCCTTTAAGCGTGGCGACAGCCTGTTCACCTTAAGCGCCGTGCCCAATGTGCAAAAACAGCGCACCTTGGCCGACGTTGAAGCCGGCCTGTGGGCCGAACTGGATGCCCTCAAACAAAACCCGCCAAGCACTGAAGAACTGACCCGCGTACGCGCCCAAGTGATTGCCGGGCTGGTTTACGAGCGCGACTCGATCACTAGCCAAGCCATGACCTTAGGCTCGCTGGAGACCGTTGGCCTGTCGTGGACCTTGATGGACGAAGACCTTGCCGCGCTGGAGGCCGTCACCCCGGCCGATATCCAGCGCGTCGCGCAAACCTATTTCACCCGTTCGCGCCTGACCCGCGCGCATGTCTTGCCGGAGCACGAGGCCAGCCATGACTAAACCCCGTTTTGACCTAATCGGCCTGTTCGCCTTCCTGTTACTGGCCTTCGTGATGGGCGTGATGCTCAGCGAAAGCTTCGAGCAGCCCGCTGCCGAGAACGCTGAAAAACCCAGCCTGAGCACTCTGAGCGAGCTTGAGCACACCGCTCCGGCCCCACGCGCGCTGGATATTCAGCGCTGGAGCACCGAACAAGGCCTGCGCGTGCTGTTTATGCCCGCGCCAGAGCTGCCGATGCTCGATGTGCGCTTAACCTTTAACGCTGGCTCGGCGCGTGATGGCGACCAGCCGGGGCTGGCCATGCTCACCAACGGCATGCTTAACGAAGGCACCGGCACGCTGGACACCACCGCCATCGCCGCCGGGTTTGAAGACCTCGGCGCGCAGTTTAGCAATGGCGCCTACCGCGACATGGCCATCGCCAGTCTGCGCACGCTAAGCGCCGCTGAGCAGCGCGAGCCGGCACTGGCTTTGTTCCGCCAAGTGGTCGCCACGCCGAGCTCTCCCGCCGATGCCTTGGCGCGGTTAAAAAACCAAGTGCTGGCCGGGTTTGAATACGACAAACAAAACCCCGGCAAACAAGCCAATCAGGCCTTCTTCAAAGCCTTGTATGGCGAGCACCCTTACGCGCATAACAGCGATGGCACCCCAGCGAGCATCAGCGCGCTGACGGCCGACCACCTGCGCGCCTTCCATCAACGCGCTTACAGCGCCGGCAACGCCGTGCTGGTGATGGTCGGCGATATCAGCCGCAGCACCGCCGAACAAATCGCCACTGAGCTAGCCACCGCGCTGCCGCAAGGCCCTGCCCTGCCAGCGCTGGCGCAACCGAGCAAACCCACCCCCGGCAATCAGCATATCGAGTTCCCCAGTCAGCAAACCCACCTGCTGATCGGCGAGCTGGGCGTATCGCGTAGCGATGCCGACTACCCAGCGGTGTATCTGGGCAACCAGATTCTCGGTGGCGGCGGCTTCGGCACCCGCTTGATGGAAGAAGTACGCGAGAAGCGCGGTCTCACCTATGGCATCTACTCCGGCTTTAGCCCCATGCAAGCGCGCGGGCCGTTTATGATCAGCGTGCAAACCCGCGCCAACCAAAGCGCTGGCACGCTAGAACTGATCCAACAACTGCTGCGCGACTACGTGGCCGAAGGCCCCACGCAAGCCGAGCTGGACGCCGCCAAGCGCGAGCTGGCCGGCAGCTATCCGCTGTCTAACGCCAGCAATGCCGACATCCTCGGCCAACTGGCGGTGATTGGCTTCTACGACTTACCCAGCGATCACCTGCAGCGCTTTATGCAGCAAGTGCAGGCACTGAGTCGTGAAGAGGTGCGCGACGCCTTGCAGCGCCAGCTGAAGGTGGATGATTTGCTCGTCGTCACGCTCGGCCCCACGGTCGAGCAGCAGCCGATCCCCGCCCCCGGCAGCCAAACCCTGCCTGCGCCCAGCAGCACTCCGGAGCATTGATGAAGTCGCCGCGTAATCGTCCTAAACCCCGCCCCAGCGCCACCAACGAAGGCGGGCAACTGCGCATTATCGGCGGGCAATGGCGCAGTCGCCGCTTGAGCTTTCCCGCCGTGCCGGGGCTGCGGCCCACGCCGGATCGCGTGCGCGAAACCCTGTTTAACTGGCTAACCGGCGAAGTGGAAGGCGCGCGCGTGCTCGACCCCTTCGCGGGCAGCGGCGCGCTGCTGCTGGAAGCCCTATCGCGCGGCGCCAGCAGCGGCTTAGGCTTCGACGCCAGCAGTGCGGCAGTAGCCAGCCTGCGCAGCCATTTAGCCTTGCTGAAAGCCGATAACGGCGAGATTCGCCAAGGCGATGCGCTGGCCTTGCTCAGCCAAGCGCCAGCGACAACCTATGATCTGGTGCTGCTCGACCCGCCGTTTCACCAAGACTTGTTGGTTAAGGCCTGTGAGCTATTGGAGCAACACAACTGGCTCAACCTGCGCGCGTGGATTTACTGCGAAAGCGAGCAGGCGCCGTCGAGCCTCGGCCTGCCCACCCACTGGCGCCTGCACCGCGAGAAACAAGCCGGGCAGGTGCACTACTCGCTGTGGCAGCGTCAGGCGTAATCGTACGGGCCGCCCTTAGCCAACGCGCGCTGATAAGCCGGGCGCGCCTGCATGCGGCGCACGTACTCGGCAATATGCGGTAGCTCGGCGGCCAATGCCGAACGGTGCATGGCCGCCTCCAGCGGGAAGCTCATCTGAAAGTCGGCAATGCTCAGCTGCTCACCGGCAAACCAGGTGTGTTTAGCCAAGTGCGCATCCACATAACGCAGGTTGTTGCTCACATTCGGCTCCACAAACGCCTTCATCACCTGATCGGCAATGCCTTTGGCAATCGGGCGGATAAAAAACGGCATGGGCGCAGTTTTGATCTTCTGGAACACCAGCGACATGACCAAAAACGGCATCAGCGAACCCTCGGCATAGTGCAGCCAATAACGCGCCTGCTGCGCCGCCTCGCCGGGTGCGGCTTGCAGCTGCGGGCCGTAACGTTCGATCAGGTGCTCGAGAATCACCGCCGACTCGGCAACGATCTGCCCGTCGTCATCCAATAGCGGCGACTTACCCAGCGGGTGCACGGCTTTGAGGCTTGCTGGCGCCAGATTGGTCTTCGGGTCGCGCTGGTGATGGGTGATGGTGTAGGGAACTTCCAACTCCTCGAGCAGCCACAGCACGCGCTGCGAGCGGGAGTTGTTCAAGTGATGCACGGTCAGCATGGGGCAGGTGTCCTTGGCTAAAACAGCTTGAGTACGCCACGCGGCAAGCTCTGCCAAGCACTATTGATGACACGCATAATGCTTGGCGGCGGCAGCGGCATTGGTTAGGGTCTGCGCTCGGCTTACCCAACCGAGCCAGCCTTGCCTGTTTACGCGGATACCCTGCCCCATGCCAGCGCCGATTGCCCCGCACTTTCCATCGGACCTTGCCACGCCCTTTAGCCCGGCTTGGTGGTTACCCGGCGCGCACCTGCAAACCCTCTACGGCCCGCTGCTACGCCGTCGTCCCAGCTTGCTGCGCCAGCGCGAGCGCTTGTGGCTGGCCGATGGCGACTTTCTCGATTTGGACTGGCAGCACACGCCGGATAACGACCCCAGCCTGCCGTTAACCGTGCTGCTGCACGGCTTAACCGGCTCGTCCGACTCGCACTATGTGCTGGGTTTACAACAAGCGCTGGCCGCGCAAGGCTGGCCGAGCGTGGCGGTGAACTGGCGCGGCTGCTCTGGCGAGGTCAACCGGCTGCCGCGCAGCTATCACTCCGGCGCCAGCGACGATCTGACTGAGGTGCTCAGCCACCTTGCTGCTAAATGGCCGCTCGGCCCGCGCTACGCGGTGGGCTATTCGTTAGGCGGCAATGTGCTGCTCAAATACTTGGGCGAGCACGGCAGCGGCGCACTGCTGCAGGCCGCCGTGGCGGTGTCGGTGCCATACCGCCTCGACCACTGCGCGACGCGCATCAACCAAGGCTTTTCTAAGGTCTACCAAAAGCACTTCATGGACGAGATGCTCGCCTACCTCAACGCCAAGCTCGGCGACTACGCCAGCCGCGGGCAGCTCGCGGAACACCAACAACTGGCGCGCCTTGGCCGCCGCGACGACGTACACACCTTCTGGGACTACGACGACCGTTTCACCGCGCCGCTGCACGGCTATGCCGACGTGCACGACTACTACCGCCGCGCCTCCAGCCGCTTTTATCTGGGCGAGATTCGCGTACCGACCCTGCTGATCCAGGCCGAAGACGACCCCTTCGTGTTCCGCCACAGCCTGCCCGAAGCCCACGAGTTGTCGCCCAGCACCACCCAGGAATGGCACCGCCACGGCGGGCATGTGGGGTTTGTCGAGACACGCGGGTTTTATTTAGAGCGGCGCATTCCGCAGTGGTTGGCGGCGGTTTATCGCCGCGCGTAGCACTGATCCGCGAGGTGCCCCACCGACCTTGGCTGGCTAATCGATTTTTGGCGTAAACCCTCTGCCCTGACTACAACTGTAATAGCCAAGAGGTGGTACTCGGCAAAGGAACTGCATGTGCATCGTGTGCGTGAAAACTCTTTTGCATAGGGCTCTGGCATCGCCATCAACTTATGCAATGGAAGGAATCACATGACTCTCTCACTCAAGACCGCCAGTGGTCTAACGGCTGCCTTAGGGTGTGCTGCGCTAGTCAGCCTACCCCAGCAAGCACTGGCTCTGAACGTGATCATCAACTCGGTTCAGGTGAACGCCAACTGCGAACTCACCGTGACCGGCAGCGTTCAATACACCCGTAAGGTCCCCGCTACAGCCGTGACATTTGACTACCTCCCCCCCAACCAAGGCGCGGAGATACGCTTAGCCACCATCCCTTTACAAGCCAACGGTGCCTACCAGTGGGTCGGAATGATTCCTGGATATAGCGCTATTCCCAGCGGTGGCCGCGTTAAAGTGGTGACCAATCGGCAGGTCAATCGCAAAGCCTATGTGTCTGCGTGCACGCCGCCCACGGCACAAACCATGCTCAACTTTGCCAGCCTGACCAACAGCGGCATCTACACCAGCTACAGCCAAGCGGGTTACACCGTGACACCGGCGGTGAACGGCGCCGCCTGCCCCAGTCACCAAGAATGCCTGCTGGGCAGCAGCTTCGGCTTAGCCAATAACGCCAAAGGCGCTTACATCTTGGGCAACAGCCCAAGTTTTAGCCTAACCCGTGACAGCGGCAACTTTCGCCTCAAGTCTTTAGTGCTGCGCAACACCTCACCCACTATTGGCGCTCAATCGGTGATCTTTACCGGCCACTTAGCCAGTGGCGGCACTGTGACCTACACAGCCACAACGTATGCCCAAACGCTCGACTACAAGACCTTTGACTTTCCCGACAACTTCACAGGGCTCACAAGCGTCACGTGGCCGACGGCACAAACCGTAGTGGCTGATATTGTGCTGGAGTAACACAGCCTCGACGGCCTAAAGCAGCTCAGCAGTTAAAGCCGCCTTGCCGAGCGAGACGGCTTTACGCTGCGCCTGAGCTAAGTGTGGTACTGGCACGTGCAAATGTTCTGTTGCCGCATCGCTAAGTTGCGCCTGCTGCCTAGTGATGCGGCTTACAAACCAAGCGCTGCGCAAAGCGTTGACACCTTGAAAACGCGTTTTCAACCCGCATGTCTTAACCAAGACAAAATGCAGGGACGCCTCCATGCCGCACTACCAGCTCGCGCAAATCAACATCGCTCGCGCTAAAGCGCCGCTCGACAGCCCGGTGATGCATGGCTTCACCAGCCGCATTGAGGCCGTCAACGCCCTCGCCGAAAGCCGCGACGGGTTTATTTGGCGACTGCAAACCGAGGCAGGCGATGCCACTAGCCTGCGGGTATTTCCTGATCCGCAAATCATCGTCAATCTGTCCGTCTGGCGGGATGTCGAATCCCTCAAAGCCTTTGTGTTTAGTGGCGAGCATTTGCAGCTGTTGCAAAACAAAAAGGCCTGGTTCGACAAACTGGCCACGCCCTCTTTAGCGCTGTGGTGGGTGCCTGCCGGGCATCAGCCAAGCCTTGAGGAAGCTCAACAAGCGCTGCAGGACATTGCAGAGTTTGGCAGCAGCCCTCGTGCATTTAGCATCGCCCAGCCCATGCCGCAGCCACAGCTCAACCCCGCCTAATCCCTCGACAAGGACGCCACCATGCCCACGAAAAAAATCGCCCTGATCCTCGGCCACCCTGACCGCGACAGTTTTTGCGGTGCGATTGCCGATACCTATGTGCAAAACGCCCAAGCCGCCGGGCATGAGGTGCGCAGTTTTTACTTAGGCGAATTGGAGTTCGACCCCATCCTGCGCCACGGCTATCGGCAGCGGCAGACCTTGGAGCCAGCGCTGGAGCAAGTGCAGCAGGCGCTCAGCTGGGCCGAGCATGTGGTGTTGGTGTACCCGGTGTGGTGGGGTTCGATGCCGGCGCTGCTCAAGGGCCTGTTCGACCGCGTGCTGCTGCCGGGCTTTGCGTTTAAATACCGGCAAAACTCATCGCTGTGGGACAAGCTGCTCAGCGGCCGCACTGGGCAGGCGTTTATCACCATGGATACGCCGCGCTGGTTCTTCCGCTGGGTGTACAAGATGCCGGCGCACCACCAGCTAAAGAAAACCATTTTGGAGTTCTGCGGCATTCGCCCGGTGCGCATCGACACCTTCGCGCCGCTACGCGACGCCGACGATGGCAAACGCCAGCAGTGGCTCACGCAGGTCGCGCAGCGTGCCAAGCAGCTGAGCTAAGCGTGATCCGGCGATTACCCCTCCAAGGCTGGCCGCCTTCGCCAATGGCGGGCAGTCTTGGCAATCACTCAAGGGCACGATTGACTCTATTTTTTGCCTAACAACTGCCCAGATTGAGGACCTTTCTTTTCATAAATCGCCACAGCAAGGGCTATCAAGAAAGAAACAAACCAAAAATAAGCCCCCAACTCCAAGTGAACCACCTTAAAAGAACGACCTTCATCAGGGTAATAATATATTGGCAAGATAAAAGTTAACGAGCCGAAGCCAACAGCCGCAACTGCAGAACCGAGAGTCTTTTTTCCAGCCCATAGACATGCCATGCAGTAAAAGTAAAAAAGGTTGGCGTACCACCGAACATCTAGCACTAACAGCCCTAGCCAGCCAACCATCAAGATTTCTATTCCTCTCGATGAGGACGAACCATAGTCAAATACATTCAGCGGCAAGGACAGCGCATAAAAAACCAAGCTAAGGAAACGCTGATTTATTAAGCCTCACACCAGCACCAGTGCCGATTCGCAGCGCAAAATCAGAAAACCAGCTCGATTCCCCGCATGACTAGCGCCTTTTGGCGTTAGCGCAGCCTCCGTAGAGGCCATTTCCCGTCAGCAAGACGGATTTATCCCGTGAGCACGCATCAAATGTCGCTTGGATAGCAGCAAATTCGCGAAGCCAAACAGGCTGAACAGCTGCGCCGTGTTTTTCGTCAGACCGCGATAGCGCGTTTTGCGGTAATGAAACAGATTTTTAACCACGTGAAAGGGATGCTCGACTTTGGCGCGCACTTTGGCTTTCAGGCGTTCTATTTGCTCTT
>NZ_FOAS01000041.1 GCF_900109735.1 Atopomonas hussainii
AAAAGGTTTTTTGCATGCGGCTGACTCAGGCGATGGGCTTCCCGCGATTGTGCCAGCCAAGAGAGCTGCTGAGGAATAAATCAGCGTTTCCTTAACAAACTGAGCATCGCGTTAAAAAGCCGCCACATTAGGCGGCTTTTTTGATCAACAGAGGGACAGAATGGACGCTGTACAAACTTGGTTTGCCGCAGGCTTTAACCAGTTACACCCTATGCTCCAAGACCTGCATCGCCACGGCGGCCAGCTGCACGGCCAAATCGACATCCAATACGGACACGGGCTAGCAGGCTTAGTCGGCAAACGCTTTGCCGCTAAATTCGGTTTACCGCTGAGCGTTAGCAGCACCGCACTCGATGTGCACATTCACTCTGATGACCAAGCCTTGTATTGGCAGCGTACTTTTGCCGGCGCAACGCAGCGGCAATCCGTGTTCAGCCCCGTAGGCTACTGGCCTGCAGGCTACTGGCTGGAAAAAACCGGCGCTGTGCAATTGGTGTTAGCAGTGCAGGTGATCGACGGCGGCTGGCACTGGCAACCGCTCCAGTGCCGGTTATTCGGCGTGCGCATCCCCCTGTTCTGTATGCCACAAGTGCGCGCCTATAAAAGCATCGAGAACAGCCAATACCGGTTTTACGTGGGCGTATCGCTGCCCGTGCTCGGCTTTTTGTTCTCCTACAGCGGATTACTGGAGCTCATATGAACATAAAGTGCTGCAAGAAAATTCAGAAACCACGACTTAAATTTTCAGCGAATATGAGCGATTTTATTGGGCTCAGCACACTCCTGCTTATTATGTTCTGCATGGTCGGCTTTTTGGTATATGGCGTTGGCGAGGCTGCACTAGAAGGGCTGACTGGCGGCAGCACAGCCGAGGAGTTTCAATCTTGCTACGAAAACGACACCGGCAGAAGGCGCATAAGCGGGTGCATTGTAACCTCTAGCCTTTTTCTATCACTGATGTTTATTTCCGCCATCATTTACCTATTACCCAAAGCCTTAAATGCCTGCGGTTACTTAATAAACTATAGACTCACCATTAAAACCGAGTGCTCCATCTGCAAAAAGCAGAAGGTAATCTGCGACTTACCCAACATATCAACAGAGCCAAAGAACTAGGGAAACGCTGATTTATTCCTCAGCAGCTCTCTTGGCTGGCACAATCGCGGGAAGCCCATCGCCTGAGTCAGCCGCATGCAAAAAACCTTTT
>NZ_FOAS01000005.1 GCF_900109735.1 Atopomonas hussainii
CGTTGTGAGGCGTTGAGCTAACCAGTACTAATTGCCCGTGAGGCTTGACCATATAACACCCAAGCAATCTGAGATTGCAGTGGTAAACGAAACAAAGCCGAAAGCTTGTTGAACTCGTAATACCAATCACATACCCAATTCGGATAGACGTACGCAATACGGATATCCAACCGAATTGCTTGACGACCATAGAGCACTGGAACCACCTGATCCCTTTCCGAACTCAGCAGTGAAACGGTGCATCGCCGATGGTAGTGTGGGGTCTCCCCATGTGAGAGTAGGTCATCGTCAAGCACCTAAAACCAAAGCCCCTGAGCAAAAGCTCAGGGGCTTTGTCTTTTAAGCGTAAAAAATACGCGAAATAAACCTTTGCCAGCGGTCTAAGCCGATTTAGCGCTGAGGGGGGTTTCGCGGTAAAATCGCCAGCGAATTTTTCTGGAGCTCATATTCCATGTCCCGTATTACTCTGAGTCGCTACCTGATTGAGCAAACGCGCAGTCAGGAAACGCCGGCTGACCTGCGTTTTCTGATTGAAGTGGTAGCGCGTGCCTGTAAAGCGATCAGCCATGCTGTGTCTAAGGGCGCGCTCGGCGGCGTGCTGGGTAATGCCGGTAGCG
This sequence comes from Atopomonas hussainii, assembly GCF_900109735.1. GTDB lineage: Bacteria > Pseudomonadota > Gammaproteobacteria > Pseudomonadales > Pseudomonadaceae > Atopomonas > Atopomonas hussainii. Next base: position 618 of record NZ_FOAS01000005.1, read on the forward strand.
ATAATGTGCAGGGTGAGGCGCAGAAAAAGCTGGATGTGATTTCTAACGACATCCTGCTGGAAGCCAACGAATGGGGCGGCCACTTGGCGGCGATGGCTTCTGAGGAAATGGAAAAGGCTTACCAGATTCCTGGCGAGTTCCCGAAGGGCAAGTACCTGCTGTTGTTTGATCCACTGGATGGCTCGTCGAACATTGATGTAAACGTTTCGGTAGGCACTATTTTTTCGGTACTGCGTTGCCCGGAAGGCATCGATGCGCCGTGCGAAAAGGCTTTCTTGCAGCCAGGCGTCGAGCAAGTCGCAGCCGGTTATGCGATTTACGGCCCACAGACCATGCTGATGCTGACCTTAGGTCACGGGGTAAAAGGGTTTACCTTGGATCGCGAAGTTGGCTCGTTTGTGATGACTCACGATGACATCCGTGTGCCTGAGCAAACCAAAGAGTTCGCCATTAATGCCTCTAACCAGCGTCATTGGGAAGCGCCGGTTAAACGCTATGTGGACGAAATGCTCGCTGGTGAGACGGGGCCGCTGGGTAAAAACTACAACATGCGCTGGATTGCTTCGATGGTGGCCGATGTGCACCGTATCCTCACCCGTGGCGGTATCTTTATGTACCCGCGTGATGCACGTGAGCCGGAGAAGCCCGGCAAGCTGCGCTTGATGTACGAAGCCAACCCGATGTCCTTCATCATCGAGCAAGCCGGTGGTGCTGCGACTAACGGCCTAGAGCGCATTATGGATTTGCAGCCGACCTCGCTGCATGAGCGTGTCGCCGTATTCCTAGGTTCTAAAGAAGAAGTGGAGCGCGCTACGCGCTATCACCGCGAACAGCAGTAACGCGTATTTTTATCGCTCAGGGGCCGTTTACGGCCCCTGTCGTTTTTCTCCGGAGAGATTATGGCGCTGCAAGCGACCCCCTATAAGGCTGAGCTGAATATCACCGACATGGATCGCAACGTGTATGCGACCGTGCGCATGACCATTGCCCGCCATCCTTCAGAAACTGAAGAGCGCATGGCGGTGCGTTTGCTGTCGTATGCCTTGTGGTACGACGAAGCGCTAGCCTTTGGCCGTGGCTTGTCGGATGTCGATGAGCCGGCGCTGTGGAGTAAAACCCTCGATGGTCGTGTAGCGCACTGGATTGAAGTGGGCCAGCCGGATGCCGAGCGTTTGACCTGGTCCAGTCGCCGCGCCGAGCGGGTGAGCCTGATGGCATACGGCAACCTCAAACAGTGGACGACGAAAGTGGTGGGCAATATCGGCGCGTTAAATAACGTCGATATCGTGGCATTACCGCAAGAGCCGTTGGCTGCGCTGAGCGAGAACTTGCCGCGCACGATTAGTTGGGGCGTGATGATCAGCGATGGCGTGATGTTTGTCTCGGACGAGCACGGCCAAACCGAGTTGCCGCTGGAGTGGCTGAAAGGCGCGCATCGCTAATGCAGATTGATCTTCGTGGTGTGCCGGGTGAAATTCCGCCGCTCACCGAGTTGCCACTGTTGTCGCGCATCTATGCGGCGCGCGGTGTGCGCCATGCTGATGAGTTGGAGCGAGGCCTAAAGCACCTGCTGCCTTGGCAATCGCTCAAAGACATCGATGCAGCGCTGGCACTTTTGCAACAAGCCTTGCGCGAGCGTTGGTCGATTTTGGTGGTGGGCGATTACGACGCCGATGGCGCTACCGCGAGTAGCGTCGCTGTGCTGGGCTTGCGAGCGTTGGGTGCGGCGCAGGTGGATTATCTGGTGCCCAGTCGTTTCGACTACGGCTATGGTTTGACCCCGGAGATTGTTGCGGTTGCCGCAGAGCGCCGGCCACAGCTGTTGGTGACGGTGGATAACGGTATCTCCAGTGTCGACGGCGTGGCGGCGGCCAAAGCGCAAGGCATGCGTGTGCTGGTGACGGATCACCATTTACCCGGCGCTCAGCTGCCCGAGGCGGACGCCATTGTGAACCCCAATCAACCCGGTTGCGCTTTCCCTAGTAAGGCGCTGGCGGGTGTTGGGGTGATGTTTTATGTCTTGCTCGGTCTGCGTGCGCAGTTGCGGGAGCAAGGCTGGTTTGCTGGGCGCAGCGAGCCGAATTTGGCTGAGCTGCTGGATTTGGTCGCCCTGGGTAGCGTGGCGGATGTGGTGCCGCTGGATGCCAACAATCGCATCTTGGTGCATCAAGGTTTGCTACGGATTCGCGCCGGGCATTGCCGGCCAGGTATTCGCGCGCTGTTGGAAATTGCTGGGCGTAATCTGGCCTCGGTTGGCTCAACCGACTTGGGGTTTATCTTAGGGCCGCGTTTAAATGCTGCCGGCCGTTTGGATGATATGTCCTACGGCATTGAGTGTTTGCTCTGTGACGACCCGCAGCTGGCCCGCGAGATGGCGTTGGAGCTGGATGAAAAAAACCAAGAACGCAAAAGCATCGAGCAAGGCATGCAGCGTGAGGCTTTGGCGCAGCTGAAAGCGCTGGACGAGCAAAGCCTGCCGTTTGGTTTGTGCTTGTATGAGCCCGACTGGCACCAAGGCGTGATCGGCATCTTGGCGTCGCGCCTGAAAGAGCGCTATCACCGCCCAACCATTGCCTTTGCCGCCGCCGGTGATGGCACGCTAAAAGGCTCGGCGCGTTCGATTCAGGGCTTGCATGTGCGTGATGCGCTAGAGGCGGTTGCTGCGCTGCATCCGGGGCTGATCATCAAGTTTGGCGGGCATGCCATGGCAGCGGGTTTAACCCTGCATGAAGGCGATTTTGACCGTTTTAGCCAAGCCTTCGATGCGCAAGTGCGCCGCCAGTTAAGTGCGGAGGATCTCACCGGGCGCGTGCTCAGCGATGGTGAGCTAACCCACGCCGATGTGTGTTTGCCGGTGGCGCATGCTTTGCGTCAGGCCGGGCCTTGGGGGCAGGGCTTTCCTGAGCCGCTGTTTCATGGCGTGTTCCGTTTGCTGGATCAGCGCTTGCTGAAAGACAAGCACCTCAAGCTGCAGCTGCAAAGTGAGTGCGGTCGGGTGCAGGTAGATGGCATTGCCTTTAATGTCGAGCGTGAACAATGGCCGAATCCCACACGGCAATGGGCGCGGCTTGTCTATAAGCTCGAGGTCAATGAATACCGTGGGCGCGAATCGGTGCAGTTGCTCATCACCCATCTTGAGGCGTGTTGATTCTGCCGGGTAAGCCCCTACACTGCGCGCTTTGCATTAGGGAGTGATGTATTTCGTGAAGCTAAACAATAAGTTACGCAGCCTGCTGGGCATGGTTGGGGTGTATTGCTTGTGTGTCAGTTCGCCGTTGTTGGCGGCCTTGTCGTCACAGCAGCAGCAAACGCAAGATGCCCAAGTGGCGGCTTTGCAGGCCGCCACCCAGCTATTTATGCACCGCGGGGAAGGGCGCCAGCCTGCGCAGGCAGAACTTGCCGAAGCCGCTTTAGGTCGCTTGCAACAGCACAGCCAAGGGTTGGCTGTGGGTGACTTGCAGGCCAGCGTGCCAGCCTATCGACAGCAGGTGCAACAGGCGCTGGTCTACGACCTCAGCTCGCCGGATTTGCCGTGGGACTTCAACTTAAACTTCAGCAATGCGCTAAGCAGTGTGCTGCAGGGTTTGCAGCAAAACGCCATTGCCGCCAAGGCGCAGCCAACGTTAAGCGCCGAGCAGACGCTGTTGTGGGACCTACCCGCGCGCTTTCAGTATTTGGCTACCCGGTACACGGCGCGCGCCTATATTGGTGACCTTGAGCCGCTCAGCGAAGATGCCAACAGCTTCTTAGCGCAAGACCTCGACCAGCAAACTGCCGCGCTGGATAACGATCTGAAAGCGCTGGCTGTTGCATTAGAAGGCCGCGCGGATGTCGCCAGCCGCCTGCGTGACGTGCAAATCCGTTGGCGCTTTATCCACGGGCGCTTGCTCAATTACAACGACGACATGGCGCCGCTGATTGTCGAGCGCAGCTGTCGCGACATCGTTACGCATTTACAGGCTTTGCAACGCAGCTTGTGATGCGGCGTTGGTCGTCAGTGGCCCGTTTCTTGAGGTAACATAAGCGCCTTTTTTGCACACCGATTTAAAAGAGGCGCTGTCCTGTGGAAATCAATCCAATCCAGAACGCCATCAAAGACCTGACTGGCCGCACCGAGACCATCAGGGGGTATCTTTGACTACGATCACAAGCGTGATCGTTTAACCGAGGTCGAGCGCGAGCTGGAAGACCCGGAAGTCTGGAACAACCCGGAAAACGCACAAAACTTGGGCCGCGAACGCGCCCAGTTAGCTGCCATTATCGAAACCCTCGACGAGCTGACCGGCGGCCTGAGTGATTGCTCAGACCTGTTGGAGATGGCTGCTGAAGAAGATGACGAAAGCGCCGTGGCCGACGTCGAGGCTGAAGTTGCTCGCCTGCGCGACGCGCTGGAAAAGCTCGAATTCCGCCGCATGTTCAGCGGCGAAATGGACGCCAACAACTGCTATCTGGATATCCAAGCCGGCTCCGGCGGCACCGAAGCGCAAGATTGGGCCAATATTCTGCTGCGCATGTACCTGCGCTGGGCCGATCAACACGGTTTCGACACCGAAATCGTCGAACTCTCGGCCGGTGAAGTGGCCGGTATCAAGAGTGCCTCGGTGCACATCCGTGGCGAATACGCCTTCGGTTGGCTGCGCACCGAAATTGGCGTGCACCGCTTGGTGCGTAAGAGCCCGTTTGACTCCGGCAACCGTCGCCACACCTCGTTCTCGGCGGTGTTTGCCTCGCCAGAAATCGACGACAACATCGAAATCGATATCAACCCGGCTGATCTGCGTACCGACACCTACCGCTCCTCCGGCGCCGGTGGTCAGCACGTTAACACCACCGACTCGGCCGTGCGGATTACCCACGTACCGACGGGCGTGGTGGCCTCGTGCCAGACCGAGCGTTCGCAGCACCAGAACCGTGACCGCGCGATGAAAATGCTGCGCGCCAAGTTGTATGAGCTGGAGATGCAAAAGCGCAGCGCTGCCGCGCAAGCACTGGAAGACACCAAGTCGGACATCGGCTGGGGGCACCAGATTCGCTCCTACGTGCTGGATGCTTCGCGCATCAAAGACTTGCGTACCAGCATTGAAACCAGCAACTGCGATGCCGTGCTCGACGGCGATCTCGACCAATTTATTGAAGCCAGTTTGAAGCAGGGCCTGTAAGCGGCCCGATAACCGTGGAACCAACGACCATGAGCGACCAACAAAACGTCACCAGCGACCTGCAGCACGAAGAAAACAAACTGATTGCCCAGCGTAAAGAAAAGCTGGCCGCAGTGCGTGAGCAGGGCAATGCCTTCCCCAATGATTTCCGCCGCGACAGCTTCTGCGCCGACCTGCAGAAACAGTACGTCGAGCACAGCAAAGAAGCGCTGGAAGGCGAGCAAATCAAGGTTAAGGTGGCTGGTCGCTTGATGCTTAACCGTGGCGCGTTCATGGTGCTGCAAGACGTCAGTGGGCGCATTCAGCTGTACGTCAACCGCAAAGGCCTGCCGGCAGAGCAGCTTGAAGCGGTGAAGCATTTCGACTTGGGCGACATCATCGCCGCCGAAGGCACCTTGGCGCGCTCCGGTAAAGGTGATTTGTATGTCGACATGAGCGACGTGCGCTTGCTGACCAAGTCGTTGCGCCCGCTGCCGGACAAGCACCACGGCCTGACCGACATGGAAATGCGCTACCGCCAGCGTTATGTCGATCTGATCGTTAACGAAGAAACCCGCCACACCTTCCAAGTGCGCTCGCAAGTGATCGCGCACATTCGCCAGTTCTTGGCGGCGCGCGGCTTCTTGGAAGTGGAAACTCCGATGCTGCAAAGCATCCCTGGTGGCGCCGCGGCCAAGCCGTTTGAAACCCACCACAACGCGCTGGACATGGACATGTTCCTGCGTATCGCCCCCGAGCTGTACTTGAAGCGCTTGGTGGTCGGTGGTTTCGAGAAGGTTTTCGAGATCAACCGGAACTTCCGTAACGAAGGTGTCTCGACCCGTCACAACCCCGAATTCACCATGTTGGAGTTCTATCAGGCCTACGCCGATTACGAAGACAACATGGACCTCACCGAGCAGCTGTTCCGCGAGCTGGCGCAGCTGGTACTGGGCAGCACCGACGTGCCCTACGGCGACAAGCTGTTCCACTTCGGCGAGCCGTTTGCGCGTCTGTCGGTGTTTGACTCGATTCTCAAGTACAACCTCGAGATCAGCGCTGAAGACCTGAAAGACCTCGACAAAGCCCGTGCGATTGCCAAGAAAGCCGGTGCCGATGTGAAAGGTTTTGAAGGCCTCGGCAAGCTGCAAACCATGATCTTCGAGGAGCTGGTCGAGCATAAGCTGGAGCAGCCGACCTTTATCACCGAGTACCCGTTTGAAGTGTCGCCGCTGGCACGTCGCAACGATAATGACCCGAGTGTGACCGATCGCTTCGAGCTGTTTATCGGTGGCCGTGAAATCGCTAACGCCTACTCCGAGCTTAACGACGCCGAAGATCAGGCCGAGCGCTTTATGCAGCAGGTCAAAGACAAAGACGCCGGCGACGACGAAGCCATGCACTTCGACGCCGACTTCGTGCGTGCTCTGGAATACGGCATGCCGCCGACCGCCGGGGAAGGTATCGGTATCGACCGTTTGGTGATGTTGCTGACCAACTCACCGTCGATTCGCGATGTGATTCTCTTCCCGCATATGCGCCCAGAGCACTAAGGAAGCACTGATTTAATGGCTGCACAGCCCAATCGCGGCGTTACACGGTGCTCACAACCTCGCTTACCCGTCAGTATGTCTCGGTTGCTGCGCTCCGGGCGCCTTGCGCTTGGCCCGTTCGCCGATTAACTCAGCGCTTCCCAGACGTTGTCTAAAGAGAAACCCCGGCATGCCGGGGTTTTTTATGCGCCATTTTTACCCTTTGCCTCTTTTTAAGCATCGCTAGATGCATCGTTCGCTCGTATTGATCGGTAGTGCGTGAAGGTCATGTCGCCTTCCCATACACCCACGGCGCACGCTTTGCGTGGCTGTCTACGTGCGGGTGGTTTATATTCCGCACACGCTGTGCACCAAGTTGCACGCAGCCGATAACGATAAGGAAGAGAATATGTCCCGCGAAGCGCGCTCATCGCTGGTAGAGGCTTGGCAACAAGCCGGTGTTAGCGAAGTGGAATGTGTCACCCCCGACTTAAACGGCGTGCCGCGTGGCAAGGTCATGACGCTGGAGGGCTTCGCCAGCGGGCGTAATTTGCAGATGGCGCGTGGCGTGCTGCTGCAAAGCCTCGTGGGGCATTACCCCGATGCGCAGTATTACGGCAGCGATGATGGCGACTTAGTGCTGGAGCCCGTGCTGAGCCAGTCTTACCAGCTGCCATGGGCCGAGCAGCCGCGCGCGCTGACGGTGTGTGACTGCGTGGAGATTGAAGGTCAGTCTTCGGGGTTATCCAGCCGCACTCTGCTTAAGCGCATCGTCGAGCGTTATGCCGCCAAGGGTTGGTCGCCAGTGGTGGCTACTGAGCTGGAGTTCTTTATCTTCGCGCCGCATGCTGATCCGTATTTGCCGTTTCAGCCGCCGGTGGGCTTGGATGGACGCCGTGAAGAGGGCTATTCGGCCTTTAGTGTGGCCTCCAATAACGGCCTGCGGCCGTTTTGGGTTGAGGTGTATCGCTGCATGGAGGCCATGGGCATGCCGCGCGATACCTTTATGCACGAGATGGGCGTGTCGCAGTTTGAGATCAACTTCCACCACGGCGATGCGCTAAAAATTGCCGATCAGACCTTCCTGTTTAAGCACATGGTTAAAGAGGTGGCGCTTAAGCACGGGTTGATCGCTGTGTTTATGGCCAAGCCTTTGGCCAAGGTGGCGGGTAGCTCGATGCATCTACATCAGAGCGTGGTGGATGGCGCGGGCAAGAATATCTTTAACGATGCGCAAGACGAGGCGACCCCGGAGTTCTTCCATTATCTGGGCGGCCTGCAAGATGCCTTGGCAGATTTAACCTTGCTGTTAGCGCCGAATATCAACTCCTATCAGCGCTTGTTCCATCCGTATGCCTCGCCGAATAACTTTTGCTGGGCGCATGATAATCGCGCTTCCGGCCTGCGTATTCCGCCGAGCGTGCCGGAAGCGCGGCGGGTGGAAAACCGCGTAGCCGGTTGCGATGCCAACCCGTATTTACTCTTGGCGGTGAGCTTAGCCGCCGGCCTGCGCGGCATTGAGCAAAAGCTTGAGCCGACCGAGCCGATTGCTGGCGACTTCACCGCGCCGGAGAACATGCGCCTGCCGACCTCGATGCAAGAAGCCATGCGCCGCTTAAAACGCAGCAGCTTGGCGCGTGAGCTGCTGGGGGAGGAGTTTATCGAGGGCTTCTTGGCCTCCAAGTACATCGAGCTGGAAGACTTCTTAAGCGAGATCACTGCGTGGGAGCGGCGCTTTCTCGCCATGCAGGTATAAACAGGCGACCCCAAGCTTGCCTTGGGCGACCTCTAAGGCTCAGGCGCTGGCCTAGGGGTGGGTTAATCCGTTAGGGTGGAGCGCTCCTGTTCGCTGTTGGAGCCTTCGCCATGCCGCGCGCGCTGGTCTCATTTACCTCGTTATATGCCGCCACCTTATTAATGCTGCTGGGCAGTGGTTTGCTCAGCACGTATCTGGCGCTGCGCCTGTCTGCTAATGAAGTGGCCGATATCTGGATCGGTAGCCTGATGGCGGCGAACTATTTGGGTTTGGTGATTGGCGGCAAATTGGGCCACAAGTTGATTGCCCGTGTGGGGCATGTGCGCGCTTATGTGGCCTGCGGCGGCTTAGTGACGGCAGCGGTGTTATTGCATGGTCTGATCGACAACCTGGGCGCTTGGTTCGTGCTGCGCCTGTTAGTAGGCCTGTGCATGATGTGCCAATACATGGTGATCGAAAGCTGGCTTAACGAGCAGGCCGATAGCCAACAGCGTGGCATGGTGTTCTCCGGTTACATGGCAGCGGTGTACTTGGGTTTAGTGCTCGGCCAGCTGGCGTTGGGACTGGAGTCTGGCTTGGGTATCGAAGTGCTGCTGTGGGTAGCTATTTGCTTTGCCTTGGCCTTAGTGCCGGTGGCTGTTACCCGGCGCATGCATCCGGCGCCATTAGTGCCGGCACCCTTGGAGCCGCTGTTTTTCGTTAAGCGCATTCCGCAATCACTGATTACCGTGGCGGTCAGCGGTTTAGTCACTGGCGCCTTCTATGGCTTGGGGCCTGTGTATGCCAGTGCGGCGGGGCTGGATACTGCACAGGTCGGTCAGTTTATGGGCGTGTGCATTTTGGCTGGCCTGGTGGCGCAGTGGCCGTTGGGCAAGCTGTCGGATCGCATCGATCGCGCTCGCTTAATCCGTTACAACGCGCTGCTGTTATTGCTGGCCTGTGTGCCGTTATTGCTGATTAAAGAACCCGGTTTCTTATTGTTGCTGCTGATGGCCTTTGCCATCGGCTTGCTGCAATTCACCCTCTATCCGCTAGCCGTGGCGCTGGCCAATGACCATGTGGAGGCAGAGCGTCGCGTGTCGCTGACCGCCATGCTGTTGGTCACCTTCGCCTTGGGTGCGTGCGTGGGGCCGCTGTTGGTTGGCGGCTTAATGGCCTTCTTCGGTAATAACACCTTGTATGGTTTCTCGCTGGTGTGTGCGGCCTTGCTCGCGCTGTTGATTCGTCCGCAGGCGGTAACGGGCGAGCACCAAGTGGCCGAGGCTCCGTTGCAGCACCAAGGCATGCCACCGCTGATCGGCAGCTCGCCCTTGGTGGCGGCGCTCGACCCACGTGTTGACGAAGCCGTGGTGCAGGAGCAAATGGTCGATCAGCAACCCCCGGCGTCCTGACGGGCGCGGGGCTTTCTGCGACAATGGCGGCTGTTTTGTTTTGCCGTAAGTGAGTGCCCGATGGCCTGTCAGTCCCCGATCCTTGTTGCCCTCGATTACCCCAGCCAAGCGCAAGCCTTGGCGCTGGCCCAGCAGCTAGACCCTAGCCTGTGCCGCTTAAAGGTGGGCAAAGAGCTGTTCACCCGCTCTGGCCCGCAAGTGGTCGAGGCGCTGCAAGCGCAAGGCTTCGAGGTGTTTCTCGACCTGAAATTCCACGACATTCCCAACACCACTGCCATGGCCGTGAAAGCCGCCGCCGAGTTGGGCGTGTGGATGGTTAACGTGCATTGTTCCGGCGGCCTGCGCATGATGGCCGCTTGCCGCGAGGTGTTGGATCAGCACAACGGCACTAAGCCGCTGCTGATCGGCGTGACTGTGCTGACCAGCATGGAGCAAAGCGACTTGGCCGGGATTGGCCTGGATGTCGCGCCGCAAAGCCAAGTGCTGCGTTTGGCAGGTTTAGCCGCCGAAGCTGGTTTAGATGGCCTTGTTTGCTCGGCGCAAGAAGCCCCAGCCTTGAAAGCCGCGCAGCCTGCGTTGCAGTTGGTCACCCCCGGCATTCGCCCGGCCGGCAGCGCGGCAGATGACCAGCGCCGCATTCTTACCCCGCAACAGGCTTTGGCCGCTGGTTCCGATTACTTGGTCATCGGTCGGCCGATCACCCAAGCGGCAGACCCGGCAGCGGCATTGCGTGAGATTGTCTCTAGCCTGTAAATAGCTGAGAAAGCCCTTCACTGAATTAGGACCACCCATGCTCGATACCCTTAACCGCGCGATTGCCTCAATCAACCAAGTGGTCTTGGGTAAAGAGCAGCAAGTGCGTTTGGCCGTGGCCTGCCTGCTGGCGCGCGGCCATTTGCTGATTGAAGACTTGCCCGGCATGGGCAAAACCACCCTAAGCCATGCCTTGGCGCGGGTGATGGGCTTGTCGTTTCAGCGCATTCAGTTCACCAGCGATCTGCTGCCGGGGGATATTCTCGGCACTTCAGTGTTCGATAAAAACAGCGGCCAGTTTGTTTTTCATCCCGGGCCGATTTTTGCCGAGCTGGTGCTGGCGGATGAAATCAACCGCGCCACGCCAAAAAGCCAAAGCGCTTTGCTGGAGGCCATGGAAGAAGGGCAGGTGACCATCGAAGGGCAAACCCGCCCGCTGCCTGAGCCATTCTTCGTGATTGCCACGCAAAACCCAGTCAGCTCTAGCGGCACTTTTGCCTTGCCGGAATCGCAGCTCGACCGTTTCTTGATGCGCTTATCGCTGGGCTATCCGGCGCCGGCAGCGGAGAAAAACTTGCTGATGGGCATCACCCGTCGCGAGCTGATGCAAAGCCTCGAGCCGGTGCTTAATCACGCTCAGCTGGCCGCCCTGCAAGCTGAAGTGCCCAAGGTGCAGGCCCGCGAAGCGGTGGTCGATTACGTGCTGCGCATTGCTGAAGCCACCCGCAGTCAGCCGCAGTTTGCTTACGGTTTATCGCCACGCGGTGCGTTGGCCTTGTTAGCCGCAGCAAAAGCCTGGGCCTTGTTGGCAGGCCGCGCCTATGTGATTCCTGAAGATGTGCAAGCGGTGCTGCCAGCCGTGGCTGGGCACCGCTTGCGCCAGCAAGCCGATGCCGGCGGGCATGGCGGCGCTGCGCTGGTGCAGTGGCTGCTGCGAGAAGTGCCGGCGCTCTGATGCGCAGCGTGATGAGCCTTTGGCGCGCGCGCTGGCAGCGGTGGCTAGACCGGCGCATTCCCGCGCAAAGCGAGGTGCGCCTTAATCAGCGGCGCATTTTTATTATTCCCACCCGCCAAGGCTTAGGCTTTCTGCTGCTGATCGCCTTGCTGCTGATTGGCGCGATCAACTACCAAAATAACCTCGCGTACTTCTTAACCTTCTGGCTGCTGTCGTTGTTCTTAGTGGCCATTCTGCATACCTATCGCAGCTTGTCCGGCTTGTTGGTGCGTCGCCAAGTCAGCGTGCCGGTGTTTGCCGGGGAAGAGGCTTGCTTGCCGGTGGAGTTGGTCGGCGAACGCCGCGCCTATCAAGCCTTAGCGCTTGGCTGGCCACCGCAGCCACTGCAGATGGCCGATGTGCCCGCCAACGGCAGCACGCAGGTCGAGCTATTCGCGCATGCCAGTCAGCGCGGCTGGTTAGTGCCGGGGCGTTTACGGGTGGAAACGCGCTTTCCGCTGGGTTTGTTTGTGGCGTGGAGCTGGCTGGATTTAGACCAGCGCGTGTTGGTTTACCCCGCACCACAGGCCGGCGACTTACCGCTGGCCGATGCCGGCAGTCAAGACGATGACGAAGGCGTTCGGGTGATTCCCGGTGGCGTGGATGACTACCAAGGCTTGCGCAGCTACCAGCCCGGCGACAACAAGCGCCGTCTGCATTGGAAGGCCTTCTCGCGCGGCCAAGGCTTGTTGGTGAAAGACTTTGCCGGCTTGGCCGGGCGCGATATCTGGCTGGATTTCGCCCAAGTGGGCGGCGGGGTGGAGCAGCGCCTGTCGCGCTTAACCCATGCCGTGCTCAGCCTGTATGCCCAAAGCCAGCCCTTTGGCCTGCGCTTACCGGGTTTAGAGTTAGCCCCTGAGTGCTCGGCGGCGCACCGCGATGCCTGCCTGCGTGCCTTGGCTTTGTACGGGGTGAAAGCATGAGTGCCAGCTTGATTCCGCGCATCAGCCTGACTTGGCTATTGGTAGCGCAGGCGCTGGTGATTATTCCGCACCTGCTGCATGTGCCCAGTTGGCTGATCCCGCTGTGGCTGTTGTGTGCCGTGTGGCGCGTGCAGATTTTTCGCCAGCGTGCGGATTTCCCGCCCGCATGGCTCAAGGGTTTATTGCTACTCGGCGTGACCGCTGGGGTGCTGCTGTCGCATGGCACGCTGTTGGGCTTGGACGCCGGCGTTACCCTGCTGCTGTGCACCTTTGTGCTCAAGCTGGTGGAGATGCGCAAAGCGCGCGATGCGCAGGTGCTGATTACCATGGGCCTTTTCGCCGTGGTGACCAGTTATTTATTCGAGGACAGTCTGCTTAGCTTTGCCTACAGCTTGCTGCCGATTTCTGCCTTGATAGCGGCGCTGATCGGTATGCAGCAAAGCAGTTTTAACCAGCGCCCGTGGGCCACCTGGCGTTTGGCGGCGGGCTTGTTGCTGCAAGCCTTGCCGCTGATGTTGCTGCTGTTTGTGTTCTTCCCGCGGATTGGCCCGTTGTGGACGATGCCGACGGCCGATAAGGCCCGCACCGGCCTTGCCGAAAGCATGAGTCCGGCGGATGTGGCGGAGCTATCGCGCTCCGGCGAGTTGGCGTTTCGCGTCGAGTTTGACCAAGCCATTCCGCCGAATGCGCAGCGCTACTGGCGGGCGCTGACGCTGGAAGACTTCGATGGCCGGCGCTGGTCGCAAGCCGAGTTCACCCGACAAGCTCGTGCGCCCTTGCCGGACTGGCAAGCACAAGGCGAACCGCTCGATTACCAAGTACTGATGCAGCCCACCGGGCAGCCGTGGTTATTTGCTCTGGACACCGCAGCACCGCCCGACAGCGCTGGCCGGCAAGCAGTGGATTTTCGCGTGCAGCGCGGCAGGCCGATTGAGCAGGCGCTGTTGTATCGCATGCGCTCGTGGCCTGAGGCAGTGCGCCAAGCTCAGTTGCCGAGCCTGCAATATCGCTTGAACTTACGTTTGCCACGCGGCTTTGACCCACGCACGCGCGCTTGGGCTGCCGAGCTGAGCCAGCGTTTTGGTAGCGACCAGCAAGGTTTGGTGAATGAGGTGCTCAAGCACTTTAATCAGCAACCGTTTCACTACACGCTGCGTCCGCCGCTGTATGGTCAGCACAGTGTCGATGAGTTTTTGTTCGATGGTCGGCGCGGTTTCTGTGCCCACTATGCCGGCGCCATGGTGGTGGTGCTGCGCGCGGCGGGTATTCCGGCGCGGGTGGTGGCCGGCTACCAAGGTGGCGAGGTTAACGAGGCCGGCAACTATCTGTTGATTCACCAGTTTGACGCCCATGCGTGGGTCGAATATTGGCAGCCGGGCACAGGTTGGCAGAGTGTCGACCCCACCTATCAAGTAGCCCCCGAGCGCATTGAACAAGGCATTGAGCAGGCTTTGGCCGAAGAAGGCAGCTTTCTGGAAGGCGATCTGCTGGCCGGTGCGCAGCTGCGGAAATTGGCTTGGCTGAATCAACTGCGCCTGGCTTGGGATGACCTCAATTACAGTTGGCAGCGCTTGGTGTTGGGCTATCAGGGCGAGCAGCAAATGCAGTGGCTGGCCAGTTGGCTGGGTACGGTGGATTGGCAGCAGCTGGGGCTCACGCTTGTGGCGGTGATTGCCGTCTTGTTAGTGCTGCTAGGCGTCTGGCTGGTGAAGCCGTGGCAGGCACGCCCGGTAGCGCAGCAGCGTTATTTACTGGCCGCTGAGCGCTTGCTAGCGACCCAAGGCTTAGTGCGTGATTCAGGCGAAGGCGTGCGGCGTTTTAGTCAGCGTGCGCAAGTCAGCCTGCCGGCACAGGCAGCGGCGATTAAGGCGTTTTATCGCGAGTATGAGCAACAAGTGTTTGCCGCCGAGTCGGTGGATGAAGCGGCGTTGAAGCTGCGCTATCTGCGCTTGCGCCAAGCGCTGCCGTGGTGGCAGCGCTGGCGGGGCAAAAAAAACGCCGATTAATTCGGCGTTTTTTCTCAGTGGTGCTGCGCAGCCATTGATGGGGGGTTACTCGGCGAGGCCCACATAGACGTTCTGCACGTCGTCGTGGTTATCCAGCGCTTCTAAGAAGGCCAGCACTTCGTCCAGCTCGTCGCCAGACAAACTCACCGGGTTTTTGGCGCGATAGCCCAGTTTGGCGGAGTCGACGATAAAGCCATGCTCAGGCAGGGCGCGGCTGACGGTGTCCAGATCGGTTGGGTCGGTAATAAACAGGGCGCTGCCTTCTTCATCACCGTCTTCAAAATCTTGTGCGCCGGCTTCGATGGCCGCGAGTTCCGCATCGGCATCGCCTTCAGGGCTGGCTTCGATCAGGCCAACGTGGTCGAAGTCCCAAGCAACGGAGCCAGAGGTGCCCAGCTGGCCCTTACGGAACAACACGCGAATCTCGGCCACGGTGCGGTTGACGTTGTCGGTCAGGCATTCGACGATCACCGGCACGCGGTGCGGGGCAAAACCTTCGTACATCGGGTGTTCGAAGTTGACCACTTCACCCGACAGGCCCGCGCCTTTTTTAATTGCGCGGTCGAGGGTGTCTTTGGGCATCGACAGCTTTTTAGCTTGGTGAATAGCCAGACGCAGCTTGGCGTTCATCTCCGGGTCGGCGCCGTTGCGTGCGGCAACCATGATTTCCTTAACCAGACGGCCGAACAGTTTGCCTTTGGCGTTGGCGGCGGCTTCTTTATGTTTGGCTTTCCATTGGGCGCCCATGGCGATCATCTCTTTAACGAAAAAACGAAGCGGCGATTGTAAAACAAAAAAGGGCGACCATTGGTCGTCTTAGGGGCTGATGCCGTTTCGGCGCGCGCTCGACGGTGCTTGTTTTTGCACACAGCTAGGCGTGAAGCGTGAGGTTTGGTGTTTCAAATAAGCGCTGAGCAACGACGCAGTGAGCAAAAACAAGCCCGTCCCGAAGGGTTGCGCGCAAAATCGCGCCATGTGTTGTTGCGGAGCTTGGCAAGGGAGTCAACCATTGCCAGCGCCCCACGCCTAACATGACGCGATTTTTCGCAGCAACGCGGGCTGCGCCGAAACGGCATCAGCCCCTAGAACACCTTCAGAATTCTGCGTGTGTTTATTTAATCTGAACCTTTTCCAGCAAGTAAGGCTTGGCGCTGTCATCACCCACGCGCGCAGCTTCGTCGGCTAGGCGCAGGGCTTTTTCCAGATCGCGATTGGCCAGTGCCGCATCGATGGCTTGGCGGTAGAAGGCTTTGGTTTCTGGCTGCACCGGTGGCGGCGGCAGGCTGGGTACTGTGTTGCCCATCTCTTGGCCAATGCTGCGCGGTGGAACATAAGTGTTGGCGATCTGGCCGGCTACCTTGTCTTCAATCACCACCATTTTGATGATGCCTTCCGGCACATGCTTGGCTTCCAGATCGGCAATGTTGGGCGGCTCGGTGCCACGGGCTTTGGCATACGACTTGGCCGGGTGCTCGATGATGGTCTTGCCGGCCATCTGTGCATCGCTGGTGTAGAGCACTAAATAGGCTTCGTTGCCGGCGTTATCCAGATACAGGCGGTCAACGCGCAGACGGGCGTCCAAGCTGTCGCCTTTTAAGCCTTGCGCGGGTACGAACTGGAAGTCGTCTTTGCCCAGCAGGCGGGTGATTTGCAAGTTGCCGTTAAGCAGCATGGCGTTGGGTGCCAAGACAGTATCGCCGGCTTGGCTGTACAGGCGAATCTCGAAAGAGCGGCTGTTTTGCGGCAGGGCAAAGGCGCGGAAAAAGCTTTTCCCGCTGTCGAAGTTAAACGCCGGTGCGCTGCGGTCGATGATTACATTGCCGCTGAAATCGGGGGCGATTTGGGTAAACGGCAGGCTTTGCAGGCTGTCACAGCACACGCTAGCGGCGCGCAGGGCGTCTTGTGCTGATTGTGCGCTGACTGCCAACGGCGCAGGCGCCTTATTAAAGGCATCCACTTGGCGCAGGTTGGTCGGTTCGCTGGCGCAGCCGGCGAGTAGGGCGGTGCAGGCAGCCAAGAGCAAGGGGAGGCGGCTGAAGTGTTGTTTCATGGTGTCCTCGAAGACTCACATTCGGGGAAAGCCCCCGCAGCCGTGGCCGGTAACGATAGGGCCTGCGTTTGCGCACTGCGGGGTAAGTTCAGGAGCAGCGTTAAAGCGCCCCTTAACACCTCACGGTGGTGTTAAGGGGCAGCCGATTACCACCATGCTTCGGCTTGTACACCAAAGGTTAGGCCGTCGTCTTCGCCGGTTTCGATCGACTCGCTAGCGGCGTTGTACTCATCACCGTCCCACATGGCGTAGGTGGCGAATACGCGGATCTGCGGGCGTGCCCAGAAGCTACGACCGGCTGACCACTGCTGGGCAATGGTGAATTTCTTCAGGTCGATGGTTTCTTTGCCGTCGGCTTGCGGGTCGACTTGGTCGTAGCCGAATTCGAAGGCGGTGGACATCACGTTGTCCCACTTGTACACCGGACGCACGCCGAGGGAGAGCCACTCTTGGCCGTCGTTGTTGTCCAAGTCTTTGTCTTCGTAGATCTGCACGTACATCATTTCGATGTCGTCGGTCAGGCCAATCACGCCTTGGTTAACCAAGCGGATCATCTTGCCGTCGCTGTTGCCGGTGTTGTTGCGGCCGGTAGAGCCGATGATACCGTCGGTGCCGTATTGCAGGGCTAGCTTGTTAAAGCCGCCAAACCAGTTGCCTTGGGTGTGTTCCAAGGTGACCAAATGGCCTTTGTTGTCGGTGTAGCCGGGGTCTTTTTCCTGCTCGTCGGTCAGGTTGGCTTTGCCGTAGTCGTAGCCGACTTCTAGCTTGCCGTCGGTGTTGACGTTAATGTCGGTCAGGCGGAAGTCGAAGGTGTCGTTGGCGACGTTAGTCCCAGTGCCGGCGCCGTTGTAAGTCCAGTTACCGTCGGTGTTACGCATCCACGCCACGTGGGCTTTAGCAAAACCTAGATCAATATCTTCGATACCCGCGCCTGGGCCTGATACGTCCCAGTAGTAGTAGTCGTTGATATGCACGTCATGGCGTTTGTAATAGCGCTTACCTGCCCACAAGGTGGCGCCCGGCAGCATGCTCAGCACGTTTTTACCCTGCACGTTGAACTGGCGAATCGAGCTGGTGCCGTTCTCGTAGGGGTTGTCGCTGTTGCCGTTTTTGCTGTCGGTGGCTTCCCAGTCGTTGGCCTGATTGGACTTGTAGGCAATCATGCTGTCGACGTAGAAGCTCTGGTCGCCTTCTTTCCACAGCTCTTGGCCGAGGCCGACTTCGGCGTAGGTTTCGCACTCGTTACCTAGGCGGTACTTGGCGCCAGCGCCTTTGGCTTGGAAGCAGGCTTGATCACCACCGCCGCCGGTGGCGCCGATGCCTGAGCGCATGTAGCCGTGGAAGTCGACAGCCATTGCCGGCGCAGCCACTAACAGAGCAGCGAGGGCTGCGCTGGGCTTGAGCAGGAAGGCAGGTTTTTTCGTGTTCATGGCGGGTCCTTTGTTGTTTTTGTTGGCTCTATCAGGTGGCCAGAGGGCAATCCCCCTTGGACGCTGCGTAGTAATAAAACAACGAAAGGTGCTGTGCAATCGGGTAAAAGTAACGTGTTTGATACCTGCCCAGTGATGCTTGCGGCGCCCGTTGTTGTTTTCGCTATACAGCGTGTGGGTGTTACGCCTTGCCGTGCAATCAGGTTTGCCGGCGTAGTGCAGAATCGGTGAAGTACGGAAGTGAGGCCTCATCCCCGGCGTAGTTTTTCAGGGATGAGGGGGGAGTAGTAGGGTGGGTGGCGGCTTTAGTGCGGTGGTTTTGTGCGTCAGTGCACGCTTATGGCGTTTTGCCAGTGCAGCTGCTCGCGGGGTGATTGGCCGTTATTGCGCGTCGTCGTCGCTGTCGCTGCCGGGTTGGTAACGGGTCGGCAGTAGGCTCTCTTTGATTTTGCGCAGGTGCGGTTGAAAATCGCTGCCGCGCCGCAGCGTTACGCCGGTGGCGAGCACATCGAGTACGGTGAGCTGAATCAGGCGCGAGGTCATGGGCATGTAGATGTCGGTGTCTTCTTGGTCGGGAATCGCCAAACACACACTGCACACCTGCGCCAGCGGCGAGCCGGCGGCGGTGATGCCAATCACCGAGGCGCCATTTTCGCGCGCTTCGCGGGCGACTTCCACCAGGTCGCGGGTGCGCCCGGTGTAAGAAAGAATCACAAACACATCGCCGGTGTGCGCCACGGCGGTGATCATCCGTTGCATCAGAACATCGACCTGTGCGCTAACCGCGAGGTTAAAGCGGAAGAACTTGTGCTGCGCATCCAGCGCCACGGAGGCCGAGGCGCCTAGGCCAAAGAAGTGGATTTGCCGTGCCTGAATCAGCAGGTCTACGGCTTTGCTGATCTGCTTGGTGTCGCAGCTTTGCAGGGCCGACTCCAGTGAGGCAATGGTGCTGGCGAAGATCTTTTGCGTGTAATCCTCCACGCTGTCATCAGCTTCGACCGCACGGCTAACGTAGGTGGCACCGCTGGCTAAGCTTTGCGCGAGCTGAATTTTTAGCTCCGGATAGCCCTGAATATTAAAGCTGCGGCAGAAGCGATTGACCGTCGGCTCGCTAACGCCGGCGGCTTGGGCGAGGGCGGCAATGCTGAAGCGGGTGGCTTGCTCGGGGTTGGCGAGAATGGCTTCGGCGACCTTGCGCTCAGCTTTGTTCAGTTCGGCAACGTTATCGCTGATGGTGTCCAGCAGGTTCTGTGCGCGTTCCATACGAAGTCCTTGTGTGCGCGAAAAAGGGCGCAGGCTGAGTTGATGCTAGTGCGACACGGCTAATCTACCAAGAGGAAAACGCTTTCTGAAAAGAAATGTTGTTTTTTTACTACTTTTGAGTTTTTATAACGTCAATGCGATGGCGCGGCTTGTGCTGAGTGCGCCAGTGTTTGGATAACGGTGAACTTTTATGCCCATCATTCGTGTTGAGCCCTGCTCGCTAGCCCTGTTTGGTGCGTTGGGTGACTTGGCGCTGCGCAAATTGTTTCCTGCGTTGTACCAGCTGGATCGTGCCGGTCTGCTGCATCTGGATACCCGCCTAGTCGCCTTGGCGCGTGACGAAGGTGATGACGCCGCCTTGCATAAACAGTTGCGCGCCTCGTTAAAGCGCTTTGTCGCCGCTGATGAGCAAGACCCAGCGGTGATCGATCGCTTTATCAGTCGCTGCTGCTACCTGCGCATGGATTTTCGTAAGCGCGAGGATTACCAAGCGCTGCCTGACTTGTTGCCCGCCGGTATCCCGCTGGTGGCGTATTTCGCCACGCCGGCGTCGGTGTATGGCGATATCTGCCGCGAGCTGGCGCATCTACAGCTGATCGACAACACCCGCGTGGTGCTGGAAAAGCCCATCGGTCATTCGCTGGAGTCCTCGCGTGAGGTTAACGAGGCGGTGGCGCAGTACTTCCCAGAAAATGCCATCTACCGTATCGACCATTACTTGGGTAAAGAAACGGTACAGAACCTGATTGCTCTGCGTTTTGCCAATAGCCTGTTCGAGAACCAATGGAACAGCCGCTATATCTCCCACGTCGAAATTACCGTGGCTGAAAAGGTGGGCATCGAAGGTCGCTGGGGTTATTTCGATCAGGCCGGTCAGCTGCGCGACATGGTGCAAAACCACTTATTGCAGTTGCTTTGCTTAACCGCGATGGAGCCGCCGAGCGATTTGTCGGCCGACAGCATTCGTGACGAAAAGGTCAAAGTGCTCAAGGCGCTGGCGCCGATTACCCCTGATTTGCTCGGTACCCATGTGGTGCGCGGGCAGTATGCCGCCGGCAGCATCGACGGCCAGCCGGTGCCGGGTTATCTAGAAGAAGACAACGCCAACCAGCAGAGTAATACCGAAACATTTGTCAGCCTGCGCTGCGAGATTCGCAACTGGCGTTGGAGCGGCGTGCCTTTCTATCTGCGTACCGGCAAGCGCATGCAGCAGAAGCTGTCGCAGATCGTGATCCACTTTAAAGAGTCGTCGCATTACATCTTTGCCGAAGAGCAGCGCGACCAAGTCAGCAATAAGCTGATCATTCGCCTGCAGCCCGACGAAGGTATTTCGCTGCAAGTAATGACCAAAGAGCAGGGCTTGGATAAAGGCATGCACCTGCGCAGCGGCCCGCTGCAGCTGAGTTTCTCCGACGCTTTTAGCGCTAAGCGCATCCCCGATGCCTATGAGCGTTTGCTGCTGGAAGTGATGCAGGGCAATCAATACCTGTTCGTGCGTAAGGACGAAGTGGAAGCCGCCTGGCGCTGGTGCGATCAGCTGCTAGCCAGCTGGCGCCAAGATGGCTCGGCACCGAAAAAATACCCCGCAGGCAGCTGGGGGCCGGTGGCTTCGATTGCCATGATCACCCGTGACGGCAGGTCTTGGTATGGCGATCTTTGACGATTTTTTGCCCGCCGGCGTACAGGCGCATGCGCTGGCCGATGCCAGTGTGCACGCGCAAGTGCTGGCGCGGCGCGTGGCGGTGGCGCTAGAGCACACCATTGCTGAATATGGCGATGCCAGCTTATTGGTCAGCGGCGGGCGTAGCCCCGTGGCGTTTTTTCAGGCGCTGCGTAACGCACCGCTGAATTGGGCCAAGGTGCGTGTGTCGTTAGTGGATGAGCGCTGGGTGCCTGAGAGTGATCCGGCTAGCAATGCGGCGCTAGTCAAGCAGCACCTGCTGCAAGACGCCGCCGCTGTGGCGCAGTTTGAGCCGCTGTATTTGGGCGTGAGCCAGAGTGCGGATGCACAAACGGTGGCCGAGCGTTGGCAAAGTCGCCGTGCGCCGGATGTGGTGGTGCTGGGCATGGGTGGCGATGCGCACACTGCGTCTTTATTTCCGCGTGCTGAAGGCTTAGCGCAAGGCTTGGCCGCTGACGGCCCGCTGTGTTTGCCCATGCAAGCCAGCGCAGCGCCAACGGCGCGACTGAGCTTTACCGCGGCATTGCTGCGTCGGGCGCCGGTGCAGCTGCTGGCCATTGCCGGGCAAGACAAGCTCGCTGCGCTGCGTGAAGCCGTTGTCGGCGATGCCCTGGATAAACCGATCAAAGCCTTTTTGCGCGCACCGCTGACTATTTATTGGTGCCCGTAAACGCCCGCCCGTATTTATTACTTGAGAGACACGCTTATGAGTTTGGCAGACAACACCGCGCGTTTAGATGAGATCTGCAACGCTGCGCGCATCATGCCGGTGATCGTGATTCAGCGCGAAAGCGATATTTTGCCGCTGGCCGATGCCTTGGCCGCCGGCGGTTTGCGTACCTTAGAAATCACCCTGCGTTCAGAGCTGGGTTTAACCGCCATCGCCCTGCTGCGCAAAGAGCGCCCCGAGCTGTGTGTCGGTGCCGGCACTGTGCTGAATGTTGAGATGTACCGCGCGGCAGAAGAAGCTGGTGCGCAGTTTATTGTCACCCCTGGCTGCACCGAGGCACTGCTGCAGCATGGCCTAAACAGTAAGGCGGCTTTGCTGCCGGGCATTAGCACCGCGTCGGAATTAATGCAGGGCTACGCCTTGGGCTACCGCCGCTTTAAGTTATTCCCCGCTGAGGTAGTGGGCGGGCAGTCTGCCTTGAAAGCCTTCGCCGGGCCGTTCCGCGATGTGAAATTCTGCCCCACCGGCGGGGTTAAACCGGATAACGCCAAAGCCTATCTAAGCCTACCCAATGTGATGTGTATTGGCGGCACGTGGATGCTGCCGGATGCCGAGATTGCTGCGGGTAATTGGGCTGAAGTGCAACGTTTGAGTCGTGGGGCGCTAAGCGCCCTCGACTGACCGCATTTACCCAGCGGAGCAAGGGGCCGCTGGGTAAATCGCTGGGCCGATTCCTCCCGGGCCAGCGTGGAGAGTGATCCTCTCCGTCCGTGTATTGGTGTATCACGCCACCGCCTTCTCCGGATCACGGCCCCGGAGCGGGCGGTTTTTTTTGCGCAGTAGCCTGCGTCTGCTTGGCGCTGGCCATTAAAACAGTGCGCGGCACACCTGTCACTGCCGGCGTGGTGAGCGGCGCCACGTTCTACGCCTGGCTATTACGCCTGCTTTTTTTCGCTTAAGGCACTGTGCGACTACGACCGCGCGGCGCAGCCTGCCAGTGCCTGCGTGAAAATGCGGCAACTTCCCCATCCGCAGAGAGGGAGCTCTGGCGGTCGGATGCTCACAACAAATACAACAATGGAGCTCAACCCGATGAACCGATACCTGCGTATCGCTTGCCTCACTGCGGCTATGGTGCCGCTGGCGTACCCCCTCGACAGTCTGGTGCATGCCGCCGATGCCAGCGGCAAAACCGCTAGCGGCGTGCGTAACCACGGCGGTGACGAGATTATCCTGCAAGGCTTTCACTGGAACGTGGTGCGCACGGCGCCCAACAACTGGTACAACATCCTCAAAGACAAAGCCCCGACGATTGCCGCCGATGGCTTTACCAGCATCTGGATGCCGGTGCCGTGGCGCGATTTTTCGAGCTGGAGCGACTCCAGCAACGGCACCAGCGGCGGTGGCGAAGGCTACTTTTGGCACGACTTTAACAAGAATGGCCGCTACGGCAGCGATGCGCAGCTAAAGGGCGCCGCCACGGCGCTGAATAACGCCGGGGTGAAGGTGGTGTACGACATCGTGCCTAACCACATGAACCGTGGTTACCCGCAAAAAGAAATCAACCTGCCCGCCGGCCAAGGCCTATGGCGTAACGATTGCGCCGACAACGGCAACGGCCCCAATGGCTGTGACGATGGCGATCGTTTTATCGGCGGTGAGGCGGATCTCAACACCGCCCATGCGCAGAACTACGCCATGTTCCGCGATGAGCTGAAAAACCTGAAAAATAACTACGGTGCTAAAGGTTTCCGTTTCGACTTTGTGCGCGGCTACGCCGGTGAGCGTGTCGATGCCTGGATGAAAGACGCCTACGACAGCGGTTATTGCGTGGGCGAGTTGTGGAAGTCACCGGGCGAGTACCCCGCCTCCGATTGGCGGCGTAACGCCAGCTGGCAGGAGATCATCAAAGACTGGTCCGATCGCGGTAAGTGCAGCGTGTTCGACTTCGCCTTGAAAGAGCGCATGCAGAACGGCTCGATTAGTGATTGGCGCAACGGCTTAAACGGCAACCCCGATGTGCGCTGGCGCGAAACCGCAGTGACCTTTGTCGATAACCACGACACCGGCTATTCACCCGGCCCCAACGGCGGTCAACACCACTGGGCATTGCCAGATAGCCTGCGCAAGCAAGCCTATGCCTACATCCTCACCACGCCGGGCACCCCGGTGGTGTATTGGTCGCACATGTACGACTGGGGGCTGGATGGCTTTATTCGCCAGCTGATGCAAATCCGTAAGGCGGCTGGGGTTAAGGCGGCTTCGGCGATTACCTTCCATAACGGTTTTTCCGGCTTAGTGGCGAGCATTAGCGGCAGCACGCAAACCTTGGTGCTGGCGCTGAACTCGAATTTGGCAAACCCCAATCAGGTTGCTTCCGGCAGCTTTACCCAAGCGCTGAACAGCGACAACGGACAGATTCGCGTGTGGCGCACCGGGAGCTCGGGCGGCAGCACAGTGGCGGTGAATTTCCGCTGTGAAAACGGCGTTACTCAATTGGGCGATAGCGTGTATGCGGTGGGTAATAGCGCCGACTTGGGTAACTGGAACGCTGCCAGTGCGGTGCGCCTGACCGATACCTCCGCCTACCCAACCTGGAAAGGCACACTGCAACTGCCCGCCAATCAAGCGCTGGAGTGGAAGTGCATCATCCGAAACGAAGCGAACCCAAGCCAAGTTAAACAGTGGCAGCCGGGCGCTAATAACAAGGTCACCACAGCAGCGGGGGTGACGACGACCGGGCGCTTCTAAGCAGGCACGCTAAAGCGCGCGTAAAAAAGCCCGCCAGTCAGCGCTGGCGGGCTTTCTGACGGGCTTTCTGGTTGGCTTACAGCTTGCCCGTGGTTAAGAAACGCTTGGCATCCCAGGCGCTCTGCACGGGGATTTCCTCCATCGGCACATGGCCGATGTCGGGGTACATTTTTAGCGTCAGGCTGGGCAGATCGCGTTGCCATTGCTGGGCTTGACTGGGCGGAATCCAACGGTCTTTGTCGCCCCACATCAGCAACGTCGGCGTGCTGATCTGAGCGATTTGCTCGCTGGGGTCCTGCGCGGGGTCGTTGAGGTTGTTGATCATGCGGAAGATATCGATCATCGCAGCGCGATTGCCGGGGCGGCGGTTGATGTCGTAGTAGCGGTCGATCACGCCGTCACGAATCCGCCAGCTTTGTCCGTACACCTCACTGACGTTCATGCTGATCACACTCTTGGGGATCCACAGCGGCGCCAGCTCGCGCGCGCCCGGCAGGTCTGCAATGGCAATCACCCAGGGGGCTTTTTCCATCGGGTAGGCGGCGGGGTCGATCAGTACCAGTTTCTCGACACGGTCGGGGCGTTTTAGCGCGTAGTTCCACGCCATGTAGCCGCCTAGAGAGTTGCCAGCAATCGACAGCTCTTGAACTTCTAGCTTATCCAGCAGTTGGTCGATCATGCCGACAATGCGTTCTGGCTGGTATTGCCCATCGGGTAGCGGTCCGGTTAGGCCAAAGCCGGGCACGTCGATGCGAATAATCCGGTAGTCGTTTTTCAGCTCGGCCACCCAGCCATCCCAGGTGTGCAGTGACGACACCACGCCGTGCAGCAGTAGCAGGGTGGGCTTGTCGTGGCTGCCTTCGTCGCGGTAGTGCAGGCGCACACCGTCGATTTCGAGGAACTTTGAGCCGCTTTCGGCGCTGGCGTAGCGGGCGGTCAGTTCCTCCATGGGCAGCGAGCCAAAGCCAAGGCTTTGGCAGCCCGGCAGAACCATCACGGGAAACAACAGCGGAAAAATATAACGGCGCATGGGGCACTCCAGCTTTTTATTGTGTGCCCAGCGTGCCAAAACCCAGTGGGTAAACCGACCAACCTAGGGTGGGGTAGGGGTTTGTCGAACAATTTCTGGCAAAAAGTTGGGCTTAACCGACTGGCTGGCCTGTGCTGCGACCCGTGGCGCTTTCTTGCGCGGGGGAGGCTGGTTAGAATGCGCGCCCACAGCGGGTGCATGGCACCGGCTGTTAGCCCTGGTTTTACGTTCCAGTTCGCTGCTTAAAAAGGTTTGTTATGTCGCAAGTTGTTGTTTGTGCGCTGTATAAGTTTGTTTCTTTAGAAGACTTTGAAGCGCTGCGCGAGCCGCTGCTCGCCGAAATGAATGCCCAGCAGGTGCGTGGCACCTTGTTGCTCGCCGCCGAAGGCATTAATGGCACCATCGCCGGCCCTGAGGCCGGTATCAACGCGGTGCTGGCATGGCTCAAGCGTGATCCGCGCTTGAGCGAGCTGGATTACAAGCTGTCCTACGACAGCAGCCAGCCGTTTAATCGCACTAAGGTCAAACTCAAGCGCGAAATCGTCACCATGGGCGTGGAAGGCATCGACCCGCGCAAAGTGGTGGGCACCTATGTGGATGCCAAAGACTGGAACGCGCTGATCAGCGACCCAGAGGTTTTGCTGGTCGATACGCGCAATGATTACGAAGTGCAGATCGGCACTTTTAAAGGCGCAATCAATCCACAAACCGAGACATTCCGCGAATTTCCCGCTTATGTGCAAGAGCAGCTAGACCCGGCCAAGCACAAAAAAGTGGCGATGTTCTGCACCGGCGGCATTCGCTGCGAAAAGTCCACCGCGTACTTAAAAGAGCAGGGCTTTGACGAGGTGTATCACCTTAAGGGCGGCATTCTTAAGTACCTCGAAGAAGTGCCTGAGCAAGACAGCCTCTGGCAGGGCGAGTGCTTTGTGTTTGATGGTCGCGTGGCGGTCAATCACGCGCTGGAAAAAGGTCAGTACGATCAGTGCCATGCCTGTCGTTATCCGATCACCGAAGACGACAAGCAAAGCCCCGCCTACGTGCAGGGCGTGAGTTGCCCGCACTGCATCGATAAGTTCGACGAGCAAGACCGCGCGCGTTTTCGCGAACGCGAAAAGCAGGTCAAGCTGGCCCAGCGTCGTGGCGAACAGCACATTGGCGGGGCGGCGACCCAGATCATCGATCGTCGCCGTGCAGAAAAAGAGCAGTTTAAGGCCGAGCAGCGTCGTCAGCACGACTGACGCCGCTTTCTGTCATCCGGTGCCTGTCGCTTGCGGCAGGCATTTTTGTTCGATAAGCCAACAGCCCATCCGCTGTGCTGGCTCAATAAAAATCAAGGCCCACAAGGCTTATGGGGAGTGGTTATGCAGGGCGTGATTGAACCTGGCATTTATCAGCATTACAAAGGCCGCCGCTACCGTGTGGTGGGCGTGGCTCGGCACTCGGAAACCGAAGAAGCCGTGGTGGTGTATCAGGCGTTATACGGCGCGCACGGGTTATGGGTGCGTCCGTTGTCTATGTTTATTGAGCACGTGCGTGTGGGCGGTGAAACCGTGCCGCGCTTTGTGCTGGTCGAGGCGCAGGAAAGCCTGTTTGCCGAGGCGCGTTAAGCCACTCGGCAGGGGGGAATCGGTGCGGATTAATCCGGCCTCGTCCTTGACCTTGCCGCCCGCTGGCAACTATAAAGCCGCGCAAGCAGCTTTTTCTTGATGGAGCTAAAAAGAGAGAACTATGGGTAAATCTCTGGTTATTGTGGAGTCGCCGGCCAAGGCCAAGACCATTAATAAGTACTTGGGCAACCAGTTTGTGGTGAAGTCCAGTATTGGTCATATTCGCGACCTGCCTACCAGCGGTTCGGCCAGTGGGAAGAGCAAAACCGCGGCTACCGATAAAAAACTCTCTGCCGAAGAAAAAGCCCGCCGCCAGTTGGTGTCGCGCATGGGCATCGACCCGGACAAAGGCTGGGCTGCGCACTACGAAATCCTCCCCGGTAAAGAGAAGGTGGTCAACGAGCTGAAAGCGCTCGCCAAAGACGCCGACACTATTTATCTGGCAACGGACTTGGACCGCGAAGGGGAAGCCATCGCTTGGCACCTGCGCGAAGCCATTGGCGGCGATGACAGCCGCTACAAGCGCGTGGTGTTCAACGAAATCACCAAGAAGGCCATTCAAGAGGCCTTCTCCGAGCCCGGCGAGCTGGATATCAACCGTGTTAATGCCCAGCAAGCACGGCGTTTTCTTGATCGCGTGGTCGGCTACATGGTTTCGCCCTTGCTGTGGGCGAAGATTGCTCGTGGTTTGTCGGCCGGTCGTGTGCAGTCGGTCGCGGTGCGTTTGATTGTCGATCGCGAACGCGAGATTCGCGCCTTTGTGCCGGAAGAGTTCTGGGAGTTGCACGCCGATCTCGCCAAAGCCGGCAGCACCGTGCGTTTTGAAGTGTTCAAGCAAGCCGGTGAAGCCTTCCGCCCGCTCAATGAAGCGCAGGCGATGGCAGCGGTTAACGCGCTTAAAAGCTCCAGCTACAAGGTGGCCAGTCGCGAAGACAAGCCGACCTCAAGCAAGCCGAGTGCACCGTATATCACCTCCACCTTGCAGCAGGCGGCGAGTAACCGTTTGGGCTTCTCGGTGAAGAAAACCATGATGATGGCGCAGCGCCTCTATGAGGCCGGCTACATCACCTATATGCGTACCGACTCGACTAACTTGTCGGCCGATGCCATCAGCATGGCGCGCGACTTTATCGAGGACGAGTTCGGCAAGCAGTACCTGCCGGAAAAACCGAATTTCTACTCCAGTAAAGAAGGCGCGCAAGAGGCGCACGAAGCGATTCGTCCTTCGGATGTGCGCGTCAAAGCCACCGCGTTGTCGGGTATGGAGCGCGATGCCGAGCGTCTGTACGAGCTGATCTGGCGTCAGTTTGTGGCCTGTCAAATGCCGCCGGCCAAATACCTGTCCACCAGCTTGGTGGTGGCTGCTGGTGATTTCGAGCTGCGTGCCCGTGGTCGCATCTTAAAGTTTGACGGTTTCACCCGCGTGCAGCCGCCCGTCGGCAAAAGCAGCGAAGACCAAGTGCTGCCCGATATGCAGAAAGGCGAAGCGCTGGATTTGCAAAAGCTCGACCCCAGCCAGCACTTCACTAAGCCGCCCGCGCGTTTTAACGAAGCGAGCTTGGTGAAGGAGTTGGAAAAGCGCGGCATTGGCCGCCCGTCCACCTACGCGGCGATCATCTCGACCATTCAAGAGCGCGGCTATGTGGTGCTGCATAACCGCCGTTTCTACGCGGAAAAAATGGGCGATATCGTCACCGAGCGTTTGGTGGAAAGTTTCGCCAATCTGATGGATTACAGCTTCACCGCCAACATGGAAGAGTCCCTCGACCAAGTGGCGCACGGCAGTGTGCAGTGGAAAGCGCTGCTGGATGACTTCTACAGCGATTTCCGCAACAAGCTCGAAACCGCTGCCAATAGCGATGGCGGCATGCGCGCTAACCAGCCGACGCTGACCGATATTGCCTGCCGCGAGTGTGCGCGGCCAATGATGATTCGCACCGCTTCGACGGGCGTATTCTTGGGCTGCTCGGGTTATGCCTTGCCGCCGAAAGAGCGCTGCAAGTCGACCATCAACCTGATTCCCGGCAACGAAATTGCTGAGGATGACGAGGGTGAGTCTGAGTCGCGCGTGCTGCGTGGCAAGCGTCGTTGCCCGATTTGCTCCACCGCCATGGATTCGTACTTAGTGGATGAGCAGCGCAAACTGCACATCTGTGGTAATAACCCGGATTGCTCGGGGTTTGAGATCGAAGCCGGTAAGTTCCGCATCAAAGGCTACGAAGGTCCCAGCCTTGAGTGCGACAAGTGCGGCAGCGAAATGCAGCTGAAAACCGGCCGTTTCGGCAAGTTCTTCGGCTGTACCAATGCCAGCTGTAAGAACACCCGTAAGCTGTTGAAAAATGGCGAGCCGGCGCCGCCGAAAATGGATGCCGTGCCGATGCCAGAGCTGAAGTGCGAAAAAGTCGACGACACTTACGTGCTGCGCGATGGCGCTTCGGGCTTGTTCTTGGCCGCTAAGGGCTTCCCGAAGAACCGCGAAACCCGTGCGCCGCTGGTGAAAGAGTTGCTTCCGCATCGCAGCGAAATCGACCCTAAATACCACTTCCTCTGCGATGCCCCTGTGGCGGACGACCAAGGCCGCCCGACCGTGGTGCGCTTTAGCCGTAAGAGCAAAGAGCAGTACGTGCAGACCGAGGAAAACGGCAAGCCCACCGGCTGGAAAGCGTTTTTCCAGAATGGCAAGTGGGTGACCAGTAGTAAGTAAGCCCCTCTCTTGAGACTTCGGCGGGGTATACTGTGTGCCCCGCCGGAGGATCGCTTATGGCTAACGAACCCTACACCCGCACGAATCAGAAGATGTACTTTGCTGGCCTAGTGCTGGAGCAGTGGCGCCAGAGCGAAGCCAAACCTGCACCGAATCAACCCGCCTTAGAGCAATCGCTGCGCGAAGCGGCGTTGTTTCATTTGCACGGCGCGGCGTTGGCCTTGGGGCAGGAGATTGCCTCGTATTACCGTCTGCCGATTGCGACCGCTGATCGCGTCAGCAGCTTAGTCAGCAAGCACAATCTTGAGCAGCACCCCGGCGCTGAGCTGGCCGAGTTGGTGGAAATCCTCTATGCCGAGGACAGTTGGCTTAAGGCGCTGGTTACGCATTACGAGGCGTTACAGCGTCCGGTGCAGCCCAGTGCGCTGAATAAGATTGATCCGGCCGTGCAGTTAATTGGCCGCAGTAGCGAACAAGAAGA
Source organism: Atopomonas hussainii (assembly GCF_900109735.1). Classification (GTDB taxonomy): domain Bacteria; phylum Pseudomonadota; class Gammaproteobacteria; order Pseudomonadales; family Pseudomonadaceae; genus Atopomonas; species Atopomonas hussainii. The sequence goes on from NZ_FOAS01000005.1 coordinate 30,781, forward strand.
CGCTGCGCCGCTGGCCCGCGAAACCTTAAGCGAATGGCGTGAGCAGCTGAAGCAGCTGATCATGCGCCTACGCGAAGGCCTGAATGAATGGTAAAACCCGCGCCAGCTGCGGGTGCAAGACTGGAGTCCCAATGTCGACATCCTTTTTAGAAATCGTCGAGCTGCCTGATGGCCGCATTGCTTTGCGCCGCTCGGAAGAAGAAAACGAACCGCTGGTGATTATCGAGTTCTCTGGCGATGCCAAAGGCTTTTTACACGGCCAGCAAGTTGAGGTGGCTAAGGCCATGCTCAATGTCGGTGTGCAAATGGCGGCGCGCATGGCGGAAGGCGAGAAAATCGAAGAAGGCCCGCGCGTGCTGCATTAAGTGTTTGCGCGGCAATAAAAAATCCCCGGTCTGTGCCGGGGATTCTTTATTGCGCCGATTAAACGCTTAGCGCTTAAGGGCTGGCGGCAGGTGCGGCTGAATCGCAGTCAGCACGGCTTTAAAGCACTTAGTGTTGCCGGCCACGATATGGCCCTTGGCCAAATAGTCGTGGCTGCCGGTGAAGTCGCTGACTAAACCGCCAGCTTCTTGAATCAGCAGGGCGCCTGCGGCCATGTCCCACTCCGACAGGCCAAACTCCCAGAAGGCATCGAAGCGACCAGCGGCGACATAGGCCAAGTCCAGGCTGGCGGCGCCGGCGCGGCGAATGCCGGCGGTTTCGCCGGCCAGGCTGCGGAACATGCCCAAGTAGCTGTCGAGGTGATCCAGTTGCTCGTCACGGAACGGGAAGCCGGTGCCGAGCAGGGCGCCTTCCAAGCTCTTGCGATTGGTCACGCGAATGCGCTTACCGTTTAACGCAGCGCCACGGCCACGGCTGGCGGTGAATTCTTCTTGGCGTGACGGGTCGAGTACCACGGCATGCTCAAGGCGGCCCTTGTATTTGCAGGCGATGCTTACGGCATAGTGCGGCAGGCCGCGGATGAAGTTAGTGGTGCCGTCCAGCGGATCGATAATCCAGATGTAGTCCTTGCCTTCGCCTTTGCCTTCTTTAAAGCCGCTTTCTTCGCCGAAGAAACCGTGGTCCGGGTAGGCTTTCTGTAAGGTGGAGATAATCAGGCGTTCAGCCGAGCGGTCGATCTCGGTGACGTAGTCCTTGGCATCCTTTTCGTTGACGCTGATGGCATCCAAGCGATCGGTAGAGCGGATGATCAGTTCGCCCGCCGCGCGAGCAGCGCGCAGGGCAATGTTCAACATGGGTTGCATGACGGATACCTGGACTGTTAAAGAAAGCCGGCAATTCTAGCAGAAATGCGCGCGACTTGAAGGTGTGATGGCGGCATCGGTGGTGCTTTTGTACCATGCGTTTTTTGCTCTGGAAGTTGCCGTGCGTTGGTCGCTTCCCCAGTCTTGAAGAGATAAGCGTTGGATAAGATTCGTATTGTGCTGGTCAATACCAGCCATCCCGGCAATATCGGCGGCGCCGCTCGCGCGATGAAGAACATGGGTTTGGCGCATTTGTATTTGGTCGAGCCGGAAGATTTCCCCAGTGGTGAGGCGCGTGCGCGGGCTTCTGGCGCCGATGATGTACTGGAGGGCGCCATTGTGGTGGCGTCGCTGGATGAGGCGCTGGCTGGCTGCTCGTTAGTGATGGGCACCAGTGCGCGCGATCGGCGTATTCCGCTGTCGCTGCTCGATCCGCGTGAGGCGGCAGAAAAAGCCTTCACCCAGTTGGATGACAACATTGAAGGCGATATTGCCTTGGTGTTTGGGCGCGAGCATTCGGGGCTGACCAACGAAGAGCTGCAGCGTTGCCAGTTTCATATTCATATTCCGTCGAACCCTGAATTCAGCTCGCTGAATTTGGCGGCAGCGGTGCAGGTGCTGGTCTATGAGCTGCGTATGGCGCAGCTGCAGCGTGCTGGCGAGCCAACCAAGATGCGCAAGTTTGAAGCGTCCTCGATGCTCAATGAGCAGCCGGCCAGCGCCGATGAGATGGAGCGTTATTTTGAGCATCTTGAGCAAGTGTTGATTGAAGTTGGCTTCCACGACCCCAATAAACCTCGTCATCTGATGGCGCGTTTGCGCCGTTTGTACGGTCGCGCGGGGGTCAGCAAGCTAGAGATGAATATTCTGCGTGGCATACTCACCGAGACGCAGCGCAGCTTGCGCGGCGAAAATCCAACCAGGAGCAATGACGATGTTTAAAGGCATGAAGGACGATATCCAGAGCGTATTTCGCCGCGATCCTGCGGCGCGTAATACCTGGGAAGTCCTGACCTGTTATCCGGGTCTGCATGCTATTTGGTTGCATCGTATTGCTCATGCACTGTGGTTGCGTGGCTGGAAATGGCTGGCGCGCATGGTGTCTAACCTGGGGCGGCTGTTGACTGGGATCGAGATTCACCCGGGCGCCAAAGTCGGTCAGCGCTTCTTCATCGACCACGGCATGGGTGTGGTGATTGGTGAAACCGCTGAAATCGGCAATGACGTCACCCTCTACCAGGGCGTGACCTTGGGCGGCACCAGCTGGAATAAAGGCAAGCGCCACCCCACGTTGGAAGATGGCGTGGTGGTCGGTGCTGGCGCGAAAGTGCTGGGCCCGTTCACCGTGGGCGCGGGGGCTAAAATTGGCTCCAATGCCGTGGTCACCAAAGAAGTGCCGGCAGGTGCAACGGCGGTGGGTATTCCTGGGCGCATTATCGCTAAGGCGACTGATGAGCAAACGGCACGCCGTCAGGCGATGGCGGAGAAAATTGGCTTCGATGCCTACGGTATGAGCCAAGACATGCCCGACCCGGTGGCGCAGGCCATTGGACAGCTGCTCGATCACATGCAAGCGGTTGACGATCGTTTGCAGGGCATGTGCAAGGCACTGACGGCGCTGGGCAGCGATTACTGCGCCAAGGCGCTGCCTGAGTTGAACCCGGAAAGCTTTGCTGGCGTGGCAGATGTCAGTGTGGCGGAGCCTGAGGCGGCAGCGCCTACCAGTAAAGACTAGGGGCTGAATCAGGTCGGGCGTTCTGCTATAGTGCGCCCGGCTTTGGTGTCTTACCTGAGTAAATTAGTCAGGTAAAAGCTTGACTAAAATAGTCGGGATTAGCATACTGACGCCACGTTCCAGCCATACGTGATATGTCATGCGTCTGACCACTAAGGGCCGTTACGCGGTTACCGCCATGCTCGATTTAGCGCTGCATGCGCAAGCGGGCCCCGTATCTCTGGCCGATATCTCCGAGCGCCAGGGTATTTCCCTGTCCTATCTTGAACAGCTCTTTGCCAAGCTGCGGCGACGCGATCTGGTTTCCAGTGTGCGCGGTCCGGGCGGTGGTTATCAGCTGTCGCGTGAGATGCAAGGCATTCACGTGGCGGAAGTGATTGATGCCGTGAATGAGTCTGTCGATGCCACCCGTTGCGGTGGGCATGGCACGTGCCATCCCGGCGGAACCTGTCTGACCCATCACCTGTGGTGTGATTTGAGTCAACAGATTCACGATTTTCTCAGCGATATTAGCCTGGCGGACCTGGTTAGCCGCCGCGAAGTCCAGGAAGTCGCAGCGCGTCAGGATCGCCGAGCCGGCGAATCGCGTCGCGCGCTAGAAACTATTCTGACGTCGGCAGTTGACTGACCGACGCGCCCAAGCCTGAGGGGAATTGCACCATGAAATTGCCGATTTATCTTGACTACTCAGCGACCACTCCGGTGGATCCGCGCGTAGCGCAGAAGATGATCGAATGCCTGACCTTGGAAGGGAATTTCGGCAATCCGGCATCGCGCTCGCACTTGTTTGGCTGGAAGGCCGAAGAGGCGGTAGAAAACGCGCGTCGCCAAGTGGCCGAGCTGGTCAATGCTGATCCGCGTGAAATCGTCTGGACCAGCGGCGCGACCGAATCTGACAACCTGGCTATTAAAGGTGTGGCGCACTTTTACCAGAGCAAAGGTAAGCACATCATTACCTCGAAGATTGAGCACAAAGCCGTGCTCGACACCACGCGCCAGTTGGAGCGTGAAGGCTTCGAAGTGACCTATTTAGAGCCCGATAGCGACGGCATCATCACCGCCGCGCAAGTCGAAGCAGCGCTGCGTGAAGACACCATCTTGGTCAGCCTCATGCACGTGAATAACGAGATCGGCACCATCACCGATATCGCTGCCATTGGCGAGCTGACCCGTTCGCGCGGCGTGTTGTTCCACGTCGATGCGGCGCAGTCTACCGGCAAGGTGGAAATCGACTTGGACACGCTTAAAGTCGATCTGATGTCGTTCTCAGCGCACAAAACTTACGGCCCTAAGGGCGTTGGCGCCTTGTATGTGCGTCGTAAGCCGCGCGTACGCATCGAAGCGCAAATGCACGGTGGCGGCCATGAGCGTGGCATGCGCTCCGGCACACTGGCGACCCACCAGCTGGTTGGTATGGGCGAAGCCTTCCGCTTGGCCAAAGAAGAATTGTCTAAAGACCGCGCCCACGCGCAAGCGCTGGCGAAGCGTTTCTGGGATCAGCTGAGCGATATCGAAGAGGTATACCTCAACGGCTCGGCGACCGCGCGCGTGGCGCAGAACATGAACGTCAGCTTCAACTTTGTCGAAGGCGAATCTCTATTGATGTCGCTGAAAGACCTCGCCGTGTCGTCTGGCTCGGCCTGTACCTCGGCATCGCTGGAGCCTTCTTATGTCTTGCGCGCGCTGGGCCGCAGCGACGAGCTGGCACACAGCTCGATCCGCTTCAGCTTTGGCCGTTTTACCACCGACGAAGAGGTCGACTACGCCGCGGCGCAAGTGCGCAAAGCGGTGGACAAGCTGCGTGAGCTGTCGCCCCTGTGGGATATGTATAAGGACGGCGTAGACCTGTCCAAGGTGCAGTGGCAAGCCCACTGAGCCCCAAACGATTAGCGAGGATATAGTCATGGCATACAGCGAAAAGGTCATCGACCACTACGAAAACCCGCGTAACGTCGGCAAGCTCGACGATCACGATCAGGCTGTTGGTACTGGCATGGTCGGCGCGCCCGCGTGCGGCGACGTAATGCGCCTGCAAATCAAGGTCAGCGCCGACGGCGTGATCGAAGACGCCAAGTTCAAAACCTACGGTTGCGGCTCGGCGATTGCTTCTAGCTCGCTCGCCACTGAGTGGATGAAAGGCAAGACGCTGGACGAAGCAGCGCAGATCAAAAATACCCAGTTGGCCGAAGAGTTGGCCTTGCCGCCGGTCAAAATTCACTGCTCGGTTCTGGCTGAAGATGCCATCAAGGCAGCAGTCCAAGACTACAAGCAGAAAAACGGTATTTCCTGAGGAGTCAGCCATGGCAGTCACCATGACCGAAGCGGCAGCCAAGCATGTACAGCGCTCACTGGATGGGCGCGGTAAAGGCGAGGGGATTCGCGTGGGTGTGCGGACGACCGGCTGCTCCGGAATGGCGTATGTGTTGGAGTTTGTTGACGAAGTGGTCGGCGAAGACCAAGTGTTCGAAAGTTTCGGCACTAAGGTGTTCGTCGATGCAAAAAGCTTGGTGTACATCGACGGCACAGAGCTGGACTTCGTCAAAGAAGGCTTAAACGAAGGCTTCAAGTTCAACAACCCCAACGTGCGCGGTGAATGCGGTTGCGGCGAAAGCTTCAATGTCTGAGTGCCATTTCGGCCTGTTTGGCCTAAAGCCCGCTTTCGAGCTGGATTTGACTGAGCTGGCCAGCCGTTATCGCGAACTGGCTCGCGCCATGCACCCGGATCGCTTCGCCGACGCCGATGCGCGTGAGCAGCGGCTGGCGATTGAGCGCTCGGCTAATCTCAATGATGCCTACCAAGTGCTGAAGAACCCGGCGCAACGCGCGCTGTATCTGCTGCGCTTGGAAGGCCATGAACTGCCGCTGGAAGCGACCGTGAAAGACCCCGAGTTCTTGATGCAGCAAATGCTGTTGCGTGAAGAACTCGAAGAGCTGGATCGGCTCGACGCCGTGGCCGCCTTTAAGCAGCGCTTAAAGCAGGCGCAAGCCCAGCAAGAAGGGCAGTTTGCTGCTTGCTGGCAGGTGCCTGAGCAGCGTGAAGAGGCCGAGCGTTTAGTGCGCCGTTTGCAGTTTCTCGACAAGTTGGCCAGGGAAGTGCGCCAGCTGGAAGAGCGTCTGGACGACTGAACCTGATATCAGCCGGCGTTGCTGGCTTAAGACGACAGCATGGCCTTATTACAGATTGCAGAACCCGGGCAGAGCCCCAAGCCGCACGAGCGCCGTTTGGCGGTGGGCATCGATCTTGGTACTACTAACTCGCTGGTCGCCAGTGTGCGCAGCGGTGTGGCTGAGCCGCTGAAAGATGCCCAAGGTGAGGTGATTCTGCCGTCGGCGGTGCACTACCGCGAGGCGGATGTGGTGGTCGGCCGGGCTGCCAAAGCAGCGGCGATTGAAGATCCGTTGAATGCCATCGTGTCGGTCAAGCGCCTGATGGGGCGTGGCTTGAGCGATATCCACCAGCTTGGTGAGCAGCTGCCCTATGCCTTTGTGCAGGGCGATTCGCAGATGCCTTATCTGCAAACCCGCCAAGGGGCGAAAAGCCCGGTTGAAGTCTCGGCGGAAATTCTCAAAAGCCTGCGCGCTCGCGGTGAAGCGGCGTTAGGTGGTGACTTAGTGGGCGCGGTGATTACCGTGCCGGCCTATTTCGATGATGCACAGCGTCAAGCCACCAAAGATGCCGCGCGTTTGGCAGGCATTAACGTCTTGCGCTTGTTAAACGAGCCCACTGCGGCCGCCGTTGCCTACGGTTTAGATAAGCAGGCCGAAGGCGTAGTGGCGATTTACGACTTAGGCGGCGGCACCTTTGATGTGTCGATTCTGCGCCTGACGCGTGGTGTGTTTGAGGTGCTGGCCACCGGCGGCGATAGCGCTTTGGGTGGCGATGATTTGGATTTGGCCATCGCCCATTGGGTGCTGGCACAGGCGCAGGCCTCGACCGATTTAACCCCCTCGCAGCAGCGCGAACTGTTAGCGCAAGCGTGCGCCGCCAAAGAAGCCTTGTCGCAAGTGTCTTCTGTGACGATGAGCTACGGCGCATGGCAAGGCGTGCTGACGCGCGAGCAGTTTGTTGAGCTGATCGATCCGTTAGTCGAGCGCACGCTGAAAGCCTGCCGCCGCGCCCTGCGCGATGCGCAGGTCGAGATTGAAGAAGTCGATGCCGTGGTGATGGTCGGCGGCTCGACGCGCGTGCCGCGTGTGCGTGAGTCAGTGGGCCGTTTATTTGCTCGTGAGCCGATGACCGATATAGATCCCGATCAAGTAGTAGCTATCGGTGCGGCGATTCAGGCTGATGTGCTGGCGGGCAATCGCTCGGGTGATGATTTGCTCCTGCTGGATGTGATTCCGCTGTCGCTAGGTTTAGAAACCATGGGCGGCTTGATGGAGAAAGTCATCAACCGCAACACCACGATTCCTTCGGCGCGCGCACAAGAATTCACCACTTATAAAGATGGCCAGACGGCCATGCTGATTCATGTGCTGCAAGGCGAGCGTGAGCTGATTAAAGACTGCCGCTCGCTGGCGCGCTTTGAATTACGCGGTATTCCGCCGATGCCCGCCGGTGCAGCGAAGATTCGCGTGACCTTTCAGGTGGATGCCGACGGCTTGCTGAATGTCACCGCGCAGGAGCTCAACTCCGGCGTTGAGGCCAGCATTCAGGTCAAGCCGTCTTACGGCTTAAGCGATGACGAAATTGCCCGCATGCTCACCGAGTCGATGCAGCATGCCGGCGCCGATAAAGATGCCCGCGCACTGGCTGAAGAGCAGGTCGAGGCTGATCGCTTGCTGGAAGCCGTGCAGGTTGCCCTGGCGGCCGATGGCTTGGCGCTGCTCTCGGAAGGTGAGCGCCGCGATATTGATGAGGCCATTGCCAAGCTGATCACGGTGCGTGGCGCTAGCCAAAGCCCGGCAGAGCTGAGTGCTGCGGTAAAATATTTGACTGAGGTTACCGACGAATTTGCTGCGCGACGTATGGATGCAGGCATCCGCGCCGCGCTGGCCGGGCGTAACCTGCAAGAGATTGAGGAATAATTGATGCCCCAGATCGTTTTCTTACCGCACCCCGAGCATTGCCCTGAGGGCGCCGTGATCGAAGCGGAGCGTGGCGAAACCATTTGCGATGCAGCGCTGCGTAACGGCATCGATATCGAGCACGCTTGTGAGAAGTCTTGCGCCTGCACCACGTGCCATGTGGTGGTGCGCGAGGGCTTTAATTCTATGGAGCCGTCTGACGAGCTAGAGGACGACATGCTCGATAAGGCTTGGGGTTTAGAGCCCGACTCGCGTCTGTCGTGTCAGGCTGTGGTGGCTGATAGCGATCTGGTGGTGGAGATCCCGAAATACACCATCAACCAAGTCTCCGAGCGTCACTGAGGATTGGCTATGAAATGGGTAGATGTGCTGGATATCGCCATCGAGCTCTGCGAAAGCAAGCCTGAGGTTGATCCGCGTTATGTGAATTTTGTCGATTTACATAACTGGGTTGTGGCTCTGCCGGATTTTGCCGATGACCCGCAGCGCGGCGGCGAGAAAGTGCTCGAAGCCATCCAGCAAGCGTGGATCGACGAGCTCGACTGAACCAGCGGTCGTCGGCCCTTACGTTATTACCGCTAACCCGCGTATAATCCGCGGGTTTAATCCGTTGTTTTATTTTGTTTTCTTAATTGGAGTGATCCATGGCTGTTGAACGCACCCTGTCCATCATTAAGCCCGATGCTGTTGCCAAGAACGTAATCGGCGAAGTCCTGAGCCGTTTCGAAAAGGCTGGCCTGCGCGTTGTGGCGTCTAAGATGGTTCAGCTGTCTGAGCGCGAAGCTGGCGGTTTCTACGCTGAGCACAAAGAGCGTCCTTTCTTCAAAGACCTGGTGTCTTTCATGACTTCCGGTCCGGTGGTTGTGCAAGTGCTGGAAGGTGAAGGCGCTATCGCTAAGAATCGTGAGCTGATGGGCGCTACCGACCCGAAGAAAGCTGACGCTGGCACCATCCGCGCTGATTTCGCCGTGTCTATCGACGAAAACGCTGTGCACGGCTCTGACTCGGAAGCCTCGGCTGCACGTGAAATCGCCTACTTCTTTGCTGCCACCGAAGTGTGCGCACGCATCCGCTAAGTTTTAGCGAGTAGTAGAGTGATGACTGACCAGGCCGCCCCTAAAGTCAATTTGCTCGGCTTGACCAAGCCACAAATTGAAGATTTCTTTGAGTCCATCGGCGAAAAGCGCTTTCGGGGTGGTCAGGTCATGCAGTGGATCCATCACTTTGGAGTGACGGATTTCGCGCAAATGACCAACGTTGGCAAGGCGCTGCGCGCCAAGCTTGAGGCGCGTGCGGAAATCCGCCCGCCGGAAGTGGTCAGTGAAGATATTTCTGCCGACGGTACGCGTAAGTGGGTTGTGCGCGTCGCTTCGGGCAGCTGTGTGGAGACTGTGTATATCCCGCAGAACGGCCGCGGCACCTTGTGTGTGTCGTCGCAGGCCGGTTGCGCGCTGGATTGCAGTTTTTGCTCCACCGGTAAGCAAGGTTTCAATAGCGATTTGACCAGCGCCGAAATTATCGGCCAGGTGTGGATCGCTAATCAGTCGTTCGGCACTGTGCCGGCGAAAATCGACCGTGCCATCACCAATGTGGTGATGATGGGCATGGGCGAGCCGCTGCTGAACTTCGACAATGTCGTTCCCGCCATGCAAATCATGATGGAAGATCTGGGCTATGGCATTTCCAAGCGTAAGGTAACGCTGTCGACTTCCGGCGTGGTGCCGATGATCGATAAGCTGGCCGAGCACATCGATGTGTCGCTGGCGCTGTCGTTGCACGCGCCGAATGACGAGCTGCGCAATGTGCTAGTGCCGCTGAACAAGAAGTACCCGCTGGATGTGCTGCTGGAAACCTGCAAGCGTTATGTATCGCGCTTGGGCGAGAAGCGGGTGCTGACCATTGAGTACACCTTACTCAAAGATGTGAACGATCAACCCGAGCACGCTGAGCAGATGATCGCATTACTGCGCGATGTGCCTTGCAAGATCAATCTAATTCCGTTTAATCCTTTCCCCCACTCGGGGTACGAGCGGCCGAGCAATAATGCGATTCGCCGCTTCCAAGATCGTCTGCATCAGGCTGGCTATAACGTCACCGTGCGCACCACGCGCGGTGAAGATATCGACGCCGCCTGTGGTCAGCTAGTTGGCCAAGTGATGGATCGTACCCGGCGCAGTGAGCGTTATATCGCAGTACGGCAGCTAAACGATGAGGCTGCTTCAAATCGAAATTAACAGGGAGTAGGCCATGTTCCGCCGTAGTGCATTGCTTTTGTTGATATCAGCATTACTAATCACAGGCTGTGTTTCAAACACAGCAAAGCGCGATCCATTAAAAACTTCCGAAGGGCGTGAGCAGGCGGTTCTGGCATATGTTGATTTGGGTAAGGGGTACTTGCGAAGTGGCAACCCCGAGCGTGCTAAAGAGCCGCTAAGGAGTGCTTTGGAAATAGCCCCCGATCACCCTGAGGCTCTTGAAGCGCTGGCCCTGGTGTTTCAGTTTGAGCAAGAGCCTGAGCTGGCGGAAGGATACTATCGGCGGGCTTTATCTAAGAGTTCTGAGCCTAGAATTTTGTATAACTATGGCGGTTTTCTCTATGAGCAAAAGCGCTTTAGTGAGGCGTATGCTCAGTTTCTTAAGGCTTCAGCCGATACTCTATATTCCGGTCGCTCTGCAGTATTTGAAAGTTTAGGTATTACCGCATTAAGGATGGGGAATACCGATGAGGCAAAGAAGCTTCTTAAAAAGTCCTTGCGTTTGAATCGTAATCAGCCGCGCGCCTTGCTTGAGTTAACAGAGCTTTCTGTCGCGGCTAAAGACTATTTGCCCGCGCGTGATTACTACAAGCTTTATACACGTCTGACAGATCAACAAGACGCCCGTAGCCTGTGGCTCGGCATCCAACTGGCGCGTGTTTTTGATGACCGCGATACTGAAGCCAGCTATGGCCTGCAGCTGAAACGCTTATTCCCGGCATCCAACGAATATCAGCAATACCGTCAAACAGGTGGTCGATGAGCACCGCAGTACCTGAAACTCCCGCCCCGTCGGTTAATCCGGGTGAAACCTTACGCTTAGCACGCGAGGCCAAGGGCTTATCGCCGGCCAGCGTGGCGCAGTCGCTGAACTTGAGTGAATTTAATGTACGGCTGATCGAAGACGGCGCCTTTGAGCGCTTGCCGGGTCTGACATTTGCGCGTGGCTATGTGCGCGCTTATGCACGCCTCCTAGGCCTTGATCAGAATCGAGTCATTGTCGAGTTTGATCAGTTCACCGGCACCACGGCAGGGGCAGCAGCGGTGAAGACGCTGGGTAAAGTCAAAGAGCCTGTACGCACCTCTCGTTCGGTCATGCGCATGCTGACCTTGCTGGTGTTTTTGCTGCTGGGCGTCGGTACTTTTATGTGGTGGCAAGAAACCCAGCGCTTACCGGTGGATATCGGCGGGCTAAGTCTGGATAAAGTCGAAGTCGACTCTGTCGATGGCACGACCGAAGTGCACCGCTTCGATGCGGAGAGCCTTGGCGAGCCAGTGTCTGAAATGGCCGAGGCGGGCAATGTTGATGAGCTGGCGGATACGGCCAGTGAGCTTGAAACCCCGCAAGTTGCCGAGCAAACGCCAGAAGCAAGCGCTGAGCTGACGAGCGAAAGTTTAGTAGCTACTGATACTGAGCAAACGGTGCAAACAGCTGCTGAAAGTGCGTCGCCGACAACGGCACAGAGCGCCCCCGCACTGCTTGCAGCGGCTGAGCCTGCATCGACTGAGGTGAGCGAAGAGGCAGCAACTGAGCCGCCCGTTTTGGCAGCTGGTGAAGGCCGTGTGCAAATCCGTTTTAGTGGTGACTGCTGGACCCAAGTGGCCGATGCCAAAGGTAAAGTCTTGGTCAGTACGTTAAAGCGCCAAGGCGAGCAGCTGGATGTGGCGGGCCTTGCGCCGCTGTCGCTGATTCTGGGCGATGCCAGTGCCGCTACGGTGAGCTATAACGGCAACGCTGTCGATTTGAGCGGCTACAGCCGCGGTAACGTCGCCCGTCTTAAAGTGGGCGAATAAGTACGTAAGCAGGATAGAACCCCATGCATGGTGAATCACCGATCAAGCGCCGTGTGTCGCGCAAGATCTGGGTAGGCTCAGTTCCGGTGGGTGGCGATGCGCCCATCGCGGTGCAGAGCATGACCAATACCGAGACCTGCGATGTAGCTGCCACGGTTGGGCAAATCCAGCGTCTTGAGCAGGCCGGCGCCGATATCGTGCGCGTTTCGGTGCCGAGCATGGAGGCCGCCGAAGCTTTCGGGCAGATCAAAAAGCTCGTGCAAGTGCCCTTGGTGGCTGACATTCACTTCGACTACAAGATTGCCTTGCGGGTGGCCGAGCTGGGTGTCGATTGTTTGCGCATTAACCCCGGCAATATCGGTCGTGAAGACCGGGTTAAAGCCGTGGTCGATGCCGCACGTGAGCGCAATATTCCGATTCGCATCGGCGTGAATGCTGGCTCATTGGAAAAAGACCTGCAGAAAAAATACGGCGAGCCGACCCCAGAAGCGCTGGTCGAGTCAGCCATGCGCCATGTTGATTACCTCGACAAACTGGACTTCCCGGACTTCAAAGTCAGCGTGAAGGCTTCCGACGTGTTCATGGCGGTGAATGCCTATCGCTTGCTGGCGAACAAAATCGATCAGCCGCTGCACCTGGGCATCACCGAAGCCGGTGGCTTGCGCTCCGGCACGGTTAAGTCGGCGGTGGGTTTAGGCATGCTGCTGGCCGAAGGTATCGGCGACACCATTCGCGTGTCGCTGGCGGCAGACCCAGTAGAAGAAATCAAAGTCGGTTTCGATATTTTGAAATCGCTGCATCTGCGCTCGCGCGGGATTAACTTCATCGCCTGCCCGAGCTGCTCGCGGCAGAATTTCGATGTGGTGAAAACCATGAACGAGCTAGAAGGCCGCCTCGAAGACCTGCTTGTGCCGCTCAATGTGGCGGTGATCGGCTGTGTGGTCAACGGCCCCGGCGAAGCTAAAGAAGTGGACGTGGGCCTCACCGGCGGCACGCCCAGTAACCTCGTGTACATCGACGGCAAGCCGTCGAGCAAGCTGAGCAACGACACCTTGGTGGATGACCTTGAGCGCTTGATCCGCGATAAAGCGGCCGAGAAACAAGCTCAAGACGCCAGTGTTATCGTGCGCAGTTAAGGACCTTTTGTGAGCAAGAATTTACAAGCCATTCGTGGCATGAACGACATTCGCCCCACCGAATCGCCGCTGTGGCGCTATCTGGAAGGGCAAGTCAGCCGCCTGTTAGACACCTATGGCTACAACCAAGTGCGTCTGCCGATTGTCGAGTTCACCGAGCTGTTCAAGCGCTCGATTGGTGAAGTCACCGACATCGTTGAGAAAGAGATGTACACCTTCGCCGACCGCAATGGCGATCTGCTGACCTTGCGCCCCGAAGGCACCGCTGGCTGCGTGCGTGCCATGCTGGAGCACGGCTTAATTGGCGGCGGTCAAGTGCAGAAGGTTTGGTACAACGGCCCGATGTTCCGCCACGAGCGCCCACAAAAAGGCCGCTATCGCCAGTTTCATCAGATCGGTGTCGAGGTGTTTAACCTCGCCGGTCCGGATATCGATGCTGAGCTGATTATTCTTACCTGGCGCCTATGGGGCGCGCTGGGCCTGCGTGATGCAGTGACCCTAGAGCTGAACACCCTCGGCACCAGCGAAGCCCGTGCACGTTACCGCGATGCCTTGGTGGCCTATCTGGAAGTGCGTCGCGAGCAGCTGGATGAAGACAGCCAGCGCCGCTTAACCAGCAACCCGCTGCGTATTCTGGATAGCAAAAATCCAGATACCCAAGCGCTGCTGGTGGATGCGCCTAAGCTGGACGAATACCTCGATGACGAATCCCGCGAGCATTTCGAAGGCCTAAAGGCGCGTCTGACTGCCGCCGGCGTGCCCTTTGTGATCAATACCAAGTTGGTGCGCGGTTTGGATTACTACGGCAAAACCGTGTTCGAGTGGGTCACCGACAAGCTCGGCGCCCAAGGTACTGTGTGTGCTGGCGGTCGTTATGATGGCTTGGTTGAGCAGCTCGGCGGCAAGCCTGCACCGGCGGTGGGTTTTGCCATGGGCGTGGAGCGCCTGGTGCTGCTACTGGAGACCCTTGAGCTGATCCCGGCTGAATTGCAGCGCAATGTCGATGTGTATCTGGCCGCCTTTGGTGAGCCGGCAGAGTTGGCAGGGCTCGCCTTGGCCGAGCGTTTGCGGGATACTCTGCCGTCTTTGCGCCTGATGGTTAATGCAGGCGGTGGCAGTTTTAAGAGTCAGCTGAAAAAAGCTGACAAAAGTGGCGCCGAGTTGGCTCTGATTCTGGGGGATGATGAGCTGGCCAACGAGCAAGTGGCGGTCAAACCGCTGCGTGATGACAGCGCCCAACAAACCATGAGCTGGAACGAGCTGGCTGCATTTTTAGCCGCACGTTTCGAGCTGGCCTAACACTTAAGGAGTGACAGCGTGGCCCCGCAGACCGAAGAAGAACAGATTGCTCTGCTAAAAAACTGGTGGAAAGAAAACGGCATGCCGATTGTGACCGGTGCCGTTTTAGCCTTGGCCGGTGTGTTTGGTTGGCAGGCTTGGCAAGAGCATACGCAGGTGACTAACCAGCAAGCTTCGGTCAACTTCGAGCAACTGATGCAGGCTATGCTGGCCAGTGGCGAGAAGCCCGATACCGACAAGGTACTGAAACTGGCTGAAACCCTGAAAACCGAGCATGCAGATAGCGCCTATGCCGCGTTTGCCAGCCTGTTCGTGGCCAAGTTGGCCGTTGAAGAAGACAAGCTGGATGACGCCGCTGCGGAGTTGGACAAGCTGATCAACAGCAAAGCCGATGAGCAAATTAAAGAAATTGCCCGTCAGCGTTTGGCGCGTGTCAAAGGTGCGCAAGACAAAGCTGAAGAGGGTTTGGCTCTGCTAGAAGGCGAAGCCGACAGTGCTTACGCTGCTGTGCGCGCCGAGATTCGTGGTGACTTGCTCAAGCAACTGGGGCGCGTCGATGAAGCCCGCACTGCTTATCAGCAAGCGCTGGAAGCGGGTAGCGAAGGCGCCAGCGTACAGCTGAAACTGGATGATTTAGCCAAGGAGGATGTCTAAGGTGATGCGTAGCAAACTGCTTGGTGTTATGGCGCTGTCGCTGTTGGTGGTGGGTTGTTCGAGCAACAGCAAAAAAGAACTGCCGCCGGCTGACCTGCCTGATTTTGAAGAAGAAGTTGGCCTGAAAAAAGAGTGGAGCCGTGGCATTGGCTCTGGTCAGGGCGACTTGTACAACCTGCTGGTACCGGCGATTGATGGCGATCGTATTTTCGCTGCTGATAGCGATGGCGACGTGGTCGCCATGGACCGCTTTACTGGCAAGGTACTGTGGAAGAAAGAACTCGATAAGCCCGTCAGCGGCGGCGTTGGTGCCGGCGAAGGCCTGGTGCTGGTCGGTACCCTGCGTGGCGACGTGATTGCTCTGGATGCGGCTAGCGGCGAGCGCCGTTGGAAAAAGCGCCTGAAGAGCGAAGTTTTGTCCGCCCCGGTGACCAATGGCCGTACTGTGGTGGTGCAAACCCAAGACGACAACTTGGTTGCCTTGGACGCCACTACCGGCGAGCAACGCTGGATTTACGAAAACAGCCTGCCGGTGCTGACCCTGCGCGGTACCAGTGATCCGGTAATCACCCGCAACTTAGTGATCGCGGGCTTGGCCAGCGGCAAAGTGGTCGCGTTGGATGTCGATCGTGGTCTGCCGTTGTGGGAACAGCGCGTAGCGATTCCGCAAGGCCGTTCCGAGCTGGAGCGTGTGGTCGATATTGACGGCAACTTGGTGGTTTCTGGCAGCACCTTGTATGTGGTCAGCTATCAGGGCCGTGTGGCTGCCCTGGATTTGCGCACCGGTCAAATTCGCTGGCAGCGTGAAGCGTCGAGCTACTCCGGTCTGGGTGAAGACTTAGGCTCGATCTTCGTTAGCCAAGCCAACGGCACTGTGGAAGCGATTGATGATCGCACCGCCACCGCGCTGTGGAGTCAGGACGCACTGGCCCGTCGCCAGCTGAGCGCACCGACGCCGTTCTCTACCTACTTAGCCGTAGGTGATTTTGAAGGTTATTTGCACCTGATCAGTCAGGTGGATGGTCGCTTCGTTGGTCGTACTAAAATCGACGGCGATGGCCTGCGTGTTCGTGCGCTGGTTAAAGGCGACTGGTTATATGCTTTCGGCAACGGTGGCGAGCTCGTCGCTCTGACCCTACGCTGATAAAGCGCTGTTGTATTGCGCGGCCGCTGCTCGTTTTGGGCAGCGGCCGTTGCCATTTTTAGTTTGAGGCCCGGTGTTCATGGTTCCTGTAATCGCCTTAGTGGGGCGGCCCAATGTCGGCAAGTCCACTTTGTTTAATCGTCTGACCCGATCGCGTGACGCCTTGGTGGCAGACTTCGCGGGCCTGACCCGTGACCGTAAATACGGCGAAGCCCGTTGGCAGGGACGTAACTACATCGTCATCGATACCGGCGGTATCAGCGGCGATGAAGAGGGCATCGACGCGAAAATGGCTGAGCAGTCGCTGCTCGCCATTGAGGAAGCCGATATTGTGCTGTTTCTGGTGGATGCGCGTGCCGGTTTAACTGCCGCCGACCAGATGATTGCCGAGCATCTGCGTAAGCGGAATAAGACCAGCTTCTTGGTGGCGAATAAGATCGACACCATCGACCCTGACGTGGCGCGCGCTGAGTTTGCGCCCGTGGGCATGGGCGAGTTGCAGCCGATTGCCGCCGCGCATGGTCGCGGGGTGAATAACCTCTTGGAGGCCGTGCTTGGGCATATCGAAGTGCCTGAAGTGGTTGTGGTGGAAGGCGAAGAGGGTGAGGAAGACCAGCTCGCGCGCGCCGAAGCCGAGGCCAAAGCCAGCCGTGAAGAGCACGGTATCAAGATCGCCATTATCGGCCGCCCCAACGTGGGTAAGTCGACCTTGGTTAACCGCATGCTCGGTGAAGAGCGCGTGGTGGTGTTTGACCAAGCCGGTACCACGCGTGACAGCGTGTACATCCCGTTTGAGCGCAACGAAGAACGCTACACCTTGATCGACACCGCCGGCGTGCGGCGGCGCGGCAAGGTGTTTGAAGCGGTCGAGAAGTTCTCGGTGGTGAAAACCCTGCAGGCGATTCAAGACTGTAACGTGGTGATCTTCGTCATGGATGCCAGCGAAGGCATCGTTGAGCAAGACCTGCACCTGCTGGGTTTTGTGCTGGAAACCGGCCGCTCGTTGGTGATTGCTCTGAACAAATGGGACGGTCTGGAAGACAGCCACAAGCAATACGTGAAAACCGAGCTTGAACGCCGTTTGATGTTTGTGAACTTCTCCGACATTCACTTTATCTCCGCGCTGCACGGGTCGAACGTCGGTAATTTGTATGGCTCGGTGCGCCAGGCTTACGAGTCGGCTACGCGCCGCTACCCGACCAACAAGCTCACGCAGATTCTTGAAGACGCCGTGCAAGTACACCAGCCGCCGCTGGTTAATGGTCGTCGCATTAAACTGCGTTACGCACACTTAGGTGGCGTGAACCCGCCGATTTTGGTGATTCACGGAAACCAAGTGGACGCGGTGCCGCGCTCTTACACGCGCTACTTAGAAAACACCTACCGCCGCGTGCTTAAGCTGATCGGTACGCCGATCCGTATCGAGTACAAAGGCAGCGACAACCCTTATGCCGACAAACGCAACACCCTGACGCCGCGTCAGGAGTACAAGCGTAAGCGCATGCTGTCGCACATTAAGAAGGCAGAAAAGCGTAAGAAAAGTAAGAAATAAGCTCTTTTTTTCGCACCAATAAAAACGGCAGCCCTAGGACTGCCGTTTTTTTAATTTAGGGAAGCGCTTATTTAATCGGCGAACGCCTCAAGCACAAGGCGCACGGAGCGCAGCAAGTGAGGCATACCGCCTGGTAGGCGAACTTGCGAGCACCGCGGAACGTAGTGATTGAGGTGTGCAGCCATTAAATCAGCGTTTTCTTAGCTTTCAGCAGCCACTTTGTACGTCGGGCTATCCAACTCATGGGTGCAGAAGGGGCCAGCCTGCTTGAGCAGGGCGATGCAGTCTTCCGACAGGTGACGCAGCACTACTTTTTTGCCAGCGTCGGAGTAGCGCTTGCTGAGCTTGTCGATGGCTTCGACGCCGCTGGAGTCCATCACCCGGGTCTTGGCGAAGTCGATAATCACATGGTGCGGGTCGCGCTCGATGTTGAACATCTCGCCAAAGGCGGTGGCAGAACCGAAGAACAGCGGGCCTTCCAGCTCGTAGATCACCACGTCTTCATCTTCTAAGCGTTGTTCAATGCGGATGCGCGCGTGCTGCCAAGCAAATACCAGCGCAGAGAGAATCACCCCACAGATCACCGCTACGGCTAAGTCGGCAAACACGGTGATTACTGTTACGGCGACCAGCACCACGGCATCGGCCTTGGGCATGCGCTTTAAGCGCGAGAAGCTGCCCCACTCGAAGGTGTTGATGCACACCATAAACATGATGCCCACCAGCGCGGCCACCGGCAGCAAGCCAATGTAGTCGGCCAAGCTAACCACGAAGATGATTAACAGCAGCGAAGCGGTAATACCGGATAGGTGCGTTAGGCCACCGCTGGTGAAGTTGATGATGCTCTGACCAATCATGGCGCAACCGGCCATGCCGCCGAAGAAGCCACAGGTGGTATTGCCAATGCCTTGGGCGATGCACTCGCGGTTACCCGCGCCACGCTTGCCGCCCATTTCATCCAGCACGGCTAAGGTCAGTAGCGACTCAATCAGGCCCACCAAGGCGAGAATCACCGAGTAGGGCAGGATGGTCATCAGGGTATCGAGGTTCAGCGGTGCGGTGGGAATGTGAAAGCTCGGCAGGCTGCCGCTGATATCGGCCAAGTCAGCCACGCGCTTGGTGTCCAGATCAAAACCAATCACCACGGCGCTGATGGCGATAATCGCCGCCAGCGAGCTGGGGATAGCGCGAGTCATCTTGGGGAATAGCCAAACAATCGCCATGGTCACGCCCACTAAGGCGTACATGATCCAGTTTTCGCCCTCAAACAGCGGAAACTGCGCGAGCATGATGACGATCGCCAGACCATTCACAAAACCGAAAATCGCCGGTTGTGGCACCAGACGAATAAATTTACCGAGCCCGCCTACGCCGATGGCGATTTGGATTAAGCCGGTGAGAATGCTCGCCCACAGCACGTACTCCAAGCCGTGACTGGCCGCCAAACCGGCCAGCACCACGACCATGGCGCCGGTAGCGCCGGAGATCATCCCCGGTTTGCCGCCCAGCAGTGCGGTGATTAGGCCGAGCATAAAGGCGGTGTGCAGACCGACAATCGGCGACAGGCCAGCCACTAATGAAAAGGCAACGGCTTCGGGGATTAGCGCAATGGCGACGACAGTGCCTGACAGCACATCGTTTTTAACACTTGGTACACGGGCTTGGCTTAACTCAGACATCAGCTTCTCGGCTCTGCGGTTGCGACACAACCTGTAACAAAAAGGGGGCGCACCTTATCACAGATGCGTCCCCGCTGCTGGCTGAGGGGTTAAGCACGGGGCTTAACCGGCGCCGTTACGCGCTCAGTGTAGGGTAGTCGGTATAGCCTTGCTCGGCGCCACCGTAGAAGGTGCTGACATCGGGCTCATTCCATGCTGCGTTTTGCGCAATGCGCTCGGCAAGGTCGGGGTTGGCAATATACGGACGACCATAGGCGACTAGGTCGGCGCTGTTATCTTGAACCGTTTGCGCGCCGCTGGTTGCGTCGTAACCCCCGGCGACCATTAAGGTGCGTTGGTACAGTTTGCGCAGGTTATTGAGCAGGGCTTCTGCCTCGGCACTGCCGGCGCCAGTCCAGTCGGGGCGGTTGATATGTAAGTAAGCCAAGTGGCGGCTGTTCAGCTCGCCGACTAAATAGCTGAAGGTTTCTTCCGGGTTGGCATCGTGCATGTCATTGAACGTGCCGTAGGGCGAGAGGCGAATGCCCACTTTGCCGCTGTCGCCAAGGCGCGCGACCACCGCATCGAGCACTTCCAGCACTAAGCGGGCGCGATTCTCGGCACTACCGCCGTAGGCGTCGGTGCGTTGATTGCTGCCAGAACAGAGGAACTGATCGAGTAGATAGCCGTTAGCGGCGTGGACTTCTACACCGTCAAAACCGGCCTCGATGGCATTCGCCGCACCTTGCGCATAGGCCTGCACAATGCCCGGCAGTTCGGCGGTTTCTAAGGCGCGGGGTAGGGCGGTGTCGGCCATGCCGTGGCTGCCATCGGCGTACTGCACATAGCACTGCGCCTTGGCTTGAATAGCCGAGGGTGCGACGGGCGCTTGCTGGTTGGGTTGCAACTCAGGGTGCGAGATGCGGCCCACATGCCAGAGCTGCAAGAAGATACGCCCGCCGGCGTTGTGCACCGCTTGGGTAACGCCTTGCCAGCCAGCAATTTGCGCAGGGCTGTGGATGCCGGGCGTCCAAGCATAGCCTTGGCCTTCGGGGCACACTTGGCTGGCTTCGCTGATGATTAGCCCGGCACTGGCGCGTTGCGCGTAATACGTGGCGGTGAGGGCATAAGGCACATTGCCCGGTTGGGTGCGCTGGCGGGTTAGCGGGGCCATCACAATGCGGTTGGGTAGCTCAAGGCTACCGAGGCGATAAGGCTGTAACAGTGCGGCGTGCGACATGGGAAACCTCATAACAGGTGAGAAAGACACAACGTCTAGACACGGCTATTATTGATGCAGCAATAAAACTTACAAGTACGCACGATTTTGTCATGTACTTACCTTTTGGAAAGTTATGGAGATGTCTTAAGTGTCTGAGCCCATGACCAAACAGCCTGCCAATCAAGCCGCCGCGCCTGCTGAAGACAAGCGCTTAAAGGCACAGGACAAAACCTACAGCTCGCCGATGGAGCTCACCCTCGAGGTGGTCGGCGGTAAGTGGAAAAGCCTATTGGTGTATCACCTGATGGAGGCGCCGCTGCGTTTTTCTGAGCTGCGCCGGCAAGTGCCAGGCATCACCGAGAAGATGCTCACCCAGCAACTGCGCGAGCTGGAGCGTGATGGCATTGTTAGCCGCACGGTATTCCCTGAGGTGCCGCCACGGGTGGAGTACGTGGCCACCGAGCATGGCCGCACGTTAAAGCCGGTGCTGGAGGCGATGTGTCATTGGGGGCGTCATCACTGGCAGCAGCGCACGCCATGAAACCAGCGATTCTTTGGTTGCATGCCGTGACTTGCGCTGCGTTTGCGGTGTTGGTGTTGCGGGCAAACCCGTTAAAAGCGGTAGAAGGGCTTGGCTTGGCCGTAGCGTTTGTCGGTTTAGCGCTGTGTTTTGCCATCGCGCCGTGGCGGCTGAGTTGGGCGCCGCTGCTGCGTGTGCTGGCATGGTTGCAGGCGGGCTTGTTGGCGGTCGGTGTGTTGCTGTTGTTGCTAGCAGCCACGATAGGCGGCGGTTTTAACCTAAGCCCAGAACTGCAAACGCCGGCGTGGTTGGCCGGCGTTATGGTGTTTAGCAGTGCGCTGAGTGCTTGGGCGCTTAGCCCCAGCAAACCTGCAGAGTGATTACATCTGACTTTGCAGGTAGCGCTCAAGACCCACTTTGTCGATCAGCTGTAGCTGAATCTCTAACCACAGGGCGTGGTCTTCTTCGGTGTCTTTAAGCTGCAGCTCAAGAATCTCGCGGCTTTGGTAGTCCTGATGCTGCTCGCACAGCTCAATGCCTTTAGCCAGCGCGGCGCGCACTTCGTACTCAAGGGCTAGGTCTATCTTGAGCATTTCCGGCACGGTTTTGCCCACACGCACCGCGTTGGGGCTCATGTCTGGCGTGCCTTCAAGAAACAGAATGCGCTTAAGCAGGGCATCGGCGTGTTCGGTTTCTTCTTCCATCTCGTGGTTGATGCGTTCGTAGAGCTTGGTAAAGCCCCAGTCTTCGTACATGCGCGAGTGAATAAAGTACTGATCGCGTGCCGCTAACTCGCCCTTGAGCAGTTGCTTGAAGTAATCGATGACGGCGCTGTGCCCTTGCATGTCGATGTCCTTGTTGGCTTGCGACTAATCCACACAGTTTAGGAGGTTACTGCGCGACTGGCCACGTGGAATTAATGCCCCGGTACGCCACTTACGGGCGCGCGGAAACGGAAGATGTGGTACGGCGCTTGGCTGGCCATATGGGCTTTGCTTTGCAGCACTTGATCGGGGATGGCGCTGTCGGCCAGATACAGCCAGCCGTTGGGGCCAAAGCTTAAGGCGTCGGCCCAGCGAATCTGCGCGCTTTTTACCAGCGTGGTTAGGCTGCCGTCGGGCTTCATACGCAGTACCGCGCCGTGCTCGACATCGGTGATGTACACGCCGTGTGCGTTGTCGATGGATAAGCCATCAGCCAGCGGTTTATTGCCGAGGCGCTCGACGCTGGCTTCGATCAGCGCATCGTCGCCGCCCTGCAGGGCGCTGGTGGGCACGCGGAACAAGCCGTCGTGGCTCATGGCGCTGTAATACAAGTAAGCATCGTCGTTGGACAGCACAATGCCGTCGACACCGACTTTCATCGTCACTAACCCGCCAAGAAAGCGCATGGCTTTACTTGGGGTTTGGATTAACCAGTTTTGCGTGCTCACCGAGTCGTGGTTATCCAGTACGCGACGGGCTTGTTGGGTGTGGGTATCGAAGACAATGATGCCGGCACGCTGGCCGACAAAGCTGGCATCGGCCAGATACACCCAGCGGCTGTCGCTGCTGACTTGTAAGTCCTGCACAAACGAGCCTAAACCGGCCACGCTGCTGGGCAGGGCAAAGCGCTCGACCAAGCGATTGCTGGTTAAGTCGAACTTTAAAATATGCGCGGCATTGACTCCGTGCAGGCCGTGATCCACCGCCCACAGCTGGTTTTTACGGTCGATAACAATGCCCAACAGCTCGCCTAACTGGCTTTGAATCTCAGCATTGGGGAAAGGGACCGCCTGTCCATCACGCCACTCAACGAGGCGGGTGCTAGGGCGTGATTCGGGGTGGATAGTGAAGAACAAGCGGCCATCGGCGCCGACCGCGACATTGCCGATGGGCTCGGCAGAGCTGGCGGCGATTTCCAGTTGGTCTTCGGGGATGAGCGGTGGGCCGCTTAAATCTGGATAGGCTTCGCCACCGCCGTAGCGGCTAAATAACCACACGGCGGCAGCGGCAAGCAGCACCAGCAGCACGAATAGGCAACGAATCGCTAAGCGCATGCGGGCTCCTAGTGGCGCGTTTTATTGTTCGTCGAGGGCGAAGGCGGTTAAGCAGTAGGTGGGGATGCCTGCATCTTGCAGCTTTTGCGAGCCGCCAAGCTCCGGCAGGTCGATGATCGCGGCGGCTTCATACAGGCTAGCGCCTAAGCGGCGCACCAATTGCGCGGCAGCCAGCAGGGTGCCGCCGGTGGCGATCAGGTCATCGAAAATCAGCACTGAGTCGCCTTCACACAGGCTGTCGCTGTGGATCTCTAAGTGCGCGGTGCCGTATTCGGTGGCGTAAGGCTCGGTGATCACATCGCCGGGCAGCTTGCCTTTTTTGCGGAACAGCACCAGCGGCTTGTTCAGCTCGTAAGCGATGATCGAGCCGATGATAAAGCCGCGCGCATCCATGGCGCCGATATGGCTGAAGTCAGCCTCGACATAGCGCTGAATAAAACTGTCGGCCACCATGCGCGTGGCTTTGGGCGAGTGAAACAGCGGCGCGATATCGCGGAAGATCACCCCCGCTTTGGGGAAGTCCGGAACGGCACGAATCTGCGATTTGATGTAGCACTCGTCAAAAATCATCGCTGGGCCTCACTCGCAACGGCCACCGGCCATGGCGTACAACTCGTTGGGGTTAATTAGGCTGACTTCTTTGCCGTTGGCCTCGATCAGGCCTTGCTCTTGGAAGCGGGTAAACACGCGCGACACGGTTTCTACCGCTAAGCCTAGGTAATTACCCAGCTCGTTGCGCGACATCGGCAGGCGGAAGTGATGAGCGGAAAAACCGCGCAAACGGTAGCGGCCAGAAATGTTCACCAAGAAGGTGGCGATGCGCTCGTCGGCGGTTTTCTTCGAGAGCAGCAGCATCATCTGCTGGTCTTCACGAATTTCGCGGCTCATCAAGTTCATCAGTTGGCGGCGCAGCTGGGGTAGCTCCATGGCCAAGTCGTCGAGGCGCTCGTAGGGGATTTCGCACACGGTGGTGGTTTCTAGCGCCACGGCGGAGACCGCATGGGTGTCGCTGTCGATGCCGGCCATGCCGACCACTTCGCTGGGTAGGTGGAAGCCGGTGATTTGCTCTTCGCCGGCATCAGTGACCACATAGGTTTTAATCGCACCGCTACGGATGGCGTACACCGACTGAAACGGCTCGCCTTGGCGAAACAGGTGATCGCCTTTTTTTAACGGGCGGCCACGTTTGATGATGTCGTCGAGTTGGTCGATGTCTTCGACGTTGAGCGACAGGGGCAGGCACAGGCCAACGAGACTGCAATCTTTGCAATGCGTCTGCAAACCAGAGGGCTTGTGGCCGCATTGGGAGGTGCTGGCAGGCATAGGTAATATCCGGTAAAGAATTTCCGCCAAGGTTACCTGAAGCCTGCTTATGCCTCTACCGTTGAGTTTGCCGAAAAAGTCTTATATGACCCGTGAGAATCGCTGGGTATTAACCTGCGGCAAGTAGAGGTCAAACACCATGCACACGCTACGCACCAATAAGCGCCCGGCTGGGCTGACGCTAATGCCGTGGCTATCCAAGCTAATCAGCTGATCTTGCGCCTGCTGCATGAGAGCGGGCATTTCGGCGGCAAAGTAGTCGTGGAAGGCCACGTTAAAGCGCTTCTGGAAGGCGGCAAAGTCGAGCGTGAAGTGGCACGCCAGCTGTTGGATTACCCAGCGGCGCAGGTGGTCGTCATCATTCATTTTTAACCCGCGCACCACCGCCAGTTGGCCGTTGTCGATGCGCGCTTGGTATTCGGTGATATCGGCGCTGTTTTGGCAGTACAAGCCACCAATCTGGCTAATGGCGGAGACCCCGAGTGACACCAAGTCACAGTGCCCGTGGGTGGTATAGCCTTGGAAGTTGCGATGCAGGGTGCCGTTTTCTTGGGCCATGGCCAGCTCGTCATCGGGCAGGGCGAAGTGGTCCATGCCGATGTATTGATAGCCGGCCTCGCTCAGTAGCTCGATGGTGCTGTGCAGCATGCCAAGTTTTTCGCCGGGGGTGGGCAGGTCGGCAGCGTTAATGCGTCGCTGCGGCTTAAAGCGCTCTGGCAGGTGGGCGTAGTTAAACACCGAGAGGCGATTAGGCTGCATGTCGATGATGGCTTTCACGGTATCGCGGAAGCTGGCCTCGGTTTGCATCGGCAGGCCGTAGATCAAATCGACGTTGATCGAACGATAGGCCAAAGCGCGTGCAGCATCCATCACCGCGCGGGTTTCTTCCAAGCTTTGCAGGCGGTTAACCGCGCGCTGTACCTCGGGGTTGATGTCTTGCACGCCAAGGCTGACACGGTTGAAGCCTAAGTCGCGCAGCACGCCCATGGTGGTCCAGTCGGCTTCGCGGGGGTCGATCTCGATGCTGTAGTCGCCGCTATCGTCACTGCGCAAGTTGAAGTAGTGGCGCAGGTGCTGCATTAGCTGCGTCAGTTCGCTGTGGCTTAAAAAGGTCGGTGTGCCGCCACCAAAGTGCAACTGCTCGACCACCTGGCGGCTGTCTAAGTGTTTGGCCAGCATGCCCGCTTCGCGTTCGAGGCGTTCTAGATAGGGCTGGCTGCGGCCACGATCTTTGGTGATGACCTTATTACATGCGCAGTAGTAGCAAATGTTGGCGCAGAACGGCACGTGCACATACAGCGACAGTGGGCGCATGGCCTGCTTGCTGTCGCGTAGGGCTTGGTAGATGTCAAATGAGCCGACCCCATCATGGAACTGCACGGCAGTGGGGTAGGAGGTGTAGCGAGGCCCGGCAACGTCGTAGCGGCGAATCAGCTCGGTGTTCCACAGGGGATTGGTGTTCATTGTGCAGTCCAGTGAAGTCTCTAGGATTGCCAACGAGTGTAAAAATCAATCGCTTTAGGGGTCTTGACGCATATCAACAGCGGGCGAGGTCGTGCTTTTAAGGGGGCGCTGATTAAATCGACGAACGACTCAAGCACAAGGCGTACGGAGCGCAGCAAGCGAGACATACCGTCTGGTAGGCTAGTTTGCGAGCACCGCACAACGCAGTGATTGCGCCGTGCAGGCATTTAAGCAGTGTTTCCTTGGTGTTAATGGCCCATTAGCCAGTGCTGATGCGGGCCGGGCAGCGTCCACAGGGCAAATAACATGACCAAGATGCCCGCTGCTTGGCGCGTCAGCGGCTTTTGCAGCAGCTGGCGCAGGCCATTGGCGGCCATGCCGGTGGCGAGCATTAACGGTAAGGTGCCCAAGCCGAACGCGGCCATCAGGCTCATGCTGGTCAGCGCATCGCCTTGGCTGGCGGCCCACAGCAAGGTGCTATACACCAAACCGCAGGGTAGCCAGCCCCATAGACTGCCCAGCAGCAGGGCTTGCGCCAGGTTGTGCACCGGCATAAAGCGCTTGGTCAGCGGCTGCACGAATCGCCACAGGCCTTGCCCGAGGGCTTCTACCTTGGTTAGCCCTTGCCACCAGCCAGCCAAATACAAACCCATGGCCAGTAACAGCAGCGCAGCGAAAATGCGCAGGCCATCGGCAAAGGCCTGATTGGCTGCCCAGCCGACTAAGCCCAGCAGTAAACCCGCCACGCTGTAACTGGCGATGCGGCCAAGGTTATAGGCGAGCAAAATCTGCAAGCGTCGAGCTTTAGCGGCGGGCGGAATCGCCATGGTCAGCGCGCCCATCAAGCCGCCACACATGCCTAAGCAGTGCCCTGCACCGAGTAGGCCGAGCACCATGGCGCTGACGTGCAAGGCCAGTTCAGTCATTGGGCTTAGGGTTGTTGTCAGTGCTTTGCGCGGTTTTTTGCGCGGCGGTGTGCGCCGGGTCTTCGTCGTCGAACAGGATGCTGTGCGCAGGGCCGTCGAGGTCGTCGTACTGGCCGCTATCTACGGCCCAGAAGAACAGCCAAATCGCCGCTATCACCAGCACAATGGCAATCGGGATCAGGTAATACAGGGCGTTCATGGCTGTTCCTTGAGGGCTGGTTGATGGCTTAAGCGTAACGCGTTAAGCACCACCAGCAACGAGCTGATCGACATGCCTAGTGCGGCCCAGCCGGGGGTTACCCAGCCGATGGCGGCAAACGGCAGTACCAAGAGGTTATACAGGCAGGCCCACGCTAAGTTTTGGCGAATGACGGTGCGGGTGCGCTGCGCCACCGCAAGGCTGTGGCGCAGGCTGTCGAGGCGATTGGAGAGCAGCACGGCATCGGCGCTGGTTTTGGCTAAGTCGGTGGCCGAGCCCATGGCGATGCTGATATCGGCGGCGGCGAGCACAGGCACGTCATTCACCCCGTCGCCGAGCATCAGTACTTTGTGGTCCTGTTGCTGCAAGGCTTGTACATGGGCCAGTTTGGCCGCTGGAGTTTGCCCGCCCAGGGCAGCGTCTAGCGCTAGCTGTTGGCCCAATTCGGCGACCATAGGCCCGCTGTCGCCGGAGAGCAGCTCACAGCGCCAACCGCGCTGGCGGAAGGTGTCGATCAGGGCGAGGGCATCGCTGCGCAGGCGATCATCCAAGACAAACCACGCCAACGGGTCGCGTTGATTGCCCAGCAGCAACCATTGGCCGCTGTCTTGTACTACCTGAGGAATGGCGCAGCCGCTGAGCGCGCAGACAAACGCGGGTTGGCCAATGCGCAGGATTTGCCCGTCGACACAGCCTTCTAGGCCAAGGCCGGGGTGGTTGCTGACGTTGTCGGCGTGTTGCTCGCCGCGCCCGAGTGCGCGGGCAATGGGGTGCTCTGAATGCGCCTCTAACGCGGCGGCGAGGCTGCGGCATTGTTCGGGGTTTAGCGCGGCAAGCGGGCGTATCTCGCGCAGGCTGAGTTTGCCTTCGGTGAGGGTGCCGGTTTTATCCAGCACTACCGTGTTGATATGGCCTAAGGTTTCCAGCACATGGCCACGGGTGAGCAACAAGCCAAGGCCATGCAGTGTGCCGGTGGCGGTGGTGAGCGCGGTGGGGGTGGCTAGCGACAGCGCGCAGGGGCACGTGGCGACCAGCACGGCGAGCACAATCCACAAGGCGCGCTCGGGCTCGATCTGCCACCAGGCATAGGCCACCACGGCAGACAGCAGCAGCACGCTGATTAAAAAGTATTGCGCTACTTGGTCGGCAAGTTCCGCCAAGCGCGGTTTTTCGCTTTGCGCGCGCTCCAACAAACGCACGATGGTGGAGAGTCGCGAAGCATCGCCCAAGGCGGTCACGCGGATCTGTAGCGGCCCCTCCACATTCAAGGTGCCGGCGTGCACCGTCTCGCCGTTGCGGCGCAGCACAGGCAGGTATTCGCCGGTGAGCAGCGATTCATCGAGGCTCGACTGGCCTTGGCTAATCACTCCGTCAGCCGGTACCACTGAGCCGGGCAGTACTTCTAGCAGGTCGCCCACGGCCAGCTCTTTGAGCAGCACCCGCTCGCTTGCGCCGCTGGCGTTAAGGCGCAGGCACGAAGCGGGCAGCAGGTTAACCAGTTGCGCGGTCTTGCTCGCGGTGCGTTCGCGGGCGCGGCGTTCCAGATAGCGTCCGGCGAGCAGGAAGAAGGCAAACATGCCGACGGCGTCGAAATACAGCTCGCCGTTGCCGGAGAAGCAGGTCCAGATACCGGCCACATAGGCCACGCCGATGGCCAGCGAGACGGAGACATCCATGGTCAGCCGGCGGGTGCGCAGGTCGCGCAGCGCGCCACGGAAAAAGTCAGCGCAGCAATACAGCACAATCGGTGTGGTCATAAACAGGCTGACCCAGCGCAGAATCAGGTGCATGTCGGCGGAGAGGTCGATATTGAACTCTGGCCACGTGGCCATCGAGGCCATCATTACCTGCATCCACAACAAACCGGCAAGACCGAGCTGGCGCAGCGCGCGGCGGTTTTCCTGTTGTAGCTGCTGCGCGGCTTGGTCGGGCTGGTAGGGCTGCGCGGCGTAACCAATGCGGCGTAGCTCGCTGATCAATTGCGACAGCTTGGCTTGGCTGGCCTGCCAACGTAGCGATAGGCGATGGTTGCTGAGGTTAAGGTTGGCCTCACTGACGCCGGGCACTTGGCGCAGGTGGCGCTCGATCAGCCAGCCGCAGGCGGCGCAGCTGATGCCTTCGACCAGCAGCAGGCATTCGCTGCTGTCGCCCTCGTGGCGCACGAGGTCTTCTTGCACATCGCGGCGGTCGAGTAGGGCCAGCTCGTCGCTAATGACCTTGGGCAGATCCTGCGGGTTGGCCGAGGGTTCGCTGCGGTGCTGGTAATAGCTCGCTAGCCCAGCGTCGACAATGCTCTGGCACACGGCATGACAGCCGGGGCAGCAAAACTGCCGTGGCGCACCGAGTACTTCTAATTGCCAAGTGCTGCCGGCGGGCACCGGCAGGCCACAGTGGTAGCAACCGGACAGATCAGCCATTAGAACTCAGCGCTGAGCACCAGTTGTTGTTCGGCTTGCAGGTAGAACTCGTCGAATAGGCGCCATTCTTGCCCGCCCTCTTGGCCGAGCAGCTCAAGGAATCGGCGGCCAATGATTTCGTCCAGCAGTTGACCGACATAGCGGCCGGGCTCGCTGGCGCTGTGGGTGAGCTTGATGGTGCGGTCTTTATCCGGCTGGGTGGGGGAGATCACATTTAGAGTGATTTGCTCCGGACGGCTCAAGCCGCTGAGTTGTAGCTCGATTTCGCCGGTCAGGCTGTCGATACGGATATCTGCGGACAGCTTGAGTTGGTCGGCAAAGCTTTCGCGGGCCAGCGATTGGTTAATGCCCTTGCCGACGTCGTAGTAGTCGTCCGACAGCACGGGGTCTTGGTTGTTAATCGCCACGATGAGCAAGGTGGTGCCGCCGCTGATGCCAAAGCCCAGCATGCCGAGCAGAAACAGCAACCAAGGTTGTTTGTACCAGGGGGCGGGGTTCTTGCTCATCGTGTTCACTGTGGCTCCTTAGCGAATTACGGGGCCGATAAAGCGGCTATCGGTGCTGCGCTTGACCCCATCGTCATCTAGGGAGCGGATTTTAAAGGTAATTTCGTTGGTGCTGTTAGGCAGTTGTTCCGGATCGACGGAAAGCCCCATCGGCAGGGAGAGAATTTCCCCCGGCGCGGCGGTCACTTCGCGGCGGCCTTCTAGCACTAAACCTTCGATGCCTTCGGCGCTGATCACGTAGGTGTGCTGGCGCTGATCTTTGTTCATCACCTTCACGGTGTAGACGTTTTCGATGCGGCCTACTTCGTTTTCGCGGTACAGCACGCGGTCTTTGAGGACATCCAGCTCCACCAGCGGGCGATTGATCACGGCAAAGGCAAAGCCTGCGAGCATGGCCAGCAACGCCACGGCGTAGCCGATTAGGCGTGGGCGCAGCAGGTGGGTTTTTTCGCCGTTTAAGTTGTGCTCGGTGGTGTAGCTGATCAGGCCTTTGTCATAGCCCATTTTGTCCATGATGCTGTCGCAGGCGTCGATACACGCCGCGCAGGTAATGCACTCGTATTGCAGGCCATCGCGGATGTCGATGCCGGTGGGGCAGACGTGCACGCAGGCTTTGCAGTCGATGCAGTCGCCCAGGCCTTCGGCTTGGTAATCGCTGCCACGCTTACGCGGGCCACGGCTTTCGCCCCGGCGTGGGTCGTACGACACCACCAACGTATCTTTATCGAACATCACGCTTTGGAAACGTGCATAGGGGCACATGTAGATGCACACCTGCTCGCGCAGGTAGCCGGCGTTTAAGTAGGTGGCTACGGTGAAGAAGCCAATCCAGAAATACGCCCAGCCGCTGGCTTGCAGGGTGAAGAATTCAATCACCAAGTCGCGGATGGGGGTGAAGTAGCCGACAAAGGTTAAGCCGGTGACAAAGCTGACTAAGAACCACAGGCCATGCTTGGCGGCTTTTTTCGTCAGCTTGTTCTGGCTCATCGGCTGTTTGTCGAGCTTCATGCGTTGGTTGCGGTCGCCTTCGGTGACCTTTTCCGCCCACATGAAGATCCACGTCCACACGCTTTGCGGGCAGGTGTAACCGCACCAAACGCGGCCGGCGAACACAGTAATAAAGAACAGGCCAAAGGCGCTGATGATCAAGAGGCTAGAGAGCAGGATGAAGTCTTGCGGCCAGATGGTCATGCCAAAGATGTAGAACTTGCGCTCTGGCAGGTTCCACCACACCGCTTGGCGACCGCCCCAGTTGAGCCAAACCGTGCCGAAATACAGCAAGAAGAGAAACGCCCCGCCACCCATGCGCAGGTTGCGGAACAGGCCGGTAAAGGCTTTGGTGTAAATCTTCTCTTGCTTGGCATACAGATCGAACTCGCCGTTGCTATCGACCTTAACGGGCTTGAGCTTGGGCGGGGTGATGTCCCGTACGGGGATCTGGTCATTACTCATCGGGCTGATCCATTTCTTTTAGAAACAACAAGGCCGGCATGTGCCGGCCTTGTTGTTAGGGCTAGTCACCCTTGAAGGATACGCCGCTTTAGCGTTTTCAGCCTGCGACACAGGGTCGCGCTGGCTTATTCCTTCTCGGGTTGTTCGCCATGAGACAGGCTGTACACATACGCTGCCAGCAGGTGCACCTTGTCGTTACCGAGCAGGTGTTCTTGCTTAGGCATTTGGCCGTTACGGCCGTAGCGAATGGTCTGCTGCACTTGGGTGTAGCTCGAACCAAAGATCCAGCCTTTGTTGCTGGTCAGGTTCGGCGCACCCATCAGCGGGTTACCTTTGCCATCGGCACCGTGACAGGCTACGCAGTTGGTGGCGAAGATCTTTTGACCTGCCTCAACGTCGATGCCTTCCGGGGTTTTCAGGCCAGCCATTTTCAGCACGTAGGCAGATACGTTTTTCACGCCTTCTTCACCCAGTGCATCACCCCAAGCCGGCATGGCGCCCATACGGCCAGCCAAGATGGAGGTTTTGATGGTTTCCGGCTCGCCGCCCCAACGCCACTGGTCGTCGGTCAGGTTGGGGAAGCCGAAGCTGCCCTTGGCGTCTGAACCGTGGCACACGGCGCAGTTAGAAGCGAACAGACGGTTACCCATTTTCAGGGCTGCTTCGTCTTTGGCCACTTCTTCGATCGGCATGGCCGCGTACTTAGCGTACAGCGGGCCATACTGCTCGGCGGCCTTGTCCATTTCTTTCTGCCACTGGTTGACTTGCGTCCAGCCCAGTACGCCTTCCCACTTACCCAGGCCCGGATAGAGCACTAAGTAGCCGATGGCGAAGATGATGGTGCCGACGAACAGCAGGAACCACCAATGGGGCAGGGGGTTATCAAACTCTTCGATACCGTCAAAGCTGTGGCCCACAGTCTCTTCGGTTTCTGCCGGGCGCTGGCCTTTGCGGGTGGCAAAGATCAGCCAGAACAGACCGATAATGGTGCCGACCACCAAAACGGTGATCCAACCGCTCCAGAAATTGGTCATTGCTTACTCCTAGATTCTTGCTCAATGCGCTTGGCGGCCTCAGGGTCATCGGCGAAGGGCAACATGGCGTCTTCGTCGAAGCGCGCTTTACGCTTGCCGCCGTAGGCCCAGATCAGCACGCCAATGAAGGCGATGAAGATCACAACGGTGCCTAGACCACGTAAGGTTCCGATATCCATAGCACTCACCGCTTGTTGGTAATCGCCGTGCCCAATACCTGCAGGTAGGCCACGATGGCGTCCATTTCGCTCTTGCCTTCAACCGCAGCCTTGGCACCAGCGATGTCTTCGTCGCTGTAGGGCACGCCTAAAGTGCGCAGAGCACGCATTTTGTCCGCAGTCTTCTTGCCGTCTAGCACACCTTCGGCGAGCCAGGGGTAAGCTGGCATGATGGACTCCGGTACTACGTTGCGCGGGTTGTACAGGTGAGCACGCTGCCACTCATCGGAGTAGCGGCCACCAACGCGAGCCAAGTCCGGACCGGTACGCTTAGAGCCCCACAGGAAGGGGTGGTCGTAGACGCTTTCACCGGCCACCGAGTAATGACCATAACGTTCGGTCTCGGCACGGAACGGACGTACCATCTGCGAGTGGCAGCCAACGCAGCCTTCACGGATGTAGATGTCGCGGCCTTCCAGCTGCAGCGCGGTGTAAGGCTTGAGGCCTTCGACCGGCTCAGTGGTTTCCGGCTGGAAGAACAGCGGGACGATCTGGGTCAGACCGCCGATGCTCACCGCGATGATCATGAAGAAGATCATCAGGCCGAGGTTTTTTTCGACTAATTCATGTTGTTTCATCAGGCGACTCCTTAGGCCATCTGCGCAGCGGCTTCGGCCTCAGCCGGCTTGGAAGCACGCACGGTACGCCAGGTGTTGTAGGCCATCAGCAGCATGCCGGTGACGAAGAACGCGCCACCAATCACACGCACGATGTAACCCGGCTCACTGGCTACAACCGACTCTACGAAGCTGTAGGTCAGGGTGCCGTCTTCGTTGACCGCGCGCCACATCAGGCCCTGAGTGATGCCGTTGACCCACATAGAGGCGATGTACAGCACAGTGCCGATGGTGGCCAGCCAGAAGTGTGCGTTGATCAGCGGGATGCTGTGCATCTCTTTCAGACCAAACACTTTCGGCAGCAGGTGATAGATCGAGCCGATGGAGATCATCGCAACCCAACCCAAGGCACCAGCGTGTACGTGGCCGATGGTCCAGTCGGTGTAGTGCGACAGGGCGTTAACGGTCTTGATCGCCATCATCGGGCCTTCGAAGGTGGACATGCCGTAGAAGGCCAGCGAAACCACCAAGAAGCGCAGGATCGGGTCGGTGCGCAGCTTATGCCAGGCGCCCGACAGGGTCATCATGCCGTTGATCATGCCGCCCCAGCTCGGTGCCAGCAGAATCAGTGACATCACCATGCCCAGCGACTGCGCCCAGTTTGGCAGCGCGGTGTAGTGCAGGTGGTGCGGGCCAGCCCAGATGTAGATCGAAACCAGTGCCCAGAAGTGCACGATAGACAGGCGGTAGGAGTAGATCGGACGCTCAGCCTGCTTAGGTACGAAGTAGTACATCATGCCCAGGAAGCCAGCCGTCAGGAAGAAACCTACGGCGTTGTGGCCGTACCACCACTGGATCATCGCGTCGGTAGCGCCGGAGTAGGCGGAGTACGACTTCAGCATATCCACCGGCATGGCGGCGCTGTTGACGATGTGCAGCATGGCCACGGTGAGGATGAAACCACCGAAGAACCAGTTACCCACGTAGATGTGCTTAGTCTTACGCTTGATCACGGTGCCGAAGAACACCAGTGCGTAAGAAATCCACACGACTGCGATCAGGATATCGATCGGCCATTCCAGCTCAGCGTATTCCTTGCTGCTGGTGTAACCCAGTGGCAGGGTGATGACCGCCAGCACGATAACTGCCTGCCAACCCCAGAAGGTAAAGGCAGCCAGACCGTCAGAGATCAGGCGGGCTTGGCTGGTGCGCTGCACGACGTAGTAAGACGTCGCAAACAGGGCGCAACCGCCGAAGGCGAAGATTACGGCATTGGTGTGCAGCGGACGCAGACGTCCGAAGCTGGTCCAAGGCAAGCCGAAGTTAAGTTCCGGCCAAACCAGCTGGGCAGCGATAAACACACCCATGGCCATCCCAATGACCCCCCAGACTACCGTCATCACGGCAAACTGGCGGACCACCTTATAGTTATAAGCAGTCGGAGTAGTTGCTGTACTCATGCTAGGGGTTCCACGGTTTCGAGTTTTATGGGGACAGAAAAAAGCGGCGCAAGTATGGGGAATGCCCCTAGTCATTGCAATGACAAAGACATTTCCACAACCCCAGCAAGCCCAGAGATAGAGCGTGCTGCCCCTCTGTTGAGGAGGTCCGTTTCTCGGTGCGCGAAGGCGATGTCGCGGATATTTTTGTTACAAGGTGCGACTGGGTCTAAGGATAGCGCTTATTGGCCGCAGGTTGAATGCTTGCAACCTTGCGCTAGATCAATGCGCATCGATAAATCACTCACTGAGCGTAGACATGACAGACGAATTATTGTGGAACCGTGCCGAGTCAGCAGACGACTGGTTACTGCTGTTGGCCCATGGCGCCGGCGCACCGATGGACAGCGAGTTTATGCAAAGCATGGCAGCAGGCTTGGCAGAGCAGGGCGTCACTGTGGTGCGCTTTGAGTTTCCTTATATGCAGGCGCGTCGCGCCGATGGCAAAAAACGTCCGCCCAATGCTCAGGGCGCTTTATTGGCGCATTTCAGCGAAGTATTGGCGCTGGTAAAAAGCCAATGGCCGGGCCGTGTGGCGCTTGGCGGTAAATCCATGGGCGGGCGCATGGCTAGCTTGCTGGTCGACCAAGTAGAGGTCGATGCGTTGGTGTGCTTGGGCTATCCGTTTCATCCGCCGGGCAAGCCAGAGAAACTGCGCACGGCGCATTTGGCCAGCCTCGCTACGCCGGGGCTGATTGTGCAGGGCGAGCGCGACCCGTTCGGTAAACGCGCCGAGGTGGAGGGCTATGCCTTAAGCCCGGCCCTTACTGTGCAATGGCTCAACAGCGGCGATCACGACTTTAAGCCGCTAAAAAGCAGCGGCCTGACGCAGGCGGATAACCTGCAGCAGGCCGCTGTTTGCGTGGCACGCTTCTTACAGCGTTTGCCTTAATGGCTGCGGGTAAAACGCAAGGCTAGGGCTTGCTGGGCGTGTGCGGTGTGGGTGAGGGACTCGCTCAAGTCGGCGCTTAAGCGGGCCTCTTCGCTGGTGCGATCGGCCAGCGTGGCAATGTTGGCGATATTACGGCTGACCTCGTCGCTGACCGCGCTTTGTTCTTCGGCGGCGCTGGCGATTTGTCGCGCCATGTCGTTGATTTGCTCGATCGCTTGCTGGATGCCGGCCAAGGCGCTGTCGGCGTCTTGCACACGGCTGACCCCTTCGTCGGCCTGAATGCGCCCATGCTGCATGGTATCGACGGCATCTTTGGCGGCGCTTTGTAGCTTGGCGATCAGGTTGTGGATTTGCTGGGTGGATTCTTGCGTGCGCTGGGCGAGGGCGCGCACCTCATCGGCCACCACGGCAAAACCCCGGCCTTGCTCACCGGCGCGAGCGGCCTCGATGGCGGCGTTAAGCGCCAGTAGGTTGGTTTGTTCAGCGATGCTTTTAATCACATCCACCACGCCGCCGATTTCGTTGCTGTCTTGCGCTAACTGCGTCACGGCGTCGCTGGTTTCCCCTACGGCGCTGGAGAGGCGCTCGATGGCTTCTCGCGTAGAGCGAGCGACGTCTTGGCCTTGGCGGGCCAGCTGATTGGCTTTTTGCGTGGCCTCGGCGGTGAGGTGCACATTGCTGGCTACCTCTTGTGTGGTGGCGGCCATTTGCTGAATCGCGGTAGCCACTAAGTCTGTTTCTTGACGCTGCTGTTCAAGGCTGGCAAAGCTGCGCTGGGCAACGCCTTCGGCTTCGCTGGCTTGGCGTGCCAAGGTGCCGGTGCTGTCTTGCAGACGGGTTAAGCAGGTGGCTAAACGGGCTTCTTGGCTCAGCAAGGCCAGCTCTAAGCGGGCCCAATCACCGGTTTGGTCGGTGTACATGGTGGCAATCAGTGGGTCGCTGGTGTGCCGGTCGGCAATTTTTAACAGGCGTTTCAGACCTTGCTGTTGCAGGCCCAAGCAGGCTAAGCCTGCTGCGATGCCGGCCAACGCCGCTAGGGGCGTGAGGCTGGCGCTTAAGCCCAATGCACTGGCTAGCGCGGTAATGCCGGCGCCGGCAAGCACCGGAATATAGGCGCCGCTACGGGCGAACAGCTGTTGCAGCGGGGCGAGGGCCGGCTTGCCTTGATTGATACGCTGATACAGCGCGGTGGCGCGGGCGACTTGTTCGCGGCTGGGCTTGACCCGCACCGACTCATAACCGATCACCTGTGCGTCTTGCAGAATGGGTGTGACATAGGCGTTAACCCAGTAGAAGTCGCCATTTTTGCAGCGATTTTTCACGATGCCCATCCACGGCTTGCCGTGTTTTAAGGTTTGCCACATATGCTCAAACACCGCTGCCGGCACATCTGGGTGGCGCACCAGATTATGCGGGGCGCCTTGTAGTTCTGTGGTGCTAAAGCCGCTGATGTCGATGAACGCCTGATTGCTGTAGGTGATCTGACCTTTTAAGTCGGTGGTGGAGATCAGCCGCTGCTCAGCGGGAAACGTGCGTTCGGTTTGCGTGATGGGTTGGTTGTTACGCATGGGGGAGTCCTTGCCGTGCTGCGGAGTTTTCCTACAGCCTTGATTGTAGTCATGGCGCTAACGCGTGCCTTGCTATCGGCCTTGGCTGACTAAGGTTGAGCCGTTTGTTGCCGCAAGCGGTTTCTTAGTGCTTGATCTACCAGCTTTTTTTGCCGCGCAGGTGGCGGTGCTATAGTGCGCGACCAGCTAACGAGGTATCGATGAACAGTCTGCTCTTGCAATGCCGCCCCGGTTTCGAAGGGGAAGCGGCCAGTGAAATCCAAGCCCATGCCGAGCGCTTAGGCTTAAGCGGCTTTGCCCGCACCCAAGCCAGCCAAGGCTGGGTGCAATGGCAGATGAATGACGCCGCTGCCTGCGAAACCTTGATGCAGTCGGTACGTTTTGCGCAGCTGATTTTTATTCGCCAATGGGCGCGCGGGCAGTTTGTTGATTTGCCTGAGAAAGACCGCCTCACCACCTTGCTGGGCGCTTTTCGCGCGTATCCGCGTGTTTCGCAAGTGTGGTTGGAGGTGCCGGACACCAACGACGGCAAAGCGCTGGCGGGCTTTTGTAAAAAGTTTCAGGCGCCGCTGGAAAAGGGCATGCACAAGGTCGGCTGTTTGCGCGCTAATGCGCCGCTGCCGGGGCGTATTCAGTTGTTCTTCTTAAATAGTCAGCGGGTGTTTGTTGGCTTAGTGGAGCAAACCAATGCGGCGCCGTGGCCGATGGGCATTCCACGCTTGAAGTTTCCCCGCGAGGCGCCGAGTCGCTCCACCTTAAAGCTGGAAGAAGCCTGGCATCACTTTGTGCCGCGCGAGCAGTGGGATGATCGCCTAGCGCCGGCCATGACCGCGGTGGACTTAGGCGCGGCGCCGGGCGGCTGGACATGGCAATTGGTACAGCGGCATATGCGCGTCACCGCCGTGGATAACGGGCCGATGGATAAGGCGCTGATGGATTCTGGCTTGGTCGATCACCAACGCGCCGATGGCTATGTGTTTGAGCCGCGTAAGCCGGTGGATTGGATGGTCTGCGATATCGTCGAGCGACCGGCGCGCACCGCCTGGCTGATCGAGCAATGGCTCGGCCACGGCTGGTGCCGTGAGGCCATTGTGAACCTCAAACTGCCGATGAAGACCCGCTATGCCGAAGTGCAGCAGATTTTGGCGCGCCTTGAAGACTTCTTCGATGACGCCGGTGTGCGTGTGAGTATCGGCTGCAAGCAGCTGTACCACGACCGCGAAGAAGTGACCTGCCACCTGCGCCGCTGGAACTAAATGCCCCCTCGGTAATGCGCCAGCACGGCTGGTGTGGCGCTATCTCGGGGTGAAAACCTGCTTTTTCTGCGGTTCTTTCTAAAATGCCTGTAGGCGATGCTAATGGCTCGCCTCGGTAACTCATTCGGGTGTTGTTGGCTGGCACAGCTCTTGCTGAATCCAGCGCAATAGCGCGCAAAACACTCTTAAGCGACGGATTATTGGCATGGCAAAACAAGAGCAAAAACCAGCAGAAGCGCCAGCAGAGGCAAAACCCGCCGGCAATAAGAAGCTCATCATCATGATGTTGGTGGGCTTTATCGTGGTGGGCGCGGCTTCGGCAGGCGGCGTGTGGTTCTTCTTGGGCGGGCAAAAAAGTGCAGAGCCCGAAGAGGCCGCCGAGCCCGCCGAGCCGGTTAAGTTGCCGGCTTTATATGAGCAGCTAACCCCCGCCTTTGTGGTCAATTACACCCACGAAGGTCGTCAGCATTACATGCAAGTGCATGTCAGCTTAATGGCGCGCGACCCGGCCAAGCTCGACGAGCTGAAAGTGCATATGCCGGTGCTGCGTAACGAGCTGGTGATGCTGTTTTCCCAGCAAAACTTTGCCGAACTGATGAAGCCCGAAGGCAAGGTCGCCTTGCGTGAGCAAGCCACCGCCAAAGTGAAAGAAATTGCTCAGCGTGAGACCGGCGCGGATGTCGTCGAGCAAGTGTTGTTCACTAATTTTGTCGTGCAATAAGCCTAGGTAGCGCACATGGCTGTTCAAGATCTGCTGTCACAAGACGAAATCGATGCCCTGTTACACGGCGTCGATGACGGTGATGTCGAAACGGAAACCGATGTCGCCCCCGGCGGCATTAAGCAGTACGACCTCACCAGTCAAGACCGCATCGTGCGTGGGCGGATGCCCACGCTGGAGATGATCAACGAGCGTTTTGCCCGCTACACCCGCGTCAGCTTGTTCAACATGCTGCGCCGCTCGGCGGATGTTGCGGTGGGCGGTGTGCAGGTGATGAAGTTTGGCGAGTACGTGCATTCACTGTATGTGCCCACCAGTTTGAACTTAGTGAAGATGAAGCCGCTACGCGGCACTGGCTTGTTCATCATGGATGCCAAGCTGGTGTTCAAGCTGGTGGACAACTTCTTTGGCGGCGATGGCCGTCACGCCAAGATCGAAGGCCGCGAGTTCACCCCCACCGAGCTGCGCGTGGTGCGCATGGTGCTCGATCAAGCCTTTATCGACATGAAAGAGGCGTGGAACTCGGTCTATAAGCTCAACTTCGATTACATCGGCTCCGAGGTTAACCCGGCGCTGGCGAACATCGTCAGCCCCAGTGAAGTGGTGGTGGTATCGACCTTCCATGTTGAGCTGGATGGCGGCGGCGGCGATATGCACCTGACCATGCCGTACTCGATGATTGAGCCGATTCGCGAAATTCTCGATGCCGGCGTGCAATCGGATATCGACGATCAGGACGAACGCTGGGTGCGTTCGTTGCGCGAGGACATTCTCGACGCCCCGGTGCCGTTGAACTCTACCGTGGTGCGCCGCCAGTTGAGCCTGCGCGATATTTTGAACATGAAAGCCGGTGACGTGATTCCGGTGGAAATGCCGGAAGAGATGGTGATGCGTGCCAATGGCGTGCCCACGTTTAAGGTCAAGCTAGGGTCGCATCGAGGCAACTTGGCCTTGCAGGTGCTCGAACCGGTGAAGAGCCACCGCTAACAGCGGTCAATGCATTCAAGCTGTAAGAACGAGGTTGTGATGGCTGACGAAGAAAACCAAAACCCCGACGAAGGCGCCCTAGACGACCAAGCTCTGGCCGATGAGTGGGCAGCCGCGCTGGAAGAGTCTGGCGATGGCGGCGGGCAAGACGATATCGACGCCCTGATGAATCAGGCTGAGGCCGCGGCCCCGGCTGCTGCGCCTGCCAGTAGTAAAGCGCCGATGGAGCAGTTTGGTACGCCGCCCAAAGCGGATGCCGGAGTCAGTTTGGAGGGGGCGCCGAATCTGGATGTGATTCTCGATATCCCCGTGACCATCTCCATGCAAGTGGGCAATACCGACATCACCATCCGCAATTTGCTGCAGCTTAACCAAGGCTCGGTGGTGGAACTGGACCGCTTAGCCGGTGAGCCGCTGGATGTGTTGGTCAACGGCACGCTGATCGCCCACGGCGAAGTGGTGGTGGTGAACGAGAAATTCGGCATCCGCCTCACCGACGTGATCAGCCCCAGCGAACGTATTAAGAAGCTGCGCTAATGCGAGCCGCGTGGCTGTTATGGCTGGCGCCGCAGGCTGCGCTGGCGGCGGAAGATAGCGCGCCAAGCCTGGCATGGGGCAGCAAGCTGATTGAACTCAGCGTCGCCTTGTTGGCGGTGATTGCGCTGGTGTTTGTCATGGCGTGGTTGATGCGCCGTGTGCAGCAAGTCGGCCCGGCCGGTAAAGGCGCGCTTAAGGTGCTGGCGGCTTTGCCGTTGGGCCCGCGTGAGCGTTTGCTGTTGGTGCAAGTGGGCCAGCAGCAATTACTGCTTGGCGTGGCGCCGGGGCGCATCACCACGTTGCTGGAACTGCGCGAGCCGATTCCGGTTAATTCGCAACAAGCGCAGACCCCCGAGTTCGCCCAGCGCCTGCTGGAAATGATCAACAAGGATAAGCGCCCATGATGTCTTGGTTGCGCGTGCTGCTCGCCGCTGCGCTGGCGCTGCTGCCGATGTTGGCGCAGGCGGCTGATCCGCTGTCGATACCGGCGATTACCTTAAGTACCGACGAACAAGGTCAGCAGCAGTACACCGTTAGCCTGCAGATTTTGCTGATCATGACGGCGCTGGGATTTATCCCCGCGATTGTTATGTTGATGACCAGCTTTACCCGCATCGTCATCGTGTTTTCTATTTTGCGTCAGGCGTTGGGTTTGCAGCAGACGCCTTCTAACCAAGTGTTGGTGGGCATTGCCTTGTTTTTGACCTTTTTCATCATGGCGCCGACCTTCGATGAAATTAATCGTGATGCCGTGCAGCCGTATCTAAACGAGCAGCTTGGTGCGGTTGAGGCGCTGGATAAAGCGCAAGTGCCGATCAAGCGTTTTATGCTGGCGCAAACCCGCGAAAGCGATCTGGAGCTGTTTGTGCGCCTGTCGCAGCGCACCGATATCGCCAGCCCCGAGGAAGCGCCGCTGACGATTCTGGTGCCGGCGTTTATTACCTCTGAGCTAAAAACCGCGTTCCAGATC
Source organism: Atopomonas hussainii (assembly GCF_900109735.1). GTDB lineage: Bacteria > Pseudomonadota > Gammaproteobacteria > Pseudomonadales > Pseudomonadaceae > Atopomonas > Atopomonas hussainii. The sequence goes on from NZ_FOAS01000005.1 coordinate 72,589, forward strand.
GGCTTCATGATTTTTATCCCGTTTTTGGTCATCGATCTGGTGGTGTCCAGCGTGTTGATGGCCATGGGTATGATGATGCTCTCGCCGTTGATCGTGTCGCTGCCCTTTAAGTTGATGCTGTTTGTGCTGGTCGATGGCTGGGCGCTGATTATCGGCACCTTAGCGGCGAGTTTTGGCGGCGTGTAGCGCCGTACGGAGGCCCCTATGACTCCTGAAGTAGCGGTAGACCTGTTCCGCGAGGCGCTGTGGCTCACGGCGCTGATCGTCATGGTGATTGTGGTGCCGAGCTTGCTGGTGGGCCTGTTGGTGGCCACCTTTCAGGCCGCCACGCAGATTAACGAACAAACCTTAAGCTTTTTGCCGCGCCTGATTGTCACCTTGATGACCATGATCTGGACGGGCCCGTGGCTGGCGCAAAAGCTCATGGATTTCACGGAGAACCTGATTCGCTCCGTGCCGCAGCTAATCGGCTGAGCCAGAGCCATGCTGGAGCTAACTTCGGAGCAAATCGGCGGTTGGGTCGGCCAATTTTTGCTGCCGTTGTTTCGCATGGCTTCGCTGTTTATGACCATGCCGATTATCGGCACCCAGCTAGTGCCGATGCGCGTGCGCTTGTATCTGGCCCTTACCGTGACGGTGCTGATTGCGCCGACTTTGCCCGCCATGCCGCAGGTGGACGCCATCAGTGCCAAAGCGGTGTGGCTGATTGGTGAGCAGATTCTGCTCGGCGCCATGCTGGGCTTTATGTTGCAGCTGTTCTTTCACATCTTCGTGGTGGCCGGGCAGTTGATTGCCATGCAAATGGGCCTCGGTTTTGCCTCGATGGTCGACCCCAGTAACGGCGTGTCGGTGCCGGTGCTGAGCCAATTTTTGCTGCTGCTCACCACGCTGATGTTTCTCGCCATGAATGGCCATTTGGTAGTGTTCGAGGTGCTGATCGACAGCTTTACCACGCTGCCAGTGGGGCAGGCGTTGGTAGTTGGGCACTTTTATGAGCTAGCAGGCCGGCTGAGCTGGGTGCTGGCCGCTGGGGTATTGATTGCATTGCCCGCGGTGACCGCGCTGCTTATCGTTAACTTGGCCTTTGGCGTGATGACCCGCGCCGCGCCGCAGCTGAATATTTTCTCCATTGGTTTTCCGATGACCTTAGTGCTGGGGCTGGTGATTTTTTGGATCAGCATCAGCGATATCTTGGGCCAATATCAGGTGCTCGCCACCGATGCGCTGACCATGCTGCGTCAGCTCAGCCAGCCGTGAGGGTGCTATGGCCGAGAACGACAGCAGTCAGGAACGCACAGAACAGCCCACGGAGAAACGGCTGCGTGAGGCGCGGGAAAAAGGCCAGGTCGCGCGCTCCAAAGAGCTGTCCACCTTAGCGGTTACCTTAGGCGGCAGTGCGGCGCTGCTGGTTAGTGGCGGCATTTTGCTGGATATGTTCGTGCGGGTGATGAAAGCCTGCTTCGACCTAGAGCGCGGGGCGATGTTCGACCCGCGCAGCATGTCCGAGCTATTGGTCGGCGCCGGCTATTCGGCGCTAGAGGCCTTAGTGCCGTTTCTGATTTTTCTGTTTATTGCCTCGATCATCGGCCCCTTAGGCATGGGCGGGGTGATCTTCTCGTGGCAAGCCTTGGCGCCGAAAGCCAGCCGCTTAAACCCGCTGGAAGGCATTAAGCGCATGTTCTCCGCCAAGGCTTTGGTCGAGCTGATTAAAGCGCTGGCCAAGTTCGGCGTGGTGCTCGCCGTGGCGCTGCTGGTGATGAACAGCCAGCTGACCGAGCTGATGGGCTTGCCCCATGAGCCGATGCTGCCGGCCATGCTGCACAGCGTAAAAATGGTCGGCTGGAGCTTAGTGGCGCTGTCGGCTTCGTTGATTTTGATTGCCGCCGTGGATGTGCCGTTTCAGCTGTGGGATCACGGCGAAAAGCTGAAGATGACCAAGCAGGAAATCCGCGACGAATACAAAGACACCGAAGGTAAGCCCGAGGTGAAGTCGAAGATTCGCCAGTTGCAGCGTGAAATGGCCGAACGCCGCATGATGGCCGAAGTGCCCAAAGCCGATGTGGTGATCACTAACCCGACACACTTCTCGGTGGCGCTGAAATACGACCCCGAACAAGGCGGTGCGCCGCGCCTGATCGCCAAGGGCGCCGACTTCTTGGCGTTTAAGATTCGCGAAGTGGCCAGTGAGCACGAGGTGATTATCCTGCCCTCGCCGGAGCTGGCGCGGGCAGTGTATTACTCCACCGAGCTGGATCAGGAAATCCCCGCCGGCCTGTATTTGGCCGTAGCCCAAGTGCTGGCCTATATCTACCAACTGCGCCAATACCAAGCCGGCAAGGGCAAGCGGCCGCAGTCGCTGGGGGATTTGCCCATTCCCGATGACTTGCAGCACGACTAAACGCTGCCCCGCTTAAGCCGCGCCACGCCGAGTTAATCTTTTGACCCGCTAAACAGCTGATTTGGCTAAAAAATAAACTTGGAAGGGTTCTTGCAGTAACGCGTTTAAGTCGTGTTGCGCGTCAAGGCTTTGAACGCGCGACGCTTTAACTCGTTACAGGAGCCGAGCGTGGATCGAGCGCAGCTAGTCGGATCACTACGCAGCAATGCACAGGCCTTGAGTCGCGGCAATTTGGGCGTGCCTATCTTGCTGTTGGTGATTCTCGGCATGATGACCTTGCCGATTCCGCCGTTTTTGCTCGACGTGTTTTTCACCTTCAATATCGCGCTGTCCATCGTCGTGTTGCTGGTCAGTGTGTATGCCTTGCGGCCGCTGGATTTCGCCGTTTTCCCGACCATTTTGCTGGTCGCCACCTTACTGCGCTTGGCGCTCAACGTGGCCTCAACCCGCGTGGTGCTGTTGCACGGCCATGAAGGCGGCGATGCCGCCGGTAAGGTGATTAAAGCCTTCGGTGAGGTGGTGATCGGCGGTAACTACGTGGTCGGTCTGGTGGTGTTCGCCATCTTGATGATCATTAACTTCGTGGTGGTCACCAAAGGTGCGGGGCGTATTTCTGAGGTCAGCGCGCGTTTTACCTTGGATGCCATGCCCGGCAAGCAAATGGCCATCGACGCCGATTTGAACGCAGGCTTGGTCGATCAAAAAGAAGCCAAGCGCCGCCGTGCTGAGGTGGCTGAAGAAGCTGACTTCTATGGCTCGATGGACGGTGCCAGTAAGTTCGTGCGTGGTGACGCCATCGCCGGTTTGCTAATTTTGTTTATCAACATCATCGGCGGTATCGCTATCGGCATGTTCCAGCACGCGCTGACTTTCGGCGATGCTGGGCGCATTTATGTACTGCTGACTATCGGTGACGGCTTGGTGGCGCAAGTGCCGTCGCTGCTGCTCTCCACCGCTGCGGCGATCATGGTGACCCGTGTGTCGGACTCCGAAGACATGGGCCAGCAGGTCAATCGGCAGATGTTCGCCTCGCCCAAGGCGTTGGCCGTTTCTGCCGGTATTTTGATTGTGATGGGTTTAGTGCCGGGCATGCCGCACGTGCCTTTTGTGGGCTTGGGCTTGGTGTGTGCCGGTGGCGCTTACTGGATTTGGAAGCGTCAGCAACAGAAGCAAGAACTGGCCGAAGTTGAGGCACAGAAACAGCTCGAAGCCGCCCCCGCACAGCGCCCAGAGGCCAAAGAGTTAGGTTGGGACGACGTGCAGCCAGTGGACTTGGTCGGCCTTGAAGTGGGCTACCGGCTGATTCCTTTGGTCGACCGCAACCAAGGCGGGCAACTGCTGGCGCGCATTAAAGGCGTGCGCAAAAAGCTCTCGCAAGACATGGGCTTCTTAATGCCCTCGGTGCATATCCGCGACAATCTCGATCTGCTGCCTAATGCCTATCGGTTGACGCTGATGGGTGTGTCGGTGGCCGAGGCGGAAATCTACCCCGAGCGCGAGTTGGCGATTAACCCAGGGCAGGTGTACGGCACGGTCAACGGCATTGCCGGGCGCGACCCCGCGTTTGGCTTAGAGGCGGTGTGGATCGAAACCCAGCAGCGCGATCAAGCGCAGTCGCTGGGTTACACCGTGGTGGATGCCAGCACTGTGGTGGCCACGCACCTTAACCAAGTGCTGTATCAGCATGCGCATGAGTTGCTCGGCCATGAAGAAGTGCAGCAGCTGCTGCAAAACCTGATGCGCAGCTCGCCCAAGCTGGCTGAAGAGCTGGTGCCGGGCATGATCAGTTTGTCGGCACTGCTGAAAGTGCTACAGAGTCTGCTGCAAGAGCAGGTGCCGATTCGCGACATTCGCACCATTGCCGAGGCCATCGCCAATCAAGCGGGTAAGAGTCAAGATCCCGCCGCGATTACCGCAGCGGTTCGTGTCTCGTTGGCGCGCAGTATCGTGCAGAACATCGTTGGGCTAGAGCCTGAGCTGCCGGTCATTACCCTTGAGCCGAAGTTGGAACAGATATTGCTCAATAGCCTACAGAAAGCTGGTCAGGGTCAGGAAGATGGCATTCTTCTCGAGCCGGGCATGGCTGAAAAGCTGCAACGTTCGTTAATCGACGCGGTGCAGCGGCAAGAAATGCAAGGCAAGCCGGCGGTGTTGCTGGTGGCCGGTCCGATTCGGGCCATGATGTCGCGCTTCGCGCGACTCTCCAGCAGCAGTCTGCATGTGTTGTCGTACCAAGAAGTGCCGGAAACCAAGCAAGTCACCATCGTGGCAACGGTTGGACAGAACGGCTAAACGACAACTCGGCGGCCACAGAACAGTAGAGGTGCAGCATGCAAGTCAAACGCTTCTTCGCCCCCGATATGCGCCAAGCCATGAAGCTGGTGCGCGAGGAACTCGGTGCCGATGCCGTGATCATGGGCAACCGCAAGGTGGCCGGCGGTATCGAGCTGACCGCATGTCTGGACTATCCCACCAGCGCCGTGACGCCGAGTAAGCCCAGCCCAGAGCTGGCCACTGAGCTGCAAAAAACCCAGTCGCGCATTGCCCAAGCACGCGCAGAGCTGCTGCTGCGTAGCGCCGAAGAAAAAGCCGCCAATCGGCAGATGACCGATAAGCGCATCGAACCCACGCTGCCGCAAGAGCCGGTCAACTTTGCTCAAGCGCTCAAGCAACGTTTAGCCGAGCCGGCCAGCCCAGCACTTGCCAGCGATAACGCCAGCATGGCGAAGATGCAGGCCGAGCTGTCGGGCCTGCGTGAGCTGCTCGAAGTGCAGCTCAGCAGCATGGCCTGGAGCCGCATGAGCCAGCAAAGCCCGCTGCAAGCCCGGCTGTGCAAGCGCTTGCTGCAAATGGGTTTGCCAGCCGATTTAACCCGCTCGCTGCTTAATCGCGTGAAGCACATCAACGATGCCCGCCAAGCCTGGCGCATGGTGCTGGCGCATCTGGCCCATGCGGTCAAAACACCCATTAACGAGCCGCTGCATGAGCCCGGTTTGATTGCCTTGGTCGGCCCTGCCGGCATGGGCAAAACCACCACGCTGGCTAAGCTGGCAGCGCGTTATGTACTCAAATACGGCGCGCGTAACTTGGCGCTGGTGAGCTTAGACAGCTACCGCATCGGCGCGCAGGAGCAACTGCGTACCTTAGGCCGCATCTTGGGCGTGCCGGTGACCGCCGCCGATCCGTCGCAGCCGCTGCAGCAAGTGCTCAAGCAATACGCCGACAAGCGCACCGTGCTGATCGATACCGCCGGCATGCCGAAAAGCGCACCGGGCCTGCGCGAGCAGCTCACCGCGCTGGAAAGCCTGCGGGGCAAAGTGCGTAACTACTTAGTGCTCGGCGCCACCAGTCAAGCGGCCGTGATGCAGGCGGCCTATCAGAATTACCAAGGCTGTGACTTAAGCGGCCTGATCTTAAGCCGCGTCGATGAAGCCGCCACGCTGGGCGAATCGCTGGCGCTGGCCATCACGCGCAAACTGCCGGTGGCGTATCTGGCCGATGGCCCGCGCATTCCTGAAGATTTATCCGTGCCGACAGCGGCGCAATTGGTTAGTCGTGCAGTACATCTACAATTACCCGCAGAGCCCGCCGAAGAATTGCTCCAAGGCGTGTTTACAGGCCTGGATAAAGGCGCAGGCTGGCCGCAGGCGGTATGATGGCGGCAAAGGTCGATAAATCGACAACAATGAATAATGAGGTTCGCAGGCCTTGCCGCGAACAGAGTGGAAGAGGGCAGTACGCATCATGAGTAGCATGCATCCTGTACAGGTAATCGCCGTCACCGGGGGCAAGGGTGGCGTGGGCAAGACCAATGTGTCGGTCAACCTGTGCATGGCGCTGGCTGATTTAGGCCGTCGGGTGATGTTAATGGACGCCGACTTAGGTCTCGCCAATGTCGACGTATTGCTCGGCTTAAAGCCGCAAAAAACCTTGGCCGACGTGATTGCTGGCGAATGCGAACTGCGCGATGTCTTGTTGCAGGGTCCGGGCGGCATTCGCATCGTGCCAGCGGCCTCGGGCACCCAAGCGATGGTGTCGCTGTCGCCGATGGAGCACGCCGGTCTTATCCAAGCCTTTAGCGATATCAGCGATAACGTCGATGTGCTGGTGGTAGACACCGCTGCGGGTATCGGCGATTCGGTGATCAGCTTCGTGCGTGCCGCGCAGGAAGTCTTGTTGGTGGTGTGTGACGAGCCCACCTCCATCACCGACGCCTACGCGCTGATCAAACTGCTTAATCGCGACTACGGCATCATGCGTTTTCGCGTGCTGGCCAACATGGTTCACAGCCCGCAAGAAGGCCGCAACCTGTTTGCTAAGCTGACCAAAGTGACCGATCGCTTCTTGGATGTAGCGCTGCAATACGTTGGCGCTGTGCCCTACGACGAAGTGGTGCGTAAGGCCGTGCAAAAGCAAAAAGCCGTGTACGAAGCCTTCCCACGTTCCAAAGCTGCGCTAGCCTTTAAAGCATTGGCGCAGAAAGTGGATGCATGGCCGTTGCCGGCCAATCCACGTGGGCACTTGGAATTTTTTGTTGAGCGTCTCGTCCATGCCCCGGCAGGAACACCCTTATGACGGCAGCACTTGGTGGGCTAAGAATGTACAGCAAGGCCAGTGTGCAAAATGAACAAGAACGATTGATTAACCAGTACGCGCCTTTGGTCAAGCGTATCGGTTATCACCTGCTTGCGCGTTTGCCGGCCAACGTGCAGCTCGAAGACCTCCTGCAAGCGGGCATGATTGGCCTGCTCGAAGCCGCCAAGAAATTTGACGACAGCAAAGGCGCCAGCTTTGAAACCTACGCTGGCATTCGTATTCGTGGCTCTATGCTCGATGAAGTGCGCAAAGGCGACTGGGCACCGCGCTCGGTACACCGCAACACGCGCATGGTCAGCGACGCGATGCGTAGCATCGAAGCCAGAACCGGACGTGATGCTAAAGATTCTGACGTTGCGGCCGAACTTGGATTGAGTCTGGACGATTACTACGGCATCCTCAGCGACACTCAGGGCAGCCGTCTGTTCAGCTTTGAAGACTTACAAAGTACAGGTGGTGACTCAGCCTTCGAGTATGCAGATTCAGGCGCAGAAGAGCCCTTCGGTGATCTGCAATCTGAACGCTTCCAGGGAGCATTGGCCGAGGCGATCGCGGGTTTGCCCGAGCGTGAGCGGTTAGTGCTGTCTCTGTACTACGATGAAGAACTGAATCTCAAGGAAATCGGAGAAGTGCTTGGGGTCAGTGAATCACGGGTTTGTCAGCTGCATTCACAAGCTGCTTCGCGTCTGCGTAGTCGGCTTTCTGGCTGGAAATCGTCGTGAACACGGCAAAGCGCTTCTTCACGCACTAGACTGGTTTTATCTGACTCTGCCCAGGTGGGGGCAAGTCATGGCGTGACGGAGGTCCACTTGGACAAGAACATGAAAATTCTCATCGTTGACGATTTCTCTACGATGAGACGCATCATCAAAAACCTGTTGCGGGATTTGGGCTTCACCAATACCCAAGAGGCTGATGACGGCACCACCGCCTTGCCTATGCTGCAAAGTGGCAGCTTTGATTTCTTGGTGACCGACTGGAACATGCCCGGGATGACCGGCATCGACCTGCTGCGCGCCGTGCGGGCTGACGACAAGCTGAAAAGCTTGCCGGTGCTGATGGTAACGGCCGAAGCCAAACGTGATCAGATCATCGAGGCCGCACAGGCTGGGGTGAACGGTTACGTGGTTAAACCGTTCACCGCGCAGGTGTTGAAGGAGAAAATCGACAAGATTTTCGAACGGGTCAACGGCTGAGGCCGCCAGTCCAGGAGCACTCATGGAACTTGGCAACGATATTCAGTTTGGCGACCTCGAGCAGGTCCTCAAAGATCATGCGCTGCAATTGAATGAAGCCATTGAAGAAGGCAACTTCAAACGCGCCATGCAAATCATTCACGAGCTCAACCTGACTCGTGATCAAGGCTTGTACCACGAGGTGGGTAAGCTCACCCGTGGTTTGCACAACGCCATTGTGAATTTCCAAATCGATAATGAAGGCAATGAAGGTGCCGAGGGCTCGCAAATTAGCGACGCCACCGACCGCTTGAGTTATGTGGTGGCGATGACCGAAAAGGCCGCCAACCGCACCATGGATTTGGTCGAAGTGTGTAGCCCCTTGGCCGGCGGTTTAGTGGATGAAGCCCGCCAGCTGCGTGGTGAGTGGGGCAAGCTGATTCGTCGCGAGGTCGGCCCGGCCGAGTTTCGCGACTTATACAAACGCATTGATGCGTTTTTAGAGAAGGCTGAAGGCGATGCGAGTCAGCTTTCCGGCAATCTTAATGAAATCCTTTTGGCTCAGGACTTTCAGGATCTAACCGGGCAGGTGATCAAGCGTGTCACCGGTTTGGTCAAAGATGTTGAAGGCAGTCTGGTCAAACTCATGGTCATGGCCAGTCAGGTTGATCGCTATACCGGCTTGGTTCACGACGCCAGCCACATCCTTGAAGAGAAAAAAAGTTCATCGAAAGGTGAAGGTCCGCAAATTCATGCCGATAAGCGTGAAGACGTGGTATCCGGACAAGACGATGTTGATGATCTCTTGTCCAGTCTTGGATTCTAGGGAGCACGCGCATGAGCTTCGACGCCGACGAAGAAATCCTTCAGGACTTTTTAGTCGAAGCGGGAGAGATTTTAGAGCAGCTGTCTGAACAGCTGGTCGAGCTGGAAAGCCGACCCGATGACATGGACCTGCTCAATGCCATCTTCCGTGGTTTTCACACCGTCAAAGGCGGGGCTGGGTTTCTCCAGCTCAACCCTTTGGTGGAGTGCTGTCATATTGCTGAAAACGTCTTCGACATCCTGCGTAAGGGTGAGCGTCGGGTTACGTCCGAACTCATGGACGTCGTTCTGCAAGCACTGGACTCGGTCAACGAAATGTTTGGCCAAGTGCGTGAGCGCAGCGAGCTAACCTCAGCAAGCCCGGAGCTGCTTGCAGCACTGACGCGCCTTGCCCACCCCGGTGGCGATGATGAGGTGGTCGACGAGCCTGTCGCCGACGAGCCCGAATATGTCGAGCCGGAGCCAGAGCCAGAGGTTGAGGCCGTTGCCGAAGCACCCGAGCCCGAGCCTGCCCCAGCAGCCCCGAAAGCCTCCGCCGATGAGCTGATTGGCCAGATTAGCGCTGCTGAAGGTGATATTACCGACGAAGAGTTCGAGCGCTTGCTGGATGCCTTAGATGGCTCCGGTGCGGCGCCTAAGCCTGCCGCTAGCCCGGCAGCGCCGGCTGCTGAGCCTAGCCCAACGGCCGCAGGTGATTCGGACTTAATCACCGACGATGAGTTTGAAGCTCTGCTTGATCAGCTGCACGGTAGTGGCCCGGTAGTGAAGCAAGCGCCGGCTGCGGAACCTGCAGCCGATGCCCCGGCAGCCGCCAGCGGTGATCTGATCACCGATGATGAGTTTGAAGACCTGCTTGATCAGCTGCACGGCAAGGGCAAATTTGTTGCTCAAGAGGCCGCTGATGAGGCAGCCCCGGCAGCGCCGGCGGCTAAGCCAGCGGAACCGGCCAAGCCCGCCGCGCCTAAAGCTGAAGCTAAGCCTGCTGCTGCGCCAAAGCCGGCGGAGAAACCTGCGCCGAAACCGGCACCTAAGCCGGCCGCAGCCCCTGCACCGGCAGCCGCTGCCAAATCTTCCGCGGCGCCCGTGCCAGCACCGGCTGGTGGCGGTGGCGCAGACATGCAGGAAACCACCGTACGGGTGGATACCGCCCGCCTTGACGACATTATGAACATGGTCGGCGAGTTGGTGCTGGTGCGTAACCGCTTGGTGCGTTTGGGCCTTAACAGCGGCGACGAAACTATGAGCAAGGCCGTTGCCAACCTCGATGTGGTGACCGCTGACCTGCAAATGGCGGTGATGAAAACCCGCATGCAGCCGATCAAAAAAGTGTTCGGCCGCTTCCCGCGCTTGGTTCGTGACTTGGCGCGTAACCTGAAAAAAGAAATCAGCCTTGAGCTGGTGGGTGAAGAAACCGATCTCGACAAAAACCTGGTTGAGGCACTCGCCGATCCGCTGGTGCACTTGGTGCGTAACGCGGTTGACCATGGCATTGAGATGCCTGACGAGCGTGAAGGCTCCGGTAAAGCCCGCGCTGGCCGTGTGGTGCTGTCGGCCGAGCAAGAGGGCGACCATATCCTGTTGTCGATCTCCGACGACGGTAAGGGCATGGACCCGGATATTCTGCGCGCCAAAGCCGTCGAGAAGGGCCTCTTGGATAAAGACGCCGCCGATCGTTTGAGCGAGTCTGAGTGTTACAACCTGATCTTTGCGCCGGGCTTCTCGACCAAAACAGAAATTTCCGATGTTTCTGGTCGTGGCGTGGGCATGGACGTGGTGAAAACCAAGATCTCCCAGCTCAACGGCACCATCAATATCTATTCAGGCCTTGGCCAAGGCTCGAAGATCATCATTAAAGTGCCGCTGACCTTGGCGATCATGCCCACGCTGATGGTCATGCTGGGTAATCAAGCGTTTGCTTTCCCATTGGTCAACGTGAACGAGATTTTCCACCTCGACCTGTCACGCACCAATGTGGTGGATGGGCAGGAAGTGGTGGTCGTGCGCGACAAAGCCTTGCCCTTGTTCTACTTAAAGCGCTGGCTAGTACCGGGCGCGCCGTGGGAGGCCTCTACCGGGGAAGCCCATGTGGTGCTGGTGTCCGTCGGCACGCAGCGGGTCGGCTTTGTGGTCGACCAACTGGTAGGGCAGGAAGAGGTGGTGATCAAACCACTGGGTCGTGCCTTGCAAGGCACGCCGGGCATGGCTGGCGCGACGATCACTGGCGATGGTCGTATCGCGTTGATTTTGGATGTGCCCAGCCTGCTCAAGCGCTACGCGCGCCGCGGCTAAGCTTTGACGATGTGCTCTAGGGAGCTGTTATGACGGTAAAGGTCTTGGTGGTTGATGATTCGGGGTTCTTTCGCCGCCGTGTGAGCGAGATCCTCGGCGCTGACAGCAATATTAAAGTTGTCGGCACCGCCACCAATGGCCGTGAGGCGATTGAGCAGGCCCAGCAGCTGCGCCCGGATGTCATCACCATGGACTACGAAATGCCCATGATGGATGGCATCACCGCAGTGAAAAACATCATGCAGGTGTGCCCAACGCCGGTATTGATGTTTTCCTCGCTAACCCATGAAGGCGCGCGCGTCACCTTAGATGCTCTGGATGCCGGCGCGGTGGATTTCTTACCGAAAAACTTCGAAGACATCTCGCGCAACCCGGCCAAAGTGCAGCAGCTGCTGTGTGAGAAAGTGCATAGCATTGCCCGCAGTAATCGTCGCTACAGCAGTGCTTACAGTGCGCCGGCAGCCCCGGCCGCTGCGCCGGCGCCGGCTAGTCCAGCACCTCGCACCACAGCTGCCCCACAACCTGCGCCACGCTCAGCACCCGGTGCATCGGGTGCGGCCAGCACCGCGAGTGCGCCGGCCCCAAAGCGTAAACCGTACAAGTTAGTGGCGATTGGCACCTCAACCGGTGGGCCGGTGGCCCTGCAGCGTGTACTGACCCAGCTGCCGGCCAACTTTCCCGCGCCTATTGTGTTGATCCAGCACATGCCGGCAGCCTTCACGGGGGCCTTTGCCGAGCGCTTGGATAAGCTTTGCCGCATCAGCGTGCGAGAAGCGCAAGACGGCGATGTACTACGCCCCGGTGTTGCCTTGCTGGCGCCCGGTGGTAAGCAAATGATGATTGATGGCCGTGGCACGGTGAAAATCCTCCCCGGCGATGAGCGACTGCATTACAAGCCGTGTGTCGACGTGACCTTTGGCTCAGCGGCTAAGGTATTCAGCGACAAAGTATTGGCTGTGGTGTTAACCGGCATGGGCGCCGACGGCCGTGAAGGCGCGCGCATGCTCAAGCAGTCCGGTAGTCAGGTCTGGGCACAGGATGAAGCCAGCTGTGTGATCTACGGCATGCCAATGGCGGTGGTTAAAGCCAGTCTGGCCGATGCTGTGTACAGCTTGGAGGATATCGGTCGGCACCTGACCGAGGCCTGTGGCTAATGGATATCCTTAGCGTCATAGGCGTCATTCTGGCCTTTGGCGCCATTATTGGCGGTAATCTTCTCGAAGGCGGCCACGCCGGCGCGTTACTCAATACGCCGGCGGCACTTATTGTCTTGGGCGGCACCTTCGGCGCCGCCTTGCTGCAAACTCCGCTGAGCACCTTTGTGCGCTCAATGAACGTGTTTCAGTGGATTTTTATGCCGCCGAAAATCGACATGCTCGGCGGCATCCAGCGTGTCGTCGGCTGGGCGATCACCGCGCGTAAAGAAGGCTTGTTGGGCTTAGAAACCATCGCCGATAGCGAAGCGGATGCCTTTGCTCGCAAAGGTTTGCAATTGTTGGTTGATGGCACCGAGCCGGATGCCATTCGCAATATTCTCGAAGTGGATTTATTCACCCAAGAAACCCGCGACCTCAATGCGGCCAAGGTGTACGAGGCCATGGGGGGTTACGCCCCGACCATCGGCATCATCGGGGCGGTGATGGGCTTGATTCATGTGATGGGTAATTTGGCCGATCCCAGCCAGCTGGGCACCGGCATTGCCACCGCGTTTGTGGCGACCATTTATGGGGTTGGCAGCGCCAACCTGATGTTTTTGCCGGTGGCCAGTAAGTTGAAAACCCACGTGCAGCGCCAGGTGCAATACCGTGACATGCTCATCGAGGGGCTCCTATCGATCGCGGAGGGAGAAAACCCGCGCTCGATCGAACTTAAGCTGCAAGGCTACCTGGAGTGATGTAATGCCCAGGCGTCGCCGCGAGCAGGAGCACGAAAATCACGAGCGTTGGCTGGTGTCTTATGCCGACTTCATCACCTTGTTGTTCGCCTTTTTTGTGGTCATGTACTCCATCTCGTCGATTAACGAAGGCAAGTACAAGATTCTTTCCGAGACCTTGGTTGGCGTGTTCAATCAGCCCGATCGCTCGGTAAACCCGATTCCGATCGGGGATGAACGCCCACGCACCAGCACGCCAGATCAAGAACTGCTCAGCGAACAAGACAAACAGCAGATGGCCATTGCTGACCCTAAGCAGTCGCTGGAGAGTATTTCGGCGCAGGTGAGCGATGCTTTTGCTGACTTGATTGCCAGCAAGCAATTGAATGTCAGCGGTAACGAGCTGTGGGTCGAGATTGAGCTGAACTCCAGTTTGTTGTTCCCCAGTGGTGATGCCATTCCCAGTGACGAGGCCTTCGAGATCATCGAGCGCATCGCCAAAATTCTGGCCCCGTACCGCAACCCGATTCACGTCGAAGGCTTCACCGACAATCAGCCGATTCGCAGCCCGCGCTTTCCCTCTAATTGGGAGCTGTCCACGGCGCGCGCCGCCAGCATCGTGCAGTTGCTGGCTAGCGATGGTGTGTCGCCAAGCCGCCTAGCGGCTGTGGGCTATGGCGAGTTTCAGCCGATTGCCGATAACGACACGCTCGAAGGGCGCGCGCGCAATCGTCGGGTTGTTTTGGTGATTTCGCGCAACCTCGAAGTGCGCCGCAGCGTGAGTGGCGTGGGCAGTGCCAATGCGCAACCCGATGCCGCGCTAGAGCGGGCTGGCACACAAACTGCACAGCCCATATCGAACTGACGACCATAAAAAAATGCGTCAAGATGTCGTCAAGGTGTCTGGCAGCAAAGTCGCGCATAGGCGGCTGAGGGTGATTGGATGAAAGTCTGGGCAGTAGCCAATCAAAAAGGGGGCGTGGGCAAAACCACTACGTCGCTGGCGCTTGCCGGCTTAATTGCCGATACCCGTCGTCGCGTGCTGATTATTGACCTCGACCCGCACGGCTCTATGACCAGCTATTTTGGTTATGACCCCGATAACCTTGAGCACAGCCTTTACGATCTATTCGTTCAGCAAGGCGAGATGCCTGATGGTCTAGCCGCCTCGGTGCTGCATCCGACCTCGCACGAGCATATTCAACTGCTTCCTTCTAGCCCTGCGCTGGCGACCTTAGAGCGGCAGATCTCCACGCAAGGCGGGCAGGGCATGGTGATTGGTCGCGCCTTGGCGCAGCTGTGGGATCAATTCGATTACGCGATTATCGACAGCCCGCCGCTGTTGGGTTTGTTGATGGTTAATGCCTTGGCGGCTTGTCAGCATTTGGTGATTCCGGTGCAGACTGAGTTTCTCGCCCTTAAAGGGTTGGAGCGCATGGTAGGCACCGTCGATATGATCAACCGCTCGCGCCGCCAAGCGCTGCCGTACACCATAGTGCCGACCATGTTTGACCGGCGCACCCAGGCCTCGCTGCAAACTTTAAGAATTTTGCGCAATACCTACCCCGATGAACTGTGGCACGCCTATGTGCCTATCGATACGCGCCTGCGTGATGCCAGCAAGGCTGGCGAGGTGCCGTCGCGCTTCGATCCACAAGGGCGTGGGGTGGCGGCTTACCGCGCTTTGCTCAAGCATTTGCTGGGTCTGCCAGCTAAGTCGCAAGTGGCTTAGGGCTTCAGAGATGAGCAGCTTTGCCGATAAGCACAGCAAGTATTTAGGCGAATTTGTTCTATGAGCCGTCCGCACTCTGCCAATCGTTCGCAACTGGCGCTGCAAGATTATCTGGATGCGTTGCTGGTTGAAGCCACAGAGCCGACGCCCCTTGCGGCGCCGCCGCGGCCTGCGCCTGCGCGCGCTGCGGTAAAGCCCGTGGTGCAGGCCGAGCCCACACTGCTTGAAGATAACCCCGAAGCGCTGAGTGACTTCGAAGCTGCCGTGCTGGAAGAACAAATCCGCGATGCCGCGCGCGAGCCGAAAGCTGTGCTGGCAGAGCCGCGTCGCGTGCAGTTGGTTGATGAGCGGCCACGCTCGCTGCTTAACAGTCGCCTGCTGGAAGACGTCGAGCTTAAAGCCGCAGAGCCTGTGCAGGCACCTCCGGTGGCAAAAGTGCCGACAGTGGCCGCGCCGTTGGTTGAGGTGAAGCCGGCCGTGGTTGCCCCCGTTGCCGCACCGGTGCAAAGCGCTGAAGTAGCAGAAGTAGCCCCGCCCGAGACGGCAAAACCCGCTAAAGCCCGGCGTGATTGGGCCGATGAAGCGTTTGAGTGTTTGTTATTTGAAGTTGGCGGCCTGACCTTAGCTGTGCCGCTGATCAGCTTGGGCAGTATTTACCCGCTGACCACTGAACTGACGCCGTTGTTTGGCCAGCCGGATTGGTTTATGGGCATCCTGCCTTCGCAGGTCGGCAACCTGAAAGTGGTCAATACTGGCCTATGGGTCATGCCCGAACGTTATGAAGACAGCCTCAAAGACGGCTACGGTTATGTGATCTCGATTGAGGGCTATGACTGGGGGCTGGCGGTGACTAACGTGCGCGAGTCGATTCGCCTGCAGCCCGAGCAAGTCAAATGGCGGAGCAGTAATGGTCAGCGGCCTTGGCTGGCTGGCACTGTGATTGATCATATGTGTGCGTTGATGGATGTTGCCGAGCTGGCCGGCTTGATTGCCTCTGGTGCGACACGAAGCGGCGCGCAGCACAGCAGCAGGCTATAGTGAAAAGGCCTGAACAGAATTTCGGCGGGCTCTTCCCGCAATCGCCGGCAGCGGCAGCCAAATAAGAGGTTGGGAACATGAAGAAATCGTCAGCACAGGGTTCAGAAGATCCAATCCTGCAATGGGTGACCTTCCGTCTGGATAACGAGACCTACGGCATCAACGTGATGCAGGTACAAGAGGTGCTGCGTTATACCGAGATTGCTCCTGTGCCGGGTGCGCCAAGCTACGTGCTGGGCATCATCAACCTGCGCGGTAACGTGGTGACGGTGATCGATACCCGTCAACGCTTTGGCTTGGCCTCGGCGCCGGTGACCGATAACACGCGTATCGTGATTATCGAGGCGGATAAACAAGTGGTCGGCATCTTGGTCGATAGCGTGGCCGAGGTGGTGTACCTGCGTCAGTCGGAGGTGGAAACCGCGCCGAACGTGGGTAACGAAGAGTCCGCCAAGTTCATTCAAGGCGTGTGCAACAAGAACGGCGAACTGCTGATTCTGGTTGAGTTGGACAAAATGATGTCTGACGAAGAATGGGCCGAGCTAGGCGACTTCTAATATGGCCTACTGGTTAGCCATTGCTGCATTAGCTGCCGGGGTGCTTGGCCTCGGCATGTTGTGCTTATGGCTACACATGCAGCTTAAGCAGCAGCGCGAGCTGCAAGCCGAGCGCGATAGCGTTCGTGATCAAAAGTTAAAAGAGCTGCAGCGGCGTTTGGATGCTTACCTCACCGGCAGCATCCGCATGGGTGAAGAGCTGCAAGAGCTGCGCCGTAAGCTTGGTGCCGTGCCGGAGCGCTTGCAGCAGCTAGAGCAACGCGACCCGATGAGCCTGTCGTTTACCCATGCGGCTAAGTTGGCGGGTATGGGTGCCAGTGTCGATGATTTGACTCAGTCCTGCGGCTTGTCCCGTGCCGAGGCTGAGTTGGTCAGTAAGCTACAGAAAGCCGGCCACTAGCCTTTTGCTTTGCTCGTCACAGCGGCCTCCTTCGGGAGGCCGTTGGCGTTTTGGCGTAGTCGTTTTCTGCTGCTTTGCTTGGACGAATTCGCTCTTAAGCCTTGCCGTGCTGCTGCTAATGATTCCTCTGTGTGTACGTCGGCCTGCCTAAACTTTTTATAAGTCAATCAACAGGCGGCAGGGTTGCTGCAGGCGTCGTAACAGGAGGTGGTTATGCACGCGTTTATTCGTGGCTTGCTTGCAATGGCGGCGTTAGTCGCAGCTGGCGTTGTGAACGCCGCAGAAGCCCCACATGAAGTAACCGGGGCGCGCACGGTGAATGTTTGGCAAGCGCAAGCGCTGCATCAACATGAAGCGCTGTTTATTGATGTGCGTAGCCCGCAGTATTGGCGCATGGGGCATATCGCTGGCGCCGTGCATTTAGATTTGCGTGGGCCGTTTGTGGCGCTGGCCCAACAACAGTGGCCGCGTGATGTACCGATTGTGTTGTACGGCGATAGCGAGTTGTCATCGCTGAGCGCCTTGGCCAGTCGTTTAGCGGTGCGCTGGGGCTATCAAGAGGTGTACTACTTTCGCGAAGGCTTCTTTGCGTGGCAGCTGATGGATTTGCCGCAAGCACAGGCGCGCCTAGAGTTGGATGGCCTCAGCGCTTCGGTGCAGCCTTTGTCGGCGCCGGTAGGGCAGGTCGGCTGCGCGCCTCACGCTTCTCGCTCTCACGGCGGGCAAAATCCGCCGGGCACTTGCCCTTAAGGTGCCAGGCAAACGCCAAGATTTCGGCAATGCACAGGTACAAGGCTTCGGGAATGTTGTCACCGAGCTGCAAGCGGCTTAATAAACGCACCAGATCGGCATTCTCATAGATAGGCACGTCATGCGCTTTGGCGATCTCGATGATCGCTGCGGCTAGTTCGTCCTCGCCTTTGGCACTTAAGCTAGGCGCTTGCTGGCCGTCGTAATGCAGGGCAATGGCTTGGCGTGGGCTAGTCATGCGGTTTCATCAATCCAGCGTTGCTGCAGGCCGGTTTTACTGCCACTGGGCGCTTGGCCGTGTTGGCAGTGCATCTCGCCTACCTTAAGGCCGCGCTCGCGCAGGCGCTCGACAAAGCTTGGCAGGGCTTGCTCAACCAGCGCGAAAGTTTGCGCGTGTTCGGCCCACCAGTGGGTGCTGATTTCATCGTTGTGCCATAGCGCGCGCACATGTATAGGCCCCAGTGGCTCCAGTTGTAGTGCTAAGTCGATGCGCCATAGCGTGCTGCCGGCCTGTTTGCTGCGCTCGGAGTGTTTTTCTTCCTGCAAGCGTATTTGCACCCCATGCCACTGACTGCCTTCGCGGTAGGGCAGTTCGTATTGCCAGGTTTGCAGCTGCGTGCCGTCGGCAAGGGTTTGGCTCTGTTGCAGGCTGCTCAGCTGATGGCTTTGCAGCCGTGCGAGGGCCGAGCTGGCTAAGCGTAATAACAGCGGTAAGTCGGCCTCTTGCTCGCCTTTGGGGTTTAGCGCGGTATTAGGCAGCGGAAATGACGGGTTAAGCCCCAGCTCTTTTTGTTGCAGATAGCTTTTCAGCCAACCCGCCAAGCCCGCGCTGCTGGTGCTTTGCGCCACTTGCTGGCTCAGCGCTTGTGGCGTGTGGGGCAACAAAGTGGCCACCAAACGCAGTAGCTGAGCTTTTAAGTCGAGCTGCGCCGCCTGTTGCGCACTGTTACCGCCTTGTTGGAGCAAGGCCTCCAGATTAAGGCCGCTGAAGTGCAGCAGCTGCTTGAGCTGGGAGGGGTCTTGCAGTTGATCGCCACTGGGCAATTTGCCGAGCAGTAGCAGTAACGATTGCTTGGCATCGGCAGGCAGCTGCGCACTGTCCTTGAGCTGCGCGAGGCTGGGCAGCAGTTGCTCTAGGGCTATCTGGCGGGCGAGTTGCGGGGCGAGTTGCTGTTGTAACTCGAGGCTATCCAGCTGGCTGCTGGGGGATAGCCATTGCAGCGCTTGCGGACCTTGCACTAAGGCGCTGAGCAAATTGCCCGGCGCAAGTGCGCGCGGGCTGTCCAAGGTCAATAAACGGCCGCGCAAAGGTGTGTTCAATAGCTCCAGCAATACGCGGAACTGTATTTGCTGGCTTTTGCCTTGTAACAGCTGCTCGACCGACACCACTTTGCCTTGCAACAGCGTGCCTAGCGGCAGCTCTTGTAAGTCGAGCTGATTGAGGGCCGGATTGCCGGGGCCGGCTAATTGCGTCAACAGTTGATTGTTCGCTGCTGCCTGCACAATCAGTTGCGTGCCGGGGCTGATCGCTTGCGGGCTCTGTGCCTTGACGGTGGTTTCTCGGCCGGGTTCGACCTGCAGCTTGAGCATCACATCAAAGCTTTGCTGCGTTTGCTGAATGCTGATCACCTCAGCCTGCGCTTGTTGGCCAAGGGCGAGCAGGCTGGAAACAGGTTGTAACAGATTAAGGCTTAAGCCCGGCTGCGTCGTTGGGCGTGCCGAAGGGCTGAAAGACGCGCCGGGCGGGCCGCTGATAGGTGCTGGCATGGCGTTCCTCGGCGAAGGCTGAAAACCGCGCGTGCTGGGTTGGCTGTGTATAATGCCGTCCCGGCAACGCCTTGAAAGATAAGGCCTATTGCGCAGTATAGCGAGCGCAATGGGGGAGCTGAGCAAACTTGCGAGATACCGTGTGACTGAAACGTTACTCGAAGCCCGAGATTTAGCCTGTGAGCGCGACCTGCGCTTGCTGTTTGCGCAGCTGAATTTTGCCGTGCAACCCGGTGAGTTATTGCAAGTGCTGGGCCCCAACGGTAGCGGTAAAACCAGTCTATTGCGCATTCTTGCCGGGCTAATGCCTGCCGCAGGCGGCCAGGTGCTGCTCAATGGCCGCGCTATCGAGACGCAGCGCAGCGAATTAGCCCGTCAGCTGTTGTGGCTGGGCCATGCGCCGGGCATCAAAGGCTTGCTCAGTGCGGAAGAAAACCTCGGTTGGTTAACGGCCCTGCATGAAGGCGCCTCGCGCGAGCAAATCTGGCAGGCCTTGGCGGCCGTGGGCTTACGTGGCTTTGAGGATGTGCCTTGCCATACCTTATCGGCTGGGCAACAGCGTCGTGTCGGCTTGGCGCGCTTACATTTGCCCGGCCCCAAATTGTGGATTCTCGATGAGCCGTTTACAGCGTTGGATGTGCAGGCCGTAGCGGCGCTGGAGCAACATCTGCAGCAGCATTGCGCGCACGGTGGTGCGGTGATTCTCACCACGCACCATCCGCTGGCACTGCCGGCAGACAGTTACCGCCGGCTTGATTTGACGCAGGGGGCAGCATGCTGAGGCTGTGCATACTGCTGTTCAAGCGCGAAACCCGGCTGCTGTTTCGCCGGCCCATGGAACTGGCCAACCCGTTGGTGTTCTTTGCCTTGGTGATCAGCTTGTTTCCCTTGGCGATTGGCCCGGAAAGCCGCTTGTTAGCCACCATCGCGCCCGGTGTGGTGTGGGTGGCGGCCTTGCTGGCGGTGCTGCTGTCGCTGGATGGCTTGTTTCGCAGCGATTACGAAGACGGCTCGTTAGAACAGTGGGTATTAGCCCCGCAACCGCTGAGCCTGTTGGTGCTGATCAAGGTCTTGGCGCACTGGCTGTGTTCGGGCTTGGCGCTGGTTTTGCTTTCCCCCTTACTGGGGCTAATGCTCGGTTTGCCCGAGCGCACCTTGGGCGTGCTGTTGTTATCGCTGCTGTTAGGCACGCCGGTGCTGAGTTTGTTGGGGGCGGTAGGTGCCGCCCTTACAGTGGGGTTAAAACGCGGCGGTTTGTTGCTCGCACTGCTGATTTTGCCGCTGTATATCCCGGTACTGATCTTAGGCAGTGGTGCCTTGCAGGCTAGCCTGCAAGGTTTGCCCACCGCCGGTTATTTGTGGTGGTTGGCCAGCCTTATGGTGCTGGCCGTCAGTTTGGCGCCTTTAGCCATCGCCGCTGGCCTTAAAATCAGCGTCGCTGAATAGATGTAAGGAACACGATGAACTGGACTTGGTTTCACAAATGGGGCTCGCCCAAGTGGTTCTACGAGATGAGCGGCGCGTGGCTGCGTGCCTTAGCGTGGGCGGCTGCCGTGCTGTTGCTGCTCGGCACTGTGTGGGGCTTGGCCATTGCGCCGCAGGATTACCAGCAGGGCAATAGCTTCCGCATCATCTATATCCACGTGCCGGCGGCGTTTTTAGCCCAGTCTTGTTACTTGATGCTGGCGGTAGCTGGCGTGATTGGTTTGGTGTGGAAGATGAAGCTCGCCGATGTCGCACTGCAGTGCGCGGCGCCGATTGGTGCTTCGATGACCTTTATCGCCTTGCTCACCGGTGCGGTGTGGGGCAAGCCCACCTGGGGCACTTGGTGGGTGTGGGATGCGCGCCTGACCTCGATGCTGATTCTGCTGTTTTTGTATTTCGGCGTGATCGCCTTAAGCCAAGCCATCAGTAACCGCGACAGCGCCGCTAAGGCCTGTGCGGTGCTGTCGATTGTTGGCGTGATCAACCTGCCGATCATCAAGTACTCGGTGGAGTGGTGGAACACCCTACATCAGCCGGCCACCTTCAAAATCACCGAAAAACCCGCCATGCCGATGGAAATGTGGCTGCCGCTGCTGGTCATGGTGCTGGGCTTTTACTGTTTTTTTGCCGCCGTGCTGTTAATGCGCATGCGCTTGGAAGTGCTCAAGCGCGAATCACGCACCCGTTGGGTGCGCGCTGAAGTGGAGGGCCGCGCATGAGTTTCGCAAGCTTTGCTGACTTTATCGCCATGGGTGGCCACGGCCCCTATGTCTGGCTGTCGTATGGCATCAGCGCGGTGGTGTTGGGCTTGAATGTTTTACTGCCGGTGTTGGCCCATCGTCGCTATATCGCTGACGAGGCCCGCCGCATTCGTCGTGAAGAGGCTGCACAATGAACCCCATCCGTAAAAAACGCCTGATGTTGATCTTGCTGGCACTGGCTGGTGTCGGCGTGGCCGTGGGTATGGCGCTATTGGCGCTGCAGCAGAACATCAACCTGTTCTACACCCCCACGCAAATTGCTAACGGCGAGGCACCGCTGGATACCCGTATTCGTGCCGGTGGTTTAGTGGAAGAGGGCAGCGTGCAGCGCGATAAAGACTCGCTCGAAGTGGCCTTTAAAGTGGGTGATGGCAGCAAGAGTGTGGTGATTCGCTATGCCGGCATCCTGCCGGACTTGTTCCGCGAAGGGCAGGGCATTGTCGCGCTGGGCAAAGTGAACGAAGCCGGTGAGCTGGTCGCCGATGAAGTGCTGGCTAAGCACGACGAAAACTACATGCCGCCCGAAGTGGCGCAAGCGCTGAAAGACAGCGGCCAGTTCCAGCACTACCAAGGTGGTGACGCTAAGGAGACCGCACAATGATTCCTGAACTGGGTCATGTGGCGCTGATTCTGGCGCTGTGCTTAGCCTTAGTGCTGGCCGTGTTCCCGTTGCTTGGCGCGTGGCGCGGCAACGTGGTGTGGATGAGCTTGGCGCGCCCGGCGGCGTGGGGCCAGTTCGCCATGCTGTTGTTCTCGTTCGGCTGTTTGACCTACGCCTTTATGGTGGACGACTTCTCGGTCGCCTATGTGGCGAGTAACTCCAACAGCGCGCTGCCGTGGTACTACAAGTTCAGCGCCGTGTGGGGCGCGCACGAAGGCTCGTTGCTGCTGTGGGCGCTGATCTTGGGCGGCTGGACGTTCGCCGTGGCGGTGTTCTCCAAAGACCTACCGCAAGTGCTGCTGGCCCGCGTGCTCAGCGTACTGGGCTGGATCGCCATCGGCTTCTTACTGTTTATGCTGGTCACCTCCAACCCGTTTGAGCGCTTGCTGCCCAACGTGCCGGTGGATGGCAACGACTTAAATCCTTTGCTGCAAGACTTCGGCCTGATCGTCCATCCGCCGATGCTCTACATGGGTTATGTGGGCTTCTCGGTGGCCTTCGCCTTCGCCATTGCCGCATTGCTCGGCGGGCGTATGGATGCCGCCTGGGCGCGCTGGTCGCGACCGTGGACGCAAGTGGCGTGGGCGTTTCTCACCATCGGTATCGTGCTGGGCTCGTGGTGGGCGTATTACGAATTAGGCTGGGGCGGCTGGTGGTTCTGGGACCCGGTGGAAAACGCCTCGTTTATGCCCTGGCTGGTCGGCACTGCCTTGCTGCATTCGTTGGCGGTGACGGAAAAACGCGGCGTGTTCAAAAGCTGGACGCTGCTGTTGGCCATCGCGGCTTTCTCGCTGAGCCTGCTGGGCACCTTCTTGGTTCGTTCTGGCGTGCTGACTTCGGTGCATGCCTTTGCCAGCGACCCTGAGCGTGGCGTGTTTATCTTGGGCTTCTTGCTGTTTGTGGTGGGCACCTCGCTGGTGCTGTTCGCCCTGCGTGCACCGGAAGTGAAAAGCGAAGTGAAGTTCGACCTGTGGTCGCGCGAAACTTGGCTGCTGCTGAATAACATCCTCTTGGTGGTGTCGTGCGCGATGATTCTGCTCGGCACCCTGTACCCGCTGCTGCTGGATGCCTTAACCGGCGCCAAGCTGTCGGTGGGCCCGCCGTACTTCAATGCCTTGTTCCTGCCGCTGATGGCCTTGCTGATGCTGAGCTTGGGTGTCGGCGTGCTGGTGCGCTGGAAAACCACCCCGCTGCAGTGGCTGGTTGGCATGCTGTGGCCGGTGCTGGGCGCTGCGGTGGTGCTGAGTATTGTCTTTGCCCTGTGGTTGGATGCCTTCGATTGGGCCGTGTTGGCGGTGCTGTTGGTGTCGCTATGGCTAGTCTTGGCCTGCCTGCGGGATGTGCAAGACAAGGTACGCCACAAAGGCTGGCGCGCCGGTCTGCCGTCGCTCGGGCGCAGCTACTGGGCCATGCAGTTGGCGCACTTAGGCATTGCCGTGACGGCGCTGGGCGTGGTGCTGTCGAGCCACTTTAATTACGAGCGTGACTTGCGCATGGTGCCCGGGCAAACGCTGGAGATGGGCGGCTATGCCTTCAAGTTTGAAGGTGTGCGTCACCACGAAGGGCCGAACTTTATTTCTGATAAAGGCAGCGTGCATGTGCTTGATGGCGAGCGCGAGATTGCTCTGCTGCATCCGGAAAAACGCGTGTATCGCGTGCAGGGCTCGGTGATGACCGAAGCGGGCATCGACGCTGGTTTCTTCCGCGACTTGTATGTCGCCTTGGGTGAAGACTTAGGCGATGGCGCGTGGGCCGTGCGGGTGCACGTGAAGCCCTTTGTACGTTGGATTTGGCTGGGCGGCTTGCTGATGACCTTCGGCGGCTTGCTGGCGGCCACCGACAAGCGCTATCGGTTAAAAGTTAAACAGCGGGTCAGCCAGACGCTGGGCCTGTCGGCACAAGGAGCCTAAGCATGCGTCGTGCGATTCTGTTATTGCCCTTGGCGGTGTTTTTGCTGGTCGCGGTGTTCTTGTATCGCGGCCTGTTCTTAAACCCCACCGAGCTGCCCTCGGCCTTGATCGGCAAGCCGTTCCCCGCCTTTGATTTGCCCAGTGTGGATAACCCTGAACAGCGCATCACTGAGAAAGCCCTGTTAGGTAAAGCCGCGCTGGTCAACGTGTGGGGCACTTGGTGTGTGTCGTGCCGCGTGGAGCACCCGGTGCTGAATAAGCTGGCCGAGCAGGGCGTGGTCATTCACGGGGTCAACTACAAAGACATCAACGCCGATGCGATCAAGTGGCTGGACGAGTTCCACAACCCCTATCAGCTGAATATCCGCGACGAGCTGGGCAGTTTGGGGCTGGACTTGGGCGTGTACGGCGCGCCGGAAACCTTCCTGATCGACAAGCAAGGCATCATCCGCGACAAGTTTGTTGGGGTGATCGACGAGCGCGTCTGGCGTGAGTCGCTGGCGGCCAAATACCAAGCACTGGTGGACGAATAATGCGCTGGCTAAGCCTACTGTTGGGTACGCTGCTGAGCTTGAACGTGCTCGCTGCGATTGATACCTACGAGTTTAACGACGAGGCCGAGCGCCAGCGTTTTCGCGTGCTCACCGAAGAGCTGCGCTGCCCTAAGTGCCAGAACCAGAACATAGCGGACTCTAACGCGCCGATTGCCAATGACCTGCGCCGCGAGATTCATCGCATGCTCGATGAAGGCCAGAGTGACGATGAGATCGTCGACTTTTTGGTGACGCGCTATGGCGATTTCGTCATGTATCGCCCGCCACTGACTGGCAAAACCCTGCTGCTGTGGTTTGGCCCGGCGGCCTTGCTGCTGTTGGCCTTGTTAGTGGTACTCAACATCGTGCGCCGACGACGCCAAGCGGCCAGTGCGCCGCCCGTGACTGCCGAGCTGAGCGACGCCGAGCGGCAACGACTTTCCCAATTGCTGGACAAACAATCCCATGACTGATTTTTGGTTAGCCGCAGGTTTGCTGCTGTTGGTGGCGGCGTCTTTTGTCTTGCTGCCAGCGCTGCGTGGCGTGGGTGCGCGCCGCGAACAAGATCGCACGGCGCTTAACGTAACACTGTATGAAGAGCGGGTTGGCGCGCTTCGCGAGCAGCAAGAGGCCGGCATCTTAACCGCTGAACAGTTCAGCCAAGGCGAAGCCGAAGCCGCCCGCGAGTTGCTGGCCGATGCCGAGAACAGCGAGCAAAACGGCGTGGCCGGGCGCAGTTATGGCCGCTGGGCCTTGTTAGTCAGCGCGTTTGCCATCCCCGTGTTGGCGATGGCGCTGTATTGGCAGTGGGGCGCCTACGACGCCCTGCAGTTAGCGCGGGAAAACCAAAGCGCGCCGCCGCACTCGATGGAAGAAATCACCGCGCGGCTTGAACGTTCGGTCAAAGCCCAGCCCGATAGCGCAGAAAACTGGTACTTCCTAGGCCGCAGCTACATGGCCATGGATCGCCCCGCCGATGCCGCCAAAGCCTTTGCCGAAGCGGTGCGCATTGCCGGACGGGAAACCGAGCTGTTAGCGCAATGGGCGCAGGCGCAGTACTTTGCCGGCAAAGTGTTTAGCCCTGAAGTGCGCGCACTGACCGATGAAGTGCTGCAAAAAGATCCGCAGGAAGTCACCACCTTAGGCCTGTTGGGTATTGCCGCCTTTGAAGAGCAACGCTACGCCGATGCCATCGGCTTTTGGCAGCGCTTAATCGACGCCTTGCCGCCGCAAGACCCCACCGCCGAGGCAATTGCCGGTGGTATTGCCCGTGCGCGTGAGCGCATGGCTGAAGCAGGTGAAACCGCCCCCGAAGTGGCCAAGCAGCCTGTCAGTGCTGGCCCAGAGGTAACCGTGCAGGTCAGCCTACACCCGTCGCTGCGCGATAAAGTGGCGGCTAGCGACAGCGTATTTGTCTTCGCCAAAGCCAATAACGGCATGCCCATGCCGCTGGCGGTGAAGCGCCTAAGCGTGGCGGATTTGCCCGCGCAGGTCAGCCTAAGCGATGCCGATGCGATGATGCCGCAGCTCAAGCTTTCAGGCTTTGCCGAGATCATCGTGCAGGCGCGTATATCCCGCTCCGGCGATGTGAAAGAGGGCCAGTGGCAGGGCGAAGTGGCACCGTTTAGCCCCAGTAAAGCGCCAGTGGCAGTGACCATCGATCGCGCGCTGTAAGCGACAAACGCTGGCAGTTGCCGATAAAAAAGCCCGCTTTTTGCGGGCTTTTGGCTATTAGTTTGACGTTGTTTTATCCACAAAAAGCGCACTGCCACAGCGATTACAGAAGCTGGCGTCTTCTTCGTGTTGGTCTTTTTTACAGCGTGGGCAGCTGTGCTTTAGCTGCCGCTCGTGGCGCACCGCGCGGGCCATCTCGGCACCAAAAATGCCCGTTGGCACGGCGATAATCGAATAACCGGTGAGCATCACTAAACCGGCAATCGCTTGGCCGAGCGGCGTTTGCGGGGCGATATCGCCGTAACCCACGGTAGTGAGGGTGACAATTGCCCAATACACACTCTTGGGAATGCTGGTGAAGCCGTTTTCTGGCCCTTCGATCACATACATCAGTGCGCCGAAGCAGAACACCAGCGTCATCACGCTGAGCATAAACACCAGAATCTTGTTGCGGCTGGCAATCAGCGCACGCATTAAGGTGCGCGCCTCGGTGCTGAACTGCACCAGCTTGAGCACGCGGAACACACGCATCAGGCGTAGCACGCGCAGCATCAGCAAATACTGCAAGTCGCCAAAGAACAGGCCCAAATAGCCGGGCAGAATCGCCAGCACATCGACCATGCCGTAGAAGGTGAAGAGGTAGCCGCGAATCGGCCGTGGATGGCAATACAGACGTAGCGCCAGTTCGGCGGTGAACACTAAGGTGAACACCCACTCCAGCACATTAAGGGTGAAGTCGTAACGCTCATGCAGCAGTTCGATGCTGTCCAGCATGACTACCGCCACGCTGGCGATAATCAGCACCAGCAGGCACTTATCGAACAGCGCCCCGGCAGGCGTGCTGGTGCCGAAGATAATGGTGTGTATTTGCTCTTTGCGCGTAGGGCTCACAACAAACTGGCTCCAAAATTAACCAAGCCTAAGGCGGCGCTTAAACCAATCACCTTAAGCACAGACCATTGCCGTACATGCAGCAACCACACGGCCATGATGCAGGTGCCGACAGCAAACATATCCGGCAGCTGGCTAAACGCGTGCGGCAAGAATAAGTGCCAGCCAAACACCAGCGCCAAGTGCACGATCAGGCCCACCACCGTAGCACTGATAGCGGCCATGGCTGCGGCCAAGCTGGGGATCTGCCGGGTGGACTCGACCCACGGCGCACCGAGCAAAATAAACACAAACGAGGGCAAAAAGGTAAACCAGGTGGCCACCAAAGCACCGGCCACGCCACCGGCGAGCAAGCTATCGGCGCCGAGCATGGCCTGCTGCCAACCGCCCAAGAAGCCGATGAAGGTGACGATAATAATCAGCGGTCCGGGGGTGCTTTCGCCCAGTGCTAAGCCATCGAGCATCTGGTGCGGGGTCATCCACTGGTATTGATTGACTGCCGCATCAAACACATAGGGCAGCACCGCATAGGCGCCACCAAAGGTGACCAGCGCTGCTTTGCTAAAGAAGGTCGCAACGCTGCTCAAGCCATCATTGCCGAGCAGCAAGCCGAAAGGCAGTAACCACAGCAGGGCTCCGCAAACCAGCAATGCGGCGATTTGCTTGCGGCTGGGGCTGGCATGCGCCGGTAGCGGCGAGTGATCGTCGATTAACGCCGGCTCATGCGGTTGGTCTTTGTGGCTGCTGCCATGCCCGCCAGCGCTGAATGCCTTCGAGCCACTGCGCTGGGCAATTAGGCCAACAATAGCGGCAATGCCAATCACCCACGGAAAGGCCAAGTGCAAGAACAGCGCATTGAGCAGCGCCGCCAGTGCCATGCCCCACGCCAGTGGGTGTTTTAAGGTGCGACTGCCTAAGCGCCAGCAAGCCAAGATAATCAGCGCCAACGCAGCGGGCTTGATGCCATCAAACAGTGCGGCCACCCACGGCAAGTCGCCAAACTGCAAATACAGTGCACTGAGGGCGATGAGTAGAATCACCGAGGGCAGAATAAATAAGCCACCGGCGATAATCCCACCGATACGCCCATGCAGCAGCCAGCCCATATAGGTGGCCAGTTGTTGCGCTTCTGGCCCGGGCAGCAACATGCAGTAGTTCAGCGCATGCAAAAACCGCGATTCGCTGATCCAGCGGCGCCGCTCGACCAATTCGCGGTGCATCAAGGCAATTTGCCCAGCGGGGCCGCCAAAGCTGATCAGCCCCAGCAACAACCAATAGCGGGTGGCTTGCCAGAGGGTGGGCCAGTGCGGGGCAGGTGTTTCGTGCGGGCTGCTCATGCTCATGCTCAGGCCTAAGTCAGGGTTTGCGGCAGGCTAATGACTCTGTATGACAGGAGCAAGCGCCGCGTGCAGACCTAGTGGGCATGCGCTGCTCAGTTATGCTGTGCTCATACAAAGAGCTTGGAGTGGGTTTAATGGCGGATGCGTTGGGCGCCAGTATCGACTTAATGCTGCGTGGCGGCTGTTTGGGCTTGCTGTTGCTGGTGGGGCTGCGCTTGGCCGCGCCGCCACCTGCCGTGAGCAAGCGTCTGTGCCTATTGTTGGTGCTGAGTATTGCAGGCTATTTATTCGCTGGCAGTAGCCTATTGCCGGCGCTGCCTTGGCCATTGCAGGTCAGCTTGATTCTGTTGGCGACTATTGCCCCCGCCTGTTTTTGGCTATTTGCCCAAGCCTTATTTGATGATGCCTTTACTTGGCGAGGCTATTTATGGCTGCCGCTGCTGGCCTTGGCTGGACTGTCGGTATTGATGCAGTGTGGTGGTTTGCCGTGGCTCAGCGTGGCGCAGCTGGCGGTGGTGCAGCACGTGCTTGCTGGCGGCCTGATTTGCCATGTGCTGTGGCTGATCTGGCGTGGGCAGGGCGCCGACTTGCTCGAGCAGCGCCGACATTTGCGCCTGTGGTTAGGCCCGGGTGTGGGTATGTATATCTTGCTGGTGCTGTTGGTTGAGCTGGGCTACGGGCAAAACCCAGAGCCGCCATGGCTGGAGCGACTCAACTTGGTCGGTATTGGCTTAGTCACGCTGTGGCTGAGCCTGCGGCTCGAAGCATTGCTGGCGCTGTTAAGCCCTGTTGCCGCTAGCGCAGCAAGGCCAGAGTCGGCTGCTACGGTTGCCGAGCCTGCGCTGACCGCTGAAGAGCAAGCGGCGTTACAGCGCTTACAGTGCGCGATGGATGATGAACAGCTATGGGCACGTGCCAATCTCAGCTTGGCCGATCTGGCCAGCCACTTAGGTATGCCTGATTACCGCTTGCGCCAGTTAATAAATGGCGCTTTAGGTCAGCGCAATTTCAACAGCTACCTGAATCAGTTTCGTATTGCTGCCGCGTGCACTCAGCTGGCAGACCCCGCCCGGCAGCGTTTGCCAATTTTGACCATTGCCTTGGATGTCGGCTTTGCCTCGATTGGGCCCTTTAATCGTGCCTTTAAAGCACAGCAGGGCATGACGCCGAGCGAATTCCGCCAAAACAATCTGATTTAAAGGTCTGCACGAACCAGTGACTGCGTTGTGCGGCGCTTGAATCGTTCGACGATTAAATCAGCGTTGGCCTAACCGAAACGTAAAAAAGCGCGCCGATTACAGATTCGACCAGCTTTTTTAACAAATCGGCCAGACCTCGTGCCGCGCTTGTTACACGCTGACTGCCGATGAATTCGGAGTCGCGATCATGCTAACCCTAGCCCAGCTACACACTGCCTTACTGCACGATATCGTTAAGTACCTGCTGTTTGCTGGGGGCTTGACGCTGTTGTTGTTTTGCCTGCGTGGTCGCCTCGCTGGCCGGCGTATACAAATGCGCCGTCCGCAGTGGGCGGATTACCGACGCGAAATTCTCTGGTCGCTGTGCACCGCCAGTCTGTTCGCGGTGAGCAGCTTAGTGGGCATCGTCTGGTTGGCTCAGCAGGGTGTTGGCCAGTTGTATTGGCAGCTAAGTGATTACAGTGCGGCTTACGCGCTGGGCACTCTGTTGCTGATGATTGTCGCCCACGATGCGTATTTCTATTGGACGCATCGCGCCCTGCACAGCCGCTGGCTGCGCCGTTTGCATGTGCTGCATCACCGCTCGCGCACGCCCAGTCCGTGGGCGGCCTATGCCTTTCACCCGGGCGAGGCGCTGACTCACGTGTTGTTTCCCATCTTGTTTGCCCAACTGGTGCCGCTGCATCCGTTTGTTTTACTGCTGTGGAGCGTGCACATGATTGCCCGCAATGTGGTCGGACATGCTGGTTATGAGCTGTTCCCGCGCGTGATGCTGCACAGCGGTTGGTTTAACTGGCTGACCACCACCACGCATCACGACCTGCACCACCAGAACGGGCGTTACAACTACGGCTTGTATTTCACTTGGTGGGATCGCTGCTGCGGCACGGAACATCCGCAGTATGCGCAGCGTTTAGCGCAGGCGTTGCAGCGCTCGGCTAATGAGCAAGGCGAGCGGGCAGGGGCTTAAAAACAACCCCCGACAGACAGTGTGAAAACTACTGCACTTGGCTATGCGGCGTTAAAAGCAGGCTCAGAATGCTCATTCACCACACGTAAACTGTGCTTTTTCGCCTGTTTTTGCCTTGCCTAGCCTGCGCTCGCGACGTTTTCACACAGCCTGCCAAGCAGGGCTGATTGCACGGGGGCGTGGAGAAAAACGCGTTAAGCGGCTTGTTGGTTTTCGCTCAGTTGATGCTCTTCGCCAGCGTAGTAAGCCCGCACGCGGGGGTTCATTACCGCTTTCCACAGTGGCGGTACTAAGGCCAGTACCACCATGCCGGCGTAACCGTTGGGCAGCTGTGGGCTGTCGTCAAAGTGGCGCAGCACTTGATAACGACGCTTGGCGTTGGCGTGATGGTCGGAGTGGCGCTGCAAGTGGAACAAGAACAGGTTGGTGAGCAGAAAGTTGCTGTTCCACGAGTGCTCCGGCGTGGTGCGCTCGTAGCGGCCGTTGTCCAGCTTGCGGCGGTGTAGGCCGTAGTGTTCTACGTAGTTAACGATTTCCAGCAGGGTGAAGGCGACAAAGCTCTGGCCCAAGAAGTACGCCACGCCAATCCAGCCAAAGGCGATACCGAAGCCCACGGCCATCAGTGCGCTTAGGCCATACCAGCCAATCAGCTCGTTATGGTGCGAGAACACCGGCAGGTTTTTGCGCTTTAAACGCTCGGCTTCCAGCTTCCAAGCATTTAAAAAGTTGTGCAGATAGGCATGCGGCAAAAACTGATAGAGGCTCTGGTTAAAACGCGCCGACGAGGCGTCTTCCGGGGTAGAGACATGCACATGGTGGCCGCGCACATGCTCAACCTTAAAGCCAGCGTAGCACACCGCCGCGAGCAATAAACCGCCGGCGTTTTGCTCCAGTTTCGGGTCTTTGTGCACCAGCTCATGGGCCACGGTAATACCAATGCCGCCGGTGACGGTGCCGATCGACAACAGCCAGCCCAGTTGACCTGCCCAGCTCCATAGCTCGTTAGTGGCAAATACCCAGCCGCCCCAGCCAATCAGGCCCAGCAGCATGGGTACACTCAGCAGGCTTAACCAGCGGTAGTATGTTTGCTCGCTCAGCGCGTCTACTTCGGCGCCTTCTTCGGGGTTGGCTGGGTCGCGGCCGAGCAGGGCGTCGAGCAGCGGAATCACCCCAAATACCACGATGGGGGTAAAGAAGGCCCACAGGTTTGGCAGCTCACTGCCTTGCGCTTGCAGGTAAGAAAACGGCACGGCGAGCACGAACAGCATCCACAGCCAATAGCCGTAGCGCTTAATGGTCAGCATGGTTTGGGGGGACAAATGCGCCAACATGGAAAACTCCGCTGAGGTTGTTGTTATCGGTGTTGTTAAGATTGTCCTACAATCCTACAAGTAGCAAGGCGCGATAGGCCAACCTTAGATTGGTCGGCGGCGAGTTTGTCCGTGATCATGGTTTGTGCATCCCGCTGCGCCGTGTACTGCGTGGCATTGCCGGGCGGGTGGCTGTGGTATTCTGCGCCGCTTGAGCTGGCCGCGCGATGCGCCAGTTGATAAGGATTGCCATGAGTTTCAAAGCCCCCGACAGCCTAGCCGAGCAAATCGCGCAGCACTTGAGCCAACGCATCATTCGCGGCGAGCTAAAGCCCTGCGAGCGGATTCAAGAGATTAAAGTCACCAGCGAGCTAAACGTCAGTCGCGGCTCGGTGCGTGAGGCTTTGTTGATTTTGCAGCGTCGCCACTTAGTGACCATTCCGCCACGCCGTGGCGCTATGGTCGCCGAGCTGACCGCGCACCATGTGCAGGCTCTGTATGCCTTGGTCAAAGAGCTGTACATGCTGCTCGCCGCCGAAGTGGCTGGCACTTGGCAGCACGACAGCGAGCTCGATGTGTTTGTCGGCATTCAGCGCGGCTTACTGCAGGCCGCCCAAGAGCAAGACGTGCAGCGCTTTGTCGAGAACAGCTTTGAGATACTCCACGCCGGCTTAACCTTTGTCGACAACCCCTACCTGCGCGACGTGGTGCTTAACCTGCTGCCAGCTATTCAGCGCACCTATTTCTTCAGCTTGGCGCGTCGGCAAGGCGAAATGCACACCTTCCTCGACACCTATGCACGCTTATTGCAGGCTATCCGCCAACGCGATCAAGCCACCGCACGCCATGTGATGGATGAGTACGCCCAGCACAACTGTGCCTTGGTGATTGCGGCGCTTAACCAATAAAGGACACCGCACATGCGCCTTAAGTGCATCAAATTGGCCGGCTTCAAATCCTTTGTCGACCCGACCACCGTGCACTTCACCGCCAATATGAGTGCGGTGATTGGCCCCAATGGCTGCGGCAAGTCCAACATCATCGACGCCGTGCGCTGGGTGATGGGCGAAAGCTCAGCAAAAAACCTGCGCGGCGACTCGATGACCGACGTCATCTTTAATGGCTCCAACAGCCGTAAGCCGGTGGGACAGGCGTCTATCGAACTGATCTTCGATAACAGCGATGGCACCTTGCGTGGCGAGTACGCGCAATACGCGGAAATCTCCATCCGCCGCAAAGTCACCCGTGAAGCGCAAAACACCTATTATTTAAACGGCGTGAAGTGCCGCCGCCGCGATATCACCGACATCTTTTTAGGCACCGGCCTTGGCCCGCGCAGCTACTCGATTATCGAGCAGGGCATGATCTCCAAACTGATTGAGTCCAAGCCTGAAGAGCTGCGTAACTACATTGAAGAAGCGGCGGGTATCTCGAAGTACAAAGAGCGCCGCCGCGACACCGAAAACCGCATCCGCCGCACGCACGAAAACCTCGCCCGTTTAACTGACTTGCGCGATGAGTTGGAGCGTCAGCTGTCGCACCTGCACCGCCAAGCGCAGGCGGCCGAGAAGTACAAAGAATTTAAAGCCGAAGAGCGCAAGCTCAAGGCCGAACTCACTGCACTGCGCTGGCGCACCTTGCAAGAGCAAGTCGAGCAGCGCGAACGGGTGATTGCCGATCAAGAAATCGCCCTCGAAGCCCTGATCGCCGAGCAGCGCAGCGCCGATGCTGAAATCGAACGCCAGCGCGATGGCCATCACGAACTATCCGAGCAGTTCAATCAGGCCCAAGGGCGCTTTTATTCGGTGGGCAGCGACATTGCCCGCATCGAGCAAAGCATTCAGCACGGTCAGCAGCGTTTGCGTCAGCTGCAAGATGACTTGCGCGAAGCCGAGCGCGCGCGCAGTGAAAACGCCGCGCATTTGGGCCATGACGAAACTCTCTACGCTACCTTGGGTGAGGAGCTGGCCATGCTCGAACCCGAGCTGGAAATGAGCCAAGCGGCCAGCGAAGACAGCGCCGAGCGCCTAGAACGCGCCGAGCAAGCCATGCAGCAGTGGCAGCAGGCGTGGGATCAGTTCAACCAGAACAGCGCCACCCCGCGTCAGCAGGCCGAAGTCGAGCAGGCGCGCATTCGTCATCTGGAGCAAACCCTCGAGCGTTTGGCCGAGCGCCGTCGCCGTTTGCACGATGAACAAACCCTGCTTGGCCAAAACCAAGAGGCCGAAGCCTTGGCCGAGCTGGACGAGCGCCTGTTTGTGCAGGAAGAGCGCATGGCCGAGCTGGCCGAGCAAGAACAAGCCTGCCAAGTGCAGCGTTTAAGCGCGACGAATCAGCTGGAAGCTTTACAGCGCGAGCAGCAAGCCGAGCAAAACCAGTTACAGCAGTGCTTAGGCCGCATTGCTTCGCTCAGCGCCTTGGTGGAGGCCGCGCGCGAGCAAGGCCAAGGCGTACAGCAGTGGCTCACCCGGCAAGCGCTGGAGCTGCCGCTATTAAGTGACGAACTAAAAGTCGCCGAAGGCTGGGAGCTGGCGGTCGAGACGGTGCTGGCCAGCGATCTGCAAGCGCTGTGTTTAGACGCCAGCCAACTCCGTGAGCTGGACTTAGCCGACTTGGCCAGTGGCGAGCTGCGCTTGGCCTGGTCTGCCGCAGCGCCTAGCCTGCCGGGCAGCCTGCTGGAGAAAGTCAGCAGCACACGCGATTTATCGCCGTGGCTGGGGCAGGTGCTGCCGGTTTCCTCGTTGGAAGAAGCTTTGACTCAGCGCGCTAATTTGCCCGCTGGCGCGAGCTTGATCACCCCCGAAGGCTTTTGGCTGGGCCAGCACTTTTTGCGCGTTAAGCGCGGTGGCGAGGCCGAACAAGGTTTGCTGGCGCGTGCCCAGCAGCTTGAAGCCGATGAACAACAACGCGACACCTTGCAAGCCAGCTTGGAACGGCGCAGCAGCAAGCTGGAGCAAGCCCGCCAAGCGCTGGCCGATGGTGAGCGTGAGCGCGATGAGCTGCGCGCCGTGCAGCAACAAGTGCAGCGTGAGCAAGGCCAGCTGCAAGCCGAGCGCTCGGCGCTGGCCGCGCGGGGCGAGCAGCAAGCCTTACGCCGCCAGCAGCTGCAAAACGAACTGGACGACGTGCAGCTGCAACAAGAGCAAGAGCAAGAAAACCTAGGCCTTGCCCGCGCCACGCTGGAACAGGCGCTGGAAAGCATGGCCAGCGACAGCGAGCAGCGTGAAGCCTTACTCAGTCAGCGCGATGGCTTGCGCGAGCAACTCGATCGTGCGCGGCAAGAAGGTCGCCAGCAGAAAGACCATGCTCATCAATTGGCGGTGCGGGCCGGTTCGTTGCGCGCCCAGCATGACGCCACCGGCAAAGCCTTAGAGCGCTTGCGCATGCAGTCGGCGATGCTGGCGGAAAAACTCGATCAGCTCAGTCTCAATCTGGAAGAGGGCGATGAGCCGCTCACCGAGCTGCGCATGAAGCTCGAAGAACAGCTCGAGCGCCGCATGGCCGTGGACGAAGAGTTGCGTGTGGCCCGATTGGCTCTAGAAGACGCCGACCGCCTGCTGCGCGATGCAGAAAAACGTCGCAGCCAAGCCGAGCAGCAAGCCCAGCTGCTGCGCGGCCAGCTAGAACAGCAGCGCATGGGCTGGCAGAGCTTTAGCGTGCAGCGCGAAACCTTGCAGCAGCAGCTCAGCGAGCAAAGCTTGAGCGCGCCCACCTTGCTTGCCGACATGCCGGCCGACGCCAACGAAAAGGCCTGGGACGAAGAACTGGAGCGCTTAGCCGGGCGCATTAGTCGTCTTGGTCCGATCAACTTGGCGGCCATCGAAGAGTATGAGCAGCAATCTGAGCGTAAGCGTTATTTGGATGCGCAAGACGCCGACCTTAACGAGGCGCTGGAGACGTTAGAAAACGTCATCCGCAAGATCGACCGCGAAACCCGCCAGCGCTTTAAAGAAACCTTCGATAAGATCAACGCCGGCTTACAGGGCTTGTTCCCCAAAGCCTTCGGCGGCGGTCATGCTTATCTGGAGCTAACTGGCGACGACTTGCTGGATACCGGCGTGGCCATCATGGCGCGTCCACCGGGCAAGAAAAACAGCACCATTCATTTGCTCTCCGGTGGCGAGAAAGCACTCACCGCGATTGCCTTGGTGTTTTCTATTTTTCAGCTCAACCCTGCGCCTTTCTGCATGCTCGACGAGGTGGATGCACCGCTGGATGACGCCAACGTGGGCCGTTACGCCAACATGGTCAAAGAAATGTCCGAGAAGGTGCAGTTCATCTACATTACCCACAACAAGATCGCCATGGAAAAGGCCGATCACTTGATGGGGGTGACCATGCACGAGCCGGGTTGCTCACGTCTTGTAACAGTCAATATTGAAGAAGCCGCTGCCATGGTTGAAGCCTAACGGTTAGGCTGGTTAAATCCGCGCCCTTCGCTGTGCACCATGGGTGGGCAGCAACCGGCTCGGCGTGATAGCTTAGTGCCAAATTTCCGGCCTTTGGATAGCTTTTTCTAATAAGCCCTTGCAGTATCAGGGACTTAGGCCGGTCCGGGATTGCCCGGCAACAGATTGACTCAAGGGGAACTGTTCTACATGGATTTCGGTTTGCGCGAATGGCTGATGGTGATTGGCCTGGTTGTCATTGCCGGTATTCTGCTCGATGGCTGGCGCCGTATGCGCGGTGGCCGCAATAAGTTGCGTTTCAATCTTGATCATTCGGCGGGCGATCTGCCCGATGCCGACAACCCCGAAGTGTTAGGCCCAGCGCGCACTCGCCGCGACCCGATTGAGCCCGATTTAGACGAAGACCATCTGCCCAACCTAAGCGCACGCGAAGAGCCACAACAAGGTGACTTGAAGCTGGATGACGCCGTGCCTGTGCTGATGAGCGTCGAAGAGCAAGGCGAAGCCGCGTCGAAAAAAGACGCCGATCCGAAATCGCAAGCAGAACTGCCGCCGGTTGAAGAGGTGCTGGTGATTAACGTCATCAGCCGCGCCGAAGAGGGCTTTAAGGGCCCAGAGCTGCTGCAGAACATTCTGGAAAGCGGCTTGCGCTTTGGCGAGATGGACATCTTCCATCGCCACGAAAGCATGGCAGGGCATGGCGATATCCTGTTCTCCATGGCTAACGGCGTGAAGCCGGGCACTTTTGATTTGGATGACTTCGATCACTTCCGCACCCGTGCGGTGAGCTTTTTCCTCGGCATGCCGGGGCCGCGTCACCCTAAACAAGCCTTTGATGTGATGGTGGCTGCGGCTCGTAAGCTGGCCAGCGAGCTGGATGGCGAGCTGAAAGACGAGCAGCGTAGCGTGCTGACCGCGCAAACCATCGAACACTACCGCCAGCGTATCGTCGAGTTTGAGCGTCGTAAGCTCACGCCAAAACGCTAAGTTACGGGTGGTCTGATAAACCGGGTGCGGCGATAATCGTCCACCCGGTTTTTCTTTGTGTGCCGAATAAGTCAATGAGCTCTGCTGAACTTCGTATTGCCGCGTTGCGTGAGCAACTGGCGCAACATAACCACAATTATTACGTGCTCGACGCGCCGACCATTCCGGATGCCGAATACGATCGCTTGTTCCGCGAACTACAAGCGCTGGAGCAACAGCACCCCGAACTGCGCAGCAATGACTCACCCACCCAGCGCGTCGGTGGCGAGGCACTCAAAGCCTTTGCCCAAGTGCAGCACGAAGTCCCCATGCTCAGCTTGGGCAATGCGTTTAGCGATGACGATTTGCACGACTTTGACCGCCGCGTGCGCGAAGGCCTAGGCGACTTACTGCCGGCGGGCGACTTGTTTGGCGGCGGCGCAGCGGTGAGCTACACCTGCGAGCCCAAGCTCGACGGCCTAGCGGTGAGCCTGCTGTACGAAAACGGTGTGCTGGTACGCGGCGCCACGCGCGGCGATGGCAGCACCGGCGAAGACATCACCCTTAACGTGCGCACCATCAGCAATATTCCGCTCAAGTTACACGGCGACGGCTGGCCGCAGATTTTAGAAGTGCGCGGCGAAGTGTTTATGAGTCGCGCAGGCTTCGCTGAGCTGAATGCCCGCGCCATGGCCGAAGGCAGCAAGGTGTTCGCTAACCCGCGCAATGCCGCTGCCGGCAGCTTGCGTCAGCTGGACAGCAAGATCACCGCCAGCCGCCCGTTGGAGTTCTGCGCCTACGGTTTTGGCCGGGTGGAGCAGGGCGAACTGAGCGATAGTCAGTTCCAAATTCTGCAGCAGTTTAAGCAGTGGGGTCTGCCAATCAGCCCTGAGCTTAAGTTAGTGCAGGGGGCGAAGGCTTTGCTGGCCTATTACCAAGACATTGGCGCGCGGCGTGATCAGCTCAGCTACGACATCGACGGCGTGGTGTACAAAGTGGATGACCTCGCGTGGCAGGCCGAGCTGGGCTTTCGTGCCCGCGAACCACGTTGGGCCACGGCGCATAAATTCCCCGCGCAAGAAGAAATCACCACCTTGCTGGATGTTGAATTTCAGGTCGGGCGCACTGGAGCAGTCACTCCGGTGGCACGTTTGGCACCCGTGCAAGTGGCGGGGGTGACGGTATCTAACGCCACGCTGCACAACATGGATGAAGTCGCCCGTTTAGGCCTAATGGTCGGCGACAGCGTGATTATACGCCGCGCCGGCGATGTGATTCCGCAGGTGGTCAGCGTGGTGCTGGAGCGTCGTCCGGAGCATGCTCGTGCGGTAGAGATTCCTCACAGCTGCCCAGTGTGTGGCTCGGCGGTGGAGCGCACCCAGCTGGTCAAACGTGGCAAAGGCAAAGCCAGCGTTAGCGAGGGCTCGGTGTATCGCTGCGTGGGCCGTTTGGCCTGTCAGGCACAGCGCGCGCAGGCGATCATTCACTTTGCCTCGCGCAAGGCGCTGGATATCGACGGCTTGGGTGACAAAATCGTCGAGCAGCTGGTGAGCCAAGCGCTGCTGCATTCCCCGGCGGATTTGTACCAGCTGAGCTTTGAGCAAATTGTCGGCCTTGAAGGCTTTGCGGAACTATCGACACGCAACTTGCTGCAGGCCATCGCCGAGAGTCGCACGCCCAGTTTGGCGCGCTTTATCTATGCCTTAGGCATACCCGATGTGGGCGAGGAAACCGCCAAGCTACTGGCGCGCGCGCTGGGCAGTCTTGAGCGAGTGAGCCAAGCGCTGCCAGAAGTGCTGACTTACTTGCCGGATGTGGGCCTTGAAGTGGCGCATGAGATTCACAGCTTCTTTGCCGATGCGCATAACCAGCAGGTGATCGCCGGGCTATTGGCCAACGGTGTGCAACTGCAAGAAGAGGGCGAGCTGCACGCCGAATTCAGCGCCTGCGCGACGCTGGCCAGCTTGCTGGAGAAACTCAATATCGCCCATGTGGCCGCCACGGGCGCGCAACGTTTGGCCGAGCGCTTTGGCTCGCTGGAAGCGGTGATGGCCGCCGATTGGCTGGATTTGCGCAGCCTTGAGCGCTTTAACGAAAAGGCCGCGCAAGCGCTGCGTGACTACTTTGCCGTGCCGGCGCATGTTGCCTATGCACAGCAACTTGAAGCGCAGTTGTTGGCGTTTGGCATGCACTGGAACAGCGAGCGCAAGCAGCTCAGCGGTTTGCCATTGGCAGGGCAAACCTGGGTGCTGACCGGCACCTTAGAGGCAATGACCCGTGATGATGCTAAGCAGCAGCTGGAGGCTCTGGGTGCCAAAGTGGCGGGCTCAGTGTCGGCGAAAACCCACTGTGTGGTCGCCGGCCCCGGTGCGGGCTCCAAACTGGCTAAAGCCCAACAGCTGAATGTGCCGGTGTTGGATGAAAGCGCTTTTATTCAGCAGTTGGCCGCGCTTAAGGGCTAATCAAGAAATCCCCCGCCAAGCGCAGTAGTTTTCACACAGTCTGCAAGGCGGGGGGTACCTGTGCTCCGGCGCGCCGCCTTAGGCGCGGTAGAAGGGGGATAGGCGCGGCTGTTCTTGGCTAACGTGCAGTTGGCGTAGCTGCTGCCAGCGTGATTTCCAGCCGGGCTGGTGCTCCTCGATGGCGGCGGGCTGCGCTTTAAAGCGCGGCTCTTGCATGAGCAGTTTGACGTTCAAGGCATGTAGCGGGATTAACTCGGTCATGTTGCTGCCCTCATGGCGGACTCTGTTGCGATGCGACCCTGCTAGGAAAACACGTTGCCCAGTGCATTAGGCTTGACCGTAATCATTAATTAACCGCGGCTTAATGAAAGGCGGCGGTTTTCTTGATCTGCCACCGCTTTTTTCGCGCGCTACACTGAACAAGGTATTGGCGCTGCGTGTGGGGCGAGATGAGCTGTGAGTGATTTGTTCGAGGGGCTAAAAGCGCTGCATGCCAATGCCTTCCCGAAAACTTGCGCTTGCTGTGGGACGGTGTTCACCGATCAGGCGCACTACATTGCCGGCACAGTGCCGGTGGCCGCCGATAAGAGCGGCTTCAAAAGCATGGTCGATGATGACGAGCACGATGTGCTGGGCTGGTTTCGTAACTGCAAATGCGGCTCGACCTTGCTGACCTATCATCTCGATCGTCGCGATATGTCGGCACAGGGCCTTAAACGTCGGGAAAAATTCGCGGCGCTGCAGCAGCGCTTGCTGGCCGTCGGCTGGACGGCTGAAGAAGCCCGTCAAGCACTGCTGGCGGTGGTGCAGCGGGGCGAAGTCACCGCGCACTTACAGCAGGCGTTAAAGCAAGCACGCTCGGATTGATGGGGTGTTAGCGGCAAGCCTATCGGTTAGCGATCTAGGCTTGAATTACGATCCAGCCCCGGAATATGCAGGTTGCTGCGGCCCAGTTGGCGGCCCTCTAGGCTGGGTTGGCCGATCCAGCTCAGGATGTCGTAATAGCGGCGAATGTTGCGCACAAAATCCACCGGCTCCCAGCCGCGGGCGTAGCCGTAGCGGGTTTTGCTGTACCACTGCTTGCGCGCCAAACGCGGCAAAATTTCGCGCACATCGTTCCAGCTGTTGGGGTTTAAACCGGCATCGGCGGTTAGCTTGCGTGCGTCGTCTAAGTGCCCCATGCCGACGTTATACGCCGCCAGCACAAACCAGATGCGCTCATCGGCGGGTATTTCGTCCGGCAGGGTGTCGTTTAAATAGGCCAAATAACGTGCACCGCCGGCGATGCTTTGCTGCGGGTTAAGGCGGTCTTCCACGCCCATGGCGCGCGCCGTGCGCTGGGTGAGCATCATTAAGCCGCGCACCCCGGTTTTTGAGGTGGCCTCGGGCTGCCAGAGCGACTCTTGGTAGCCCACCGCCGCCAATAAGCGCCAGTCGAGGTTGTATTCATTGGCGGATTTCTGGAAATAGCGCTCATAGCGCGGCAAGCGCTGCTGCAAATGCTGAGCAAAGGCATAGGCGCCGACGTAGCCGAGTTTTTCCACGTGGCCGTAAAAACGGTCGATCAAACGGTTGAGGGTGCCGTTGGCCTTGGTGGTGTCGAGAAACGCGTTAATCGCTTGTAATAAGCTTTCGTCTTTGCCGCCGGCCACTGCCCAGCTCAGCCACGTGGCGGTGCCAATATCAAAGCCCACGCGCACCTTAGAGAAATACACCTGATTGGTCGCCAGCTCGTTGGAGTTGACGATGGTGAAGTCAATGCGGCCTTCATCGATCAGGCCCAGCAGGTCGACCACTTCCACGTCGTCGGATTCTTCCCAGCTCAGCTCGGGGTATTGGCGTTTTAGGTTGGCCAGCAGCTCGGCTTGACTGCTGCTGCGCGAGACCAAAATGCGTTTGCCGATTAGATCGCTGATGCTGCGCGGGCGTGGCTGGCCGTGGCGATACACCACTTGTGGCACGACCTCTAAATAGCCTTTGCTGAAGCGCGCGAACTGGTGGCGGCTGGGGGTATCGACAATGTTGGCGGCGATGATATGCGCGCGGCCATCCACCAAGCTGCTGAACAGCTCCTCAAAGGTTGAGGCGGTGATGACTTTGAGTTCGACACCCAGCTGTTTAGCGAATTGCTTGCTGAGTTGGTATTCGAAACCGTTGGTGCCGCTTTTATCTTCGAAATAAGTGGTCGGACTGTTGCGTGTCATCACCCGTAGCTCACCCGCTTGCTGGATTTGCTCCAGCAGGCTAGGCGGCGGTGCTGGCTCGCCGCAGCCAGACAGCAGCAGGGCGAGGACGCCGCTTGCCAGCCATAGCAAGGGGCGCAGCAAAAACGAGGGAAAAGTGCGCATGGGCTGAGTATACGCAATGCGCCAGCCGCACCAAATCTTCTCTTTGGCTGCTTGGGGGGCAAACTGCGAAATTGGCCACATTTGCCGCTGTTAGAATAAAAGCCTTGTAATTCATTGGCTTGGCTATTTTTCTGGCGGGTTGGCCAAGGCGTGTGCGCTGCCAAGCGGGTGTGTTTACAAGGTGCCGCTGCGCGCGGCTTTGGGGTAAACTACGCGGCCTCTTTTTTCCGCATTTCCGAGGCCGCCCTCCCATGCTGATCCTGCGTGGCGCACCTGCCCTTTCTGCCTTCCGTCGTGACAAGCTGTTGGCGCAACTGCAAGCCGACGTTCCCGCTGTGACTGGCGTGTATGCCGAGTTCATGCACTTTGCTGAACTGAGCGCAGCGCTCAGCAGCGACGAGCAAGCCGTGCTCGATCGCCTGCTCAAGTACGGCCCGAGCGTCGCCGCCGAGCAGGGCACAGGCACCTTGCTGTTGGTTGTGCCGCGCTTTGGCACCATTTCGCCGTGGTCGAGCAAGGCCAGCGATATCGCCCACAACTGCGGCCTGAGTAAGATTCAGCGTATCGAACGTGGCGTGGCCTATTACGTGGCCGGCGAGCTGGATGACACCGCGCGCAAACAAGTCGCCGCCAAGCTGCACGACCGCATGACCCAGCGTGTATTAACTGACGCCGAGCAAGCCGCCGGCTTGTTCAGTCATGCTGAGCCGGCACCGCTGAAATCGGTGGATGTGCTCGGTGGCGGGCAAGCCGCGCTGGCCAACGCCAACGTCGAGCTGGGCCTCGCACTGGCCGATGACGAAATTGATTACTTGGTGAAGAGCTTCACCGACTTGGGCCGTAACCCCAACGACATCGAACTGATGATGTTCGCCCAG
Source organism: Atopomonas hussainii (assembly GCF_900109735.1). Taxonomy (GTDB): domain Bacteria; phylum Pseudomonadota; class Gammaproteobacteria; order Pseudomonadales; family Pseudomonadaceae; genus Atopomonas; species Atopomonas hussainii. The sequence goes on from NZ_FOAS01000005.1 coordinate 115,786, forward strand.
GCCAACTCTGAGCATTGCCGCCACAAGATTTTCAACGCCAGCTGGGATATCGACGGCCAAGCGCAGGAAAAATCCCTGTTCGGCATGATCAAGAACACCTACGAGATGAATCGCGAAGGCGTGCTGTCGGCCTACAAAGACAACGCCGCAGTGATCGAAGGCTTTACCGCTGGGCGTTTCTTCCCCAACGCCGATAGCCGCGAGTACGGTGCTAACCAAGAGCCCGTGCACATCCTGATGAAGGTGGAAACCCACAACCACCCAACGGCGATTGCGCCGTTCCCGGGTGCCTCGACCGGCTCTGGTGGCGAGATCCGCGATGAAGGCGCCACCGGCATCGGCGGCAAGCCCAAGGCGGGTTTGACCGGCTTTACCGTGTCGAACCTGAAGATTCCGGGCTTCACCCAGCCGTGGGAGCAGGACAACGGCAAGCCCGAGCGCATCGTTACCGCGCTGGACATCATGGTTGAAGGCCCGCTGGGTGGCGCGGCGTTTAACAACGAATTTGGTCGTCCGAACCTGACCGGTTATTTCCGTACTTTCGAGCAACGCGTGGGCAGTCCGCGTGGCGAAGAAGTGCGTGGTTATCACAAGCCGATCATGATCGCCGGCGGCATGGGCAACATCCGCGCCGGTCATGTGGAGAAGGGCGAGATCACCGTCGGCGCTAAGCTGATCGTGCTCGGCGGTCCGGCTATGTTGATTGGTTTGGGTGGTGGCGCGGCTTCGTCGATGGACACCGGCGCCAGCGCCGAAGACCTCGACTTTGCTTCGGTACAGCGCGACAACCCAGAAATGGAGCGCCGCTGTCAGGAGGTCATCGACCGTTGCTGGCAGCTCGGCGAGGCTAACCCGATTGCCTTTATTCACGACGTCGGCGCTGGCGGCGTGTCTAACGCCCTGCCTGAGCTGATCAACGACGGCGGTCGTGGTGGTCGCTTCCAGCTGCGCGATATTCCTAACGACGAGCCGGGCATGAGCCCGCTGGCCATCTGGTGTAACGAATCGCAAGAGCGCTACGTGCTGGCCGTGGATGCGGCGAACTTCGAGCAGTTCAAAGCCATCTGTGAGCGCGAGCGCTGCCCGTTTGCCGTGGTCGGTGAAGCCACCGAAGAGCGTCAGCTGACCGTCGAAGACAGCCACTTCAATAACACGCCGGTGGATATGCCGCTGGAAGTGCTGCTCGGCAAGCCGCCGCGCATGCACCGTAGCGTGACCCGCGAAGCGGAGCAGGGCGATGACTTCGCCGTGGATAGCCTGAATGTCGAAGAGGCGGTCAACCGCGTGCTGTGTCATCCGGCGGTAGCCAGCAAGAGCTTCTTGATCACCATCGGCGACCGCACCATTACTGGCCTAGTCGCTCGCGACCAGTTTGTCGGCCCTTGGCAGGTGCCGGTGGCGGACTGCGCAGTAACCGCCAGCAGCTTCGATGTGTACACCGGCGAAGCCATGGCCATGGGCGAGCGTACCCCGCTGGCGCTGCTTAACGCGCCGGCCTCGGGTCGCATGGCGGTGGGCGAAACCATCACCAACTTGGCGGCATCGAGCATCGGCAAGATCTCCGACATCAAGCTGTCGGCCAACTGGATGGCGGCTGCCGGTCACCCGGGCGAAGATGCGCGTCTGTACGACACCGTGAAGGCGGTGGGTATGGAGTTGTGTCCGGCGCTGGGCATCACCATTCCGGTGGGCAAAGACTCCATGTCGATGAAAACCCGCTGGCAGGATGACTCAGGCGAGAAGAGCGTCACCGCGCCTATGTCGCTGATCGTGACCGGTTTCGCGCCGGTATTGGATGTGCGCAAGACCCTGACCCCGCAGCTGCGTTTGGACAAAGGCGAGACCGACCTGATTCTGGTCGACTTGGGCCGTGGCCAGAACCGTCTCGGCGCGTCGATTCTGGCGCAGGTGTACAACCAGCTCGGCCAAGCCGTGCCGGATGTCGACGACGCCGAAGACTTAAAAGCCTTCTTCGCCGTGATCCAAGGCCTGAACAGCGACGACAAGCTGCTGGCTTATCACGACCGTTCCGACGGCGGCTTGATCACCACTTTGCTGGAAATGGCCTTCGCCGGGCATTGCGGCATGAACGTCTACTTAGATGCACTGGGCGAAACCGATGCCGAGCTGAACGGCGTGCTGTTTAGTGAAGAGCTCGGCGCCGTGCTGCAAGTGCGTCAAGACGACACCGAGTTTGTGCTGGCGCAGTTTGCTGCGGCTGGCTTGGAAGACTGCGTAGCGGTGATCGGCCAGCCACAAGATGGCGATCGCATCGGCATCAGCCGCGAAGGCAAGCGTATTTTCGTCGGCGAGCGCCGCTTGCTGCAGCGCACATGGGCGGAAACCAGCCACCAGATTCAGCGCTTGCGTGACAACGCGCAGTGCGCCGATCAGGAATACGACGTGCTGCTGGACGAGCGTAACCCCGGCCTGCACGCCAAGCTGAGCTTTGACGTCAACGACGACATCGCCGCGCCGTACATCGCCAAAGGCGTGCGTCCGCGCGTAGCCGTGCTGCGTGAGCAGGGCGTAAACGGTCAGGTAGAAATGGCTGCGGCATTTGATCGCGCCGGTTTCTCCGCCATCGACGTGCACATGAGCGATATTCTCGCCGGTCGCGTTGATCTGGCCGACTTCAAAGGCCTAGTGGCTTGCGGCGGCTTCTCCTACGGCGACGTGTTAGGCGCCGGTGAAGGCTGGGCCAAGTCGATTCTGTTCAATGCCCGTGCTCGTGAAGGCTTCGAGGCCTTCTTCCAGCGTAAAGACAGCTTCGCGCTGGGGGTGTGTAACGGTTGCCAGATGATGTCCAACCTGCACGAGCTGATCCCCGGGGCTGACCTGTGGCCGCACTTTGTGCGTAACCGCAGCGAGCAGTTCGAAGCGCGTGTGGCGATGGTCGAGGTGCAGGAGTCGGCGTCGATCTTCCTGCGTGGCATGGCCGGTTCGCGCATGCCGATCGCCGTGGCGCACGGTGAAGGGCATGCCGAGTTCGCCAGCCACGAAGCGTTGGTCGGTGCGGACCTGTCCGGCACTGTGGCGCTGCGGTATATCGACAACCACGGCAAAGTCACCGAAACCTATCCGGCCAACCCCAACGGCTCGCCGAAGGGCATTACCGGCATGACCAGCCAAGACGGCCGCGTGACCATCATGATGCCGCACCCGGAGCGTGTGTTCCGCGCCGTGCAGAACTCTTGGCACCCGGACGAGTGGCAAGAAGACGGCGCTTGGCTACGCATGTTCCGCAATGCGCGGGTGTGGGTTGACTGATCAACCCGTCAAGCCCAACGCCTCGCTCGCAGTGAGCGAGGCGTCCGTGTTACCCACAGTACGCCGGCTCGATGCCGGCGTTTCTGTGTGTTTATGCCGCTGCGATAGGTTGCGCGAACACAGCGAGTGCCCCGCTGACTGTGGGCAAGGCTTGCGCTATACGGCGAAGAAAACTCAGACCCTGCTGCTCTGCCGCTGTGGTCAATCGAAGCGCTTACCGTTTTGTGATGGTAGCCATGTGCCGCAAGCGCCCAGTTTGCTGGCAAAATGGCGGCGCTTTACTGGGCAAGATGGTCAGTCGCGCGACTGACTATGCCCGCCAAACTGAGCGGCTCGATCTGCTCAGTTACATAACAACAATAAAAACGATAAGGAAAAAAACGCTATGAAAAAACTCGCCTACGCGGTGTTGTTGCTTGTACTCGCGGCCAGTGCCGGCCTGTTCTTTGCGGGTAAGCCCCGACAAGCGGAGTGGACCAGCGGTTGGTCTGCACAAACCGCACTGACCTTCCCCAAAGATTTCTACTTCGGCACCGCCACCGCCGCGCAGCAAATCGAAAGCCAAAGCCCCAGCGACTGGACGGCCTTCGAGCTGGATGCCATCGCCAAAGGGCGTACCGAGCACGGCAGCGCGCCGGGCGTGGCTAAGCCTGGGCATATCGCCGAGCTAGATAAGTACTCGCTGGATGTGCGCACGCGCAAAACCGATTACGACCGTCGTTACGATGAAGATTTCGCGGCGGCTAAACAGGTGCTGGGCAACAACGCCTATCGTTTCTCGTTTGAGTGGGCGCGCCTGTTCCCCCGTGAAGACATGCAGCAGCCAGACCCCGAGGCCGTGGCCTTCTACCAAGGTGTGCTGGATAGCTTAGAGCGCCACGAACTGACCCCGTTTGCCACCTTGTTCCACTTCTCCAGCCCTGCTTGGCTGTGGCAAGAAAAAGACGGCAAACGCGGCTGGGAGCGCGCCGATGCGCAAGCCCTGTGGCAGCGTTATGTGGATGCCGTGTTAAGCCTGTACGGCAGCCGCATCAAGCACTGGACCACCCTGAATGAGCCGATGGTGTTCTTAAACGCTGGCTACTTAGATGGCGTGTTCCCGCCGCTAGAAACCCGTGCCGACCCTGCCGCAGCAGGCCCGGCGTTAGCGGCCATGGCCCGTGCGCATGCCTATGCCTATCACGCGATTAAGAAAGTGGTGGGGCAAGATAGCCAAGTGGGCATCACCCAGCACACCCGCGCTTTTGAGCCGTGGCGCAATTGGAACCCGCTGGACCGCTTTGCTGCGCGGCAAATCGACGAGATCTTTATTTGGGACTTGCTCGATGCGCTGGAAACCGGCGAGCTGCAATTAACCGGCACTGGCTTTAGCGAGCAGATCGACGGTCTTGCGGGTACTCAAGACTACGTCGGTATCAACTATTACGGGCGCTTCTATATTGAAGTCAGCTTGGCCAATCCGGTTAAACCCATTGTGCACAGCCATGACCCCGAGGCCGATCAGTGGGTCAACGACTTGGGTTGGGCGATCTACCCGAAAGGCTTTGGCGACGTACTGCGCACCGCCTACGAGCGTTATAACAAGCCGATCTACGTGCTGGAAAACGGCACCGCCGATAAAGCCGCTAACGACCTGCGTCGCCAGTATCTGCTGATCAGCCACTTGGCGGAGATGGCCCATGCACAGCAGCAGGGCGTGCCGCTGAAGGGCTATTTTCATTGGTCGCTGACCGATAACTTTGAGTGGGCCGAAGGTTTTACCGCCCGCTTTGGTTTGTTTGCCGTGGATTACGCCGATGACTATCGTCGCACTGCGCGCCCCAGTGCGCCGCTGTTTGGCCGTATTGCTCGCGAAGGCCTAAGCCCAGAGTTGCTAAAAAGCCTGGAAAACATGCCAGCGCCACGGAGTCACTGATGTACAAGCTCGCCTTCTTTGTGCCGGAAAGCCATCTGCAAACGGTGAAGGACGCGCTGTTTGCCGCTGGGGCAGGGCGCATTGGCGATTATGAACATTGCTGCTGGCAAACCCTTGGCACCGGGCAGTTTCGCCCGCTGCCGGGGGCGCAGCCGTTTTTGGGTCAGCAAGGCCAGCTTGAGCAAGTGCCGGAGTGGAAAGTCGAGATGGTGCTGGCGGATGATTTGGTCGGTGCCGTTATCGGCGCGTTGCGGGCTAGCCATCCTTATGAAGAGCCCGCCTTTGATCTGTGGCAGCTGGCTGAGCTACCCAGCTGACGCAGCGGTCACACGCTGCTAGCAGGCTGCTACAATGCCGCGCTTTGCTCGCAGCAGTGGATGGTCTGAGGAGATCTTATGCGCACCTATCGCCTAGTTACCGCCTGCCCGGATCGGGTTGGCATTGTGGCGAAAATCAGTGGCTTTTTGGCGACCTATAACGGTTGGATTACCGAGGCGAGCCACCATTCTGACCAAGCCTCGGGCTGGTTCTTTATGCGCTACGAGCTACGCGCCGATTCCCTGCCGTTTGAGCTAGACGACTTTCGCCGCGCCTTTGCGCCAATTGCCCGCGAATTCGACATGCACTGGCAGATTGCCGATTCGGCGGTGAAAAAGCGCGTGGTGCTGATGGCCTCCAAAGAGTCGCACTGCCTAGCTGACTTACTGCACCGCTGGCACAGCGACGAGCTGGACTGCGAGATTACCTGCGTGATTGCCAACCACGACGACCTGCGCGGCATGGTCGAGTGGCACGGCATTCCCTATCACCATGTGCCGGTCGACCCCAACGACAAACAACCGGCGTTTGCCGAAGTGGAGCGCTTGATCGAAGCCCATGAGGCCGATGCCGTGGTGTTGGCGCGCTATATGCAGATCCTTCCGCCGTCACTGTGCGAACGGCTGCGCCATCGGGTGATAAACATTCACCACAGCTTCTTGCCCTCGTTTGTCGGCGCTAAGCCCTATCACCAAGCGGCGCAGCGCGGCGTTAAGCTGATTGGCGCGACGTGCCATTATGTGACCGAAGAGCTGGATGCTGGCCCCATCATCGAGCAAGACTTGATTCGCGTCAGCCATAAAGACAGCGTCGAAGATATGGTAAGAAAGGGTAAAGACTGCGAGAAAATGGTGCTCGCGCGTGGTTTGCGCTATCACTTAGAAGACAGGGTGCTGGTGCACGGCAACCGAACCGTGGTGTTCGACTGACCTAAAACCCGCACCGGACAGGCACACATGTGCGACCTCTGGAGGGCCTTGGCATGCTTAAGTCAGTCAAAGTGCGGGATTACATGACGCGTAACTTGATTACCGTAAAGCCAGATTCTGAGCTTTTCGCGGCCATTCAATTGTTGCTCAGTCACCATATTTCCGGCACGCCGGTGGTTGATGATACGGGCCACTTGGTGGGCATGTTGTCTGAGGGCGACTGCCTAAAAGGCATTATCGCCGGCGCCTATCACGAAGAAGTGGGTGGCCAAGTGTCGGCCTACATGACGCGTGAACTGCAAGTGATCAGCCCCGAGGCGGATATCTTTCACGCCGCGCAGTTGTTCACCCAGCACCGTCGTCGGCGCCTGCCGGTGGTCGAGAATGATCGCTTAGTGGGACAGATTAGCCGCTGCGATGTACTGCGCGCGGTGAAAGAATTTGCTCAGCATGAACTCAAAGGCGCTGTGGTGCAGGCCGAAGAGTACACCGAGTTTCATTGAGCGAGGTCGGCCTATGAGTGACGAGCCAGCCGCATTGGCGCGCGGGGCAGCGGGTATGCCTGCCACGCTGGGCGAGGGCTGTACCCGACGCTTTGATCCTGAGGCTTTAAACGAAAACAGCGGCACCGACTTCGCCGGGGCCGCTGCCTTGTGGCACACGCTTACTGCGACAGATCGCGCTGAATCTTGTCCACCACCCGCGTTACCACAAACACCACCGAGCGAGCGTTAAGGTCGCCGATGGGCTTTTTCACGTAGGCCCATTGTTGGGCGACACTTTTCAGCTTGCCTTGCATGCTGGCGTCACCGGCTAAGGCTTGGCTGATGGCTTTAAGTTCTGCATCCATTTCTTCAGTGAACTGATTCAATGGCGGCAGGCTATCGCTTAACGCGGTGCGGTAACCATCGCCACTGGCCGAGGTGGCACGGGCAATGTACTGACCGGTGAGTAATTCCAGTTGGGCTTGCCAGCGCTGCAAACGCTGCGCAGGGGCTAAGCTGTCAGGGGCCATATCGGCGTTGCCCAGCGCGCTGCGGTAAGCCTGCAATGCCGCGTCAAAATCAATCACGGTGTACAGCTCAAGGTAACCGGCCTCAGGATCTACGGTTAGGGTGAGCTCTTTCATCTTCTGCCAAGCCGCTTGGGCTTCGGCGGGCAAGCCGGCTGGGGTGCGATTGACCCGCTCCACAGCTAGGTTGTAGGCCTCGCGGTCACCTTCTTGGTAACCGACCAGCAGCAGCTGATTGCGCGCGGCAAAGCCTTCGCGCAGGGTGTTCCAGGGGTAATCCGCAGCTTGGGCCAACAGCGGGCTGAAGATCAGACTGGCTGCAAGCAACAGGCGTGAAAACATTGCGATCTCCCGTGATTGTTATTTTATTGGGCAGGCCCAAGCATACCTTGTGTTTGCGCGCAGAAAACAGCCCGCTAACAGAAAAAACCGCTCTAGCGTGGTGCTCAAACCGTGTTGTGCCGTTTGTCGGCATGCGCGCTAGCGGGCTGTGGCAACGTGCGGCCCTTTGCTTTTCTGCGCTGGGCTGTGTTTTCTTGAGGGGATTACCCCGCCAGCCGTGCGCTGGCGGTTCATACGAAGCAGGAGCAAGGCATGTCAGAGACGCAGCTGAATATCGGCCAAACGTTAACCGGCGAGGTGGTTGGCCAAGCATGGCGTTTATGTAACCGGCATGGCTTGGTGGCCGGCGCCACCGGCACCGGTAAAACCGTCACCTTGCAGCGCTTGGCCGAGTCGTTCAGCCGCGCTGGGGTGAGTGTGTTTGCCGCCGATATCAAGGGCGACTTGTCTGGCTTAGGCCAGCCGGCGGCCCCCAAAGGTAAGGTCGCTGAGCGAATTGCCGGCATGCCGTGGCTGAACTTCAACCCGCAAAGCGTGCCATTAACCCTGTGGGATGTGCATGGCGAGCAAGGTTTGCCGCTGCGCACCACACTGAGTGAAATGGGCCCGCTGCTGCTGGGCAATTTGCTCGAGCTAACCGACAGCCAGCAAGCCGCCTTGTTTGCCGCCTTTAAAGTGGCCGACCGCGAAGGCTTGTTGCTGCTCGACTTAAAAGACCTCAAGGCGCTGCTCAATTGGCTGCGTGATAACCCAGATAGCCTCGGTGATGATCGCGCGTTACTCGCCTCAGCCAGTGTGCAGGCGCTATTGCGCAAGCTGGCCGTGTTGGAGCAACAAGGCGCCGAAGCCTTGTTTGGTGAACCAGCGCTGGCGCTGGAAGATGTGTTGCGCCCAGCGGCTGATGGCCAAGGCATGGTGCATTTGCTCGATGCCACACGCTTGGTGCATGAGGCGCCGCGAGTGTATGCCAGCTTCTTACTCTGGCTATTGGCCGAGTTATTCGAGCAGTTGCCCGAGCGCGGTGATGCCGACAAGCCCGTGCTGGCGCTGTTTTTTGATGAGGCGCACCTGCTGTTTAAAGACACCCCCAAAGCCCTGCAAGAGCGTTTAGAGCAAGTCGTACGACTGATTCGCTCTAAGGGTGTTTGCGTGTTTTTTGTTACCCAGTCGCCAGCGGATTTGCCCGATGCGATTCTCGCCCAGCTGGGCTTGCGGGTGCAGCATGGTCTGCGAGCGTTTACCGTACGTGAGCAGAAAGCCCTGCGTGCCGTGGCGGAGGGCTTTCGTGCTAACCCGGCGTTCGATAGCCAAGCGGTGCTCACTGAACTAGGCATTGGCGAGGCGCTGGTGGGTACCTTGGAAGATAAAGGCACACCGGCGGTGGTGCAGCGGGTGTTGATTGCCCCGCCAGCCTCACAGATTGGCCCGTTGACGGCGGCGCAGCGGCAAGCGCTGTTGGCTGCTAGCCCACTCAAAGCGCGTTATGCGCAGGCGTTTGATCGTGAGTCGGCTTATGAACTGCTGCTTAAACGTGCTGAGCCGGCTGCCGAGCCCAAGGCGCAATCTGGCAAGGGCTCAGCTGAGTCGGGCATGGGAGATTTGCTCGGCGGGGCGTTAGGCTCGCTGGCTAGTCAAGTGGTGAAAAGCACCGCGCGGCAGTTGGCCAATCGGATTGGCCGCGAGCTGGTGCGCGGCTTGTTGGGCTCGCTGAAAGGGCGGCGCTAAACGCGCTATGAAATGAGTACGCCGCGGTAGGGGCGCGCATTAGGCGTTCAGGCGCATGGTGGTGCGTAGCTGCAGCTCGTACTGCTGGAAGGCTTGGCGAATCACTTCGCGTAGCTGCTCGTCCTCCCAAGGCTTGACCAGATATTTGTAAATCGAGCCTTGGTTGATTGCTTCTGTGACACTCGCTAGGTCGGTGTAACCCGACAGCACCATGCGCACGGTGTGCGGGTGAATATCTTTTACCTTGCGGAGAAACTCGGTGCCGCTCATGCCCGGCATACGTTGGTCGGAGATGATCACTTGCACGTTATTGCGCGCCAGCAGCTCGAAGCCTTCTTGCGCGCTGTTGGCGGTGAGAATGGTGTAGCCGTCGCGGCGTAGCAGGCGGGTCAGCGCGCGCAGAATATTCGGTTCGTCATCCACTAACAGCAGCGTTTGCACTTGCTCTTGCGCTTGCTCGGGCAGGCTCACGCCTTGGCGGTTTTGTTGTAGGAAGGCGACGAGCTGATCTTCAGGCAGCGGTTTGCTGAAGAAAAAGCCTTGGAACTCATCACACTGGTTTTTCAGCAGGAAGTTGAACTGGCCTTCTTCTTCAACGCCTTCGGCAATCACGCCCATCGACAAGTGATGGGCCATGGCAATGATGGCTTGGGTAATCGCCGCATCGTGGCTATTGCGGATGATGTCGCTGACAAAAGAGCGGTCAATTTTGACCTTGTTCAGCGGCAGGATTTTTAAATAGCTGAGGCTGGAGAAACCGGTACCAAAGTCATCAATCGCCGTGCGTACGCCTTGCTGGCTCAAAGCTTTGAGCACCGCCACGCTATTTTCGGTGTCTTGCATCAAAATCGACTCGGTAATTTCCAGCTCTAAGCGGTTAGCCGGCAGCCCGGTTTCTTGCAGGGTTTGCTCAACCAGTTGGGTAAAGGGCTGGCGGCGCAGTTGCGCGGGGGATAAGTTGACGGCCATAGGGCAGTCGCACAGGCCGCGATCAAGCAGCATTTTGTTAACGCGGCAGGCCTCACGCAGTGCCCAAGCGCCTATTTGCACGATCTGCCCGCTGGATTCGGCCAGCGGAATGAAGTCGTTGGGCGGCACCATGCCCAGCTCAGGGTGACGCCAGCGAATCAGTGCCTCGATACCGCTGATGCGCCCGGTGCGCCCATCGACTTGCGGTTGGAAGTGCAGAATGAACTCGTCACGCGCCAAGGCGCTACGTAGCTCATTGCGTAGCATCATCCGCGCGCTGACGCTTTCGTCGAGGTCTTCGGTGTAGATGTCGTAGGTGTTGCGGCCATTTTGCTTGGCGCGATACATGGCCATGTCGGCTTGCTGCAGCAGTTGCGTTGGCTGCTCCAGCTCGCCGTCGTAGGTGAAGCTGATGCCCACGCTGCAGGTGACGTGCAAGGTTAAATCGTGATGCACGATAGGCCGGTCGATGCTGGCGATGATGCGCTCGGCCACTTGCACCGCTTGCTGCTCGTTATCCAGCTCGGGCAGCAGGATCACATATTCATCACCGCCCATGCGGGCAAGGGTGTCTTCGTTGCGCACTTCACAGCGTAGGCGTTCGGCAATCTCCATCAGCACTTCATCGCCCACCGCATGGCCAAAGGTGTCGTTAATCGGCTTGAACTCATCCAGGTCGATAAACAACAGCGCCAGCAGACGTTGGCGGCGTTGTGCGGCATGCACAGCTTGGCTAAGGCGGTCTTCTAACAAGGCGCGGTTAGGCAGGGCGGTAAGGCGGTCGTGGCTGGCGTGAAAGGCCAGTTCTTTTTCGTAGTGTTTTTGCGAGGTGACATCGGTTTGGATGCCGACAAAGTGGGTGAGGTTGCCTTTGTCGTCAGTTACCGGCTCGATTTGCAGATCATTCCAGAACAGCTCGCCATTTTTGCGCCGGTTTTGCAGAACCACATGCACGCTTTCACCAGCCTTGATGCTGGCGCTGAGTTGATCGACTGCTTTGCTGCGCGGTACGTCTTTTTGCAGCACATTGCAGTTACGCCCCAATATCTCGTCGTTGCTGTAGCCGGTGATGCGGGTGAACGCCGCATTGACATACACCACCGGCTGCTCGGGCAGGCGGGCATCGCTGATCACAATACCGTTGGAGCAGGCCTCTAGGGCACGCTGGCTAAGCTTTAAGTGTTGTTCAGCACTTTTCGCTAGGGTGATATTGCGGACGATATTGAATATCCCCGCGCAATCACCATCGACATGAATCGGCAGCTGGGTGACATCGACCTGCCAAATGTGTTTTTTGCTATCAAGCCATTCAAGCTCGCGGTGCTGCGGTTCCCCAGCGATCACCCGCTCGCATTGCGCTTGCATAAGGCTCGCGTCTTCAGCGAGGAGGAACTCTTCCAATCGGTGGCCGGGCAGGCGTTCACGGGGGATTTTGATCAGTTCACTGGTTGCTTGGTTGGCGGCCAATAGACGGCCTTGTAAGTCGCAAGAAAAAACTGCATCGGGGTGGTTATCAAACAGCGAGCGATAGTACTGCTCGTTCATTTGCAGTTGGTGTTTTTGCCGGTCGCGCTCCAAGGTGATGGTGGCGAGGTTGGCGGCTAACGTCCAACGTTCGGCATACGGCGCTTCTAGCGCGGCGGTGTTTTCTACCACTAAGGTCATGATGCCCAGTACATCGTGGCGAGCATTGATCAGCGGCAGGCACAGGCTGTCGCGCAGTCCTTTTTGGCCAAGACGTTGCTGCCATTGAATGCTGGCTTGACGGCTGTTGTGCGAACGGCAGCGTTGCAAGGTGGCCTCTAAGGGCGCATCACACAGCTCGTCGGGCCCGGTTAGGCCGAGTTCGCCAAGCACAGGTTGGGCGCGGTGCGAATGCGCGATGGCGATCAGAGCGTCTTGGCCGTCTACTTTGTGAAAGGCGACGCTGGTGCCCGGCACATAGTCGATGATCAAGTCGATGAGCATGTGCAAGATGTGTTGCGCGGGCTTGTCGTTACTGATTTCGCTGAGGATTTCGCGCTGCTGGGTTTGAAAGTTCTCGGTGGCTTGCAGGGTTTGAATATCGCGGCCAACCAAGTAATAGCTGCTTTCTTGCCGCGACCAGCGCAGTGACCAGAGGGTTGGCACCACGTGCCCATCGGCATGGATCAAACGCAGGCGCAGGTCGTAGAGGGGGAAGCCTTGGGTAACCGTTTGCGCGGCCTGATTAAAGCTGTGGCGGTCTTCGGCCCACACCAGTTCATGGAAGTTGAGCCCGGCTAAGTTGGCAGTTTGTCGCGCGCACAAGCGTTCAATGGCTGGGCTGATCCAGCGAATCAGGCGGTTTTCATCCAGTGCGCAGAGCACATCGAGGCTTTGCTCCATCATTTGCTGATTGGTTTGGCGCAGTTGCTCGCTTTCCATCAGGCTGTTGGCAAGGGCCAGCTGTTGCTGTTGCAGGCGCTGCGTGCGCTGAGAGCTTTGCTGCATTAAATGCATCACTAAGCCTAATAAAGCGCCGACTAAGGTAGCGAAGATCAGAATCAGCTCGGTGGTGATGGCTTGAATGTCTTTAGCCGAGCTAGTTAGCAGCTTCACTTGCCAGTTAAGTTGCCCGGGCAGAGCCAGTGGCTGGGCAGGCTCGCTAATGTCTTCGCTTCTGAGGCTGGCAAACAGTTCATAGCGCCCCTCATTGAGGCGCAGCGGGGTGTGTTGGCTGACTTCCTCTAGTTGGCTGCTAAGCCAACCGGGCAGTTTGATGATCAGCACCATGTATTGCTGCGACTGCGGCAGGTAACGCCCAATGGCATGCACCCAACCTTGGCTGCCGTTCACACTATGGCTGAAGCCAATGCCGGGGCTTTGCCGCAGTTGGCGGAGCCATCTGGGCAGGTCGTTCATTGGCAGTAAGTTGATCAAACTCTCTGCGTCGGTGCCCGGTGGGTAGTAGTTAAATTGTTGGGCGCCGTAATGGTTGAGAATAAAGCCAGCGGCGAGGTCAGGCAGGATAGTGCTTAGCGCTTCGCCACTCTTATTCCACTGCGCTTGGTCAGCCACTGCGCGGCTGGCCCAAAGCGTGGCGTGGGTTTCCATTAAACGTTCGTTGGCGTGCAGCTCCCGGGTGAGGATTTGCTCAATACGTTCTAGTTGCTGTTGGCCACGTAAGTGCTCCAACTGTTGGCTGTATTGAATCTGCGCGAACCATAACAGGCTGCCGACCACGGCGACGATTAAGCTAATGGCAGGCCAAGGCAACGCCTCGCTGTCATCATCCAGACTGGTTTGGGCCAGCAAGCCAATGCCGCTGAGTAGCAGGAGGGTGGCGCCCAATAAGTGCTGCGTGAGGCTAAGGCTCTGCTCGAATAAGGGTTGATAGTTGATGGGCAAAATCAGCAACAGCAAGCCGCTAATGGCGGTGATCGAGCCTAGGACAAAACTCAGCGGTTGTAGGCTGTCGCGGCGCTGTAGCAGAGCGTTGAACCCCCAGAGCATCAGCGCTAGCAGCAAGCCGGTTGCGGCGTGTAGTACCGCTATCTGCTCTTGTAGCGCCAGCCAAAACGCCGCGAGCGGGAGTGCCAGCCATTGCCAGCGCTTGCCGCGTACGGTGCTCCAGCTGAGGAGTGCTAAGAGCAACAGCGCCACCGGCGTGCCGGGGCTGAACAACGGGGCACGGTCGGTGCTATTGGCCAATAAGAACACGCCCAAGATCAGCGCTAGGCTCAGGCACACGAAGGCAAGGCTATGCAGGTAGGCCTGCGCCGCGAGTGCCCAATTGATCTGCGCTAGGCGTTTTAGCATTAATTGAACCCTTGGTGGTCGAGGCTCTCCCATTCCTCCAGAACGATGGCGCCGTCTTCGTTGCGCATCACTTCAAATAAGGCAGGATGCTCGGCGCGTAAATGCTCTTGCGCCTCGCGCTGGCGCACCAGCAGGTCGTGTTGTTGTTTGAGTTGTTCGTACATGCGCTTTTGTTCGCGGCGCAGGGTGAGAAGCTCCAGCGCGGTGTCGAGGGCGGTGAGCAGCTCGTAGTCGTCCCAGGGTTTGCTTAAGAAGCGAAAGATTTCCGCTTGGTTGATGGCTTTGATCAGCGCTTCGCGGTCGCCGTGAGCGGTGAGCAGCAAGCGCATGGCTTCGGGCTGGCGCTGGCGCACAAACTGCAGCAGGGTGATGCCGTCCATGCCGGGCATGCGGTAATCGCTGAGGATCAGATCAAAGTTCTGCTGGGTGAGTAGCTCTAGGGCTTTTTCCGGGCGCTCGCAGGTGGTGACTTGCCAAGGCCGCTTGTGCAGCACGCGAGTAAGGGCGCTGAGGATATTCGGCTCATCATCAATGAGCAGCAGGTTGGCCATGGTTGGCCTCCTTGATGGGCTCGTTGATTTTGACAAATAGGGTATAGCGGGCCTTTTCTGAGGTTTCGTAAGCGGCGAGCTTTTCAATCAGCGGTTGCGAGAGAATCTTGCCGCGATTAAGCAGCAAGATGCCGCTGGCGGCGTGCAGGTTGTGCGCTAGCTCCATGCCGGGTTTGACTTGCGCGGTGGTGAGTGCCCGCAGGTTGGGGTTGAGCTCGAGTAAGTCCGGCGCTTCACGCTCAAGGTACGGCACGATGCGGTCGATCCAGCCCGGGTCGTACCAGCGCCCGGCGTATTTGCGTAAAAACACTAAGGCTTCGTCGCGGCTTAAGACCCGCTCCAGCAGCAGGCCGCATTGCAGCTCAACGAAGTCGACGATGATTTTCAGCACCCGCGCCATCGGCGGAATCACTTCATGCTGCCAGCCGTTAGGAAAACCGCTGCCATCCCAGCGTTCTTGATGCAGACCAATCAGGCGTGTGGCCTCTTGAATCGGCTCCAAGGCCATCAGCAGTTGTTCGCCTTGGGTGGGGTATTTTTGATAGGCCGGGCGCTCGGTTTTCAGCATCACCTCGGCGGACTTATGGATTTGCGTGTCGTTCCAGCTGACTTTGCCGACGTTATACAGCGCAGCGGCCATGACCAGCTGCTCGCGCTCTAGCTCGCCCATCTTGAAGTTTTCTGCGATGTGCCGGGCCAGCGAGATCACGGCTTTATTGGTTTGCTTGGTCAGCGGGTAGCGCTGGGTGAGCAGCGTGGAGAACACCTCGACGCAGGTCTCATAGCTGCGTTTAAGCTCGATATAGGCCAAATCGAGCATATCGGCGGTTTGCTCAAGCTCGGAGGTGCGCGCCTTAACCCGTGCTTCCAGCTGATCGTTGAGCTTCTGCAATTCGGCATTCTGCTGCTCAGTGAGTTTTTCCAGTCGCTGCCGTTCGCGGTCGGCAGTTTGAAACTGCAGCCACTGGCGCACGGTTTCTTTTAAGTCGTCGTCATCCCACGGCTTAGAGATATAGCGGTGGATGCGCCCGGCGTTGATGGCTTTGACCGTGGTGTTTAAGTCGGCAAAACCGGTGAGCAGGATGCGGATGGTTTTCGGCCATTTTTCCCACACTTTGGCCAGCAGGGTGGCGCCGTCCATACCCGGCATGCGCGCATCGCTGATGATCAGCTCAACGGGCTTTTCTTCCAGAATCTCCAGCGCCGCTTCAGCGCTTTCGGCGGTGAGCACTTCGAACTCTTCATGGCGCAATAGGCGGCGCAGTGAGTTGAGGATGCCGACTTCGTCATCGACCAAGAGCACGCGCGGGGTTGGGGGCTCGAGTTGGGTGCTGTCCGTGGCGGCACTCATGCGCTTATCTCCTGTGCTTCGGGCTCGTGCTGTTTGATCGGCAGCCATACGCGAAACCGCGTGCCTACGCCGACGGTGCTGTCGACTTCGATACGACCATGGTGTTTTTCCACGATGGTGTACGACAAAGACAGCCCAAGGCCGGTGCCCTTGCCAATGGGTTTGGTAGTGAAAAAGGGGTCGAAAATGCGTGACAGGTGTTTGGTGTCGATGCCTTTGCCGGTGTCTTGCACCTCGAACCACGCCTCATCGCCTTCGGTGCCGGTGCGCAGGGTGATGGTGCCGAACTCTTCAATGGCGTGCGCGGCGTTGACCAGTAAGTTCATCGCCACTTGGTTGATTTGTGAGGCGATGCAATCCACCGGCGGTAGGTCTTGGTAGTCCTTAATGACTTCGGCTTTGTATTTGATCTCGTTGTGCACCACGTTGAGGGTGGTGTCGAGGCCGCGAATTAAATCCGCTGGCTGGAAGGCTTCTTCGTCGATGTGCGAGAAGTCCTTCAGGGATTGGATGATTTTCTTCACCCGCTGCAAGCCGTCTTCGGACTCCTCCAGCAGCGAGGTGACATCGTCGCGGATGTAGGCGTAGTCCATTTCGTCCATCAGATTCTGCAAGGCACCGGGTTGCTCGCTGGCGGCGGCGGTGTCGATGATTTGCAGCAGGTTTTTCACGTAATCGGCGAGGGTTTTTAGGTTAGAGAACACAAAGCCGATGGGGTTGTTGATTTCGTGGGCGACGCCGGCGGCCAGTTGGCCGATGCCGGCCATTTTTTCTGATTGCACCAGTTGCTTGTGAATTTGCTCCAGCTTGTTGGCCAGTAGTGACTGCTCGTTGTGCTTGCCGGCCAGAGCGCGTAGGGCTTCTTTTAAGTAAACGTCGGCGTTATAGCCCACTGTGTTGTCGTACAGCACTAAGCATAAATGCGGTTGATTTTGGTTGTCGGTCAGTGGGTAGAGCAGGGCGCTGTTGAGCAGGTTATCGCTGGTGGTGCATGGCCACGTGGCCATCTGCCTTTGCTGGCTGCTGAGGGCTTTGTCCACCAAGGCCTTAAGGTGGCTAAGGTCAATGTCGCTCAGCAGGGTAGAAAGGGGTTGTTGC
Organism: Atopomonas hussainii; assembly: GCF_900109735.1. Lineage (GTDB taxonomy): Bacteria > Pseudomonadota > Gammaproteobacteria > Pseudomonadales > Pseudomonadaceae > Atopomonas > Atopomonas hussainii. The sequence continues at coordinate 133,046 of NZ_FOAS01000005.1, forward strand.
GCAATGCCCTCAATGGTTTGCTGGTAACGGTCTAACAAAAATTGATTGGCGTACTGAATCAAATAGTTAGGCGCAAACAGCACCAGCCCCACATCGAGGTGATCCATGGCGTTTGCCAGTAGGCTTTCTTGGTCGGAAGAAGCAGTCATGCGTGTTTCTCATTGGGAGTCTGCTAAAACCAGTCTAGAACAGCCTTTTTCTACCTGCTGGCAGAGTGCGAAAAATGAATAACGATGTTGTGCACTATCGCTTTGAGTTTGCTGATGGCCGCAAAGTGGCGTTGCAGATCAGTGCGGATGAGCCGCAGCTGGCAGAGCGCCCGGCCTGGACCGAACTGGGCTTTTCCCAATGCCGCAACTGCCCGCTGAACACCGCGACGGTTAGCCACTGCCCCTATGCGCTGCGCTTGGTGGAGCCGTTACGTTTATTAGGCGGCGATGACTCGTTTGCTGAGGTGACGGTTAAGGTGCTGCACCACGGCCGTGGCGTGGTGGTGAAAACCACCTTGCAGCGTGCGCTGGGCTCGCTGATGGGCTTGCTCGGTGGTTTAAGCGGTTGCCCACATACCGCGCCGTTAAAACCGATGGCGTTTTTTCATTTGCCGCTGGCCAGCCTTGAAGAAACTCTGTTTCGCGCGGCCGGTAGCGTGCTGCTGGGGCAGTATTTGCGTGCGCGTAAGGGCTTACCCGCTGAGCACAGTTTGGAATTGCTGATCGATACCATGCACGCGCTGCGCGAAGTGAATAGCGGTTTGGCCGAGCGTTTACGAGGCGCCGCCAGTCACGATGCGCCGAGTAATGCCTTGGTGCTGTTAGCCGTGCAAGCGGCGGAGATGGAATATTCGCTGGATACGTTCGACAGCGCCTTGGCACCGTTTTTTGCCAGCTATTGGGCGGGGGAGGAGTGATCCTGCTGCGTTTTACGGCAGCAGGGTTGGGTTGGCTGAGCTAGAAGGCTTGGGTTAGGGAGGCGCTGATTAGACCAGTTCGCCCCACAGGTCATACTCATCAGCATTGGTGATGCGCACGCGCACCATCTGACCGGGCTCTAGATCAAAGCTGTCGATATACACAGCGCCGTCAATTTCTGGGGCATCGGCGGCGCTGCGGCCCACGGCGCCTTCGTCGTCGATCTCGTCGATCAGCACATCCATTTCTTGACCAATCTTCAGCTGCAAGCGTGCGGCAGAGATGGCCTGCTGGTGCGCCATAAAGCGCTCCCAACGGTCTTGTTTCACGTCATCGGGAACCAGCTCAAGGCCCAAGTCATTAGCTGGTGCACCGTCGACTGGGCTGTATTGGAAGCAGCCGACGCGGTCCAGCTGCGCTTCGGTCAGCCAGTCCAGCAGGTATTGGAAGTCTTCTTCGGTCTCACCGGGGAAGCCAACAATAAAGGTCGAGCGAATGGTCAGCTCAGGGCAGATCTCGCGCCACTTCTTGATGCGCGCCAAGGTTTTGTCTTCAAACGCCGGGCGCTTCATGGCTTTGAGCACTTTCGGGCTGGCGTGCTGGAAGGGAATGTCCAGATACGGCAGCAGCTTGCCTTCAGCCATCAGCGGAATCACGTCATCCACATTGGGGTAGGGGTACACGTAGTGCAGACGTACCCAAACGCCCATCGACGACAGCGCCTGACACAGCTCCAGCATGCGGGTTTTCACCGGCTGGCCGTCCCAGAAATCAGTCTTGTACTTGAGGTCGACGCCATAGGCGCTGGTGTCTTGGCTGATCACCAACAGCTCTTTCACGCCGGCTTTGACTAAGCGCTGCGCTTCGGAGAGCACATCGCCCACCGGGCGGCTGACCAGCTTGCCACGCATCGAGGGAATAATGCAGAAGCTGCAGCTGTGGTTGCAGCCTTCGGAAATCTTCAAATACGCGTAGTGACGCGGGGTGAGCTTAACGCCCTGTGGCGGCACGAGATCAGTGAAGGGGTCGTGCTCGGTTTTCGGCGGCACCACTTCGTGCACGGCGTTGACCACTTGCTCGTACTGCTGCGGGCCCGTCACGGCCAGTACGTTGGGGTGTACTTCGCGGATGCTGCCTTCTTCCACGCCCATACAGCCGGTGACGATCACCTTGCCGTTTTCGGCGATGGCTTCGCCGATGGCGTCCAGCGATTCGGCCTTGGCGCTGTCGATAAAGCCACAGGTGTTGACCACCACCACGTCGGCGTCCTGATAGGTCGGCACCACTTCGTAGCCTTCCATGCGCAGCTGGGTGAGGATGCGTTCGGAATCAACGAGAGCCTTGGGGCAACCTAGGGAAACAAAGCCAACTTTGGGTGAAGCGGTGGACATGGGGGCTAACCTCGAAGGGCACCTTCAGGGGTGCCTCTGATCAAAAAGTGCGCAATTTTAGCGGCCGAACTCGCCCTTGGCTAGGCGATTTATTCGCCGTGGGCGATGGCTAGAAAACCCAGTACGGCATCTGCCTGCCATTGCCAGTGCGCGGTTAACTCGCGACCTGCCGGCCAAGCGTTGCTAAGGGTTTTGTTAAGGCGCAAGTAGCTTTGCCCGCTGGTCGCTCGGCTATCGGTGCTGCTCAGGCATTCGGCATCGTGAAAGTAAAAGCGCACCCCAGTTAGCGGGTAGAGGGTTTTAAACAGCGCTTCTTTTAAGCAGAAGCTCAGCGTTAAGGCGCGAGCTTGCTGATCGTTGGGCAGGTTTTGCCACTGTTGCAGTTCGGCGGGGGTGAGGATTTCCCCCGCCAAGCGCTGCGCACGGGCTTCGGTTAAACAGTGTTCAATATCCAGCCCCACGCTTTGCCAGTAACGGCGATCGGCAACGATGGCGGCGGCGCGGCCTTGGCTGTGGCTGATGCTGCCGCATTGCTCGGTGGGCCACTGCGGCGCGCGGTCTTCTCCGATGGCGGGGTTGCTCACGCTAAGCCCCAGTGCTTGCTGCGCTTGGGCAACGCACCAGCGCCCGGCGAGGTATTCCTGCTGGCGCTTAACCGCGGCGCGCTGCAAGTGTTCGGGCAGGGTGTGCGAAGCGGGCGTGGCTTTCGGGTCAAAGCGGCAGGCTTTAAGGGCAATGCCTTGCGTGGGTAGCGCGCTGGGCCAGTGCCAGCTGAGGTCAGGAGTAAAGGCCGTGGTCACAGGCGCACTCATAAAGGGTTCAGTGCGCCAGAGCTTAACAGCCTAGCGGCGTTGAATTAATCGGCGAACGCCTCAAGCGCAAGGCGCCCGGAGCGCAGCAGCCGAGACATACTGTCTGGTAGGCGAGGCTGTGAGCACCGCGCAACGCAGCGATTGAGGTGTGCAGTCATTAATAATTCAGTGCCGCTAGCCCGGATGACCATCGGCACGGGTCTGACACAGCATAGGCCCGTAGTGCCAAAGGAACAGGCCAAAGGCGCTGAGCCAGCACAGCCCCGCCAGCCAGAGACCGTCTTGGTAGGCGATTAAAGTCAGTAGCACACGGCTGGCAGCGGCGAGGTTGAGCAGAATAAACGCCAGCGTCATCGCTGCCGGTGGCTGCAAGGGGCGCCCGGTATGGCCAAGGCTGACGCGGGCCAGCATGGCCAGAATCATCCCTGCCATGGCGCCGATGGCCAGCGCATGAGTGGCTTGGCTAAAGCTGTCGATAACGCCGAAGTGCCACAGCGCAAAGCCCGCGCAGGCGACTATTAGCCACAGGTACGAGGCATGCAGCGACCACAGCAGCGCCACCTTAAACACGCCGCGATCAGCCCAGCGATAAAAGCGGTAGGCATGCCCAGCGCCGAGCAGCACAAACAGCACGCCGAGGCCGGCGCTAGGGCTGAGCGCTGTGCCGCTGGCATGTAATAGGGCGATCAAGATGGTGCCGCCGAGCAGTGCCCAGTCCAGCTTGGGTTGTGCGGGCACTTGCTGCACGCGGCCTAAACCGCGCTGGGTAAAGAAGGGGATCACCCGGCCGCCGATCAAAGTCATCAAAGCGGCGACCAACCACAAGCCTGCCAGCACGCCTTGGCGTTGTTGCGCGTCATCTTGGCTGAGCACAGCGCTTAAGCTCAGCGCGTCGACCAAGGCGAGTAACACGAGCACCCCGACAATCGGGTAGTTACGGGTTTGCTTGACGCGGTACAAGCTGCGCGCCATTACCACCGCGACGGCGATAAAGAACAGCACATTGCTGGCGAGCAACAGCCAGCCGGCATCGGCAAACCAGCTCAAGCGCGCGAGCAACCAGAGTAGGGCCAGCGCGGCGAGTGGCTGGCCGCTTAAGCCGGGTTGACCGGTCCAGTTCTGCACCGCAGTGAGCAAAAAGCCGGCAACAATCGCCCCAGCAAAACCAAACAGCAGCTCATGCCGGTGCCAAGCCAGCCAGCCGCCGAGCGGGGCTTGGTTAAAACCGCCGCTTAAGGCCAGCAGCCACAGGGCAATACTGCACAGGGCCAGCAGCGCGCCACCTAAAAAGAACGGCCGAAAACCCAAACGCAACAGCGGCGGGATGGCCATGGCGTGGCGTTTTTCCTGAATGTGCATGGCGGGCTCCTGTTGCGCTGAGTCAGCCATAGTTTCTCACTGGCTTGATCAGTGTGGCCCTGATGCAAATCAAGGCGATATAAGGCGGATGTAAGACCAGGCTGGCGTTATTCTGGCTTCACCTTAGCGTCGGCATCTGGTAAAAAGGCTCGGCTTTTCCGGTAGACGTTCGTGCTGCCGCTCTATGCGGGTGTAGTTCAATGGTAGAACTGCAGCTTCCCAAGCTGCTAGCGTGGGTTCGATTCCCATCACCCGCTCCATTTTTATCGCCACTTTTCTGCTGTTTAGCCCTTGTGACTGTCAAGCATGGCTCAGGGCATGCCGTGGCCGGGTGGTTCGGGCTCGTTCAATAAGTTCAGGCCGCGTGCTACGCCTAAGGCAATGAACATCACACCAATCACCCCTTCGGCGCTGGCTAGCAAGCGTGCCCAGGGGCTCATGGGCAGCACATCGCCGTAGCCGACGGTGGTTAAGGTCACCAGCGAGTAGTACATCAAGTCGTGCAGTTGCGGGGCGATGCCCGGTTGGCTGCTGATCAAATACGCTTGGCTGTCGAGCATCTGCACAATGCCGTGGCCCATGGCAAAGGCCATGGCGATCATGATGTACACCGCCACTAAGCCGAAGACTAAGTCGCTGGTGACTGGGCGGTAACGCACCATGTGTACAAAGAGGCCGGCAGTCAGCGCCCAGAAGATGCCAAGGTTGAGCAGTGCCTTGACCAAGCTCAGCACTTCGCTGTGGTCGTAGAGGTTGAACAGGTAATTACCGAGCAGCAGTGGGCCAATCACCCACAGGTAAATGCGCCGGTCGTGCAGGGCGTGCAGGGCGCTTAGGCTGAACAAGGCCAGGGCGATCATGTTCAGGTAGTCGATACGGTGTGGGAATAACAGCAAGCTGGCCATTAACACGCAGTTAATAAACAGTAAGGTAAAGCGTTTGCGGTTAACCCAATGCAGTAGCGTCATGCCCACACTCTCGATCCAGATTGATTAGCGGCCTGTTTGGTTAACTCAGTTAGTCAACTTCGGCGCCTGAGGCCCTGATACTGCGTTGCCGCTCCTCGGCATAGCTCTGCTATGACTCGTCGCGACGCCTTGTCTCAGAACCTCAGTCATCCGAACTTGAGTTAACCCATTAACCGCACAGGCCCCTAGAAGTGTGGGCAAGACAGGGGGCTTGGGGCAAGTTTTAGGCAGATTTATCGGCGGTAAACAGCTGCTGCACAACGCTGAAATCCAGCTGACCTTTGCCTTGTAATAACAGCTGGCGATACAGCGCCAACGCTAGGCTGCCCATTGGCGTGCTGGCATTCACGCTTTGCGCCGCTTGTTGGGCAAGGCCTAAATCTTTGCTCATCAGCTGAGCCATAAAACCGCCGCTGTAGCCGCGACTGGCGGGCACGCCCTCCATTACGCCGGGCCACGGGTTGTACTTTTCTAGGCTCCAGTTGCCGCCGGAGCTCTGGCGCATGATCTCGCTCAGCACGCTGGCATCTAAGCCATTGGCGACGCCCAGCGCGAGCGCTTCGGCGGTGCCGAGCATGTGCACGGCGAGCAGTTGGTTATTGCACACCTTGGCCACTTGGCCGGCGCCATCGGGGCCGGCGTGGAAGATGTTTTTACCCATCTGCTGAAGAAAAGGCTTAGCGCGCTCAAGGTGCTTAGCATCGCCGCCCACCATAAAAGTCAGGGTGCCGGCGGCGGCGCCAGCGGTGCCGCCGGAGACAGGGGCATCGAGTAACTCAATGCCGCGCTCGCTGGCTGCCGCATGTACTTTGCGCGCGCTATCGGGGGCGATGGTGGAGCACTCCAGCACTAAGGTGCCGGCGGCTAAATGTTGCAGTAAACCATCGCTACCTAAGTACAAGCCTTCTACGTGGCTGCTAGCGGGCAGCATGGAGACCACGACTTCGGCGCCTTGTGCAGCCTGTTGGGCGCTGGTAGCGGCCACACCACCGGCAGCGGCGAGTTGCTCAAGGCTCGCGGCAACCAGATCAAAACCTGTCACCTGATGGCCCGCTTTGAGCAAGTTAAGCGCCATCGGCAGGCCCATGTTGCCTAGGCCAATAAATGCAATGCGACTCATGGTGTGCTCCTTATGGGGTCAGCTCGGCCAGTGGGTGTGCGCCTTGCCAGGCAGAGGCAAAGTGCGCCTCGACCACGGCAGCGGGAATGCTGTGAATATCCGGCCAGTGCCACGCCGGTTGCTGATCTTTGTCGATCAAGCGGGCGCGCACGCCTTCGGCAAATTCCGGGTGGCGACAGCAGTTCAGCGCCATGGCGTATTCCATGCGGAACACCCCGCCGAGGGATAAATGCTTGGCGTGTTCGAGCTGCGCCCAGACCAGTGCGGCGGTCAGCGGGCAACCGTTGACCAGGGTTTTACCGGCGCGGGCCAGCAGGTTGTCGTCGCTATCCACTAGCGTGGCGATGGCATCCCACGCGCTGGCGGCGTCGGGCACATCGAGCAGCTGATTGATCTGGGTTTGTCGTGGTAACCACTGGGTATCCGGCAGCTGGCTGCGTGCTTCGTGCTCCAGCGCTTGTAATAGGCTGATCAGCTGCTCGTTGGCGCGCTCTTGCCAGTTGATTTGCACTAGGCCCGCAAGCAGGGCGTCGAGCTGTTCATCCAGCAAGAAGCGGTCGGCCAAGTTGAGTGCCAAGGCATCGGCGGCGTTGATGTGCGCGGCGGTTAAGGCGAGGAACAAACCGAGCTTGCCGGGCAGGCGGGTGAGAAACCAACTGCCGCCGACATCGGGGAACAAGCCAATGCTGATCTCCGGCATCGCTAAGCGCGTGCTGGGGGTGACGATACGCGTGCTGGCGCCTTGCATCAGGCCCATGCCGCCGCCCATCACATAACCGTGTGCCCAGCAGATAAAGGGCTTGGGGTAGGTGTGAATCAGGTGGTCGAGGCGGTATTCGTCGGCAAAAAAACGTGCGGCCAAATTAGGCACGCTGCCGGGCTCGGCGCGGCAGGCGTGGACCAAATCGACCACATCGCCACCGGCGCAAAACGCCTTGGCGCCATCGCCGCGCAGCACCACGGCGCAAATAGTGTCGTCGTTGGCCCACGTGCTTAATTGCTGCCACAGCGCTTCGATCATCGGCAACGACAGGGCGTTTAAGCTTTTCGCGCTGTCTAGCGTGGCAATGCCAATCTGATAGCCGTGCAGGCTAGGGCGTTGTTCAAACTGTACGTTCATGGCGGGCCCCTTAGTGGTTCAGCCACTGTGGGCGGCGTTTTTCTAAGAAGGCATTCACGCCTTCGCGGGTGTCGTCGGCATCGAACAAGTCGACAAAGCGCTCGCGCTCTTCCGGCAGCCAGGTGCTCGGCGCGCGCTCGCGGGCGCCTTGAATCAGTGGTTTGATGGTACGCACCGCGACGGGGCTCTGGTTGGCCACTTTGCTGGCCAGCAGCAGCGCGTGATTGCGTGCCTCGCCGCTATCGACCACTTGCTCGACTAAGCCGATGCGCTCGGCGGTCATGGCATCGACACGCTCGCCGCAAAGAATCATCCGCTTGGCCCAGCCTTCGCCCACCAGCCAGCTCAAGTGCTGGGTGCCCCCGGCGCAGGGCAGCAGGCCCACGCTGGCTTCGGGCAGGGCGAGTTGTGCGTGGCGTTCGGCAATGCGGATATCGCACGCCAGCGCACACTCTAAGCCGCCGCCCATGGCGTAGCCGTTGATCGCAGCAATCGACACCCCGCGAAAATCGCGCAGCGCTTCAAAGGCTTCGCCAAAGCGGCGGGCCATTTCGCGGGCGCGGGCTTTGTCGCCATCGGCAAACAGTTTTAAGTCGGCGCCGGCGGAGAAAAACTTCTCGCCTTGGCCGGTAATCACCAGCGCGTAAATATCGTCATCGCGGTTTAGATGCTCGACGATCAGCTTGAGGCCGATCAGCGAGTCGCGGTCCCAGGTATTGGCCGCGGGGTTATTGATGGTGATCAGCGCGGTGTTGCCGCATTTTTCCAGCATCAATTTATGGGTGAGGTCGAAGGGGCCGCTCTTGTAGGGTTCCAGTGCTGTGCTCACGCAATACTCCTTGTTCGGTTACAGCAGGCCATCGAGCTGGCCGCCTTGCTCAAGCAGGCGGCGGGCGATGATGACCCGCATGATTTCGTTGGTGCCTTCAAGAATCTGGTGCACGCGCGCATCGCGCACCCAGCGCTCTAACGGGTAATCGTTGAGATAACCATAGCCGCCGTGCAGTTGCAGGGCCTCGTTACACACGTTAAAGCAGCGGTCGGTGGCTAGGCGCTTGGCCATGGCGCAATACAGGCTGGCTTCGGGGTGGCCGCTGTCGAGCTTAGCCGCGCCTAAGCGCACCATCTGCCGGCTGGCAGTGAGGTCGGTGAGCATGTCGGCGAGCTTAAATTGCAGCGCCTGAAAGCTGGCGATGGCCTTACCGAACTGCTGGCGCTCTTCGACATAACGCAGGCTTTGCTCTAGCGCTGCTTGTGCGGCGCCGAGCGAGCAGCTGGCGATGTTTAAACGGCCGCCGTCGAGGCCTTTCATCGCGTAGACAAAACCCTGGCCTTCCGGGCCGATACGCTGGCTGGCGGGGATGCGCACGTTCTCGAAGGTGATGGTGCGGGTCGGCTGGGCTTTCCAGCCCATTTTTAGCTCGTTGCGGCCATACACCACGCCGGGCGTGTCGCCCGGCACTAAGAAGCACGAAATGCCTTTAGCGCCGGGCTCGCCAGTGCGCGCCATCACAATCAATACATCGGTGCTGCCGGCGCCGGAGATAAAGCACTTGCTGCCGCTGAGCACATAGTCGTCGCCATCGCGTTCGGCGCGGGTGCGTAGGTTGGCGGCGTCGGAGCCCGCGTCTGGCTCGGTGAGGCAGTACGAGGCCAGCAGCTCGCCGCTGACTAAACGGGGCAGCCATGCGTCTTTTAAGCTTTGCTCGGCAAAGCTGGCGAGCATCCAGCTGGCCATGTTGTGGATAGTGAAAAACGCCGTGGTGGCCACGCAGCCAGCGGCCAGCTGCTCGAAAATCAAGCTGCTGGATAGGCGCGAAAGGCCCAAGCCGCCGTCTTCTTCTGGGATGTACAGAGCCAAGTAGCCCTGTGCCGCAGCGCGCTTGATGGTGTCGACGGGGAAGTGGCTGTCACGGTCCCAGTCGGCGGCGTTGGGGGTTAGCTCGTCGGCGGCAAAGCGTCGCGCGCTTTCCACCAGCAGGCGTTGTTCTTCGCTGAGTTCAAAATCCATGTCCGGGCTCCGCGCTTATTTGAGCTGGATGGTCATGTTCGGCCCGCTCACCGGGCTGTCATCAAACCAGCGGGTGGTGACGGTTTTCGTCTCGGTATAAAAACGCACTGCTTGTTTGCCGTAGGCGTGTAGATCGCCGTAGAAGCTGCCTTTCCAGCCGGTGAACGAGAAGAACGGCAGCGGCACCGGAATCGGTACGTTGATACCCACTTGGCCGACTTCCACCGCATGTTGGTAATGCCGCGCCGCGCCGCCGGAGCGAGTGAAGATGCTGGTGCCGTTGCCGTAGGGGCTGTTGTTGACCAGCTCAATGGCTTGCTCCAGCGTGTCGACCTCCATGCACACCAGCACGGGGCCGAAGATTTCTTCGCGGTACAGGCTCATCTTCGGCGTCACGCCGCTAAACAGGGTGGGGCCAATCCAGTTGCCGTCCGGGTAGCCGGCCACGCTGCAGTCGCTGCCATCCAGCAGGCACTCTGCGCCTTCGGCTTTGCCCTCGGCAATCAAACGCAAGACGCGCTGCTTGGCTTGCGGGTTAATCAAGGGGCCAAAGGCGGCGGCGGGGTCGTTCCAGTAGCCGGGTTGAATGCCTTTCATTTGTTCGGCCAGCTCGGCAATCCACTGTTTAGACTCGCCGACAAACACCGCCACGCTGATCGCCATGCAGCGCTGCCCAGCCGCGCCGCAGCTGGCGCCGACCAAGTTGCTCAACACTTGATCTTTTGGCGCATCGGGCATGATCACCATGTGGTTCTTCGCCCCGGCAAAGGCTTGCACGCGCTTTAAATGCTGGGTGCCGGTGCGATACACGTGTTGGCCCACCGGCACCGAGCCAACAAACGACACAGCGCGAATGTCCGGATGGGTGAGCAGGGCGTCCACCGGCTCGCGGGCGCCGTGCAGCACTTGCAACAGGCCCGCCGGGGCACCGGCTTCGATAAACAGCTCGGCAAGGCGATTGACTGTCATCGGGTCTTGCTCGGAGGGCTTGAGCACAAAGCTGTTGCCGCAGGCGATGGCCAGCGGAAACATCCACAGCGGAATCATTGCCGGGAAGTTAAACGGCGTGATACCGGCGCACACGCCCAGTGGCTGAATCCAGCTGGCGGTGTCGATCTCTCGGGCGACGTTTTCGACCGTCTCGCCCATCATCAGGCTGGCAATGTTGCAGGCTTGCTCCACCACTTCGATGCCGCGCCACACATCGCCTTTGGCATCGGCAAAGTTTTTGCCGGTTTCTTTGGCGAGAATCTCCGCCACTTCATCGTGATGCTCTTTGAGCAAATGCTGATAGCGCAGCATGAGCCGTGCGCGGTCAGAGACCGGCGTTTCGCGCCAACTGAATTGCGCGGTTTTGGCGCTGGCGATGGCGTCTTCGATGTCTTCGGCGGTGGCGCGCGGTGCCAAGCAGAGCACTTGCTGGGTGGCGGGGTCGAGCACTTCGATCACTTCATGGTGATCGCAGTTGCGCCACTGCCCGGCGATAAGTTGCGGAATTACCTTGGCCATCGTTGACATGCCTCATGTTGTTTTTTGTCTGTTGTAGCATGGCGAAATCAGCCTTTGGATTGACGATGTTGGCAGTGGGATGGACTATCTTGCGGTTAAACAGGAGTTTGTATGAGCCAAGCCGTGATCACCTCCAGCTGGCCTTTGCCAGAAAACGGCGTGCGCTTGGTGATAGCCCCCAAGCTGCGCCGCCAGCTGGAACGGCATCCGTTAGGCGCCGGCTGTTATCCGCAAGCATTGGGGTTTTATCCGCAGGCAGCGGGGCACCGCATGCGGCGCACGCGGCATGAAGACCATCTGCTGATTTACTGCCGCGCCGGGCAAGGCTGGCTCAAGGTAGGCGAGCAACACTATGAGGTGCGCGGTGGTGATTTATTGTTGCTGCCAGCCGGTGTGGCGCACGAATACGGCGCCGATAGCCAGCGACCGTGGACGCTGTATTGGGTGCACTTTGCTGGCACCCATAGCGCGGCGTTTATTGAGCTGCTGGGGAATCGCCCGTGGCGGCGCATTGGTGTGTTGCCGCGCTTGCTGGCTGAGTTTGAAGCCCTGCTGGCGCTGCAAAAACAAGGCTTAAGCCTGCCGCATTACCTGCATGCGGCGCATCAGCTGCAAAGCTTACTCAGCTATGTGGCGGTGCTGCCGGCGCAGCTGACGTTAAAGTCGGGCCGCCGTTTGGATGTCGAAGCCGTGCACAGCTATATGCGTCAGCATCTGCCCGATCAGCTCAATCTAGAGCAGCTGGCGGCGCAGTTTAAGTTGTCGCGGTTTCACTTTGCTCGCGTGTACCGCGAGCTGACGGGGCACAGCCCCATGCAGGATTTTATCCAGCTAAAAATGGCTCAAGCCTGCCGTTTGCTCGATGAAGGCGAGTTAAATGTGCGCCAAGTGGCTGAGCAGCTGGGTTACGACGACAGTTATTACTTTTCCCGCTTGTTTAAGCAGGTGGTGGGTATTGCGCCCAGTCATTATCGGGCGCTGCATCAAGGTTAAGCGCTGCCGATTAGTCGCTGCGCTCGCGCAGTAGTGGGGGTAACGGAGCGCCTTGGAAGACATCTATCAGCTCGTTGATCGCATTCAGGTGCTGTTCTAACCAGTCTTCGGCGCGTTTGGCGGGTGGGCTGCGCCATGGCAGTTTCTGAAACGCCGGCAGTAAATGCAGGTTCGGCAGGGCAAAGGCCTCGCCGTGCGCGCTGGCCAGCAAACGGCTGGCGACAATCACTAAGCCGGGCAGGCCAACCGCGCCTGCGGGGTCGTAAGCCCAGTTGCGGCGCTGGCGTACCACATTGCGCAGCGATTCGGGCATCTCCCAGTGAATGGTCAGCATCACACCCACTTCGGCGGCGTGGTTGTCGCACAGTTGCTCAAGTTCCGCGGCGCCGAGCTGGGTGAGGTGGGCGGTTTCGCTAATGATCAGCAAGCTGCCAATGTCTTCTAACAGGGCTGCCAACAGCACTTCATCGTTAATAAAACCATAGCACTGCTGGGCCAGCACGCAGGCGATGGCGGCGCGTTGTGTGGCTTGTGTCCAGCGGCGTTTCAGCGCGTTTTGGATATGCGGGTTAATGCTGATAAACAAATGCCGCAAGGTAAACGCGGTAACTAGCTGGTTAAGGGTGGCCTCGCCGGTTTGGGTGATGATTTGCCGTAGGCTCGGCGAGCGGCTGTGGGTGCGGTAAAGCGGGCTTTCGGCGATCTTGAGTAGGTAACTGGCCAGTGCAGGGTCGCTTTCGATCAGTGGCTGCAATTCGCGCAGGCTCCAATCAGGGCTGGTCAGTAGACGGCGGATTTTTAACGAGATTTCCGGCAGTTCCGGCAATTTGGCTTCGCCACGGGTGATGCGTTGGCAAATTTGCAGGGCAGGGTGGCCGGCAAACAGTGGGTCTTGCATGCAGTGTCCTTAGTGGCTGCGGTTGACAGCCTGTACGCGCTTTCCTAGGGTGCGGCGGCTAATCACAACGTGCAGGGTGCCCTATGGCTGACAACATCACGCTAGAAACGAGCTGGAAAACACACCTGTTGCCTGAGTTTAGTCAGCCTTACATGCTGGCGCTACGCCAGTTTCTGCGTGATGAGAAAGCCGCCGGTAAGGTGATTTACCCACCGGGGGCGCAAATCTTCAATGCCCTAGACAGCACGCCGCTGCCGCAGGTGAAGGTGGTGATTCTGGGGCAAGACCCGTATCACGGCCCGGGGCAAGCGCATGGTTTGTGTTTTTCGGTGGCGCCGGGGGTGCCTGCGCCGCCGTCACTGAAGAATATTTTTAAAGAGTTACAGCGCGATTTAGGCTTGCCGGTGCCTAATCACGGCTGCTTGCAGCGCTGGGCCGAGCAGGGGGTGCTGCTGCTCAATACCTCGCTGACTGTGGAGCAGGGCCAAGCGGGCTCGCATGCGAGTAAGGGCTGGCAGACCTTTACCGATCGCATCATCGAGTTGGTTAATCAAGAATGCCAAGGCGTGGTGTTTTTGCTCTGGGGCGCGCATGCCCAGAGTAAGCGCAAGCTGATCGATGCCAGTAAACATCAGGTGTTGTGCTCGGCCCACCCATCGCCGCTGTCGGCGCATCGGGGCTTTCTCGGCAACGGGCACTTCAGCGCCGCCAACGCGTATCTTCAGCAGCAGGGCAAAAGCCCTATCGATTGGCGCTTGGCGGAATAGCTTGCAGCCCATCGGGACGTTCGAAATCTTGCAAATAGCGCTGCATACGGCCATCGCGCCACAGTTGTTCGAGGCCGTTGTTAAAGCGCTCTAAGGTGCGTTGATTGCCGAGTACCTTGCGCGATAACAGCAAGTGCAGGGTGTATTGGCGAATGGGCTTGGGGTGTTGCACTAAACGCTCGCGCTCTTCGGGGGTAAAGTGCGTTTGCAGCAGGGAGTCGGCCACCACAGGGTTGATCGGGAAAATATCGATCTGCCCGCGCAGCAAGCGGCGTAAGTTGGTCAGGTCGTTATTGGCCGTGCGGGTGCTAATCAAACCTTGTCGGGCGGCTTTTTGCAGGGCTTTGCCGTAGTTGTAACTGCGGGTTAGGCCGACTTGCAGGCCTTCTAGATCATCCATCTGCTGCCAGTCGAAAGCACGTTCGCGCAGGCTGTAAAAGAAATGCCCGGAACGCAGTACCGGCGCGCTGATGTAAAAGTCGTGTTCGCGTTCTGGTGTTGACGACCACACGGCGGTGCCATCGCGAAGCCCTTGTTGGGCGAGTTCGAAGGCGCGATCCCAAGCGTGGAAATCCCAGCGAACCTGCATGCCTTGGCTGGCAAAGGCTTCACTGATGATGCGTGAGGCGGTGCCGTTGTAAGGCAGCATTTCGCCTAAATAGGGTGGCCACTCACCGTTGGTGAGGATGATGTTGCTTTGTGCGCGACTGCCAGTGCTGAGCACTAGGCCCAGCAGCAGGCAGGCAGTCAAACGCAGCATGATTTATTGCAGCATGCTCATGGCAGCTTCCATGGCGTCGTTCAGGTCTTCGTCGGCTTTCATGTCGACTTCGGGGTCGAGGCCGAGCTTGGCAAACGAGGGAATCTTCGACCAGTCCAACTCAGTGTAGGGGTGGTTGGTGCCCAGGTAGCTCTGCAGGGTGGCCACTTGCACGATATCGACGTAATCGGCTTTGGCGGAATCGCGGCTAAAGTCGAGGTAGTTCATCGGCACCATGGCAATCGGCTCGGGGAACTCCCAAGTGCGCAGAATCTTGTCGCCAATGATGGGGTGGATCTTCTCGATCACGTGGTTCAGGCTGATGGAGTCGGCCAGCAGTTCGCTGTGCTCCTCGGCGAAGGTCAGAATCGGCAGTACGCCGATCTGGTGGACTAAGCCGGCCAGCGTGGCTTGGTCGGGCATCAAGCGGGTGTAGTGGCGGCACAGTACGTGGGCGATGCCAGCGATTTCGGTGCTGCGCGACCAGACTTCACGCATTTTGCGATCGACCACATCGCTGGTGGCTTGGAACATCTGCTCCATCGCCAAGCCCGTGGCCAAGTTGCAGGTGTAGTTGATACCCAAGCGGCCAACAGCGGCGGACAGGTCGGTGATTTCTTTGCTGGCGCGCAGCAGCGGGCTGTTCACCACTTTTATCAGGCGGGCAGTGAGTGCGGCGTCATTGCTCAGCACTTTGGCCATGCTGGGGATGTCGATATCCGGGTCTTCTGCCGCTTCGCGCACTTTGAGTGCAACCTCAGGCAGGGTCGGCAGCACCAGTTCGTCGTTATCGATGGCCTTGATCAGCGCGTGTTGTACTTGGTCGGCCAGATTGCTCATGGGGTATTCCTTAAACTGGGCTAATTGTCTTGAGTCTAGTGGCTTTTGTCGGTGTCGGGGCCGTCGATTGCGTTAGCGGCTGATATCGCGGTCGTGGTCGCTGTGTATCGCCAGCGTTAGCACGCTTAACGGCGCGCCATCGGGGCTGCCGGCAAACAGCTGGCCAGCGCTGACGGCATCATCTTGCACCACGGCCAGCAGTTCTTGCTGGTCGCCATGGCGGGCCACACTGACCACTTCACCGACACTGCTGCTGTGCACCGGCGAAAACAGCTCCATACCCGGCTGTAAAGGGGTATCGGCTGCGGCTTGTAAACGTTGAAGGTGTCGTTTTAAGCGCCCTAAATACTGCATGCGGGCGACAATTTCTTGCCCGGTATAGCAGCCTTTCTTAAAGCTCACGCCGCCTAAGCTTTGCAGGGCGAGCATTTGCGGAATAAACAGCTCGCGCGTGGCGGCGGTTACTTCAGCGAGGCCTGCTTGGATATTGGCCAGTTGCCAAGTGTTTTCGTCGGCGCTGGCTAAGCCAGTGAGTAGCGTGCTGCTGTCGGCGCTGCTGTTTAAGCACAGCAAGGCGCGACCGTCGTGCAGGCGAATCATCAGGCCATGCTCATGCGCTACGCACTGACCGGCCTGCTCGCCGAGCTGCCAAGCGTCGATCAACGCAGCATCTGCGGACAAGCCAAACAGCTGCCAAGCGGCACTGGCATCGCTGATGGTGACTTTAGAAAACACGGCGTACTTGGCGAGGTCGGCACGTAGGGTCTCCAGTTGCTCGCTGGGTAATATCAGTAAAAAGCCATCGCCTTGGGCCGCAATATAAAAGCTCGCCAGCATGCGGCCTTTAACGGTGCAGCGGGCGCCTAGGCTGGCTTGGTTGGGGCTTAGGTAGTTGATGTTGCAGGTTAGCTGCCCTTGTAAAAACTTGGCCGCATCGGGGCCGTGTACGGCTAAAACAGCGTGGTGAGTTAACGGGTGAACATACGGGGCGGACATGGAGGCAATCCTGAAACAGACAAGCAGGCGCCCATCATAGTGCCCCAGCGGGAAAAATTCAGGCGCGACGAGCGCGGCAGCTCAGCAATTTGCGCTGCCGGGCCCGGCAGGGCTGGGTATAATCGCCGGCAAATTTGCGGAGAGCCCCATGACTGACTCAACTGAACTGAACCGTCTGTTTTGGCATAGCCGTCGCGGCATGCTTGAGCTGGACGTGCTGCTGGTGCCTTTTGTCAAAGAGGTTTACCCGACTTTGAGCGCAGAAGATCAGGCGCGTTACCGCAAGCTGTTGAGCTGCGAAGACCAAGACATGTTCGGCTGGTTTATGCAGCGCGGCGAGCCGGAAGATGCCGATCTGCGTTATATCGTCAAGATGATTCTGGATCGTGTACAACCGGACTGATCCGCAGGTTTGGCGCTGGCGCACGTCGCGTCAGCTGCGCTGGGCTTATCTCGCCCTGCAAGGCTTGTGTTTGACATTAAGCGTGGCGGTGCCTTGGCCTTGGTGGGCCAGGCTGGCGCTGTCGATCGCCTGTTTGGCGCATTGGGCATGGGTATGGCCCAGTTTGACGGGGCGGCCACGTCACCCTTGGCAGGCACTGCGTCACGATGCCAACGGCTGGGCGCTGCAAAATACCCAAGGCGATTGGCACAGCCTGCGCTTTTTACCCAGTACGCGGGCCATGCGCGGCTTGATCGTGCTGCACTTTAAAGTAGATGGCCTGCGCTTTGCGCAAAGCTTGTGCCTGCCCTCTGACAGCATGGATGCCGTCGCGCACCGGCGTTTGCGGGTGCGCTTACGCTTTAGTGAGTTAACTCGGCAAACTGCGGCGGATACAGCACAGTGTCCTGAGTCGTTGGGTTAGCGTTCGGGTAGTCCAGCGTGTAGTGCAGGCCACGGCTTTCTTTGCGCTGCATGGCGCAGAGAATGATCAACTCGGCCACTTGGGCTAAATTGCGCAGCTCAATCAGGTCGCGGCTGACTTTGTAATTGCTGTAGAACTCGTCGATTTCTGCCAGCAGCATTTCGACGCGGTGTTGTGCGCGTTGCAGGCGCTTGCTAGTGCGCACGATCCCCACGTAGTCCCACATCGAGCGGCGCAGCTCATCCCAGTTGTGGGCGATGATTACGTCTTCGTCGGAATCCGTCACTTGGCTGGCATCCCAGAACGGCAGCTCACCGGGATTGCTTAACGTAGGCAGCTGGCGGGTGATATCGGCGGCAGCGGCGCGGGCATAGACAAAGCACTCCAGCAGCGAATTGCTGGCCATGCGGTTGGCGCCATGCAGGCCCGTGCAGCTGGCTTCGCCCAAGGCATAGAGTCCGGGTACATCGGTGTGGCCGCAATCATCCACCACCACGCCACCACAGGTGTAGTGGGCTGCCGGCACCACGGGAATCGGCTCGCGGGTGATGTCGATGCCGTAGCTTAAACAGCGCTCATAAATGGTCGGGAAGTGGCTTTGGATAAACTCCGCGGGCTTATGGCTGATATCCAAATACACGCAATCAAGGCCCAAGCGCTTCATTTCATGGTCGATGGCGCGGGCGACGATGTCGCGCGGGGCCAGTTCGGCGCGTTCGTCGTGGCGCAGCATAAAGCGCTCGCCGTTCGGCAGCTTGAGCAAGCCGCCTTCGCCGCGCACGGCCTCGGTGATCAAGAAACTTTTCGCCTTGGGGTGATACAGGCAGGTGGGGTGAAATTGGTTGAACTCCATGTTCGCCACCCGGCAACTTGCGCGCCACGCCATGGCGATGCCGTCACCGGATGCACCGTCAGGGTTGCTGGTGTACAGGTACGCCTTGCTGGCACCGCCGGTGGCAAGAATCACCGCGCGGGCGCTGAAGGTGTCGACTTTGCCGCTGGGGCGGTCGAGCACATAGGCGCCGAGGCAGCGATTGCTGTCGCCCAGATTCAGCTTGCGCTCGGTGATCAGGTCGACGGCCACTTTGTGCTCAAGCAGGGCAATGTTGCTGCGCTCGCGCGCGCGGTCGAGCAAAGTACGAAAGATCGCCGCGCCAGTGGCATCAGCGGCGTGAATAATGCGCCGATGGCTGTGGCCGCCTTCGCGGGTGAGGTGGAAGTCATGAAAGCCGCTGTGAATATTTTCGTCGCGGGTAAAGGGCACGCCTTGCTCAATCAGCCACTCAATGGCGCTGCGGCTATGGCTTACGGTGTAGCGCACCGCAGCTTCATCGCACAGGCCACCACCGGCGACGAGGGTGTCTTGCACGTGCGCATCAACGCTGTCGCGCTCATCCAGCACGGCTGCCACACCGCCTTGCGCCCAAAAGGTCGAGCCACTGGCGAGCTCGCCTTTGCTCAGCACGGCGACACGTACGTCAGTGGGCAGGTTAAGGGCTAAGGTCAGGCCGGCTGCGCCACTGCCAATGACCAGCACATCGTAGGCAAAACGTTGACTCATGCTTCTCTCCGCAAGTCTGGCGGCAGTATACGGGCGCCTGCTGGGGGCCGAAACCGCTAATGGCGGCTAACGATTTGCATTGTGCGCGCTGCCCGGCACAATACGCGGCAATCGTGATGGGCCGATCGTGCCTTCGTTTTGAGCAATTTCAATGGCCTGCGAACTTTTTGTAAAACCCTGTGTCTATCTCTGCAGAACCGGTCAACAAGGGCGAATGGTGACGTGCCAGCGCTGCAAGTGGGAGGAGCGCTGTGCATCAGAGCAGTGACGATCAGGCACTGATCGAGCGTGTCCAAAAGGGTGATAAGCGTGCCTTCGACTTGTTGGTGTTGCGTTATCAGCACCGGATTTTAGGTTTAGTGCAACGTTTCGTGCGTGACCCGCACGAGGCGCAAGATGTGGCTCAGGAAGCCTTTATTAAGGCTTACCGGGCGTTGGCGAACTTTCGCGGTGACAGTGCTTTTTATACCTGGCTGTACCGCATCGCTATTAACACGGCGAAGAATTATCTGGTGTCCCGTGGACGTCGTCCGCCTGATGCCGATGTCAGCGCCGAAGATGCTGAGTTTTACGAGGGCGATCATGCCCTTAAAGATGTCGAGTCACCCGAACGCAACCTGCTGCGTGATGAAATCGAGCAGGCAGTGCACAAGGTGATTCGCCAGTTGCCCGAAGACTTGCGCACGGCATTAACGCTGCGCGAGTTCGAAGGCTTGAGTTACGAGGACATTGCCAGTGTGATGCAATGCCCGGTCGGTACGGTTCGCTCGCGCATTTTTCGTGCCCGAGAAGCCATTGATAAAGCCTTGCAGCCTCTGCTGCATGAAGGTTGAAGAAGCAGCTCCATAACGAGGATCTTTCATGAGTCGTGATGCCCTGCATGAATCGCTTTCTGCACTAATGGATGGTGAAGCCAGCGAACTGGAAGTTCGCCGCTTGCTCCGCGACAGCGCCGACGATGGCGAACTGCGCGAGCGTTGGCGGCATTGGCATGTAGCGCGTGCAGCGATGCATGACGAGCTGCAGGCTCCTAAGCTGGATTTGGCCAGTCGGGTTAGCGCAGCGCTGGCCGATGAGCCCGCGCTGGTAGCGCAAGTGCCGTGGTATGCACGCATGCCCGGCCGGGTTGCCGTGGCGGCGTCGGTCACTTTGGCTGTTCTCGCCGGGTTGCAATTTGCCCCGCTGGGCGAGCAAGCCGCGCCTCAGTTAGCGCAACAAGAAATCCCTACCTTGACCATTCCGGGACAGGCTTTGCCGGGGCCGGCGATATTGGCGGGCTATCAGCCTGCAGAGGCCAGCGCGGATGCGCAGCCGGTATCGGCCGAAGCTGTGCAACCTATGCAAAACCGTTGGCACGAGGAACGCATGCCGCTGTATTTGCACCAGCACTTACAGCAAGTGTCGGCCTCTCAAGGCAATGCTCAGCTGCCACAGGCGCGCGTTGCTAACTTTGAAGGGCGCTGATTGAGGCTAAATAACCTTATGTGGCGCAGTGCAGGCGTTTTTCTCGGCGCATTAATGCTCAGTGCAGCGGCGCAGGCTGACAATACTCCGCAGGCATGGCTGGAACGGCTACAGCAGGCTCAGCAACAACAGCCTTATCAGGGCGTGTTTGTGTATGAGCGGCAAAATAGCTTTGCCACCTTCCGTATTTGGCAGGGTGTCGAGCAGGGCCACGTGCTGCGCCGTATCCAAGATCAGGACGGCGAACCTCACGAGCGCCTGCAGCGTGATGGCGTGCTGCTGTGTAGCTCGCGTGGGCAGTGGCTATCCGCTGCCGGCCCGTTACTAACCCTCGATCTGGATCGCTTGGCGCAAGGCTACGAGTTGCGCCTGGTAGGTCGCTCTCGTGTGGCCGGGCGTTTGGCTACTGTGTTGGCGCTAATCCCGCGTGACCGTTATCGCTATGCCCATGAGTGGCATCTGGATGCGCAGACCGGTCTGCTATTGAAGGCGGTGATGGTGGATGCCGACGGTGGCCTGCTTGAACGCTTCCAGTTTTCACAGCTTTCTGCGCTACCGCCCAAGGTTGAGCAGTTGCAGCCGCAAGTGCCGTGTCAGCCACCGCAGTTGGCCCCCTCGCAGCCAGTGGTGCAAGGCTGGGAGCCGCAGTGGCTGCCACCGGGCTTTGCTCAGTTGAGTCAGCAGCAGTTGCCGGGGCGTGGCGAGGTGCTGGTATTGTCGAGCTTGTTTAGCGATGGGCTGAACAGTTTTTCTGTGTATGTCGAGCCGATGGGTGATCAGCTGGCCGCCGATGCGCGCTCGCAACTGGGCCCCACGGTGGCGGTGGCGCACCGCCTGCAAGCCGAACAGGGCGATGTGATGATCACTGTGGTTGGCGAAGTGCCGCGTGTCACGGCTGAGCGCGTGGTGCTGTCCATGCGCCCAGTGGCGGAGGCAGCACCATGATTGAGGAACAAGGCCGCGTCGTCGCTCTTGAAGCCGGTGCCGTGTGGGTGCAAACCATTCGCCAAAGCACCTGCCAAAGCTGCTCTGCTAAGGCAGGCTGCGGGCAAGGTTTAATGCAGCGTTTGGGCGTTGGCCAGCGGCATGGTTATGTGCGCTGTTTGACCGATGACGCCTCGTTGCAGGTCGACGATGACGTGGTGATCGGCGTGCCAGAAGACGCGGTGGTGAAATCATCCATGCTGGTTTATCTGCTGCCTTTGCTGGCATTGCTGGCAGGTGCCGTGGCCGGTGAAGCATGGGGTGAGTTGGCTAGCGTGCTGCTGGCGGGCTTGGCCTTCGCTATCGCCTTGCTGGTGGTGCGCTGGTATGACCGCCGCCATGCGGATGACCCAGCGCTGCAGCCGGTTGTGCTGCGCGCTTTGCTAGCGCGCAGCTTGCATTAATAACGCTGATTAGGTTGGCAATGAGTTGGCCGGCCTAGCTATGTTTGTTCCGTTGTGAGGAGAACCTGAGTGAACGCAGTGTGGAAATCCTGGGTAGCCGGTGCAGCATTGCTGCTGAGTGCCGGGTGGATGGCGCAGGCGCAAGCCAGTCTGCCGGATTTTGCCGAGCTGGTTGAAGATACCTCGCCGGCAGTCGTGAATATCAGTACGCGGCAGCATCAAAAAGCCGGGCGTCAGGCCGGCATGGTGCCGGGCATGCCGGATTTAGAAGGTTTGCCGCCGATTTTTCGTGAGTTCTTCGAGCGCAGCATTCCGCAAGTGCCGCCGCAGCAGCGTCGCCCGCAAGAGCGTGAGGCGCAGTCGCTGGGCTCCGGCTTCATTATTTCTGCCGATGGCTATGTGCTGACCAATAACCATGTGGTGGAAGGCGCCGATGAAATCATCGTGCGTTTGTCTGATCGCAGCGAGCTTGAAGCTGAGCTGGTAGGCACCGATCCACGCACCGACGTAGCGCTGCTCAAAGTTAAAGGTAACGATTTGCCTTACGTGAAACTGGGTAGTTCGTCCGAGCTCAAAGTGGGTGAGTGGGTCGTGGCGATTGGTTCGCCGTTTGGTTTTGATTACTCGGTCACCGCCGGCATTGTTAGCGCCAAAGGCCGCAGCCTGCCCAACGAAAACTATGTGCCGTTTATCCAGACCGACGTGGCGATTAACCCCGGCAATTCAGGCGGTCCGCTGTTTAATCTGGATGGCGAAGTGGTGGGGATTAACTCGCAAATCTTCACCCGCTCGGGCGGCTTTATGGGGCTGTCGTTTGCCATTCCTGTGGATGTGGCGATGGAAGTTGCCGATCAGCTCAAGGCGCAGGGCAAGGTCAGCCGCGGTTGGTTGGGTGTGGTGATTCAGGAAGTGAACAAAGATTTGGCCGAGTCGTTTGGCTTGGATAAGCCCGCCGGCGCTTTGATTGCGCAGGTTATGCCCGATGGCCCGGCCGCTAAAGGCGGGCTGCGTGATGGCGATATCATTTTGCGCTTTAACGGCAAAGAGATCGTCCGCTCCGGCGACTTGCCGCATGCGGTAGGGCGCGTGAAGCCTGGCACTAGTGCCAGCGTGGAAGTGGTGCGTCAGGGTAAGCGTCAGCAGTTGCAAGTCACTGTGGGTTCTTTGCCGGATGAAGGTGAAGCCTTGGTTGCGCAGGCAGGCGGGCAAGAGAAACGCAGTAATCGCTTAGGTGTGGTGGTGAGCGAGCTAACCGCCGATCAGCGCTCAAATCTGGATCTTAAGCGTGGCGTAGTGATCAGTGAGGTGACTGATGGCCCCGCTGCCGTGATTGGTTTGCGTCCGGGTGACGTGATCACGCACTTGAATAACAGCGCGATTGATTCGGTGAAAACCTTTGCCGAAGTGGTGGATGAATTGCCGAAGAATCGCACTGTGTCGATGCGAGTGATTCGTCAGGGGCATGCCAGCTTCATCACCTTCAAATTGGCGGAGTAAGCCGGCGAGGTTCGCTAGTGACTTAACCAAGGGCAGCTTTTCGCTGCCCTTGGTTGTTTTAGCGGGGCCTGTTTCTGCCGTAGGGGGTTTCAGGTAAACTTGCCGGCTATTTTCCTAGGGCTACGCCCGCGCTGTTTCGAGACCGATAGTCGTGAGTGATCTGAGTCATATCCGTAATTTCTCCATCATTGCCCACATCGACCATGGCAAGTCGACGCTGGCAGACCGTTTTATCCAAATGTGCGGCGGTCTGAGCGAGCGCGAAATGGAGGCTCAGGTACTGGACTCCATGGATCTTGAGCGCGAGCGTGGCATCACCATTAAAGCGCACAGCGTGACGCTGGATTACCAAGCCAAAGACGGCAAGGTATACCAGCTGAACTTCATTGATACCCCCGGTCACGTCGACTTCACTTACGAGGTCAGCCGTTCGTTGGCGGCCTGTGAGGGCGCACTGCTGGTGGTCGACGCCGGTCAAGGTGTGGAAGCGCAGTCGGTGGCGAACTGCTACACGGCGATCGAGCAAGGCTTAGAAGTGCTGCCGATCCTTAATAAGATGGATTTGCCGCAAGCTGAGCCCGAGCGCGTTAAGCAGGAAATCGAAGAAATCATCGGTATTGACGCCACCGACGCTGTGCCGTGCTCAGCCAAGAGCGGCTTGGGCGTTGAAGATGTTCTTGAGCATCTGGTAAAGCGCATTCCGGCCCCGGAAGGCAATATCGACGCACCGTTGCAGGCGCTGATTATCGACTCGTGGTTCGATAACTACTTGGGCGTGGTCTCGCTGGTGCGGGTTAAGCACGGGCGCATCAAGAAAGGCGACAAGCTGTTAGTGAAGTCCACCGGCAAAATCCACCAAGTCGATAGCGTCGGCGTCTTCACCCCAAAACATACCGAAACCGCAGATCTTAAAGCCGGTGAAGTGGGCTTTGTGATTGCTGGTATTAAAGAGATTCTCGGCGCCCCAGTGGGCGATACCCTGACCCATAGCAGCACCCCGGATGTGGGCGTGCTGCCGGGCTTCCAGAAGATCAAGCCGCAGGTGTATGCCGGTTTGTTCCCGATCAGCTCGGAAGACTTCGAAGCCTTCCGTGAGGCGCTGCAAAAACTCACCCTGAATGACTCTTCCCTGCACTATGAGCCGGAAAGCTCCGAAGCCTTGGGCTTTGGTTTCCGCTGCGGCTTCTTGGGCATGCTGCACATGGAGATCATTCAGGAGCGTCTAGAGCGCGAATACGACCTCGACTTGATCACCACGGCACCAACGGTGGTCTTCGAAGTGTTGATGAAAAACAAAGAAGTCCTTTACGTCGATAACCCGTCACGTCTGCCGGATATGTCGTCTGTGCAGGAAATGCGCGAGCCGATTTGTAAGGCGACCATTCTGGTGCCGCAAGATCACCTCGGCAGCGTGATTACGCTATGTGTTGAAAAGCGCGGCATGCAGCGTGATATGCACTTCATGGGTAATCAGGTGCAGGTAGTTTATGACCTGCCGATGAACGAAGTGGTGCTGGATTTCTTCGATCGCCTGAAGTCCGCCAGCCGTGGTTTCGCTTCGCTGGATTACAGCTTCGACCGTTTCGAAGCAGCCAATTTAGTGCGTCTGGATATTCTGATTAACGGCGAAAAGGTCGATGCGTTGGCCTTGATCGTGCACAAAGATAACGTGCAGTACAAAGGCCGCCGTTTGGTCGAGAAGATGCAAGAGTTGATTCCGCGGCAGATGTTCGATGTGGCTATTCAAGCCGCGGTGGGCGGGCAAATCGTCGCCCGTTCAACGGTAAAAGCACTGCGCAAAAACGTGTTGGCCAAGTGCTATGGTGGTGACGTTTCGCGTAAGAAAAAACTGTTGGAAAAACAAAAAGCCGGTAAAAAGCGCATGAAGCAGGTAGGTCGTGTGGAAATTCCACAAGATGCCTTCCTCGCTGTGCTCAAAGTGGATGGATAACGCGTGGCGGAAATAAACTTCCCGTTGTTGCTGGTGGTGTTGGTCGCAGTGACCGGCGCCTTGGCGTTGATTGATCTGCTGTTTTTCGCCCCAGGAAGAAAAACAGCGATTGCTCAGTATCAGGCGTCGCAGGCGGTGCCCGATCCGCAAGTGCTAGATGAGCTCAATCGAGAGCCAAAACTGCTGGAATACGGAAAGTCGTTTTTCCCTGTGTTGGCCATTGTGCTGGTGCTGCGCTCGTTTTTGGTTGAGCCCTTCCAAATTCCTTCCGGTTCGATGAAGCCAACGCTGGAAGTCGGCGATTTTATTTTGGTGAATAAGTTCGCCTACGGCATTCGCCTGCCGGTGCTGGACACTAAGGTGATCTCTATCGGCGAGCCGCAGCGCGGTGATGTGATGGTGTTCCGCTACCCGAGCAACCCGAATATCAACTACATCAAGCGTGTTGTTGGGCTGCCGGGCGACACGGTGGCGTATATCAACAAGCAGATTCTTATTAACGGCAAGCCGGTGGTGCAAAAGTACTTAGGGGAAGAGCCGGGTAGCTTAGGGCGAGTGCAGTTGCTGAGTGAACAGCTAGGCGACGTGGCACACCAAGTACGTAAAGAAGTGCATGCGCTGCGGGGCGCACCGCGCTCGCAGTGGGTTGTTCCGGCTGGGCATTATTTTATGCTGGGTGATAACCGCGACAACTCCAACGACAGCCGCTTCTGGCAGGATCCCAATATCGAGCCTAAATATTGGGGCATGGTGCCTGATCGCAATATTGTCGGTAAGGCGTTCGCGATTTGGATGACCTGGGCCGACCCTAAATTTGCCAATCTGCCGAGTTTTTCTCGTGTTGGCATTGTGCAGTAACTCTTTACGCCGGATAGCGAGGTGAGCATGGTGGTTCGCAAGCAACAACGTGGCATGTCGGTGATGAATGTGTTGATGCTGCTGGCTATTGCAGCTTTTTTGGCCAGTGCAGCGTTTAAAGTGATCCCACATTACCTAGATTTTATGGCAATGGAGAAGATGGTTGCTGGTATTGAATCTCCGCAAGGGTTAGGGATTACTACACCTGGTGATGTTTATGATCATATGCGTAAGGGAATGCAGGTTAATAGTATTCGTGGCGTGGATTTGCGCAAGGCAATGGTGGTAGAGCAAGAAGGTAACGAATTTCACATTAAATTGAATTATGAACAGCGCGAAAACCTGATCAAGAACATCGATTTAGTCGTGAAGTTTGAAAAAGAATTTAGAGTGCGTGCTCCGCAGTGAATACGCAACTTGACCGTTTAGAGCGTCGTTTAGGTTACACCTTTAACGACAGTGACTTGATGCAGTTGGCGTTGACCCACCGCAGTTTTGCCGGGCGTAACAACGAGCGCCTAGAGTTTCTCGGTGACGCCATTCTTAACTTTGTTGTTGGCGAAGAGCTGTTTAAGCGTTTTCCGCAAGCTAAAGAAGGTCAGCTGTCGCGTTTACGTGCCCGGCTGGTTAAAGGCGCTACCCTAGCGGTATTGGGCAAACAGTTCGATTTGGGCGAGTTTCTCCGCTTAGGCTCAGGAGAGCTGAAAAGTGGTGGTTTTCGCCGTGAATCCATTCTGGCCGATGCGGTTGAAGCACTGATCGGTGCTATTTATTTAGACACCGGCATGGAGCCTGCGCGTGAGCGCGTGTTGGCTTGGCTTGAACCTTTCTTTGCCGACTTGACGCTAGTTGACACCCATAAAGACCCGAAAACCCGCCTGCAAGAGTTTTTGCAGTCGCGTGGTGTTGAACTACCGAGGTACACGGTGACTGACGAGCAGGGCGAGCCGCATTGTCGGGTGTTTTTTGTCGAGTGTCAGGTGGCGTTGCTTGAGCAAGTCACCCGTGGTGAAGGCAATAGTCGGCGCATCGCCGAGCAACAGGCCGCTGCTGCCGCTCTGGCGGCATTGGGCGTAGACGACGCGCAGGCGTAACGAGGTAACTATGACTGAACCTGTGAGCCGCTGCGGCTATGTAGCGATTGTTGGCCGTCCGAATGTTGGCAAGTCCACCTTGCTCAACCACATTTTGGGGCAGAAATTAGCCATCACCTCGCGCAAGCCGCAAACCACACGACACAACATGCTCGGGATTAAAACCGAGAGCGATGTGCAGGCCATTTATGTCGACACGCCGGGCTTGCATAAAGACAACGAAAAAGCGCTCAACCGCTTTATGAACAAGAGCGCCTCCACCGCGCTACGCGATGTGGATGTGGTGGTGTTTGTGGTCGACCGCCTGCGCTGGACGGACGAAGACCAGATGGTGCTGGAGAAAGTTCAGCACGTGCGCTGCCCGGTGATTTTGGCGGTGAACAAGGTTGACAAGATCGACGACAAGCAAACCCTGTTGCCGCACCTACAGTGGCTCACCGAGCAGTTGCCAGAGGCTGAAGTGATCCCAATTTCTGCCCAGCAGGGCCATAACCTGGATGGCCTTGAAGCGCTGGTAGGCGAACGCCTGCCGGAAAGCGTGCACTTCTTCCCGGAAGATCAAATCACCGACCGCAGCTCGCGTTTTTTAGCCGCTGAACTGGTACGTGAGAAGGTTATGCGTCAACTCGGTGCTGAAGTGCCGTATCAAGTGGCGGTGGAGATTGAAGAGTTCAAGCTCGACGGTCGCCTGCTGCATGTGCATGCCTTGATCATGGTTGAGCGTGATGGGCAAAAGCGCATCATCATCGGCGATAAAGGCGAGCGTATTAAGCGCATCGGCACCGAAGCGCGCATCGATATGGAAAAGCTCTTCGAGCGCAAAGTCATGCTTAACCTGTGGGTTAAGGTGAAAGGCGGCTGGTCGGATGACGAGCGGGCGTTACGCTCCCTCGGTTACAGCGACGACATCTAAGGGAACGCCAGATTCAATGGCTGCACACCTCCATCACAGCGTTGCGCGGTGCTCACAAGCGCGCCTACCACGTGGTATGTCTTGCCTGTTGCGCGCCGGGCGCCTTGTGCTGGTGGCGTTCGCCGATTTAATCCGTGTTCCCTTAAGCCGTTAGTCGATGAGCGGGCTGCTAAGCGCTTACGTGCTGCACGCGCGGCCCTATCGCGAAAGCAGTGCGCTGGTGGATGTGTTCAGCGCGCAAGGCCGCAGCCGTGCCGTGTTGCGCGGCGCGCGCAGCAAGCGCGGCTCGCAGGCGCGGCCTTTCCAGCTGCTGGAGATGGAGCTTAAAGGCGCTGGTGAGCTGAAGACCTTAAGTCGCGTTGAGAGCAGCGCACCACCGCACTTTCTGCACGGTGATTTTCTGTTTAGCGGTTTGTACCTCAACGAGCTGCTGATGCGCTTGCTACCGCAAGACGAGGCACACCCCGATCTGTTCGAGCATTACCAACTCACGCTGGCCGCCTTGGCCTGTGGCGAGAGCTTAGAGCCCTTGCTGCGCGGTTTTGAGTGGCGATTATTGGATGAGCTGGGCTATGGTTTTGCCCTAGATAGCGATTGCCATGGCCAGCCGATTAACCCGCAGGGCTTCTATCGTTTGCTGGTCGATAGCGGCCTTGAGGCGGTGAGCGATGCTTTCGCCCCGGGTTTATTTGCCGGCGGTGAATTGCTCGGGTTAAGCCGCGCCGACTGGCAAGCCTCCGGCGTTTTACTCACGGCTAAACGCTTGATGCGTCAGGCCTTGGCACCGCATTTAGGTTCGCGGCCCTTGTTGAGCCGCGAACTGTTTCGATCACGTAAGGAGTAACCCATGAACCCCACGCAGCGCGTTTTGCTTGGCGTAAACATCGACCACGTGGCGACCCTGCGCCAAGCGCGTGGCACGCGTTATCCCGATCCAGTTAAAGCCGCCTTGGATGCCGAAGAAGCCGGTGCCGACGGCATTACCCTGCACCTGCGTGAAGACCGTCGGCATATCCAAGAACGCGATGTGGAAGTCATGCGCCAAGTGCTGCAAACCCGTATGAACCTTGAGCTGGCGGTAACTGATGAGATGCTCGCGTTTGCCGAGCGGATTGCCCCAGAGCATGTGTGCTTAGTGCCAGAGCGCCGTGAAGAAGTGACTACCGAAGGTGGCTTGGATGTCGCCGGTCAAGAGGAGCGCATTCGTGCGGCGGTAGAGCGCTTGGCGAAAGCGGGTAGCGAGGTGTCGTTGTTTATTGATGCCGACCCTGCGCAAATCGAAGCGGCCGCCCGTGTCGGTGCGCCAGTGATTGAGCTGCATACCGGTGCTTATGCCGAGGCTGAAACCGAGGTCGAACAGCTGGCCGAGCTGGCCCGCATTCGCGCCGGTGTTGAACTGGCGGTGAAGCGTGGCTTAGTGGTTAACGCCGGTCACGGTTTGCACTACCACAATGTTGATCCGCTGGCAGCCATGCCGGGGATTAACGAACTGAACATCGGCCACGCCATTGTCGCGCACGCGGTGTTTGTCGGCTTTAAGCAAGCGGTGCGCGAGATGCGCGAGCTGATTGCTCAGGCGCAGCGCGCGCAGCCAAGCCATTAAACCCGTCATTAAGCCGGCCTTTAATCCAGCCATTCAGTCTTAGGGCTTGCGTGCCACCAGCGTGGCACGCAGCGGTGCTGGGTAGCCTTCGCAGGTTTTGCTCGGGTCGTTCGGATCGAGAAAGTCGGGCAGCGACTGAAAGCTCATCCACTCAGTGCTGCGTTGCTCGTCGGTGCTGGTGGGGGTGACATCCACGCAGCGCACATCAGTAAAGCCGGCGCGGCGCAGCCACAGTTCTAGCGCCGGCACCGAGGGTAAAAACCACACGTTGCGCATCTGCGCGTAGCGGTCTTCGGGCACCAGCACTTGCTGCGCATCGCCCTCAACCACCAAGGTTTCCAGCACCAATTCGCCGCCGCTGAGCAGGGTGTCTTTGAGTTGAATCAGATGATCAATCGGCGAGCGGCGGTGATACAGCACGCCCATCGAGAAGGTCATGTCAAAGCCTTCGAGCTTTTCCGGTAACTCTTCCAGCGTGAACGGCAGCTGCCATGCCGGTAGGTGCGGCAGAAAGCGCTGCACAGCATTGAACTGGCAGAGAAACAGCCAGTTCGGGTCCACGCCGATGGCGCTGCGCGCACCGGCGCCGAGCATACGCCACAGGTAATAACCATTGCCCGAGCCGACATCCAGCACGCGCTTGCCGTTAAGGTTTAGGTGCGGGGCGATGCGGTTCCACTTCCAGTCCGAGCGCCATTCGGTATCCACATGCACATCAAACAGATGAAACGGGCCTTTGCGCCACGGCTTAAGCCCTAGCAGCGCCTGCTCAAGGGCTTGCTGCTGGGCGCTGTCTAACGCGGCGGATAAGCGCAGCTCGCTGGCTAGCTCAATCTGTTCTGGGGTTAGCGCCGGTAAGGCATCCAGTGCTGTTTGCCAGCGCTGCAGGTCGCCGTGGCCTTTATCCAGCTTCTCTTGCAGTTGCGCGGACAGGCTGGTGGTCCAGTCTTTGAGTTGGGTTTGCGCCAAGTGCGCCAGTAACGAGTCCAGCGCGATCATGGCAGGGCCACCAGGGAGGCAAAGTTTAAGCACTGAAACCACACCACCACTTGGCTAAAGCCGGCTTTTAGTAAGCGCTTGCGGTGTTCTTCTAGGGTGTCCGGCAGCAGGACTTTTTCTAGCGCATTACGCTTTTGCGCAATTTCCAGCTCGCTATAGCCGTTGGCGCGTTTAAAGGCGATATGCAGATCGGTCAGCAGATGTTGCTCGGCCTCATCGCTAAAGCGCAGTTTTTCCGAGAGCAGCAGCGCGCCGCCGGGTACTAAGGCTTGGCGAATGCGGCTGAGCAGGTCTAGGCGCTGCTCGGGGGCAATAAACTGCAAGGTGAAGTTAAGTGCCACCACCGAAGCGGGTTGGAAAGCCAGCTGGGTGATGTCGGCTTCCAGCACCTCAATCGGCAGCAGTTCTTGGAACAGGCTGTCTTGCTGGCTCATGTATTGGCGGCAGCGCTCGATCATCGCCGGCGAGTTATCCACCGCCAGCACACGGCAGTTGTCTTGCTTCACGTGGCGGCGCAGGGCTTGGCTGCTGGCGCCGAGCGAGCAGCCCAAGTCATACAGCACGCTGTTGGGCTGGGCGAATTGGTTGGCCAGCACGCCGAGGTTTTCCACGATGGCGGGGTAGCCGGGCACCGAGCGTTTGATCATGTCGGGGAACACCCGCACTACGTCCTCGTTAAACACGAAGTCGCGCATTGGGTGGTCGGGCTGGCTGAACAGGCGGTCGGATTCGCTCACGGGATTACTCGGCAAACAACAAAGCCGGCGATTTTAGCCCAGCGGCCGCACAGGCCCAAGGCTAGGTGTCGATTTCAGCGGGTGAGGAGCAGCCCTTTGAGCTGCGTTTCCGCTAAGTGGCGATCTGCGATTCGTTCAGTAATGGTTCAGCTTCGGTTTGGCGGGCGTTCAGCGAGCGCTGGGTACTCTGGTTGCGTGTTCAAGATCACTGGCAACTTAACGAGGAATACACCATGCGACTGATCAAACTGACTGTACTGGCTGCTTCTATGGGTGTTGCGGGTATGGCCGCCGCGGCGGACAACTTTGCTGGCGTGACCTGGGGTGAGAGCACCTCCAACTACGACAGCTCCAAGCGTCTGCAACAGCAAATGCCCGGCGCGAAAATGGATGACGTGATTAAAAACAGCGGCACTTGGGGCGTGCGCGCCGGCCGCGACAATGGTCATGATCGTGTTTACCTGACTTACGAGCAGGTGTCGGATGACTACCACAGCACCGTTAAGCTGCGTCAGGAAAACTTGCTGGGTAGCTACGACCGCACCTTTAGCGTGACCGATTCGGCGCGCCTGTACGCCGGTGTCACTGGCGGTATGACGAAGGTGTCGCAAGAGTCCAAGGGCTACAGCCGCGATACTGGCTACGGCTACGCTATCGGCGCGCAGGTCGGTGGTTTGTTAGCGCTGACTCAAGCGGTTGAGCTGGAAGCGGGCTTCCGCTACCTCAAGCACAACGCCGATGTGGACTTCAAAGAGCGTGGCGTAGGCCGCACCGGCAATGCCGAGCTATCGAGCAGCAAGCAGTCGTTCCTCGGCGTGAATGTGAAATTCTAACGGGCTTGGCTGTTAAACTCTCTGGCGCTGGGTCTGCCTAGCGTCAGAGGCTTTAAGGAGGGGATATGCAGATTCTGCTGGTCGAAGACAACACGCTGCTTAGCCACCACCTGCAAGAGCGTTTAAGCGCGTGTGATCATCACGTTAGCCTGGCTGCCGATGGCAAAGAAGGCCTGTACATGGCCCGCGAGTTTCCCTGCGATGTGGCTATCATCGATTTAGGCTTGCCGAGCATGGATGGCTTTGAGGTGATTCGGCAGGTTCGCCAGTCCGGTGCCACTTTTCCCATCTTAGTGCTCACCGCGCGTGGTAACTGGCAAGACAAGGTCGAAGCCTTGCAGCTGGGCGCCGATGATTACGTGGTTAAGCCCTTTCAGTTTGAAGAGTTAGAGGCGCGTCTCAACGTGCTGTTGCGCCGCTCTACCGGTTTTGTGAAAAGCCGTATTGAAGGCGGCCCGTTCGTGGTGGATACCCATCGCAAGCAAGCCTTCGTCGGCGAACAGGTGCTCAACCTCACCGCTTACGAATACAAAATTCTCGAATACCTGATGACACATCACCAGCAGGTGATTAGCAAAGAGCGCCTACTCAGTTATTTGTACGGCGATAACGACGAGCGTGAAGCCAACGTGGTGGAAGTGCTCACCGGTCGTCTACGCCGCAAGCTTGATAGCGCCGCCGGGGTTAACCCGATTGATACCGTGCGCGGCCAAGGTTATTTGTTCAACGTGGCGTGCCATTGATGGCGATGGGCTCGTTTCGTAAGCGTTTGCTATTGGTGGCCAGCCTTGTGCTGGTGCTGTTTGTTTGGCCGTTTTACTGGGCCTTGTTAGAGGCCTATGAAGGGGTTGCCGAAGACGGCATTCGCCAGCGTTTAGCCGCCGATGTGCAAGTGGTGCTGGCCTCGGCGGATCGCGGCGACGGGCATTACTACCAACCGCGCGACTTGCCCAATGCGCGCTTTGCGCAGCTTGAAACGGAAGTGTTAGGGCAGGTGTATGGCCGCAGTGGGCAGCTCTTGTGGCAAACCCCGAAGGCCACCGCCTTGGGGCTTAGCTACACGCCCGAATATCATCCCGAAGAAGCGCTGTTTTTACGTCGTGGCGATTACTTTTTGTACGATCAAGACTTAGTGCATGGTGCTGCCAAGGTCAGCATAGTGACGTGGAAATCAGCGGCAGAATTCGACCGACAACGGCAAGCGTTTAAGCGGCAACTAAAGCTATGGCTGCTCAGTTCGCTGTGTGTCTTGATCGCTTTGCTGTGGCTGGGTTTGCACTGGGGCTTACAGCCTTTGGCTGTGCTGCGCAGGCAGTTGACAGAGCTGCAGCAAGGCCAGCGCGACACCTTGGATGACCGTGTGCCAGATGAGGTGCGTGCCCTGACCCAAGGGCTTAACCAAATGCTCAGTGCCGAACGCCAACAGCGCGAACGCTACCGCACTACCTTGGCGGATTTGGCGCACAGCCTGAAAACACCGCTAGCGGTGCTTGATCAAGTACGCCATGCCTTGGCGCTGCGCAGCGATTGCCAGCGCGAACTGGCCGTGCTGGACGAGCAAGTGCAGCGCATGAACCAGCAGATCAGCTATCAGCTGCAAAGGGCGGTCAGTCAACGTTCGCCGCTCGATCGCAGTCAGCACCCGCTGTTGCCGGTGCTGAACAAACTGCAAGCCAGTCTCGATAAGGTCTACCGCGATAAACAAGTGCAGTTTATGCAGCAACTTCCCGCTGATTTTGCCTTGGGCTTAAGCGAGGGCGATGCGCTGGAGGTGTTCGGCAATCTGCTGGATAACGCCTATCGCCTGTGTGTGCGGCAGGTGCGTATTCAGTGCGTGCAGCAGGGCAACAGCTGGCAAGTGTGGGTGGAGGATGACGGCGCCGGCGTGCCGCAAGCGCTGCGCGAATCCATTCTACGCCGTGGCGTGCGTGCCGATGAGCAGCACCCGGGGCAGGGTATTGGCCTTGCCGTGGTGGTGGATATTCTCGACAGCTACGGCTTGGGCTTAAGTGTGGGGGAGTCCAGCTTAGGCGGCGCCTGCTTTAGGCTGGCGCCGTTAGAAGCTGCGAGTGCGGTCGATTAAAGCTGGTCCTCAATAAAATCCCCCGCATCCTGCAGCGGCCCGAGCGGGTGCTTTTTCGACTCAAAACGACGAATGTTTGGCTCGCCATTGCTCATCTTGTGCACCAGCACATCATCTACCAGCACAAACACGGCATTAAAGCTCCAGCCATTAATTTGCCGGCGCTTGCGGAAGTTGAGTAGGTCGGCCCAAAAACTACCCACACGTTCTTTTTCCAGCTTACTAAAGCCGAAGGCAAAGCCGGTGCAGCGGTCTTTGGCTTGTAAGCATTGCAGCATGCCATCGGGCAGGTATTCGATCGGTACATTGGGCTGCACAAACATCAGGCGCAAATCGATAAACGACAGCATGCGCCCATTGCCGGCCTTTAGGGGGTCGAAACCTAATTTCAGTAAATCGCTGCGGCGGGTTTGCTGCACTTTGGCTTGCGCAAAACGATTTACCGCATCGTTATAGGTATCAAAGGGGGAGAGCTGCTCTTCTTTCGAACTCGGCAGCCACGTGCTGCAACTACTCACGCTGAGCGCGCACAAAAATACCGTTAGCCATCGCCATGCATAGCGCATGTTCCACTCCTTATTATTTTTTTCGGGCCTGCTATGCATATAGACGGTTTTTGCGCAGTTTTCCGCGCCGAGGGCCAATCGGCAAAGCCATACACAACCACGACAGTCGACAGGCTAATGGCATGACTGTTCAGTCAGGCTGGGTTACAGTGCGGCAAAAAAGAGGTCGCCATGTTTACCGCTCGCCTATTGCCACTGTCTGCTCAAGCCCACACGCATGCCCACAGTCATCACCAGTTGGTGTTGGGCGTGAAGGGGTGTGCGGAGTTTGAGTTGGCTGGGCGCGGTGGCGCAGTGAGCGCGCAACATGCTTGCTTAGTGCCGGGCTCGGTGGCGCATGCCTTTGCCGGCCAGGGCGATAACCGCATGCTGATTTTGGATGGCGAAGCCGATACCGGCGCTGAGGCCCATGCGGCCGACCGGCACATGCTTACCCAGCTGTTCGAGCAGCCGCGTTTTGCCACCTTGGATGCGGACTTTATTAGCCTTAAACACTACGCCGTGGCCGAGCTACAGCGCTTTGGCCACGACGCCCACTTGGCCCGCGCCCTAGGCAGCATGCTGCTGCGTGCCTTGCATGTGCGCTTATTCGCCGAGCCTGTGGCCACCCAGAACGGGCGCTTTGATGTGGCAGCGCTGCAAAGCTATGTACGCAGCCAGTTGCGCAGGCGCATTAGCGTGGCCGAGCTAGCCGCACAGGTGCACATGAGCCCCGCGCATTTCAGCGCCTGCTTTAAACAGGCCACCGGGCAAACGCCCTATCAGTTTGTGCTGCGCGAACGCTTAGCCGAGGCGCAGCGCTTATTGCGCGAGAGCAGTGCGTCGCTCACCGCGATTGCCGAAGCTTGCGGCTTTGCCAATCAAGCGGCGTTAAGCCATGCGATGCGCCGTTATTTGGGGTTGTCGCCAAAGCATTGGCGTAGCTCTTAAGCAATCGGCTTCAGTTGAATATCACTACTGCTGCTTAGGCCCTTGGTCATCTCTAAACACAAGCTCTGAAACTCGCGCATGCCGAGGGTTTGGTATTTCTGCTCGTGCCAGATGAAATAAAACTGCCGGTGCAGATCTAGCTCCGGGGTTTGCAGTGGCACTAAGCTGCCGCGCCGAAAGGCATCGCGCAGCGCCAAGCGCGAGATGCAGCCAATGCCGAGGCCAGATTCCACTGCACGTTTGATCGCCTCGGTGTGTTCCAGCTCAAGGCGCACCCGCAGTTGTCGGCGATGCGGGCGCAGTGCGGCTTCAAATGCACGGCGGGTGCCGGAGCCAGCTTCACGCATGATCCACGCTTGCTCGGCCAAGTCGGCCATGCTGATGTTTTGCGCGCTGGCCAGTGGGTGGCTGGGGGCGCAGAACACACAGAGTTCGTCCTCAATCCACGGCTGCACATGAATATCGCGTTCGCGGCATTCGCCTTCGATCAGGCCAATATCCAGCTCAAAATGCCGCACTTGCTCGATGATGGCAGCAGTGTTGTGCACATGCAGTTGCGCATGGGCCTGCGGATGGCGCTGCAGAAACTCGCCAATCAGCAGGGTGGCCAAGTAGTTGCCGATGGTCAGCGTGGCGCCCACGCGTAACTCGCCAAAACCGGCTTGGCCTTTCAGTAACGCCTCGAAGTCGGCTGCTTGGTCGAGCAGGGCGGCGGCTTTGGGCAGCATTTCTTCACCCAGGCTACTGAGCTGCAAGCGCCGGCCAAGGCGGTCGAACAGTTGGCAGTCGAATTGTTTTTCCAGCTCAGCCAGCGCGCCACTGGCGGCCGACTGCGACATGGCAAGGTTTTCCGCCGCGCGTGACACGCTGCCGGTTTGCCCAGTGGCAACAAAAACTTGCAGCTGGCGCAGGGTGAAATGCATATCGGCTAATCCGGTAAGTGATATTGAAAAAGACTGTTTATCAGATAAGGGCCGGGCTTTCTAGAATGGCTGCACTTAAGCCTAGGAGGACTTGCCGTGAGCAATCTGGCGATTGAACGTGTTTTGAGTGTGCATCATTGGAACGACACCCTGTTCAGCTTCAAAACCACCCGCGACCCGGGCCTGCGTTTTGAGAATGGCCAGTTTGTGATGATCGGTCTTGAGGTGAATGGCCGCCCGTTAATGCGTGCCTACAGCATCGCCAGCCCGAACCACGAAGATCACCTCGAGTTCTTCAGCATTAAAGTACAAGACGGCCCGCTGACCTCGCGCTTGCAGCACTTAAAAGACGGTGACGAGTTGATCGTTAGCCGCAAACCCACCGGCACCTTAGTGTTGGATGACCTGCTGCCCGGCAAGCACTTGTACCTGCTCAGCACCGGTACAGGCTTGGCGCCGTTTATCAGCGTGATTCAAGACCCGGAAACCTACGAGCGCTACGAAAAAGTCATTCTGGTGCACGGCGTGCGGCAGGTGAACGAGCTGGCCTATGCCGACTTTATTAATGAGCACTTGCCGAAGAACGAATACTTTGGCGAGTTGGTGCGCGACAAGCTGATCTACTACCCGACGGTGACGCGCGAGAAGTTCA
The DNA here is from genome assembly GCF_900109735.1 of Atopomonas hussainii. Classification (GTDB taxonomy): domain Bacteria; phylum Pseudomonadota; class Gammaproteobacteria; order Pseudomonadales; family Pseudomonadaceae; genus Atopomonas; species Atopomonas hussainii. The sequence goes on from NZ_FOAS01000005.1 coordinate 170,416, forward strand.
CCAACAATGGCCGTCTGACCGACCTCATGCGTTCAGGCAAGCTGTTTAAAGACATCGGCCTGCCGCCGCTGAACCCGGCCACCGACCGCGCGATGATCTGCGGCAGCCCCAGCATGCTGGATGAAACCAGCAAGATGCTCGAGGAGTTCGGCCTGAAGATTTCCCCACGCATGGGCGAGCCGGCGGATTACGTAATTGAGCGCGCGTTTGTCGAGCGTTAAGGAAACGCTGATTTAATGCCTGTGCGATCCAATCACGGCGTTGTGCGGTGCTCGCAACCTTGCCTACCAGACGGTATGCCTCGGTCGCTGCGCGCGTACGCCTTGCGCTTGAATCGTTCGGCGATTAAATCAGAGCTTCCAGGAAACAGGGATTAGACAAGCGCGTGCTTAGGATTCATCCGGATGCCGCGCTTGCGCCGCTAATTGGCGGCCAAATTGCGCGCCGTTTTCGGCCAGTTGCATGCGGTGGATGTACAGATTGAGCTGTTGCTCGGCGTCTTCGCGGGTATAGAAGGGGCCGAGCCAGCGGTTTTCGCGGGTGGCAAAAAAATATTCGCCGTCAACGCAACTTAGGCGCTGGCTGCGGTAATAGGTGCCGTGGTCATCGTCGCTCGACCTTCGACAGTACATGCCGTCAACTCCGTTCAGGCAAGAAAGCTTACTGTCAATCTAGCGCGCCTTTGACTGGTTGAAAAATAAACAGTTCGACCGCTGGGTAGTTTTCTGCCGAGCGGTCGAATGTTATTGGCTGCTTGGGTTTTATTGTTCGGGAAACCAGTGCCGCGTGCGGTTAGCAAAGGCGCACAGCGAGAGCATCACCGGTACTTCAACCAGCACGCCCACCACAGTCGCCAGCGCTGCACCAGAGTGCAGGCCAAACAGACCGATGGCGACGGCGACGGCCAGCTCAAAGAAGTTACTGGTGCCGATCATGCACGCCGGTGCGCTGATGCGGTGTGGCAATTTCCACCACTTGGCCCACGCATAGCCGATGGCAAAGATGCCGTAGGTTTGTAGCAGCAGCGGAATGGCGATCAGCACGATCACTCCGGGCTGGGCCAGAATGGTCGGCGCTTGTAGGGCGAAGAGAATCACCACAGTGGCGAGTAGGCCAATGATCGACATGGGCTTAATACGCGCCAGAAAGTGTGCGTAGCTGGCTTCGCCACGTTTTAGCAGCCAACGACGCAGCGCCATGCCAGCCAGCAGCGGCAGCACCACATACAGCACCACGGAGAGCAGCAGGGTGCTCCACGGCACGCTGACTTCCGTCACGCCTAGCAGTAGGGCGGCCAAAGGGGCAAACGCCACCACCATGATCAGGTCGTTAATCGACACTTGCACCAGGGTGTAGGCGGCATCGCCGCGGGTTAGCTGGCTCCAGACAAACACCATAGCAGTGCAGGGCGCGACGCCGAGCAGAATCATCCCGGCGATGTATTCCTGCGCGCTTTGTGCATCCACCCAACCGGCGAACAGCACCTCGAAGAACAGCACCGCCAACGCAGCCATGCTGAAGGGTTTGATCAGCCAGTTGATGATGAGGGTGAGCACTAAACCGCGCGGCTCGCGGCCAACGGCTTTGATGGCGGCAAAGTCGATTTGCACCATCATCGGCAGAATCATCAGCCAGATCAGCACAGCCACTGGCAAGTTGACCGAGGCAACCTCTAGCGCGGCGACTTGCTCAAACAGGGCCGGTGCGAAGTGACCCAGGCTTAACCCGGCAACAATGCACAGCGCTACCCAGACACTTAAATAGCGCTCGAAAATACCTAAAGGACTGCTCTGACTCACGGTGTGCTGGCTCCAATCTCATTCAGCGCGGCGCGTAGGTCTGCATCGCTGAGGGTTTCAATCGGCAGCGCCAGCAAACGCTCGATGCGCGCGGTGAGTTGCTCAAAGGTCGTCTCAAAGGCGGCGTTAATCTGCGCTTCGCTACCGCTGACATGCGCCGGGTCGGGAATGCCCCAGTGGCCTTTAACCGCCCGGCCGGGGTACAGCGGGCAGATTTCACCAGCGGCGTTGTCGCACACGGTAATCACCAGATCAAAGGCCTGCTCACCGAAGCTGTCCCAAGTTTTGCTGTGAAACTCGGCGGTGCTTAGGCCGTGGCGTTCTAGCACGGCAATGGCGCCGGGGTTCACTTGGCCGGTGGGCTGGCTGCCGGCGCTAAAGCCGCGCAGGCGGCCTTGGCCTAAGTGGTTAATCAGCGCTTCGCCGATGATTGAGCGGCACGAGTTACCGGTGCACAGAATCAGTACGTTAAGCATGGCAGGCTCCTTAACAGCAGCCGCTGCTGGGTGTGCAGCGCGGCTTGGCGATAACGGGCTTAGCGGCGCCTGACTTGGCAGCAGGCTTGGATACTTTAGGTGCGCAACAGGCGCTTTCGGATGGGGTTGCTGCTTCCGGCTGGCCGTTAAAGGTGGGCACTTCGTTCAGCGAGTGGAACTGCTCCCACGGGATACCAGCCGGGTCGACCGTCCAATATTTGTTGGACTCCATGTAGCAGCAGGCACCGCTTTCGGGCTGCACGGGGTTGCCGGCGGCTAGGGCGCGTTGTTCCAGTTCGGCTAGCTCGTCGCTGTTTTCTGCCTGAATGCCTAAGTGGTCGAGGCCCGGTTTGTTGCTGCGGGTCGAGATGGCAAAGTTGACGCGCGGGTCGTCGAGCATCCACTTGGCGTAGTCGTTTTTCACCACGCTCGGCTCGCTGGCAAACAGTTGGTTATAAAAGCTAATCGCCGGGGCAAGCTCGGCAACGGATACATGAATGTGCAGACGTTTCATGGTGTGGGCCTCTTGTTAGGGAAGCGCTGATTAAATCGTCGAACGGCTCAAGCACGAGGCGTACGGAGCGCAGCAACCGAGGCATACCGTGTGGTAGGCGAGGTTGTGAGCACCGCACAACGCTGTGATTGTGCCGTGCAGGCATTAAATCAGTGCTTACTTAGCAGCAGTCGCGGCTGCGTTGAAGTTCTGGGTAATGACTGGGCAATTCGCGTAAACACACGCTAAGAATGTCGCGCACCCAGTCGGGCAAGTCGGGGTTTATGCGGTAGTACACCCATTGGCCTTGGCGGCGGTCGAGCACCAGCTCGCAACTGCGCAGCAGGGCCAAGTGGCGGGAGATTTTCGGCTGGGCGAGATCAAGCGCACTGGTTAAGTCGCATACGCAAATTTCTGCCTCGCCCATCAACAGCAGGCAGCGCAGGCGGGTTTCGTCGCTTAAGGCTTTAAACAGCTCGGTGGCTTGCATGGGATATCTGCTATATCGAATGTGCGAAGAATCGTATATGCGTTTTTGCAGATATTCAAGCCGGCATTTTTTCTGCGGCCAACTATGCTGTTAGACATTGAAGGCAGGTGCGCTGCCTTCACGTCTTTTGCGAGGTCATGCCATGTTCGCGGTGCTTGCCAACTTAAGCTTTCGTTGGAAGATTGCTTTGCCCATTGCCTTGCTGGCCCTGGTGTTGGCCATTGTGGCTATCAGCGGTATTCGAGGGGTTAATTCGGTAGCCAGCCATGGCGCTGAGTTGGGCCTTAAGGATATGCCCGGTGCCGTGCTGATCTTGGAGGCCGACCGCGATATGTATCAGGCCTTTTTGGCCGAGCGCAGTTTGATCTTGGCTACCGACCCGCAGATTCAAGAGGCGATCCGTGGCGAAAGCCGCGAGAACCTTGATCAAGCCCGTGATCGGGTGAAACAAGCGGAAGAAGTGCTGGCAAACCCGGCACTTAAACAAGAGTTCCAGCGCTTTCAGCAACAGTTACAAACCTGGCGTGGCGTGACTGAGAGCATTCTGGCCATGGCTGGTAAAGACCCCGCACAGGCCCAACAGATGACCATGACGCAGGGCTACGACAGCTTTAAAGCCGCGCGCGATACGCTGGATAAAATCGGCACGCAAGTGTCGGATGCCGCACGCAAGTCCGCCATTGAAGTGGGCGAGGAGGCCGCCGCAGTGGCTTGGTCGCAAACCATTACCTTGCTGGTGGGCTTAGTGTTCTGCGTGGTGCTGGTGGTGGGCTTTCCGCGTTTGCTCACCCAGCGTATGCATGCCTTGGTCGAGCGGGTGGAAAACATCGCCAGTGGCGAGGGCGACTTAACCGTGCGTGTCGATGCCAGCGGCAAAGATGAACTGGCGCGTCTGGGCAGCGCCATGAACCGCTTCTTAGATTCGCTACAGGGTCTGATTAGCCAGATCAGCGCGACCACCCGCGATGTCGCCGGGGCTACCGATCAGCTGGTGGCCATGGCGGGCGATAACAGCCGCTTAATTGCCGACAGTCATATGTCGGTCGATCAAGTCAGCACCGCCGCCACACAGATGAGCAGCGCTATTCATGAGGTATCGCGCAATGCGCAAGCGGCGGCTGACACCGCCACCGTGGCCGAGCAAAAAACCCAAGCTGGTGGCCGCGTGGTGAGCGATACCATGACCGCTTTAGGGGAACTCGCGCGCGAGGTGGCCGGCGCCTCAGAAGCCATCGGTGAGCTGGAGAAAGAAACCAACAGCATTGGCGCCGTGTTGGCAGTGATTAAAGGCATCGCCGAGCAAACCAACTTGCTGGCTTTGAACGCAGCCATTGAAGCGGCGCGGGCCGGTGAGCAAGGTCGCGGCTTTGCCGTGGTGGCCGATGAGGTGCGCGCCTTGGCCGCGCGCACGCAAGAGTCGACCAAAGACATTCAAACCATGATCGAGCGCTTGCAGTTGGGGGCGCGCAATGCGGTGCAAGTGATGCAGGCAGGCTCCAGCCGGGCAGAGGCCAGCGTTAAACAGGCCGGTCAAGCGGAGCAGGTGCTTGGTGAAGCGATTGTCGCCGTCAACGGCATTAACGAGCGCGCCGCACAAATCGCCACCGCCTGCGAAGAGCAAAGTAGCGTGACTGAAGAAATCGCCCGAAACATCACTGATGTGCGCGATATGTCCGACCGCAGCGCGCAAACCTCCGCGCAAGCCACCGAAGCCTGCCAGCGCTTGGCAAAAATGGCCGACGACCTAGAACGCCAGATCGCCCGCTTTAAGGTGTAAGCGAGCAGCGCGGCCTGCGCTTTCGCGCTGGGCTTTGGTTGTCTTTGCCTTACAAATCAGTACAATGCCCCACACCTGACGGCCCCCAGTGGCCGTCAGTGCTTTGTGGTGGCCCTGCCGGTCCCCCCGCAATGATTACCCGTTAACCTGGTCAGGTCCGGAAGGAAGCAGCCACAGCGGGAACATCGTGTGCCGGGGTGTGGCTGGTGGGGACACCTCCATCTTCTTCTCTCCCTTCATATCTCTTGCGAATCGCGCTGAATGCTGTGTGCGGCACATGGCAGCGGATGCATTTTGGCGGTGGCTTGGTTACAGTACCGGCTGATTCAATAAGGTCAGGTTTCCATGAGCTATCAGGTACTTGCGCGCAAGTGGCGTCCGCGTTCATTCCGCGAAATGGTCGGTCAGACCCACGTCCTCAAGGCCCTGATCAACGCGTTGGATAACCAGCGCCTGCACCACGCTTATTTATTCACCGGCACGCGCGGCGTGGGTAAAACCACCATCTCGCGTATCTTGGCCAAGTGCCTGAACTGCGAAACCGGTATTAGCTCCACGCCCTGTGGGCAGTGTTCGATTTGCCGCGAGATCGACGAAGGCCGCTTTGTTGATTTGATCGAAGTCGACGCCGCCAGCCGTACCAAAGTCGAAGACACTCGCGAACTGCTGGAAAACGTGCAGTACGCGCCGAGCCGTGGCCGCTACAAGGTTTACCTCATCGACGAAGTGCACATGCTCTCGACGCACTCGTTCAATGCCCTGCTAAAAACCCTCGAAGAACCGCCGCCGCACGTTAAGTTTTTGCTTGCCACCACCGACCCGCAAAAGCTGCCGGTTACCATTCTGTCGCGCTGCTTGCAGTTCTCGCTGAAGAACATGCCGCCGGAGCGTGTGGTTGAGCACCTAAGCCACGTACTCACCGCCGAACAAGTGCCGTTTGAAGACGATGCGCTGTGGCAGCTCGGCCGCGCCGCCGATGGCTCGATGCGTGATGCTATGAGCCTGACCGATCAGGCGATTGCCTTTGGTGAAGGCAAGGTCATGGCCGATGACGTGCGCGCCATGCTGGGTAATCTCGACCACGGTCAGGTCTACCGGGTGTTGCAGGCGCTGATCACTGCCGATGCTAAAGGCGTGTTGGCAGCGATTGCGCACTTAGCCGAACAAGGCCCCGATTGGGCCGGCGTGCTGGGCGAAATGCTCAATGTGCTGCACCGCGTGGCGGTGGCGCAGTTAGTGCCCGAGGCGGTGGATAACGCCCAAGGCGACCGCGAGCAGGTGCTGGCGATTGCCGAGCATTTGCCCGCCGAAGACGTGCAGTTTTATTACCAAGTGGGTTTAGTGGGGCGGCGCGACTTGCCGCTGGCGCCCGATGCCCGCTCGGGCTTTGAGATGGTCATGCTGCGCATGCTGGCCTTTAAGCCCGCGGGGGCAACGCAAGCGCCACCGCCGCCTAAGTTAGAACTGCCGGTAAAGCCTGAGGGCGGCAGTGCGGCCACCACTGCTCAACCAGCCCCCGCGGTGGCCCACAGTGCTCCCGCTGTAGCGCCGCCCGTTGCGTCTGTTGAACAAGCACCTGCGCCGCAAGCTGTTGCCCAGCTTGTTGCTCAGCCGGTTGCCGAGCCTGCCGCGCCTGCGCTTTCTGTTGCCGAACCCGTGGTGGATTTGCCGTGGCAAGAGCCAGCGCCCACTGCGCCACAAAACGCGGTACAGCAGGAGGCGGTCGAACCTGTTGCGGAGGTTAAGACGGAGGTGGAGGCGTCAGCTGAGCCCGTCACTCCGCCTGCTTCAGCTGCAACGCCAGTGCTTGAGCCTGCGCTTGCGCAGGTAGAGCCTGAGCCTGTTGCTGCGCCTACAGCGTCTGAGCCTACACCGGCCCCGGTTGCCGCTGAGGCCCTTGTTGCTGCCGCGCCTGAGCCTGAGCGAGAAGAACTGCCTGAGTCGCCTGCCGAAGAACACATCGGCGATGTGCTGCCCGACGAAGAGCCGCCATTGGCCGCCGATGCCTACTTCGATAGCCTGCCGGACTATGACGAAGACGATAGCGAGCCTGCGCCAGTCTCTGGCAGTGCCGCGCAAGCCCAGCTGGACGAGCTAAGTCACATCGCCCCGGCTTCGGGCTTGGCCGCCGAATGGTTGGCTTTATGCCCCAATTTAGGCCTCTCGGGCCTGACCCTGAATATCGCCGATAACTGCACCTTGGTGGCCCGCGAGGGCGCGCGTTGGTCGCTGCAATTGGACCCAGCGCAAAGCGCGCTGTACAACGAAACGCAGCGCCAGCGTTTGGCCGATGCCTTAGGCCGGCATGTCGGCGGCAGCGTGGATGTGCAGATCGACGTCTGCACGCCCGAGCAAGAAACCCCGGCCAAGGCCAAGCTGCGGCGCCGCGCTCAGCGTCAATTGGATGCCGAGCAAGAAATCGCCGCTGATCCCTTGGTGCAGCAGTTAGTCAAAGAATTTGCCGCCAGCGTGATCGATGGCAGCATTGAGCCGATCAATTAACCGAACGCCAGCCGCGTTCGCCGATGCAAAAATGAGGACATCACCATGATGAAAGGTGGCATGGCAGGCCTGATGAAGCAGGCCCAGCAGATGCAAGAAAAAATGCAGAAAATGCAGGAAGAGCTGGCCAACGCCGAAGTCACTGGCGAGTCTGGCGCGGGCATGGTCAAAGTCACCATGACCGGTCGTCACGACGTGAAGCGCGTCAGCCTCGACGACAGCCTGATGGAAGAAGACAAAGAAATTCTCGAAGACCTGATCGCCGCTGCGGTTAACGATGCCGTGCGCAAGATCGAGAAAAACAACCAAGATAAAATGGCCGGCATGACCGCCGGTATGCAGTTGCCGCCGGGCTTTAAAATGCCCTTCTAAAGCTGTGCTGCCACTTAGAATGTCAGTCATTGTGCGGCGCTTTATGCGCCGCCTTGCTATGGGCGAGATGCCATGAGTTTTAGTCCGCTAATTCGCCAGCTTATTGATTCCCTGCGGGTGTTGCCCGGTGTTGGGCAAAAAACCGCTCAGCGTATGGCGCTGCATTTGCTGGAGCGCGAACGCCCCGGCGGCCTGAAGTTGGCCGAGGCGCTAGAAAAAGCCCTGCATGGCGTGGGCTATTGCAAACGCTGCCGCACGCTCAGCGAGTTGGATGAGTGCCAGCTGTGCAGCGACCCACGCCGTGACGACAGTCTGCTGTGTGTAGTGCAAAGCCCTACAGACGTATGGGCGGTCGAGCAAACTGGCTTTCGTGGCCGCTACTTTGTGCTCAAGGGTCACTTGTCGCCGCTGGATGGCTTAGGGCCGGATGCCATTGGCATTCCGCAGCTAGAGGCGCGGATTAGCGAGGGGCAGTTTAGCGAGGTGATCCTCGCCACCAACCCGACAGTCGAAGGCGAGGCCACTGCGCATTACATCGCCCAACTGCTGCTGCCGCAGGGCTTGGCGGTGTCGCGCATCGCCCACGGTGTGCCGTTGGGCGGCGAGCTAGAGCTGGTCGATGGCGGCACCTTGGCGCATGCCTTGGCGGGCCGTAAGTCGATGGCCGGCCACTAAACAGCGATTAAGCGCTGCTTGGCTCTGGTCGGCAGCCCTGCGGTTTGTGAATGCGTGTGCTGCTGGCCGGATGGCGCTGCAATAGGGCGCTGGGCCTGATGGGTCGGCTGAGCAAAGCGCCGCCACAGTTCGGGCAGATCAAGGCCAAAACCTGTTCGGCACAATGTGCGCAGAAGGTGCACTCGAACGAGCAGATGTAAGCACCGCCAGCATCGGCGGGCAGGTCGGCATCGCAGCATTCACAGCCGGGTCGCATGTCTAACATCATCAAACCTCGGGGTAGGCGCGGGTGGTTAGCCGCGCGCCGGTTGTTGTGGATGGCGCACTGCGCGCTGTTTAGCAGCCGCAGCCATTGGCCACCGCGCGAGTCGCGCTTTGCCCAACGGGCAGCGCTTCGGCTTGCCAGCCCAGCCAACCGCCGAGCATTTCCTTCACGGCAAACCCCAATTCGCTGAGTTTTAGCGCCGCTTTATGCGCGCCGTTGCAGTGTGGGCCGGCGCAATACACCACAAACAAGGTTTCTGCCGGGTAATCGGCCATGCGTGCGGCGTTGATCTCGCGGTGCGGCAAGCTGTGCGCGCCTTGTGCGTGGCCTGCCGCATACAGGCTGGCGCTACGCACATCTAACAACACAAAGCCGGGGTTATCACTGTGTAGCGCGCTGGCGACATCGGTGCAGTCGGTCTCACGAGCTAAGCGCTCGGCGTAATAGCTCATAGCTTGTGCGGCGGGTAGGGCGGGATATTGGGTAACGGCGTTCATGGTGGGCTTCCTTACTCGATGTGTTTGGAAGCTCCACTGTAGGCAATCCAGCGGTTGGGCTATATTGGCGAATAAGTCATAAAGCGGTGGAAATTCGCCAATGCGTGATCCGGGATTAGTCGTCACCTTGGCCTACGATGGCCTGTGTACGTTTGAGTTTGGTATTGCCGTGGAGATCTTCGGGTTGGCGCGGCCGGAATTTGATTTTCCGTGGTATCGCCACCAAGTGGCAGCGATCGAGCCGGGGCCGCTGCGTGCAGCTGGCGGGCTGACCTTTGCCGTGGATGGCGGCTTGGATTTGCTCGCGCAGGCGCAGACCATCGTGATTCCCGGTTGGCGAGATCGTAACGCCGCCGTGCCAGAAGATTTGCTCGCCGCGCTGCGCGCCGCGCATGAGCGTGGCGCACGTATTGTGTCGATTTGCTCAGGCGTGTTTGTGCTCGCCGCCAGCGGTTTGTTGGATGGCTTAAAGGCCACCACGCACTGGCGTTATTGCGCCGAGTTGCAGGCGCGTTACCCGCAGGTCGCCGTGGATGCCAGCGTGTTGTACGTGGATAACGGCCGTTTAATTTGCTCAGCCGGCAGTGCGGCGGGCATCGACGCGTGCCTGCATTTAGTGGCGCGCGACTGCGGGCAAGCGGTGGCTAATCGGGTTGGCCAGCGCTTAGTGATGGCGCCGCAGCGCAGTGGTGGGCAAGCGCAGTTTATTGAGCAGCCAGTGATTCACAGCCCGCGTCGCGATGTGGCGGCGCTGCTGGATTGGTTGCAGGCACGCCTGCACGAACCATTAAGCGTGGCGCAGATGGCGGATTTTCTCGCGGTTAGCCAACGCACCTTGCTGCGCCGTTTTCACGAGGCCACCGGCATTAGCCCCAAAGGTTGGCTGCTACAAGCGCGATTGCAGCGCGCGCGGGAGTTACTGACGCACGAACGAGACATGCAGCGGGTGGCCGAGGCCAGCGGCTTTGCTTCGGCAGAAAGCCTGCGCAGCGCCTTTCGCCAGCATGTGGGGGTGTCGCCTGCGGTATATCGGCGACGTTTCGGCCAGAACGGCGGCAAGGCTGGCATAACTAGCGCCTTGTAAACCAAGCAAGCGCTCGGTATGGTCGCAAAAAAGACCTCAGAGGCTCGTTCACTTATGTCGGATGCACTGGATTACTTCACCGCCGAACACCAATTGATTCGCGATTCGGTACGCCGCTTTGTTGAGGTGGAAATCCTCCCGCACATTGCCGACTGGGAGGAGGCCGAAAGCTTCCCCCGCGAGCTGTATCGGAAGGCAGGCGCGGCGGGCATCTTAGGCATCGGTTACCCCGAGCAATACGGCGGCAGTTATGAGGGCGATGTGTTCGCCAAAGTCGCCGCTAGTGAAGAGCTGATGCGCTCTGGCTCCGGCGGCTTGGTGGCCGGTTTGGGTTCGTTAGATATTGGCCTGCCGCCAGTGCTCAAATGGGCTAAGCCGGCGCTGCGCGAGCGCGTGGTGCCGGAGGTGTTAAGCGGCGAGAAGATCATTGCCTTGGCGATTACTGAGCCTTCTGGCGGCTCGGATGTGGCCAACCTGAAAACTCGCGCCGTGCGTGATGGCGATTTTTATCGCGTCAGTGGCAGCAAAACCTTTATCACCAGCGGCGTGCGTGCCGACTATTACACCGTGGCGGTCCGCACCGGCGGCGAAGGTTTTGGCGGCGTTAGCTTGCTGCTGATTGAAAAAGACACCCCCGGTTTTACCGTGGGTCGTAGCCTGAAAAAGATGGGTTGGTGGGCCTCGGATACCGCCGAGCTGTTCTTTGACGACTGCAAAGTGCCGGTGGAAAACCTGATTGGCATGGAGAACCTCGGCTTCGCCTGCATCATGGCGAACTTCCAGAGCGAGCGCTTGGCGCTGGCGATTATGGCCAACATGACCTCGCAGTTGGCCTTGGATGAAGCCATGCGCTGGGCCCGCGAGCGTGAAGCCTTCGGCAAGCCGATCGGCAAGTTTCAGGTGCTAAAGCACCGCTTGGCCGAAATGGCCACGCAGCTGGAAGTCTCGCGGGAGTTCACCTATCGCCAAGCGGCGAAAATGGCCGCGGGCAAAAACGTGGTGAAGGAGATCTCCATGGCGAAAAACTTTGCCACCGATGTGTCTGATCGTATTACCTATGACGCCACGCAAATTCTCGGTGGCATGGGCTTTATGCGCGAGTCGTTGGTCGAGCGGCTGTATCGCGATAACCGTATTTTGTCGATTGGCGGCGGCACCCGCGAAATCATGAACGAGATCATCAGTAAGCAACTGGGCCTGTAATTTTTTCCGCAGGCTGTAACAGCACCCAGGTCGGCCCGTCTATTGGCCGACCTTGCCATGTGGGCAAGGCAAATACTTTAAGAGGAATGCCCCATGAGTCTGCGAAACAAAGCCGCTGTGGCTGCTGTGATGTCGGTAAGTCTGATGACCGCGGCGGTGGCCCCGCAAGCAATGGCCAGCTGCGCGGCCAAGCCTGTGGCTAGCGCGAGCCCCTGTGCTGCCAATCCTTGTGCTGCAAACCCTTGTGCTGCAAACCCCTGCGCGGCCAATCCCTGTGCTGCCGCTAACCCCTGCGCCGCCGCCAATCCGTGTGCGGCTAACCCATGTGCAGCAAATCCCTGCGCGGCTAACTAAGCTCTGTCATGCGCGGCAGGTGATGCTGTCGCGCATCGGCTAAATTATTTAGGTGCATGTGGCTTGCACGCTGTCGATCACCCTCTGCTAAGGCCGCTGAATGACGCATAACCCGGTTTTATCGCTCGATCAGGCGCAGTTTGTGCCGCATGACGCCGTGGCCCGCGAAGCCTTGCTGGCTGCCGCTGCAGAGGTGCGCGAATGCTATCGCGTGTTGGTCAAAGGCGGGCTGAATGTGGTCGGCGAGGTGCTGCGCGGTGAAGGGACCTTCTTCCAGATGCAGCACTACCCGGCGGATGATGTGTACGACCGCGACAGCCACGGCCAGTATTACTACCACGCCCATCGTGGCGGTAAGGGCGAGCACGGTCACTTTCACACCTTTATGCGTGGTAAAGGGATGCCACCGGCTTGCGTGGCCCAGCCTTACGCACAGCCCAGTCGCGCCCAGTGGCCGGTAGATGCCGAGGCGATCAGCCATTTGATTGCGGTGTCGATGGACGCCTACGGCTATCCCATGGGCTTGTTTGCGTGTAACCGTTGGGTCACCGGCGAAACTTGGTACAGCGCCAGTGATGTGATCAGCATGTTGGATGGCTTTGCGATTGATCATGCCAAGCCCTCGTGGCCGGTGAATCGCTGGTTAACGGCCTTGCTGCGCTTGTACCGGCCGCAGATTGAATACCTTTTGCAGCATCGCGATCAGGTCATCGCGCACGCGCAGGCCGCGCAGCCTAGCGTGGATGTTTTGGAAGATCGCCAGTTAGAAATCACCGGTTATTTGCCGATCAATGTGGATAGCTGGACGGCACTGCTAAATACCTCGCTGCCACAAAGTGCTTAAGCCATAACGACTGCCATGCTTTGTTGCGGTGCTTGTCAGCGGTTAAGCGAGTAGGCACCCTAGGCATCCATTTTTTCGCTCGGGGGTAGCATGGGGCACGTAACGCAAGCCTTGCTGGTGGTGGGCAGTGAAGAGTGCGGTCGGCTGGAGGCGCTACGCCGTTATGCCAGCGACAACGCGATTGCCTTGACTGAGGTGGCCGAGAGCCGCTTTGTGCAGTCGCCCGCCGAGTTTATGGGCGAACAACAACACTTGCTCGCCGTGCTCACCGATGAGCAATTACCCGGTTATTTGGACATCGCCGAACGCTTGGGCTGTGTGCTGGGCGTGGTGCCGCGCGAAAAACAAATTCGCCTGCACGAGTGGTTTAACCTGCCACGCAATGTCGATGAAGCCATCGCGCTGGCGTGCTCGGACCAGCCACAAAAGATCGACGTGCTGCGCTGTAACGGCGAAACCACCTTAGGCCTAGTGATGGTGGGGGAAACGCCGTTTTTGGATGGCCGCAGTAAGGCGTTTCAAAATCGCGGTCACTCACTGATCGAGCAGTGGCTGTATCGTCTAGCCTTGATTTGGTTAAGCGTGCTGAACCTGTTCAAGATCAAACCCTTTCCGGTGTACCTAACTACCACGCGCGAAAACGCCCTGCACACCGCCATTACCGGTTTAGTGGCGATTGAGAATGACATTCGCGGCCCTGCGGCGCGCCTGATGGGCACTCGCCTAGAGGTGCAAGATGGGTTGATTTCCACCCTAGTGATTGCGCCTAAATCGGTGGGCGAATACTTGGGCTTTTTGCTGCGCGGGATTTTTCAGGGCGAGCAACCGCTGGCTAAGTTGCCGCGCGCGGTGAGCTTTATCCGCTGCCCAGAACTGACGCTGGAAAGCGAAGTGCCGTTGGCCTATTTCATTGACGGCAAGCCCCGCGAAGCCAAGCGCATTGAGCTGAAACTGCACGCCAAAGCACTGCTGATGAATGTCAGCGAGGTGTATTTCAGCCGTGGCGATAGCAAAGAAGTGCACCGTACCGAGCAACTGCCGCGCAACGAAGAGCGGCTGAAAATGATCGAGGCGCACCTGCCGCTGTTTACCCACGCGCTGGAAGAAGAGTTCCGCGACCTGTTTGTCATCCTGCGTGACATGGCGCGGCCGCACAGCACCTTCCTAACCCTGATGGTGCTGAGCGCCATCGTGGCCAGCTTAGGTTTATTCCTTTCCAGTCCGGCGGTGATTATCGGCGCTATGGTGCTGGCCCCGTTGATGGCGCCGATTATTTCTTTGGCGATGGGTTTGTTGCGCGGTGATCGCGGCATGCTGGAGCAATCGCTAAAAACCATTGGCATCGGTATGTGCCTCGCCATGGGCACCGCCGCCATGGTGGCGTTATTGGTGCCGATTGAGCGCATCACCAACGAGATTGCCGGGCGCTTGCAGCCCAACTTGCTCGACTTGGGCGTGGCGATTGCCTCGGGCATTGCCGGCGCTTATGCCAACGTGCGCGAAGATGTGGCCAAAAGCGTGTCGGGCGTGGCGATTGCCGTGGCCTTGGTGCCGCCGCTGTGTGTCTCGGGGATTGGTTTAGGCTGGCTCGATTGGCATGTGTTCAGTGGCTCAATGTTGCTGTTTCTGACCAACTTGGTGGGTATTGCGTTGGCTGCCGCGCTGACCTTCTTGTTCTTGGGCTATGCGCCGTTCCAGCGTGCGCGGCGTGGCTTGAGTGTGTCGCTAGTGCTGTTGGTGTTGGTGTCGATTCCACTGACCGTGTCGTTTGTCGAAATCACCAAACACTGGCAGATCGAAAAACTGGCCGCTGGGCAGGTGTTTATTCTCGACGGTAAAGAAATCAGCTTGAGCAACGTGCAAGTCAGCTTGAAGGGCAAACGCATTGTGCTGCACGCCGATGTGCTGTCGCGTAGCGGTGTTACCTACAGCGAAATGAAACGCCTAAAAGCTCAGCTGGAGCGCGAGCTGGAGCAGCCAATTGAGCTAGAGCTGACACCGCGGATTAGTCTTTAAGGGGTATTAGAGATAATGCTTAGGTGCCTAGCATTCCTTTTTCTATCTTGTGGCTGTGTTGGTCAATTATGGTCTTGTCCTTTGGAGGGGTATTGGAGGTCTGACGCGGAAAGGACACTGTCCAGTTTTCGTCAGGCTCAAGGTGTTTCGGAAAAGCAAAAGGAATTATTTGAGAATAATTTCTTCGGCAAGCTGTACATGCATATTGAGTGTGAAAGGTTTACAGCTGTTATGGAGGGCTGGCATGAAATCACTGAATATGAACGAGTGACGTCTTCTGATGAGGTGGTAGTTATTAAGTTTAATTCTGAAATTGAGGGGGAAGTTGTTCGTAAAGCGGTAATCGAAGGTGCTTGTTATTCTCTTGCTGTTAATGAAGGGCAGTTTAAAGAGTATTTTTGCCCAATTACTAAGAGGGAGTTTTTAGAAGCCCGTGCCTCTGTGAGGTAAACAATGTTATAGGTGCGGTTTGGCTGCTTGCTGTAGCGGCAATACTTGCGTGGTGTAGCGCATGCAACACACGCGCAAGAACGAGGCAAAGTTGCTCACTTCGCCGTGGTAATCCATCACTTCTTGATACAGCTTGCCGACCAGCTGCGGCATGCTGATGGCTTCGCCGGCGGCCATTTCTTCCAGCGTATCCCAGAACTGGTTTTCCAGACTCAGGGTGGTCACCACACCGCCAACACGCAGCGAACGGCGGCGTTTTTGGTACAAGCGTGGGTCGGCTTTTACGTAGATTTCGCACATAGGGCACCTCCATCAGCGGGTCACTGTGGCACAGCCAGTGCGTTAGGGCAAAACCGCGCGCCGTGGGTTTAAGGCGGCGCGCAGCAGGTTTAGTGGCTGATCTTAGTGCCCAGCGCTTCTAAGAACAGTGCCAGCCAAGCGGGGTGCGCTGGCCATGCGGGGGCGGTGATCAGGTTGCCATCGCGGTGGGCTTGGTCGACGGGAATGTCGACGTACTCGCCATGTGCGGCACGCACTTCCGGGGCGCAGGCGGGGTAAGCGCTGCACGCGCGGCCTTCCAAAATGCCAGCGGCAGAAAGCAGTTGCGCGCCGTGGCATACCGCGGCAATCGGCTTACCGGCGCTGTTCATCTCGCGCACGATGGCCAGCACGTCTTCGTTTAAGCGCAAGTATTCTGGTGCGCGGCCACCGGGGATCACCAGGGCGTCGTAATCGGCGGCTTTAACCGCAGCAAAATCGGCGTTCAGGGCAAAGTTGTGCCCGGGCTTTTCGCTGTAGGTTTGGTCGCCTTCAAAGTCGTGGATGGCGGTGCGCACGCTATCGCCGGCAGCTTTGTTGGGGCATACGGCATGCACGGTGTGGCCAACCATTTGCAGGGCCTGGAAGGGCACCATGGTTTCGTAGTCTTCGGCGTAATCGCCAACCAGCATGAGGATTTTTTTCGCGGGCATGGGGGAGTCCTCCGTGTGTGGAGGCCCCATTCTGCGCGCAGGATGCAGCGCCGGGTAATACCGGGTGCCTACGCGGGCTGCTCGGGCAGGGGGGTATCGCTGGTGACCAGCATTTGGCCGCTGCGTTTGGCTTGGTACATGCGCTGATCGGCTAATTCGAGCAGGCTTTCCATGCGCGTGGCGTCGGCAGGGAAGAAGGCCACGCCAATGCTGGCGCTGATGATTAACGGGTTGCCGTCGCCGTCTTGATGCTGTTGCCGCAGGCTGTGGGCCATGGCCTCTAAGCGCTCTAGGGTGGCGCTGGGCTCGCCGCAAGCGGGCATCAGTATGGCGAATTCATCGCCGCCCCAGCGCGCCACCGTATCGCTTTCACGCACTAGGGCTTGCAGGGTTTGCGCGACGTCGCACAGGGCTTTGTCGCCGGCGTTATGACCCAGCTGGTCGTTAATCGCTTTGAAGCCGTTGAGGTCAATAAACGCCAGCGCCAAGGGCTTTTCTTGACGTTGGCAGTATTGCAGCGATTGCAGCAAGCGGTCGTCGAATAACAGGCGGTTGGGCAAGCCGGTCAGTGGGTCGCGATAGGCCAGCAGCTGCAGTTGCTCTTGCTGCAACTTGAGTTGGGTGATGTCGGTACAGATATAAATGCGCTGGGTAATCTTGCTTTGCTCGTCGCGCACCAGCGTGCGGGACACCAATACCGAGCGGCTACGCCCTTTAATGCCGTGCAGCCATAGCTCGCCATACCAGCGGTCACCCTCAAGGCTTTCTTCTAGGCTGGCCAAGCTGTCTTCGGGGCTTTCGCGGCTGTGGCTAAGCATGCTCCAGCCGGGTTCTAGCAGGGCATCTTTGGGGAAGCCGGTCATGCGGCAGAAGGCTGGGTTGACCAGTTGCGGGCGATAGTCGTGGTCGCAAATCAGTACGCCTTGGGTGCAGGCGTCGATGGCTAGGCTAGAAAGATTCAGGCGTGTTTCTAGCAATTGTCGCGCGGTGATGTCGGTGATGGTGCCCCACACGTTATGCAGCGTGCCTTGTGCATCGAACTGCATTTGGTTGTGTTCCAGCAGCGTTAGCTGCTGCCCATCGGGGCGCATAATGCGGTACTCAATGCTGTACGGCTGCGGGTCATGCAGGGCTGCTTGGGCTGCGGCGTGGTAGCGCTGGCGGTCATCGCTGTGCACTAAGGCGAGGTAATGTTCGTAGGTGGGGGTAAAGTTTGCCGGGTCTAGGCCTAGCAAGGCGAACACCTGATCACTCCAGTGCAGGGCGTTGCTGTGTGGATCCCAGCTCCAGGCGGCAATGCCGGCATCTAAAGCGCTGCGTTGCAGCAAGTCGTGACTTAGGCGCAGTTCTGGAACGGCCAATTCGGCTTCATTAAGCGGGCGTAAGCGCAGTAGATAGCTCTGTTGGCGCTGTGACCAAAGGCTGCATTGCACATGCAGTGGTGCACCTTGGGCGTGCTGCAAACGCACCAGCCAAGCGCCGGTTTGCAGGCTTTGCGGGCCTACCAGTTGTTCGAGGTTTTGTTGCTGCAGTTGGCTTTGCGAAAGCGCCAACAGGTAGCTCGCCTGCGCATTGCTGAGCAAGATACGCCCTTGCTTGTTGACCAGTAGCAGGGCTTCCGGCCAGCGCTGCAGCATTTGTAAGCGGCGTAGGCGCGCGTAATAGAAATGCCCGGCGCCACTGGCAAGCACAATAAGAGCAACGGTTACCCACAACAGTGCGCTGTTCATGGCAATTATTTGACGTTGTTATTTATGGCGTTTTCTATGCGGGAACTATGCCATGAGTGATGGCTTGGTGCTATTGCGGGGCCATTACCGGCAGACAGCCGGTCGTGCTGCGCCGTAACGCCTTATTCAGCAGGCCGATAGTGCGCCTGCGCAGGGCGCTTGCGGCTATGCTCTAGGCTTTTGCACCTACAGGAGAGCGCCATGATCACTGCCTACGCCGCCGAATCAGCCGGGGCCGCTTTTGCCCCGATCAGCTATGAGCCAGGCCCTTTGGCGGCCGATGCGGTGGAGATTGCGGTTAAGCACTGCGGTATTTGCCACAGCGATTTATCCATGTGGCAGAACGAGTGGGGCATGAGCCGCTATCCCTTCGTGCCGGGGCACGAGGTGGTCGGCACCGTGAGCGTAGTGGGCGAGGGCGTTAAGCACCTGCGCGTGGGCCAGCGCGTGGGCTTGGGTTGGCAGTCGGGGTATTGCATGACATGCCCGACCTGCATGGGTGGCGATCACAACCTGTGCGGGCAAGCCAAGGGCACCATTATTGGTCGCCACGGCGGCTTTGCCGACAAAGTCCGCGCGCAGGCGGCCAGTGTGGTGGCGCTGCCGGATGGGCTCGATATGGCTTCGGCCGGGCCTCTGTTATGCGCCGGGATTACCGTGTTTAACCCGTTGGTGCAGTTTGCGATCAAGCCTACCGACAAGGTGGGGGTGGTCGGCATTGGTGGTTTGGGCCATTTGGCGCTGCAATTTGTGCGCGCCTGGGGCTGTGAGGTCACCGCGTTTACCTCCAGTCAAAGCAAGGCCGATGAGGCACGTAGCTTTGGCGCGCAGCAGGTGGTGGATTCCCGCGATCCTGAGGCACTCAAGGCCGTGGCAGGGCAGTTTGACCTGATTATCTCCACGGTTAACGTCAAGCTGGACTGGAACACCTATGTGGCCGCGCTCAAGCCCAAAGGCCGCTTGCACTTGGTTGGCGCTACGCTGGAGCCACTCAACTTGCAGGTATTCCCGATGCTGATGGGCCAGCGTTCGGTCTCAGCCTCGCCGGTGGGCAGTCCGAAAGTGATGGCCGAGATGCTGGCTTTTGCCGCGCTGCACAACATCAAGGCACAGACCGAGCATTACAGCTTCGCGCAAATCAACGAGGCCATGGCCCGTGTGGAGTCTGGCCAAGCCCGTTATCGGGTGGTGTTGGACCGCGACTAGCGATAGTAAGAAGAGGGCGCAACAGGCTGTGTGAAAACGTCGCGAGCGCAGGCTAGGCAAGGCAAAAACAGGCGAAAAAGCGCAGTTTACGTGTAGTAAATGAGCATTTTGAGCCTGTTTTTAACGCCGCATAGCCAAGTGCAGTAGTTTTCACACAGTCTGGCAAGGCGCCCTCTTGGTTTGCTACTGATACTCACCGGCGCGTGAGGCGGCCAAGATGCTGTCAAACGTGCCGTCTTCACGCAGGGCCTTAAGGCCTTTGTTGAAGGCATCGATGATCGCTTGGCCATTGGCTGCCTGCTTCGACACGATCAAGTAATAGGGGCGTGTCACCACGGCTTTGTCGTGGTGTTTTACTTTGTCGCTCAAGCCCATTTTTTGCACCATCTCAAGGCCGACGTCTAAGTCTTCCAGCACGGCATCGATGCGCCCATCCACCAGCTTGGTGTAATTGGCTTCGGCACTGGAAATGCGTTGGATATTCACCGCGCCGGTTTTTTCTTCGTCTTCAAAGCCGTAGCTGTAGCCGGTTACACCGCCGAGTTTTTTGCCTTTTAAACTGGCGGCGTCGCTCCAGTCGAAGCCTTTGCTGGCGCTGTAAAAGAACACGGTTTGCAGGTCTAACACGGGGTCGCTGTAGAGGAAGTCGGCTTCGCGCTCGGCGGTTTTACTCCACACAATCGAGGCGTCCAGTTTGGCGGCTTTGGTGTCTTCGAAGCCACGCTTCCAAGGCAGGAAGGTGTATTTCACGGTCATGCCTTCACGGGCGAAGGCTTGGCTGACCAAGTCGGAAACAAAGCCGTTTTTCTTCAGGTTTGCGGATAAGTAAGGCGACCATTCACCGTTAGCGATTTTTACCTCCGCAGCAAAGCTGGACAGGGGTAGCAGCGCCAGCAAGAGAACGAGCAAGCGAGTGCGCATCGACATAATCAACCTCATGGCTTAGTGGGTGCTCACTAAGCATAGGTCGTCTGTCAGGGCTGGCTGCCGCTGGCGCTACCGTTGGTCGATTGGCGCTGAGCTTTGCCAGCCCGATTGCCCGGGTGCTAACTGACAGCTGCGCAGGGTGTCTTGCCAAGCCTGTACATGCGCTTGGGTAGCGTGTTCTAAGCGCTGCCAGCGTTGGTCGAGTTCAGCCAAGTAGCCTTGCAGGGCTAAGGGCGCGTTAGGCAAGCGGCGCAAGCGCGCTAGCTGGGTGTGCCATTGCTGCGCCTGTTGGCTGACTTGCGCTAAGTAAGGCTGCAACTGCCCGGCGTAGTACTTAACCATCACGTTTTGCACGATGCGCGCTTGTGGCGTGGGTTTGCCGATGGGGCACAGCGGTTTGTCGGTGGCACGTTGGCTTAACAGTTGAGTGCCTTGTTCCAGGGTGTAGGTCAGGCGCACCAAGCTGTGCAGCAATTGGCCGCCGGCCTCGGTGTTGGCTAACGGCTGCAGCAGGGCATCTAAGCTGGCAGCGCTGGGCGCGGGCATGCTGTGCAGTTGTTCACCGAGCTCGGCCAAGCTGGTTAGGCTGTCTAGCCACTGGGTCTGGTTAACATTGGGTGGCGTGCCGTGCTCGGCAAAGCGCAGTTGTTGGCGTAGTTCGTCGCTGGCAAACAGGTTCCAATAATGCAGCGGCAGCTCTTGTTGTTTGCGCCTTAGCAGGCTGGTTAATTCGCTGTGCCAGTCGTTGCTGCGGGTGTGGGGGCGGGTATGGGTTAAGCAGCCTTGTAATTCGTCGATCAGCGCCATTTCGTAAGCCAGCTGATGGCTAGGCTGCATGACTTTACCCAGCACGCTGTTGCGCTCGCTAATCAGCACGCGCAGGCGCGGGCAATCGGCGGTGTCGACCAACAGGTTAAGCAGGCTAATCCGGCTGTCGGCGGCGCTTTGTCGCAATTCGCGCTTGGCCGGTGGGCGCAGGGCGAGCAATAGCTGGCGATCAAACGCTGGCGGCGGCGCTTGTTCAAGGGCGCGCGCCATGCGGCTTAAGTAATCGGCTTGCAGGTCGGCGGCGGGGTCGCTGGGTTGGCAGCCGCCAAGCAGCAGACCACTCGCCACCAACAGGCTGATCAGAAATGGATTAAGCAGGCGCTTGAGCATGCCTCAGGATGCCCGACGTATCTCGCGTCCGGCAATCTTGTTGAGACGAAACGCCAACAGCACCGCGGCCATGCTTAACCCGGCGACTAAGCCCATCCATAAACCGGCAGGGCCACGCGCCGTGCCGAGTAAGTCGGTTAAGCCCAAGGCGCTGCCCAGTGGCAAGCCAATGCCCCAATAGGCGAACAGGGTAATCAGCATGGTCACGCGGGTATCGTGATAACCGCGCAAAGCCCCGGCGGCGGTGACTTGCACCGCATCGGAAAACTGAAACAAGCCGGCAAACACCAACAAGCTGGCGGCCAGAGTAATCACCGCGCTGTCAGTGGTGTAGATGCTTGCCACGCTGTCGCGTAGCCACATGATCAAGCTGGCGGAGATGCACGCGTACGTCAGTGCCGTGGCAAGGCTGATCCACGCAGCAAAGCGCGCCTGCAGCGGGTTACCACGACCCAAGGCTTGGCCCACGCGCACGGTGCTGGCCATGCCGAGTGAGAAGGGGATCATAAAAATCATCGAGCTGACGTTCAGGGCAATCTGGTGCCCGGCAACCACCACGGCGCCTAAGCTGCCGATCAGCAGGGCGATCACCGAAAAAATGCTTGCCTCGGCAAAAATCGCCACACCAATCGGTGTGCCGACCGTGAGCAGTGGCTTTAAGCCTTGCCAGCGTGGTGGGCTAAAGCGTTGGTAGGTTTCGCTGGCTTGATAGGCCGGCGCCCAGTAGGTCCAGGCGATAAAGCACAGCGCGGTTAGCCACATGACCAAGGCCGTGGCCCAGCCGCAACCCACGCCGCCCATCGCCGGCAGGCCCAATTTGCCGTAGATAAACACGTAGTTGGCGGGAATGTTCAGCAATAAACCCAGTACCGCAAACACCATGCTCGGCCGTGTGTGGCCTAAGCCGTCACTGAAACAACGCAACGCCAGCGAGATGCCTAACGCCGGCAGCCCCACGGCAATCGCTTGCAGATAACCCAAGGTGGGCTCGATCAGTTCAGCATCCACCTGCATCAGCAGCAACACCGGGCGTGCATTAAAGAGCAACGTGCCGCCCAGCAGACCCAGGCCTAAGCCCAACCACAGGGCTTGGCGCACTACCTCGCCAATCGCGCGGTGCTGGCCAGCACCAAAATGCCGCGCCACGGCGGAGGTGGTCGCCAGCAGCACACCGCTGATAAACAAATACACCGGCACCCACACCGAATTACCCAGCGCCACGGCGGCCAAGTCGGCGGCAGACACGCGCCCGGCCATCACCGCATCGACAAAGCCCATGGCGGTATAGGCCAACTGCGCCACCATAATCGGCAAGGCGAGGATGAGCAGCTCGCGCACTTCCTTTAAGATGCGTGCGCTACGACTAACAGTAAGGGTTTGGGCAGGCATGGCCGATGGCTCAATAAGACAACAGAAGATGCAAGCGCCGCATTGTACGCAGGCAGCGCCGGCCGGGGTTGTCTTAGACGGACATCAGCTTGCAGATTTGCACGCTATTTTTGCCGAGTGTTTTGCCGCGCGTTACAACACTGTGCTGGTGCGCGGCGCCGACGAGCCTGTCTATCTGCCTGCCACCGCCAGTCAGGCGCAGCATCACATCGTCTATGCCCATGGCTTTTACGCCAGTGCCCTGCATGAGATTGCCCATTGGTGCATCGCCGGCCCGCAGCGTCGTGAGCAAGAAGATTACGGCTACTGGTACTGCCCCGATGGCCGCAATGCCGAGCAGCAAGCGGCTTTTGAGCAGGTTGAAGTCAAACCCCAAGCGTTGGAATGGTTGTTTAGCCGCGCCGCTGGGCTAGGCTTTCGCGTCAGTGTGGACAACCTAAGTGGCGAGGCTTGCGACCCCATGCCATTTCGCCGTGCCGTGCATGCACAAGTGCAGCGCTATTGGCAGCAGGGCTTTCCCCAGCGTGCTGGGCTATTTATTGAGGCACTGCTGAATTTTTACCAAACCCGCGCGCTGTTTGAGCCGCAGGCTTTTCGTATTGAGGATTTGTAATGAGCACATCGCTCACAATCGTTGCCGATGAAAACATCCCGCTGGCCGAGGCCTTTTTCGCCGAGCTCGGCGAGCTGCGCTGCGTGCCGGGCCGCGACATGACGGCCGCGACCGTTGCCGATGCCGATGTGCTGCTGGTGCGCTCCGTCACCTCAGTCAATCAGGCCTTGCTGGCCGGTAGCCGAGTGAAGTTTGTCGGTACCTGCACCATAGGTACCGACCACTTGGATTTGCCGTGGCTGGCCGAGGCGGGCATCCGCGTGGCCAGTGCGCCGGGCTGCAACGCCCGCGCGGTGGTGGATTACGTGCTCGGCGCTTTGCTGCACTTGGCCGAGCTGTCCGGCGATGAGCTAGAAGACAAAGTGATCGGCATTGTTGGCGCCGGGCGCGTGGGGGGCACCTTGCACAAGGTGCTGAAGGCCTTGGGCTGGCAGGTGAAAATCTGCGACCCGCCGCGCGCCGCGCAAGAAGACGGCGAGTTTTACCCGCTGGATACGCTGATCGATGACGTCGACGTGCTGTGCTTGCACACCCCGCTAACCCGCGAAGGCGAGCACCCCACGTGGCATTTATTAAATGCCGAACGCATCAACAAACTGCGTGCTGGGCAGTGGCTGATCAACGCCGGGCGTGGCGCGGTGGTGGATAACGCAGCCCTAGAAGCGCGCCTGGCAGCACAAGACGATCTGTGGGTGGCACTGGATGTGTGGGAAAACGAGCCGCAGGTGAATGTCGCGCTGGCCAAACGGGTGCACTTGGCGACCCCGCACATTGCCGGTTATAGCCTGGATGGGCGCATGCGCGGCACAGAAATGGTCTATCTGGCGCTGTGCGAGCACTTAGGCATTGAGCCGCGCCAGTCGCTGGCCAATGTGATCCCCGAGCATTGGCTGAAAGGCTTGCGGATCACCGGCAAAGCTGAGTTTGAAGCCTTGCTCAGCACGGTTAGCCGCGCGGTGTACGACCCGCGTCGTGACGATGCCGCGTTTCGCCGCCACTTACGCCTGCCCGACAGCGAGCGCGCCGGCGCCTTCGATGCCCTGCGCAAACATTACCCGGTGCGCCGCGAAATACCCGGCATCAAGCTGTTCACCCGGCAAAGCTCGGCTGACCTTAACCAGCTGGCTAAGGCGTTGGGCTGTAGCGTAGAAACCTTGTAAGGCTTATTGGCGCAGCTGGGCGATGTCCAAGTGCTGCGCTTCGATCTCGCGGCAGGCTTGCTGGATCATCGCTTCGGTAATCGGCAGTTCACGGCCTTGTTCGTCGAGCAAGTAGCCCAGTGATTCAGCGCTTTGGGCGTTGGCGGGAGTGCTGGCATTGGCGGTTTGGCAGTACGACATGAGCTGGATATCCGTCATCAGGTTATTGTTGACCACCCGTCTTGGCGGGTGTGTGTAGTCTCTGGTTTAACTATGACTGCGTGGTGACAGCAAAAAGACACCACCGTCATGTAACGCTTTGTAAAGCGGCTTATCGGCGCCGCTACGGACTTTTCAGTTAAGCGGCTCTGCTTGGGATTGCTCAGACCGTTTACGCATGAAAACAACAGGATTCAGCATTTTTTATGAGCATTTCTCTGGGCCTGATCATTAACCCACTGGCTGGCTTAGGCGGCAGCGTGGCGCTCAAGGGCAGCGACGGCATGGCCGAAGCCGCACAAGCCCTCGGTGCCGAGCCGCGTGCCCAGCAGCGCACGCAAGTGGCGCTAGAGCTGCTGCTGCCGCTGCGCACTTCTTTACGCTTTCTCACTTATCCCGGTGCCATGGGCGCTGACTTGCTGCAGAGCATGGGCTTCACCTACGAGGTGCTCAGCGCGCCGCACGCCGGGCCAACCACCGCTGCCGACACCCAGGCTGCCGTGCAGCAATTGCAGCACTCTGGCGTGGCCTTGCTGCTGTTTGCTGGTGGTGATGGCACTGCACGTGACGTGTGCGCCGTGGCGAAAGCCGGGCAGCCGGTACTGGGCATTCCCGCTGGGGTGAAGATTCAGTCCGGCGTGTATGCGGTAAGCCCGCGTGCGGCGGGCGAGCTGGCGCTGCGCTTGCTGCAAGGCGGCTTGGTGCGCCTCACCGAAGGCGAAGTGCGCGATATCGACGAAGACGCCCTGCGCGCCGGCAAAGTCGGCAGCCGCTATTACGGTGAACTGTGTGTACCCACCGAAGGCGGCTTTTTGCAGCAGGTGAAACAGGGCGGGGTGGAAAGCGAAGAGCTGGTCTTGCAAGAACTGGCCGAGTGGCTTGCAGAAGTCTTAGAACCCGGTGTGCGCTACGTGCTGGGCCCCGGCTCGACGCTGCATCAATTAGCCACGCTGCTCGGGCATGACACCACCTTGCTGGGCGTGGACGTGCTGCAAGACGGCGCCATCATCGCCCGCGATGTCACCGAGGCGCAGTTGTTTGCGCTGGTCGACGGTCACGCCGCACAGTTGTTGGTCACTGTGATTGGCGGACAGGGCCATGTGCTGGGCCGCGGCAATCAGCAGATCAGCCCGCGCGTGGTGCGTGCGGTCGGGCTGGATAACCTGCGGGTGATCGCCACCAAACGCAAACTCACCACCCTAGAAGGCCAGCCGTTTAGGGTAGACAGCGGCGATCCAGAGCTAGATCGCAGTCTGCCCAGCGCGCTAAAAGTGTGGGCCGGTTACCGCGAAGAGCTGCTCTACCCGCTGGAGGCGCTCTAATGGCGCCCAATGAAGAACTGCTCGCGGCCATCAACCAAATCATGCCCTATGGCAAATACGCCGGCCGGCGTTTGCTGGAATTGCCCGAACCGTATTTGGTGTGGATGCACGGCAAAGGCTTTCCCAAGGGCAAGCTTGGCCAGCAGTTAGCACTGATTTACGAGGTGAAGCTCAATGGCCTAGAGGGCCTGCTCAAGCCCTTATTGCAGCGGCGTTGATGGGCGAAAGCGGGCGAGGGTATAGCGGGCGATCTCGGCCAAGTCTTCGCGCTTCACAAATAAACCGTCGCCGGCCAGCTTGGCCAGCCCGTGCATGGCGGCCCAGAGCAATTGCGCCAAGCGCAAACTGTTGTCGGTTTCTGGCAGTAGCCCTTGGGCTTTAAGTAGATCAAACAAGCGCACGTACTGGCGAAAGCAGTCTTTGGCGTAGCGCTGAAAATCGTGGGTGTCTTGATGGTCATCTTGCTCACGCCACAGCACGCGGCCAAACATCAGCTCGTACAGCGCCGGGTTGGCTAAAGCGAAGTCCAAATAGTTCAGCACCGCTTGGTACAAGCGCTGATCCAGTGGCGCGCTTTCGTCTTCCACCACTTTTTGCAGATTGCAGTTGAGCTGCACAAAACCGCGTTCGCCAATCGCCGCCAGCAGCGCTTGCTTGTCACGAAAGTGATGATAGGGCGCTTGGCGCGATACCCCAACCATTTCGGCCAGTCGCCGTAATGACAGGGCCTCTAGGCCTTCGCGGTCAATCAAATCGAGGCTGGCTTCAATGAGACTGTGGCGTAAGTTGCCATGATGGTAATCATTACTGAGGCTAGGCATGACGCGGGCAATCCAAAACTCAATGGGCGGCAGTGTACTTGACAGTGTCAGGATGGCGCCTCTATCTTGACGCCGTCAACCCCTTGCCTTCACTTCAACGTATCTTCACTACCCACAGGTGTCGCATGTCAGATTTCAGCTTCAACAGTTTTAAGGTCACGCTGGCCGACCATATCGCCCACGTACAGTTAAGCCGCCCCGAGGCGCTGAACTCGATGAACACTGACTTCTGGCTGGAGCTGCCGCAATGCGTGCGCGCCATCGAAGCCAGCGGCGAAGCGCGCGTGATCGTGATCTCCTCCACCGGCAAACACTTCTCTGCCGGTATGGATTTGGGCGTATTCACCAACCCGAAAACCGTACCCATGACCGGCGACCCAGGCCGCATGGGCGAAAACCTGCGCCGCACCGTATTGCAGCTGCAAGCCTGCTTAAGCTCGCTGGAAGAAGTGCGCCTGCCGGTGTTAACCGCCATTCAAGGCGGCTGCATCGGCGGCGCGCTAGACATGGTTTGCGCCGCCGATTGCCGCTACGCCACTGCCGACGCCTACTTCACCATTAAAGAAACCGAACTGGGCATGACCGCCGACGTGGGCACTCTGCAGCGCCTGCCTAAGTTGATCCCGCAGGGCGTGGTGCGTGAGCTGGCCTACACCGGCCGCAAATTCAGCGCCGCCGAAGCGAAGACTCACGGCTTAGTGAACGAAGTGTACGAAACCCAAGAGGCCATGCTCGATGCGGTAATGACCATCGCCAAGCAAATCGCCGCCCACTCACCGCTGGCCGTCACCGGCTGTAAAGAAATGCTCAACTACAGCCGCGACCACAGCGTAGAAGACAGCCTTAAATACATGGCCACGTGGCAGTCGGGCATGTTCCGCCCCAACGACATGATGAAAACCTTCCAAGCCAAAGTGACCAAACAAGCCCCGCAGTTCGACAACCTGTTCCCGGTGAAGCAGGTGTTTAGCGAGTAACCGCTAACTCGTTGCGCTGCTGAACCCGCCTGGTGCACGCCTGGCGGGTTTTTGTTTATGGGCTGTTGTCAGGGGCTGGTGCCGTTTCGGCACGGCTAATGGGGATCTCCACACGTAGCACGATGCCGCCGCTGAGTGAGTCATCCAGCTCGAGCACTTGCTCGACGCACAGGCCCTCCCAGTCGGGGTTGACGCCCAGCTTGGCGGCCTGTTTCTCCATGCCCTCCAGGGCGGCCAGGTAGCCCATGTCAGAGGCGATATAGCACTCGCAGGTGAGGTACTCGCCGGCCGGCACCAGCTTATGTTTAGCGCTCTCGGTGGTCGCCTTACACCAGCTGCCGAACCACTGTATGCAGTCTTCCCAGGGCGCATCGAGCAGCTTCACCGGGGTGAGGATGGCGCGGCTGTAGAGTTTTTCGCCCAGTTGCTCGCAGAGTTCTTCGAAGCCGATATCCGGCAGGGTTTCCAGGCGCAGGGCGCGCCGCTCGAGGACTTCCAGGCGGCAGGGCAGGTTTTCCGCCAGTTGGATCTCCAGCGGCGCTTGATCCGCCGACACGCGGTGCGCCAGCGGTTCGAGCACACTTCTCAGCTCATCTAACGTGCCGCTCTGGCCGATCGCTTTGATCGCCTTGGCGGTGTGCTGCAGCTCGCGTTGCAAGGCCTTGGCCAGCGCCTGCGAGGAGGAGAAACCGCAGGTCAGGGCGATATCGAGGATTTTTTTCTGCGGGCTGTCCAGCAGCATGGACACCGCCCATTGCAGCTGCAGGCGGCTAAGGTAGCTGCCGGGTGTTTCATGAAATACGCGGGTGAACTGACGGTGGAAATGATACGGCGAGATGGCGCTACGCTTGGCCACCTCCTGCCAGGCCAGCGTCGAGCCTGGCATCGAGTGCATGAGTTGCAGCGCCGTCTCGAACCGTTTGCGCTGGTGGCGCGGCAGGTTCTTTAACAGCGCGTACTCCGGCGCCAGCATGTGGGGGGCGGCATTGCGCATTGGCGCTTGCTCCATAAGCCACGACTCGTTTGTGGCTACTATGCGCAGTGGCGCGGCGTGGGGCAATGTCATAGCGTCGCTGCCGCCGGCACAGGTTGCACTTGGCGCCGGCTGCTGAGGCCGAGCAACACGGGGATAAGCACCAAGGTAATAGCGGTGGCGAACAACTCGCCAAACACCAGTGAGACCGCCGCCGGCTTAAGGTATTGGGCTTGCTCGCTGGTTTCACTGAGCAGCGGCAACAGCCCGCACACCGTGGTCACTGTGGTGAGGAAAATTGCGCGAAAGCGGCTGCTGGCGCTGTTGATCAGCGCCTCGCGCAAGCCCATGCCGGCGCGGTAGTGCTGGTTGAAGTGGGTGATCAGCACCAGCGAGTCGTTGACCACGATGCCGGTCATGGCCAGCATGCCGAACATCGACAGCAGGCTGATCGGCAAGCCCATCAGGCCGTGGCCGAAGATCGCCCCGGCAAAGCCGAAGGGAATCACCGCCATGATCAGCAGCGGCTGCCAGTACGACTTCAGCGGTATCGCCAGGAGGATGTAGATCAGCAGCAGGGTCAGCAGCATGGCCTGCTTGAAGCCATCCTGCACCTCGTCGATTTCTTCGAACTCCCCGGCGGCGCGGATGCTGACCCCAGGGTAACGCGCCTCGATCGTGGCAATCTCGCCCTGCAGTTGTTCCAGCGTGCGCTCCGGGGCTTGGATGTCGCGGTTCTGCCGCCAATACAAGTTGACCACCTGCTCGCGGTTGCGCCGGTACAAGGCCTCCGGCTCGCGTTCCACATGCAGTTCGACCACATCGCCGAGGCGCACGGTTTGGCCGCTATCCAAAAACACCGGGGTGTTCGGCAGCTGCTCGGTGCTGCGCCGTGCGCTGGCCGGGTAGCGCAGAATCAGCTTGGTCTCCTGGCCATTTTCCAGCAGGCGGTGAATCTCGCGCTGGCCGAAGGCCTCACCCGCCAACCTGGCCAGGTGATGCTGGTTGAGCCCGAGATGGCGGCCAAAGGCATTGAGCTTGAGGCGGATCTGCGGCTGCCCGCCTTGGCCATCGTCATACACATCGGCGACCCCGGGCAGGCCGGCGAGGGTGCTCGCCAGCGCCTGGCTGGCCTGGCGGGCCAGATCGCGGTCCAGGGCGGCGATGGCCAGCACGCTGCCGCCGGCCGGGGATTCGGCAGCGGCGAAGCTCACCGCGTATGCACCTTCCAAGGCGCCAGTCTGTTCACGCCATCGCTGCAGCAGCAGGTTGGCCGGCAGACGGCGCAGGGCTTCGTGGCTGAGTTCGGCGGTTACTTCGATCTGGCCGTAGCCATCGGAGTGGCCCAGCAGGTTGACCAGCGGCGGCTCGGCCAGGCTGTACTGCTGCGTCAGCTCGCTGGCGATCTGCTCGGCGCTGCGGCTCAGGCGGTTCAGCGCCTGGGCTTGCAGCGCCAGGGGGGCGCCGTCCTGCAAATCGACATTGGCGGTGAGATAACGCCCGGGGATCTCGGGGAAAATCGCGCTACGGATCGCGCCCGTGCTCCACAGCCCATAGGCCAGCAGGATAAAGGCGCCGAAGCCCAGCAGTGTGGCGGCGCTGTGCTCGAGCGCCGCGCTCAGCAGCGGCCGGTACACGCGGTTGATAAACCACTGCAGGCCATCCTGCGCGCCACGCTGCACGCGGCCTAGTACGCGAGGCATGCGCACCTCGTTGCCGCACAGGTGCGCGGGCAGGATCAGCTTGCTTTCCAGCAGGGAGAACAGCAGGGCGAAGATCACCACGGCGGAAAACCCGGCCAGCACTTTGGCCAGCTCGTTGTTGATCCACAACATCGGCGAGAACGCGGCGATAGTGGTCAGCACACCGAACACCGTGGCCACGGACACCGCGCTGACGCCCTGCAAGGCGGCCTCGGCCGCTGGGCGCCCGGGGCGCCGTTGGGCGTAGATGCTCTCGCCGACCACCACGGCATCATCGACCAGAATGCCCAGCACCAGGATGAAGCCGAACAGGGTGATGTCGTTGATGCTGTAGTCGAACACCTGCATCGCACTGAGGGTGCCGGCCAGCGCCAAGGGGATGCCCATGGCCACCCAGAAGGCCAGTTTCAACTCGAGAAACAGCCCCAACAACACGATGACGATCAGCAGGCCCTGCCAGGCGCTATCGCCCAACAGGCCCAGCTGTTCGCGGATATACGGCGCCATATCGGCCATGGTGGTCAGGCTGATATCCGCCGGCAGCAGGCTCCGCTGGCGGGCCAGGGTTTCGGCGATGGCTTCGCTGACCTGCAGCAGGTTGTCCTGCTGGGCGGTGCTAACCAAGAGTGCGATGGCGGTCTGGCCGTTATTGCGCACGATCGCCCCGTCGTCTTGGTAATCGCGCTTGATGCTCGCGACCTCGCCCAGGGTCACCGTGCCCTGCGCGCTGCTGTGCAGGGCAATGCGGCTGAGTGGCTGCAGGCCATCGGCGTAGCCGTCGCCGCGCAGCAGCAAGCGCCCGGCGGCATTCTTCAGCTCGCCGCTGCGGGTTTCCAGCGAGTTACGGGCCACCGCTTCGGCGACCTGCTCCAGGTTCAGGCCGAGGTTCTGCAGCTTGTCGAGATCGGGTTCGATCACCAGCAGCGCTTGCCGGCTACCCAGGTTAGCCACTTTGGCGATGCGCGGGTGCTGCTTCAGGGCCAGCTCGACTTGCCGGGCGATGGGTTGCAGGGCGCTGTTATCGCGCGGGCCGGAGACGATGACGAAGGCGGCCAGGTTGGTGAACTCCTCGCGGCTGACCTGCGGTTTTTCCGCCTGCTGCGGCAGGCCTTCGATCGCGTTGACCTGATTGCGCACGTCTTCGAGCAGCTTGTCGAGGTCGGCCGCTGCGGTCTTGCGTACTCGCACGCTGGCCATGCCGGCGCTGGACTGGCTGACTACCTGCTTGATGCCACCGATACCGCTGATCGCCGCCTCGATGCGTTGGGTGATGCTCTGGTCGATCTGCGCCGCCGTGCCGCCGGGGTAGGCGACATTGATCACCAGGCTGCTGGGGGCGATCTGCGGGAACGACTCGACCCGCAGCTGGCCGAGCGACAGCACGCCGGCGACCAGGATCGCCACCATCAGCAGATTGGCCGCGACCGGGTTAGTGATAAACCAGCGGCTGAGGCTGTTCATCGCTCGCCCTCCAGCGGCGTCACCGCTTGCCCTGGCAGCATGGACAGCAGGGGGTACACCACCACCTGGCGCGGTTCGCGCGGGGCGTCGGCGAAGCTGACCCAGACGCTATCGGCGGTGTGTTGCAGACGCTGGATGCGCTCCTTGACCAGGTGCGCGCCCTGTACCGTCCATACCTCGTCGTCGCGGGTCAGTGCGCTCGCTGGCAGCCGCATGGCGACTGGCTGCTCCGGCAGGCGCAGATGCACGCTGACTTGCTGGTTGGGCAGCAGGCGCGGTGCGCGCTGGTAGGGGTTGTCGACCCGCAGCACGACTTCCCGTTGCCGGGTGACCTCATGGGCCTGCGGCGCCAGATAGCGCACGCTGGCCGGCCAACGGTGCTGCTGGCGGTCTTCCAGGCTGATCTGCGCCTGCTCCAGCGCGCCAGACAGGCGTTGCCATTGGCCATCGCTGAGCGGCAGCTTGACGTCCAGGCTGTCGCTGGCGGCAATCTCGAACAGCACCTGGCCCTGCTCGACATGCTGCGCCGGGCTGACCCGACGCTGGAAAATAACCGCATCGTAGGGCGCGCGAATCTGCGCATCGGCGAGCAGTTTTTCCACGCTGGCCACGCTGGACTGCGCCTTGCGCAGGGCGATTTGCGCCGCGGCAACTTGCGGCTCGCGGCGGCCGAAGGCGGTGTTTTGCTCGCCACGCAGCATTTTCAGCGCGACGGTCTGTTCGAGCCGGGTGCGGGTCAGCTGCAGTTTGGCCTCGGCCACCTCGCTCTTGGCCTGCGCCAGCTGGGCCTCCAGCAGGGTGGTGTCGAGGCTGGCCAGCAGCTGATCCTTGTGCACTAGGGTGCCGGGCTCCAGGCCATCGGCCAGCCAGCTCAGTTGCGCACTGCTGCGGGCCTTGAGCTCGCTCGGCCAGCGCGCGGCGGTGGTGCCCAGCAGGGTCAGGGTCGGGGCGAAGGCTTGCGCGCGTACCGCCACCACCGTCACCGGCGGTGCGGCAGCGGCGAGCGGCTTGGCGCTGATCGGCGCCGGTTCGCTGATGATCACCGCGGCGATGGCTGCCAGCAGCAGGCCGATAGCGCCGAGTAGCGGCAGGGCGCGGCGCATCTTGGGATTACTGTGCATTGAGTCGCTCACGGATGTCAGTCAGGCGGGAGAGGGTCTGCAGGGTGATCGGCAGCAGCAAGGCCGCTTCGACAAACTCCAGCGAATAGGTCACCACGGCAAACAGCTGCCCCGCACTGGGAGTCTCCAGCTGAGTGGTCAGCAGCAAGTTCCCCAGCACAAAGCCGAACAGCACCATGAAGATCAAGCCGTAGAGCGCTGCCTCGGTATCCGAAAGTTTTACTTCGCGATTTTTCAGCTTTCTTAAGTGGGTCTGTAAGGCGCTGGACGTTAACGCGCTGAGCACGCTGACTTGGCGCTCGGTTTGGTTATTCAGACGAGCATTCAGGCGCGTGAAGGTGCGATGAAATAGGCCGTAGATGGCCAGCATCAATAGCCCCGCTATAGCGGCGTTCAGGGCAAGCCACGAGCTAAAACTAGCCAGTACCGTCAGCGTGACAAGCAGCTGAATAATGGCAGTAAGTAGCGGCGGAAGTTCGTTCTCTAAAAAGTCGACCAGCTCACGCGACATGTTCAAACGGGCGCTGCGAGTGGTCACCGGGCGCTCGCGCAGGCGGCTGTCGGTATCCATGCCGACTTGGATACGAATCTCACCGTAGGTACGGGTGTCGTAAATGCGCCGTGCCACGGCTACCAGCACTAAAGCGGTGACAACGCCGGCAAGGATGAGCACATCGTGGTATTGGCCGGCCATCAGGCTGTCGATCGAATAGCCAATAAACAACGGCAGCAGTGCCATAAGCAGGTTTTCTACTGCCACCAGCAGCCAGGTGATGCCGATTTTGTGCTTATGCCCAGCAACGATGCTGGCTAGGGAAATGACTTGTAAAGAACTCACGCAACAACGACCTCTGAATTAGCTCAGTGAGCATTGTTGCGTGGTTGATTGTAGAAAAAGTGTCTCAGCTTGCTGTTTGCGGTAGTGCGCTAATCAAGGGCTTGGTCTCATTAGGCAAATGTTGCCCACACCGGCGCATGGTCAGAGGGCTTCTCCATACCGCGAATGTCGTAGTCCACATCCGCTGCTTGGCAGCGGGCTAGCAGTGGGGCGGTGGCTAGGATGTAGTCGATGCGCAGGCCGCGTTTGGGTTGGTCTTCAAAGCCGCGGCTGCGGTAGTCGAACCAGCTGAACACGTCGTCGCGGCTGGGGTGGTGATGGCGGAAGCTGTCGGTCAGGCCCCAGTTTTTCAGCGTGGCTAGCCACTCGCGCTCTTCCGGCAGGAAGCTACATTTGCCGGTTTTCAGCCAGCGTTTGGCGTTGACGTCGCCAATGCCGATGTCGATGTCCGCCGGCGAGATATTGAAGTCGCCCATGATCGCCAGCGCTTGGTCGGCGCGGTAGTGGTTCACCAGCAGCGCTTGTAGGTCGGCGTAGAACTTTTCTTTAGCGGGGAACTTCACCGGGTGGTCGCGGCTTTCGCCCTGTGGGAAGTAGCCGTTCATTACCACCACTTCGCCGCC
Source organism: Atopomonas hussainii (assembly GCF_900109735.1). Taxonomy (GTDB): domain Bacteria; phylum Pseudomonadota; class Gammaproteobacteria; order Pseudomonadales; family Pseudomonadaceae; genus Atopomonas; species Atopomonas hussainii. The sequence continues at coordinate 204,904 of NZ_FOAS01000005.1, forward strand.
TTGGCCGTCGGCAAAGGTGCCGCGAATAAAGCGCTTTTGCGCTTCGTCATCGTCGCCGGGGAAGCCTTTGTCGATGCTCAGCGGGGCTTGTTTAGACAGTAGCGCCACACCGTAGTGGGCTTTTTGGCCGTGGATGTGCACGTGGTAGCCCATGGCTTCGACGGCTTCGATGGGGAAGGCTTCGTCGTGCACTTTGGTTTCCTGCAGGCCAATGACGTCGGGCTGGTGGCGGTCGATCAGCTCTTGCAGTTGGTGAAGTCGTGCGCGCAGGCCGTTGATATTGAATGAAACCAGCTTCATAAGCGCCTCACAGAATGAAAAGAAGGGCATCCTAGAGCAATGGGCCGGTGCTGGCGACCCTGCGGGCTGCGTGCTAGGTTCAAAGCGCACGGCATAACAACAAGAATCGCCACAGAGGACGCCCAATGCCTGAAGGAAAATTGGAAATTCGCCAGCTCGGCGGCAGCTATCGCCGCGAGGCTCGTTCGCTGCTGTATCAGGCCTATCGCCATGAGCCGACCTTTGCCTATTTGTTTGAGCAAGACCGCCCCGGTTACGACCAGCGCGTGCGCGCCAGTGTGCGTGAGCTGGTGGAGCGGCATTTTGATGAGCAGCTGCCGGCACTGGGCCTAGTGCTGGATGACCGTTTAATTGGCATTGCTTTGGTGTCGCCGCCGACCAAGCGCTTCGACATCACCGAAAGCTGGATGTGGCGTTTGCGCATGGTGCTGACTGCTGGTTTTCGCTGCACGCGGCGTTATCTGGATTACCACCAAGCGGTGTTGGATAGCCTGCCGCCGGGCGAGTATTCGGTGTTGCCGCTGATTGGTATTCACCCGGAGTTTCAGGGCCACGGCCATGGCTTGCAGTTGCTGGAAGCGCTGCACGACTGGTGCGCCGATGACGAGCACTCTAAGGGCGTGGTGTTGGATACCGGCAATGCGCGTTATTTAGAGTTTTACCAACGCTTGGGCTATCAAGAGGTTGGCCAAGTGGCCATCGGGCCGGTGTTGGAGCATGTGCTGTATCACCCGAATCCGCAGCGCAGTGCCGTGGCTTAAGCCCGCAGCACGGCTGTTTTGCAACGCCAACGCCGCTCTCATCCAGCGGCGTTTTTTATTGGCCAATCTTGTTGTTGATCAAGGAGGGCGACCAAGGTCTAAGTTCGCGCTTGGCGGCGCGCTGCTAGTTTGGGGTGGCTATAACAACAACTAGCGGAGATCGCTCATGTCTATCCACAAGCAGGATGTCCCGGCGGCCTACTGGAAAGAGAACTTAAGCCTGATGCTAAAGCTTCTGGCGGTGTGGTTCATTGTCTCCTTTGGCTGCGGCATCTTATTCGTTGACGCCCTGAACAGCATTCAATTCTTTGGTTACCCGTTGGGCTTCTGGTTCTCCCAGCAAGGCTCGATCTATGCGTTTGTCGGTTTGATTTTCTTCTACGTGTGGAAGATGAATCAGCTCGATCGCAAATACGACGTGCACGAAGAATAAGGCGAGGCGACCATGGATACGCAAACTCTGATTTATCTGTTTGTCGGCGCCACGTTTGCGCTGTACATCGGCATCGCCTTGTGGACGCGAGCTGGCTCCACCGGTGAGTACTACGTCGCGGGTAAGGGCGTGCACCCCGTATTAAACGGTATGGCCACCGGTGCGGACTGGATGTCGGCGGCGTCGTTTATTTCGATGGCGGGGATTATCTCCTTCGTCGGCTTAGACGGCGGCGTGTACCTGATGGGCTGGACCGGCGGCTACGTGTTGCTCGCCATGTGCTTGGCACCCTACCTGCGTAAGTTCGGCAAGTTCACCGTGCCGGAGTTCGTCGGTGAGCGTTATTACTCACAAACCGCGCGTGTGGTGGCAGTGATCTGCGTGATCTTTATCTCGTTCACCTATGTGGCGGGGCAGATGCGCGGCGTGGGTATCGTGTTCTCGCGCTATTTAGAAGTCGATATCAATACCGGCGTGGTGATCGGTATGGCGATTGTCTTCTTCTACTCTGTGCTGGGCGGCATGAAGGGTATTACTTACACCCAAGTGGCGCAGTACTGCGTGATGATCTTCGCCTACATGGTGCCGGCCATTTTCATCTCGATGATGCTGACCGGTAACCCGATTCCGCAGCTGGGCTTTGGTGGCACTGTGGATGGCACCGATACCTACCTGTTGGACAAGCTTAACGGCTTGAGCACCGAGCTAGGCTTTAACACCTACACCGATGGCACTAAGTCGACCATCGACGTGTTCTTCATCACCATGGCGCTGATGGTCGGTACTGCCGGCTTGCCGCATGTGATTGTGCGCTTCTTCACCACCCCGACAGTGCGTGATGCGCGTAAATCAGCCGGCTATGCGCTGCTGTTTATCGCCATTCTGTACACCACAGCACCGGCTGTTGCGGCCTTTGCCCGTACTAACCTGCTGAGCACTGTACCCAACGTAAGCTACGCCGAAGTGCCGGAGTGGTTTAAGACGTGGGAAAAAGCCGGTTTGATCGGCTGGCAAGATAAGAACGGCGACGGCGTGATTCAGTACACCGCCGGTGCTCCGTTCGAAGGTGCCCCTGCGTTTGCTAAAGAGCCGGGCGTGCACGGCGAGCGTGCGGTGACTAACGCACCGACCGCTAACGCTAACGAGCTGTACATCGACCGCGACATCATGGTGCTGGCTAACCCAGAAATCGCCAACCTGCCGGGTTGGGTGATTGCCTTGATTGCTGCCGGTGGCTTAGCCGCTGCCTTGTCGACCGCGGCTGGCTTGTTGTTGGTGATCTCTACCTCGATCAGCCATGACCTGCTCAAGTCGAACTTGATGCCCAACATCAGCGAGAAAAACGAGCTGCTCGCCGCACGTATCGCGGCCGGTGTGGCGGTGGTGATTGCCGGCTTGTTCGGGATCTATCCGCCCGCGTTTGTCGCGCAGGTGGTGGCCTTTGCCTTCGGCTTGGCGGCGGCCTCGTTCTTCCCGGCGATTGTCATGGGGATCTTCTCCAAGACCATGAACCGTGAAGGGGCGGTGGCCGGCATGATCGTGGGCTTAGTGTTCACCTTCACTTACATCGTGTACTTCAAGTTCATCAACCCGACTGCGGGTGCCGATCAGTGGTGGTTCGGTATTTCGCCAGAGGGCATTGGTACTTTGGGCATGATCTTTAACTTTGTGGTGTCTGTGGTGGTGGCCAAGCTGACCTCCGCACCGCCGGCACACATTCAAGACTTGGTGGAAAGCATCCGTATCCCGCGTGGCGCGGGTGGGGCTGTGGCTCACTAATCTGCTGCGTTTAACAACACACCCCGCCGAGTGCGGGGTGTGTTGTTTTTGTCGGGCATGCTTTTAGTGAATTAAGCAGCGCTGGTCTGATCGGCACACGATTCAAGCGCTACAGCGCTGGCGCGAAACTTATCAGGTATGCCGGCTAGTTAATCCGCTGTGGTGTATTGGCGGATATAGGCAGGGTCAAGATCGTGCGCGGCGATCAGCTGGCACTGCTGGCTTTCTTCATCAAAGACGATATACGCCTGACGACGTTCTAACGCGCGGCGGGCGCGTTCGACACGTTGCGCTTCGCTGGCGTCGTAGCCGTTGTCGGTGCCGTCGCGGCTGACGAAGTCTTGCAGCAGGCGGGTCAGGGTGTCGGGCTCAAGGTCTTGGTAGGGAATAATCATGGCGACAGCGGTTGCGTAAAAGGCGCGTAGTTTAACCGCTTGGCTAACTCCATGGCGTCTTGGCTGTCGCGACGTTTTAACCTTGCTCGGCGCTGGTGGCGGGGTGAATAAAACTGGCGAGGGTTTCTTCAAGCTGGGTGAAGTTCACCGGCTTAGCCAAGTAGGCATCCATGCCGGCCGCTTCGCCAGACTTACGATGCTCATCGAGAATATGCGCGGTCAGCGCCACAATCGGCACTGGCGGGTGCTGTTGCTCGTGCTCAAAGCGGCGAATCTGCCGGGTGGCTTCAAAGCCATCCATGATCGGCATTTCGCAGTCCATCAGCACTAGGCTGTAATGCTTGGGGTTGCGCACGTAGAGCCGCAGGGCTTCTTCGCCGTTGTTGGTCATCTCAATGCTGTAGCCCAAGCGTTGCAGTAAGCCACGGATGACCATTTGGTTGACGGGGTTGTCTTCGGCGACCAAAACATGGGTGGTTTTCGGTATGCCAATGGTGGTGCTGTGACTGCTTGGCGCGGGCGCGTTGGGGATGGCGGCCGGCTCGCTGTGATGCAGGCGCAGCAGCGCCTCGGTGAGCTGGTTCGGTGTGATGGGCAGCTCTAAGGCAGCAAACTGGCTTTCTGGCCAGTGATGCTCGTGGGCTTCGCTTAAGGTGTCATTAATCAGCAGCACATGCAGGCGCGGATGGGTGCTGTGCAGGCCTTGTAACCAATCCCCACTGACCGACCAAGGCGCTTGAATAATCAGCGTGGGCGGGCTGACGAATTGTTGCAGCGCATGCTGTAAATGCTCCGGTGCGCTGCATTGTTCGGCACGCATGCCTAGGCGGTTGAGGTTATGCCGCAGGCTGTCGCGCGCCTGCACCGACTCCGAAGCAATCAACGCCGTTTGCCCGTTTAGGCTGAGGCTGTTGTCGGGGTTGTTGCCGGTGGCTTCTTGCAGCACCGCGCACACTTCAAAGGTAGAACCTTGGTTGGGGGTGCTTTCTAGGCGAATAAAACCGCCCATATGCTCGGCTAGCTCGCGGCTGATGGCTAAGCCCAAACCGCTGCCGCCGTAGCGCCGTGTGGTGCTGGAGTCGGCTTGGCTGAACGAGGTGAACAGCTCGCGCTGCGCCTCGGCGCTGATGCCAATGCCGGTATCGCTGATGGCGCACAGCAGGCGTACTTCGCCGGGCAGGCTGGGGCTACGGCGGATATGCAGGCTGACATGGCCGTGTTCGGTGAACTTAACCGCATTGCCGACGAGGTTCAGCAGCACTTGCTTAAGGCGCGTCGGGTCGCCATTCACCCAACTAGGCACGCCACTGGCAAGCGAGCAGTGCAGCTCGATGCCTTTGTCCAAGCATTGGGCACTAAACAGGGCACTGCAATCGCTGGCCAAGTCGAGCAGGTTAAAGTCGATGCTTTCTAACTCGAGACGGCCGGATTCGATTTTTGAGTAATCGAGAATGTCGTTGATCACCGCCATCAATGCGTGACCGCTGGTGTTGATGGTGTGCACGTAATGCTTTTGCCGGTCATTCAACTCGGTGTCTTCTAACAGATGCACCATGCCCAGCACGCCATTAAGCGGGGTGCGAATCTCGTGGCTCATCTTGGCCAGAAAGCGGCTCTTGGCTTGGTTTTCGATTTCCGCACTTTCGGCGGCTTGGGCGGCGGCATAACCTTCGTCTTTCAGCGTGTTGATGCGGTCGGCCAAGCCAATCGACAGGGTGATCATTTCAAACGCGGTGCCGACCTTGGTGATTTCCGAGCCATACCAGTTGATCACCTCATAGCCTAACGAGCCGGCGGTGGCGATGATAAAGCTGGTCAGCAATACGCCCCAGGCCACGACATAGTACGAGCCATAGCGCAGGCCGCTGCGCCACACCCAAATGCCCACGCCCATCAGCACGGCACTGCTGGCTAAGGTGATCAGGCTGGCTAAAAAGCTCCAAGTGCTGACGCCAATCAGCGGTACCGAGACCAAGCAGCAAGCCAGCACGATCATCTTGAAGCGCAACAGGGTATCTAAGCGCGGAAACTGCTCGGTGGTGTGTAAGAAGTGCCGGCTGAACTGGGTGGCGCAGAGCAAAATCAAGAACATGCAGGCATAGATGCCCAAGCTTTGAATTTCTACCGCCTGTGGAAACAAGCGGAACAAGCTGCCGTCGAAACTGGCGCTAAACAGCAGTGAGCAGAGCATGTAGGCCAAGTACCAGAAGTAACTCGGTTCGCGCAGCCAGACATACAGAAACAGGTTGTAGAAGAACAGGCCGAACAGCAGGCCATAAAAGGCCCCGTGCCAGTTGTTGATGGTTTCGCTGTGGCTGGCCATGGCCACCGGGGTGGTCAGGTACAGGGGGATAAACAGTGTGCTGGTCGATTGCGCGCGCAGCACAAACTCGTTGATGCCCGGGCGCAGCTCTACGGAAAACCACAAATCGCGTACGCCGACTGGGCGGTTGTCAAAGGGTTGAATATCACCCAGTTCACTGCGTTGAACGACTTGCTGGTTGATCAGCTGAAACAGCCGCAAATCATCCAGCAAGGGGTAGTTAGCTTCGAGAAAAACCTGTTGATTGCGCCCGCTGCGGTTATCCACCTGAAAACGAAACCACCACGTTGAAGCGTTTTTGCCCAGATTGGCGTGGTTGCCCTGTGCGCGGCTGAACAGGTTAAGCGGCATGGCGGCGATGGTGGTGTATTCCAGCGTGCCGCGCGGGTCTTCAAGGTAAAACAGGTGCGGGCCGAGGCTAGCACGGGTGTTTTCCGAGCTGAGCACGAGCGCTTCACTGGTCCAGGCGGTCAGCGGCAAACAAAGGCATAACAACAGTAGCCAGCGAAGCGGCACAGGACTCTCCAGCGGATTTTTCCTCAAGTGTAGCCCTAAACCGGCGCTTTGTACTGCGTGCCATGTAGCAGAACCAAGCGTGTGCTTGGTTAGCTGCCGAGGGGGTTGCCGCAGCTGCGATTGGCCGGCACGGCGATGTCCATCAGGCGCGGGTTAGGCAGCTTGAGCGCGGCCATAAGGTCGGCATACGCCTGCTCATTGGCGACCTGTAAACGCGGGTTGTGTTGGCGCTCTTCGGCGATGCTAGAACGCGTCCAGCCACGGTAGTCGTGCCCGGGGTATACCTGCGTGTCATCGGGCAGGCGCAGCAGGCGTTGCAAGCTGTGCCATTGTTGCCGTGCGTCGCCGGCCTGAAAGTCGGTGCGCCCGGTGCCGCGAATCAGCAAGGTATCGCCGCTGAACAACAAACCGGGAGTCTGCGCATTGCCCGCTAGGTAAAAACAGTACGAGTCGTCCGTGTGGCCGGGGGTATGCCAAGCCACGAGCTGAGATTGGCCAAAGGGCAGCACTTGCTGATCGCTAAAGGTAAAACTGGCGCATTGCGAACCACTTTGTTGGCCAAAGCCGGTGCGGCAGCCAGTGCGCTCGCGCAAGTCACCTAGGGCGGTGATGTGATCGGCATGGGTGTGGGTATCCAGTGCCATCACTAGGCTGAGTTCTAGCTCGCTAAGCAGTTGGAGGTAGTCGGCGAGTTTCTCGCGGACCGGGTCGATCAACACGGCTTCGCCCTGATCGGCCAGTAAGTAGGTGTAGGTATGGCTGGTGCTGTCGAACAGTTGGCGCAGCAGCATGGTTAACCTCCGGATAGCTTATACAAGGCGGTGGACAGGCTAACGCCCACCAACAGCACGGCAAAAACGCGCTGCACATGAATGCCGCCGATCACCTTAGCGAGCAGATTGCCTAGCAAGGCGCCGATGACGCCGCCGGCAATCAAGCTGCCGAGTAGCGGCCATGGTGTGTCATGCTGCGCGGCATACAGCGCGAAACCACTGCCAGAGACCAACACAATCACCGCCAGCGAACTGGCCGCCGCGCCCATTACGTTCAGTGGGGTAAGCCAGCGCAGTAAGGGCACCACGAGAAAACCACCACCGACGCCCAGTAGCCCCGACAGACTGCCGACGGCAATGCCACTGCCGACTAAGGCCGGGTAGTGGCTGTTTGCACGCAAGCTATGCATGGCGCTACTGGCGCTGCGCCATAGGCGTTGGGCCAGCCATAACACCAGTAGGCAGAAGGCGATAATCAGCGGCTGTTCGGGGAGCAAGCTGCCCAGGTATTGGCCCAATGCCGTGCCGGGTATACCGCTGATGGCAATGGCGAACACGGGCCACCAGGCGACGTCGCGATAGCGCCCCAGTAGCCCGCTTAGGGCGGCAATACTCACCGCACCAAGGCTCACGCCCACTGCATCGACTAAGGGCAAGTGCAAGCTGAGCAGCAAGGGCAGGGCAATCAAGCTGCCGCCAGCGCCGGTTAAACCGAGCAACAGGCCCAGCAATACGCCAATGCCGCCGGGCAGCAGCAGGCTTAACGATTCCACGGCATCCGCGCCAATAGCAGGGCCATGCCGCAGGTGCCGGAAAGCCCGGCGAAGGTCAGGCCGGCGCCGACAAAACCCGCTAAGCCGTACCAGTACGGGTGCAGCCACGTGCCGCCAATCACGCCAGTCAGAATCAACACGCCAGCGCTGATCTGCACTTGGCGTTGCAGGCTAATCACGCCGCTCTCGGCTTGATTGGCGGGAATGCCACAAGCCACGCAGGCTTCGGTGCCGCCATCGATCACTTGTACACCGGGTAGCAGGCTTTGCAGTTGTTCGGCGGCTTTGCGCGCGCGCATACCGCTTTGGCAGACCAGATACAGCTCATCGCCGCGCTCTAGGCCTTGTTGCTTTAATTCGCTCGCCAATTGGCTGGGGTTTAACTGGTCCAGCGGTACGTTGCGCGCGCCTTGCACGTGCTGTTGGCGAAACTCAGCAGGGCTGCGCACATCAATCAGAAAACGCACGGCGCCGTTTTGCTGCTGTTGGGCAAAGTCTTGGGCGTTGATCACGACGTGAGACATGACGGGCTCCTCAGGTGTACTTAGTGAAAATCTTGCGCACGCGGGCGAGGGTGTCGCTGCTGTCGCTTTGCGGGTCGAGCACGGCTTCTTCGAGCAAGCAGGCGAGCATTTCTTGATAGGCCTTATCCAGCGCCTTGCGGGCGGCGCTGAATTGCTGGGCGATGGCTTCGCAGTCTTCACCGCGGCTGATCATGCCTTGAATGCCACGAATCTGACCTTCGACCCGTGCGAGGCGCTTGAGCATGGCTTGCTGTTGTTCGGGATTGGGGGTGGTCATGGCTATCTCCTCTGTGAGAATACTATACCCCCTATAGTATTATGCGAGCAAGCCTACGGGAGATGTGCGGCAGAAATGACAAAGCCCGCAGGTTTAGGTGCGGGCTTTGTCTTTGTGGTTAGTTAAGCGGTGAGGGGGGAAGGCTTAGGACATATCGCCCAAGATGCGCGCCTCGGCGGCCTCGATGGCTTCAACCCCACCGGAGAGCACCAACGCATCGCCGGAACGCAGCACTTCATCAGGCAGCGGCTCGAATTCTTCTTCGCCACGGCGGATGTGTTGCAGTTCGACATCGAAGTCTTGTAGCTCTAGCTCGGCCACCGTTTTGCCGCGCGCATAGGCGCTTTTGGTCAGCACGGTGGCGTGCAGCAGCACGCGGTCATGGCCGTGGGCTTCCAGCAGGTTAGGTTGGTTGCCGTGGTAGAAACCGTGCAGCAGCTTGTAGCGCTCGCCTCGTACTTCATCCATCAGGCCTTTGACTTGTTGTTCACGCATGCCCAGTAGCACCAGTACGTGCGAGGCGAGCATCAGGCTGGACTCCAGCTGCTCGGGGATCACCTCAGTGGCGCCGGCTTGCTGCATGGTGTCGAGCAGGCTGTCGTCGCGGGTACGCACCAGCACGGGAATATCCGCGCTGATATCGCGCACGGTATGCAGAATTTGCAGCGAGTGTTCGCCGTTATCCACGGCAATCACCACCATACGCGCGCGCTCAATGCCCACGGCTTTGAGTAGGTCGTGACGGCGGCAGTCGCCAAAGTGCACATGGTTGCCACCGGCGCCGGCCTCGCGCACGCGCACCGGGTCGTCGTCGAGGGCGACGTAAGCATATTCTTCGCGGCGCAGAAAACGCCCCACGGCCTGACCGACACGGCCATAACCGCAGAGAATCACATGGTTGCTGTCTTCGGCGTGGGCGCTGCTGATTTCCTCAAGGTGTGATTCTTCGCGGGTTTCGCGGTGCATGCGCGCCATCATGTTGGGTACGCCGCGCAGCAGTAGCGGGGTGAGCACCATGGAGCACACAGTGACGGAAATCACCAAGCTGACCACTTCCTGATCAATCAGTTGGTGGGTGAAGGCCAGCGTCAGCAGGGCAAAACAGAACTCGCCGCCTTGCGCCAAGGCTAGACCCGTGCGCCAGGCAATGCCCGTGCTGCCGCTGCGGTATTTGACCAAAAGGAAAACTACGATGCCTTTGATAGCCACCAACGCTAGGGTGAAGGCCAACACTTCGATGATTTCTGCCCACAGCACGTGGATGTCGACCAGCAGGCCCACCGAGACAAAGAACAGGCCCAATAGCACATCGCGGAAGGGGCGAATGTCGGCCTCGATCTGGTGACGGTAGTGGCTTTCGCCGAGCATCATGCCGGCGATAAACGCGCCGAGCGCCATCGATAGGTGCATGAGGTGGGTGAGCCATGCGGCTAAGAGCACGATCACCAAGGCCATCAGCACAAACAGCTCGGGCTGACGGGCTTCGGCAATCTCGTGGAAGACTTTCGGCAGCACCCAGCGGCTCACGGCCAGCAAGCCAACAAACAACAGCACGGTTTTGCCCAGCGCCCAGAGCATGTCGATGTACCAGACGGTTTCGCCATTGCCGCCGAGCACCGGCACCATCACCAATAACAGTACCGCGACCATGTCTTGGAAGAGCAGCACACCGATGGCGCGTTGGCCATGCGGGGTGAGGGTTTGGCTAAGGCTGGATAGCTCTTTAAGCACAATCGCGGTGGACGACAGCGCCAAGCCGCCAGCGAGAATTACCGCGGCTTCTAGGCTCAGTGAGGTGGTGGCAAAAAACAGGGCAAACAGTGCTAGCGCGGTAAGGGAGAACTGCATGCTGCCGAGGCCAAACACCATGCTGCGCAGCGCCAACATGCGCGGCAGTGAGAACTCCAGGCCTAAGGTAAAGAGCAGAAACACCACGCCAAATTCGGCGAGAAAGGTTAAATCATGCCCGCCGCCAACCCAGCCGAGGGCGCTGGGGCCCATGGCTACACCGACAAACAGGTAACCCAAAATCGGTGGTAGATGTAAGCGGCGAAACACTGCGATTACGACTAACGAAGCCAGAAAAATAATCAGCAGGTCTGCGAACATCCACTTCTCCTTAGGTGTTCAGCCCCAGTGCATGGGCTTAGGCAAAGCGTAGCGTGACTCAATGATAAGCAAGGGTCATTTCCTGAAAGAATCGCTACAAAAGTCCCTCAGCTTACCATGCAGGGGCGTTTTTCCCTTGGCCGCTGCAAGTGGCTGGGCTCGGTGTGGGTTGGCGAGCACCTCAAGCACAAGGCGCCCGGCGCGCAGTAAGCGAGACATACCGCTTGGTAGGCGAGATTGCGAGCACCGCGTAACGCAGTGATTGAGGTGTGCAGCCAGCCACTCAGTGCCCAGTGCCGCAACCGCCACAGCTACCGCCAGCTTCGACGGCCAAATTGCGCGGTATTTCGCGGCTTAACAGTCCGAGTTCTAGCTGGCTTTGCAGGTGGCTCGGTACTTCAATCGGTAGCCAAACTTTATGCCCATCGCCGGGGGCTACTTCGATGGCTTGGCCGCCTTTATTTAGCAGGCCATCCAGCTGCCAGCGCAGGCGGCCGCTGGGGGTCATCAGCTCTAAGGTGTCGCCCAAGGCGAAACGGTTTTTTACATTGATCTGCACGCCGCGCGTGGGGGAGTAATCGAGCACTTCGCCAACAAATTGCGCCAAGTTGTTTTGCGAAGCGCCGTGTTGGTAATTCTGGTATTCGTCGTGCACGTGGCGGCGCAAGAAGCCTTCGGTGTAGCCACGGTTGGCGAGCTTTTCTAAGTCATCCATTAAGCCGCGATTAAACGGCTTGCCGGCCACCGCATCATCAATGGCTTGGCGATACACCTGCGCGGTGCGCGCCACGTAATAGTGGCTTTTGGTGCGCCCTTCGATTTTTAGCGAATGTACGCCAGCGCGGGTCAGGCGCTCGACATGGTGCACGGCGCGCAGGTCTTTGGAGTTCAAGATGTAGGTGCCGTGCTCGTCTTCTTCGATGGGCATCAGCTCGCCGGGGCGGTTCTTTTCTTCGATCACAAACAAGCCGGGGGTGGCGCGAATTTCGCCTTCGGGGCTTTCCTCACCGGGTTTGATCTCATAACCCCAGCGACAGGCATTAGTGCAGGTGCCTTGGTTGGGGTCGCGGCGATTCATATATCCCGATAGCAAACAGCGCCCAGAATAGGCAATGCACAGTGCGCCGTGCACGAAGACTTCGATCTCCATTTCTGGGCATTCGGCGCGAATGTCTTCGATTTCTTCCAGCGACAGCTCGCGCGACAGAATCACTCGGCTGATGCCTTGCTTGCCCCAAAACTTCACCGCCGCGTAGTTGACCGCATTGGCCTGCACCGACAAGTGCAGCGGTAGCTCCGGCCACGCCTCGCGAATCAGCATGGCCACGCCGGGGTCGGAAACAATCAGTGCGTCCGGTTTCAGCTCGGCCACCGGGGCTAAGTCGCGCTGCAAGGTGCGAATCTTGCTGTTGTGCGGGGCAATGTTACAGGCCACATACAGCTGCTTATTCAGGCTACGGGCGCGCTCAAGGCCTTGGGCTAGGTGGTTGATGTCGAAGTCGTTGTTGCGTACCCGCAAGCTCCAGCGCGGCAGGCCACAGTAGATGGCGTCGGCGCCATAGGCGTAGGCGTAGTCCATGGCTTTTAGGGTGCCGGCGGGGGATAGCAGTTCGGGGCGCACAGATGACTCCAGCATAAACACAGCAAACGCTAACTATGCCGTGTCCCATTTAAGTGGGTATTGCTCTGCGGCAATAAAACTAAGTCGCAATGGTTATATGGGCGACGAAAACTAGCAGTGCTCTGTTGCAAGCCAAGAAATAGGCCCGTTGGTCAGGCGTGTTTAAAGCCTGCGTGGGCTTGGCCGATCACCTAGTACAGACAGCTCCACTAGGTTATGCCGTCATGTTTACTTCAGCCCTTACCCCGTCGTTCGCTGGTTTTCCTGCTTTCGCCAGTCTTCCTAGCTTTGCCAATAGCCGTTTTGCGCCGCAGCAAGGCCCCGATATTCAGCAGATTTTGCAAGATAAGTTGGCCGGTAAGCTCGGCCTTGATCCGAGCCAGTTGAACGCCCCGGCGGCGGATTTCTCCCCGGAGAAAGTCGCCGAGCGCGTGCTGGGTTTTATCAGCGAGCGTTTACAGCAAGAAGCCGCCGCCGGTGCCGACAGCAGCGTCTTGCGTCAGCGCTTAAACGAAGCGCGTCAAGGTGTGGAAGAAGGCCTGAAAGCGGCGAAAGATATCTTGAAAGACAGCGGCTTGTTTGCCGGCGAAGTGAAAGACAACTTCAAAGACACCGCCAAAGCCCTGCGCCAAGGGCTGGATGGTTTAGAGGAGCAATACGCCGGCCCCGTGCAGCGGCCTGAGCGCTCGCCACTAGCTGGCGGCGTTGCGGTGGCGGCAGAGTCCACGCGAGTACAAGCATGGTTAGAAACCTTTAGCCTGAATGTCACCACCGCCGAAGGTGACAAGATTCAAGTGCGCTTTGCCCAAGGCGGCGCCGATGCGCAGGTTAATCGGGTCGCCGGTGTAGCTAACGGCAATGGCAGCGCGGTGAGCGCTTACAGCGGCAGCAGTTCAATCCGCTTCGGCAGCTTTGAGGCGGTGATCGAAGGCAATATCAATGACGACGAACGCGCCGCACTGGAAAAGCTCTTCGGCCAAGTCGAAGGCATCGCGCAGAAGTTCTACAGCGGCGATGTGGAAGGCGCCTTCGACCGCGCGCTGGCGCTGAATATCGACGGCAGTCAGCTATCCAGCATGGCGCTGCGCTTAACCCAAAGCCGCATCAGCCAAGCCAGTGACAGCTACGCCGCCGTGGCCGGCCCCAGCTCACAAGTGGCCAACGCGCCGCTGGCCGATTACGCGCAAGCGCTGCTCGGCGCGCTGGAGCAAGCACGTAGCCTCAGCGAAGAACTGTTCGGCCAGCTGGGCGAATTACTGCAAGGCGGTCTGCTGCAAGACGAGCGCTTAAGCGATGAGCAAGTGGCCAAGGGTGATTTGCTCAACAACAGGCTGCTGGAAGGCTTACTGCCGCAATTGGCCCAATCTGAAGAGCAAGCGGCTTAACAGGCTGTGTGAAAACTACTGCACTTGGCTATGCGGCGTTAAAAACAGGCTCAAAATGCTCACAAACCCGCAGGAGCGGGTTTGAACAGCTTTAGCTGACCCGCAGGGTGGAGCACAGGATGTGCGGAGTATTTACCACTTGTAAACTGCGCTTTTCCGCATGTTTTGCCTTGCCTAGCCTGCGCTCGCGACGTTTTCACACCGCCTGCCGGTCGGTCAGTGGCTGAAAAATGGCGTGCTAGACTGCACGCCCTTTATTTTGGGCTGCCGTGATGATCACTTGCCTGCTGTTTAGCACCGAAGACTGCCACCTCTGCGAACTGGCCGAAGCCGAGTTAATGCCTCTGCTGGCACAGGGCTTACAGGTTGAGGTGGTGGATATCAGCGAGTCGGCCGAGCTGATCGAGCGTTACGGCGTGCGGATTCCCGTGCTGCGCTTAGAGGCCCAAGACGCCGAACTGGGCTGGCCGTTTAATAGCGAGCAGGTGGCGGCTTGGTTAAATCAACAGTTGGGCCTGTGACAAAAAAAGAGTCAGGGAGACGCTGATTTAATCGCCGAACGCCTCAAGCACAAGGCGTACGGAGCGCAGCAATCGAGACATACCGCTTGTTAGGCGAGTGTTGCGAGCACCGCACAACGCAGTGATTGCGTCGTGCAGGCATTAAATAAGTGTTTGCTTAATCGCCGCGATACTCACAGCCACTAGTACAGGTCTCATGAATGCGCACGCGGGAAAGCTCCGGCAGTAGCGGTTTAACCTGCTGCCAAATCCACTTGGCGAGCACTTCGCTGGTGGGGTTTTCTAGGCCGGGAATCTCGTTCAAGTAGTTGTGATCTAAGCGCTCGTAGATCGGCTTGAAGATTGCCTTGATCTCGGCGAAATCACGAATCCAGCCGGTGTGCGGGTCCACATCCCCTTCGATATACAGCGCCACTTTGAACGAGTGACCGTGCAGGCGGCCGCATTTGTGCCCAGCGGGCACGTGGGGCAGCAGGTGGGCGGCTTCGAAGGTGAATTCTTTGAACAGTTCCATGGCACACAGCTAAACAAACAGAAAGGCCGCGCAGTATAGCGGATGCGCAAGGCGAGGGCAGCGCCTGTCGATCAGGCGTCGAGCAGCTCCTTGAGATAGCCCGCCACACGGCGATGCAGGCGGCGGTCGCTCCAATAGCCAATGTGGCTGGCTGGCGTGTGGCGCAGCAGCCACGGGCCAACGGGCAGGGCGATGTCTTCATCCACCACGGCGGCATAGGCTGGGCATAGCGGTTTTAGCGGGTAGCCCAGTGGGTCGGCGGGGGCGTACCAATTCAGCCAGCGGGTCTTGCTCTGGAGGCGTTCGGGCACCTGCGCGCCGGGAAAGCGAATTGGTACCACAGTGTCGTAAGCAAAAGTAAACAGCGGAATATTGCAGCCTAAGGTGATCAGCCCGGTGAGGGTTTCCATGCCCAGAAACGGGTCGTTGCTGGGGCAGTCTTTATTAAGCTTGTACTGGTCCCACAGGTAGTTGGACATCACATGCCCACCGAGTGAGTGGGTGATCACCACCAGTGGCGTATCGGCGTTTACTCGGCTGCGCAGCGCGGTGAGGGCGGCGCGCACCCGCGCATGCACCTGCTGATAGCTGTTGCTGCTGGCGCCGGCGACTAAACGATAACCGCTGGCATCGCCTAAGAAGGTTGTCACGGTGTCGCGTAGCCAACGCCAGCGCTGCGGCGCGCCGGCAGCTTCGGTGCGCTGCATATAGGCGCGTTCGCGTTTATCCAGCAGATCAGCCCAGTACAGGCTCTGAAACTCGATGCGTTGCGCGTCGCGGCCTAGCTGGCGGCGTAAACCGTTGACCAGCGGACGGGCAAAGGGATGCAGGGCGTCCATGGGGTTGCCTTGTTCCTGCATGCCAATGCCGTGAATGATGGCGACGGCCAAATCCATACCCTGCGCTCCTTATTCCTAGAGGGCGCAGACTAGCGGCGGTGTGGCTTAGCGTAAAGGCTGCAGGCGCTCGGCCAGTTTGCCGTTGGCGACGAGTTCTAAGAATTCATCGCCCATGCGTTGGCTTTCCGCCATGGCGTGCTGCCAATAACGGGCACGGCCGGCGTCGTCGCCTAGATAGCGGCGAAAATCGCTGCGGTCCGGCAATTTGCCGTGCGGTAGGCTGGCCAGATAGTCCTTGGAGGGCGCGAGCAGCAGCACATCCTGCAAACGGCTGTGGCTGCCATGGCGCCACGGTAGGCTCTTGTCGAACCAGCCGGGTACTACGCGATCGGTAAAGTGCGGGTACAGCACAATGCCGCCAGTTTGGTAGGGCAAGTCGAGGTGGTAGTCGAGCAAGCCGCCATCGCGGTAAGTGCCGGGGCCGGCGCCGGGAATATCTTTCACCCCGAGCATCACCAGCGGAATCGAACCCGAGGCCAGTAGCGCCGGGCGCAGGTTATCGAGGTTTAGCGCCAAGTGCTCGTTAGCAAAGGCATCGCGACCGGCCAGCGGCGGCGCTTGGCGGGGGTCGTGGGCAATCAGGCGGTCAAAGTGCTTGGCCAAGCGGCGGCGGCCTAGCAGGTTGTTGCTGATCACCGCCGCCAGCCCTAAGGCCACGCGGCCACGGCTGTCGTGCTGTAGCTGGCCGTGGGTGCGGTTGACCATCACGTTTAGGCGGTAATGCGGGTTGCTCAGAATGTTGGCATCTTGCTCGGCCAGTAGCGCATCGAGCATATCGCGGCACAAGCGGGTGACTTCCGCCAAGCTCAAGCCTTTGGGGAAACTCATGCTGGTGTACAGCTCTGACAAGCGCTTAAGCCCGGCAATAGGGTCGGGCATGCACACGCTGGCCATCCGCCACGCGCCAATCGAGGCGCCGACCAGTGAACGCACTTGCGGCGCTTGTGGTAAAAACTCGCCAAACACGGCGAAATCCAGCCCTTGAATGCCCAGCCCTTTGGGGCCGCCAGCGGCGCCGGGAATGATATGCACATCGCTGGCTTGCAAACCGTGCTCACGCAGGCGTGCCATGGCGCGGGGGCCGGCGCGAAGGGTGAGGCTAGGTTGGCGGATGTGGATGGCGGCGGGCATGGCGCAGTCCTTGGCGTAAATAGGGATGTTGGGCGGGGCGGCCATTATTGGCCAAGGCGGCAGGAGGGCCAAGCGTCATGCTCAATGCTGATGCTGGGTTATTGTCTGACAATTCACCCGTCTAGGTGATGTGGCGGTTACAAAACGCGGCGTAGTGTGGCGGCACAACAACAAAAAAGCGGGAGTGCCCCCATGCGTTATGTACAAAAACTGCTGGTGAGTGTCGCGTTACTCGTTTTAACCCTGTCGGCTCAGGCGGCCACGGGCGTTTTCCCCAAGAGCACCTTCGATAACCTCGATTACGGCTTGTATTGGTTTGGCTTTGGCGACAGCTGGCAAAAAGCCGTGCCGGGCCAGAGCAATGCCTATTACAGCAATACCAAACCCACCATCATTTATATCCACGGTTGGCAGAACGGCGCCACCGCGCGCCAGTCGCGGGAAACCTTCAACCGTTTTGATGCCGGCGGCCCAGACCTCGACTTGGCCAACAGCTGGCTGAACGCCGGTTATAACGTGGGCATCTTGTACTGGAACCAGTTCGCCGATGAAGGCGAAGTGAAAGACGCCGAAGCCAAGATTTGGACAGCTACCGGCCCGCGTGCCATGCGCTGGCGCAACAGTGCTGGTGTCTACAGCAATGGTCCCAGCCAATCGGCAGGCGACCTGTTGTTTGCCAGCTACCGCGATAACTTGGCCGGCTATAACGGCAGCAACATCCGCATTGCCGGTCACTCGCTGGGCAACCAGATGGCCATTGTGCTGACCAAGAAAATCAGCGATGCCGTGACCGCCGGCACCATGAACAGCAAGCTGCTGCCTAAGCGGGTGGCCCTGCTGGATCCGTTCTACTCCAACTACGCGAAAAGCTACTTGGGCAACAAGTGGGTCGGCGAGGTATGCCGCACCTACGTGAGCGAGCTGAAAACCAAAGGCGTGGTCTTTGAGGCCTACCGCAGCTCGGCAGTGACCAGCACCATCTTTGTTGGCGATGCCAATACCAACCTGATGAAGATGACCGCCTACACCGAGCTAAAGCCGCAGTACTTCACCACCGCGCAACAAACCGAGAAGCACAACGCAGCGGTTTGGCACTACCTGTGGTCGTTCAGCTTTAATGCTCCGGCAATTACTGGCAGCAGCTTGCTGGGCCTGTCGGCGAAAACCACCGACACCCGGACTAACGAGCTAATGAACGGCACGCAGAAGCTGGTACACAACCTGGGCGTCAACACTAAAGAGCCGTCGGATGACACCTTTACCCTGCAAAACCGCTAAGCGTTTCTGCCGCGCTATGCTCGGCTAAGTCTCATGTTTTGCCGCAAAAAGCCAGTGCTATGCGCTGGCTTTTTGCTTTTTAATCAATGGGTTAAATGGATTTTTAGGATTGTCGAACAATTCACCCGTTTGGGGGATTTGGCCTGTGTCAGCAGGGGGCTAGGGTAGACACACAATAAAAAACGGGAGAGCCCCATGCGTTATTTAAACCAACTGCTGGCGAGCGTCGCTTTATTGCTAGTGGCCTTGAGTGCTCAGGCCGCCACTGGTGTATTCCCCAAGAGTACTTTCGATAATTTGGATTACGGCCTGTATTGGTTCGGCTACGGCGACAGCTGGCAGAAAGCCGTGCCGGGGCAAAGCAATGCCTACTACAACACCAGCAAGCCGACCATTCTGTATGTGCACGGCTGGCAGAATGGCGCTACCGCGCGCCAGTCGCGGGAAACCTTTAACCGCAAAGATGCCGGCGGCCCAGACCTGGACTTGGCCAACAGTTGGCTGAATGCCGGCTATAACGTCGGCATCCTGTACTGGAACCAGTTCGCCGATGAAGGCGAAGTGAAAGACGCCGAAGCGAAGATCTGGACGGCTTCCGGCCCCAAAGCCATGCGCTGGCGTAACAGTGCCGGTAACTACAGCAATGGCCCGAGCAAATCAGCCGCTGACCTGCTGTTTGACAGCTACAAGGCCAACTTGGCCGGCTATACCGGCAGCAATATCCGCATTGCTGGCCATTCGCTGGGTAATCAGATGGCCATTGTGCTGACCAAGAAGATCAGCGATGCGGTGAACGCCGGCACCGTGAGCAGCAAGCTGCTGCCCAAGCGCGTGGCGCTGCTGGACCCGTTCTACTCCAACTGGGGCAAAAGCTACTTGGGCAATAAGTGGGTGGGCGAGGTATGCCGCACTTATGTCAGCGAGCTGAAAACAAAAGGCGTGATCTTCGAGGCCTACCGCACCTCGGCAGCCACTAGCACTGTGTTTGTGGGCGATGCCAACACCGGTTTGCTGAAAATGACCGCCTTCACCGAGCTTAAGCCGTGGTACTTCCAATCGTGGCAGCAGGCGGAAAAGCACAATGCAGCGGTGTGGCACTACCTGTGGTCGCACAGCTTCAATGCCCCGGCGATCAGCGGCAGCAGCTTGTTGGGCGCTTCGGCCAAAACCAGCGACAGCCGCATTAAAGACTTAATGAACGGCACGCAGAAACTGGTGCACGACTTAGGCGCGTATTCCAAAGAGCCGTCGGACGACACCTTTAAGCTGCAAAACCGTTGATATTCGGCAGTCACTGCTGGCAAAGACTCGTTGCTGCACGGATGCAGAGGGTGAGAGGGGTCATCAAAGCGTCACACAGATGATGTAGCTTACATAACGCAATATCCCCCCGCTTTACCGACGCCTAGGCGTCGGTTTTTCTTTTTGGGGTTGCCCTGTTAGGTTGCCTTGATTAACGCGCGCAGTCGTTCACGCATGCTGGCGCGAGCGCTGTAACCGCCGCCACGCATGCAAACGCTGGTTAAGCTCGGCAAGGGTGGCAATGCCTTGCTGCTCGGCTTTTTTCAGCAGAATTAGCGCCAGTTCTGCCGTCACTTGGGCATCCGCTGCGGCACTGTGGCGGACTAGCACCTGCAGCTTGAAGTGCTTGACCCAGTCGTCTAAGCCACCACGGCCTACGTTGGCTTCGGGGCAAAGCATCGGCGCCAGTTCGGCAACATCTAAAAACACATGGCGCAGTTGCATGTTCAGCTGGTTTTTCAGCGCGCGGGCCAGCATGCGTTGGTCGAACGGGGCATGAAAGGCGAGAAACACGCACGCCCCAGCCCACTCCATAAAACTCAGTAAGGCTTGCGCAGGTGGCGTGCCAGCCGCCGCAGCGCTGGGCGCGATGCCGTGAATTAGCACGCTGGGATTGAGCACATTCTGCTCGCGGCGCAGGGTGGCTTCGAACTGCTCGCCCATGATGATCTGCCCGTGCTGCAACAACACAGCGCCAATCGACAGCACCTTGTCGCGCTGCGGGTTAAGGCCGGTGGTTTCTTGATCCATCACGATAAAACGCTGCGCGTGCAGCGCTTGCGCACCCAACGGCACAGCGGGCGGTAGTTCGCGTAGCCGTGCGAGTAGCTCGCTGCTCAGCGGCTCGGTAGGTTTGCCAAACCAGCGCTGCCAAATGCTCATAGCTTGTAGCGCAGCGCCAGCGAGGCTTGCAGGCGCTGCGCTTGGCGGAACGATTCGCGCAGAATGCGCCGATCCAGCGGATTAAGCGCATCGGGGTCTATACGGTTGCTCAGTGGCCGGCCCTCGCGGCTTTGTCGTTGGTGCAATTGCAGGCGGGTGAGTTGAATAAAGTTGTAGGCTTCCTCAAAGGCGTCGGCGTCTTTGCTATCCACCACGCCGCGCTCCACCAAGGCCGCAAAGCGCGCCAAGGTAGAACTCACGGCAATCTGATTGGCCAGCGCTAACAATCGCGCGGCATCCACAAAGGGCGTTAGCCCCTGCACTTTTAAGTCCAGCGTGTGTTTTTCCGCGCCGCTTTTGGCCACCACAAAGTCGCGGAACAGCCCCAGTGGCGGGCGCTGACGCAGGGCGTTTTCGGCCAGCATGCGTTGGAACAAAGTATTGCTCTGGATATGGCTGAGCAAAAACTGCTGCAAGCGCTCCACCCCGATGGTGGGGCCATACACGCTGCGCAGGTCAAAGTAGATGCTCGAGCCGAGCAGGTTCTCTGGCGTGGCGCTGCTAATCATGCGCGCAAAGCGCTGTTGCCACTCGTGCTCGCTAAGGCACAGCTCGGGGTTGCCAGCCATGATGTTGCCTTTGCACAGGGTAAAGCCGAGGTGGTCGAGCTCTTGGTTAATCCGCTGTGCGATGGGTAGCAGGCGCTGGCGCAGGGCTTCGCTGTCGTCGGTGGCGTCGCAGCTGAACAGCATGCCGTTGTCCTGATCGGTGTGCAGGGTTTGCTCGCAGCGCCCTTCGCTGCCAAATACCAGCCAGGTAAAGGCAATACCGGGATCGCCCAGTTCGGCGATGACCAGCTCAATCACCCGCGCCACGCTGTGGTCGTTAAGCAAGGTGATGAGATGGGTGACCTGCACCGACGAGGCGCCGTGCGCCAACATGCTGTCGACCAAACGCTGAATATCGCCACGCAGGCTTTGCAGCGCGCTAAAGCTGGCTGCATGACGAATGGCGCGGGCCAAGTGGACTAAATCCACCCGCTGCAGCGAGAACAAATCGCGCTCCGACAGCACGCCGACCAAGCGCTGCTGATCCACCACGGCAATGTGCGCGATGTGCCGCTCGGTCATCGCCATCGCCGCATCAAAGGCGCTGGCGCTGGAGGGTAGGGCGAAGGGCTGGGGGGTCATCCATTGGCTGATTGGCTGTTGAAAATCCGCCAAACCATCGGCCACCACCCGGCGCAGGTCGCGCAGGGTGAAGATACCCAGCGGGCGCTGCGCGTCATCGGTGATCAGCATGCTGCCGACATGCTGCTCGTGCATGGTTTTCACCGCCGCTTGCAGCGGCGTATCGCTGGCGCAAGTCACCGGCGTGCGGGCCATCAGTTCGGCCAGCGGGGTGTCGAGCGAATAACTGGCGCCTAAGTGCGCCACGGCATCGCGTTGCGCTTGTTGGTTAACGTGATCGAGCAGGCTGCTCACGCCGCGCAAGGCGAAGTCGCGAAACACCGTGCACTCGGCAAACAAGCGCACAAAAGCCTCGCGCGGCAGTTGCAGGCAGAAGGTGTCTTCACTGGCTAAATGGCGCGTGCGGGTGGCGCGTTCGCCCAATAACGCCGCCAGCGGAAAGCATTCGCCGCCGCTGATCTCGAAGGTGTGTTGTTGCTCACCATCGGCGGGGGCGCGCTCGCCGCGCACTAAGCCTTGCTTGACGATATAGAAGTGCTGCACCGGGCCATCGGCCGGCGCCAAGATGGTTTCCCCGGCGCAATAAAACTGCAGCACACAGCGCTCGACCAGATAGCTCAGGTGGTTATCCAGCATCTGCGCAAAGGGCGGATATTTGCGCAGAAACTCCATGGTGCCATGGATGTTCTGCTGCACCGCCGTGCGCCCAGCTTCGGCAAAGGCTTGTTCGCGGGTCATGGTGGCTCCGTTTTCTTTTCGTATCGCTTTTATTCCTTACGCCTGCCATTGGACCTTGGTCGTAGCTGGGCGTTGCACGGCTCTTGATGAGTACCCTGTGCTAAGGCGCTTTTTGCAGTGTTGTCGACAATTAGTCGTACAAGACGGTTTTAAAGCGCATGGATGGCAGTATTTGTTGAAAAATTGTCAACAGATGGCCGTGTTACCCGAAAGGGCATCGCCGCTTACCCAGCAGGAGGATTCATCATGCAGGCCTATCAAGCCGCCGTTCACGCCGCCAGCGAGTCACCGCAGCGTTTTTGGGAGGTGCAGTCCCGCGCGTTGGATTGGTATAGCGCGCCGCAAAAAATCCTCAGCCGCGACGAGCAAGGCGCGCAGCGCTGGTTTGCCGATGGCCTGCTGAACACCAGTCACCTGTGTTTGGATGCGCAGATTGCCGCCGGGCGCGGCGCGCAGCTGGCACTGATCTACGACTCGCCAGTGACCGGCCAGCAAGCGCGCTACACCTACCAGCAGCTCAAAGACTGGGTAGCACACGCCGCCGGCATGCTCAAGGCGCAAGGGGTTGGCGCTGGTGATCGGGTGGTGATTTATATGCCGATGATCCCCGAGGCCGCCGTGGCCATGCTGGCCTGTGCGCGCCTAGGGGCGATTCACTCGGTGGTGTTCGGCGGTTTTGCCGCGCACGAGCTGGCGATTCGCATCGAAGATGCCACGCCCAAGGTGATCATCACCGCCTCCTGCGGTATCGAAATCGACCGTGTGCTGCCCTATAAGCCGCTGGTGGATAAGGCCATCGCCGAGGCCAGTCACAAGGTTGCATGCTGCGTGGTATTGCAGCGCCCGCAATGCCAAGCCGAGCTGCACGGCGAGCGTGATGTGGATTGGCACACGGCCATCGCTAAGGCCGAAGCCGCCGAGCCGGTGCCGGTGCGCGCTACCGACCCGCTGTACATCCTCTATACCTCCGGCACCACCGGTAAGCCCAAAGGCGTGGTGCGCGATAACGGCGGCCATGCGGTGGCCATGCACTACAGCATGCACACGGTGTACGGGGTTAAGCCGGGCGATGTGTTTTGGGCGGCGTCGGATGTCGGCTGGGTGGTGGGGCACTCTTATATCGTCTACGGCCCGCTGCTGGCCGGTTGCACCACGGTGTTGTACGAGGGCAAACCGGTGCGCACGCCGGATGCCTCGGCCTTCTGGCGGGTGTGTGCCGAGCATCGAGTGAATGTATTGTTTGCCGCACCGACGGCCTTCCGCGCTATTCGTAAAGAAGACCCTAGTGCCAAGGGTTTGCAAGGCCACGATTTAACCGCCTTGCAGCGCATTTATTTGGCCGGCGAGCGGCTCGATCCACCGACCTACGACTGGCTGAGCGACACGCTTAAACGCCCGGTGCTCGATCACTGGTGGCAAACCGAAACCGGCTGGGCGATTGCCGGTAACCCAGTGGGCTTGCAGCTGATGCCGGTCAAGGCGGGCTCGGCCACCGTGCCGATGCCTGGCTATCAAATCGAGATTCTCGACGACGAAGGCCGCACCTTGTCGGCCGGTCAGCAAGGCAATATCTGCGTCAAACTGCCGCTGCCGCCGGGCTGCTTGCCGACCATTTGGGGCAATCAGGCGCGCTTTGAGGCCGGCTACTTAAACAACTTCCCTGGTTACTACCAAACCGGCGACGGCGGTTATCTGGATAGCGACGGCTACTTGTTCGTCATGGGCCGCACCGACGACATCATCAACGTGGCGGGGCATCGTTTATCCACCGGCGAAATGGAAGAAGTGCTCGGCAGCCACAGCGCCGTGGCTGAGTGCGCGGTGATCGGTGTGGCTAATGAATTAAAAGGCCAACTGCCGGTGGGTTTAGTGGTGCTCAAAGACGGCGCCATGGTGGAAGAAGAGCAGCTCAGCCGCGAACTGGTGGCGCAAGTGCGCGAGTCGATTGGCGCCGTGGCGTGTTTTCAGCGTGCCTTGGTGGTCAAGCGCTTGCCAAAAACCCGCTCGGGCAAGATTTTGCGCCGCACCCTGCGGCAGATGGCCATGGGCGAGGCGTATAGCGTGCCATCCACCATTGATGACCCGGCCGTGCTGGATGAGCTAAAAGCGCAATTGGCCAGCCTTGAAGACTGCGCCATTCGGCCTGCTTAACGGCCATTTCTGCGCCGTCCACCGTGGGTGCAGGGTGGTTTATTTTGTAAAAGTTAGCCGCGCGCAGCAGCAAAGCGCGCGGCCTTTTGCTATCTTGCCGACATTCCCAAGCAAGAACTTGAGCCCTGTAGCGAGGCGCTAAAAGCATCGGCGTCTCCTTGGGCTGTCGCGGTAGTAGAGGTGTCGCTTGATTAAAGTGCTGGTGGTCGATGACCACGATCTGGTGCGAACCGGCATTCGCCGCATGCTGGCCGACGTGGACGGCATTGGCGTGGTGGGCGAGGCCGAATCAGGCGAGGAAGCGCTCAGCAAAGTGCGCGAGCTAGCCCCCGACGTGGTGCTGATGGACGTGCGCATGCCCGGCATCGGCGGTTTAGAAGCCACCCGCAAACTGCTGCGTAGCCACGAAGATTTGCGCGTGATTGCCGTTACCGCCTGCGAAGAAGACCCGTTCCCCAGCCGCTTTATGCAGATCGGCGCCGCCGGCTACATGACCAAAGGCGCAGCGCTGGATGAAATGATCCAAGCCATTCGCCAAGTGTTTAAAGGCCAGCGCTACATCAGCCCGCAAATTGCCCAGCAGTTGGCGCTTAAGCCGTTCCAGCCCGATGCGCAGTCGCCGTTTGATTGCTTGTCTGAGCGCGAAATGCAGATCGCCTTGATGATCGCCAGTTGCGTGAAGGTGCAGGACATCTCCGATCAGCTGTGTCTTAGCCCGAAAACCGTGAACACCTACCGCTATCGCATCTATGACAAGCTGGCGATTAGCAGCGACGTCGAGCTGGCGCTACTGGCCGTGCGCCACGGCATGGTGGATGCCGGTAAGCCGGTCGGATGACAGACGCGTTTGACGCCAAGGCGTTTTTGGCGACCTGCAGTACCCATCCCGGTGTGTACCGGATGTTCGATGACAGCGCCAAGCTGCTCTACGTGGGTAAGGCGAAAAACCTTAAAAAGCGCCTCTCCAGTTATTTTCGCAGCACCGGCCTCGCGCCAAAAACCGCGGCTTTGGTGGCGCGTATTCATAGCATCGAGCTGACCATCACCGGCAGCGAAACCGAAGCGCTGCTGCTCGAACAAACCCTGATTAAAGAATGGCGGCCGCCGTACAACATTCTGCTGCGCGACGATAAGTCGTACCCCTATGTGCACCTGTCGGCGGGCGAGTTTCCGCGCTTGGCCCTGCACCGTGGCAGCAAAAAGGCTAAGGGCCGTTACTTCGGCCCGTACCCCAGCGCCTTGGCGATTCGCGAAAGTCTTAACCTGCTGGAGAAAGTCTTTCAGGTGCGCCAGTGCGAAGACAGCTACTTCGCTAATCGCAGTCGGCCCTGTTTGCAGTACCAAATCAAGCGCTGCAAAGCGCCCTGTGTGGGGCTGGTGAGTGAGGCGGAATACGCCGAAGACGTGCGCCATTCGGTGATGTTTCTCGAAGGTCGCAGCCAAGCGCTGTCGCAAGAACTTAGCAGTCAGATGGAAGCCGCTGCGCAGCAGTTGGACTTCGAACAAGCCGCGCAACTGCGCGATCAGATAGCCATGCTGCGCCGCGTGCAAGATCAGCAGCACATGGAAGGCGAGCAGGGCGATGCCGATGTGCTGGCCGTGCAGGTCAGCCCCGGCGGCGCCTGTGTGAATATCCTCACCGTGCGCCAAGGCCGCGTGCTGGGCGGCAAAAGCCACTTCCCGCAAATGGGCATTGAAGAGACACCAGAAGACATCCTCAGCGCCTTTATCGCCCAGTATTACTTAGGTCATGCCGAACGCGACTTGCCGGCGGAAATCATCGTCAGTCATCCCGGTGACGAGCTAGAGTTGCTGGAAGACGCCCTGCGCGAGGTGCGCGGCAAGGCCCTGAGCATTCGCGCCAAAGTACGTGGCCAGCGCGCGCGTTGGCTCAGCTTGGCGCAAACCAACGCTGAGCAAGCCTTGCAGGCGCGCTTAGCCAGCCGTGCGCAGTTGTCGAGCCGCTTTATTGCTTTGGCTGAAGCGCTGGAGCTAGAAACCCTGCCGCAGCGTTTGGAGTGCTTCGATATCAGTCACTCCAGCGGCGAGGCCACGGTGGCCTCGTGCGTGGTGATGAGCGTGGAAGGGCCGATTAAGTCCGACTATCGCCGCTTTAATATCGAAGGCGTGGCCGCCGGTGACGACTACGGCGCCATGCGCCAAGCGCTGGAGCGGCGCTTAAAGCGCCTGCAAAAAGGCGAGGGCAAGTGGCCGGATATCCTCTTGGTGGATGGCGGCAAAGGCCAGCTGAACATGGCGCGTGAGGTGTTGGCTGAGCTAGCGATTACCGACCTGCCGCTGCTCGGTGTGGCCAAAGGCGAAACCCGTAAGCCGGGTTTTGAAACGCTGTACTTGGATACCGCTGACAACGCTTTTACCTTGCCGGCAGATTCGCCGGCGCTGCACTTAATTCAGCAAGTGCGTGACGAAGCGCACCGTTTTGCCATTACCGGGCACCGTGCGGCACGTGGCAAAGCGCGGCGCACTTCTAAACTGGAAGATATCCCCGGCGTGGGGCCCAAGCGGCGCCGCGAGCTACTCAAGCACTTTGGCGGCCTGCAAGAACTCAGCCGCGCCAGTAGTGAAGAGATCAGCAAAGCGCCGGGAATCAGTAAAAAGCTTGCCGAGCAGATTTATGCCGCTTTGCACAGCGAGTAGAATGCGCGGCTTCGTGTTGCAGCGTGGCCGCCCAACCTTAGTCGGTGAGCATGGGTTAAGCCGGGCTTGCTTTAATGGGTTTAGGCCTGCCTGTAGCACTCATCATTTTTTGGCGTCGTTATGAATATTCCGAACATCCTCACGCTGTTGCGCGTGGCCCTCATCCCCGTCTTTGTGGTGCTGTATTACTTGCCCTTTAGCTGGAGCTTCTGGGCCGCCAGTGCGGTGTTTGCGCTGGCCAGCGCCACCGATTGGCTGGATGGTTACTTGGCCCGCCGTTGGGGGCAAACCACGCCGTTCGGCGCCTTTCTTGACCCCGTGGCCGACAAACTGATCGTCGCCGTGGCTTTGGTGATGCTGGTAGAAACCCACGCCAACCTGTGGCTGAGCATTCCGGCGGCGGTGATTATTGGTCGCGAGATTGTTGTGTCGGCGCTGCGTGAATGGATGGCCGAGCTGGGCGCGCGGGCGCAAGTGGCGGTGTCGTCGCTGGGCAAGTGGAAAACCGCCGCGCAAATGCTCGCGCTGGTGATTCTGCTGGCTAACCCGGCTTCGTTTAATCCGTGGGTAATCTTCGGTTATGTGCTGTTAGGTTTGGCGGCGGTGCTCACCTTGTGGTCGATGCTCAGTTACTTGCGCGCCGCCTGGCCACACCTGAGCTGGGATGTGAAAAGCGCCGAAAAAGACGCATAAGTATTTTCATATCAATAACTTGACAGGTATTGCTGAGCCGTTAGAATGCGCCCCACGCCAAGCGGGAATAGCTCAGTTGGTAGAGCACGACCTTGCCAAGGTCGGGGTCGCGAGTTCGAGTCTCGTTTCCCGCTCCAGTTTTCGATGTGCTGCTTAGCAGTCATCACCGGGTTAAGGCTGAGTAGCAGAGTGGTTATGCACCGGATTGCAAATCCGTGAACGCCGGTTCGATTCCGACCTCAGCCTCCAATTAAAAGCCCCAAGCAGTAATGCTTGGGGCTTTTTCTTTGCCTGCGCGAAAGGCGTTAGCGCACGTGTTTGCGCAGGAAGTCTTCGATCTTCTGGCTTTCTTGCTCCAGCAGGTTCTCCAGCGGTTTGAAGGGCGTGCCATCAAAGTAACGCGCCGGCGAGCTTGGGCCGTCCGGGCTGCCGTGATCGGCGTCGATCGAGTCGCGCCAGCGCTGTGCGTGGGTGCGCCATTCTTCTTGGTTGACGGTGGTGGGCGGGGTGAACCACACATTCCACGTCAGCACGTTGCCTTGCTTAAGCATGTTGCCCGAGCCCAAGTTGAAGATGTCCATCACCAGTTGGTTGAACTCGTCCACCACGCTGTTGCCGGTTGGCTCGATGGCGCCGATTTGCACGCCCAGATGAGACACATCCCACGCCTCGGCGGTGTGTCGGGCAAATTCAGGAATCGGGAAATCGCTGCTTTCGCCAGAGCGCAGCGGAAAGATCGGCTGCTGCGGGTTGCCCGGTAGCGAGGTGTTAACGCGAATCGCGTTGGCTTTATCAAACGGGAAATGCAGCTTGTTGGCGATGAAATAAGCCATCAGATCGGCCACGTGCTGTTTCTGCAGCGCGCTGGGGCTAAACCACACTTTGCCGATCACGCTCATGTCGGCGGCCATGGTTTTGCTCGGCTCATCCACCCAGCCGCGCTGACCGGTGACGGTAACCTCGACGTTGAGCACGCCAAAGTGCTCAGAATACATACCTTGCTGCGGGCAAATGATCGAGAACACGCGGCCCTTGTCGGTATAGCCCAGGCGCGAAATATACGGCGCAAACATCTGATAGCAGCGCTTGGGGTCGGCCTCGCCGGGGGCGGATTCCCAGCTGAATTCGGGCCACTCGACCGGCTGCTGACGCTGCAACTTGTCGATGTTGGCCATGTTGTCGAGCATGGGTAACGCGCTGAGGTTGGGGTTGGGATAGGCGAAGTCGGCGTTCGACTGCATAAAACCGCCGATCCAGCCCGCTACGGGCTTATTGTTATTGGTGGACATTGCAACTCCATATGCCAATTGGCTGTTAAGCCCCATCTTGGGGTTGAGCATTGGTTATAGGCGAGTAGAGCCCGTTAAGCCAAGTACATTAGGTTTTGCGCTTGCTTGATGACTAGCTAGGGGGCGCCCACCCCTGCGGCAATGACTACTTAGTAGTCTCGCTCGACCTTGGCGATGCGGGTTTTAAAGGCGCTGTACCAACGCTCTTTACCTAAGCGCTGTGCCTCCAAGTGCTCGGCATTGGCCTTCCAGCGTTTGATCGACTCCAGATCAGCCCAATACGACACCGTGACACCCACGTCGCTACGCGCCGACTCCACCCCTAAAAAGCCCGATTGCTGCGCCGCCAACGCCAGCATGCGCTCAGCCATCGCGGCATAACCATGATCGCCCTCGTGGCGCTCAGAGGTGAAAATCACCGCGTAATACGGCGGTGTAGGGGTGTTGGCGATTAGTGACATGGGATTTCCTTATGCGGAATGGGGTCTGTGCCCATTTTCTTTAACCTTCGGCGGCGCAAGCTCATTTTCGGTGCCCCAGCTTCGTAGCCATGCCCCCACAGCAACACCTGAAACCTCGCGGCCCTGAGCGACTGACTCCATCGCTTGCAGTGTTTCTTGCCAGCGGGCCTGCTCTAACTCCTGACGCTCACAGTATTCGCTAAGGGCTTGATTGATCAGTCAGCTTTTACTTTTGTGCAGCTTCTCCGCCTAAGCTACAAGCTTTTTTCGAGATCAGGCTGAAGCCGAATGGTAGTGATGCTCATGGGCATGCCCTTCGCTCACTTGAGTGCATTGTTTTACAGGTTATTCAAGCGGACAAGGAAGCCCAGCGCGACGCATGGAGGGGGAGGGGTTTGTAGGGTGCTCAGTGTTGCAAAAAACCAGTAATTATGGGGCTTCTGGCCGGCCGGGCGCTCGTTTTCGCCCTTTGCAGCACTGTGATTCCGACACTGTTCCGGCACCTGCTCCGCGTAATTGGAGCTTAGTGGAACTGTGTTTGTATAGTTTTACTCTGGCGCATTAATCCACGACTCTAATGCATTTTCTATGAATTCCGGGATTTCAACTATTTTCTTAAGTGACAAAATCTCACGGGATGCCTCCTTGTTTTTTTTGATAGTACCTTCTTTGTAGCCACCAAAAAAATAACCACCTACTTCAATAGGAGCTGGAATGTGAACAAGTATTTGTGAGGTGGGTCCTGTTTTGTGCTCATTAAATAGGACAGTGACCTCTAGGAGGAATAGTGACAAGCCAAGTGGGTCTCCCCAGTAATCGGTTGAAAGCGTAAATTCTATTCGATCTGTTTCTTGGGCTTTTATTTCGTGATGGATTTTTAATTTGCATAATGAATTTGGTTTCTTTGATATTTTTAGATCGTATCTCGCAGAAATTTCCTTTAAGCTTGGGTGTTTGTCTGTATGAATATCCCAGTGCTGAATCGTTCTTACTTCTATGGAAACGCTGATTTATTAAGCCTCACACCAGCACCAGTGCCGATTCGCAGCGCAAAATCAGAAAACCAGCTCGATTCCCCGCATGACTAGCGCCTTTTGGCGTTAGCGCAGCCTCCGTAGAGGCCATTTCCCGTCAGCAAGACGGATTTATCCCGTGAGCACGCATCAAATGTCGCTTGGATAGCAGCAAATTCGCGAAGCCAAACAGGCTGAACAGCTGCGCCGTGTTTTTCGTCAGACCGCGATAGCGCGTTTTGCGGTAATGAAACAGATTTTTAACCACGTGAAAGGGATGCTCGACTTTGGCGCGCACTTTGGCTTTCAGGCGTTCTATT